>CAWBYE010000019.1:0-841458 GCA_963792905.1 uncultured Acidimicrobiaceae bacterium
ACCAGCTAGATCGGCATTTCCTCTGAGCACGTCTCCAGCGTCGCTCAATCTGTTGGTCAATCTGTTGGCCCAAACAACGACATTCGCATACGCTGTTGGCCATGCGAGGGACGATGTCGCCCGTCAAGGGACGCACCGACTACTGGTCGTTGTCCGTCGACGCCGGGCGAGATCCGATCACCGGGAAACGCAATCGCGTGAGGCGAGGCTTCCATGGCGGACGCCGTGCGGCCGAGGCTGCCCTCAACGAACTGGTGAGCGAGGTGACGAGCGGCCGTGCAAGTGGGTCGAGCGCGAGCGTTGCCGATCTGTTGAACCGTTGGCTCGAGAACGTCGAGGACGACCTGTCGCCGCGCACGATCCAGGGGTATCGCCGGATCGTCTCGAAGCGACTCGTTCCAGCACTCGGTTCGAAGAAGCTCCAGCTCCTGACGACGAAGGATCTCGACGGGCTCTACCGGTCGCTGACAGCTGAGGGTCTCGCGCCTGCGTCGGTCCGCATGGTGCACGCGGTGATCAGCTCGGCGCTCAAGCAGGCGGTGCGATGGGGCTGGATTCAGAACAGCCCTGCGGACCACGCGTCACCACCGACCGTTCGGCGAGCCAAGATCACCCTTCCGGAGCCGGGCGATGTCATTCGCCTGATCGAAGCCGGGCATCGTTCGCAGTCTCCCTTGCTCGGACTGTTCCTGCATCTCGCAGCGGTGACGGGCGCTCGCCGTGGCGAACTCATTGCGCTTCGTTGGGATCGAGTCTCGCTTGCGTCCCGCTCGATGCTGATCGAGCACTCGATCGCCCAAGTGGGGAAGGAAACCATCGAGAAGGACACCAAGTCCCATCAGTCGCGTCGCATCACGCTCGACGCGACGACCGTGGAGCTGCTGAACAAGCGGCGCGACGATCAGCTCGAACTCAGTCGAACGACGAAGGTCGATCTTCTGCCGAACGCGTTCATCTTCACTGACTCCGTCTCCGGGAGAGATCCCTCGAAGCCAGACCGAGTCACTCTGGCCTTTGGGCGTTTGTGCAAGGCGAACGGCATCGAGGGCGTCCGCCTTCACGACCTTCGACACTTCGCCGCCACCCACATGCTCACCGCCGGTGTCGATGTGCGAACCGTGTCGGTGCGCCTCGGTCACGCCGACGCTTCGACCACTCTCGGCGTGTACTCGCAGTTCATGGAGTCCGCCGATGCCGCTGCTGCCGATGTGCTCGGCAATCTCCTCGCAGGCGAGCGAGCGGGCGGGTCCTCGTAGGCTTCCAGCCGATAGGGGTGCCCTGGGACACCACCTCTGATCGCGCCGCCCGCCGGCCCCATCGTCTCAGGAGGGAATCCCCAAGGGACGCCGCGCCGAGCGGTTGGCGTTCCCGTCGTCGCCTACGTGATCGTGACAGCCACGCCGCTGTGGTCACTGGTCCGTTCCCCGTCGATGATGTTGGACCACGCCGTCACGTCGTGCACTGCTGTGTCCGAGCTGACGGCGATGTGGTCGATGAGTTGACCGACCGGTTGCTCACCGGCGGTCGCGACGTGGAGCGAGCCGAGAGCTCCGGTGAGCGCTCGGGACGCTGCGAGTGGCTGTCGAAACCTGGGAATGCGCTGGTTGAAGTCTCCGGCGACGATCGTCCGGCCAGCGTTGATTGACTCGGCGATGGCTGGACCAAGTGCCTCGCAGAAGTCGATGTGTTCCGCCCAGCGCTTCCGGTCAGATCGACCGCTTCTGACGTGCGCGTCCTGCCACGGGATGCAGACGCCGAGCACCTGGTATCTCATCCCGCCAACCGACGTCGTGCCCTGAACAAACCGACCCTGGGTCGAAGGCGCGTCGAGAAACTCGTGGCGCATCCACGGCGTTCGAGCCCAGGCAATGACCTTCCGACACTGTCCTCTGATCGGGTAGCCCCAGTCACACCCGCCATCAATCCGGTATGGGTACTCGACCCAGTCGTGCAGCGAGTCCTCGGTCGTGACGATGATGTCGGCATCGAACCGACCGAGGTGCCGAACGGCCCGATCGTGCCGAGCGCTTCCCGGCGATGCCCACTCAAGGTTCCAGGTAGCAACCCGCACACGCCCGCTCATGAGACCAGTGCTACCACGATCGCCATCGGGGCACCCGGCGAGGCCGGCCTGGGCCGCGCCGGAGGTGACGGGGCGCTGTCCGTTCAACGATCGGTGACTGAGACGATCTCCCCGAAGGAACACTCGACGCCAACAACGTTCGGGTGCTGCACCCGACAGTGCCGCTGTCAGTTGCTGACCGACGGGTTGAGGTCGCACGGGTAGGTTCGTCCCGCCCGACGGGGGGCGGCGTCTGCGTCCATCGCGCGTCTGCCGGGCATCGAGGGCCTCGACGTAGTCGTCCATGATCTGTCGGCCGCCGTCGTCGAGCGCGAGCATCGAGAATCCGTCGATGAGCATGTTGTACGGCTTCCACGTCCCGATGATCGTGTTGAGCAGATCGAACGAGAGGCGTACGTCCTGCGGTTCGAGCGATGCAGGTACGACCGTCGGGATCGCGTAGTTGAGGGTCGAGTAGTCCCACACTGAGTTGTTGACGACGTCATGGGTCACCGAAGACGTGTGCAGAAACGTCGCGCAGATTCGGGCAAGAGTCCGCCGGTCGAGCGGTTCTCCGGAGGTCGGGTAGGCGGCTTCGTCGTACAGCCCGCTCGGCAGGAGACGATCGAGCTCCGCCGTCCAACCCGTCGAGCTGCACATCGTCGGCGACAGCAGCGTCGTCGGACGTAGTAGTGCGCCACGTAGCGCTCGGCGTACGCGAGGTTGATCTTCCACAAGGCCATCGTGTCGTCCCACCACGGCAGCGCGACCTCCGCGTCGCTGAGCCCGCGGCGATCGAACGCGACGTCCGGGTCGAGCGACGCGATGCGGAAGTCTCGGAGGTGGGCGTTGATCATGGTGACGAGCGTGGAGTACTCGTGGCTGAACAGCGTCGTCGCGAAGCTTCTGGCCCCGACGACCTGGAACTGCGCGACCTCGTGATTGCCGATGAGCGTGGTCTGGAACGCCGGATGGAGCAGCCGCCGAATCGGATGGTCGGGATCGAGCTCATTCGTCGATCGCCACCACCATCGGCGTGACGTAGGCGAGGTGGAACGTCACGTTGTGGACCATCGTCGTCAGATGTGTATTGAGCGCACACAAGAGCGCCCGACTCGCTCGATCGAACGACGCCTCGCGCGACCTCGTGCAACCGGCCCTCGTACAGGACGCCGCGAGTTCGGAGCCGCTCGCCATCGACCGCGAATACGGCAAGGCCGCCGGGCGCGAGCAGGTCGGGCTTGGGCTCGTACGCATCGAAGAACCGCATGTCGATCACGAAATCGTCCGGCGCAACGACACCGCAAGGTCAGCGACATCGTCGACCGTCGATCCACGCCGGAGGTACATGGCGAACGGTCCACTGACTGCCAACGCCGCGAGCACGTCGTCCGCCTCGAGTTCGGGCGGCACCACCGGCGGCTGCGGCCAGATCTTCCGATAGCTCTCCGGGTAGATCTGTTCGAGCAGCCCGGCATGGTCGGTCGCAATCGGCCCGGTCTTGGCCGCAGGGATTCTGGACACGACCGGAAGGAGCAGCCCTCGGAGGCGGATCGCCCTTGCCCGAGACTTCGCATGCTCGGTGCTGGGAAAGTTGCGCGGTCCGAACAACTTCGGAAGTTCCGGTGCGACGGGTTCGACGTCGATGTGATCCGCCCGGGGAACCTCGATGGGCAACACCTGCTGATCCTTGAATCCCTTCGCGGTGACCCTGGCGAGAATCCACCGGTAGAAGTTGAATCGCAGCCGGGTCAGCATCAGGTCCGTCGCGGCACGCGATGAGTCGCCGGTCCACGGATCCTTCTTGAGATCCGGGTCGAATTCCCGCAGCGGGTGGCGTTTCGGGTCGAGGGTGGCGGCGGTGTCCCACGGTTCGAATGCGTTCGTCACGTTGCCGAGACCAGTGGATTCGAGCTCTGGGTAGTGGCGCAGGATGACCTTCTTGAAGCTGGAATCGTCGACCCACTGCATGCCTTCCTTGGTGTACACCTCCTCCCGGTAGTCGTCGGTGAAGAAACGGTCCGCTTGCAGTCGCCGGCTGGCATTGAGGATGAAGATCTGGAACATCGTTTCACCGAAGCCGAAGTTGGTCGGCCGGTGGCCCTCGGCGAGCGTGCCGACCAACAAGTCGAGCGACTCGACGTCGTCCCCATACACCTCTTCGATCTTTGCGACCGCGGCCTCGTCAGGGGTCAAGTCGGCGAATGTGCGGATCGGGTTGAGTCCGAGCTGGCGACGGAACTCGTTGTAACGAGGGACTCCTCGCTCGCGTGCACGCAGGATGTCGATCGCACCCATGTCGAACATCGGGTTGCCCGGAATGCTGAGCTCCTGCATGAAACGCGGGAAATTGTTCAGCTCGAGAGCGCCGGGGTGTTGGTTGCCGAACGAATAGAACAGGTTCGCCATCCCGACCCGCTCGGTGACCTTCGGTGATCCCGCCTGGCGGCTGGCCGGGAACGGAAGTTCCTCGATGGTCTCGCCGGTGTCGAAACGCTTCAACTCGAGTGCTTCGGGCAGCAGCGAATGCAACCGATAGACCTCGACGAACTCCTCGGTGAGCCCGAATGGCGCACCGTGCTTGTTGATCTTGTTGCCGACCAGGCCACCCATCTCCGGATTCTCGACGTTGAACTCGGCAACCGTCTTGCGGTCCGCAGCCTTGCGGAACTTGTAGGTGAGCATGCCGTACCAGTTCGAGTTGAGACCCAGCGTGAGGCTCTTGTTGGGAAGGATCGCCGGAGTCCACTCGATCGAGTGGATCTTGGCGATCAACGCCGCGTTGACCAGCCGGGCGACGTTGAACAGCCGTCCATCGTCCCAGTCCGGGTAGTGCTGCTTCAGGTGGTCACAGATCGCGTTGTGCTCCCGGGCGAACACGGTGTGCAGCATCGCCAGGCCGACCCACCAGTTGCGGATCATGCCGCTGTCCTCGACGCCGTTGCTGCCGACCGGCAACGTCGCGTCATCGTCGAGCCGAAGCTTGCCGTCGACGCCGCTACGGAGACGGTCCTGGGTCTCCTGGTCGCTGCCGTAGATCTGCGAGCCGTCCCACCAGTGCGTCACCTCGTTGATGAACGTCACCGGCGTCTCCTCGCCCGACTCCATACGCGTCGGGTCGGGCTGGGTACGACCGACGAACATGTTCGACTGGCGAAACTTGATGCGCGCCGGATCGTCAGCGGCCAACGGGATCTCGATGATCTCGCGTTCGAGGTTCTCCCCGTGGGTGATCCAGTCATGATTCTGGAACTGAATCCAGGACGCCGCCAACATATTCAGGAACGGCACCTGTTCCATCTGCGCCCCCCGCGTCAGCAGCTTGCGACTGATCTCGCGGGGGTTCGGCGACATCAGTTCCTCGTCGTCGGCCGGCTTGATCGCAGCGTTTTCGACGTTGCGCGGGAAACGTGTGCCGGCTGCACCCTCTTTCGGGTCGTCGAGATTGTTCCAGCTCCCGTCGGCGGTGCGGTAGTGCGTCACGCCTGCCGGCTGGGCGAGGCCACCGGGCAGGAATCCAATCCTCTCGCCGGCGGGATACGTCGACTTCAGATTGTCCCGGTTGAGCTTCTCGCGCATGTACGCAAGCGTCAGAATCCCCGTGTACAGACGCTTGCGGTACCAGTTGGTCCATACCTCGCCGCTGTACTTCTTGCCGAACGTTCGGGTCAAGAATCCGAAGGTGACACCACCCACGCTGCCGAGGGCATGGCCAAGGACATGGCGAACTCGCCGCCAGATCCGAAGCTTCGGCCGTCGCTTCGGCGACTTCGGGAGCCGCGGCGACTCCGGCGAACTCAACAGATCCTCCCGGTCGAAGTACCGAACGGGCGGCACCGCCACGTCGACCTCGGCGGTCGCGTTCGCCTTGCTCAACGCCTCCATCAGACCTCCAGTCGGCCTGATTGCCGTCGACCTCGAACGCCTTGGCGTAATGCGCCGCAGCGTCGTCGTAGCGCTCGGCGTGGTAGTGGGCGAGGCCCAGCAGCGCCTCACTCTCGCCGCTCGGGTCGCCGCTCGCCGCCTCCCCGAGCCGCGTCACGGCACCCGCAAAGTCACGTTGCTCGATCAGCCTGATCCCCTCGTCGCGGGCGTTCTCCCACCCACTGGTGGTGCCGTCCGTCCTCATGCTTGCCTCCCAGAGATGACTACCCGATTCTTCTGTTCGATGATCGAGTCGCCACGACGCGCGAGTTCACGTATCACCGACGCACCGATCTCAGGTCTCCGAACGGTAGTCCATCTTCAAACGACTTGCGGTCAGAGCGCAACGGCCGCAAAGCCGTGCGTGCGACAACTGCGACCGTGCTGTGCGAGATCAAGGCCCGCAAGCCCGCCACGTCGCCTTTGCCTCGTTGGAGGAGTCCGACACCGACCGACCGCTCCGCTCGGAAACGTTCAGGGGGAGGACCGGAGTCCGGCGCGCAGATCGGCACGTATTCGCTCGGCTACCCTTCTCATGAATGCTCGCCGTGCTGTGCGGAGTCCTGTCGATCGCACGGCTCGTCAGTTCTCGATCGGCAGCGGTTGGTCCCTGTCGACGTACTCCGATGGGGTAGTCACCCCGCGGCTGAGTTCGCTGGTGAACACGGTGCTGTCTCCGACGTAGAGCGACCAGAAATCGACGTCGGTGGCTGCGAACCAAGAACGGTCGTCGGGCCAGAACAGATCAGGATTCCTCCAATCTTCGTCGTCCGGATAACGCAATCCGACCAACGCCGAAAGCTGACCCCGCAAGAGGTAGTAGGTACGGTCCGGTAGCTCGAACCGTGGAACCGCCGCGTGTGCAGGTCCAACTCGTGCGTTGCGTTCTCGTGCTGCATCGCGGTGTGGTGAAGGTGCTCTACCTGACCTACCGTGCGGGCTGCGCCGGCCTCGAGTCTCTCTGACCGCGACTCGACGCCGCTGGAGGCGGCTCAGCCTGGGGCGGGCCAGTTCGCCCTCGACCAGCTGATGATCTGCTGACCCCGGTCGACGATTCCGTCCTTGGTCGCCTCCTGGAAATCCGACGCCATACCGCCCGAGATCTTACGCAGCTCGATGGCCGCGACGTCCTCCTGGCCGTCTCGCTTGTCGGTCACGGGGACGTCGGTGCTCTTGCCGACGATGTCGGAGGTCTTGATGGGTTTCTCCTTCCCGAGACCAGACGCGATGAGATCTCGAACCCGTTTGTCGGCGCCCATGAAGTCGAGGCGCAACCCGCCGGTCTTCTCGGCTCTGGCCCGCAGTTGCTCCGCGAGGGACATGTTGATCTGCTCACCGAGACCCTGGGCCGAGTGGTGCCCGCCGAGCTCGCCGACCACGGCGTCCACGGAGAGCGAGCCGACGGCCTCCCGGGTGCGCTCGTCGAGCGAGTCGAAGATCGTCCGGAGAGGGACCCGGCCGAGGGCCGAGAACATGTTCTTCACCAACGGGAGGCTCTTGTAGACGTTCTCGTCGGCGCCGAAGACCTGCCAGCCGTCGTTGGCAGTCATGACGGTGTTGGCAAGGTAGGTCAGGTAGCCGGTGGTCTGGGCCTCCACGTCGCTGGGCACGTCCTGCAACAGGCCGGCGAGCGCGGGGCCGGCGTTCTGCGAGTCGGCGAGGCGTTGCTTGGTGTACGCGCCGGTGCCACCACCTGCGTCCGTCGTCCGGAGCCGCTCGTAGAGCGCGGGACACTCGACATCCCGACGCCGACGGTGATGTGGACGACACCGTTCAGTGCCGTCTTGGCGCCGCGACGGGTGAGCTCGCCGACTTCGCCGGTCAGGTTCGGAATGCCACCGTCGCGGAGACTCTCGTTGGGGTCCAGCCCCCGCACGCCGTCGACCCACGCCCACGCGTCGTCGATTCGTCTCGTGAGCTCTGCGTGGGCGTCTTCCTCGGCTCCCGCGTGCTCGTCGAAGTGCTCGATGACGATCTCGATGATCGGCTTGTTGTCATCGGGCTTGCGATCGGTGTCGATGTGCCAACGGCCCGGATCGCCGGCGATCGTCGTCCCGAAGCCGATGTTCGTCAGCTCGACGGTCGTCTCCTTCTCGAGCCCGATGGCCCGCTGCACCGTCGGCGGTGGGGAGAGGTGATCCCGCAACACTCGGGCCGTTGCCCTGTTCCCGGCCGCACGCTGGAGATCGAGGACCGATGCAGATCCGACGCCGGCGTCGGTGATCGGCCGGGTTGACGCCATGCGGCGAGCAGCACGGGCGGTCTGGCGTGGGGGTGTCAGGATCCCGGCACCGCGGCGAGGTCGCCTCACGCTACGAGATCCCGACTGGGCACGAACATACCGCCACGGTAAGCCGTGCGCGTGAGGGGAGCAAGGGCCCGACGATGTCTGCCCGAACGGGGCGAGGTGGCTGCGCGAGTTCGCCGGTCAGCGAGCGTCCTCTGCGCCGTCCAGACCGATACGAAGTCGGTCGAGTTCTTGCAGAGCCCCATCCACGTCGTCACCGTCGAACTGGGCAATCTTCTGCAGTCGATCGATGTCCTCGATCTATTGGGTGACAGACAGCTCTCGACTGGGAATCCGGAGGAATACCCGATCTGAGTTCTGGTCAGCGCCAGTCGTTCACCGAACACGGCCTCCACCTTCGTCATCTCGAAGCTCGGGTTTTCGTCGCCCATCTCGAACCAGGCGAGGTGCTGCTGGTGGAACGTCGCAGCGTCTGCGGTCGGCATCGCGATGAGTCGCCGTCGATCCTCACGCACCAAGTCGTCCGCGAACCATCGGTACCACGCGTTCAGGGAACGCTCGGATTCTCGAACATCGTGCACAACTCGACGACAGCGTTGACCGCACGGTTCCGTGGCTCCACTCCGGCGACGGTACTGACGAGCCGAGTACCCGATACCGGTCCTTCTCTCGCTCCCGGTAACGGCACCTCGCCGCCCGCCCGCGGGTGCCAGCTACCGCCGGTTGGAAGTCATGACGGAACGCCTCGGTGAAGTGCTTGGTCGAGCGGCGGCTTCTTCGGCGCGAGCGTGCTCTGTCGTCCATTCGTCGAGTGGGGAGCCGCGTCATCGAGCGTCAGATGGAGGGCTCCGTCGACTGACGTCGCCGGCTCGCTTGGCTCCGGTGATCCGCCGGCCGGGAGGTGTATGCGAGAGTGAACTCCTGACCGAACGCGGCATGGGGGTGTGCAGCATGAGTCAAGCGATCGACGATGTGCTCAATCAGGCGGTTGACCGGGGTGCAGTTCCCAACGTGGTGGCTGTCGCAGCCGACCGTTCCGGGGTGATCTATCGGGGCGCGGCCGGGGCGATCGCACCAGGCGACGACCGGACGGTCGACGCAAATACCGAGTACCGAATTATGTCGATGACCAAGATGATCGTCACGGCAGCAGCGCTCCAACAGCGCGACGCCGGCCGACTCGACTTCGATGCGCCCGTTGCCGACTACTACCCACCGTTCTCCGACACGCAGGTGCTCACCGGGTTCGATGGCGACGAGCCGACTTATCGAGCACCGGCGAGACCTGCCACGGTCCGGCACCTGGTCACGCACACGTCCGGCCTCGGGTACTGGTTCTGGAACGAGGATCTCGTGCGCTGGCAGGTGGCCACCGGCAACCCGGGCGTGCTCGCTGGGACCGCCGACTTCCTCGAGGCACCGATGACTTTCGACCCAGGGAGCGAATATCAGTACGGCATCAACACCGACCTGCTCGGGCGCTGCGTCGCCGCTGCCGCCGGCGCCGAGCTCGACGAGGTGTTGGCGGCAGCCATCTTCGAACCGCTCGGGATGAGCGACACGACGTACCATCTCGGCGACGAGCAGCGGGGCCGCCTCACGCCTGTGCACGCGAAGGACGAGACCGGATCATGGATCGCGACCGACGTCGACTACGCGCAGCGGCCGCAGCTGATCCCGGGTGGGCACGGCCTGTACTCCACCGCCAACGACTACCTGAAGTTCCAGCGTGCGCTGCTCGGCGGTGGTGAGCTCGACGGGGCCCGCATCCTGTCGAGTGACACCGTCGACGAGGCATTCAGCAACCAGATCGGTGAGATCGACTTCCCGGCCGCCATCCCGACAGCCGATCCGGCGTCGTCGGCCGACTTCGACGCCGGACCGGGTCACAAGTGGGGCTGGGGTCTGCTGCTCAACAGCGACGACATCCCGGGCCGACGACGGGCTGGCAGCGGAGCATGGGCGGGACTGTGCAACACCCACTTCTGGGTCGATCGTTCGACGGGGGTCACCGGCGCCGTCTACAGCCAGACCCTGCCGTTCGTGGCGCCCGAGGTGTACCAGGTGTACCTCGACTTCGAGACGGCGTTGTACTCCGCGCTCTGAGTGACGGGCCTCGAGACTGGGTGCTCGACAGCGAGTGCCGCTGAACGCCGACTCGAGGACGGTTTTGCCGTGACGCGCCGCAGGGTCGCGAGCGTCTCGGATGAGGATCGCCATCTGACGGGGACCCGTTGGTGGTCCAGTTGATACGTCACCCGGATCAGAAATCGGGGCCCAACCCACCTGGGCGTTCGGTGACATCGCCTGCGGCATCGACAGCGATTTCGCCACCTGCGAACAACGAGACGTAGCCTCCCTGGCCGTCTGATGTCACGTCGCTCGTCGCTGGACCATACGGGCCCGTGCACCCGCCGATCTCCCACCAGCGCTTGAAGATCGGGCCGTGCACCTCGTGTGCATCGTCACTCGAGGAGGCGACGATGAGACCCGTCTCCAGTTCATCGCCATCTCCCCAGCTCGTCCACCAACTCAGGTACCGACCTGAGCCGGTTGCGCGAGTCGGGCGAGTTGGATCGGATCATCGCCGCCTTGCAGGCCCATGCCGACGGCGGTGATGGTGTGGTGCGGACCGGTGATCTGGTGGCTGAGTCGGCGCCGGGGTTCGGTGCGATCGCTGCGGTGTGGTCGATGTTTTGCCGGCTCGGTTTGCGTGAGCACTTCGGTGCAGCTCGCGGGCATCGCACCGCGGCGTCGTTGGCGGACACGGTGTTCGTGATGATCGCCAACCGGTTGCTCGCACCATCGTCGAAGCGGCACTCGATCATCGACTGGATCGATCGTGACGTCGAGCTACCCGCCGGTGTGACCGCTCCGTCGTTGGACCAGTGCTACCGGGCGTTGGACACGATCGCCGACACCACCGCGGCGACCGAATATCATCTGTTCGCCGGGTTGACGTCGTTGTTGAACCTGGAACTGCGATGGTGCTGCTACGACCTGACGTCGACCTACTTCGAGACCGCCGACGTCGACCCGGACGGCCGGTTCGCGTCGAAGCGTTACGGCTATAGCCGGGACCGGCGGCGCGATCGTCCGCAGGTGATGATCGGACTGCTGGTCACCGGTGACGGGATCCCGATCGCGCATCGCATGTTCCCCGGCAACACCCAAGACGCGACGACGATGCCGTCGGTGCTCGACGATCTCCAGGCCCGGTTCGGTGTCGGCCGCATCGCCGTGGTCGCGGATCGTGGTCTGATCTCGGACGACAACCTCGCCGACATCGCCGCTGCCGGGTTCGATCACGTGATCGCGACCCGGCTGCATCGCGATCCCGACGTCGCCGTCGTGCTCGAAGCCGCCGCCCACGATGACGTCGAGTGGACCCCGGTCGCCGGGGACCGCACCGCGTGCGAGATCACCCACGACGATCGCCGCCACGTCGTGGTCGACTCACCCACGCGTCGGGTTCGCGACGACCGACGCCGCGAGCAACTCCTCGAACGCACCGAGACCCAACTGATCGCACTCGCCGAACGAGTCCACGCCAAGCGCCTCGTCGACCCGGCCCGCATCGGCGCCGCCGCGCAACGCATCCTGGGCCCGTCACCGGTGTCGCGATGCTTCACCACCTCGATCGGCCACGGCCGCTTCGGTTGGGACTACGACCGGGCCGAGATCGACTACGAAGAACGACTCCTCGCCGGCCGCTACGTCTTGTCGACCTCGCTGAGCGTCGACCAGGCCTCCACCGCGGAGGTCGTCGCTCGCTACCAGAGCCTCGCCAACGTCGAACACCGCTTCCGCATCATGAAGGACTTCTTGGGACTCCGCCCGGTGTTCCACTGGACCGAGTCCCGCGTCCAAGGTCACATCGCCGTCTGCGTCTACGCCGCAGTGATCGAAGCCGTGATCACCAACCAACTCACCCACGCCGGCATCGCCGACCCAAACCTCGACGCCCAGATCATCACCGCCCGCCGAGCCCTCGGCGAGCTCGACCGGATCCGCATCCACCACCTCACCGCCGGCGACCAACACATCACGATCACCACCCGCCCCAACAACCTCCAAGCAGCCATCCTCGACACGTTCGACATCGATACCCACACCTGGCATCAATCCGCCACGACCTGACCCCGCCCCCAGCCCACCCGGCCCCACGTAGGGACAAACCACCACAACACACCCCCAACTACCAGCACTAACACGATCTACCCGCCGAAGTCCGGTCAGAATGTTCTGGCCGCTGCGACTTGACACCGGCCCAAAGCCGGCATTCATTCTCGCGACACCCAGGCGTCCATTGATCGCTGACACGGACCGTGGACGGTCGACCGCTCCTCAGCGGTCAAGTCCGTCGCAGGCGCTTCCGGCTCTGGCACCGGACTCCACGCAGCCTTCGCCTTTCTCGGCCGCCTGCTCCGCGGTCCCACCCTGAAACGCGGGGAGCCGGATTGCACGAGCGGTGGAAGTCAGACGAGCCCGAGGACCAGTCGTGTTGCGTACCCGGCCATGATGCCCCAGAACATCAAGGCGAAACCACGTTCCCCGGCTCGACGATTGAGCTGGAAACCGGTGGCGGTGCCGATCAGCATGAGCGGGATCGCAGCGAACGCAACCACGATCGAGGAGAGCCCGAGCAGGCTCGCCTCGGCGAACACCGCAGACTTCGTGGCGTCTCCGACGAGTGATGCGACGGAGGCGGCGCCAACGAAGTGAGACCGGTCAAATCCCAGGTTCCTGATCGCGGCACCCTTGAGCGGTCCGGAGGTGCCGGAGAATCCGGACGTCGCTCCGGATACGAGTGCGAGCGCGGGGCCGAACCGACGAGCTTGCGCCTCCCAACCCATTCGCTCGATCAGCAGCGTGATGCCGAACATGCCGACGACTGCGATGACGACCGCTGATTCAGGCGCGTTGACGAGTGCGATCGCACCGACGAACGCACCGACGGCGATCAACGCGACAATCGCCGCGGAGGCGCGCCACGGAATCGTCCGACGATAGGCGACCGCCTTGAACACGTTGTTCGTGGCCAAGAGCAGGGCAGCCAGGGCGATGCCTTCCTTCGCCCCGAGCACCAGGACCAGCGTCGGCACCATCAGCAATGAGCCGCCGAGTCCGACCGACGCCGAGACGAGGAACGAAGCCGTGATAGCGATCACCAGCAGGGCGGCGAGGAGCGCACCGGTGAGGTCCATGGATCATTCGGGGGGTCGGGCTCGAGACGGAAACGGAAAGGCGCCGTGCGCCGAGACCGTCGAGTCGGCCAGCACGCGACGTTCGGCGACGTGATCGCACGCATCGAGCGAGGTTCCGACCGGAGCTCGCCAGACACCGAGTGGCCGCTCTTCCGCGACAACATGCGGCGCTTTGCGCCGGACGGCGCAGGCACCTTCAGTTCTTCGACAGCCCCTCTCTGGACCCGGGGCGTCGGCCCTCGAACAGGGAAGCATCGACGTGTCTCCCCGTCCCGCGTGGTCTACGAGAAGAGGCTCACGTACACGCCGGCGTTCCCGAACCCAACGATGTCAGCACGACCATCCCCGTTGGTGTCCGCAAGCATCCGCGGGTGCTGATCAACACGCCATCCACCGGCGTTGTACCCGAAGTTGTCGACCACCCTCGTCACCGCACCGAACGTGCCATCCGCATTCGCACGCGACACGTACACACCCGCGTTCCCGAACCCAACGATGTCAGCACGACCATCCCCGTTGGTGTCCGCAAGCATCCGCGGGTGCTGATTGATGCGCCATCCACCGGCGTTGTACCCGAAGTTGTCGACCACCCTCGTCACCGCACCGAACGTGCCATCCGCATTCGCACGCGACACGTACACACCCACGTTCCCGAACCCAACGATGTCAGCACGACCATCCCCGTTGGTGTCCGCAAGCATCCGCGGGTGCTGATTGATGCGCCATCCACCGGCGTTGTACCCGAAGTTGTCGACCACCCTCGTCACCGCACCGAACGTGCCATCTGCATTCGCACGCGACACGTACACACCCGCGTTCCCGAACCCAACGATGTCAGCACGACCATCCCCCGTCGTGTCCGCCATGAATCGGGGATGCCGATCAACGCGCCATCCACCGGCGTTGTACCCGAAGTTGTCGACCACCCTCGTCACCGCACCGAACGTGCCATCTGCATTCGCACGCGACACGTACACACCCGCGTTCCCGAACCCAACGATGTCAGCACGACCATCCCCCGTCGTGTCCGCCATGAATCGGGGATGCCGATCAACACGCCATCCACCGGCGTTGTACCCGAAGTTGTCGACCACCCTCGTCACCGCACCGAACGTGCCATCTGCATTCGCACGCGACACGTACACACCCGCGTTCCCGAACCCAACGATGTCAGCACGACCATCCCCCGTGGTGTCCGCCATGAATCGGGGATGCCGATCGACGCGCCATCCACCGGCGTTGTACCCGAAGTTGTCGACCACCCTCGTCACCGCACCGAACGTGCCATCTGCATTCGCACACGACACGTACACACCCGCGTTCCCGAACCCAACGATGTCAGCACGACCATCCCCCGTCGTGTCCGCCATGAATCGGGGATGCCGATCAACACGCCATCCACCGGCGTTGTACCCGAAGTTGTCGACCACCCTCGTCACCGGCATCGCGTCGACGACTCGCCATCGGACGACGCGGGGCACGATGTCCGTGCGCGCCTGACCTCCTTCGAGCGTGCAACCGCTACCGACCCACGCATCCGAGAGCGGGACGTCTCCGCGGCAGTTGATGTAGTCGCCCCACACTCCCTGACCGGGCGAGTCGGTGCCGAGCCGCGAGTAGCGCACTCTCCAGGTGTTGGCGCCGTCGTCGCGTCCTCCGACGATGTGCCCGGGATTGCGGTCACCTCCGCCGTAGTAGGCGGCAAAGCCAAGTTGGCCGCTCCGGTTCATGCACGTCGCGGGGTACGCCCATGCACGTGAGCTGCTCCAGATATCGGGTTCGCTGTGAACGGTCTTGTTCGCCTCGTCAATACGCACGACCCGGCAGTACGCCGCTGGACGATTGCCTCCCGCACCGGCTGTCCACATGAAGGAGATCTTGCCGTCACCAAGCGTGGCGCCGGTGATTCGCGAGTCAGTTCGCGCCAACCAGTCGACCCCGTTCGGGGCTATCGAGGAGATGTTGCCGTTCCAGGATGTCACCCCGATGTCCCACTGGCTGATGTTGTTCGAGGCGTCGGGCCACGAGAAGAGTCGCAAGGATGACCCGGAGTTATGGCTGCCGAAGTACATCGACTCCGTGGGAGCGGCCTGCTGCGTGAGCCGGAGGGAGCCGTTGTTCGTGGTGCTCCACCAGCCGAACCCCAGTGAACCACCTGAGGCCAACGTATCGAGCGGGAACCGCATGACGGCGGAGCGCTGGAATTGCTGCCCGGAGAACACATTGAACGTGACGTACAGGTTGTCGCGACTGAACGCCGCGTCCGGATAATCGAACCACACTGTGGTCCACGCATTGTTCAGGGTGGCGGGAGCAATATCCCACCAATACCACCCTCCGCCCCCGGGAAAGTTTGCGTCGGTCGACACGGCGATACGGAAGACGTTCGTCTGGTTCTGCTGGATGTACTGCAGAATCCAGATCCAGATCTTGCGTTGCGGGTCGTACAGGGTCAGCTGGTCACAACAGAAGCCGCCCGCGGCGCTCGGCAGCGTGTTGGCCGGGTCCACCCACGTCCACGACGAACCCGAATTCGTCGATCGACTCGCGTACCAGTTGCCGGTGACGAAGAAGCGGTTCGCATTGCTCGCAACAGAGGGCTCCCCGATTGTCGAGGTGTCGTTGTTGGTCGCCGCATCGTTCAATGGCAGATTCTGCGTGATGAGCACATCGAGAGGCATGACAAGTCCCTTTCGGCTAGGCCGGGTCGACCGGCGGTTCGTCGTCCCGGGCGTTCTCCAGAACCTCAGGACCCGCGTCATCGTCGAAGTCGAGCTCGGGCCCCATGGGCTTGCGCGTCTCCGAGAGGTTGGCCTCGCGTTCGTCGTAGTTCGGCCTGATCGCAGCCTCAGGCGACAGGGCACCGTCGGACTCTTGGTCGACCGGGTCACCTGCCTCGGCGCTCTCGGCGTGTTCGACGTTGGCGGGTTCCGGCTCGTCTGACTGGTCCATCGTGTCGTCCCTTCGGTTAGGCCGACACTCCTCGTCTCGCTGACCCGACCATGTCGGCCAGCAGTCTCGGAGGGCGCGTGGCCCCGTCTCTGCTGGGCCAGGTGAGATGGCACCGAGCGCATCACTCGAGCAGGCAATCGGCTGCCGTCAGCAGGCAATTGGCTGCCGTCTACGCCACCCCCCACCGGCATAGAACGAGTCGAGCAACTCTGGTGTACGCCTCTGAACAACCATGGTCAAGCGGTTGTTGGAATAACAATGTGAGCCTCACCGGAAGGCGCGTTTCTTGACGCAAGTGACACGCCATTCGATCTGCTACCCGATCCCACGACGGATGTGGGCTGCGTCCGGACGATTCGGATGCGCCTGCGGAGTTGCGCGACGACAATCGGGTCCGGCACGGAAGCGTCAGGTTGCAGAATGCGGGCAGGAGTAACTCGTGGCTGTGGTGGCCGGTACTCCGGTGCGCCGCAAGGAGCGGAGTACGGGCGGACTCCGACATGGGCGATGAAATCGCTCGCTGGGTCGACGACACCAGACTCGTCAAGACTCTCGACGACCGAGTACCAGTTCTGCGACGCATCGGCATGGCGCTGCTGCTCCTCCACTGAACCGTCGCCTACGTGTTGGTCGGGGCACTCGATATTCGGTCCGCACCGCCGAATACGGACCGTACGGTTGAGGATCCTCGATCGGACGGCCGCGAGGCATTTCTTGTTGTCGGCTCTTCGGAGATGCCTTGCTGGGCTGAAGCAGGACATCGTGCTGGTCGCCAAGGGTCTTGTCGGCGCTGCCCGTGTGGTCTGTTGTGGGCGACTGCGAGAAAGATGGCGTTCGGGCACCACTGAGCGAACTCCGTATCAGGCGTCGTCCGTTGATTTCCTTGGCTCGTCGTGCGCCCCGGTCGACGGCGTGGTCGAGGCTGTCCCCGACGCTGCGCCGGCCGGATCGGTCTTGCTCCACCGGTCGAGCATCGGGCATATCCAATCAATGTTTCATTCATCCCGGAGACCGTGCCGACACGGCCAGGCTGACGCAGCGGCGAGCGTACGAAAGCCGCCCGTCATGTGAGACGGACCTTCGCCGAACAGTCCGTCCGGCTACGACCGAGCGAATCGTCCGTCGGCGGTTCGCCATTTGAAGCGTGCCCTCGCGTGCATATGTCCGGCGTCACCAGGCGGCGTTCTTCTGCCCGCGAACCAGTCAGCCCGACGGAGCGGGTCCGGGGATGAAGCCGGGATATTTCTGTCCGGTCGTGTGGTTCGGGTCGACGAAGGTCATCGACTGTCGCCACGCTCGCTGCGGTGTGTAGGGCGGCGCGGCGTCGGACTGCGCACCCGGATCGGTCGGGTAGTCGGGGATCTGGTCGGCCAGCGTGTAGTTCGCATCGGTTGCGAATGGCGACACCTCGATCGCCTGCATCATCCCGTTGTCTTCGTGCAGCAGGATGTGGCAGTGGTTGACGTAGACCCCGACGAAGTCCGGGAATCGTGATCGGAAGACGACTCGCCCCCCGTTGCGGGGGATCAGAATGACATCCTGCCAGCGTGGCTCCTCGAGGATGTTCACCAGGTTGCCGTCCTGGTCGGGGACCTCGATCCGGAGGACCCAGCAGGGGTTCTGGTGGATGTGGAACGGGTGGTCGACGCTCTTGGTCTGGAGCATCCATTTCGCCGGCGCCGGATCCGCGAACCGACGCTGACCCTCGGCGCGCGTGAGCGGGATGCCCCGGTAGTGCTTCCCGCTCTGACCGGGTGGCTGCTCTGCGACGTCGGCCCACAGGCTGATCGAGTAGTTGTACAGCGCCCATTCTTCGGCGGTGCCTTCGACCATTCGTGGGCGCTGGCGGTCGTTCGGGCTGAACTTGCGACCCATGTTGGCCGGCACTTTGAAATGCGGGTCGCTGTCGTCAACCACTCGGTCCGACGTCGAGCCCGTGATCGCCATCGTCCGCGTCCCCGGTGCATACAGCAGGTATTCGCCCGGCGAGCCGGAGATCTCGCCGTACCGGAGGTCCTCGAGCGCACCGCCATTCATCTCCAGATCGTCCTTGACGAAGTCAGCGAAGTTCTCGGCCGTCTCGTCACCGTCCAGGGTGGTGACGAGCGGGAAGTCGGCGCCGCCCCAGCCCGAGTACATCAGCGTACGCGTCCGATACTTGCCGACCCGTTCCGGGAATCCCTGGGGCGCTGGCTCGGAGTCGCTGGCGGGCGGTGTCCCGTCGGGGTCGGCCGCTTGCACCTCGACCTCGTTCTCCGCGATCGGCTTGAGGTAGTCGGGGACGGGTACGTCGGCGAGCACGGCGTTGAGTTCGGCGCCGACATCGATGCGCTGGACGCCGCCCTCGTTCGGTTCGACCACGATGTAGGCGACGATGATGTCTTGCGGTGGGGGTCGCAGCTCCTGGTCGGCCCGGAGGTTCTCCTGGAGACCGCTCTGGTAGTTGTCGGCGTGGACGATGACGGCACGGGCGAGCACGGTGTAGATACCCGGTGTGTCAGGCGCCTGGAAGATGACGTCGGTGCGGTTCGCCGGCGCCAGGTAGACCTCGTTTGGTCGCACGTAGCAGTTGCGGACGCCAGTCGCGTCCGCGTAGCAGGCCTCGAAGTTGTCGAGCATCGACATGTTTGGATTCTTGGTGGGGTCGATCGGGCCGTCGAGGGGGCTCGGCTCGATCGTCCCCGGATTGTTCGGGTCGTTGTTCGAACCCTGCTCGGCGAGATCCTTGAGGAAGTAGGTCGCGTCGTCACCCTCACCGCTCACGAGCGTCACACCGTCGAAGGAGAGCTGATGGAGTTGCTGCTTGTCGGCGTCGACGTCGGCCCGGGACACGGTGTCGAACCTGACGGACTCGGGATTCAGCTTCACCAGCGTCGAGGTCGTGCCGCCCTGCACCGTTCCGGTCTCCTCGACGGCGTACTGGCCGGCGAGCACCATGAACCGCTTGAATCCCGCGGCCGTCGACACTGCCGTTCAGCACCCGCCACCGTTCGATTGCGTTCGGCTGCATGCGGATCGTCCTCGGCGTCTGGTCGCCGTTCACAGCGGGCAGCGCCGAGCCGCCGCCCTGCAATCGCGAGTTCGACGGCGACGTCCTTGTCGGTCGAGACGTTGCCCGCCTTGGTGCCCCCCAGCACACGTTGGATGAACATCAACCGCTCGATGTAGTCGTACGGTTGGAGCTTGCGCTGCGGGTCGGGGGACGGGTCGCCGGTGAGGTGCTGGTTGATCGCCGCGTCGACATCGCCTTCGATGATCAGGAAACCCGCCATCCCGCTCGCCACCTGGTTGTGGGTCGAGCCGTGCGAGTGGGGGTGATACCAGTGTGTCCCGGGCGGGTGCGGCTGCGCGGCGTCGCCCTGGACATCGCCGAGCCGGAACTCGTAGTCGCCGAAGCCGGTCTGCTCGTCGTCACGCAGGTACGTCGTCTGGTCGAACGAGTCGAGGAAGTCGCAGGCCGGGTCGTCGGCCTGCTGCTGACGCCGCTCGAAGTCGGCCTGGTCGATGATCCGCAGGATGACGTTGTCGGAGTGCGAGCCGTCGGGATTGCGGCCGGGGCGCACGTGCAGGCCGTGGGTGTGGAGGTTGGTCGTGCGAATCGAATGCACACCGTTGGTGTGCTCACCGAGGCAGAAGTCCTGCCGTACCTGACCGTTCTGCTCCGCTTTCGCTGTCGCCGCGTTCTGCGCTTCGGCCGATGGCAGCGCGGCGAGGTCGGGATACGGACCGACCGTCGTCGACCCGAAGTTCTGACCGAGCATGTTGCGGAGCCGCACGGACAGCGTCTCGTCGCCCTTCATCCGGATCGTCGGTCCCGGAGTGGCCCCGTTGTAGGAAAAGAGTACTGCGCTCGGGTTGCCGAATCCGACGATCGGGCCGGGGTTCTCGTTCTCGACCACGTTGAGGTGCAGCTGCTGACCCGGCCACTGACCGGGGCGCCACACCCACGGTTCGACCCAGGTCTCCACCGCATCCTCGACCGAGATCGGGCTCGGTTGCGGCACCGTCGTCGTCGTGGTGACAGGTGACCCGGATTCACCGCCGACCGGCGGATCATCGTCATCGCCGCTGCACGCCGAGATCGCTGACGCCGCCGCACCAGCGAGCGCCGTGCCAAGAAAGGCGCGCCTTCCGAAGGTCGCGCGCGCTCGACATTCGCCGCCGAGACATTTTCGGTCGAGGCTTCGTTGGACTCCTTGGGCACGGATCCCACACTCCTGACCGGCGACAGCCATCGCTTGTTCCCCGACCAAGCTAGTGGAGTCCACGGAACGTGTCGCCGTCACCGTTGTCGATCGACGCATCCGAGACGTACCTCGCGGGGCAGGTCAGCGCTCAGCCAGGTACGCACTCCCGTGCGACGCCGAGAACCGGCAATTCGGTGCGGGGCGTGTCCCGGGTGACGACGCCCTGGAATGTGGGAGCGCAGGCAACACGCTGGCCCAGCTGCCATTCGTCGCGGGGCACCCCCATCCAGGTGAGTACCGTAGCGATCATCGAGGTGTGGTCGTAGGGCACGTCGGTCGTCGAGCGAAAGACTGTGCGCTCCTCGATCCACGGGGAGGCGAGCACGGTTGGTACGCGCACACCGAAGCGGTCGAAACCGAAGCCGTGTTCGGAGTCGTCGGGAGTCGATTCGGGGCACGGCGGCGTCGCTCGAGGTGGCGGTATGTGGTCATAGGTGCCGCCGTGTTCGTCGAAGGTGATCATGAGCAGCGTCTTGTTCCAGACATCAGGATTGGCGGTGAGCTTCCCGAACAGCTTTCGCAGGAACTCCTCGCCGGGCTCGAGCTGGGCGGGCGGGTGGTACGAGTTACCGTTGTTGAAGACGTGCCCGCCGAGCCAGATCGGCTCGAGATACGAGAATCGGGGCAGGGTGCCGGCATCGATCGCCGCGAAGAAGTCGTCGATCGGCGCCACGTGGTCGTCGGGGTCGGGGATGCTGAACGCTCGCTGGGTGCAGACCCACTTCCAGAACAGCTTGGCCTGGTAGTACACCATCCAGTCCGACGGTGACGTCCTACCAGCGTCGTAGAGGACGTCCCAGATCGAACGAGTGTCGAACCGGCCGGGGATGAAACCGAACAGCGGGCCGGCGTTGTCGGTGAGACCGAGCGACGTGCCACACGTCGAGAATGCACGGTTGCAGTTCGTCTGCGACGGCACCGAGCTGAACCAGTGGTCCGATACCGTGTACGCCCGAGCCAGCCCAGAGAGCACTGGCACCTGCTCGGTCCCGTACGTGTCGAGGATCTGCAGCGCCGCTCGCTGTGAGATCTGACGGGTCGACAGCTTGGCGATCCGCCCGAGGAATCCGCAATCGTCGGCAATGGCCGACCCGATGCCCTCGCGTTTGGTGGCGTAGTCAGCGAGGAAGCCCTCCATCATCGGTTCCTTCTTCGTGATCGGAGGCGTGCCGCTCGCCCCCGTCCGCTGGCCGCACGGCGGCACCGGCACATCGAAGAGCTGCTTGTTGACGTGCAGGTAGGGCTCGTGGGGATCGGGCTTGGGTGTGTGGAGTGTCGGCGCACACTTCTTGACGAAGTGCTTGGTGTCGTCCCCGTCGAAACGATTGAAGTAGGTATCCGGCTCGAGCCCCATGAACCCTTGACCGCGCGTCAACGGGCCGTCGATGATCTGAGCCGGCTGGTCCGACTCGTAGAGCCATCCCATCAGGTTGTCGAACGAACGGTTCTCGAGCATCAAGAAGACGAAGTGCTCGATGTTGGGCATGAAGTCGCTCATGGATCCGCCTTTCGTTGGCGATCAGGTCGCGCGTTCGGCGCTTCTGGATGATCGCGCCGATGATCTCACCCACCAGAAACTTACTCGGGATGCCAGCGTTGCCGCTCAGGAGTCGACCATGATGGCGTTCGGGTTTCAGCGGCTGGGACGAACGATTGTTGCGGGCTTCGGAATCGTGGCCGCTCCCTCATGACGTGAAGTGAGAACTCTCGAATGACAATGCTCAACGACGACGAACGCCGGTGTGATCTTGCGGCGGCGTCGCAGTTCCCCTCCCCCTCGGTGTTCCTGCGTTGGGGCTCTCGGCTGGGCGCCGGCCGAGGCGAACTCGGACGCTCACTGACCGTCGGTCGTCGTAGGCTACGAGTCCACGAGTCGAGGGAGATCTGTGTCCAACACCGTTCGCATCGGGGTGCAGCTGCAGCCCCAGCACGCCAACTACGACGACATCCGCCGTGCGGCCCAGCGGGCCGAACAGGCCGGTGTCGACATCATCTACAACTGGGACCACTTCTACCCGCTCTATGGAGGTGAACCCGATCCCGTGGCCGGCAAGCACTTCGAGTGCTGGACGATGCTCGCCTCATGGGCCGAGGTGACCGAACGGGTCGAGCTCGGCGCCCTCGTGACCTGCAACTCGTATCGCAATCCCGACCTGCTGGCCGACATGGCCCGAACGGTCGACCACATCTCGGGCGGCCGTTTGATCCTCGGCATCGGCTCGGGCTGGTTCGAGAAGGACTACAGCGAGTACGGCTACGAGTTCGGTACGGCAGGCCGGCGCCTCGATCGGCTCGAGGAATCCCTTCCCCGGATCGAGAGCCGTCTCGCCGCCCTCGATCCAGCACCGACCCGCGACATCCCGATCCTCATCGGCGGCGGTGGCGAGACCAAGACACTCCGCTACGCCGCCCGTCACGCCGATGTCTGGCACAGCTTCGGCGATCTGGAGACCTTCGTTCGCAAGAGCGCCATCCTCGACGACTGGTGTGCAAAGGAGGGAACCGACCCCGCCGCGATCGAGCGCTCGGTCGCCGTGGACGGCAACGACCTGGAAGCGGCCGAAGCCCTGGTCGACGCTGGCGTCGGCCAGATCACCGTCGGGGTCAACGGTCCCGACTACGACCTCGGACCGGTGAACGAGCTCGTGGCCTGGCGGGACGGCCGCTGAATCGGGGCATCCGAGGGCCTCACCCGGCTTCGTTCAGAGCTGCGACGTGTGCCACGCGGTATCACCGGCGGGGCAAGTTCGGCGGAGAACCGCCTCCGCTGTCTTGCTCCCGGTCAGGACAGCTCGCTGGACTCCTTCCGAGGCCGTCACCGAGCTTCTCCGCAAGGCTCTTCGCGGAACGTGCGATCGACGAGGCGGGTGCCTCGAGGTTTCGCAACACCTGCGAGGCCGACACGAGCGGCGTGTCGTCGTCCGGTCCCGCTGCGGCGGTCGGATGTTGCAGGTAGGCCGGACCGATCGTCGCCGAGGCGATGTTCTGTTCGAGAGAACTGAATCTCTCCGGCTGATCGATGATCATCTGTGCCATCGTTTCGGCCTCGCCGGACCCCGCTCGATCGATGAGGTCCTCGAGGAGGCGCGTCCCCTTGGCGACGCTGACGGGGCCTTCCGACTCGGACATCGCAACCTTCTTGTCGAGGCGGTGCAGCAACCACGGTGCGCTGTCGATCAGCTCATCGGCGACACGATCGGTCGCGGACCCGGCGGGTACGAGACCACCGCGGCGCAGCGTCGCCCGGCTGACGAGGTCCCAGCTGTGGCGGAGCATCGGCGGCGCCGGGAACGCGATGCCGGCCGGCGGCGTCCGCACACCGCGGCGCAGATGGAGCGCGAGCACGTCAGGGTGGTCGCCGACGAGGCGGTGAAGGTTGCGAGCCACCCGTTCGATCATCTCGTGGTTGACCGGCGGCCGGAGCAGCAACAGATGGGCCGCGAAGATCGCAATCATCGGGTTCTCGTACTTCATCCACAGCATGTCGTTCAGCTCGCCCCGCCGAACGACCTCGCGGCCGCTGACGAGGCCCTGGCGGGCCAGCTCGGTCAGCCGGATCTGTTCGTCGTCGGCCTGAAATCCCAGACCGGCGCGTCTCATGAACACGGACGCATTCTTGAGGGCGGGCCGACGAACCTTCGACCCCTCGGACCAGAAGTTTTCGGCGAGGAGGAAGACCTGGGTTTGCCACCCCTCGGCGGTGTGTACGAACATTTCGTACGTGCCGACATCGCCGGTTTCGACTCGAATGCGATAGTCCCCCGGGACGACACTGAGGTGGAGCGCGCCGAAGGCATCGTCGGAATTCGTCTCGCCATCTTTCAGCTGGGCGACGCGCTCACCGTCGAGATCGAGGACCTCGACGCCGGTCCACGGGCGGGTGCGTGACTTCGGGTCGAGATCACGGGAGAAGATGAAGAGGCCGCTGCCTCCGCCTCCACGTCGAAGCGGGGTTGCCATCGACAGGTCTCGGGCGGGCCCGGCGTGGAACTCGCGCGTGGTGGCGGTGTGCTCGATCGGCGCTGCGGCCTCGAACCGCACCGGT
Organism: uncultured Acidimicrobiaceae bacterium; assembly: GCA_963792905.1. Lineage (GTDB taxonomy): Bacteria > Actinomycetota > Acidimicrobiia > Acidimicrobiales > Ilumatobacteraceae > Ilumatobacter. The sequence continues at coordinate 24,686 of CAWBYE010000019.1, forward strand.
TCGCCGTAGACCTGCAGGCGTGGGTCATCGCCGGTCACCTCGATCAGGCGGTCGACCTGCTCGGCGCCCGCACGGAACCGCACCGCATACAGCCCAGGGGCAACAGAGACCTCGGTCCGGCCGACGCCGTCCGCGATCCGGCGGAACCTGCCGTCGGCGACGAACACCTCCGTCGAGTCGTCGGCTGCGTGCACCGTGAGTTCGACCAGGGGCTTAGATCGTGATGTCATCATCGCTCGGAACCTTGAAGAGGGTTGATCGGTCGGCGCCATCGATGGCAGCCTTGTAGAGGCCGGGTTCGAGATGGACGGTGACGTCGGCCTCGACGGGATCGGTCCGCATCACCTCGTCGTTGCGGCTGTCGGAGATGACCACGGTCTCGCCACCGACGTACGGAGCAAGCCGGAGGCCGACGGCGACGGTGTCGGCGTGCTGGCGTTGTGCGAACAACACGTCCTTCGAGTGCGCGACGACAAACTCCGGCGGTTGCTCCATCCCAACGGCGAGGTGCACGTAGTCGGCGACCTCGCGTCCGTTCACACGACCTCGATCGTCGGGGAGTGCATGCGCCATCGCCTCGAGGAAGGCGCTCGTGAAGATCCCACGCCATGTGCCCGCCTCGAGTTCTCGCTCCCGCGCCTGCTGGCCATCGGTGACGGCGTACGCGTAGAACCACCGGACGTTGCCACGTCGCGGGCTTCCCATCAGCGCGGGGAGTGGCGGGTTCACCATCCGGCTCGTCGGGCTCGTCGTGCGGCAGCAGTCCATCACCAACACGACTTCGTCGAACACGCCGTTGGCTCGGAACCACTCGGCCCACCTCGTCGCCGCCAGGTTCGGGGCAAACCATGAACCGGCGTTGGCGCTGAACAGCGCGACTTCGGTCATGTTGCTCGGCTCGCTGAAGCCGTGACCCGCGAGAAAGATGTACAAGCGCCGTCCCAGACTCTGACCCGAACTCGCCGCCGTCACTCCGCGTTCCACGAACTCGCCGAACAGGTCCTCCATCTCGCTCACGTTCGGGTGTTCGGTCACGTCGGGGTCCGAGTAGGCGTCCGTCACGAGGAACTTGACGTTCGCTGCGGGGACGTCGCCGCCGTCGGGATCGGTGAGCCACTCGCGGAACGCCTCGGCGTCGTGGCACGGGCCGCGCAACGATTGGAGCTTCGGGTAGGTACGGATTCCGATCACGATCGCTTGGTCGGAGGTGGCCATGACGGTGTGCTCCCTAGAAGCCGTTCTCGATGATGTGCTTGACGCTGGCGAGCGTCGCTGGGTCCTCGTCGTCGAACGCGCCGTGTTTGACGGCGGCGGTGCGACGGCCAGGCTGGGATTGCTCATCGGTGATCGACCAAGCAGCGCGGTCGGCGGACTCGCTGACGAAGTCCCGCGCCGCGGTGATCGAGGGGAACTCGTGGTCAGGGAAATGGGCGCGATCGTGGAAACGATGCATGCCGAGGATCGGCGTGTCAGCATCCGGTTCGACCACTCCCGACACGAAGTAGAGCAGTGAGTGCGGGTAGACGACCGGAACCAGCCGGTCGCCGAGCTCGCGTTCCTCGTCCATTCCGAACATCCGGAAGCCGGCGAATCGGGACGCGTGCTGTTCCACCGTGCTCGATGTTTTCTCGAATGTGGAGGCGGGCGCCTCGAACACGACGCCGAACTTGATCGACGGTGGCAGCGTCGCGTCGGCCTGCGCGAGGAGTTCGGAGATGTAGACCGCGCCCGTGCTGTGGCCGACCAGGGTGATCTTCGGCGGGTTGTCGGGGTCCACCCGATCGCGTAGCGCCGCCAGGAAGGCGGAGCCTGCATGCGACTGCTCATCGCCACCGAAGGCGTCGGCGGTATCGAGCTTCATCTGGTTCCAGATCACGCCTCCGACGTTGGCCAGATACAGGCCGCGAAGGAGTTCCTCGACCACGGTGGCGTGGAACCCGTGATCTCGACCCTGCGCGAAGCGCTTGACGATGCTCGCTCCGATCGACACGACCTTCTTGATCATCATCGCCGTACTGATCAGCCCGCGCTCGGCCGGATCGGGGCGCTCGACGAGCTCATCGAGCGCAGTCGGGTCCATCAGGGTTTCGGTCGAGCCTCTGATCGTCGTGGAACGAGACGCCCGATCCGCCTCGACGTCGGCCGGGGTGCGCAGTCCATTGCCGATCTGCTGGATGGCGATGGTGAGTTCGGGGTCGAGCTGCAGCTCTTGCTCCAGCATCAATCGTTCGTCACCGGTGAGCTCGTCGATGTCATCACCGATCGTCGGCTCCGTCTCGGCCAGAGGTTCGTCGTCATGGGTGGACACCGCCACATCGATTGCCGTCTGCACATCGCCGTCGTCAATCGCTGGCAGTGTGCCGGCTGCACGTTGGTCGATCGACTGCCCCATCTTGCGGAGGGCGATGTTGGACAGTCGCTTCCACGCCAGCCTGAAGAACTTTTCATCACCGATCTGACCGAGGTTGTTGACGACGGTCTCGACCAGCCCTGACTCCCACACGAAGAAGATCGGGTACGCGCCGGCGTCGAGGTACTCGGTGTGCAAGGCTTCGGCCGCCGCCAGGCCACGGTTGTAGCTGACGAGCCCACCGTGGAAGTGCACGACGATCCCGCTTCGACCGTGGGCGATCGCCCGGTCGACGATCGATCCGACCGTCGCGACCGGAGTGTCGGCCGCAAGCACACCGTTCTCGATGTGGATGACGTGGTTGTGGACAGCCATAGGTTGCCCCCTCTTCTTCCCGCATTGTCTGATGCCGAGGCGCCAGCAGCCAGGGTCTTTCCGCCCGATCAGCCCGGCGGGGCGTGGCGGCGAAGAACATCGTGCGGCCGAAGACTCGAACACGAATACCTCGGTGCCCCTGGCCGGTGCGCCCGATGCGACGACATCTTCGCTCCGCGGGCCAAGACACCGAACGTGACGTCGCAGACCGAGGGCGCAGCTTGTCGCGGATCCGGGCACGGACGATGGGCGACGTCCTTGGAGTGTTGTTACACGGGTGATCGCGTCGGGCCCGTTCCGGCGTCCGATGGGGATGGGCAACGGGCATCCAGGCCTCGTTCCCCGCGGAGATGAAGGCGAGCAGTCCAGATCGTCCACGTCGTCGAGACACGGCGCGACGCTCGTTGTGGACGGCAACGCTCTTGACGACAGCTGCGTCGGTCGTGAATCATCGAAAGGAACCCGCATGCCGAACGTCGTCATCACCGCTCGACCGACCGACCAGCTGGAGACCTTGGGAGCAGATCGCATCGTCGAACTCGCGCTGGTTCGCCCGAGCGCGTGACTGGAAGTGGTGCGCAAAGTGCCCGCCGACTCCGCCTGTGAGCAAGACTCCAGCGACCAGCAACGCGAACTGCTCAGTCACGTCCTCACCCCACGCAGAACCGACCGGCGCCGACACGCCGGCTTCGTTCTCACGGTACCTGAATCCACCGGACCGCGAGCGACAAACGGGGGCCAACTACCGTCCCTGGAATCGGTGACCGTCCGAAGCCCACCGCGGTCGGGATCCCGCGTTGTGGCGCACTGTTTCATGTGGCGTGGCGGTGAATCTTGTCGAGCAGGCCGAGCGTCAGCTCGTTGAACGCCGTTGGGTCCTCCAAGTTCGGATAGTGCCCGACATGGTCGATGACGCGACGCTCTGGGTCGCCGAGTTCGGCCGCGAGGCGATCGGCCGTCAGGCGACTGTCCAGCACGTCGTGTCCACCGACCAGAACAAGGGCGGGAACGGTGATCTCACCGAGGCGTTCGATCGCGTCGGGCGCCTCGAAAGAGCCGGGGTCGGAATGCGTGAGGTGCCAGCCCGAGTAGTCGGTGATCATCTGCCGCAACGTCGCGCCGGCCGCGGGCATCCTCATCGCGCTCGCGTTCAGCGGCAGCTCCAGGAACGCTGCCTTGACGGCATCCACGCCTTCGGAGCGGGCGAGCCGCAACGCCGGCGCTGGCGGGAAGCCTTCGACCCATTCCCAGCCCAAAACGGGTAGGGCAGGAGCAAGGACGAGCCCACGTACCACTTCGGGGTGCGCAAACGTGAAGTCGATCGCGATCGTCGCGCCGAGAGATTGCCCACCGATGCACGCCCGGTCGATCCCGAGTTCGGTGAGGAGCGCGTGCAGATCGTCGCAGTGCCGGTAGGGAGCATCGGTGGGCTCCGACGAGCGGCCATAGCCGCGTGGGTCGTACCGCACGAACGTGTACCGACTCGACAGGGCCTCGACTTGTGGAGCCCACAGCCGCACGTCCAACGTGCCGCCCGGTATCAGCACCACAGGCGGGCCCTCGCCATCGCGCTCGTAGTAGTGCTTTCCGCCGACAATGTCCACGAAACCTCGATCGCCCATTCGCGTATCACCCCGGCCAGAGTCTCACACGCCCGACAACATGGTCGACGAGACGCGCCCGAACGCGCCTTCGTCCCGGCGATTGGGGCAGGGCTGATCCGGATCAGAGGTGCTGCGTGTTGAGTGCGAATGTCAGTCGGTGATGCCAGGTGCCGGGTTCTGCGATTCCGGCGTGGAGCTGGACTTCGGACACGTCGATGTGGAGGGGGAGGGACCGCTGCACGGCCTGCGCGGCGTGGCTCATGGCCGGGAGGTCGCCGTTGTCCGCGATCGTGAGGTGAGGCGTTGGGTCGGGATGGGCCCCTCCGTAGGGAGGCCATTGCGGCCATCGTTCTGCGACGAGCGCGGTCATCCGACGGAGCGCAGTGTCAGGGTCTGGTCGAATGAACACGACGGCATCGTCGAACCATCCGATCGATGCGAGTGAGATCTCGAAGGCGTCGACCGCGCCGAACAGGTCTCGCAACTGGCCGATGACGTCGGCGCTGAGATCGTTGGCGGGTAGGAACGGATAGAAGATGGTGATGTGCGCTGGCACGCCGACCGCGGCACCCGAATCGAGGGCGGCGCGAAACGAGCCGACCACGGGCTCCGCCTCGGGTACCGCAACGATCAAGGCGCTCTCCTCGACGCTCACTCGTTCAGTCTCGGCGCGTCAGGGCACACGCGCCAGCGCTTCGCCAAGAGGCTGCAACCGCGACCCGGCGGTCTGGGGCACCCCGTGACTCTCAGCCGGGCGAGTTTTGGGATGGCCCACCGCTCGAAGATGTGCCTGACGGTCTCGGTCGTTGTGCGTTGGTTGTGATCCGCGGCCTTGGTTGGGCCCCGTGCAGCCGTGCGTGGAGGTGGGGGTGCGGTTCGAGAGGCCCCCGTACTGGTGTGCAGCGACAGCGGCGGAACTGAGGGCGCGGGTGCCGGCTCCAGATCGGCCGAAACGGAAGAAGTCGTACCTGACTCTCCGCTCCTCTGACACGTGCGCTGCCGGAGGCCACTACTGGACGGTGCGCACGGCTTCGTTCGCATCGACGAGGAGATGAGACATGAAATTCGTACTTGCGTTCACCAATCGGGCGGGTGGTTCATCGGCGGAAGCCGAGCAGGGCCAGCGCCAAGCGATGGAACTACTTGGGAAGTTCCAACCATCTGACTCCGTGACCGTCCACCAATGGGTCACCCGCTGCGACGGCGGCGGTGGCTTTGCGGTGACCGAAACCGACGACGCCGAGGCGATGCTCTACGACTTGTCGATATGGAGTCCCATGATCGACATTCAGGTCCTCCCCGTCGTCGACGTCGGCGCGGCGGCCGCCGTACAGCAGCGGGCAAATCGAGTTCCGCGACAACGCCGGCTGACGGAGGCGCCGTTCCCGAAAACGAGGCAGGTCAGTGACGTGGCCGGCTGCGCGTCAGGCCATCCAGGCGGTCAGACGACCGCGGCCCATGTTCCGTTGAAGGGCACCCGAAATCGCGCTGGCCGGGCCACGCTCGGCGTCCGATGGGGGAACCCCACTCGGATGGTTCGCGACGCCAACGGGCTCACCGATCGTCGGATCGGGAGTTGTCCCACCTGAGGATCGGCTGGGTCGCCCGGCACCGCAAACGAAGTGTCGCTTGTCAGCAACTTGTGAGCAGTTCGTCCGCGAACTGGACGAAACGAGCGGGTATCAGACATCACCAGACGACACGAGCCGTCATGCGAAACCGCTCCTGACCAGGCGAAACGGTCAACCACGGACACCAGCGGACAACCACGGACGATCGGCTTTCCGGAGGTCAAGTCCCCCTCCGACACCAGTGCTCACGGTTCAGCCGGCGATCCGCCACGAGGTGGTACGGGATCGCGCGAGTCGGTTCTCGACACCAGCGAGGTGAACAGAGGGGTTCCGTGCCCTGCCTCCTGGAGGGCTCCGGTCAGTTGTCTGGCCCGGATTCAGCGCTCGGGCTGCGACATCGAGGTGCGCCTCAGCAGCTGAAATTGAAGGTGAGGGCCATGGGTTCGGCTCCGTCGACATCGAAGGTCATCATCTCGACGTTCGTTCCCGACGCGCTGTTGTCGCCGAAATCGAGGGTGCCTTCGGGTCCTCCGCCACCCCAGCCGACGAAGTTCTCCTGGTCGAACGGGTCGCCGACGTCATAGCTGATGTCGTCCGAGACCACGTCGTCGTCACCGCGGGCCCGCGACATGTCGATGACGATCTCCACACCGTCGGAGTTCGTGCCACTCGCCTGCGCCGTATGGGTGAACACGCCGCCGAGCCCGGCTCGGGGCTGCTCCTCGAAGTAACAGCGGACGATGTCGATGGACAACTCCTCGTCGCCGAACGTTGCGGTGCCGCTTGCACCAGCACCGACTGCGCCAGGCGAGTCGCCGTTCGCGTCGTCTTCGGATGCTTGTTCGTTGTCAGCGGCGTCCCCGGTGCTCGCGACGCTGTCATCAGCACTGTCGTCATCGTCGCCACCGCATGCGCCCACGATGAGCAAGATCGCCACCAGTACGCCCGTAACTGTCGACCGCGAATGCGCCATGTCCTGGCCCCCTTGTCCGTCCACCGCCTGGACCGAAACTACCACGTGCCCGGATGCGTCGAGTCGGGGCGGGCGATCCACGCTGCCAGGCCGTTGGCGGCCGACCTGCGCGGGCCGCATCGCGCACTTCGATCGCGGACATGCTCGCGGGGTCGCACGAGTGAGCGAGTTCACGCCGCTGGAGGCCATCAGATGGCGGCCACGTCAAAGGCCTGCCCGTCGCCGACGCACTGAACGCAGCGAAGACTGACCAACGCGACACGGCGTTGAACATGATCGGGCTCGACGACGTCGTGCGCCCGGTGTGGCGGTGTGGCTGTCGGTCAGGTGGTCGAGGTCCGCGACTCGGTTCTCGGGCGGCTGCGGAGACGCCAGAGCCGTGCACCCAACGTGAACGCGAGTGCGGGGAGCACGACCAGCCCGAATCCGCCGAACCCGATGCTCGAAGCATGACCGTCCGATCCCATGGCGGCTTCGACATCGAAGCCCAAACCCGACCAGCTCGCTTGATCTCCTGGCTCGGCCACAGCCTCGAAGCCGCCAAGGAATGCCTCGGTCGCGAGGATGCTCGTCGCGAGGGCGAACAGCACCGCGATGCCGAACCAGATCCCGCCACGAAGGAGCGAGGGACGCAGTGTCCCGCTGGTCACCTCGGCCGCCAGCGTGCGTGGCGGTCCGAGCCGTCGCAGAGTCGCGTCGACTTCGGAAGCGTCCACGGCTCCCAGGTCGCCGCGCAGGGCCTCGACATGGGACGTGATCTCCGTGCGTCGGAGCCCGTAGTACTCCAACGCCACGCCGTAACGAGCGAGATAGAGGGCGGAGCGCATCGACGTGCCCATGGCGAGACCGGGGACTCGGCGGCGCCAGAGCGTCACACCGCTGAACACGACCGCGAACACGATGCCGAACGCGAGCGCGGCCCCGATGGAAGAGGAGGTGATGGTCACAACCGGATTCCTTTCGTGAAGTGTCCGACCACGTTGGCGAAATGGTGCCAAGCGTCGAGGCGATCACGAAGCTCGTCGCGCCCGGCCTCGCTCAGGCAGTAGTACTTGCGCGCTGGTCCACGGTCCGATGGAACGTGGTACGTCGTCACCAGTCCGCTGCGTTCCACGCGAGCTAGTGCCGGGTACACGGTGCCTTCGGCCACCTCGCCGAGCCCGCCTGCTCGCAATCGCTCGACGAGGGAGTAGCCGTAGTCATCGCGCTCGGCGAGCAGGGTCAAGAGCAGCAGCGTCAAGAGTCCCTTGAGCATTTGCGGGTCGACGTCGGACACAGCTACATAGTTATGTACTGTACTTAGCTATGTCAAGTAGATCATCTGACGGGCGTGTTGCCGGTCGGCCACGTCACGCACGTCACGGCTCTCGGGGTTGTCGGCGTTCGCGATGGTTGCGGCAGCGATGTTGTCGGTGACGTGAGAGAGTGCGAAGTTGGCACGCCAACAGAACGGAGTCATCGCACGCGGCAAGATCGACGGGATGCACTTGTTCCCACAGTCTGATACCCATCCGACACCGCCACCAGCCCGCAGGTTCCGACATCTCGACACAACGCCCCCGGTCCGCGACACCGGAGCAACGCGATCGATGACCAGCGCATGTTCGCGGACGCTGCATCACCCACCGATCGAGTGAGAGCGACACGTGGGCGAGCGCTACGGAGGACTCGTGGCGCTCGACAACGCACTCGCCGAACGAGCCCACCACCGACGGCGGCGTTGCGATCGTCGTGCCGGCTCTTCGTGCAGTATCCGGATGCTCGGACGGCGTCAGTATGAGTGGGCGCCGACTCGTAGGTGCCTGCAGCCCGGGTTGCTACTCGTCCGTAGCCGGCTCGTCGCCGGGGTTCTGCAACCAGGGCGGGACCGCTGTTCCGAGGAGGTTGCGATCGACGTCGTACGCGTACCTCAGCGACAGATTCCTCCGTGAATCGACCGCTGCACTCGGCATCGACGCCGCCGGATCGAGTGACCTCGCCCACATCGCCGTGGCGATGCTGATCTGCGCCCAGCACACGGCCACGCCGGTCGACCGCGAGCAGCTCGCTCGTCGACTCGGCGTCTTCGAACGGCGGCTGATCGCCGAGTCATCACGAGCCTCGGCCATTTTTGGGAACACCGGTGGCCGGAGAACGTGTCCCTGTCTGGTCAGGTCGCCGCAACGTCCATCGATCCAGGTCGAGAGCGGCCAGTTCCCTGCTCCTTTGACGTCGGCTTCGAGATGATCGCCGGAGCAGGTCCGGTGGCCGTGAAACCGCCTTGGCTAGGTTGGCCCGATGACGCTCCGGACCGCGATCTGCGACGTGCTGTGCGTGGAGCACCCTGTCGGAAACGCCGGCATGGCCGGTGTCGCCCACGCAGGGCTGTGTGCGGCCGTGGCCGACGCCGGGGGTATCGGAGCGATCGCGATGGGAGGTGCCTCGCCGACACAGGTGACCGAGCGCGTGGCAGCCGTGAAGGCGATGACCGATCGGCCGTTCAGCGCCAACTTCATCGCATGGCTTCTCGAACATGACTCGTCACCGTTGGATGCCGCACTCGACGCCGGCGTTGCGTCGATCACGCTCTCGTTCGGGGACCCGGCGCCCTACGCCGATCGCATCCGGGCGGCCGGATCGCTGCTGTTGAACCAGGTGCAGACGATCGAGGCTGCTCGGCGGTCGGCTGAGGTCGGGGTCGACGTGATCATCGCGGAGGGCACCGATGCCGGCGGTCATACCGGCGTGGTGCCACTCCTGCCCCTGCTTCCCCAGGTCGTCGACGTCGCCGGCGACGTCCCGGTACTTGCCGCCGGCGGCATCGGGGACGGCCGCGGGCTCGCGGCGGTGCTCATGCTCGGCGCGCAAGGTGCGCTCATGGGGACACGATTCATCGTCGCGGACGAGGCCGAGAGCGACTGGCCGCGGCTACCCGACCAGGTACTGGCCGCCTCGGCCGACGACTCGGTCTGGACGACTGCGATCGACATCGCGCAGGGACGCGGGCGGTCGCACTGGCCAAGCGGGATCGGCGCCCGTTCGATCCGCACCGACTGGCTCGAACGATGGGCCGGACACGAAGACGAGCTGGCGGACATCCTGGCTGACGACCGCGACGCTGATCATGCCGCAGGCAGCGACCCCACTCCTGCCTACGCAGGGCCGATCGCCGGCATGCTGACCCGACGCGAGCCGGCCGCACGGATCGTCACATCCGTCGCCGCAGAAGCCGCCGATGTCCTCGAATCCAGTCGGAACCTGCTGCTCGGTCAGGCCTGAGTCGCCGGTTGGGACAGATCCGCACGGCGCAGTCGCCGGACGCCGCACCCATTGCCATGACGCCCAGCAGCAGCGGCGGGCAGTCGTGACCAGCGTGACTCCTTCGGTCCACGTGGCAGGTCGCGACCAGTTCGGGCAGCAGCCTCTCGCACCGACGGCAGTCCGCAGTGCCTCGAGGCGGGTCCGGAACTCATCGGGCGATGTCCGTCGCTCGGGAGCCGGCGGACCGCAGCCGCGACGAGGAGCGCTGCACGCACTGCTCGACGGTGACCCACCGACGGATGGACCAGACGTACGCAGCCAACAAGACCGCTGCGGGGGCGGCATGAGCGAGCAGGTGGAATCGGGTGTGCACGTTGAGCTCGGGCCCGAAGCGCTCGCACAGGGGTTGGTCGCCGATTCGGGTCCGAGCGTGCCACCAGCCGTTGACGCAGGGATCGACGGCGTGGGCGATCACGAAGTAGCCGATGGCAACGATCCAGGCTCCCGCAGCGACCACGACGCCGGCGCGAAGCCAGCCGGGGGAGTGACGTGCCTGCCGAGCGACGACGGTTGCTGTGGGGATCGCGACGAAGAGCGCGATCAGCGTCGTGAGTAGCGACGGGATGCCGAAGAGTCCTCCGGCGCCGCTGCCGAGGTCGCTGAGCGGGCCGCCGGCGAGCGCGGCAGCGATCCCTCCAGCGAGGCTCACGGCGATGATGACGGTCAAGGACCGGATGACCCACCGCAGTCCGCGGGAGCCTGCACCGGCGCGTCGGCGCCTGTGTGGCCCGGAGCTATCCATCGGTGAGGCCGGTGGTCTCGCGGTTCGGAACGGTTCTCCCATCACCACCTACGGACGAACACCGAACCCGAACGGGTGACACGTCATGGCGTCACCCCGCCAAGTTCCGTCGGACCCGACGGTCGATGCGGTCACTCGTGGGCGATTGCGTCCAGGACGTTCAGGCGTGCAGCCCGCCGTGCCGGGAACGAAGCGGCGAGCAAGCCTGCCAGCGTGGCGATGACGACGTAGATCACGAGTGTCCAAGCAGGGATCGCGAGCTGATTGATGATCGATTCGGGGATCGCCAGCACTGCGAGCCATCCGAACCCCAGACCGACGATCACGCCGAGCAGGGCGCCGAACAGCGACACGACCGCGGCCTCGAGCCGGATCATGCCTTTCGTCTGGCGGCGCGTCATGCCAACGGCTCGCATGAGGCCGATCTCCTGGGTCCGTTCGAGCACCGACAGCGCCATGGTATTCGTGATGCCCAGGAGGGCGATGATGATCGCGAGCGCGAGGAACACGTTGATGATGATCAGGAAGGAGTCGAGTTGGCCTTCGATCCCGTCGGCGAACTCGTCTCGGGTGTCGAAGTTCAGCTGCGGGAACTCGTTCTCGAACGGCGCCAGGGCGGCATCGGCCGCGGCCGGATCGATGCCAGGGGCGACGGCAGCCGAGATGACACTGTCGTCCGTGGAGTCGAAGTACGCCTCCCAGGCCGACAGGTCGATCATGTAGTGGCCGACCAGGAACTCGTTGTCGTAGATCGCTCCGACCGTCAGTGCCTGCTCGCCCGTCGCGGCGAACTCGACGGTGATCTGGTCGCCGAGCGTCACGGCGTTGTCGTCGGCGGCCTCCTGGGTCATGATGATCGACCCTGGGTCGGTGGCGGCCGCGGGATCGCCTGCCTGGACCTCAACGGCCATCAGGTCGGTGAGCACGGTCAGGTCGGTGCCGACGACCTGCTTCGTCGAACCGTCGATCCGCATGTTGCCGTATCGCACCGCTGAGACCGGGTCGAACTCGGGCATCGAATCGACCTGGGCGGCGAGTTCTGGGCTGAAGTCGAAGTCGCCGTCGGCGGTGATCACGTAGTCGGCGATCATCGTCGATCCCAGCTCTGAACTGATCGACGCCTTCAGCGACTCGGCGACCACGCTCGCCATCGCGATCAGCGCCAGCCCGATCATCAGCCCGGCTGCCGTGGATGCGGTGCGCTTGTTGTTGCGCGAGGCGTTCTCGCGAGCGATGTGCCCGGTCACCTTGTTGTGGGGCAGGTGCTCGAGCGGAGCGCCGAGGAACGACGCCGACGGGCTCGAGAACAGCGGCGCGAACATCGACACCGCCACGAACACCAGCACGGCGCCGAGTCCGAGCGACGCCAGCAGCAATGCCGTACCCGCACTCCCGAACAGGCCGTACGCCAGGAAGGTGATGCCGAACACCGAGAGGACGATCGCGATGATCGTGCGGCGCGTGCCCTCACCCGATCCGAACCGGAAACCGGCTCGCATGGCGGCGACCGGCGGCACGGTGGCGGCCCGTCGCGCCGGGGTCAGCGAGGCCAGCATCGTGACGCCGATCCCGACGATCAGGGCAACGATGATCGTGCGTGGTGCGATGATGATGTCGATGCCCGGCAACGTCAGGCCCAGCGAGCTCATGATGCCGCGGAGCCCGAGCGCCAGCAGGACACCACCGCCGAGCCCCAGGATCGAGGCGATCACGCCGACGATCAGCGACTCGAGCAGCGAACTGAATCTCACCTGCGGACCGCTGGCGCCGAGCGCGCGCAGCAGGGCGAGCTCCTTGAACGCGCTGACCGAGCAGGATGTTGAAGGTGTTGCTGATGATGAAGATGCTCACGAACACCGCGACGAGTGCGAACGCCAGCAGCACGTTGCCGAAGATGTCGACGAAGAACGCGAAATCGTCCTTGTCCTCGGCGACGACGACCTCACCGGGCACCGCCTCGACGTCGGACGGCAGGACCGTCTCGAGCCGGTCGATCAGCTCTAGCGGCTCGACATCCTCGTCGGCGGCGATGTCGACATACAGGAGTTGACCCTCGCTGCCGTCGAGCCGCTGGAGCTCGTCGAGCGTGAACGATGCCAGCACGGCGCCGGCCAGTGCGTTCTCCTCGCCGAACGTATTGGTGCCGACCAGCTCGAACGGCTCGCGGCCGTTGACGCCGACGATGTCGTAGGTTTCGCCGATCACGAAACCCTCGTTGCCGGCCGTGGTCTCGTCGAGCACGAACTCGCCCGGGCCGGGGTATCGGCCGTCGACGAGTTCGAGCGCGTCGAGATCGGTCTCCGACCAGTTGAAGGCGAAGATCGGGGCCAGGGTCTCGATCGTGCTGCCGTCCGGCTTGAGCGGAATCACCTTGAAGCTCGCCGTGATCGGGATCGCCTCGCGGATGCCCTCGACCCCTTGGACGATGTCGAACACTTCTTCGTCGATCGGGCGGTCTCCGAGATCGATCTCGGAGAACTCGTCCTTGGCCCGAACCTCGACGTCGACCTCGGCGTTTGCGTCGTCGACGATCGTGTCGAACGTGCGCGTGAGGCCGTCGGTGAGCACGAACGACGCAACGACGAAGCTGACGCCGAGTACGACGGCGAACGTCGTCAGTGAGAAACGCAGTTTATGGGCGGTCAGGCTCCGCAGACTGAGCTTGAGCATGGCGCGCATGTCAGACCTCGAGTTCCTTGATCCGATCGATCACCTGATCGGCCGTCGGGGATTCCAGCTGGCCGACGAGTTTGCCGTCGCGCAGGAACACCACGAGGTCGGCGTACGAAGCTGCACCCGGATCGTGTGTGACCATGACGACGGTCTGCCCCCAGTCGTCGACCGCTCGTCGCAGGAACCCCAGCACTTCGTGGCCGCTGTTCGAGTCGAGGTTGCCGGTCGGCTCGTCGGCGAAGATGATGTCAGGCCGCGAGACGAGTGCCCGTGCCACCGCGACGCGTTGCTGCTGGCCGCCCGACAACTCGTCGGGCCGATGGTGCACCCGGTCGTCGAGCTGCAGGCTTCCGATCACCGTGTGGGCCCACTCCGGATCGGCTTCGCGGCCGCCGAGCATCAGCGGCAGCAGGATGTTCTCCTCGGCGCTGAGGGTCGGAACGAGGTTGAACGACTGGAAGATGAAGCCCAGACGTTCTCGGCGCAGCAGCGTCAGTTGCTTGTCGGACAGGTCGGAGATGAGGGTGTCGCCCACCCGCGTCTCCACCTTCGCTGACGGTGTCGAGCCCGGCCATGCAGTGCAGCAGGGTGGACTTACCCGAGCCGGAGGGCCCCATGATCGCGGTCAGCTGGCCGGCCCGGAATCCGATGTCGACGTGATCGAGTGCGACGACTCGGGTGTTGCCCTCTCCGTAGATCTTGGTGAGGCCGTTGGCCTGTGCTGCCATCGGCGCCGGATCGGCCGCGCCGGCCGCGACCCCTGCGCTCACCACGGTGGTCTCGGTCATGATCTGCTCCCTTCGCCCGCGCTCCACCGCGCGCGCTCGGCGCCGGGTTTGACCAGTGCCGGATGTCATGACCGTCGTCAATCGAGCCGCAATGCGAACCGACGGCCGATTCCGATCGTCAGATCCGGTCGGTCTGCCTCAGAAGCGTGAGCGCGAACCAGCCCGGGGCGATGGGCAGCCAGAACGTCACGAACCGATAGAGAAAGACAGCCGGAACCACGATCGAAGTCTCTTCCACTGTGCTGAGCGCGGCGATCAGAGCGGCTTCGGCCGCTCCGAGGCCCCCGGGTGTCGGTGCCGCGTTCGCCACGATGCTGCCGGTGAGGAACAGCAGCGCGATGAGGGGAAAGGAAGCGGTCGAGCCGAACGCCCTCATGCTCGCGACCATGGCGAGGACGTAGGCCATCGTGATCGTCGCCGACCCGCCGAACAGCAGGAGCAGCCGCCCAGGGCTGTGACCGATCGTCTGGATGGCCTCCCACCCCGACCGGAGTTGCGGAACGACGTGCGTGACGACCTGGCGACGGATGACCGGAAGAAGCACCGCGACGGCGGCCGCGGTCGCCACGACAGCCAATGCGAAGAGGATGACGCTTGTCGAGGGCAGTGTCAGGACCTGTGTAGTGTCGTCTCCGCTCGCCAGGAGCAGGAATCCAAGGGTGAGCAGCACGTGGACGGCGACACCGGCGATCGCATTGAGTCCCACCGCGGTCACGCTGACCGCGGCCGGCACGCCCTGTTTCTGGAAGTAGCGGATGTTCGTCGCCAGGCCTCCGACCTTTGCCGGCGTGATCCGATTGGCGAACGACGAGGCGATCTGGGCGGTGAAGGCCGGCCAGTACGTCAACCGGATCGGGATCGCTCCGAGCAGGCTCGCAGTCGCGGCGGCATAGGTGAGTATCGAGAACGCCACCGCTGCGGTGGCCCACGGAACCGACGCACCGCGAACCTGCTGCCAGATGTTGTGGATGTCGGTCACTTGCGGAATCAGGAACCATGCGCTCAAGCCGATCGTCACAACGATGAAGAGGCTCTTGCCACTGACCCGTTCGATCTTGACCGGTGCTTCCTCGGGTACGCCACACTGCTCGACCAGCAGGGTGCGGATCGGGGTCAAGCCCTCGGCGCCACCGACGGCTTTGCGTGTGGCCGTGCTGAGCGCGAGTGGTTGGAGCCACGGCATCGCCCACTCGAGCTCGTCGAGATCGGTGGCCCGGTGTGCCGCCGCGACTGCACGTTCGGGGCCGACGAGCGCCGTGGTCGAGGCCAGCAACTCGGCAACGTCTGTTCCCAACAGCTGGTCCGACGCAGCGAGCTCCGAGAACCCGAAGTCGATCAGCCCCGGCCGGTTGTCCACATCGATGAAGATGTTGGCCAGCCGCAGGTCTCGGTGAGCGATGCGCTTCGCGTGCAGCTGGCGCACCATGTCCCAGGTTGCCGTCAGTACGTCGTCGTCGAGCTCGGCGGACATGTCGGCGGAAACACCTTCGACCTGTTCGTAGGCGAGCACCATGCCGTCCAGGCCCGCATCGGCGACACCGAGGATCCTCGGCGTACTGACGCCGAGCGCCGCAGCCTGCAGTGAGACGAGCGCTTCGTGCTCGACGGCTCGTCGAAGGCTCACGAACGGTCGATGGTCGCCCGTCTTCCGGAGACGCATCCAGCGATACGCACGGAACAGGAGGTCGGCGCTGCGTTCGTCGCGGCCGAGCGCCTTCACGAACACTCGCTGTCCGGCCGCTGTCGTGCCCGCCCAGGGGGCGGATCCACGGGCATCAACGCTCAGACGTCCGATCGAGGTCAGCTCGACTCCGATCGAGCCGAGTGCAGCAACGATCTCGCGGGCATCGGGCGCGAGGTCATGGCGACCGAACATCAGAAGGATCGCCGAGGCCACGGCCACGCCGGCACCCACGTCGGCGACCAGCCCGAGGGCCGGCACGCCGGAGGTCACGATCGAGATGGCTGCGTAGAGTCCGAGGAACACAGCGAGTCGTCGTGTGACCGTCCGTGCGAGGTACGAACCGGAGACTCCGAGCATCGCCACGGCGCCCGCGAGGAGTGGGTCCCCCGGCCCGATTCTTCCGTTCAGTCCCCGGTATCGGAACGTTGCCGTGGCGGTGTCGAACGCGCGCCGAACCGGTTCGTCGACCATCGAGTAGATGAGCGTGCCGATGAGCATGCTGAGGCCGGCGGCGACAACGAAACCGGCGCTCAGCATCAACAGCCGTCGATACCGAGTCGTGATCAGTGCCGCGGCCAACGCACCGAAGGCGGCTGCGATCACCGCGACCGCCAAGACTGCCGCAGGGACGTCCCGCATCCACTGCGGTAGGCCGTCGATCATCTCGGTGCCGTCCACGCTCAGGCCCAGCAACGTCGAGTCGAGCAGATTGGCCAGCACGATGCCGCCGAGGATCATGACACTGCCGACGATCAGGCGCAGCACGTCGACCGGGGATCGAACGTGCGCCCGATGCGTTTCTGCTTCGACCGGGACCGGCTCGGGAGCGGTCGGGGGTCCGGATGCGGTCGTCACGCCCCGGTCTCCGGGTCGGGCTCGACGAATCGGTTCAGGATCGTGAACCAAAGGATCGTGGCGAAGAGCGTGCCCATCGCCGCTCCGGCTACGACGTCGAGCACGTTGTGCTCGCCGAAGTAGAGGCGTGCGAGACACACGATCGCGGCCCACAGCAGGGGGAGCGGCCGCCATGGGCGCGGGAGAAATGCAGCCACCAGGATGCCGAAGGCAACCGCGGTGGTGGCGTGACCGGACGGGAAGCTCAAGCCCTCGAACGCCGGGCCCCTCACGTCGATGTCGGGGCCGATGCTCACGAACGGTCGCTGCCGCTCGACCAGTTGCTTGAGCAGCGCCTTCTCGACGATCAGCTTGAGCGGGAGCAGCAGCACGAACGGGATCGCATACTCCCACCGGCCTGCGACCCACGCGATCACGAGGCCACCGATCAGCGGCCCCGCGAGGACTCCCACCTGCTGCAGCGCCCACATGGCCGGCTCGAGCGAGTCGGGCCAATCGTTCACGAACCGAAGTGCGTCGGCCTCCCAAGCCGGCACGCCGCCGTCCCAGGCAATGGCCGCCGTCACCACGAGGACGATGAGCGACAACGTGACGCAGACGACGAGCTGTCCCGTCGACATCGAGTCGCGAACCGCAAACGGTTGGTGTCGGATCTGCTCGTGGTCGATCGAGCTGGGAGTTGTCACGACAGGTCACCGGCGGTCGGCAGGTCACGCTGCAGATCGCGCAGGTCGGTCGACAAGAGTGCCATCGTCGTGCGGCTCGGTCGTGCGGTCATGGAACGTCGAACGTCGTGCGGAGGCTGGCCAGCACGTTCTCCTGCCAGTCGAGGCCGGTCAGTTCGACCTCGATCGTGTCACCGCCGTCGTCCGTCACCTCCATGACGCCGAAGTGACCACCCCCCGGGAATTCGCCACCGGAGTGAGGGCCGCCCTTCACGCTGCCGCGCCGGTCGAGCGCTGCGACCTGGAGGACCGGGAAGCCGTCGTCGCCCCCGTAGCCGCTGTTGCTGCCGTCGTCGAGAGCGACCATGTGAGCGTCGCCTCCGACCAGTACGACATTGTCGATCGTGTGGTCGGCGAGGAACGCTCCGACGCGGTCCCGCTCACCCGCGTAGCCACCCCAATGGTCGGCCCCCGCCTCGACGGGGCCGATCCAGACGGTGGGGCTCACGATCACGGTCAGTGCGTGGGTGTCGCGGGCATCGAGCATCTCGGCGAGCAACCAGTCGAGCTGCTCCTCGCCGAGCAGCGTGCCCTCGCTCGCCAGCCGGTGCGTGCGCGTGTCGAGCATGACGACCCGCACGCGTCCGATGCTGAACGCCTGGTTGATGGACCCGGTCGTCGGGTTCGCCAACTCGTAGTGGGGCACGAAGTCCCGATAGCTCTGCCATGCCGCCGGCCGGCTCGGCGATGTCGAGTCGGAGTCGTTCGCGCCGAAGTCGTGGTCGTCCCACACATAGGCGATCGGGACATCTCGGTACAGCGCCGACTGGGCGGGGGAGTCGTGGACCTCGTCGTAGGCGGACGCGAATCGACCCGGGTCGTTCTCGTCGATGTTGCGATAGTGAAGATCACCGAGCATCACGTAGAGGTCGGGATCGAGTTCCCGAATGGTGTCGAACACGGCGCCGTTGGAGCCGGAACGTGCACAGCCGCCGAACGCCAACGTCAGCGAGGCTGCGCCGTCGGGGAGCGTCGAGATCGTTCCCGCGTGTGCGTCGTCGGCGACGCCCGCTGCCACGACGACGTAGCGGTATTCGGTCGCAGGTTCGAGGTCATCGACCGCGACGCGAATTGGCTCGTCCGGTTGTCCGCCGTCGACGACTGGCGACCGCAGCACCTCGTTCCCGACCGAGTCGGTCACCACCAGCTCGAGGTTCGCAGCCGGTTCGCGGAGCATCGCCGTCACGGTGAAGCCGTCGCTGCCGACGGCCCCCGACCAGACCCACCGAACGAGTGAATCGGGCAGTTCGACTGCCCCCGAGTCGGGATGGGTGGGACCGAAGAAGTGGTCGTAGGTCGTCGACGAACCGACCCAGGCGCCGGTCAGGAGCGCCGCTGTCGACACGGCCAACACGGCGATCTTTCCGAGCGTCTCGCGGCACTGCCAGTCGAGCCACATCATGATGGCCGGGACGAGGAACGCGACCGCGACGAGCAGTGGCACCGGGGCCTCGTATTGGAGGGCCGAGATGACGGCCACGCCCGTACCACTGAACGCCACGGTCGCGGCGGCGATCGCCATCGAATGGAAGCTGATGAGCAGGCCGACACCGGTGCAGGCCAACAATGCGATCTGCAGCGGTACGAGGACGTCGCTGGTCAGCGCACCGCCTTCTGGGTCCGCCGGCAGGTCTCCCGCGAGCAGCAGCAGCAGAAATCCGAGGATCGCAATCAGCAAGATGATCCGAGCGGTCACTCGCAGGAAGACGTCGACCTGCGGCGGGAGAACGATGACCCCTCGCTTCGGCTCCGGCGACGTCATGACCACTCGTTCAAGACCGCGCCAGCGGTTCGACCGAAGAGCACGCCGAGTGCGAGTCCGCCCACAACGTCCAGCGGCAGGTGAGCGCCCACGTACATGCGGGCACCACTCACCGTGCCGGCGACGGCGAGCGCTGCGGCGCGCCACGCGGGGCCCTTGGCGTGCGTGAGGACCAGCGCCAACGTCGTTGCGACGGCGGCATGGCCCGACGGATAGCCGAGGCCGGTCTGTGCCGGGCCGCGGACCGACACGCCGTCCAGCACGGCCTCGGGTCGGCCACGGCCGACGCGGGGTTTGATCAGTTTCACCCCGCCCCACACTGCAGTTCCGGACAGCGTCGCGACGCAGGCTGCGGGGGTGCGGCCGGCCCGGGCCAGGGCACCCCCGGTCGCCCACACCGCGGCGAGCGAACCCGACTGCATCACCGTCCACAGGGGCACGTGGAGAGCGTCCGGCGCACGGTTGAATCGCCGGAAGATTCGCTCTTCGCCGCGGCCGACGCTGAGCGTCCGCGCTTGTCGAGCGCTCTCGCACAGCACCAAAGCGGCTGCGACCGGCCCGATTGCCGAAGAGAACACGTGGCGATCGATCGACGACGTCACAGGTCCACGTCGAGGAAGCTCTCGCGAACGATCTCGTTGAGAGCGTCGCGGGTGATCGTCTGGAGTCGGTCACCGAGGTCGATCGCCAGCGCGGCGGTCGCGTCGTCGTCGAAGTCGAACTCCCACCAGATGCACCCGCCCTCGAACACGTAGTAGCGCTGCGCGCGGAATCCCGGATCGATTCGTTCGACGTCTTCGAATCGTTCGGCGCCTTGCTGCTCGCTCGGCGTACTCACCGCAGCGCCGATGTCGCACGTGGCGGTGTAGTGGAAGATGGCCGCATCATCTCCCGCTCGATCGGAATCGAATCGCACGACCATGCCGTCCTGGTCGATTCGTACCTTGTCGACCTCCCAGCCGGCGGGAAGCGGATCGAGGCACGGGATGAGCTCGGCCGTCGGAACGGACTGGGCACCGATGTTCGCCGTGCCACCTTCCTCACAGCTGGGCATCGGTTGGGAGTCCTCGACCGAACACCCGCTCGCGGACGCTGCGAGCAGGACGATCGACCCGGCGATCATCCGGGAGCGGAGCGACCACGATCCAGGTGCTGCGACGGTTCCCATCAGAGCAACCCGATGTCGCTCAGGTTGTCGACGAAGATCGAGACCAGCGCCACGACCACGACAGCCACCCACGCCGTGAGCCCGACGCGTCGCAGGGACCAGCGCTGGATCGCGACCGGTGTGCGCTCGGGCGCAAGCTCGCGAAACCGTTCCATGAGTTGTCGGCCGTCGCGTTTGACGTCGGAGCGCAGAGCGGACGGCAGCGTGACACCGCGGGAGGCGGCGAACGCCTCGGCGATGTCGGCTTCACTGAAGTAGAGCAGAGCACGCTCGTAGACGACTTCTGCGCTGCTGCCGAGGGCCAGCACGAGCATCATGTTCGCGAGGTCGACGGCCTGGCGCCACGGCGACGGCCTGACCTGGGCGAACGCGACGTCGATCAGTCGCAGTCGGTCATCTTGGACCATGATGTTCGCGGGTTTGATGTCGCGGTGCGCGAGCCCGGCCTCCCACAAACGGAGCACCGTGTGCAATCCGGCATCGATCAGGTCAGGAGTGACCTCGATCTCACTGATCTCGACTGCACCGTCGAGGAATTCACTCACGAGGAGGTACTCGCGATCGGGGGTGATCTCCACGATCCCCTTCGGTTCCATGCAGTCGATGCCGGCTGCGCACATGACGTACAGCATGTAGTCCTCGTGCTGGACGAGTCGCCGCACCGACGTGAAGTGCTGCTCGTCCTCGAGCCGTCCGTAGAGCAGGGTGCGACCCAGCTTGTACGAACGATCCGAACGAAGGTGGCTGCTCGCGTACAGCTTGGCGAACAGATCGGGACCGCCTTCCTGGCGCACCCGGAGCGGTGTCGAACCCGCCGAACCGGCCAGACCCACTGGTTGGATGCTGGTCACGTCGACTCCGAGTTGACGCTCGAGACCGAGGCGGATGGCCTCGCCGCGCGCTCCGGTGACGTCGAGGTGGGCGGTGTTGCCCGTGCGGTATCGAATCGGGAAGACCGCTTCGGGTGCCGCGACACGGTAGAGCACCATGGCGACGGCCACACCCACCGTTGCCGCCGGCAAGACGTCGGACGGGTGATCGACGCCCACGTAGACCTGGGCGAAACCGAACAGCGACAGGGTCGCGACGGTGACGGCGATCCAGCCCCGCCGCCACGCTCCGGCCGGCATCAGCGTGAGACCGAGGCACATCATCGCGGTGGTCAGGAGTGCGACCGGTCGCGAGGGTTGAGCCGACCCGGCCCAATCACCGATCTGCGTGATGCCCAGCGGGCGCGGACGCTGGATGCGGACGGAGACGGTCGTCTGGATCGCCGCAACGATCGACAGCGAGGCGATCAGCAACAGGACGTGGCGAATACGTTTCGAAGCGAGACCGACGACGATGGTGGTCCAACCGATGATCGGTGTCAGCCAGGACGTGCCGATCTCGTTGATCGCCTGCATCGCCGGCGTGAGCCAACTCTGGCGGTTGTCCACGATCGGGCCCATCACTTCGAGATCGCGCAGCGTGATCCACTTCGCCGGTTCGTCCGACAGGAAGATCCAGAACCAGATGATCGCCCAGAAGACGAACGCGATCATCCAGCCGACCGCGACCTTGTTGAACTCGTGTGGCAGGGGCGGAGGCTCGCCGGATGGACGACGTTGTCGACCGTGCCCGAGTCGGTTGTCGGTCACGACCGAGCTCATGCTCCGCCTGCTGCGATGACATGAGACACTGATGGCGTGTCTCGCCGATTCGGTCTTGCATCCGTCGTCGTCGCACTGGTCGTCGCCGCCGCATGCGGCAGCGAGAGCGCGACATCAACCGGGCCATCGCCCGCGGACGGCATGCGGGTCGCCAGCTTCGATTTCGCGGAGAGTGTCCTGCTGGCGGAAATTTTTGCGCAGGTCATCGAATCCACTGGTACCCCGGTCGTCAGGGTCGGAACGGTCGGCCCCAGAGAGATCATTGCACCTGCGCTCGAGCTCGATCACATCGATGTGGTCCCGGAGTACCTGGGGACGGCGCTCCAGTACGTGGGCGGAGAGGATGCCAATCCCGATACGGCCTCGGCCCTCGCAGACCTCGACGCTCGCCTGTCGGAGCGGGGCCTCACCGCACTCGATGCGGCGCCGGCGCAGGACAAGAACGTCTTCGTCGTCACGAAGGAGCTGGCCGTGGGCGAATCGCTCGTGAACATCAGCGACCTCGCCGCGCTGGCGCCCCGGCTCCGCTTCGGTGGGCCGCCGGAATGCCAGGACCGCGTGCTGTGCCTGGCAGGACTCGAGTCCGTGTACGGGCTGCAGTTCGCCGAGTTCGTTCCCCAACGATCACTGCGTTTCACTGCCGAGGCACTCCAGCACGACGAGATCGACGTCGGTCTCATGTTCTCGACAGCGGCGCCGATGCTGACGAATGACCTGGTCGAACTCGTCGACGACCGCGGGATGCAGCCGGCTGAGAACATCGTGCCCGTCGTGCGCGTCGACGCGCTGGAACGGTGGGGACCGGAGGTCGAGGTCGCCCTCAATGCGATGTCGGAGCAGTTGACCACCCTCGAACTCCGCATTCTGAACCAACAGGTCGCGGATGATCAACCTGTCGACGGTACGGCTCGGCGTTGGCTCGAAGCGCACGATCTGTTGCCGGGGGCGTGATCGACGGACCCTTCACAGAGATCGCATCGGTGGAGTACGGCCCACGCTCGCACCACCCCGGTTGGTGAACCGACGCGCCCGATGCGTTGGACGGACCGGGGTGAACTCGAGGATTCGGGCGGCGGCGCCACCGAGGCCGCTCGACCCTCGCACGATCGTCGGACCACGTCGACCGACACCTCGATGCAGCCGCAGCGGTCCCTCGGCCGGCGTCAGGCGAGCACCTGAGCGATCGCCTCGATGAACTCGGGGGTCGTGCCGCAGCAGCCACCGACGAAGTCGGCGCCGGCGCCGACGAGTCGCTGCACATGGCCGGCGAACTCGTCCGGCGTCATCCGGTAGACGACCTCGCGGCCGAGCAACTCGGGTAGCCCGGCGTTGGCCTTGATCCACACGGGACGATCGGTGGCGCCGGCGAGCGCCTCGCAGATCGGGACCGCGAGATCGACGCCGACCCCGCAGTTCGCTCCGACCACGTCGGCACCGGCGTCGGTCAGCGCCACCGCAGCGTCGGCCGGACGGGCCCCGGTCATCGTGCGGTCGTTCTGCTTGCCGCTGTCGAATGTCATGCACGCAACAACCGGGAGCCCCAGACCGGTGACGACCTCGACGGCAAGCACCGCCTCAGCGACATCCGACATCGTCTCGACAACGATTGCATCGGCACCGCCCTCCGCAAGCGCCGTCGCCTGCTCGCTGAACGCATCTCGGAGTTCGGCGACGTCGACGTCTCCCGCGACCAGCAACGTGTTGGTCGGTCCGATCGAGCCGAAGACCTTCGCCCGGCCACCGGCCGCACGCCGCGAGATCTCTGCACCCACCCGGTTGATCGCCGCCACGTCGTCGGCGCGGTCCGGCAACGCGAAGCGATTCGACTGGAACGTGTTGGTCAGGATCACCCGGCTCCCGGCGTCGACGTACTGGCGGCCGACTGCCTCGACCCGGTCGGGCTCGTTCAGATTCCAGAGATCGGGCAGCTGACCCGGAGGGAGCCCGAGGGCGAGCATCTGGGTACCCCACGCGCCGTCGATCAACACCGGTCGGTCCGCCAACAGCTCGTCGAACAGCGCAGCGCTCACGTCGTCACCGGACCCTTCATCACCCGGCGCCGACCAGCTGAAGCGCTGCCCTGACCGCCGCATTGGCGTTGTCGGCGTAGGCGTCGGCCCCGAACTCTTTGGCACGCGCCTCGTTCATCGGCGCGCCGCCGACGAGCAGCTTGACGTGATCGCGAAGACCCGCCTCGTCGATCGCCTCGATGATCGTCGGCATCGCCAGCATCGTGGTCGTCAACAGCGACGACAGCCCGACCAGCTCGGGCTCGTGCTCGCGGATCGCAGCGACGAAATCGTCGGGGCTCGCGTCCGTGCCGAGATCGATCACCTCGAAGCCCGCCCCCTCGAGCATGATCGCCACGAGGTTCTTGCCGATGTCGTGGAGGTCGCCCTGCACGGTGCCGATCACGATGCTGCCTGCGTACTCGGCATCGCCTTCGAGTAGCAGCGGTCGGAGGACCTGCAGCCCCGCCGTGATCGCCCGCCCCGACGACAACATCTCGGGGACGAAGTAGACATCGTCCTCGAATCGTCGACCGGCCTCCGACATTGCCGGAACCATCGCACGGTCGATCAGCTCCTGCGGAGCGAACCCCTCGTCGAGACCCTGCTGGGTGAGTTCGGGAACGTCGTCGAAGTCGCCCTCCAGCACTGCTTCGTAGAGATCTTCGAGCACGGTCATCTTCAGCCCCCTGTGTTGAACTCGTTGACGGCGTCGACCAGGGCGACGACGTTCTCGACCGGTGTCCCGGCCTGGACGTTGTGAATCGTGTTGAACACGAACCCGCCGCCTGCGCCGAACACTTCACACCGTTCGAGCACCTGTGCACGAACTTCGTCAGCGGTCCCGAACGGCAGAACGTGCTGGGTGTCGACCCCGCCACCCCAGAACACGAGATCGCGGCCGAACTCCCGCTTGAGATGCTCGGCTTCCATGTCGGTGGCCGAGCACTGCACCGGGTTGATGATGTCGAACCCGCACTCGATGAACGAGCGCATGAACCGTTCGACAGATCCGCACGAGTGCTTGAACGTCTTCCAGGTCGTGTTGGCGTGGATCCAGTCGTTGATCTGGCGGTAGTACGGAGACCACAGCTCGTGGAACGTATCGACCGAGCAGAAGGCTCCGGTCTGCGTGCCGAAGTCGGTGCCGCAGATCATCACCGCATCGAAGCGATCACCGACCCGTCCATGGATCAGGGCCAGGTTCTCGAGCGCGATCTCGACCTGTGCCGAGAACACCTGATGTACGTAGTCGGGGCGTTTCCTGAGCGAGATGTACCACTCGGTGATGTCGCGGATGCCACGCGGATGCTCCAGACCCGGCGCAGGCACGAATGCGATGTCGCCGAGCGCCATGCCCGGAAGCACCCCGATGATCGCCCGACCGGTCGCTTCGGCGGCGGACAGGTCGGCGTCGAGATCGACGAGGTCGGCGTCTGTGACGACGTCGAACTCCTCGAGGTTGTCGGTCGGATCGAGCTGGTCCTTGACGATCGGTTCCTGACGGATGATCGTGTCGAAGAAGAACCCGGTCTTCGGCATACGGCCACTGGGCGGCGCGGACGTGTTGCCTTTCGGGTAGATCAGGGTGTCGCCCCGCTCGTCGACGGTCGTGCGGAAGTCGCGGCTCACGAGTACCTCGAGACCGTGTGGCGTCATCCACGGTCGCCACTCGTCGTTGCGGAAGCCGAACATCGTCTCCCGACCGACGACGCCCTCGACATCGATACCCATCGCCTGCTTGAGGTCGTCGTCGACGATGCCGAGCATCTGATACGGCTCGTGCACCTTCACCAGTCGGGGCTCGAGCCCGTAGTGGTCGCGGAGCCCGGCCACCACCGAGACATGGATGCCCGTCACCGGCGTCCCACCGAAGTCGATCGGGATGCGATCGGGCTGGCGGTGGGCGAGCGTCGTCTGCACACGCTCCCTGGCGGTCATTGTCGCCTGCTGCACCTGATCTGTCATGCGAACACCACCCCATTCCACGGACGATCGGAGTCCTGCGGATGATACGTGTCACCGAACCGGCAGGGGAGAGGCCAAGGTCACTTGTTGGGTTCGACCTCGGCCGGGAGTCGACCTCCGGCCCGGGTCGATGAGGTCACCAGTCGACGTCGGGAGTCGGCGGGAACAGATCGTTGCGTTCCTCTGCCAATCTCTCGCAGTCCCAATCCGGTTCGACACGACGGAGGATGATCGGGCTCTTCGCCAAGTCGGGATACTGGGCCCAGTTCGCATCGGACGTGGCGAAGATCGGGTCACTCGCGCCGATCACGAGCTGCTCGGAGTCGTCGGTGACGGTGCCCATCAGGGTGTCGGGCTCGGTGAGGAGCGCCTCGTAGGCGAAGATTTCGCGGCGGGCGATGTAGAGCTCGCCGGTGAGATCCTCGGTGACCTCGATCGTCACCGTGATGCCCGGCTCGCCGTCGCCGTCGGCGTCGACGATGCGCGGATCGTTCGGGTCGGTCGGAAGCGATTCGTTGGCCGGGTCGTCGAGCCGGATACCCACCGGGGTCGGTGTCGCCGCGCGCCGGATGCGGAGGGCCCCGTCGACGACATCGACATCGACCGGAGTACTCGGTGGCTTGATCGCCTGGGTCGCCGCATCGGAGAGCGAGGTTTCGATCGGTTGGTCGGTGCGCTGCTCGGAGAAGCAGAACTGTGCAGCGTCGATGATCTGCCCGTCGACCTCGGTGAAGTCGTTGAACCCGTAGCTGATGATCAAGGTCTTCAGGTCGCCGTCTTCGTAGGCGACCACGTCGTAGTGCGCCCATCGGCCGACGAGCTCGTCGCCCAGCACACCTGGTTCGGGCGTGCTCGACGGCGGAGCCGACGTGGCCGGAGCCGACGTGGCCGGCGCTGACGTCGCTGGTGCAGCGGTCGTCGTGCTGATTGCCGGTTGGGTGTCGGTGGCCGACGTCGGCGGGCTGGTCGGTGCGGCCGTCGCTGCGGGCTGCGGGGCAGCGGAGCCCGCCACCGTTCCGACCTCGGCCGAATCCGATGACTCGCCGCTGCATGCCGGCAACAGCAGTGCGAGGGGGAGCAGGGCAATCAGGCGGCGCACCGAGGCGAAGCTATCGGCGGTTCCGGCGGAACTCGCCGGTCGCGAGTCGGGTCGAAGTGGAGCGGCAGTCGGCGCACGAGCAGACGTATCGGAAGCGGGCACGCGGCCCTCGTTCTCGCTGGGGGCCCGATCGCCCGGTACGCGCCCGTCTGGCATCATGGAGGCGAGTGCACGCCGCAGATGCCGGCACGAACGGGAGGTGACTCATGCTCGAACTGATCCCGGATCTTCCCGACCAGGTGCTCGGCATCCGTGCCATCGGAGACGTCGAGGACGACGACTACGAGGACGTGTTGGTGCCGGCGATCGAGGACCGGCTCACGCGTCACGAGAAGATCCGCTTGCTGTATGTGCTCGGGCCCGAGTTCGAGGGGTACGAGGCCGATGCCATGTGGGAGGACGCCAAACTGGGAATGAAGACGTTCACGTCGTACGAGCGCATTGCGATCGTCACGGACTCAGCGCTCGTGAGGCGATCGGTGAAGGCCTTCGGTTGGCTGATGCCGGGCGACGTGCAGGTCTTCGCCGTGGCCGAGCTGGAACCGGCCACGAACTGGATCAAGAGCTGACCCAGCCGTCGGTCGTGGCTCCAGGGAGCCAGAAGCGCACCCGTGCGGGAGCAGCGACGTACACAGGGGTCCGCGACCGGCGCGTCGATTACGGTCCGGTACATGGGAACCTTCGTGGTAGGTATCGACGGGTCTGACGAGGCGGCCGGCGCGCTCCGCTGGGCCGTGGCGCTCGCCGGCGCGGAGCACCGCGTTCACGCGGTGAACGCCTGGACCTACCCGGTCGCGGTCGGGGGCGGCCTCGGCTACGGGGCGGGGATGGCCACGGCCATCCCGTACGAGCAGATCGAAACCGGTGCTCGCGCCATGCTCGACGAGACCATCGCCGAGATCGACGCCGGCGACACCGAACTCACCAGCGAGACGGTCATGTCCGCATCGCCCAGCGGTGGCCTCGTCGATGCCGCTCAAGATGCCGATCTCCTCGTGGTGGGGACACGCCGTCACTCGACACTCGACCGGGTGTTCATCGGATCGGTCGCCATTCAGTGTGCCCACCACGCGCCGTGCGCTTTTGTCGCGGTGCCGGCCTCGCCGCCACCGCTCGGCGACGTCATCGCCGTCGCCGTGGACGGATCCGACTCGTCGCCCGCTGCGCTGAAGTGGGCTTCCGAGATGGCGATCCGGCGCGACGTACGGCTGCGTGTGATCTCGATCTGGGAACGGATCGCATGGTCGAGCGGGCCCCGCCTGGTGCAGCCCGACCTGCCCGAAGAAGAGCGCGCCCTCGATCTGCTCCGAACGTCCGTCGAAGAGATCGTCCCCGATGTCGCCGATCGTGTGGAGTACCGCCCCGTGCACGCAGAGCACCATGTCGCGTCGCACATCCTGGAAGCCTCCGAGGGCGCCGGGATGCTCGTGATGGGGTCGCGAGGTCGCGGCGGCTTCAGAGGCCTGCTGCTCGGCTCGGTCAGCCAGAGGTGTCTTGAAGGCTCGGCGATCCCCGTCGCCATCGTTCGCAGCTGACCCTCCCTGGGAGAGCCGGCGCTCCCGGAACGGGGTCAGCCCGTGTTGCGCCAGGGGCGATCGGGGTCGAACACGTGCATCTCGAACTCTCGGGAGAGTTCCTCGAACACCGACAATCCCCGGACGCTGTTGCCGTGACCGTCGAGACGCGGCGAGTAGACGGAGATCGCTCCAGCCCCTGGCAGCATTCCGATGATCCCGCCGCCGACGCCGCTCTTCGCCGGAATGCCCACCGAATAGGCCCATTCGCCGGCGTAGTCGTACATGCCACAGGTGAGCGCGACCGTCAGCAGATCACGGGTGACCTCCCTGCGGACGACCTGCTCACCGGTGACCGGGTGCACGCCGTGGTTCGCGATGGTGGCTCCGATCATTGCGAGATCGTCCGCGGTGACGAGCACCGAGCACTGGGCGAAGTACAGATCGAGCGTCTCCTCGACCCGGTCGTCGATGATCCCTCGACTGAGCATCAGGTACGCGATCGCACGATTGCGGTTCCCGGTCGCTCGCTCGGACCTCCACACGTCCGCGTCGACCTCGGGTCGCCGGCCGAGATACCGCTCGTACATCGAGCGCACCGTTTCGACGCGCTCGTCCAGGTCGCTGCCGACCACCAGGTCGGTGATCGCGATCGCCCCGGCGTTCACCATCGGATTCGGAGCACGGTTCTCGTCGTCGTCGAGCACGATCGCATTGAAGCTGTCGCCGGTCGGTGCCACGCCGACTCGTTCGAGCACCGCCTTGCTGCCATGGGTCTCCAAAGCCAGCCCGTACAGCAACAGCTTGGAGATCGATTGAATGGTGAATGCGTGCGTGTGGTCACCGACACCGATGTGTTCGCCGGCGATGGTCACCCCTGAGATCGCGAACAGGTCGGGATCCACGTTGGCCAACTCCGGGATGTATGACGCCGCTTCGCCATCGACCGTGCGGGCGAAACGCCGGTGCAGGTCGGAACAGGTCCGTTCGAACCAGTCGAGCCGAGCCTGACGTTCCGCTTGTTCGGTCACGCCGGGAGTGTACGGGCACCCGCTCCACCGGCATCGGCCATCCGGTCCTCCGGTCCGACCGGGTTGGGCGCCGTGCGCCAGAACCCGGCGGGCCGAGTCGTTCAGTCGGCACGAGCGCCGATCATCGGCGCGACCCGTGCATCGTCGAATCCGCGTGTCTCACGCTACTGTCAGGTCATGCTCGGACCCGTCCAACTCCTCGCCTTCCAGTTCGACACCCTCGACCAGTTCCAGGGTGAGATCCTCGAACGGCTCGAAGAACTGGCGCCCGTCAACGCCGTGCGCGTCCTCGATGCCCTGTTCGTGGCCAAGGAGGACAACGGCGACCTGGTCGCGCTCGAGGTCGGCGATCTGGGCGATGAAGAAGGTGACGACCTGCTGGGCGCCATCATCGGTGAGCTCCTGGGCTTCTCGTTCGAGGGCGACGAACCCGAGGCGCCGCCGTCCGAGATCACCGAAGCATCGGCGATCGGTGTGAGCGTGTCCGACATCCGTCGCATCGCACGCGATCTGACTCCCGGCACAGCTGCAGGCCTCCTGCTGATCGAGCATCACTGGGCGGCGGGTCTTCGCGATGCGATCTACGACGCGGGTGGGTCACTGCTCCTGCAGGGCTATCTGACGCTCGAGGGCCTCGCCATGGTCGGTGCCGAGCTGACAGCCACCGCCGAGGCGATCGTGGCAATCGAGCTCGCCGACGCACTCGAAGCCGAGGCCACCGTCCGAGCGGTCGAGGCTCTGGCGACCATCGAACTCGCAGCCGAGGTCGAGGCGGCCGTCGTGGCCCAGACCGTGCTCCGGCTCGTCGAGTCCGGATTCATCGAGCAGGTCGATGCCGAGCAGGCGTTGGCTGCGCTCGTCAGTGACGACATTCTTCAACGAGTATCCGCCGACGAAGGGAATTCCTGATGCCTCCAGCACGCCGATCGATGCGCCGCACGGCGCGCCGCACGTCCCGCCGCACCAGCAGGCGGATGGACCGGCGGATGGCGGCGACGGCTCCACCCGAGCAGTACGCCGAGCCCGCTCCCGCTCCGGCGGCGCCCGCTCCCGCTCCCGCTCCGGCGGCGCCCGCTCCCGCTCCCGCTCCGGCGGCCGACGCCCCTGCCTACGTGGCCGAACTCGAACAGCTCGCGTCGTTGCGGGATTCCGGTGTGCTGACCGACGACGAGTTCGAGGCCAAGAAGCGCCAGGTCCTCGGCCTCTGAGCCGTCGACTGGCGGGCCGACCGGCACGGTCGCGCCTGCCGGGCCCTGCTCATCCGATATGACGAGCGAACACGACGCCCAGGGCGGAGATTGCTGTGTGCCTGCTCGAGGCGCCCCGCCAGGCGTGGCCGCGCCGGCAACACCGACGGCGTCGAACGCTTCGGCCCGGGATCTCGGCGAACTCGCCGAGATCCCGGGCGGCTCGTTCATGATGGGCACGGACGCGCCATACCGGTACACGGGCGACGGTGAGGGCCCGGCGCGCGAAATCACGCTTCGGCCGTACCGGATCGGCAAACACGCCGTCTCCAATCGTCAGTTCGCCACGTTCGTCGATGCCACCGGTCACCGGACCGACGCCGAGGTCTTCGAATGGTCGTTCGTGTTCCACCTCTTCCTCCCCGACGACTTCGAGCCCACCCGGGCCGTTGCGGCGACACCGTGGTGGCGCCAGGTGTACGGCGCCACCTGGGCCCACCCGGCGGGCCCACACTCCGATCTCGACGGTTCGTGGGACCACCCCGTGACCCACGTCTCGTGGAACGACGCCACGGCCTACTGCGATTGGGTCGGGGCGAGACTTCCGACCGAAGCCGAGTGGGAGATGGCAGCGCGCGGCGAGCTCGTCCAGCAACGTTTCGTGTGGGGCGACGACTTCGCCCCGGACGGTCGAACGATGTGCAACATCTTCGAGGGTCGCTTCCCCGTCGAGAACACCGCCGAGGACGGATTCGTCGGCACCGCGCCGGTCGATGCGTTCCCTGCCAACGGCTTCGGCCTGCACAACGTGGCGGGCAACGTCTGGGAATGGTGCACCGACTGGTTCCACACCGACTTCCACGTCAACGGCCCGCGAATCGATCCGCCGGGGCCACCGGCGGGGGAGTCCAGGGTGATGCGCGGGGGGTCGTATCTCTGTCACGACTCGTACTGCGACCGGTACCGCGTCGCAGCGCGAAGCTCGAACACCGCTGACTCGTCGGCGGGGAACCTCGGGTTCCGGGTCGCGGCGGATTCACTCCACCCCTGACGACCGTGCTCGGTCAACTGGAGCGCACGTCCCCGCCGGCCAGCGTCACACCGATCCAGGCGTCGATCTCCTGCCACTGGTCGTACAACCATGCTTCCTGCTCGTCGGGCGGCGGCACCGCTTCGGCGGGGATCGTCCACAGTCGCGTCACGATGTGGGAGTCCATCGGGATCCCTCGCCACAGGTCGCGAATCGTCGCCAGCTTCTCGAGACCGACGTGGCCGACGAACACGACGTCCGCGGTCGGCGCGGCGGCGATCGCGGTCTCGACCCCGGTCGGCTTCGGTGGCAGCACGTACTCCATCTCGCGGGCACGGTCTGCCAGCCCAGGTCGGCCGATCTCGTCGAGTCGGTCGATTGCGCGGCGTCGCCGTCGTTCGGTGAAGTTGCCACCTTCCGGGAACAGCACGATGGCACCCGACCGGCCCATTCCGCTCGCCAGGCCAGTGATCGATTCGACCACCGTCTCGCCGGCGGGACCTGAGCTCGGGATGAAACGGTTCGGCAGCCGGTTGAGGACCACGTCGACGCACGGATCGAGCTGCAGCATGTCCTTCAAGATGATCCGAGGGAGCCGGTCGTAGTCGTTGAGCAGTCCGTCGACCAGGAGGAACGAGTCCCCGGGTCCGGCGTGGCGGGAGAACACGAGGACCGGCCGTCCCTTGGTGGGGGCCGTGCGCGGATCCTCCGACTCGATCTTCAGGTTGAACGTTCGTCGGGCACTGCCCATGACACCGCGGAGCCACCATGCAGCGAGTCGGTAGTGCACGTCGACGAGTCGGGGCGCCCGCAACCTCCAGCCGAACCCCGACGCGATCCAGAGCACGAAGAGCACCAGCAACATCACCGCCTCGAGTGCCACGTACACGAACAGGAACCAGGCGACCCTGAGCGGTCTCCATCGGCCAGGGATGAAGCGTGACGCACACGCCGCGCCGATCAGCCACAAGGGAAGTGCCAACAGAGCCGTCACGCTGCCGATCACGAACAGGGGTGCGATGACGAGCCGTCGAACGAGATAGGGCGGCGGCCGCTTCATGTGCGTTCGTCGAGGTCCGAGAGGTACCGAACGCTCGCAACGTAGGCGCCCTCGATGAGGGCCGAGGTCTCGGCCATGTCGGTCCATTTGGCTTGGCGGGGATCATCGAACTGCACGTCGTTGGCGCTGGGCATGACATGGACGTCGACGCCGTCGAACGTTTTGCTCCGGACGGTGCCGAAACGATGCCGCCGAGCGATCTCGAAGGCGATCAACGCCGTCTCGTAGAGGTGCTTCGGGCGACGCAGCGGCTGCTCGAGACGTCCGACCTGGAGGACGTAGACCTCGGTGGCGCCCAGCTCGATGGCCCGGTCGAGCGGGACCGAGTTGACCAGCCCGCCGTCGTAGTACAGTTCGCCGCCGATCTCCACCGGCGGAAACAACGCCGGAACAGCTGCCGACGCCATGAGGGCTTCGACGAGCGGTCCGCGGTCGAACCACGTCTCGGCCGCCCGTTCGATCGACGCTGCAACGCATTGGAACGGAATGGGCAGCTCCTCGATCCGCTCGACCGGGAGGGCCTCGGTGAGCAATTGGCGGAGCGGTTCCGGGTCCTGGATCGCGAGGCGAGTCCGGTACAGCGTTCGTGCCCGATCGAGCGGCCGTTTGGCCAGCAGGTCCTGATCGGCGACGCTCTTCCAGAGTCGCTCGAGATGCGCGATGCCGGACTCGTTCGGGTCTGCGGCGAACACCGCACCGTTGAAAGCTCCGATCGATGTCCCGACCACCAGGTCGGGCTCGATGTCGGCGTCGACCAGCGCCTTGAGCATGCCCAGCTCGACTGCGCCCCAGCGCCCCCCGCCCCCGAGTACGAACGCCCGACGAGGTGGTGCCGCCGATGCGTTCGCCCGCCACTCACCGTTACTCATCCACGTCCTCGACCGGCGCTGCGGCGTCGAGCGTCAGGCCCAGGGCGGCACAGAATCCGTCGGGATCTTCGAGGCTGAGCGCCAGTTCGGTGACCTTGACCGGAAAGCCGAGGACGCGCGCCGGTGCCCGTGGCTCGACGTGCAGCACCACGATCCCTTTCGATGACCCGTTCACCAACCATCGGCCATTCCACCCGTGCGCACCCCAGCCCCAGACCCTGCCGCTCCGGCGCGACGCCGAGCGGATCGAGGTGCGAGTGATCGTGCCACGGAACGCAATGCCGAGTTGCACGTCGACGGCGGTCGCCCCGACGGTGACCCGACTGAAACGCCGTCCACTGCCGAACAGGCCGAGAATCCATCCGCACCACTGGTCGTACCGGAAAGAGAATGTGTTCACGTCGCTGCTCCAGGCCTGGACGCAGGCCCGGCGTCGGTCGCGGGTCGTTCGTCCCAGACGAGCGATGCTACCGAGGCCCCTGTCGGGATCGAGGATCGCCCGGCCCTCACCCCGGTCGGGGCGGACACCGAAGGCGCTATTGCGCCGACAGGTTCAAGATGGCGCGGACGTTGTTGCCGACGACGACGCCCATGAGGAACAGGCTGAACGCCAGTGCCCACGCCGCATTGCGCCGCACCTTCCATGATGGCCGCTTTCGCAGGAGGAGTCCCCGATTGAGCCACGCGAACTTGTGACCACGTTCGGCTGTCGTTGCGAGTCGCCACATCATCGCCACGCCGATGAGCACCTTCAGCGTGCACATGCCGGCGACGCCGATGTGGTCGATCGCCCAGACGGCGATGGGGTTGCCCTCTCGTGCGCCCGCGTCCGCATGGAACGTCAACGCGACCCAGGTGGTGAGTCCGTCGAGCATCATCAGCAACGCGCCGGTGAACCAGAACGGACGGATGATCTGCCGGTATGTCGGCTCTCGCTCGAGTCCGGTCGTCGTCGTGGCGGTCATGGGGGTTTCGCCCTTCTCTCCGGCCGCCGAACGAGGTTCGACGGTGCACGCAGAGGCGCCACGATTCGGCGACGCTCCACGCACGATGTGCTGGTCACCAGGGTCTGGCGGGACCCTGAGCGAGCGGTCAAGAACCCTGATCGATCGCTACTCCCACCATCTCATCTCACGGGTTGTGCCCACTGTCGGAATGCGTCAAATTCTCGCGGAGCGTGGCCAAGATTCCTCTGCATCTTGCCGACCGCGTTCGCTTGACTACTTGGCGTGGCAGAATTCGCCGAGAATCAGTCTGATGGCTCCGCTCGGCGGTCGTCGAGTTGCTGGAGCATGAGCACACCGGCGATGTTCATGAAGTCATGTTCGGTGACGAGCCCGACCAGCATCCCGTCGTCGACGACGGGCAATGCGCCGATCCCGAACGAGCGCATGATCTCGAGCGCCCGCAGCGGCGGCATTCCGGGCGGCACACACACGGGATCGTGCTGCATGACATCGGTCATGCACAGGTCCGTCCACCGTCGTGTCTCGTCGTTCGCGGCCATCACGCGGCAGCAACCTGCGGTACGACACGATCCCGACGATGCCATCGTCGCCGTTCTCGACGAGCACCTGGCGGATGCGGTGCCAGTCCATCAAGTTGGCCGCGAGGTCGAGCGGATCGTCGGGTGACACGGTGACGAGATCGGTGACCATGATCTGCTCGATCGAGCGAAAGTTGTGCTCCCAGCCGCCCCCTTCCTTCATCGTTGCCGCTGTCCACTCGGAGACCGGGTTGCCGACGATCTGACGTGCGGCCATACCTGCCGTCAGGCTGTTCAACCGTTGACCCAACTCGCCCTGCTGATTCATGCCGCGCATCGACATCACCTGCCACCGATTGCCGGTGTAGCCGGAGCGGGCGCGCCGCTCGATCACCCCGAGGTAGCGCGCGATGTCGGCGTCGTCGACACCGACGGAACGAAGCCCGTCCTCGGCCACCGGGAGAAGGACGTCCAGCATGAGCGCCGGAGCGGCGTACTCCTCGTTGTCCGTCCAGACCATCGTCGACGCGAGACCCTCTCGTGCAGCGTTGGAGAAGTTCGCCCGGGCGACGTCGAAACTGGCCATTCGGCTGACCTCTGGGAACAATTCGGCGGCACCGGTCACGAGGCCGAGCCAGAGCGCTGCGTTGGCGACCTCGTCGATGGTGGACGGGCCGGAAGGCAGCACCCGATTCTCGACCCGGAGGTGCGGCACACCGTTCATCACCCCGTAGCAGGCGCGGTTCCAGCGCCACACCGTGCCGGTGTGCATGCGCACCGCCGCCAATGAGGGGATCTCGCCGCGGGACAGTAC
Source organism: uncultured Acidimicrobiaceae bacterium (assembly GCA_963792905.1). Classification (GTDB taxonomy): domain Bacteria; phylum Actinomycetota; class Acidimicrobiia; order Acidimicrobiales; family Ilumatobacteraceae; genus Ilumatobacter. The sequence continues at coordinate 60,975 of CAWBYE010000019.1, forward strand.
GTCGAACGGGTCTTCGTGATCGTCGGGAGCGAGGAGCGGTCGGAACCGGGTGATGTCCTCTTTGAACAGCTCGGCCACCGAGTTCTCGACCCAGCGCGACCCGAAGGTGACGCGACCCTCTCGTTGGCGCAGGTGCTGTCCCGAGCGACGGGTGTCGACCGACTGCTCGAACAGTGGGATCCGGGTCTCGGCCCAGAGATGCTTGCCGAAGAGGATCGGTGAGTTCGTGCAGCAGGCGAGGGTCGGCCCGGCCAACAGCTGCGCGAGGTTGTACGTGTTCGCGAAGTCGTCGGGCGCCACCTGCAGGTGAACCTGGAAGCTCGCGTTGCAGGCCTCGGCCATCACCGACGTCTGACGCACGTGAAGTTCGTCGACACCCGAGATCTGCAGATCCACCTCTTCGCCACGCAGGTCCATCAGCGCCTGATTCAGTGCCAGGTATCGGGGGTTCTGGACCATGTTCGACAGCTGGAGGTCGCTGAGTCGCAGCGTCGGCAGGATGCCGGTCAGGACGATTTCGTGGTCGAGCGAACGGGCCGCCGCTCGGCACGCGGCGACGAACTCGTCGAGCTGCGCCTGCATGCTGCTGAAGCACGCACCCCGGAAGCGTTGCGGATCGAGATTGATCTCGAGGTTGAATGCGCCGATCTCGGTCGTGAAGTGGGGATCGCCGACGATGTCGAGCAACTGCAGCGCGATCGGCGAGGCCTGCCAGGCCTGGTCGACCAGGAACAACTCCTGCTCGGCACCGATGTGGGGGTGTGAGACGTCGAAGACGCCTTCGTGCAACATGTGCTCGAGCGCATGGAGATCGCGAAGCATCCAGTTCACGGCGCGTTTGCGCTGCTCGAGCGTGTGTGCAGTCTGCAGTCCCACGGTCTAGTTCCTCCTCCACATGTTGCCCCAGCCGGACCCCATCAGACCACCTCTCCCAGGTAGTGCGGAAGCATCTCACGCCACAGCGGCCAGTCGTGTGCCCACTGCTGGCCCCACGAGTCGACTCGGTTCGGCACGCCGGCCGCGCCGAGCACGTGTGCCGCATGCCAGGACTCGCCGATGTCCTCGTTGGCGCCCTCACCGGAGGCCAGGATCACCGATCGGCGCCGCAACGCATCGAGGTGGTCGTCGTCGAGTGAGCCCATCGCATGCAGCGGCGACGCCCACGCGAAGTGCTCGTTGATCGGGCCGTCCATGAATCGTTCGAGCTGGTAGGTGCCGCTCATGCAGATCGCCTGGCGGAACACCGACGGGTAGCGACACAGCACTGCGAGTGCGTTGAAGGCGCCGATCGACGACCCCGACGTGATGATCTCGATGTCGTCGCTGCGGCAGTCGGTGCGGATCGCCGGCACGACCTCCTGACCGATGAACTCGACGAACTGGCGAAGCATCCACGAGCGGTGCAGGCTGTCGCCCTCCTTGGTGAGCAGTGCTCGGCCGTTGACGCTGTCACACGAGTAGAGCTTGACCCGACCGTCGGCGATCAGGTCGCCGCACGCGTCGACGAGGTGGAACCGTTCGATCTCCTGGGCGTCGCCACCGGCGGTGGGGAACACCAGCACGGGAACGCCGACGTCACCCCAGCGCGCGATCTCCACGGTGCGGCCGAGACGCGCCGACTGCCAGCTGTCGACGACCTTCGTCACTGGTCGTTCCGCCAGTTCTGGATTCGTTCCCAGAACAGGTCGGTGAATTCGTCGACCTCGTGCTCCGGGTACATCGCGACCACCTTCTGACGCACCGCATCGCGCGCCATGTCACTCCCGAAGAACTCGTGGAGGACGTCGTCGAGGTTCCCCAGATTCGTGTCACAGAACTCGTCGAACTCGTCGGCCTGCAGCCGGGTTCGAGCCAGCGCCGCGTACTGCGTCAACTTTTCCGGGATAGCTGGCGTCGGTGTCGGCGATGTCGAAGAAGGGCTGCCACTCGAGGTTCGGTCGCACCGGGCGTTTGGTCGCGGCGCAGAACAGCGACCATCGCAGATTCGCTCCGATCAGCCACGGGAAGTGGTAATGCAACGACGTGACCTGAGAGTCGGGGCATGGGTTCGCGAAGTCGATCGGGAACCAGGTCGCATCCTGGCGCAGCGCCTCGCAGCTGTTGAAGTCCCATCCGAAGAACGCGTTGATGGTGAGTGTGGTGTCGATGAGGTGCTGGCGTTGATCGTCGGGGACGCCGCCGTCGTCGCTGGTGTATCGGTCGTGCAGGGGAGCGCTCGGGTCATAGCGGATGATCCGGACCTGCGGCCCGAGGCCGACGCAACGGATGAACAGATCGTGTGGATCGACGGCCTGCTGGAGGTGCATCAGGTACGTGCCGCTCTCGTCGTACAGACGTTGCAGGTCCTCGGCTCCGTCGATGCGGCTGACCCCTGCCCACCCGCCGCCGTCGTACGGCTTGATGTACATCGGGTAGCCGACTTGTTCGCCCAGTTCGGCGAGGTCGAACATCTCTGCGTATCGCTCGAGCGTGACCTGGAGGTCGGGTTTCGAGTCGTACTCTTTCGGCGGCACCATCCACGTCGTCGGAACCGGCATACCAAGCCGCATCATGGCGCAGTACGACGTGTGCTTCTCGTTGGACTGGATCGACCACGGGTTGTTGAAGACGTATAGCCCGTCGAGCAGGATCGCCTTCTTGATCCATTCCCGACTCGTGCCATACCAGTGGGTGAGTCGGTCGATGACGACGTCGTAGCTGGTGGGTTGGCGCAGGTAGAACGGCTCGATACGGACGCGGTCGACGTCGAACCGGATCGAATCACCGCCGAGGTCGACCGTGAGGTCGAGTTGCCGGAAGATCTGCTCGTAGCAGATCGGCCAACACACGTCGGCGCCCAGGGACAGACCGATCTTGCGTCGGACGTCAGCCATGAGATTCCCCCTCGTTCTCCGGCGCCGTCCCTGGGGCGTCCGGTCGTTCGAATGGTCGCACATCTCGGGGGCGGAACGCATCGGCGAAGAGCCAGGGCAGACCGACACCCAACGTGTCGCGCCAACATCCCCAGGTGTGACCATCGTGCATCTCCGCCAGCAGGACCTGCGCACCGGTGCCCGCGAGAACGGGTCGAACGGCCCGGTTGTCGTCGATCAGGGCCTCGAAGATGCCACAGCTCATGAAGACCCGGTCAGCGACGCGGACCGGGTCGTCGAGGTAGCGGTGGACGAACTGTTTGACCGGCTGCCACAGATCGTCGGTCCGGTTCGCCCCGTAGGGCGCCGCGCCGTCGAACGATCCCGACTGGAGCAGCAGCTTGCCGAACGTGTCCGGGAACCGCACCGCCGTCGACAGCGTCGCGACTGCGCCGAAGCTGGCCCCGCCGAGACACCGATGATCGCGGTCGCCGATGAGCGGCAGATGCCGTTCGAGGTACGGCACGAGTTCCTCGACGACGAACTTGGCGTGGTGCTCGTAGTCCGCGTACTCCATCAGCCGGTCGTACGGGTCGCAGAAGGCGACGACGAACTCGGGGGTCAACCCGCGGTGGACGACGTTGTCGAGCACGGTCGCAGCGTCCGCGTAGTGCAGGTAGTCGGTGCCGTCGTGCATGACGAGAAGTGGATACCGGTGCTCGGGATCCATCGAGAACGACGACGGGAGGTAGAGATGGACCGGAACCGTACGCCCCAAGTGGTTGCTGGGAATCGTGAGCGAGCGCTGCAGGCCGATCTCGGCATCGGGGTCGTGCAGCGCCCACGGCGGAACGGAGTACCCGTGTGAACGACACACCGAATTCTGGCCGAAGGGGTTCCGGGCCTCGAACGAGTTGAGCGGATCCTCCGTGTCGTACCGGTGCTCACCGTCGGTGATGTGCAGGCGGTACTCGAGACGGGTTCCCTCCGGCAGCGTGAGCGCCAGGAGCCACCAATTCGAGTCGGGCAGGCGCTGGAACGACAGGTCCTCGGGGAGCCCGATGCCGAAGTGCATCAGGTGAACGGAGTCGACGTCTCCCCGGTAGGCGAACGTCGTCACGCCGGCCGCGGTGATCGGAAAGCCGCGCTCGAAGACCAGACGGTCGAGCGATGTCGGCGTGAGAGCGGGATCCGGGTCGGCTCGTTCGGCGAGCCGGATCGTCAGTGCGGAGTCGCCGGTCATCGGACGTGCACCGTGACCGAACGGCCGATCTCGTCGAGCACGGAGCGGAGGTGGTCGTAGTCCTCGTGGCGGGCACGCACCCACGCATTGGCCATGTACCCCGCCTCGACGCCCTGCGTCGGTGTGCCCGGCTCGGGCAGCTGCGCATCGATCACCAGATCGCCGAACCGGTGCTGCATCTCGTCGATGCCGGTGTAGCCCGAGATGGCGCCGTCACCCTCAGGTCGTAGGGCCACGATGCCGGCTGCGAATCGCCGCGACGCCTGGCGGTCGGTGGTGCCGTGCACGACGATCTGGGCCCACTCGCGATAGAGGTCGAGGTCGTTGCCGACACCGTAGAGGTCCCAGGCCCTGACGCCTGGCGGGCGGCAACCGATCTCCGAGAAGACGAGTCCCTTCGGACCGGAGAACCACTCCATGTGCGTCGCCGACGTGCCGATCCCGAGCGCAGCGATCACCCGCCGGCCCATCTCCTTCACCTCGTCGTAGTCGGCGACCGAGTCGATGCGATTCGTGGCGATGAACTGTGGCGAGATCCACCGCGTCCGCATCGCCTCGAGGACGTTGGGGTAGTAGTGGCTGACGAACTCGTGGACCACGTGCCCGTTCGAGCTGATCGTGTCGTAGAAGCCCTCGTGACCCTCGATGAACTCCTCGACGGCGACGGTCACGCCGTGCTCGACCCCCGAGGCGGCAATCGCTCGTTCGAGGTCTGCGTCGTCATCGACACGGTGGGTGCCGGACAGCGCCGGCTCCGTCGGGCGGTTTGATGATCAGCGGATAGCCGACCTCGGATGCGAACGAGCGGACGGCCTCGAGCGACGCAGCGCCGGTCGAACGTGCGCAGGGGACACCGGCCTCGCGCAGCACCTGCTTCATCGCCGGCTTGTCGCGGCACAGGAATGCGGTCCGAACCGATGTGCCGGGAATGGAGCACGCCTCTCGGACGCGAGCGGCTGTCATCGTGTGCGCTTCGACCGTCGCCTCGAGCCGGTCGACCCACATCCGCTCCTGGACCCAGCGCACGGCTCGCTCGACGGCGTCGTCGTTGGTGATCGAGTCGACCGGTTCGTAGTGGGTGAGCCATCCTTTCACGTCGTCGTCGAGCCACTCCTTCGGACGTTCCCCGATACCGATCACGGTTGCACCGACCTCGGCCAGCGCTCGAGCGAACTGCTTCTGATTGTCCGGGAAGCTCGGCTCGAGCAAGATCACGTTCACCCCACTTGTCTAGCGCCTCGGACCACGAGGCGACAGATGCTCACACGACGTCCCGGCAGCCCCACCCGGCTACGGTCTTCGACGTGGTGAAGGTCGTGTTCGTGGCGCCGTATGCGATGGAGGCGACGAACCGGTTCCTCGGTGCGTTCCTGGGGATCGACGGTGCCGAGGTCGCGGTCGTGAGCAGCGATCCGGTCGAGCGGTTCCCCGAGACGTTTCGTGACCGGCTCGCGGGTCACTGGCGAGTCGGCGACTGTCTCGATCCCGACCAGCTCGCGCACGGCGTCGGCTCGGTCGGAGCCCGGCTCGGTGGCGTCGACGTACTCTCCGGCATCCTCGAACCACTGCAGGTTCCCCTGGCCGAGGTGAGGGAGCGACTGGGTATCCCCGGCATGAATGCAGCCACGGCCGAGAACTTCCGTGACAAGGCACGCATGAAGGCCGTGTTCGAGGCGTCGGGTATTCCGTGCGCCCGCAACGCGAGAGTCGACAGCGCCGAGGCCGCCCGCCGCGTGTTCGCCGACTGGCAGACGCCTGTCGTCGTGAAACCTCTGGCCGGGATGGGCGCACGCAGCACGTTCCGCCTCGACGACGCGGCTGCGGTCGAGCGTTGGCTCTTCGAAACACCGCCGACCGACGGTACCCCGGCGCTGATGGAGGAGTTCCTGACTGGGCGTGAGTTCTCGTTCGAGAGCGTGCTCGTCGGGGGCGAACTCGTGTGGCACTCCATCGGTCGGTACGACCCGACTCCCTTGACGGTGGTCGAGAACCCCTGGATCCAGTGGAGCGTCGTGTTGCCGCGCCGGATCGACGGTGACGAATTCGCGGCGATTCGCTCGGTGGGGGCCGAAGCGGTTCGAGCCCTCGGGATGACGACCGGTCTGTCACATCTCGAGTGGTTCCTCCGCCCCGACGGTTCGATCGCGATCTCCGAGGTCGGCGCGCGACCGCCGGGCGCCCAGATCGCGACCCTGATGTCGTGGGCACACGACACCGACATGTACTCGGCGTGGGCCCGGCTCGAGATCCACGGCGAGTTCGACCCACCCGAACGGCGGTACGCCGTCGGCGCCGCGTACCTCCGGGCCCAGGGATCTGGGCGTTCGATCTCATCGGTCATCGGCATCGAACGGGTCAGCGAACACACCCACCGCATGGTCGTCGAGTCGCATCTGCCGACGGCCGGAAGTGCACGTTCCGAGAGCTACGAGGGCGACGGATACGTCATCGTGCGCGGCGATGACAGTGACGAGATCGACGCCGCACTGAACGAGATCGTGTCGGTGATCCGGGTGGAGTGCGCCTGATGGACGTCGTCTTCCTGTCGCCCGACTACCCGACCGACCTGCCGCTGTTCGTCAGCGGTCTCGCCGAGGTCGGCGCCCGAGTGATCGGTGTCGGCGATCAGCACGTCGACGGGCTCACCGAGCGGACCGAGCGGGCGCTGGCGAGCTATCTGCAGGTCGATTCATGGGCCGACGAGGACGCCGCATTCGACTCGATCCTGCACCAGTTGCGCGGCCGCCACGTGGACCGCATCGAGACCTTGTGGGAACCGCTCGTGATGCTGGCCGCCCGGCTTCGCGAGCGCATCGGTGTGCCGGGTATGTCGGTCGGTGACGCATTGGCCTTCCGCGACAAGGGCGTGATGAAGCAGCGGGTCGAGGCGGCGGGGATCCGAACGCCGCGGTCGGTTCGCGCCACCACGAAGGACGATTGCCGCGCGGCAGCGGAACAGATCGGCTTTCCGATCATCGTCAAGCCGATTGCCGGGGCGGGATCGGCCGACACCCACCGCATCGACGACGAGCAGGATCTCGAATCGGCTCTCGCGAGCCTCGATCACGTTCCCGAGGTGAGCGTCGAGGAGTTCATCATCGGCGACGAATTCACCTACGACACGGTGTGCGCGAACCGCAAGATCGTGTTCGAGAACGTCTGCGAGTACCGACCCAATCCGTTGATCGGCAAGCAGGTCGAGTGGATCAGCCCACAGGTCATCGCCTACCGCGACCTGGGCGACCAGTTCATCGCGGACGGGGTCGATCTCGGGCGTCGGGTGATCGACGCGATGGGATTCGACAGCGGGTTCACACACATGGAGTGGTATCGGATGGCCTCCGGCGAGGTCGTGTTCGGTGAGATCGGTGCCAGATCGCCCGGCGGTCGACTGACCGACGTCATGAACTACGCCTGCGACACCGACCTCTACGCAGGGTGGGCCGAGGCGGTCTGTCACGGCACCTTCAGCCAGCCCAGCGACCGGCTGTTCAACGTCGCCGAGATCTTCAAGCGGGCGCAGGGTGAGGGCATCATCTCCCGCATCGACGGCGTCGGCGAGATGATGGGCCGGATGGGCGAGCACATCGTCAACGTCGATCTCGTGCAACCCGGTCAACCGCGCCGTGACTGGCGCGCCACGGTGATCTCCGACGGCCTGATCGTGGTCCGTCACCGGGGCTTCGACGAGACGGTGGCGATGTCCGACTGGATCGCCGCCAACGTGCACCTCTACTGCTGACCGATCGCACCGCGGCCCGGCGCTTCGCGTCGGCGGTGTCGTCACGAGCCGGCGGTATCCTGCCCAGCTTCGATCGTCGGGCTGTCGGGACCGGGCGGCGCCGCCGACGAACTCACCTGACAACGAGAACCTCCGCCGACGAACCAACCGAATGACACCTCGACCGGAAGCCCGACATGCCTGATCACCTGTACGAACTCGCCGCGAACCACCGCTGGTCGTGGCACCGCCCGACTCGCGAACTCCTCGACACGATGCCGGGAGCGATGCCGGGTCGCCACCCGGTCGCCGCGCTACACGCAGCAGATGCCGACGAGCTCACCGCCTGGTCGGTCCAGCACGAGGCTCGGATCGAGGGGTTGTACGCCGGCCTGAGAGCGGTTGTCGAGGCCGTCGACGAGCCGTCCGTCGCCTACTTCTCGCCCGAGTTCGGTATCGCCGCCGAGCTGCGCCAGTACTCCGGTGGGCTCGGGATCCTCTCCGGTGACCACCTGAAGGCGGCAAGCGACCTCGCCGTGCCGCTCGTCGGTGTCGGCCTCTTCTACCGCGAGGGTTTCTTCCGCCAGGACATCGATCAGAATCGTCAGCACGAGCGCTACGTCGCAGTTGATCCCGAGCGCCTCGGAGCCACCGACACCGGATGCGCGGTGCACGTGACGATCGACGGCATCGACATCGCCGCACGAGTCTGGACCCAGATGGTCGGCTCCACGCCGCTCGTGCTCCTGGACACGGAGGTGGAGATCAACCCGGCGTGGGCACAGCGGATCACCGACCGTCTCTACTCCGGTGACCGCGCCCACCGTCTGCACCAGGAGATCGTGCTGGGTGTCGGTGGGGTACGCGCACTGCGCGCGCGCTCGGCGTCAACCCGGACGTGTTCCATCTCAACGAGGGGCATGCGTGCTTCCTGTTGCTCGAACTGCTGGCCGAGCAGGTCGACGCCGGGCGGACCCTCGACGACGCGATCGCCGACGTGCGGAGCCGATCGTTGTTCACGACGCACACGCCGGTTCCTGCCGGCATCGACAGGTTCAGCCGGCAGTTGGTCGAGCCCGAACTCGTCGCGTGGGCCGGACGCCTCGGCGCCGACGTCGACACCATCTTCGACTGGGCCCGACTTCCGAGCGACGACGACTCCGAACCGTTCAACACCGCCGCGCTGGCATTCGAGTTGTGCGGTCGGGCCAATGGCGTGAGCCAGTTGCACAGTGGCGTGAGTCGCCGTCTGTTCGCGAGTCTGCCCCGAGCCGCAGCCGTCGAGGGTCTCACCAACGGCGTGCATGCGCGCACGTGGGTCAGCCCCGAACTCCAGGTGCTCTACGACGAGCAACTCGGTGGCGCCTGGGCCGATGGCGGGCGTTCGGCGTGGGAACGTATCGCCGACGTCGATCGAAACGACTTCTTCGCCGCCCGGCGGGCCGGGCGCCTTCGCCTCGTCGAGCTCGTGGCCGATCGCACCGGTGTGCGGCTCGACCCGGATCGCTGCATCATCGGCTTCGCCCGGCGGTTCGCGACCTACAAACGGGCGGCGCTGCTGTTGCGCGACCGCGACGCGGTCGAACGGTCACTGGACGCAGGCGCCCAGTTCGTGTTCGCCGGCAAGGCGCACCCGGCCGACGACGCCGGCAAGGCCGTGCTCACGGAAATCGCGACGTTCGCCCGATCGGACGCGGCCCGCGGGCAGTTCGCACTCCTCCCCGACTACGGCATCGGCATCGCGCACGAGATGTACGGCGCCTGCGACGTCTGGTTGAACAACCCGGTGCGGCCGCGGGAGGCATGCGGTACGAGCGGCGAGAAGTCCGCGCTCAACGGCGGCCTGAACTGCTCGATCCTCGACGGGTGGTGGGCCGATTGGTTCGTCGACGGCATCGGTTGGGCGATCCCGACGAGCGAGTCGGGCGATCCCGTCGCCCGTGATCTCGCCGAGGCCTCCGCCCTCCACGATTTGATCGCGAACGACATCCTCGGCACGTTCGCCGATCCCCTCGCCTGGTGGTCGATGGTCGCATCGATGCTGACCCACCTCGGTCCGCTGGTCACCGCCGGCCGCATGGTCGCCGAGTACGACGAGCGGTTCTATCTGCCGCTCGGCCGTCGCTGATCCGACGCCATACGTCCGCACCTGTCGACGCAAGCATGACGACATGTCCGTAGGATGAGATACCCGTCCGAACAGTTGGGACGCGAACGATCCTCGGATGTCGGCGTCGTCGACGACGATCACCCCACAAGGAATGCCTCATGGCCACCCAGAACGCAGCTCGCCGCACCAAGATCGTCGCCACCATCGGACCGGCTTCCGATTCGCGCGACCAGATCGCACAGCTGATCGAAGCCGGTGTCGACGTCTTCCGACTCAGCATGGCGCACGACGACATCGAGTCCGTTCTCGAGCGGGTCGCAGCCATCCGCGCGGTCGGGGACTCTCTCGATGCCGATCCGGCGATCCTGATCGATCTTCCCGGGCCCAAGGTCCGCGCCGGAACGTTCGGCGACGAGGGTGTGCATCTGGCCGGGGGCAGCGATGTCGAGCTGCGTCCCGGTACCGAGCCGAGCACGGCGTCGGTGATCTACGTCAGCCACGAGGCACTGGTCGACGACGTGCAGGAGGGCGACATCCTCCATCTCGGCGACGGCAAGGCGACGATGAGGGTCAAGTACGTCGGAGAGGAGCTGGCCGTCGCCCAGGTGCTGCACGGAGGCGTGATGCGCGGGCGGCCAGGCGTTCACGTTCCCTCCGACCGGCTCAGCATCACCACCCCGACCGATTTCGATCGTGAGGCACTGGCCGCCGTGGTCGCCGCGGATGTCGACATGGTGGCCATCTCCTTCGTGCGCAGCGCCGCCGACATCGAGTCGCTCGGTCTGCCACCTCCACCCGTCGGTCCCGTCGTCGTCGCGAAGATCGAGACCAGGGCTGCGGTCGACGATCTGGACGCGATCCTCGAAGTCAGCGATGCGCTCATGGTCGCCCGCGGTGACCTCGGCCTCGAATGTTCGCTCGCCCAGCTTCCGGCGCTGCAGAAGCGGATCATCGAGGCCACCGTTCGCATCGGTCGTCCCGTGATCACGGCGACCCAGATGCTCGAGACCATGATCGAGAACCCGCAGCCGACTCGGGCGGAGGTGTCCGACGTCGCCAACGCAGTGTTCGACGGCACGTCGGCCGTGATGCTCTCGGGCGAGACGGCGATCGGTCGGGCCCCGGTGCACGTGGTCAGGACGATGGACGAGATCCTTCGCAGCGCCGAGAGCATCTTCGACTCCGAATCGTGGTCGGCGTCCGTCGAGAAGATCGGCGAGACCGAGGTCAGAGACGACAACCGCCGGATCGCGAACGCCGTGTCGGCGGCCGCGAACCGTGCGATCCGTGCGCTCGCCCCGCCGGCCGTGGTGTGCATCACCGGCAGCGGCGCAACCGCCAGAGCGATCACTCGATATCGGCCCCACGCCGCTGTCCTCGCGGTCACCGGCGATGAGCGGTCCTATCGTCAGCTCAACCTCGTCTGGGGGGCCACGCCGATCCTCGTGCAATCCGACGGTGACGAGTCCGGGCGAGTCCACCGGGTGCTCTCGGAGTTGCGCAAGCGCGGCTATCTCGACTACGGCCAGATCGTTCCCGTCGTGACGGGCTCGACGAACGAAGCGCTCGCTTCGAACATCTTGCGGGTGGAGACGGTCGAGGGCCCGGCCTGATCAGTCGGCTCGTCGATCGGGCTACCCGGCAGGCGGCGCGGTCACCTCGGCTGGGCGACCGGCGATGATGCCGTCGACCCCGAAACCGATCAGTTGCGAGTAGAACACGGCGTTCTCCTGCGTCGATGCATCGTCCGGCCACACCCACACAATTCTGCCCTCGTCGTGGACCCGCTGCACGACGTCGGCGTCGATGACTTGGATCTCCCCCTGGAATGGCGGAAGTTGAAGTACCTCGAAGTGGGATTCGAGCTCGGCCGTGCCGAAGAACCAGTCGGTCAGGCGGCCGAGACCGGGACTCACGGCGACGTCGGGTGCCAGCTCATGGAACACGTCGACGACCGCATCGTCGAACGACACGACGACGGCGCTGTCGCTGCGACCCAACTCGTCGAGCTCGGCCGCCAACTGAGTGGCGACAGCAGCCGCGGCCGGAAGCTCACCCTTGATCTCGATGTCGAGCGGGAGCTCGGGAAATGCGGCGGCGATCTCTCGGAAGGTCGGCACCCGGAAGTCGTCAGCGGTGTAGCCGTCGGGCGGATCGACCTGACCGGTCCGGATTCCCCGGTAGACGTACTCCTCGAGGGGGCGATCCTGGCAGGGCCAGCAGTTCGGTGAGAACCAGTAGGCATTGTCGAGATCCTGGATCTCGGCAAGCGTCAGCTCGCCGACGGGGCCGGTCGCACCGGTCGTCTTGTCGACGGTGTCGTCGTGTTGCACGACGAGGACCCCGTCAGCGGTGAGTTGGACGTCGAGTTCGAGCGCCGTCGCCCCTGCCCGGACCGCCTCGGTGAACGCGAACCTCGTCGAATGCGGCGCTGCCTGGTCGCCGCCGGCGTGAGCAAGGTTCTGGAACGTGCGATCGTCGATGATCGATCGGATCGTCGGCGCCGTCTCGGTCGTGGTCGTCTCGGTCGTGGTCGTGGTCGTGGTCGTGGTCGTGGTCGTGGTCGTGGTCGTCGTGGTCGCGGTGGTGGTCGTCGTGGTGGTGGTCGTGGTGGTGGTCGTCGCCGCCGCCGTCGCGCCCGGCTGACGTGGAGGGGCGGAATCGGTCGTCGGCGCAGACGCCGCGGACACGGAGGTCGTCCCGGTCGTGTCGTCGCCGGAGCCGCCACACGCACCGAGGAGGAGCACCGCGGCCCCGAGCGTCGCCCATCTCACCGTCATCGCAACCTCCGGCGTCCATCTGCGACGAGGATTCCTTGGTAGAGGCCCGCCGGCAATCGTGACACCAGATCGAACACCTTGGCGTCCGGGCCGATCAGGGCCCGACGTCGGTTTCGTTCGACCGCCCGGATGATCTGCCGCGCCGCCTTCTCGGGGGTCGTACGTGCCACCCTGTCGAATTCGTCACCGAAGCCCGACAGGTCGCCACCGACGGCGGAGAAGCTCTGGTCGACCCGGGCGTTGCGGGCGATGTTGGTGCGGATGCCGCCAGGATGGATGGTGGTGACCGAGACGTCGGCTCGTTCGATCTCCAGCTCGATCCGCAAGGCGTCGGAGAATCCGCGGACCGCGAACTTGGCCGAGTTGTATGCGGACTGAGCCGGAATGCTCACGAGGCCGAAGACACTGGAGATGTTGACGACGTGCCCGTCACCAGAGTGCTTCAGATGAGGAAGGAACGCCTGTGTCCCGTGCACGACACCCCAGAAGTTGATCCCCATCAGCCACCGGAAGTCGTCGACGGTCAGGTGTTCGGCGGTCGCGGCAACCGTGACCCCTGCGTTGTTGACGATCACATTGACCTGACCGTGCTGTGCCGCACTGTCGTCAGCCCAACCGATCACGGCGTCCCGATCGGCGACGTCGACCACGTGGGTGCGGACGTCGATGTTCGGGTGCTCGCATCGGCGCGCGGTTTCGGCGAGCCCGTCCGGGTCGATGTCGCTGAGGGCCAGGTGCGCGTGGCGACGGCCGAGTTCGATGGCGAGCGCCCGACCGATCCCTGATCCGGCACCGGTGATGGCCACGACCTTTCCGGCGAAGTGTTTCATTGCGACAGACGATACGCGGCATCAGATGTCGAACACGGCGTCGGCGATGAGCAGCACGCTCCCGGCCACAGCTGCGAACGACAGCAGGCGGCCGATCCACACGAGCACCGGTCGTTCCGGATCATCGCCGACCGGTGTGAGGCTGAACGCAACCAAGGTGGAGACGGCGAGGACGAGCCCGATCGCATACGTCGTCATTCCCCGATCGGCGACGACGCTCAGCCCTGCGATCAGCATCGCGGGTCGTGTGAACAGGGGGACCGCTACCGGCATGATCGCTGCGCCAAGGCCGCGCAGCGCCGGCTCGTCGGCGGACGGACGTCGCGCCAGGTCGATACCGGCCGACAGGAGGCACAGGCTGCCCGCCGCCAGTCGCATCGCAGGTTCACTCGTGCCGAGTTGGTCGATCACCCAATCACTCCCGGACGCAACCAGGAAGAGGATCGCCGATCCGAGCAGTCCGCCGAGCACTGCGACCGAGGCTCGGTGCCGGGGCGTGCCGTCGCGGGGCATGCCGAAAGCAGCGCGGATCGGGTTGATCGTCCCGAACACGACGAGGATCCAGAGCCACGCGACCGGGGCCGGGTGGCCGGCGTCGAATGGCGCCGCCTCGAGGATGGGGATCGTGAGCAGGAGCGCGCTCAGTGCATGTTGCTGGTCGTCCATTCGGGTGACGTCGTCGATGAACCAGGCGCCTTCGACCCGTGATGGATCCGGATACCCGGCGGCCTCGTCGGCGGTCGTCTGCGCCTCGATCGCGAGCCCGCCGATGCATGCGGCTCGTTCGGCCAGCGGAGCCCGCTCGTCGGCGAGACGTTCGTCGAGCTGCGAGGCCCGCCACAGACCTGCGAGTCCTTCGCCGAACACGCCGTAGCCTCCGCCGCGCGGAGTGAAGGTGCCGCGCACGGCTTCACCCCAGGGCCCGAACCGTTGACTGATCGACCGGACGCGCTGGCCGATGAGACCACCCTGACGTCGTACGAACTCCAGCTCCTCGTCGGTCAACGGTTCGCCCGGAGGCCGGTCGGGAAAGGCCGCCGTCTCGCCGAGTCCGTATCCTGACCAGTGGTCGGCAAGCGGTGGCCAGATGTCTTCCTCGTCGTCGCGGACGGTTGCCATGTAGTCACCCATCTGGTCGGCGGTGTCTCCCCATCCGGCCGCTGGGTCGATGCTGTGCAACCGCCCGAGCGCCCAGTAGGCCTCACCGGTGTAGTAGATCGAGTACGTCTCTGGTCGCGCCCTGTCTGGTTCGAGGTCGTAGTACGCGAGCAGGGCACCGTTCGGCTCGACCTGTTCCTGGAGGAATCCGGCGAGTTGCTCCATGAAGGAGTCGTAGGTCGGGTCGCCGGTGGCAACTCGGCGCTCGACGAGCGCTGCCAGCAGCAAGGCATTGGTGCCGGCCTGAATCGTCGAGCCGGTCGTGACACCGGCCCAGTCGTTGCGTTCGACCACGTTGTCCAGTACCCATGCGAGGCCCCGGTCGGCGCTGTCGATGGCACCGTCGATGTCTCTCGCTCCGGCTTGGTACAGCGAGGACATCACGCCGGCGTGGCGCACGATGTTGTAGTCGTCGGTCGCCGTGTCTGCGACTCGGTCGTACTCGTACAGCCACGTGCCGTCGACGTTCTGGTTGTCGATCAGCCAATCTGCCGCCGAGACCGCAGCCGCACGCATCTCACTCGGCGTGAGGTCCGGACACCGTTCAGGCGGCGCCCCGATTCCGAACGCCAACAGCGCACAGGCGAGGACCGATCCGACGAACCAGGCGATCCGCCGGCCGAACACCGTCATGGTGCTGCTGCACGCGCAGATGTCGGTGCACTCGGCATCCGGCGATTATGGAACATCCGCGGTGGGTCGGATCGCAACGAGGGCGGTGCCCAGACGACGAGCACGGCGAGACCGAGGTACGAAAAGACCTGTACCTCCGCGCTGAACTCGATCATGACGTGGAATGCGACCGCGGCTGCGATGGCCCAGGGCCGAGTCCGTCGCCACCAGAGTCCGCCCGCGATGAACAGCTCCGTCAGCACCACGAACTTGGCCGCGAACGAGTGGAACGACCGATCGAGCAGGAGATCGCCGACCACATCGGGCAGGACGGAGCCACGGACCATCGCCTCCTGCGAGGTCACCCGCGCCCATGTGACGGTTCCTCCGAACCAATCGTTGTCGAGAAGTTTGCTGAGCCCCGACGCGCCGTACACCGTCGCGCACTGGAAGCGCAACAGCCAGATCGGCCAACCCGGAGCTTCCGGGTCGAGCGGTTGCCCGGCCCTGCGGGCTCGCCATGCATCGATGGAGATCGTGTTCCCGCATCGGCTCATGGCCAGGATCGTCAAGACGGCGAAGAGGTACGCGCGGTTGTTGTGGACGTGGGTGGTCGACAGGAACAGGTGGTACCCGACGATGGCAGTCGTCGTGATCGTCGTGGCGCGTGTCATCAGGCCGACCGACATCGCCACTGCGGCCAGCACGCCGACGAACAGAAGCAGCGAGTACGTCGTCGGGTCGAGCTCGGGGTACCAGGACACGTATGGCTGTCGGAACCGGTCGTGAAACGTGTCTCCGTGGACGGCGGCGGTCGTGATCGGAGCGAGATGCAACACGACAACGGCCCCGACCAGCCCCCGAATCACGGCGAGCGACCGCACGCTGACCGGGCGGGCGAGCTCGTCGTCGGCGTGCCGAACGAGCGTGAGCATCCGGCTCACGGCAGAGTCCGTTCGGTGCTCCGAATGGTTCGGGTGGCGACGGGGCGAGTGTTGTAGGTCGATTCGACCGTCGCTTCGAGGTATCGGGTCTCGTTGTCGTCTGGCGTGTTCGACGCGACCCAGTCGAGCGCTTCGGTGAGGAACTGCAGTTGCCGGTCGAGGCCGGAGTCGGCGTGGTGCTCGACCCACGGTGTGGTCAGCCCGCGTCCGCTGACGAGCTCCGACCATCGGTAGCCGAACCACGGTTCGCTGACCGGAACCCGTCGGCCGTCGTCGGTCACCCGCACGATGTCAGCCCGCCAGCGGCTCGCCTCGGGGAACATCTGGTACCCGAACTCCTTGTGTGGAGCGTGGTAGGCCCGAACCACGAATCCGAACTGGAGCGCGACGAAAGCGACGACCACCAGGCGGCGTGCGAGGGTTCTGATTCGTCGCTCCCGCGTCACTTCGAGTTCGGCCACGGACTCCGAACGTACCGGTCCGTGCTCGACCGGGCGGGGTCGCCGCTCCGGGCGGCTCCGTCAGGCGTCGACGCGGGTGTTGGCCACGGCGAGTACACCGTTGATGTGCGGCGCGGCCATGCCCAGGTCGCAGCCCATCCTGACCAACGCGTCACGGGCAGCCGGCTCGAGTGACGTGCCGGCCATCGCGACGGCCGCGACGCGATGGAGGAATCCTTGCTTGCCGTGCGTGGTCAGTTCGCTTCCGAGCCGTCGGAGCCGATCGCGAGCCTCGACCTCCGACAACGTGGCGACTGCCTCGTCGAGATCGATCTGACCGGGCTCGTATCCGACATCGAGGAGCGCACGGTGCGCTGACGCCAACACGTTGTCGATTCGACGCAGATCACTCGTGCGAACCGCGGTCACGAGGGCCGCGACGGTCGCATGCTCGAGGATGCCGACGAGTTGCTGCGTCGTCGGCACGTCGAGCACACCGAGATCCGATTCGTGTCCGCAGTCGTCGCATTGGATCACCGGCTCGTGTTCGCCGAGCGGAAGCACGGAGACTCCGAACACCCGGGCCCACCGTCCTGGCACGAGTTCGCTCCCCGTTCGATCGAGGCCGCACCGGGGGCAGACGAACTCAACAGGGCGGACGGTTCGGTATCGAACGCCAATGCTCAAGATCACAGTCACGCCCTCCTGGTCGGTCCCACGTAAGATCGTGGGCTGCACGATCATCGTCGGCAACTCGGTGGGCCTTGACGAACCCTGAGACACTCTTGAGGCCTGGACGACGTGGCACTCGGGCGCTTCCCTCGGTCGTCGGGGCGATCACGACGGAGCACGGCCTGATCTCTGTCAGACGGCGCGGCCGAGGAACGCAGCAAGCCGGTCTGCTGCCGGGGCGTCGTCGGCCGACGCCTGCTCGGGACCGAACGGAGCGCCTTCGGGTCCGCGGAAGTTCTCCCGGATGCTCTGTTTCGATGCGTTCAGCAACAGCTCGGCCATGGCGGGTGCGAGGTCGGTGTCCTGTCCGGTGGCCTTCGCGAGATCCCACGCGTGCTGGAACGTGTCGGTCATCGCCAGGCCCATGAATGCGTGAGCCGGCATCTCGCCGAAGGGTGCCTTCACGATCGAGTTCATGTCGTCGAGCGACTGGAACGCAGCTACGCAGCCGGCGGACGCCGTGGCGAACGCAGCGTTGAAGTCGCCGGCTGCAGCGTCCGACTCGCCCGAGGGCGGCTCCCCGTTGACCGCGGCGGCGAAGAACCCCTGCCCGCCGACCATGTGGTTGATCAGTTCGGCGACATCCCAGGACGCACACGGCGTCGGCGATGACAGCTGAGTCTCATCGACGTTGGCGATGACGTTGGCGGCGACCTCGATCGCCTGTTCCAGTGGTGCCGTACTCATAGGTGTCTCCTCGGACTCGGTGGAACGCTCACACTAGGCGGATCGGAGAGGCGGCCGGATCGAGTACCGAGCGCACTCTGTGATCTGACGGTTGCCGGTGCCGGGGAGCACCACGAGCGAACGGGGGTATCGGCGCGATGGAAAGCAGAGCGGGTGTCATCGACGGTGTCGGACGGGTGCGGGCGGTCGAGGAGAACGAGGCCGATCCGCCGAAGTCCGGCGAGGTACTCGTCCGGTGGGCCAGCACAGGTCTCTGTCACACTGACCAGTACCTGGTGACCGGCGACTTCGCTTCTCCACCGGAGGCGACGGAGCTGAGGGTCGACGCACGCCCTGCTCGTACCGGCGGTGCTGCAGTTCGTGCTCAGCGTGCCGGGAGCGAGCGACGCCGACTTCTCGTCGATGCGTTCGGTCGTCTACGACTCGATCGTCGACGGCTGGTTCCGCACCGGTGATGCCGGGTACGTGCGCGACGGCTACCTGTCCATCCACGACCGCGTCAAGGACATGATCGTGTCGGGCGGTGAGAACATCTATCCGGCTGAGATCGAGAACGCCCTGATGAAACACGAGGGCATCGCGGACGTCGCCGTCATCGGCGTGCCGAGCGAACAGTGGGGCAAGAGCGTGAGGGCGATGATCGTCAGGGCGGACCCCGGTCTGACCGACGACGACGTGATCGAGTACGCACGCACACAACTGGCCGGCTACAAGATCCCACGTTCGGTCGACTGGGTCGATGCGCTCCCACGCAACCCCTCGGGCAAGGTCCTCAAGGTCGAACTCCGCCAACCGTTCTGGGAGGGGCGCGACCGCCAGGTCGACTGACCGGCCTGCTCAGTCGATTCGGAAGCCCGAGTAGCCGGCAGCCTCCGATCTCGACAGCTGCGTCAGGTACGTGTCGGAGATCGGGTGGTTGAGCAGTTGTCGCCGCTTGCCCGGCACGTTCGCGGCCATGTACCACGAGTCGGCGAGGGGGAACAGGGTCGCAGCGGCGACCTCGTCGAGGTGGGCGCTCCACTGCTCGCCGGCTTCGACCGTCGATTCCACCCGCGTCAGATCATGGGTACGGAGGTGTTCGAGGAGACCGACGACCCAGTCCCCCTGCAGCTCGGCGCAGGTCGGGCCGTTGCAGAACGCCGTCGAGCTCTGCGGGCCGTAGAGCATCAGGAGGTTGGGGAAGCCGGCGATCGCGACGCCGAGGTGGGTGTCGACCCCGTCGGCCCAGCGGTCGCGCAGTTGCACGCCGGAGGTGTCACAGATGTCGATCTGGGTCAGGCCGCCGGTGTTCGCATCGAAACCGGTGGCCAGTGCAATCAGGTCGAACTCGCGGTGTATGCCATCCATGGTGCGGATGCCGGTCGGTGTGATGCTCTCGATCGGCGTGGCTCGCACGTCGACGAGTGACACGTGCGGCAGGTTGAACGCGTCGTAGTAGTCCTGTTCGAGCGATGGACGTTTCGTGCCGAACGGGTAGGGCGGCTCGGTCGGAGCGAGCAGTTCAGCCACTTCGGGGTCGTCGATGCGCTCGCGCGTGCGGTCACGCCAGAAGTCGTAGGCGAGGCGGTTCGCGTCGAGGTCGGTGAGGATGTCGTTGAACGTGCCGACCCAGAAGTGGAACCCGCCTCGCTCCCAGGCAGCTCGAAACACCCGGTCGCGTTCCTCGGCATCGACCTCGAGTGCCGAGATATCCATCCGCCGGATCTCGGTGAGACTCCCCGGTGGCGTGTTCCGTTCCCGGAAGACTTGCGGGTAGTTGCGTTTGGCGATCGCTTGGTCCTCGGGTTCGAGACGTCGCTGCCGCATCGGGATCGCCGTGACCGGGGTCCGCTGGAAGACCGTCAACTGCGTCGCCTCGCGGGCAGCTTCCTGTACGACCTGGACGCCGCTCGCCCCGGTTCCGATGACGGCGACGCTGTCGCTCGCGGATCGTCGTCGCGTGCTCGGGCCAGGTCGCCGTGTGATGAACATCGCCCTGGAACTGGTCGATGCCGGTGATGTCGGGCACGAACGGCTTCGACGCGAATCCGGTGCACATGACGAGGAACCGCGTGGTGATGGTCCGATCGGTGTCGGTCTCCACGGTCCAGACCCGTGAACCCTCGTCGAACCTGGCTGAGGTCACACGAGTCCCGAGATCGATGTCGGGACTCAGGCCGAGGACTCGATCGACGTGTTCGAAGTATCGGCAGAGCTCGTCCCGTCCCGGAAACCGTTCTGTCCAGGTCCAGTCCTTCCACACCGCCTCGATCGAGTACTCGTAGTTCGGCACGTGGGAGTCGACTCGAGCGCCGGGGTAGCAGTTCGACTGCCAGACGCCGCCGAGACCGCTTGAGGCCTCGACGAGCCGGACTGCGAATTCTTGCTCGCGGAGCCGGTACAGCTGGTACAGGCCGTTGAATCCCGCGCCGACGACCAGTGCGTCGAGCACGTGCGTCATCAGATCGACGTGTCGATGTCGATGTCGACCATCAGCTCGTTGGCCAGGTTCTCCAGCGCGATGCGGAGTGCGCCGACATCGGCGTCCGCGGGGACGACGAGATCGGCGACGGCCTCGAACAACATGCCACTCGCCATCGGTGCCTCCCGGGTCACGCTCGTGAACGCATCGATGCTCACGCCGTGCTCGGCCAGGACACCGGTGATGTCGCTCACGATCCCGGGTCGGTCGGAACCGAGCAGCTCCAGCGACCAGGTGGTCGTGCCGGCCGATGCGTCGGCAGACGGCGATTGGACGGCGCGCTGCACGGTCACGTCGAGTAGACCGTGGAGCGGCTCGAGGGCGTTCGTGAACTCGTCGACCCGGTCGTCGGGGATCGTCACGAGCACGATGCCGGCGAACTTGCCGCCAAGTTCCGCCATCTGGCTGCGATCCCAGTTCCCGCCGTGATCACTCACGGCGGTCGCAACGGCGCTCACGAGACCCGCCCGGTCGTCGCCGATCAGGGTGAGCACCAGTGGAGTCATGGCATCAGGCTAGGTGACGGGTCGCCTTCGAACCGTGCTGCAACACTGGCCGGTGAGCGGGCCGTCTGCGATACTTCTGCGATGGCCGCGGCGCCCGCTGACCCGATCGCTGTGGTCGAGCAGTGGCAGGCACGGGCCTGGGGCGAGTGCGACCTCAGCGCCGTCGACGAGCTCGCCGCCGATCCGTTGCTGCGGCACGGGCCGTCGGGAACACAGCGTCGCAGCCACGACGACCTGAAACGTGACCTCCGTAGCTATCAGCGTGTGCTCGGCAAGCCCGACATCGAGGTACACGAGCGGGTGCTCGACGGTGATCGGGTCTGGAGCCGGGTGACGATGCGAGGCATGCACATGGACACCGGCGAGCCGCGGACGCTGCAGTGGATGCAGATCCACCGCGTCGTCGACGGCAAGATCGTCGAGTTGTGGGCGTTGTACGCGACCGACGTGAAGTGGTGAGGTGGCGACCGCAGCCGCTCAGCCGCTCGCTCACGCCAGAGCGACCGCGTCGCCGACACGTTCGCGGGTTCTCCGGCTCACCGCCAGGAAGACGATCATGGCGGCCATGACCGTGATGCCCATCAGGGCCAAGGTCTCACGCAGCCCGATCTGATCGGCCAGTGCGCCGAGTGGCAGCGCCGCCATGCCGAACCCGCTGAACGACAGCATCATCAGGCTCTGGACCCGGCCGTGGTACTCGAGGTCGGACAATGCCAGCACCAGCGAGTTGTTCATGGCCTGGAATCCGGCGGAGGCTGCTCCGACGGCGGCGAGGGCGAGCACGGCAGTTCCGAACGACGGGGCAGCCGACATCACGATCAGCATCGCTCCGAACGCCAGGCCCGACACGGCCTGGATCCGCCACGCCGCGCGGCCTGTTCCCCGACCAGCGATGTACATCGAGACGATCACCGCTCCGACCGCGGACGCAGCAGCCAGCAGCCCGTAGCCCGACGAGCCGACTCCGATGATCTCGGTTGCGTATCGGGGCAGGAACGCCACGAACGGGAATCCGACCATGACCGCCACGAAGGACACGATGAGCAGATTCCCGACATACGGATTCCTCCGGACGTAGCGGATGCTGTCGGCGAACTCGGACCTCGCGGTGGTGCCGTTGGCGTCATCGCGGGGGCGGCCTGCCGGTAGCGAGAGGCAGCCGATCAGCGCGGCGAGGCTCAGCAGGGTCGAGAAGTAGTAGACGCCGGCGGTCCCGATCCAGGCGATACCGATGAAGATTCCGGCGATGGCTGGACCGATGATCCGGGCCGAATTCATACTCATCTGACCGAGCACGATCGCGTTCGTGAGCAGGTTGCGCCCGACCACCTCGCCGGTCAGCGCCATGCGGGACGGGACGAGGAAGGAGAACGCAGTCGCCTGCATGGCCGATGTCGCGAGCAGCATCCAGTACTCGACGAAGTCGAACGAGATCGCCAGAGCGATCCACAGTGCGCTGGCCATGAGGAGCGCGTTCGTGAGCAGCAGGATCGTGCGCTTGGAGTATCGGTCGGCGGCGACACCACCCATCGGCGTCGCAATGAGCATCGGGACGCCGAACGCCATGAACACACCGCCGAGGCCCGTGTTCGATCCGCTCAGTTCGTTGGCGAGCCATCCTCGTGCGATCGCTTGCGATTGCGTCGCGACGAAACCGAATGCGCCGATGATGAAGAGGGTTCGGTACGTGGGGATTCGCAGCGAGGCGTACGTGTCGACCCGCTCCCTCCGTACGGGCGTCGGGGTGGGAGCGGACATCGAGCCAGTCTGGCGGTCCGCGCTCCGGATGGCTCAGCCGGATGCCACGATGGACGGGGGGAGGTGCGACATGCAGCAGCCGCACGGTCACGGTCACGCACATTCGGGTGATCACGCCGCGCTCCGATTGGCGTCACCCCACCGGCGCTCGGTGCATCGGGTCGGTCGACGGCAGTTCCTGACCGAACTCGGCCGGAACACTCTTGCGATCGCGGTGCTCGGCGGCGTCGTCGCCGCATGCGCCGGTGACGACGACGCCGGTGACGACGACGCCGGTGAGGACGACGCGGGCGACTCCGATGCGGAAACGACCATCGGTGAATCGGTCGAACCGCCCACGACATCGAGCACCGTCGCATCGTCGACCGGGGGCACCGGAGACGATGCGGGCGTCGCCGACACGACGCTGCGTTGGGCGCAGGCACTTCTCGGGTCGGTCTCTGCGTACGTGCTGGTCAGAGGGAACGAGGGCTTGGTCGTCGATACGGGGAACCCGGGAAGCGCGGATCAGATCGGTGAGGCGCTCCGCACACTGAATGTCACGTACGACGATGTCCGCCACGTCGTGCTCACCCATTCGCATCCCGATCACATCGGGTCGCTGCCGGCGGTGCTGGAGCGGGCGGCGTCGGCCACGGTGTACGCAGGCGGCGCCGACATCCCCAACATCACCTCGCCGATCGAGGTGGCGGCGGTCGGCGGGGGCGACGACGTCCTCGGCCTCGAGGTCATCGACACACCCGGTCACACGCCAGGCTCGATCTCCGTCTTCGACCCCGGCATCGGGCTCCTGCTGGCCGGCGACGCCCTCAACGGCAACGACGACGGGACGGCCGTCTCGGGCCCGAACGAGCGGTTCACCGACGACATGTCGACGGCGAACGCATCGGTGCTCGAACTCGCCGAGCTCCTGCCCGACGCGATCGCAATGGGCCACGGGCAACCCGTCGAGAACGCCGCGGGGCCGTTGTTGACCGCACTCGCAGCGGAGCTCTGACGCCGGGTGGTCGTCCCACCAGGGAGCTGGTCGGTTCCGTCGATACGATGGAGCCATGTCGGAAGAGGTATCGGTCACTGGCTCGTTCCCCGTCAAGCGGGGTCTCGCTGAGATGCTGAAGGGTGGCGTCATCATGGACGTCGTCACCCCCGAGCAGGCGAAGATCGCCGAAGACGCAGGCGCCACCGCTGTGATGGCGCTCGAGCGTGTGCCCGCCGACATCCGCCGTGATGGTGGTGTCGCGCGGATGAGTGACCCCGACATGATCCAGGGCATCCAGGAGACGGTGTCGATCCCGGTGATGGCCAAGGTTCGGATCGGCCATTTCGTCGAGGGCCAGATTCTCGAAGCACTCGGCGTCGACTTCGTCGACGAGTCCGAGGTGCTCACCCCGGCCGACGAAGCCCACCACATCGACAAGTTCTCGTTCACGGTTCCATTCGTCTGCGGTGCCACCAATCTCGGTGAGGCGCTGCGCCGGATCTCCGAAGGTGCCTGCATGATCCGCTCCAAGGGCGAGGCCGGCACCGGCAACGTGATCGAGGCGGTACGGCACCTTCGCAGCATTCTCGGCGACATTCGTCGCGTCGGGCAGGCCGATTCGGCCGAGCTGTTCGATTGGGCCAAGCAACTTCAGGCCCCGCTGCCGCTCGTGCAGGAGATCGCCGAGACCGGCAAGTTGCCGGTCCCGCTGTTCTGCGCCGGCGGTCTGGCGACCCCGGCCGATGCTGCGCTCGCGATGCAGCTCGGTGCCGAGGCCGTGTTCGTGGGCTCCGGCATCTTCAAGAGTGACGAACCCGAACGCCGTGCCGCGGCCATCGTCGAGGCCACGACGCATTTCAACGATGCCTCGATCCTCGCCAAGGTCAGCCGTGGGCTCGGAGCACCCATGACCGGCATCGGCATGGACGAGATCAACCAGCGGTACGCCGAGCGCGGTTGGTGAGCCAACGGTTCGTATGATCGGTGTGCTCGCGCTGCAGGGCGCTTTCCACTCGCATCAGGCGCTCCTCGACGAACTCGGGTACCCGACGCTGCAGGTCCGGACACCGGACGACCTCGATCGCGTCGATGCGCTCGTCATGCCTGGCGGCGAGTCGACGACGATGTCGCGGCTGCTGATCACCGGCGAGCTGTACGAACCGCTCGCGAAGCGTCTGGCCGCCGGCATGCCGGCCTTCGGCACGTGTGCCGGCATGATTCTTCTCGCAGCCGAAGTGCTCGACGGACGTCCCGATCAGCGTTCGTTCGGTGCGATCGACATCGCGGTACGGCGCAACGGCTACGGCCGTCAACTCGACAGCTTCGAGACCGACCTCACCGTTCCGGGACTCGGCTCGGATGCGCCGCCGTTCCACGGCGTGTTCATCAGGGCACCGAAGGTCACGCGGGTCGGTCTCGACGTCGAGATCCTGGCCGAGCACGCAGGTGTCCCTGTACTGCTGCGCCGTGGACCGATTACCGTGGCATCGTTCCACCCGGAGCTGGCGCACGACTCACGGTTGCACGCCCGGTTCCTCGCCAGTTTCACCACATCGCAAACGGAGATCTGACATGTCCGGCCATTCCAAATGGGCAACCATCAAGCACAAGAAGGGTGCCGCCGACGCGAAGCGCGGCAAGTTGTTCGCGAAGCTGGCCCGACAGATCGAGGTTTCGGCGCGAGCCGGCGGTGGCGATCCCGACATGAACCCGACGCTTCGCACCTCGGTGCAGAAGGCCAAGGCGGCGTCGATGACCAACGACGCGATCGACCGGGCCATCAAACGAGGTACCGGTGAGAGCGGTGGCGACTCCTACGAGGACATCACCTACGAAGGGTACGCACCCGGCGGCGTGGCGCTCCTCATCGACGTCTTGACCGACAACCGGAACCGGACCAGCGCCGACATTCGGAACATCCTGTCGAAGATGGGTGGGTCGATGGCCGAGCCGGGCGCGGTCGGCTGGCAGTTCACCCGACGCGGCATCGTGCTCGTCGAGGGCTCGGTCGACGAGGACGAGCTGATGATGGCCGCGCTCGAGGCCGGCGCCGAGGACGTCGCCGGTGGGGGAGACGTGTGGACGGTCACGTGCGACCCGAGCGACACCTTCGAGGTGAAGGAATCGCTCGAGGGCGCCGGCTACGCGGTGATCTCGGCCGACATGCCGATGGTGAGCGACAATCTGGTGCCGGTCGACACCGTCGAGGACGCCAGGAAGCTGCTGCGCATCCTCGACGCGATCGAGGACAACGACGATGTGCAGGACGTCTACTCGAACTTCGACATCAGTGACGACGTGATGGAGGCGGCTGCATCGTGAGTGTCGGCATCGGCGATCGTGCGCCCGAGTTCTCGCTGCCGAGCACCGGTGACACCACGGTGTCGCTCGCTGACTTCGCCGGCCGGCCGGTCGTGCTCATCTTCTATCCCGGCGACGATTCGCCGGTCTGCACGAAGCAACTGAACGCATACAACGACGGTCTCGAGCAGTTCACCGACCTCGATGCGCAGATCATCGGTATTTCGGCGCAGGACATGGAGAGCAAGGAGGCGTTCTCCTCGAAGCACGGGTTCGATTTTCCGCTGCTCGCCGACACCGACAAGGAGGTCGCTGCTGCATACGGAACGCTCGGCCCGATCGGATTCCCGCGCCGCAGCACGTTCATCATCGACGGCGACGGCGTCATCCGCTACGCACATCGTGCGATCGTGGGCCTCACATACCGCCCGGTCAGCGAGCTCATCGCCGAGCTCGACAAGCTCCGTTGAGACCGTCGCGACGTCGTTCCGAGACGACGTCAACCCTGCATCACGCACCCGTGCCTGCCGTCCCCGTCGGCGTCGAGCTCGCCTGACAAGCTGGCGTGGTGGACCTGCCGATCGACATCATCGACCACCCCGATCCGGAACGCCCGGCCGAACCGGCCGCAACCGTGGTGTTGCTTCGAGACGGGGTTGACGAAGTCGAGGTGCTGATGATTCATCGGGGTGCCGAGACAGCATTCGGGGGCATGTGGGCCTTTCCCGGCGGCACCATCGAGGTCGGGGACGTGCCCGCCGGATCAGGACCCGACCCATTGCCTGCAGCACGGCGCGCGGCCGTGCGCGAGACCAGAGAGGAAGTCGGACTCGATCTCGTGGAGTCGTCGCTCGTGTACTGGAGTCACTGGTTGCCACCGGACGACTCGCGGCGTCGATTCTCGACCTGGTTCTTCGTTGCCGAGGCCGGACACCATCACGCCGACGAACACGTGACCGTCGACACCGACGAGGTCATCCAGCATCGGTGGTTGGCGCCCGCGAACGCACTGGCGATGCAGGCGAGTGGAGAGGCGCTGATCGCACCGCCGACCTTCGTCACCCTCGAGCAGCTGATTCGATACGGAGACGTCGCGTCGGTACTCGCTGCCGCTGAACCCGTGCAGTTCACCACCGAGATCGCCCATGCCCCCGATGGTGCCCGGATCTGCCTGTGGCAAGGTGATGCGGGATACGGCCTCGCCGACCCGTTGGTGCAGGGACCGCGCCGCCGGCTGGTGATGGACGAGACGGCTGGGTGGCGCTACCTCGACTACGGCTGACAAGCTGGCGCTCATGTCGATTCACTCGCTGCGTTCGATCGCCAGCGTCGGGTCGATCGACTCCGTGTCGTCGGTGGGCTCGATCACCTCGATCGGGTCCGCTGGATCGGTCCTGTCGATCGGGTCGGCCGGGTCGATCCTGTCGATCGGGTCCGTCGGGTCGATCCTGTCGCTCGGGTCGGCCGGTTCGCTGCTGGCGATCGGTTCAGCCGGGTCCATTCTGAGCTACCGGAGCAGCGAGGCGATTCTGCATTGGAACGGGCGTCGCATGGGTCTCGGTCGATTGATCGGACACGCAGCGGCGATCACCGCAGTCGGCGTACTCGCCGGACTGACGACGACCGGATCTGCGAGACTCCTCGCCGGACGATGAGGAGAGCCAGATGACGACGAGCGTGTATCTCGCGACCGGGCAGATCGACGCCGGCATCACCGCTGCGAGTGCGAGCCCGACCCGCGTCGGCACGGTCGAGATGATCGTGCGGCGACCCGATGTCGACGCCCGCGAAGAACTCGATGTCGGGGAACTGATCGTGGGTCGTGGTCTTGCCGGCGACAACTACGTCGAGCGCGGCGACCCGCACACCGATGACGGTCCGGCCCACCCCGAGGCGCAGTTGAACGTGATGAGCAGCCGGATCATCGACGTGATTTCGGCCGGCGACCGATCGCGTTGGCCGCTGGCCGGTGACCAGTTCTTCGTCGACCTCGACCTGTCGGTCGCCAATCTGCCGGTCGGCACGCAGCTCCAGGTCGGCTCCGCCGTCATCGAAGTCGCCGCGAAGCCGCACAACGGGTGCGCCAAGTTCAGCGAGCGATTCGGTATCGACGCTGCTCGGTGGGTGAACCAGTGCAAGGAGCAACGCCGACGCGGTCTGCAACGCGGTCGTGGTGACGGCCGGAACGGTGTCGACCGGCGACGAGATTCGCGTCATCGAGTGACCGATCGTTCGCCGGTGGAACCGGCGGCCGGCGAGGCGGCTCGTTTCGTGGTGCACGAGCACTATGCGACGACGCACCACTTCGACCTCCGGCTGGAGGGCGGTGGCGTGCTCTGGTCGTGGGCGCTCCCGAAAGGCATGCCGACCGACCCGAAGCAGAACCGGCTCGCCGTTCGGGTCGGCGACCACGATCTCGACCACATCGACTTCGTCGACCCCGCTCCGGTGGAGAGCGGCGAGGGGACGATCGCGAAGTCGATCTGGGATACCGGGACGTATGAGGTGGTCCGCTCGTCGCCGGGAAAATCGTGTTCGATCTCATCGGTGAACGAGGCGAAGCGCGATACGCACTCATTCACACGGACGCCTCCAACTGGATCATCCATCTCATGTCGTGACGCCTGTGCTCTGGAGCGGGTTCGATCAGGGCATAAGCAGGTACAACCCGAAGCGTTGCCCGGGCCGCTCACGAACCTCGTCGAGCCACAGCAGATCGTCACGCAGCTCCAAGACCGACGATCCGGGATCGTCCAGCACGGCTTCGGCCGCAAGCGGAGTGTCCAACGTGCCGACCAGATCGTCGCGGCCGTCGGCCCGCAGTGCCGCTGCGAGGGCGGTGCGCGTGTCGTCGGCGCGGCGCCGGACCTCCTCACTCAAGGGATCCGAGGTGGCGATCGACAGGTATCCGTTCGGGGCGGCCACGGCAGATGCCTCGGTCCGCAGGAGCAGGACGACCTCATCGTCTCCGGAGCACAGGGCGTCGTCGGGGAACTTGTAGGCGAGTCGAGGGTCGACGCACACGTCGAGGCCACGTCGGATCGCTTCGTTCACGACTCCGGCCAACATGTTCTCCGCCGAGAAGTCGGGATCGACTGTGCCGATGCGCACGCTGAGATCACCTGCCACCTCGGCGACCGCATCGGTGAGTCGGTCCACGGGCTCCACGGCGATCGCGGAGCGGCCGTCGAAGTCGTCGATCGTGCCGATCTCGACCAACAACGCCACCGGAACGGCGGCGGCGACCAGGGCGATTCCCACCGACCGCGCCAGCCGAGTGTCGCCGACGATCTGGCGGATCTCCAGGCGCCAGAGCAACAGCGCGGCCGCTCCTGCGGTCATCCACCCGAGCGGCTGCAGCCACTGCACCAACCACCATTCGGGCGGGGCGAGAATGGATCGTGCGGCGACGAGCCCCGAGCCCCAGACCACGGCGAGTGTGCAGCTCAACAGCATTTCCTCCCGCCGGTCCCGGCGCCAGGCGATCACACCGAGAACCGCCACGACACCGATGGTGATCGCCGGCAACACGCCGACGGAGCTCGTCTCGACCCAGAGCAGGAAGACGCGGCGGCTCGGGCCGTATCGGGAACGTGAGCGATGACGCTCTGCCGAGGAGGCGGATTGCACGGGAGAATCCGATCACCTCGAGATCGTGACTGACCGACCATCTCAACAACTCGGCGGCGTTGCCCGGCGCCCGGCGCCCGGCGCCCACGAGCAGGGGAACGAGTGCGGCGAAGCCGAGGGCGACGGTGACGGGGACGTCGCGTCGCGTTCGCGTCAGCCGATGCCGGTCTCGTAGGTCGTGACGGATCAGGACCGCCGCCAGCGTGGCGATGACCAGCGGCGTCACGACGACGCCGACACCGACATGCGTCTGGACGACGAACACGAACGTCGTTGCCGCCGGCAGGCGAGCGAGTCGATCGCCGCACAGCACGCCCCAGCACGCAATCACGCAGAGAGCGAACGGCATCATCGTCAGTGACACGTTCCAGGCGTCGCCGATTCCGTTGACGCCCAACCCCGCAGCCATCAGCAGGAGGCACGTTCCGAAGGCGGCAACGACGGCGGGGCCGCGACGGCGGAGGATCGACACCGCCCACAGGAGCCAACCCACATTGAGCAGCAGAGCACCGGTGCTGAGCGCCTGCGCGCCGGACCCGAGCGCTCGGTACGGAACTGCGAGCAGGTAGAACGCGATCGGGCCGGGGTGCCGCCAACCGAACCGCGAGTAGGCGCCCAGCATCGGCGAGTCGGCGGAGAACACGCTCCGGACCTCGAGCTCGATCAATGCGAGGTCGCCGACGGCACGATCGGGGATCGTCCAGATCCTGATCAGTACGACCACGAACACGATGAGCATGCCGCCTCCGACGATCGCCGAGGGCCACCTCGACGTGCCGATGGACGTGCCGGTGCTCGATTCTGCTGGCGTCGGATGGCTCCTCGTCACGGGCTCAGCCGGTACTTCGGTGCCATCGGGTACACGATAGGCGGACCTCCGGTGCCAGGCCGGCCGCACTGCGCCGTCTGTGTCGCCACCGGTTCGCCAGCCGACGCTCGATCCCTGTCACGCAGTCAGGTTGTCCCGTCGTGCTCCTCGACTATCGAGCCGAGTTCGGCTGCTCGGGTTCGGCGTTGATCTCGTTCATCAGCTCGGTGAGTTGCCCGAGCCCCGTCAATCGCTGGTCGAGCGTCTCGCCCATCGGACCGACGCGAAGCGTGGTGATGCCGCAGTCGCGGTACTCGCGGAGTCGACGCTTGATCTCGTCGGCCGGTCCGATCAGGTTGCTCCGCAAGCCGATCTCCACCGGTACCCGCGCCGCAGCGGCATCGCGATCACCCGCCGCCCACAACCGTTGCACCTCGGCGACGTCATCTCCCCAACCCTGGCGGGTGAAGGCGTTGTTGTAGAAGTTCGAGTTGGCGGAGCCCATGGCACCGAACGTGAACGCAAACCCGGATGCATGTCGGCGTCCGGCCTCCTCGACGTCGTCGGTGATCTCGCAGCCGACCGACACAGTGAGTTCGATGTCGTTCAGCGAGCGCCCGACCGACTCCGCCCCGGCGCGGATCTGGCCGAAGAAGACTTCGGCGGTCTCGCAGAAGAACGAGTTCCCGATCCACCCGTCTGCCGCAGCGCCGGTCAATCTCAGGTTGGCGGGGCCGAGCGACGCGATGTGCACCGGGATGTCAACCGGGGGAGCAGCCGACCGGATCGCCTTGCCTTCGCCGCCGGGAAGTGGCAGCTGGTAGACGTCGCCGTCGTACGCGAGCCGTTCGCCACGACTCACCAGTCGAACGATGTCGATCGTCTCACTGGTTCGGGTGACGGGCTTGTCGAACGGCACTCCGTGCCAGCCCTCGATCACCTGTGGACCGCTCGTGCCCAGACCCAGAACGAAGCGACCGTTCGAGATTCGTTGCAGCGACATCGCCGACATCGCGAGCATCGCCGGTGTGCGCGTGCCGAGTTGGACGATCGCGGTCGCGAGCCTGATCCGCTCGGTCACCGCGGCCGCGGCGGCGATGGGCGTCAGCGCGTCGTAGCCCCAGTACTCGGGTACCCACGCCGAATCGACCCCGATGCGCTCGGCTTCGATGACGTAGTCGAGACCGTCGCGGTCGACCGGCAGTGCCCACACACCCAGCCGGAGCGTCATGACACCACCGCGTTCGTCGGGTGGTGCTGCTCCTGCTGATCCACGTCGCTCCCCGGTATCGGTCAACCGAGCAGCAGCGTAGGTGGGAACTGCACGCCGATCTCGCTCCGGCGGCACCTGGTCGCAGCAGTGCGAGGTGATCGAGTCCCTGGGGCGTGCCCACTCGAACAGGTTCCGGTCGGTGATCGCACGGGCCGTGCCCGGCGGTCGACGGCCGGGGTCGACCCCAGCCGGCTCGTCGAACCGTTTCGGACATTCGTCGACGAGGGCCGGCTCCGGGTGGGCATTCGGCACACGATCAACCGAGTCGTCGTGCCCGTCGACACCGACGTGCCCGACACGATCGTCGACCAGATCAGAGGAATCGTCCGTGGTCCCGGCGTCATCCAAGGGGCGCATCCCACGACAGATGACGCGGGTGACGAGGGGAGATGAAGCGGGAACCCGCCGGCGGTCAGCCGGAACGAACCGGTCGCGAGTCACACTCCGAGGCTCGAATCACGACGACGCGGGCCGCAGGAGGATGGCCTGCCCGGCGATGTGCGGAGGATCGCTGCGAACACGACCGTAGGGTCTGCATCGAATACGTCACAACGGCGTGTTCAAAGTGAAAGTGAACCAATGCAAGGCACCGTGAAATTCTTCAACAGCGAAAAGGGCTTCGGCTTCATCTCACGCGAGGGCGCGGACGACGTGTTCGTCCACCACTCCAACATCGCAGGAGAGGGCTACAAGTCTCTCGATGAGGGCCAGAAGGTCGAGTTCGACATCGGTCAAGGCCGCAAGGGCGACGAAGCCCAGAACGTCCGACCCGTCTGATTCGTCGTCCGAGGAGCGCCGCCGGCCAGATCTGGTCGGCGGCGTTCGTCGTTTTCCCGACCGCACGTCGGAGCTCGATCAGTGCACGGTCGCCCAGGCCGCGATCGGGGACCGTCCAGATCCTGACCAGCACGACCGCGGCCATGGTGACCACCCGTCTGGTTGACGGAACGTCGGTGCTCGACTCCGCAGCACTCGGTTGACGCCTCGTTGCGGGCTCGCCGCGTCGGCGTGCGCTCCACCACACGATCCGATCACGGCCGAGGGAGAGGATCGAGCTGTCAGAGGGTGAGGAACAGCAGTCCGAACAGGACGAAGACGAGCACCACTCCCATGACGACCATCATCGCCGGCGACCCGAACACGACCCGCTGCCGGGTTTCGTGTTCCCACTGCCGTTCTCCGGCGATCCGACCTTCGCCAGATGTCGGTGCTTCTCGCGACCCTTGCGGCGCCTGCTGGTGCTGCTTCCCACGGGAACGACTCTCATCGGGGCACCGACACCGCAGCCCGGTCCTCGCCCCAACCCCGGCGGAAGTCGGACCCTCTCGCCACAGGACCGCCGCGGGCTCACCCGACCGATGCTGCATCGTCGATCGCTGGTGCTGCGCGGGGTCGGTGGTCGCCGGAACGGGCCGCCGGAACGGGCCGCTGGATCAGGTCAGTGACTTCAGGTGCTGGACGACGTCGCCGACGGGCATGTCATGGCGTTCGCCGCTACGGCGATCCTTCACCTCGACGAGGCCGTCGGCGATGCCGCGCCCGACCACGACGATGGTGGGGACGCCGATCAGTTCCGCGTCCTTGAAGCGCACACCGGGAGAGACACCCGCTCGGTCGTCGAACAGCACGCTGAGCCCGGCGGCCTCAATATCGGCGGCGAGGTCCTCGGCAGCGGGACGCTGTGGGCCTCCCTCCTTGCCGGCGATCAGCAGATGCACGTCGGCGGGGGAGACCTCGCGGGGCCAGATCAGACCGAGCTCGTCGTGGTTGGCCTCCGCCAACGCAGCGACCGCACGCGACACGCCGATGCCGTACGAGCCCATCGTCGGTGTCACGCGCCGGCCGTCCTCGTTCTGCACCTGGAGTCCGAGCGCCTCGGAGTACTTGCGACCGAGCTGGAAGATGTGTCCCATCTCGATGCCTCGGGCGATCTCGAGCTCCTCACCACAGGTCGGGCACGCGTCGCCGGCCTTGACTTCGGCCGCCTCGATCACGCCGTCGGCGGTGAAGTCGCGTCCGGCCGTCAGGTCGATCACGTGCCGACCGGGCTGATCGGCGCCCGTGACCCAGCGGGAGCCATCGACGACCCGGGGGTCGACGAGGAAACGAATGCCCGACGAGTTGTCGGTGCCGAGCACACCGGGCCCGATGTACCCCTTCACGAGCGCAGCGTTCCCGGCGAAGTCGGTCTCGTCGAACGGTTCGACCTCGGCGGGCTCCACCTGTGCGCCCAGTCGCTTGAGATCGACCTCGCGGTCGCCGGGCACCCCGATCGCGATCGGCTCCACGGAACCGTCGGGATGGCGCAACTTGACGATGACGTTCTTCATCGTGTCGGCAGCGGTCCAGGCCCGCCCGTCCGGATGAGCGAAGTCCGAATGGGCGTTGAGGTGATCGACCAGTGTCTGGATCGTGGGTGTGCCGGGCGTGTCCACCACCGTTGCGGGCCGCGAGTCGTCGAGCGGGAGCGTTTCGGGAACCGTGACCCGGACCGCCTCGACGTTCGCTGCGTAGTCGCAGGCGGTGCACCGAACGTAGGTGTCCTCGCCGACGTCGGCCGGCGCCAGGAACTCCTCGGAAGCCGAACCGCCCATGGCTCCCGACATCGCCGACACGATCACGACGGGCAGCCCGAGCCGCTCGAAGGTCTTGACGTACACGTCGCGATGCGCCCGGTACGAATCCATGAAGGCGTCGTCGTCGATGTCGAAGCTGTACGAGTCCTTCATCACGAACTCGCGGCCGCGCAGCAGGCCGGCGCGAGGGCGGGCCTCGTCCCGGTACTTCGTCTGGATCTGATAGATCGACAGCGGTAGGTCCTTGTACGACGACAGGAGATCCTTCACGATCAGGGTGAACATCTCCTCGTGGGTCGGGGCCAGGAGCAAGTCGTTGCCGTGCCGATCCTGCAGTCGGAACAGATTGTCGCCGTAGTCCGCGTAGCGACCGGTCGCCTCGTACGGTTCCTTCGGGAGCAGAGCGGGGAAGTGCACCTCTTGGAACCCGGCGGCGTTCATCTCCTCGCGCACGATCTGTTCGACGTTCCGGAACACGATCCAGCCGAGCGGAAGCCACGAGAAGCCGCCGGGGGCGGCACGGCGGATGTACCCGGCGCGGATCAGCAACCGGTGCGACGGAACCTCGGCGTCGGCAGGATCGTCGCGGAGCGTACGGAGGAAGAGTTTGGACATCCGGAGCACGCAGCGACGATACCCGTCGGTGCCCCGCGCTGGTCACGTGTCGTTCGCGGCGGCCGCCCGCCCGCCCCGCCCGAGGAGTCCGGCAGCGGCGACCCCGATCGAGCACGGACGACGAATCGCGCCCCTGCGGCGGGTCCCGGGCAGGCGCCCGCCGGACCCCCCACCCCCCGTGATCCGGGCCGGAACCCGGCTATACTCGGATCTGCAAATTGGTTGAGGAATCGATCAAGGCGTGGGCTGGCCCCACGCCTTGTTGTGTGAAAGGAGGCGAATCGACATGACCGACAGTCCCGTGCTCCAACGGGTTCGTGAGCTCGTCGAACCGATCGCCTCGGACCTCGATCTCGACGTCTACGACCTCGAACAGCGCGGCGGAACGCTGCGCGTCACCATCGACACCCCTCCGGGTACCGACGGTGGCATCGACATGGATCAACTCGCCCTCGCCACCCGTCTGATCTCTCGTGAGATGGATCACCACGACCCGATGCCGGGTCGGTACACCCTCGAAGTCACGAGCCCGGGCGTCGAGCGCACGCTGCGCACGCCTGCTCACTTCCAGCGCGAGATCGGCAAGACGATCAGTGTGCGACTGGTGAACACCGGCGCCGAGCAGCGTCGTCTCGAGGGTGTACTCGTCGCTGCGGACGATGCGACGGCGACCATCCGGTCCGACGATGCCGAGCTGGTCGAGCACATCATCGCGATCGACGACATCGATCGGGCCCGCACGGTCTTCGTGTGGGGTCCACAGCCCAAGCCGGGCGGCAAGGGCAGCGGGAAGAACAAGAAGAAGAGCCCGGCGAAGCGGCCGCCGGCGCAGCAGACGTCATCGACGAAGGAGTCATCGTGAGCAATCTCGACATGAGCGAAGCCATCCGCCTGCTCGCCCAAGAGAAGGGCATGTCGGAAGACGATCTCCTTCACGTACTGGTCGACGCCCTCGCGAGCGCGTACAAGCGCCGCCCGGGTGCCGCCGACGAGGTGGTCGTCGAGGTCAACCCGACCACGATGGATTTTTCCTTCACGGCCTACGACCTCGACGAGGACGGCAACTGGGTCAACGAGCGCGACGACACTCCCGACAAGGAAGATCTCGGCCGCATCGCCGCGCAGACGTTCCGCCAGGTGATGAGTCAGCGCATCCGCGAAGTCGAACGCGACCGCAAGTTCGAGGAGTACGCGAACCGCGAGGGTGACATCGTCACCGGCATCATCCAGCAGACCGATACTCGCTACACGCTGCTCGACCTCGGCCGTGTCGAGGCTCTCCTCCCGCAAGCCGAGCAGGTGCCGTACGAGCGCCCGAACCCGGGCGATCGGGCGAAGGCCTACATCGTCGAGGTCCGCAAGACCGCCAAGGGTCCCCAGATCGTCGTGTCGCGTACCCACCCGGGGCTGATCAAACGTTTGTTCGAACTGGAGGTCCCCGAGATCGCCGATGGCATCGTCGAGATCAGGGCCTGTGCCCGCGAGCCAGGTCACCGCACGAAGATCGCCGTCTGGTCGAACGACCACAACGTCGATCCGGTCGGGGCATGCGTCGGCGCTCGTGGTGCCCGTGTCCGGATGGTCGTCAACGAACTGCGCGGCGAGAAGATCGACATCGTTCCGTTCAGCGAGGACCTCGCCGACATGGTCGCCAAGGCGCTGTCGCCCGCCAAGGTCAACCAGGTCAACATCTCCGAGGACGGCACTGCAGCAGACGTGATCGTGCCCGATCACCAGCTCAGCCTGGCGATCGGACGCGAGGGACAGAACGCACGACTCTCGGCGCGCCTGACGGGCGTCCGGGTCGACATCCGTTCCGAGACACAGGTCGCGGAAGGTGTTCCTGCCGGCAGCTACCTCGATGAGCACGTCGAATATGCGGAAGGCGAGTGGAAGGCGAACGCCGAGTCGGGCGACATGGAGTGGCACGCCGCCGACGGCAGCGTCATCAGCCAGGCAGATTGGATGGCGCAGAACGAAGGCGCCGAGCCGGCGAACGAATCTGGCGAGACTGCCGGTGACGACGCGGCCGGCGATGCCGGTGATGACGCAACTGCGGCGCAACTGCCGGTGATGACGCAACTGCCGGTGACGCCGAGACCGCCGGTGACGACGAGACGGCCGGTGACGGACGGACGGCCGGTGACGACGAGGCTCCGGAGCCGAATGACGGAGCCCAGGTCGCGACCGGGGCCGGCGAACCCGACGAAACCACGAGCGACGCGAGCGATGACGCCGAGCCGGCTGCCGATGCGGCCGACGAGGGTGAGGATGAAGCAGCGGGGTGACGCGGATGGGCCGATCCGTACGTGCATCGGGTGTCGCCAACGACGTCCGCAGACACGACTGCATCGATGCGTCCTCGACGCGTCCGGTGCGATCCGCGTCGACCGCCGAGCGCCCGGCCGCGGGGCCTGGATCTGTGGACCGGCGTGTGTCGAGCCGGCGCGCCGCATGCGTTCGTTCGACCGGGCCTGGCGCACCGCCCTGCAGCCGGAAACGATCGACCGACTCGTCGGCCGACTGGCCGAACTGACCGAGTGAACGACCGGGTGGGGATTGTCCCCGCCCCTGCGAGACTGAAGAACGACGAAAGGTTGCCCACAGCGTGGCGAAGAACATCCGAGTACACGAACTAGCCAAGGAACTCGGCATGACCAATGCCGAGGCCGTCGACCTGTGCGGCGTGCTCGGCGTTCCCATCAAGAGCCACTCGTCGTCGCTCAACGAGGCCTACGCCGACATGGTCCGGCGGCGCGCCGTCCGCGACGGCCTGACCCGTGACGCGCAGCCCGAGGAGCCGAAGCCCGAGCCCAAGAAGCGGCCGGCGAAGAAGGCTGCCGCCAAGAAGGCTGCCGCCAAGAAGGCGCCCGCCAAGAAGGCGGCGGCGAGCAAGACACCTGCCGAGCCGGCGACGGTCGCCGCATCTGAGCCCGCCGTCGAGCCGGAAGCGGTGCCGGCAGCCGAGCCCGCTCCCGAACCAGCGGCCGAGCCCGCCGCCGAGCCGGCGCCGGTCGCTGCTGCGGAAGCGCCGGCAACCGAGCCGATCGCAAGTCCCGGGCCCGATTCGGTCGCCTCCGAGTCGGTCGCCTCCGAGTCGGTCGCCCCCGAGTCGGTCGCCCCCGAGTCGGTCGCCCCCGAGTCGGTCGCCTCCGAGTCGGTCGCCTCCGAGTCGGTCGCCCCCGAGTCGGTCGCCCCCGGGTCGGCTGCTGCCGAGCGGGTCATTTCGAGTCCCGGTCCGGAGTCGGCTGCTGCCGAACGGATCATTTCGAGTCCCGGTCCGGAGTCGGCTGCTGCCGAACGGATCATTTCGAGTCCCGGTCCGGAGTCGGCTGCTGCCGAACGGATCATTTCGAGCCCCGGTCCGGACGCGCCCCGTCCGCGCCCCGAGCCGGCCGAGGCCACGTCTGCTCCGGCTGCTCCGCCGCGTGCTCCGTCGGGCAAACCGATTCCACCGCCCCCCGGGCGACCGGTGTCGTCGACCGGCAAGCCGATTCCCCCGCCGCCAGGTTCAGCGCGGCCGCCCGGAAGCCGCCCGTCGACCGGAGGTCCCGGTGGCCGAACCGGTGGCTACGCCGGACGTCCCGGCGGCGGTCCAGGCGGGTTCCCCGGACGTGGCGGTCCCGGCGGCGGCCCAGGTCGCCCCGGCGGCGGTCGCCCGAGCGGGCAGCGTCGACCACCGCGTCGCAGCAAGCGCCGTCGCCGTCGCGACCACGACGAGCTGCAGCCCCAGGAGCAGAGCTTCACCGCGGTCGATGCACCCGTACCCGAGGGCACGATCGTCGTCGAGCGTGGCGTGTCGGCCCAGGAGTTCGGTCCCAAGCTGAATCGCACGGCCGGTGACGTCATCAAGTTCCTGCTCCAGCACGGCGAGATGCTCACGGTCACCATGGGTCTCTCCGACGAGCACATGGAGCTGTATGCACTCGAGCTGGGCGCTGACCTGCTCCTCGTCGACCCGGGTCAGCAGCAGGAGATCGAACTCCAGGCGATGTTCGACGACAGCGACGACGATGACGAGGAACTGCTCGAGGAGCGCCCGCCCGTCATCACCGTCATGGGCCATGTCGACCACGGCAAGACGACGGTGCTCGACCGCATCCGTTCGGCCAATGTCGTCGACGGCGAAGCCGGCGGCATCACCCAGCACATCGGCGCCTATCAGGTGGAGAAGGACGGCAGGAAGCTGACGTTCATCGACACCCCGGGTCACGCAGCGTTCACGCAGATGCGTGCGCGGGGCGCTCAGGCAACCGACGTCGTGGTGCTCGTGGTCGCCGCCGACGACGGTGTCATGCCCCAGACGATCGAGGCGATCAATCATGCCAAGGCGGCCGACGTGCCGATCGTGGTGGCGGTCAACAAGATCGACAAGGACAACGCAGATCCACAGCGGGTGCTCACCGAGTTGGCTGAGCAAGAGCTCGTCCCCGAGCAGTGGGGCGGCGACACGATCGTCGTCGAGATGTCGGCGCTGCAGGACCTCGGTATCGACGACCTGCTCGACCAGCTCAACGTCGTGGCCGAGCTCGAAGACCTCCGCGCCAACCCGACAGGGCGTGCCAAGGGCATCGTGCTCGAGGCCAACCTCGACAAGGGTCGTGGCCCGGTTGCGACGATCCTGGTCGACAAGGGCGAACTCAAGGTCGGAGACCCGATCGTCGCCGGCCCCGCCTGGGGCAAGGTTCGGGCGATGATCAACGACAAGGGCGAACAGATCAAGGTCGCCGGGCCGTCGACGCCGATCGAGGTGCTCGGTCTCGGTTCCGTGCCGGAGGCCGGCGACGAGTTCCGCTCCGCGCCCGACGAGAAGACGGCTCGTACCGTCGGTGAGGCCCGTGAGTTCCACCGTCGAGTTCGTGACCAGCGTGGGGATGCTCGCGTCAAGTCCGGGGTGAAGCTGGAGGACATCTTCGACCAGATCCAGAGCGGCGAATCCGTCACGCTGAACCTGATCCTGAAGGCCGATGTCCAGGGTTCGCTCGAAGCGGTCACCGAGAGTCTCCGCAAGCTCGGTCGCGATGAGGTCGACCTCACGTTCGTGCATCGCGCCGTCGGCGGAATCACCGAGAACGACATCACGCTCGCCGCCACCACGAACTCGACGATCCTCGGCTTCAACGTCCGACCGGACCGCAAGGCTCGTGAGGCGGCAGAGACCGAAAGCGTGGAGATCCGCACCTACGAGATCATCTACAAGCTGCTCGAAGACATCGAGCAGGCGATGGTCGGCATGCTCGCACCCGAGTACGAAGAGGTCGTCACCGGCGATGCCGAGGTGCGCGAGATCTTCCGGGTTCCGCGCATCGGCGCCATCGCCGGTTGCCTCGTGCAGAACGGCGTCATCACCCGTGGTTCCAAGGTTCGCTTCCTGCGCAACGGCACGATCATCTGGAAGGGATCGATCACGTCCCTCAGGCGCTTCAAGGACGATGCGCAAGAGGTTCGCGCC
This sequence comes from uncultured Acidimicrobiaceae bacterium, assembly GCA_963792905.1. GTDB lineage: Bacteria > Actinomycetota > Acidimicrobiia > Acidimicrobiales > Ilumatobacteraceae > Ilumatobacter. The sequence continues at coordinate 101,443 of CAWBYE010000019.1, forward strand.
GGATTCGAATGCGGTATCGGTCTCTCCGACTTCCAGGATCTCAAGCCGGGCGACATCATCGAGACCTTCGACGAGCGCGAGATCGAGCGCTCCCTGTCCTGATGGCGAGTCGGGGAAAGCGTTCGCCTCGGGGCGGCGGGCACAAATACCCGCGGTCTGCTCGGGTGGGGGAGACCCTGCGCGAAATCGTCGCCGAGGAGCTCGTCCGCATCGACGACGATCGCCTGGCGTTCGTGACGGTGACCGGGATCGAGGTCGACAACGAACTCAACCGCGCCCACGTGTACTTCGATTCGCTCGCCGGCGAAGACGGTGACGCCGACATCGTCGAGGCCCTGGATCGACACCGAACCCGTTTGCAGTCGGCGATCGCCAAGCAGATCCGGGCGAAGAAGACTCCGATCCTCGATTTTCAGCCCGATCTCGCGCTGCGGTCGGCTGAACGCATCGACGACATCCTCCGTGAGGACCGTCAGCGTCGTGGCGAGGCGTAGACCGGCCACGACTCACGGCCTCTGCGTCGTCGACAAGCCGTCGGGCGTCACCAGCCATGACGTGGTCGGCATGCTCCGCCGTCGATTCCACGAGCGACAGGTCGGCCACGCGGGGACGCTCGACCCGGATGCAACCGGCGTGCTCGTCGTGGCGATCGGGATGACCACGAAACTGCTGCGCTTCATCGAGCAGACCGAAAAGCGCTACACGGGTGAGGTCGTGCTCGGCACCGAGACGTCCACCCTCGATTCGTCCGGCGAGGTCACGGCGGTGCACGACATGGCCGCCGTGACACTCGACGACGCACGCCGGGTCGCGGCAGAGCACTTGACCGGCGCCATCGAACAGATCCCGCCGATGGTCTCGGCCATCCGAGTCGATGGCCGACGTCTGCACGAACTGGCCCGTGAGGGCATCGAGGTCGAGCGGCAACCGCGTCCGGTCACCATCTCGTCGTTCGTCGTCGACGAGGCCGCAGCGCCGGGTGTGTTCCGTATCGAGGTGACCTGCACCGCCGGCACCTACATTCGGACGCTGGCTGCCGACCTCGGACATCTCCTCGGCGGCGGCGCCCACCTTCGCAGTCTTCGACGGACGGCTGTCGGTGCGTACACACTCGATGAAGCCGGGAGTCCCGATGAGTGCGAGCTGCTCCCTGTCGAAACCGCCGTCCGTCGCCTTCCGCACATCGTGATCGACGCTGCGACCCGCACGCTCGTGGCCAACGGGAGGGTGCTTCCACGATTCGAGGGCGAGGGGCCCTGGGCCTTGTTCGACGAACAGGGCGTCGTGCTGGCGGTTTACGAGTCGTTCCGCTCCGTCGAGGCAAAGCCCTCGGTCGTGTTGCCGACGGCGATCGGAAGGTAGCGTCACCCACCGTGCAGGTGATCAACGACGCCGCGACCGCACCGTTCCCCCGTGAGCGGACCGTGCTCACGATCGGTGCCTACGACGGGCTGCACCGCGGGCACCAGGCGGTCATCGCCCAGGTTCGGGCCTTGGCGGAGGCGCGCGGGGCTCGATCCGCCGTGGTGACCTTCGACCGGCATCCGGCCATGATCGTGCGACCCGAATCGGCTCCTCAGTTGCTCACCGATCACGTGCAGCGTCTCGAGTTGCTCGAGGCGACCGGCATCGATGCCGCGGTCGTGTTGCCGTTCGACGAACGTCAGGCCGAGGAGTCCGCCCAGGACTTCATCGAGCGTGTCCTCGTGAACTGTCTCAACGCCGAGTGCGTGGTCGTCGGCGACGACTTCCACTTCGGGCGCAATCGTGAGGGGAATGTCGCACTGCTGCGCGAGCTCGGCGAGACCTTCGGCTTCGAGGTCGAACCGGTCGTCCTCGTGTCACGTTCGGATGGCGTCGACGAACCCGTGAGCAGCACGGCCATCCGGCGGGCCCTCGCCGGCGGCAACGTGTCGCTCGCAGCCGAGATGCTCGGCCGTCCGTTCGAGGCCCGCGGCGTGGTCGTCCAGGGCGATCAGCGCGGTCGGCTCCTGGGGTTTCCGACGGCCAACGTCGAGGTGTCCAACCGAGTGTGCTTTCCTGCCGACGGTGTGTACGCCGGCGTCTACGAACGGCCGGACGGGTCCAGCCATCCGTGTGCCATCAACCTCGGTCGCCGCCCGACCTTCTACGAGCACGCCGACAGTTCCTTGCTCGAGGCGCACCTGATCGACTTCGAAGGTGACCTCTACGGTGAGGCGGCCCGTATCCGGTTCGTCGGGTTTCTCCGTTCGGAGCGGAAGTTCGAGGGCATCGACGCGCTCGTCGAACAACTCAAGCAGGACATCGAGCACGCGCGCCAGGTCACCGCGACCTGACGGGCTGCCACGATGCCGGTGTGGTGTGTTCAGCCTTCCGGCCAGATCACGGTGCCGTCGGCGTCGTAGAGCCCGGCGACGAGTTCGTCGTCGAACCGGCCGTCGATCGCAGGTGGGCCGTCTTGGCCGTAGACGCCGACCGCGTCGTATGCCGCGATCTCGGCGGCCAGACCTTCGGGATCGGGCACGCCGGGATGGCTGCCCTCCGGCGTGGTGGCGGTGACCAGCGCAGCGTCGGTCTCCCACCGGAAGACCTCACCTTCCGGTGACAGGAAGTTCGGGTTGCCGTTACCGTTGATCAGCTCGACGGCGACGCCGGCTGCTGCCGTCGGATCAGCGATCGCGTCGGCGAGGCCGCGCATCGTCGCACGCATGAAGTCCTCGGCTGCTGTCGGGTGTTGTTCGAGGAACGTACGGTTCGAATAGATCAGCCCGAACGACCCAGGGATGCCGAAATCGGCCGGGTCGTACAGACTGAACGGCACACCGGCACGCTCCAAGGTGCCGGGCTCGTTGCTCTTCCAACCTGGTACCGCGGAGATGCCCTCGACCTCCCAGTGCGCAAGCGGGTCGAATCCCTCGAGCAGCAACGTCTCGAAGTCGGTGCCCTCGACGAGGCCGATCTCAGCGAGCATTGCGGCAATGCTCGGCGGCAGCTTGCCCTTGACGCCGATCGTTGTACCGGCGAGCGCCTCGAGCGTCTCGAGTTCAGGCTTGACCATCAAGCTGTCGATGGCGACGTGGCCTTCGACCGCGAGGGCGACCAGATCGGCCTCGTTCGTGGCCGCGAACGTCGCCAGTTCACTGAACGACCCCGACGACGAGAACTGAGCCTCGTTCGCGGCGACCAGTGGGTAGTTGGCCGTCGAGAAGGACGGCGCGACATCGACGTCGAGACAGAGTTCGGTGTAGTAGTTCTGGTCGTTCGCGACGATCACGTCGATGATCGATGCCGTGGCGGCGAAGTCGAATCCGGTCAGGTAGCTGATCGAGCCGGCGGCTCGATTGGCCTCGCATCGTGCGGCGGGAAACGGCTGGCCTGCGACGACGTCGAGCGCGCCGGCATCGCCGCTGTCCCCGTCGTCGGGCGAGTGCGTCGTGGGAACGGGCGGTGCGTCAACCGACGCCTCGGTGTCGGTCGATGTCGTGTCCGATGTCGTGTCCGATGTCGTGTCCGATGTCTCGGATCCTTCGTCGTCGCCGCACGCCGCCACGACGAGTGTGAACGCGAGCAGGGAGAAGGCCACATGGCGCTTCATGGATTCCTCCAGAGGGAGTGTGAGGGATGATGGGTTGTCAGCCAGCACACGACAGAGAGGGAACCGTTGCTAGAGGTCGGTTCGGCGTCCGGAGTCGTCGTGTGCGGGCCACCATACCGACCAGCCGCCCCTGCGCATCACCCTTCGTTCGGCGTTCGGTCAACGAACTCGACGACGCTGCGATGCATGCCAGTGCAGCAACCATCGCTCGACCACGACCACGAGCACCTGAACGGCGATGCCCAACATGGCGGTACACAGGATCGTCGTCCAGAGCAGCGAGCCCTGGTTGTTCGCTGCCGCCCGCTTGCCGATCTCGCCCAGACCGTTGCCGACGCTGTTGAACGAACCTTCGGCGAAGTACGCAGCTCCGAGCCCGATACCGAGGTTGATGCGCAGGGCGGTGAGGATCGACGGGACGGCCGATGGCAGTCGGAGGCGCCACAGCACCTCCCACCGGGCGGCGTCGACCGATGCGAACAGCTCGCGTGCTGCAGGATCGGCGCTTCGCATCCCACTGACGGTGGCGTACACGAACGCCGGCACGGTGACGAACGCGACGAGAAAGACGATCGACGGGTTGCCACGGCCCACGAACAGCACGACCGAGTTGATGTATGCGACCCAGGGCGTCACGAGAATGAGGACGAGGAGAGGCTGGCTCGCATGTTCGAGCGGGCGGAACGCAGCCAGGGCGGCGCCGACGGCGAGCGACACGGTGAGCGAGATCGCCAGACCGAGCCCGAGGTGCCACGCGGTGATCACCGTTGCTTCGAGATAGAAGCCGGGTGTCTCGAGGAACGTCGAGATGATCTTCGATGGCGGGAGCAGTACGAACGGCCGAACATCGCGGGCCCGCACGAAGAGCTCCCAGAACGCCACCAGCGCAATACCGCCGAGCACGGTCCACAACGCGGCTCGGTCGTTGCGCCGGGCAACCACTACCCGGCTCCGCTGTGGAGCAGCTGACGGAGCACGCGCTCGTGTTGGAAGAACGCGGGGTCGTCTTCCGTCTCGGGAACCCGGGGATGGGGGAGGTCGATGTCGACTGCGCCGATGATGCGGCCAGGTCGCGACGACAGCACGACGACTCGATCCGACAGGAACACCGACTCGGCGATCGAGTGGGTCACGAACAGCACGGCGGCGTTGGTCGGTTCGCAGAGTTCGGCCAGGAGATGGCGCATGTCCGCGCGGGTGATCTCGTCGAGGGCGGCAAACGGCTCGTCCATGAGGAGGTATGGAGCGCCGAGCGCGAACGCACGGACCAGCGCCACCCGCTGTTGCATACCGCCGGACAGTTCGTGAGGGTAGGCGTCGACGAAGTCAGTCAGCCCGACGTGGTGCAACAGCGCGGTCGGGTCGGGGAGCGGCGACGGATTGGCACTCGGCCTGAGGTCGCGCAGGACTCGGGCGTTGGCATCGACGCTCCGCCACGGCAGGAGCGCGGGGGCCTGGGGGACGAAGGCAATCCGTTTCGCCCGGCGAGCGTCGCCCGGTGTGCTGCGGTCGATGGTGATCGTGCCGGCACTCGCCGACTCGAGCCCCGCGACCAGGCGCAGCAGCGTTGTCTTCCCACATCCGCTCGGGCCCAGCAACGTCACCACCTCACCGGGTGCGACGTCGAGATCGATGGGGGCGAGGGCTCGGGTGGAGCCGAAGTCCTTGGACACCTCACGCACGCTGATGCCGAGGTCGGCCACCGGTTCCACGCGGCGGGAGCGTAGTGGTTGTCAGTCGATCTGCGGCGCCCGTAGCATTGCGGGGTCCGTCGAGGTCACGACTTCGGCGTGATGCGTTCGATCCACCTCGGGTCGACGCGACCTCCATCCGGAAGGCAGCAACACCATGGCGCTCGAAGCCAAAGCAGACATCGTCGAGAAGTACGGTTCGTCGGAGCACGACACCGGCTCCCCGGAGGTGCAGATCGCGCTCCTCACCGACCGCATCCTGCACCTGACCGAGCACCTCAAGGTGCACCAGAAGGACCACCACAGCCGTCGTGGACTCCTGATGATGGTCGGCCGTCGCCGTCGCATGCTCGACTACCTCGCTGGCATCGACGTCGAGCGCTACCGCACGCTGATCGCCGAACTCGGCCTCCGCCGCTGACCCGGGCGTCGAGGCGTCCCGCCTCCGCCCGACATCTGACCCATCCCGGCGTGGCGATCGCACGCCCGTCGCCGCCCTGACACGCTGCCGGGTGACCACCACATCCGTGACTCGCCCCGGTCCTGACGGTCCGCGCCTACGGCGGTGTTCGCCTGGCGCGCACCGCCCGACCGACGGCGCCACCTTGTCGCGCCTGGTGCCGCTGTCGTCGGGTCCGGCGGACGTGGGCCCGCATGTCATCACCGGTCCGCTCGAGTCAGCCCGTTGCCAAGCGCTGGTTCGATCGTGGTGAATTCCAGAACAAGTCTTGATCATACGTTGAGTGACTTCTCGGCCACACTCCGCGATAATGCCGTTACCGAGAATGCTGTTATCGGCGGCGAGACGATCAGGAGACGACCACATGGTGACCGAGAAGCGCACGAGACGATGGTCGAGCGGTGGTGTCGCCGTGGCGGCGCTGATCGGATTGGTCGGTGCCTCGGCATCGACCGCCGGATCCGTCGGCACCGCCGAGCCGGCACCTGCGGCGGTCGGTTCCGACGCGGGACCGGTGAGTTTCCACATGGCGGTCAAGCCCGGCCAGCCGGTGATCATGAAGATGGTCACCGAGAAGTCGAAGTCCGAATACGCCGGCAAGGACGCGTACGGGCAGGGCATCGACGTCGCCCTCGTCGACACCGGTGTGACACCGGTCGACGGCCTCGATCAGCCCGGCAAGATCGTGTACGGCCCCGACCTCTCCAACGAGGGGGGCATCGACAACCTCGCCAACCTCGACACGTACGGTCACGGCACCCACCTGGCCGGCATCATCAACGGTGACGACGGCGACATGGTGACCGGCATCGCGCCCGAGAGCCGATTGGTGAGCGTCAAGGTCGCCGGCGCGACCGGCGAGACGAACATCGCGCAGGTGATCGCAGCGATCGACTGGGTCGTCGAGCACCGCAACGACAACGGGCTCAACATCCGGGTCCTCAACCTGTCGCTCGGCATCGACGGCGTCAAGACCAACCAGGGTGATCCGTTCTCGGCAGCCGTCGAGCGGGCGTGGGACGCCGGCATCGTCGTCGTCGTCGCCACCGGCAACCGCGGCAACCTCCACGGCGGCATCGACAGCCCGGCCGTGTCGCCGTACGTGCTCGCCGTCGGCGCCCACGAGATGTACGACTCGTCCGGTGCGCAGGACTGGATCGCACCGTGGAGCTCGGGCGGCAACGAGTACCGCCACCCCGACGTCGTGGCCCCGGGCCGTTCGATCATGAGCTTGCGGGTGCCGGGTTCGTTCCTCGACCAGAAGCACCCGAGCGCCGTGGTCGACGGGAAGTACTTCCTCGGTTCGGGCAGCTCGCAGTCGACCGCGGTCGTGAGCGGCTTCGTGGCCGCCATGCTGTCCCGGTATCCGGATCTGACGAACGACCAGGTCAAGTTCCTCTTCGAGAACCGAGCAGAGGAGCTCAAGAACGTCGAAGACTTCGTCGAGGGTGAGGGCAAGATCAACCCCAAGGACTCGATCCGCAGCGTCAAGGACGCGCTCAAGGCGCCCGTCCAGGACCACCCCCATGCGCTTCCCACATCGGGGTCCGACGGCCTCTTGGCGCCATCGGGCGCGACCTGGTCGGGTGGCACCTGGAACGGAGCCACCTGGTCCGGCGGCACCTGGAACGGAGCCACCTGGTCCGGCGCGACCTGGTCGGGTGCGACCTGGTCCGGCGGCGAGTGGCACGGCGCCACGTGGTCGGGTGCGACATGGTCCGGCGCGACCTGGTCGGGTGCCACCTGGAACGGAGCGACCTGGTCCGGGGCGACGTGGTCGGGTGCCACCTGGTCGGGTGCGACCTGGTCGGGCATCGACTGGTCGGCGGGATTCTGGTCATGAGGCGCACGATCCGACCCTCATGCCGCTCCGTCGGTGTCGTCACCGCCACTGCGCTCGTGCTGGCGCTCGCGCCCGGCCTCGGCGTCGCTGCCAAGGGCGGTAAGGACAAGCCCCGGAAGAACGATCCTGCGCCGGTGACCACCGTCGTCGAGGATCCCGCCGAACCGACCGACGACACGGCACCGAGGGGCGACAAGCGGTCCAAGGGCGACAAGCGGTCCAACGGCGACACGACATCCGAGGATGCGGTCACGACCGTGACCGCCGCGGAGGCACCGATCACGGTCGTTGCCCCCGAGCCAGTCGAGGCGCCTGCCCCGGTCGATGTGATCGGCCCCGCTTGGGCCTACGGCGCTCCGGCATGGTCGTCGTTCGATCCGGAGTCGTCGTTCGACGACGCACTGCAGGAGCTCGAGCAGCACCTGAAGGCCAACTCCGTTCCGACCTCGATGGCCGAGGTCGTCGAGCAGATCGGTGCCGACGAAATGTGGGCGGCCGGGTACACGGGCGCCGGCATCGACGTCGCCGTGATCGACACCGGCGTCGCTCCGATCGCCGAGCTGTCGACGAGCAACGTGTTCGTCGGCCCCGACCTCTCGTTCGAGGGGCACGTCGACGAGGTCGCAGGACTCGACACGTTCGGGCACGGAACACACATGGCGGGCATCATCGCCGGCCGCACCCCTGGTGCCGACCCGTTGAACCCGCAGCCCGGCAATTTCGTGGGGGTCGCCCCCGACTCGCGGGTCGTGAGCCTGAAGGTGGCCGACAACACCGGTGCGGTCGATGTGTCGCAGGTCATTGCAGCGATCGACTGGGTCGTGCAACACCGCAACGCCGACGGGATGAACATCCGGGTGTTGAACCTGTCGTACAACACCGACAGCTCCCAGTCGCACCTGCTCGACCCACTGTCGAAAGCGGTCGAGAACGCCTGGCATCACGGCATCGTGGTCGTCGTCTCCGCCGGCAACGAGGGGATCGCCAGCTTCGGGCTCGCCAGCCCGGCCACCAACCCCTACGTGCTCGCCGTGTCGGGTGCCCAGCACGACGCCACGTTCGGTTGGGTGAACCCGCTCTGGGCGCCGTCGGGTGACGGACAGCGGAACCCCGACCTGCTCGCACCGGGCGTCTCGATCGAGAGCCTCCGCGTGCCCGGCTCGCGCATCGACACCGATCATCCAGAAGGTCGGGTGGACGGCGACGACCGGTTGTTCCGAGGTTCGGGCACCTCACAGGCCGCAGCCGTCGTCTCCGGTGCCGCGGCGCTACTCCTCGAACAGCGCCCCGAGCTCACCCCGGATCAGGTCAAGCACCTGCTGACCGACTCGGCGGCCGACACGTTCCAGTTCGACATCGTCAAGGGCAACGGAGTCGTCGATCTCTCGGCGGCAATGCATACCGGAGCGGGTGACGTCGCCCAGCAGTGGCCCCGATCGACCGGTCTGGGCTCGCTCGACGCCGCCCGCGGCGGCGACCGTGTCGCCGTCGCCGGCCAGGCACTGACCGGTGAGATGACCGTGACCGGAGCCGCATGGGATGCCGAGGCCTGGGTCGCAGCGAGCGAATCGGGCAACACCTGGAGCGGCGCCGACGACTGGTCGGGCTCCACCTGGTCGGGTTCGACGTGGTCGGGTTCGACGTGGTCGGGTTCGACGTGGTCGGGCGTACGTGGTCGGGTTCGACGTGGTCGGGCAGTACCTGGTCGGGTTCGACGTGGTCGGGCAGTACCTGGTCGGGTTCGACGTGGTCGGGCAGTACCTGGTCGGGTTCGACATGGTCGGGCAGTACCTGGTCGGGTTCGACATGGTCGGGCAGTACCTGGTCCGGTTCGACCTGGAGCTAGCGAGACCGAGACCGAGATCGACGATCGACCTCATCCTGCGGAACCGGCATCACACGAACCGGTGGCCACACGGTGACGAACGAAACCACGACGAACGAACAGCACGGAACCGGGAAACTCATGGTGGGCACGCAGCAACCGACACATCGAGGAGCACGTGGCGAATGGCGGAGGCCTCCGGGTCGGAGGTGCGGACGTGCCTTCGTGCTCGCCGCAGCCAGAATCTTCGCCGTGTCGGCCGCCGCGAATACCGGCGAGTGCGCGGTCCGGCGTCGCGGTGCGTATGGCAACAGCCGACTCCGGCCCGTCAGACGTGTCGCCGTTGTCGATGGTCGAGCCCTCGAGCGAGGAGGCAGCGTCGCCACCGGTGGAGCTGCTCGGGCCGAGCGACAAGGTCGCGGGGTCGCTGCAGCGCGATGTCGGAGGCAGCGGCACCGGGGACGACATCGGTGGGACCCGATCCAGGGCGACGGGGTCGGGTGTCACCCGGTCGGGCGCGACCTGGCGTGGGCGCGGGTGGTCGAGCGCCGACGGATCGCCGTCGAGAGCCGTTGAGAGACCGACGTCGCGATGCTTCTTGACGAAGACCTGACGAAGCCGGTCCTCATCCGACTTCGACGATCTGACGATACAGACACCGGTGCCGGCCGCACGCGGCCACACCACGAACGAAACGACACGAGATGACAACGACACGGCGAGGCGAAGGTGTGCGGGCCAGTCAGGTGCCCGTTCGGGTGGGCGTCATCGCCGACGCCCCATCGTCGAGGGTGACGCAATCTCGGATCACCGAGGTCAGTCAAGACGTCAGTCAATGGGTGGATCGACGATCGAACCCCGTGGGCCCGCACACCGTCGGTGCGAGGTCTCTCCGGTGACGGCCACAGCTCGGGCCACACCGCGCGATCACGAAGCCGGGGCCGACCGACTGGGGCCGACCCTGCGCGTCCTCCTCTACGCGCTGGCGCTCGCGTCCGTCGGCGGCATCCTCCTGATCCTCACACCGTCGGTGACCTCGGTTCCCGACCGAGAGTGGTCCTTGCCGTTCTTCGCACTCGTCATCGGCTTCGCGATTGCCGAGACCGCAGCGCTCCATGTCGAGATCCGCAAGGAGTCTCACTCACTGTCACTCGCCTGCATTCCGTTGATGTTCGGACTCCTGTACACGAGCCCGTTGCTCCTGCTCGTCGCGTACATCCTCGGCGGCGTCCCGACGCTGCTCTGGATTCGGAAGTCGCCTCCGCTCAAAGCACTGTGGAATGCCTGCCTCTTCGTCTCCCAAGTCGGTCTCTCGGCGTTGATCGTCAAGTCGCTGCTCGGCGACCGTCTCCCTCGAAACGTGGCGGAATGGGCGATTCCGCTCGTTGCGGTGGTTGCCGCCGAGCTGCTGAGCCTGCTTGCCGTTCCGTTGGTGATCATGGCCGTCGATCGCAAGTTCCGACCGCACCTGTTCGCCGACCTCGGTCAGTCGCAGATTCTGGCGGTGCTCGCCGGCATGTTCGGCGTCACCGCGCTCGCCGTCTCGCTGTCGAGCCCGTACATGGCGATCTATGCGTTCGTCCCGCTACTGGCCGTCGGGCTGCTGCTCAGGAGCAGCGGCCGGCTCTCGCAGCGGTTCAGGGATCTCCAGCAGTTGCACCGCTTCACCCGAGCACTGTCGAACGAGCGCGGGACACGCACGCTCGACACCGGGCTGGTGGAGCTGGTCCAGATCCTCCGAACCCGTTCTGCCGGCTTGATCCTGGTCGGACACGATGAATCCTCGGAATCGTCGTTCCGGATGCTCGTCGACGACACGTTTGTCGACGGCGATCCGGGCCCGCTCGCCGGTCTGATGGGCGGTCTGCTCGATGGCCGGTCGGTGCTGCAGTTGGACGCCAACGACGCTCGCCCGGAGGCACTGAGGCTGCTCTCGACGCTTCGGGCCGGTCGGATGCTGGCTGCACCGGTGCTCCACGAAGTCGATCGTGTCGGGTACCTGTTCGTCGCCGATCGACTCGGAATGCGGAGTGAATTCACCTCCGACGAGCTGGGCCTGTTCGCGTCGCTGGCCAACACGCTGAGCGCTCGGCTCTCCAACGACCTCCTCGTCGAGAAGCTCGAGATCCAGGCCCGCAACGATGCACTCACCGGTCTGCCGAACCGGCTCAGCTTCGAGATCGCCGTCACGTCCAGCCTCGCCAAGCGCGGTCAGGCCGGCACGGTCGTGATGGTCGACCTCGACCGATTCAAGGAGATCAACGACTCCCTCGGTCACGAAACCGGTGACCAGCTCCTGGTGGAGGTGGCCAATCGACTGCGGGCGGCGACTCGGTCGGCCGACCTCGTCTCCCGGTTCGGCGGGGACGAGTTCGCCATCCTGCTCGTGGGCGCCAGCGACGAGGGCCCCGGAGATCTCTCGAGGCGGATCGAGGACATCCACCGGTCGGTCACGTCGAAGCTCGAACTCGACGGCATCACGTTCGAGGTCGGCGCGAGTTTCGGTGTCGTGCAATGGCCGGCGCAGGGCAAGGACAGCGCCACGTTGCTGCGGCTCGCTGACACCGCGATGTACGAAGCGAAACGCAACCAGCTCAACGTCGTCTGGTACAGGCCCGAACTCGATGCCGACGCTCCACGCCGGCTCGACCTGTACATGTCGATCAGTGGTGCACTCGACCGCGAGGACCTCACGGTGCACTTCCAGCCCAAGGTGTCGTTGACCGACGGCACGATCACCGGCGCCGAGGCGCTGATGCGGTGGGTGCACCCGACGCACGGGCCGATTCCGCCGACCGAGTTCATCCCCCTGATCGTCCAGACCGGGCTGGTGGGCAAGCTGACGCGCCTGCTGCTGCGCAGGTCTGCAGAGGCGATCGCCGACTTCCGAAGTGCCGGCATCGACATCCCGGTCGCCGTCAACCTGACACCGCGAGATCTCCTGGACCCCATGCTCGTGTCCGACATGAGGGCGATCGCCGACTCGGCCGGGATCGAGACGAGTTGGCTGCAGGTCGAGGTCACCGAGAACGCCATGGTGGTCGACTTCGACACCAGCATCACGGTGCTGACACAGCTCCGAGAGCTCGGTGTCAAGGTCGCCATCGACGACTTCGGTACGGGTTACTCGTCGCTGCAGCACCTGCATCGGCTGCCGGTGGACCAGCTGAAGGTGGATCGGAGCTTCATCGCCCGCCTGGCCAACGACGAGAGCGCCGCTGCCATCGTGCTCGCCTCTGTCAACCTCGCAACCGACATGGGCCTGACGACGGTCGCTGAAGGCATCGAGGACGCCGGGACGATGAACCTGCTCCGCGGCATCGGATGTGCGGAGGTGCAGGGGTATTTCATCAGCCGGCCCGTGCCCCTCCACGACTTCGTGAAGTGGGCGCTGCAGTGGGACCCGGCGACGATCTGCGATTCCGCCGCCGACGCAAGAGGCGCCCGCGATGCCGTCGCGTCAGGCGGTCATCCGTCGAGTCGTTCGCTGGTCACGGCCCACCTCCGTTCGGTTCGCTGACGCGATCCGGCACCGTGACGGGAGGTGTCAGCGCCGTCGGGATCGTTGTCGTCCCGATGCCTCGGCACGGCGGAGCGCCTGGACGGTTCCACCGTTCGCTCGATCGGGCGGGTACACTCCGAAACCGGAATGCGGAAGGTCTGCGTTCTGCACAACGAGCGGCAACGAGTTGGTTGCCGGTTGCCCATCCCGTGTCCTGCCTGTTTCAAGAGGCCGCAGGTCGGCGGGGTCGCCAACTGGGAACCGACCGGGTCGCTCCAAGAGTGGCGATGGCAGTGTGCCGTCGTCTGAAAGGAGCCATTCGTGGCTGACCCAATTCGCGTCTCCGGTCCCATTTCGGGAACCGACAAGACGCTCACCTTCGAGACCGGCCGGTTCGCGCCGCAGAGCCAGGGCGCCGTCGTGGCGTCCATCGGGGGCACACAAGTGCTCACCACGGCCAATGCAGCCAAGAACCTGCGTCCGGGTATGGATTTCTTCCCGCTGACGGTCGATGTCGAGGAGCGGGCCTATGCGGCCGGCAAGATTCCTGGCTCGTTCTTCCGCCGCGAGGGCCGTCCGACCGAGGAGGCGATCCTCACCTGCCGACTCACCGACCGCCCGCTGCGCCCGTCGTTCGCCGACGGTTTCCGCAACGAGACGCAGATCGTCACCACGGTCATCGGTGCCGATCAGAGCAACCTCCACGACGTCCTGTCGATCAATGCTGCGTCGGCTGCGCTGATGATCTCGGGTATCCCCTTCGACGGGCCGCTCGGCACCATTCGAATGGCGTACTCGACCGACGGTGAGTGGATTCCGCACCCCACCTACGAAGAGATCGAAGCCGGAACCTTCGAAATCGTCGTTGCCGGCCGCGAACTCGACAACGGCGACGTCGCCGTGATGATGGTCGAGGCCGGCGGCACGGAGCGCAGCTTCTATTACTACGACGACGGTGCGCCCAAGGTCGATGAGGCCGTTCTGGCCGAGGGCCTCGAGGCCTGCAAGGTCTGGATCAAGGAATCGATCGCGCTGCAGCGTCAGCTCCTGGCCAGCGTCATCGCGACGCAGGGCCCGATCACGCCGCTCGCTTTCGAGCCGGTGATCGATTACGCCCCCGAGGTGTACACCGCCGTCGAAGGTGTCGTCGGCGACGACATTGCCGAAGCGGTCAAGATCGCCGACAAGCAGGAGCGCAACGCCGCCACCGACGCCGCTTCGGCGAAGGCCATCGGCGCGCTGTGCGGCGAAGGCGCTGATCACGTCGGCCAGGAGAAGGCCGTCAAGGAAGCGGTTCGCTCGCTCACCAAGAACTCGGTTCGTCAGCGTGTGATCACCGACGGTGTTCGCATGGACGGCCGTGCGGCCGGCGATCTGCGCGAGGTCACCGCCGAGGTCGGCGTGCTCCCCACCGCCCATGGCTCAGCGCTGTTCCAGCGTGGCGAGACCCAGGTGTTGAACGTGCTGACGATGGCCATGCCTCGCATGAACCAGATGATCGACTCGCTCTCACCGACCGACACGAAGCGGTATCTGCATCACTACAACATGCCGCCGTGGTCGAACGGTGAAACCGGTCGCGTGGGTTCGCCCAAGCGTCGCGAGATCGGTCACGGTGCGCTCGCGGCCCGTGCGGTCCTGCCCGTCGTGCCGAGCCAGGAAGACTTCGCGTACACGCTTCGCCTCGTCTCCGAGGTCATGTCGTCGAACGGTTCGACGTCGATGGCGTCGGTGTGCTCGTCGAGCCTGTCGCTGATGGACGCCGGTGTGCCCACCCGGGCCCCGGTTGCCGGCATCGCCATGGGTCTGATCAAGGACGGCGACAACTACATCACTCTGACCGACATCCTCGGCGCAGAAGATGCCTTCGGCGACATGGACTTCAAGGTCGCCGGTACGGCTGATGCGATTACCGCGCTGCAGCTCGACACGAAGATCGACGGAATTCCTGCCGATGTCCTCACCGCAGCGCTGGCACAGGCCAAGGTCGCTCGCCTCGAGATCCTCGAGGTCATGAACGCTGCGCTGCCCGAGGCTCGCTCCGAAGTCGCCGAGACCGCACCGAAGATCAAGACGCTCACGATCCCGATGGACAAGATCGGCGAAGTGATCGGGCCCAAGGGCAAGGTCATCAACACGATCCAGCAGGAGACCGGCGCCGACATCAGCGTCGACGATGACGGAGCCCAGGGTTTCGTCACGATCGGCGCGGTCGAGGCCTGGCGAATGGAAGAGGCGATGAACGCCGTCCTGGCGATCGTCGATCCGCCCAAGGCCGAGATCGGCAAGGTCTACATGGGCCGCGTCGTGAACATCACCAAGTTCGGTGCGTTCGTGAACATCCTGCCGGGCCGCGATGGTCTCGTGCACATCTCCAAGCTGGGTGGTGGTAAGCGGATCAACTCGGTCGAGGACGTGCTCGAGCTCGGACAGGAGTTCGAGGTCAAGGTCGAAGAGATCGACGACCGCGGCAAGGTGAGCCTCGTGCCCGCCGGTGACGTCACCGAGGCTCCGGCCAAGTCCTCCGGCTCCGAGTCGCGTGGTTCGGGCAATGGCGAGAGCGCTGGTTCGTCGTCCGACGACCGCGGTTCATCCGACGACGTCGAGACCGTGTCGTTCGAAGAGGCGTTCGACGCCGAACTCGCCGGCGAGCTCGGCGATCTCGGGCCCGCAGGGGAAAAGCGTCCCGACGATCGTGGCGGCCGCGGTGGCCGTCGTCGTCACCGCTGACCTCGGCGACATCGTTTCGACGCCCCCACCCGGTCCGCCGGGTGGGGGCGTCGGCGTTTTCGGCGATTGACTGGCGGTTCTGATGTCGGAGCACGTTGTTCAGCTGCCGTCCGGGCTCACGATCGTGGTCGAGCCGATGATCTCGACCCGCACGGCGGCGATCGGCGTCTGGGTCGGTGTCGGAGCCAGAGACGAATCGCCCGAGCAGTCCGGGATCAGCCACTTCCTCGAGCATCTCCTGTTCAAGGGCACCGAGAGCCGGTCGGCCATCGACGTGTCACAGGCGATCGACCGCGTCGGCGGCGACATCAATGCATTCACGTCGAAGGAGTACACCGCCTACTACTGCCGCCTGCCTGCGCGACACTCCTCCACCGGCATCGAGCTGCTCGGCGATGTCCTGACTGCACCGGCACTGCGCGACGCGGACATCGAGAGCGAGCGACAGGTGATCCTCGAAGAGCTCGCGATGGACGACGACAGCCCCGAGGACGTCGTGCATCGGGCGTTCGGTGCGGCCGTGTTCGGCGACCACCCGCTCGGTTGGGACACCGCCGGCGACCGCGCCTCGGTGCGCGGCCTGACGGCGGACGCGGTGCGGTCGTTCTACGGCGGTCACTACGTCACCGAGAACACGGTCGTGTCGGTTGCCGGCGCCGTCGACCCCGACCGCGTCGTCGACGAGGTCACCAGGGCGTTCGATCCGTTGCCATGGGGGAGTGCCCCCCGTGACCGCCGACCGCCTCATGACCAGTCGATGACACCGGGCGCTGTCGTTGCGATCGACGATGACACCGAGCAGGTTCACATGGTCGTGGGGGGACGCTCCATCTCGCGCGTCGACCCCGACCGAGAAGCGCTCGACGTCGCGAATCACATCCTCGGTGGCGGGCTCTCGAGTCGGCTGTTCGACGAGATCCGTGAGCGGCGCGGACTCGCGTACTCGGTGTTTTCGGCGGCGGCGGCCTATGCCGACGCCGGCGCGTGGTCGGTCTACGCCGGCACGCTGCCCGAGCACGCACACGTCGTGCGGCGCCTGGTAGGTGCCGAGCTCGAGCGGTTGCACGCCGACGGCATCACCCCGGACGAACTCGACATCGCTCAGGGATACCTCGCCGGTTCCTATGAGATGGGGCTCGAGGACTCGGGCGCCCGCATGTCACGCCTCGGCGGTCAGCTGACGATCCTCGGCCACCTCCGCAGCGTCGAGGAGCAGCTCGACCGTTGGGCGAACGTGACGCTCGACGACGTGCATCGCGTCGTCGGGCGTGTGTACGGCGCAACCGAGCCGGTCACGGTCACCGTCGGTCCGACCTGAGTTCAGGTCACCGCCGTGTTCGGGGTTGCGGTGAGCACATGGCACACCAGCGGGATCTCGAAGGCATCCGCCGACTGATGGTCGGCGAGTCGATCCCGGACGTCGTCGGCGATGCGTTCGGCCGTCGTCCCGTCGATGCGCTCCGCGAGTGGGGAACCTGCGATCTCGGTGGTCACGAAGTCGGCTGCCGACGGGAATCGGGCCGTGCCGGCAGTGGTCGTCCGCTCGATGACCGTGAGCCCGCTCGCCTCGGCGTCGGCGGCGAGTGCATCGAAATCCCCGCAAGCCCAATAGGCGCCAAGCAGCGGCGCTGCCTCGCGGCCCGCCTGGGTCACGGCGACATCGACGAAGACACGGTACGCCGGTTGCTGGTCGAGCGATGCCGGCACCACGACGACGACTCGACCTCCCGGGGCGGTCACGCGCTGCATCTCGGCGAACGCAGCTCGAACATCGGGGAAGAACATCATCGCCATCTGGCAGATGACCGCGTCGAACGCCGCGTCGGCGACAGGGAGGTTGCCGGCATCGCCCTGACGCCACTCGACCTGTGGAGCGACGCGGCCCGCCACCTCCAGCATCGCATCATTGAGATCGACGCCGACCACGGCTCCTGCCTCACCGACGAGATCGAGCGCAGTGCGGGCGACGATGCCGGTACCGCACGCCACATCGAGCAGGCGGGTGCCCGGCCGAACGGCTGCTGCCGCGAGTGCCCGCGGCGCCCACTCGGCGAAGATCGCAGGGACGAAGCGTGCCTCGTACGCCTCGGCGGCTTCGATCGGGATCTGAAACGTCTCGCTCATCGTTCGACCGTACCGTGCGCCCGCATGGTGGCGCATCGCTCGAATCGGCCATTTCCGACGGGAAGAGAGCGATCAGCTGTCTCGGCCGCGCAGCCAACCGTGCTCGTAGGCCAGCGCCGTCGCGGCGGCCCGTGAACCCACGCCGAGCTTCGTGCGGACGTTCGTCATGTGCCGTGCCACGGTGTGGTGGCTGATCAACAGCTCGTCTGCGACCTCGCTGTTCGTCCGGCCGGCTGCGACGAGCCGGAGCACGTCGAGCTCCCGTGTGCTCAACGGACAGGTTCCGGCCGACGGCCGGTCGGGGCCGAGCTGTCGGCGGGCCTCCTCGAGGTCGATCGTGGCGCCGAGCCGCTCGAACTGAGCGATCGCCTGGCGCACTTCGAGTTCGGCACCGACAGGATCTCCGGCCGCGGACAACGCGTGGGCCAGTCGAGCCCTTCGGCGCGCCGCCTCGTAGGGGAAGCCCAGTTGGTCCAATGTCGCAGCGGCCGCTCGCATGCGGATGACGGCGCCGTGCGGTTCTCCGGCGAGCAGTGAAAGATCGCCCCGTGCTCCCTCGTCGGTCGCGTTGAGGAATGGGCTGTCCGCTGCCTCGGCGATCGTGCCGAGTTCGGCGACGGCGCGACCGACCGCGTCGGTGTCACCGAGTACGCCCGCCACTTCGACGACCGCGGCGAGGAGCCGTGCTCGGGGGAGAGGAGCGCCGGCCGCCTCCGTCCACGCCGACCGCAACGCACCCATCGCATCGGCGGGATTCCCTCGGGCGAGCTCGGTGAGCGCCAGGCCGGGTTGGGGCTGGAGACCGAGTTCGTGGGCGCGGCGATAGGCCTCCTCGGCCTCGTCGAGTGACCCGCGCACTCGCCGAAGGTCGCCGACCAGGCAGAACGCAGCGCCTGCGTACCGAGGATCGAACGCGGTCAGCTCCTGGCAAGCCTGGAGGGCGTGATCGGACGCCGTGTCCCAGTCGCCGCGCAGATAGCCGAGCTCGACGGCGTACACCCGGCACAACCCGGGATACATGAGGCCCTCGCGCAGCGTTGCGCACCATCGCATCGCCTCGTCACTCCACTCGGTTGCTCTCCTCAGATCGGCGACTGCGTAGCACGTCGACACCACGTTGCAGTACACCCACCCGGTGAACAGCGGCTGCAGCTCACCGTTCGTGACGGCGATCATCGCCTCGTCGAGATCTCGGAGACCCTCGGTCCGTTCACCGAGCGAGATTCGTGCCCTCCCTTCCGCCTGGAGGGCCATGGCCGTCAGGTCCGGGTCGCACGATCGCCGACCGGCTTCCTTGGCGGCATTCGCATGGCGGAGTGCGCCGACGTGGTCGCCCGTCGAGGCCGCACAGTCGGCGTCGGCGATCGACAACCAGCCCGCAGAAGCGGGCCCAGCACCCTCGTCGACGTGTCGGCGGCACCGCTCGAGCCAGCCGGCAGCGGGTGCGATCTCGCCGACCAGGTGATGATCGGTGAACAGGCGCCACGCAGCGCCGGCGGCTCCGCGGAGGTCGGCAGCATCGACATGTCGTCGGTACGCCTCCCGCCGTACGGCCATCGACATGTCGGGGTCGTCGAGCCAGAACCACGCATCAGCGAGTTCGTCGAGTTCATCGGCGGTGAGGACGTTGCGATCGCGGGTCGCGAGCTCGTCGCGGCGGCGGCCCCACGGGCGGGAGCCGACGGCTTGCACCGAATACGATCCCACGCGGCGAAGCCTAGTGATCGTCCCGACAGGCACTCGCCGGTTTCCGATGTGGCGCCGGCCTGGCTACCGTCGGTGACCGTGAGCGAACGCATCAGGGTCGGAGTCAACGGGGCAGGCGGCCGAATGGGAGCGGCCGTCTGCGCAGCGGTCGGGGCGGCCGACGACCTCGACTTGGTTGCGGGCGTCGACCCGTTCGCCGCCGGCGAGCACCGCAGCGGGCTCGTGATCGGAGGTGACCTTCGGACGTTCGCGGATGCCGCGTGCGAGGTGGTCGTCGACTTCACGGTCGCAGAGGCAGCTCGTCTCACGCTGCCGTGGCTGGCCATGCACGGCATGCACGCAGTCGTCGGGACCACGGGCTTCACGGACGAAGATCTCATCGAGTTCAGATCGACCTTCGGCGACGGGCCCGCACACTGTCTGCTCGCACCCAACTTCGCCATCTCGGCCGTGCTGATGACGCGGTTCGCCGAGTTGGCCGCCCCGTTCTTCGACACGGCAGAGATCATCGAGTACCACCACGACCGCAAGATCGACGCTCCGTCGGGTACCGCCGTCGACACGGCAGCACGGATCGCTGCCGCCCGTGGCAACGTGCCCTGGAACCCGGACCCGACCGAACACGAGATCTTCGTCGGCGCACGCGGCGGCACATCGCCCGCCGGCGTGCACGTGCACTCGGTCCGGATGCACGGCATGGTCGCTCACCAGGACGTGATCTTCGGCGCCGAAGGCCAGTCGTTGACGATCCGCCAGGACAGCTACGACCGCACCAGCTTCATGCCCGGGGTGGTGCTGGCGTGCAGACGGATCGGTGATCACCCCGGCGTGACGGTCGGCCTGGAGCACTTCCTCGACCTCTGACGGCCGCGTATCAGGATCCTGTGGAGCGCATCACTGCAGGCATGAACTCATTGGGGGGAACAGCGATCGTCATCGGCCTGACGCTGCTGCTGGCGGGCCTCGACGTCACCGAATCGATCCTGGCCAAGGAATGGGTCACGCATCGGAGCCCGTGGCTGCTCGTCGCAGGGCTGACTGCCTCGGTCATGCTCTTCGCCTTGTTCGTCGTGGCGATCGGGTACACGGAGATGTCGACGGTGACGATCGGCTGGGTCGTCGTCATGCAGGTGGGCCTGATGGTCACCGAGACCGTGCGCTACGGCGTCTCGCACCCTCCCGACCGATGGATCGTGATGGGGGCGATCGTCTGCCTCCTGGGCTATCTCGTCGCGGTGCCGGCGTCCTCGTCGTAGCCGACCAGCCGGTCAGTCGAGTGCGGCGATCGCAGCGTCGTAGTCCGGCTCGTCGGCGATCTCGCCGACCAGCTCGGTGTAGACGACCGAGCCGTCGGCGTCGATGACGACGACCGACCTCGCAGCCAGTCCGGCCAGCGGACCGTCTTGTAGCCGCACTCCGTAGTCGTCCGAGAAGCTGCCCCGGAATGCGGAACCGGTCTTCACGTTCTCGATGCCTTCGGCGCCGCAGAAGCGGCCGGCTGCGAACGGGAGGTCCTCGGAGACACACAGCACCACGGTGTCGTCTCGACCGGCGGCACGTTCGTTGAACGTCCGCACGCTCGTGGCGCACGTCGGCGTGTCGATGCTCGGGAAGATGTTGAGCACGACCTTCTTGCCACTGAGCGAGTCGGCGGAGATCTCGGAGAGATCGCTGCCGACGAGTGAGAAGCCGGGTGCGGATGAGCCGACGGCGGGGAGTTCGCCGCTGGTGCTGAAAGGGTTGCCGCGAAGCGTGACTTGAGCCATCCGGCAGTTGTATCAGCCCGCAGCACCCTGACGGAAGTTGCGGAAGTTCACGAGCAACACGATGACGACCGAGATGCCGACCATCCACCACGAATACCGCTGCAACCAGCCCACGAAGTCCTCGAGTTCCTCCTCGAAGATCTGGGCCAGCCACCAGATGAGCGCGAGCCGGCCGAGGATGCCGATCGTGAGCAGACCGGCCAACCGGGGCCACGGCGTACGGTGCACGCCGCTCAACGCCGCAACGAGGTTGCTGCCGGCGAAGAAGGGGATGATGACCCACTCGGCCTTGGCGAATCCGTTGTTGAACTGAGCCAACGCCTCCGGCGTGACACCGAGGTACTTGACGAACCATTTCAGCGCCGTTGCGGCATAGGCGCGACCGATGAGGTGACAGACAACGAACGCCAGCGCGATGCGCGCGAACCCGATCACCCAGTAGGCCGCCACCGTGACGTCGGCGCCGAGAGCCAGGACCAGGTAACGATTTCGGGACGACAACACCAGGAGCCCCTCGGGGCTCGACTCGATCAGCTTGGCCCAGGTGGCTCCGGCGACGTTCGAGCAGATCACGAGGGCGACGAACGCGGCGAGGGTGAGCGGAGCCCAGCTCGGTCGGTCGGGACCGAACGACGAGTCGTCGGCCACGTCGGCCACGTCAGTCATGCCGGCTGACGCTACCGTCGGGAGCGTCCACCCTCCCCGCCGTGGTGGACGAGGCCGTGGCGAACTGGTGAGGTCCGTCGATCGTCTGTCGGTCGTCCGCCAGGTTCCGAACCACCCGCCAGGCGGCGCGTCGGGAAGCGGCGTGGCCGTTGACGGCGAGCAGGAACGACGGACGCTCGATCGCCAGCAGAGCGCCGTCCGTCCGCGCAATGACGCTCGCCGTCCGAGGGATGCTGCCGAGCAGCGCGAGCTCACCGAACGAGCCACCTCGTTCGATGGTGCGGACGATCTCGCCGGAGATCACCACGTCGAAGGATCCATCGGCGACTGCGAAGAAGTGCTCGCCGTGTGCGCCTCGGGAGATCACCGTGGTGCCGGGCACGACCGAGAGTTCGACGGCGTCGCGAGCGAGTCCCTCCAACGTTCGACTCGGCAGCGGATTGAACAGCGCGACGCGTCGGAGCAGACTCATGGCGACGACGGGCAGGTCGGCCGAGTCGTCCGCGACACGCAGCGACCGGTGCGTTGCGACGATGAGGGCAAGGAAGAACGAACCGATCCCGGCGAACGCGGCTTGGACGCCGCCGACTGCGATCAGCACCTGTGCGAGCATCGACCCGAGAATCAGCCCCATTCCCGCAGCCATCTCGAGCACGGCGAAGACGGCGCCGAGTGCCTGCGGATCCGCCGATCGTTGCAGCAGGAGTCGTGCGAGCAGGTCGTGCAGTGACTTCGCCACGCCCACGATCGGCAGGAGCACGAACGCCGTGGCGATCGACAGTGTGAGGCTGAGCGCGATCGCGGCGGCCGCGGCGGTCGCCATGGCCAGCAGTAGCACCGGCGCCACCCGTCGCCGGTGGATCAGCGAGGTCGCCGCCGCGCCGCCGACGAAGGCGCCGAGTCCGAATGCGCTCGCAAGCAGTCCGGGGCCCGACGGGCCGAGGTCGAGGTCCTGCTCGGCCGCGACGACGATCACGATGTGGAGCGCGCCGATCGCGAAGAACTGCCCTCCGGCGGCGACGACGACGCCGAGGATGCCGGGCCGGCGTCTCACTTCGCACAGCTGCTGCCGAATGAGCGAGCCTGCACCGGACGGTGCGCGGCGGATCGGAGTGCGCGGCGGATCGGTGGGCCGTCCGGCGAGGGAGATCGCCAGCGCGAGCGATGCCGATGCGGCGCACGCAGCGATGACGGCCGGTGACCCTCCGACGAGCAACATGGCCGTCGTGACCGCCGGTCCGAGCAGAATGCCGAGGCTTCGGACGTAGCCGATCCACAGATTGGCGATGTTCAGCTCGTTCGCCGATCGTGCGATCGACGGCCGGAGCACCGCACCTGCCGGACCCAGCATCGTGCTCGCTGAGACACCGATCGCGGCAGTCGCCACCACGATCGTCGTCTCCAGTTGCGCGTGGGCAGCGATCGCGGTGCCGGACCACGCGACGGTCTGCACGCTCATCGCCCAGCGCCGGATTCGTTGCGGTCTGCAGCGCGCCGTGAGACCCCCGGCGAGCGGCGACAGCGCAACGTACGGCACGAGCATCGCGGTGGCGCAGATGCCGACCGATCGCGGGCCGCTGCGGTCGACGGCGTACACGAGGACACCCAGCACGATGGCCCAGTCGGCGATCAGGTTGAGCAGAACCGTCAGCGTGTATCGGACGAGGAACCCGTTCCGCAGCGCATCGCGTTGGCGCCCGCAACTCCGACCGACTCCCGCCCGATGTCGATTCATGGCGGCGAGCATCGCACGATCGTCGATCGCCGTGATCCGATTTGTCTTTCGCAGCCTTGCTACGTTCGGCTCCATGCGAGGACTGATGCAGGACGTGCCGTTGACGATCACTCACCTGTTCGACCGGGCGGAGCAGTATCACGGGCACAAGGGCATCGTGACGGCGACAGGCACGGGGCGCGAGCGGACGACCTACTCGGCGTGGGCGGAACGGACGCGTCGTCTCGGCGGCGCGCTCGACCGGTTGGGGATCTCGGCTGACGGTCGTGTCGCAACATTCGCCTGGAACACCGCCCGGCACCTGGAGCTGTACTTCGCCGCACCGTGCACCGGCCGTGTCCTGCATACGCTCAACATCCGGCTGTTCCCCGACCAGCTCACCTACATCGTCAATCACGCCGACGACGAGGTGATCTTCGTGGATCGGTCGCTGCTCCCGCTTCTCGTCCCACTGCTCCCGACGTTCGAGCGGCTGCAGCACCTGGTGATGATGGATGACGGTGTGGGCGCGATACCTGACGATCTGCACGGCCACGAACTCATGCACTACGAAGAACTGCTTGCCGAGGCCGATCCGGTCGAGTTCTCCGTCGACGACGAGCATCGTGCGGCGAGCATGTGCTACACGAGCGGTACGACGGGCAATCCGAAGGGTGTGCTCTACAGTCACCGAAGTACGTTTCTGCACACGTTCGGCGCCATGACCGTCGACAGCCTCGGTGCCCGTGAGGCCGATGTGATCATGCCCGTCGTGCCGATGTTCCACGCCAACGCCTGGGGGCTCGCGCACGCGGCGGTCGCCTCGGGTGCCTCACTCGTGATGCCGGGCCCCGACCTGTCGGGGCCGGCCTTGGCCGACCTCATCGTCGAGGAACGCGTCACCGTGGCGGCCGGAGTTCCGACGATCTGGATGCAGGTCCTGCCGGAGCTCGAGGGACGCGACACGTCGAGCCTGCGGACGATCCCCTGCGGCGGTTCTGCCGTGCCGAAGGCCCTGTCGGAGGCGTACCGCGAGCAGCTCGGTGAACCGATCCTCCAGGCCTGGGGGATGACCGAGACCAGCCCGATCGCCGCGGTGTGTCACCTCGACGTCGACGAGGCAAACCTGCCCCTCGACGAACAGGCCGATCTGCGCACCATGGTCGGGCGCATCAGCTTCGGCGCGGAGATGCGGGTCGTCGACCCCGATTCGCAGGAGCCGGTGCCCTGGGATGCCGAGAGCAGTGGCGAGTTGCAATGTCGCGGGAATTGGATCGCATCGACGTACTACGAGGATGAACGCGCGGGCGAGAGCTTCACACAAGATGGCTGGCTGCGTACCGGAGATGTCGCCACCGTCGACGCACGGGGACGCATCCGTTTGGTCGATCGCACCAAGGACCTCATCAAATCGGGTGGGGAGTGGATCTCGTCGGTCGAGCTCGAGAACGAGCTGATGGCTCACCCGGAGATCGCCGAGGCGGCGGTGATCGGCGTACCCCATCCACGCTGGTCCGAACGCCCGCTGGCGTGCGTCGTGCCCGTTGCGGGCGCCGAACTGACCAAGGACGAGGTGCTCGCGTACCTCGCAGCCAAGGTCGCCAAGTGGCAGCTCCCCGACGACGTGGTGTTCATCGGCGAGGTACCGAAGACGAGCGTCGGCAAGTTCTCGAAGAAGACGTTGCGTGACGAGTTCGCCACCTACGAGCTCCCCACGTCCTGAACGCGCTGCAGGCGCTGCCGGTCAGGTCACATACGTCCCGCGTCGGTGACACGCTGGAGGAACTGACGCGTTCGATCTTCACTCGGCGCGCCGAACAGCTCGGCGGGGGGAGCGGCTTCGAGGATCTGGCCTTCGTGGAGGAAGCAGACCCGGTCGGCGATCTCTCGGGCGAAGCCCATCTCATGGGTGGCGAGCAGCATCGTCATTCCGTCCTGTTTGAGGTCGCGCACGACGTCGAGGACCTCGCCGACGAGCTCGGGGTCCAACGCCGACGTGATCTCGTCGAGCAGCATCACCTCGGGGTTCATCGCCAGCGATCGTGCGATCGCCGCACGCTGCTGCTGCCCGCCGCTCAGCCGATCCGGATAGTCATCGGCCTTGTCGGCGAGCGCGAGCCGGTCGAGCAGTCGGAGTGCCTCGGCCTCCGCGGCGGCACGACCGAGCCCGAGCACCTTGTTCGGTGCGAGCGCGACGTTCTCGCCGACGGTCATGTGCGGAAACAGGTTGAAGCTCTGGAAGACCATGCCGATGCGCCGCCGGATCGGGTCCGGGTCCCGGCCCGGCTCACTGATCTCGTCTCCGTCGAGGTAGATCGCACCGTCGTCGATCGGCTCGAGCAGGTTGACGCAGCGGAGCAGCGTGCTCTTTCCCGAACCCGAGGCTCCGATCAGGCAGATCACCTCGGAGCGGTCGACGTCGAGCGACAGGTCGTGGAGCACCGTGCGATCACCGAACCGCTTCCTGACCCCGTCGATCCGAATCTTCGGCGTCATCGAACGGCGGTTCCGCTCATCGCACGCCGCTCGCGATTCAGCAGGTAGTCGGCGAGCCGGGTCAGCGGGATGGACACGCTGAGGAACAGGATCGCTGCGACCACGAACGGGGTGAAGTTGAACAGTCGGTCCTGCAGGACATCGGCGCGTCGAAGCGCTTCCACGGGTCCGAGCACCGAGACCAGCGCAACGTCCTTCTGGAGGCTGATGAAGTCGTTCATCAACGGTGGCACGACGCGGCGAACCGCTTGGGGCAACACGATGTAGCGGTTCGTCTGCCACGTCGACAGACCCAAGGATCGGGCCCCTGACCGCTGGCTCTCGTGCACGCCCTCGATCCCGGCCCGAAAGACTTCGGCGACATATGCCGAGTAGGTGATGACGAGACCGACGGCGCCGAGGAAGAGCAGCGTGCCGACACGTGCCGATCCGAGGCCGACGTCGCGTCGGTTGAGCAGCGTCGCCCCTCCGAACCCGATCAGGAACAACCACAGCAGCACCGGGACGCCCCGCACGATGTCGACGTACAGCGTCGCTGCGAGTCGGAGCGGGAACAGCACGGGCGACCGCACGCTCCGTGCGAGTGCGACGGTCATCCCCCAGATCAGGATGAGCGGTGCGCAGAACAGGAAGATCCTGACGTCGAGCCAGAACGCCTCGGCCACCTGGGGGAATGACTCTGCGAAGGTCTCACCATCGAAGAACGTCTCGCGGACACGTTGCCAGCCGGAGAGCCGGGGGATCCCGATCACCAATGCCGCCACCACGACGAAGGTGCTCGTCGCTGCGATCACGTTGCCGCGCCGGCGCTGCCTGCGGTCGAAGTCGGCGCGCCCGGTTCGCGACGGAGCCGACACCGCCGGGGTGTCGGCTCCGTCGACGTCGGTCACGTGGGCGACGCTAGCGGTTGCTCGATCAGAGGCTGATGACCGGTGCCTCGGTGAACTCCGACATCCACTCCTGGGTGATCTCGTCGAGTTCACCGGAGATGCGTAGGCTCCCGAGCGCCATGTTCACGCACTCGGTCAGCGGGCTGTCCTGGGCGAGCAGGAGACCGAACTCGTCGGTGCCGCTGCCCTCGATCTGGCCGTAGACGGTGGTGCCCTCGATCTCGACTCCGGTGATGTAGAGCGCCGTCGGGAGGTCGCTCACGATCGCGTCGATCTGATTGCTCTCGAGTGCCTGCTTCGCGGACAGCGTTGTCGTTGAAGATCAACAGCTCGGCATCGGGCTGGATGACCTCCTCGACGTAGGTGACGCTCGTGGTGCCGGCGGCGACGCCGATCTTGAGTCCTTTCAGCTCGTCCAGAGTCGTCGCTCCGGAGGCGGCTGCGTCGGCGAGTCCGAAGATCGCCTGTGGCGCGCTGTAGTAGCCCTCGCTGAAGTCCACGACCTCGGCTCGTTCCGGCGTGATCGTGTACTGCTGGAGGTTGAAGTCGAAATCCTTCGGCCCGGGGGCGATGGCCGCGTCGAAGGCGGTGCGGACCCACGCAACGGCGTCGGCCTCGAAGCCGAGTTCGCGGGCGACCCCCATGGCGACGGCCGCTTCGAATCCCTGCCCGTCCTCCGGCGTTGCGTCGTTCAGCACGTACGGCGGGAACGCCGGTTCGCCGGTGGCGATCGTCAGGACGCCCTCGTCGACGGTGTTGCCCTGGACGCACGCTGCCGGGTCGGGTGCGGGTCCGACTTCGTTGATGTCGGCGCTGCCGTCGGTCGTGCCGCCATCCCCCTCTGCGTCGGTGGTGCCGGACCCTGCGTCGTCGGCGCTGCCGTCGGTCGTGCCGCCATCCCCCTCTGCGTCGGCGTTGTCGTCGGTCGTGGCGGACGCTGACTCCGTCGCCGATTCGTCGGCCGCGTCGCTGTCGTCGTCGCCGCCGCAGGCTGCGAGCGCGAGGCTCGCCGCCACGACGGTTGCGATCATGGAACGTCGCATGGTGATGTCTCCTGTCAGTTGTTCACACCGGACGTGCCAACGTACCAATCGTTCCGGGCTCGGGTGATGCATCACGGTGCTGCATCGAGCGACGCCTTGACGATGAGACGGTTTCTGTCTTATCGTCTCACGAATGCGCATGCCGTCCGCCGAGGCACGAATTCTCGACGCCGCCAAATCGTGCTGTGAACGGTGGGGCATCGAAAAGGTCACCGTTGACGACATCGTCGGTGCGAGCGGAGTGTCACGTGCCACGCTGTACCGCCTGTTCCCGGGTGGCAAGGACGTGCTGTTCGAGGCACTCCATGCCCGCGAGCGGGCCGAGTTCTTCGACACCTTGACCACCGAGATGGGCGACACCGACGACTTCGAGGATCTCGTCGTGCGCCTCGTCGTCACCGCGACGCGTGAGCTGCGCGACGATCGTCACCTGGCGGTCATGCTGGCCTCCGAGCCCGGCGCCGTGCTCTCCGAGCTGACCGTCGACGGCCTGCCCCAGATCATCCGTGTCGCCGACGACTATCTCGAGCCGATCCTCAAACCGTTCCTCGACCCCGAGTTCGCCGCACCGCTGATCGACCTGCTCGTCCGCATCACGATCTCGTATTTCCTCGCGCCGAGCGACCACGTCGATCTCGGCGACGTCGATTCGGCGCGAGCGTTCCTGCGGCCAGGACTCTCCGTGCTGTCCGCATCCATCCGCCAGCCCATCACCGCGAACACCGCCGACCACACCGCCGACCACACCGCCGACCACACCGCCGACCACACCGCCGACCACACCGCCGACCACACCGCCGACCACACCGCCGACCACACCGCCGACCACACCACCGCCATCGAGGAGCCATCATGAGCGTCACCCATTCCAGTAACGAAGACATCATCGGTCGCGACGACATCAACGACGTCGAGGCGATCCTGTCGGTGGTCAACACCGACGTCGACGAAGTCGAGCACGTCGTCAAGGACAACGCCGACGCGATCTTCACGTGGGACTACTCCCTCGCTCGGCCGCAGCTGCGCAAGCTGTACGAAAAGGCCAAGGTGGGGCAGTGGAACGCGACCACCGATCTCGACTGGGACACGGAGGTCGACGTCGAGAAGGTCGTGTCAGCGGATCGTGCTGCCGAGTCGGCCGGCTTCACCGCCGACCACTACGACGGCACCGTCGTCGAGAAGTGGGGCGACAAGGAATGGCTCGAGTTCAGCATCGACCAGCGTCGCTGGACGTTGTCGCAGTTCCTGCACGGCGAGCAGGGCGCGCTGCTCTGCACCGCCAAGATCGTCGAGACCGTGCCATGGTACGACGCCAAGCTCTACGCCTCGACCCAGACCATCGACGAGGCCCGACACGTCGAGGTCTTCCACCGGTACCTCGACGAGAAGATGGGTGGCAGCTTCCAGGTCAACGCTCACCTCCGAATGCTGCTCGACGACATCATCAACGACTCCCGCTGGGACATGACCTACCTCGGAATGCAGGTGATGGTCGAGGGTCTCGCGCTCGCCGCCTTCGGCTTCATGCATCAGATGACCGAGGAACCGCTGCTCAAGAAGATGCTCCGCTACGTGATGAGCGACGAGGCGCGCCACGTCGCGTTCGGCGTTCTGTCGTTGAAGGAGGTCTACGACGGCATGACCGACGCCGAGATGAAGGACCGTCAGGAGTTCGCGTTCGAGGCGGCGATCCGCATGCGTGACCGCTTCCTGTCGCAGGAGGTGTGGGAGAAGCACGGTGTCAACCCGCGTGATGTGGTGCCGCTCGTCCTCAAGGACCCGACCCGCGACCTGTTCCAGATGATGCTCTTCAGCAAGATCGTGCCGAACTGCAAGAAGCTCGGTCTGCTCGACCGCAACGACCAGTGGCTGCGCCGTCGCTTCGAGGAGATGAACGTGATCCAGTTCGAGGACTGGGAGGACACCGGTTCCGAATACATCAAGTTCGAGCTCGACGCCGAGGCTCCGGACCCGCTGGCCCAGACCCACGGGGTCCCGGAGGCGCCGGCCGCGGGCGAGTGACCGGAGGGCACCGGCGGCACGGTGGCCGCACGGTGGCCGCACGGTGACCGCACGGTGACCGCACGGTGACCGCACGGTGGCGGCGCGGTCGCTGCGCGGTGGCCGGCTCGGCCGCCGTCGAGCGGGTCTCTCCCTTGACAAGCACAACAAATACAGGTTGCATACAAGTGTGACCGACACCGACTGGGATCCGGAGCAGTACTCACGATTCGAGTCACAGCGCGCACAACCGTTCTGGGACCTGGTCGACCTCGTCCACCGCGGTGGGATCGAGCGTGCCGCCGACCTGGGCTGCGGCACCGGCGCTCTCACGGTCTCGGTCGCCGAGCGTCTGGGCATCGGTCACATGACCGGTGTCGACAACTCGCCGGCCATGCTCGAGGTCGCACGGACGCACGGTCGGGTCGAGGTCGACTTCGAGTATGGCGACATCTCACGATGGACGTCCCAGGGCGATCACGATCTCGTACTTGCGAACGCCGCGCTGCAGTGGGTGCCCGATCACCAGGCCGTGCTGGAGCGATGGTCGGCGGCCCTCGGGCCCGACGGTCAGCTCGCCGTGCAGGTGCCGGCGAATCACGACCACCCGTCCCATCTCGCAAGTTCCTGTGTCGCCACACAGGAACCGTTTGCGTCGGCGTTCGATGGTGAGCCACCGCCCGACCCTGTCGCCGAGAACGTGTTGGCGCCCGAGCAGTACGCGATCCTGCTGCACGAGCTCGGTCTCGTCGAGCCGCACGTGCGACTTCAGGTGTACCCGCAGGTGATGAACTCGTCCGCCGACGTGGTCGAATGGACGAAGGGATCGTCGCTCACCCGCTTCTTCCGCCGGTTGCCCGACCACCTGCACGATCAGTTCGTCGATGCGTATCGGGAGGAACTCCTCGGCCGTATCGGTCGGGTCGAGCCGTACTTCTACGCATTCAAACGAATTCTCATGTGGGGTCGAACGGGCTGATCGCGCCCTGTGCCACCGCGCACGACACCGATGCCGCACCGGATCGAGCGGCTCAGCGGTAGAGACCCTCGCTGATCCCGGCCGAGACGCCGGCCAACACCAACCCGATCAAGAAGACGCCGACGAACATTCCCAGAAGCAACCAGGCTCGGCGAAGACCGGCACTGACGGGTTCGGCGGCACGGTCGCCGGCCTCGATCATGCTCGTGCGATCGTGGCGGAACTCCCACAGCCGTCGGGTGTACCGATGGATGAACAGGTTTCGCTTGGCGTCGTGGTAACTGAGCGCAGAGATCAACACGAACACGGGAAGCACCATCAGGACGAGCACGTGGACGACCGCCGGGACCGGGAGCACGGCGAGCACGATCGCAGCGATCGCCATCGCCAGGATCAGTCGCTGGAAGCGGAAGAGGAGTTCGGCCGTCGTTTGATACGTCGGTGGGGTGACGAACCGGTCGTCGTCCGGGAATGCGGGCGGGGGAAGATCGGCCACCGAGGGCAACCTACTCGGGTGTCACGTAGGCAGCCGTGAGTCCACCGTCGATGATCAGGTTGCCTCCCGTCATGTAGCTCGATTCGTCGCTGGCGAGGAAGAGCGCCGCATTGGCCATCTCGCCGACCTCACCGAAGCGGCCCATCGGCACGTGCACGAGTCGCCGGTTCCGTTTGACGTCGGTGTCGAGCACCGACATCAGCATCTCGGTCCGGAGCGGGCCGGGGGAGAGGGCGTTGACCCTGATGCCTTCCCGCGCGTGCACCACGGCGAGCTCGCGTGTCAGTGCCAGGACGGCACCCTTCGAGGCGGTGTACGCGATCTGTGGTGTCGCCGCACCCACCGAGGCCACGAACGAGGCGGTGTTCACGATCGAGCCTCCGCCGGCCCGTCCGAGTGCCGGGATGCCGTACCGGCAGCCGTGGATCACGCCCTTGACGTTGATTGCGAGCGTTCGATCGATCACCTCGTCGGTGGTGTCGATCGCATCGTGGTCGTCGGGCAGCATCACGCCGGCGTTGTTGAAGATCACATCGACGCGGCCGAACTCAGCTTCGGCGAGCTCGAACAGCTCGGCGACCGAGTCGGGATCGGTGACGTCGACGGTCGTGCCGACCATCTTGCCCCCGGCTTTCTCGACGAGCTCGACGGTCGTCGCGTTCGCCTCCGCCGACACGTCGGCTCCGACGACCGCGGCACCTTCCTCGGCGAACCGGAGCGCGGTGGCCCGTCCGATGCCACCCGCCGTACCGGTGATCACCACAACCTTTCCGTTGAGCCGCATGTCGTTCCTTTCAGATGCGCTCGAAGTATCGGGCGCGCTCCCAGTCGCTGACGGCGGCCCGATGGGCCTCGATCTCGACACGGTGGAAATGGGTGTAGTGGTCGACGATGTCCTGACCGAATGCCTCGCTCGCGACAGCGCTCGATGTGAACGACGAGACGGCGTCGGCCAGGGTGGCGGGGACGTGCGGCAGCTGTCGGGCCTGGTACACGTCACCCTCGAACGGCTCCGGTGGTTCGATCTGCTGCTCGATGCCGGCCAAACCGCTCGCAATCGTGGCCGCGTATGCGAGGTAGGGATTGCAGTCGGCACCGGGGATCCGGTTCTCGATGCGACGGCTCGGGCCCGTTCCGACCACCCGGAAGCCGGCCGTGCGATTGTCGTTCGACCAGGCAACCCTGGTCGGAGCCCACGACCCGTCGACGTAGCGCTTGTAGGAGTTGATCGTCGGTGCGTAGCAGACCATGAAGTCGTCGACGTGGGCCATCCAGCCTCCGAGGAACCATCGGAAGAGATCACTCTCGGGTTGCGCGAACACGTTGGTGTCGGCGTGGGCGTCCCACAAGCTCAGGTGCAGGTGACTGCTGCTCCCGGCCTCGGCGGTGGTGGGCTTGGCCATGAACGTCACGCTCGACCCCATCGAGTCGGCCAACTCCTTCAGAGCGTGTTTCATCAACGTGTGACGGTCGGCCATCTCGAGCACGTCGGCATACCGAATGTTCAGCTCGTGCTGGCCGCGACCCCATTCGCCCTTCGAATTCTCGACCTCGATGCCCGAACCGGCGAGCGCACGTCGGGCGGAGCGAACGAACGGCTCGACCCGTGCCGTCGACAGCACGTGGTAGTCCTCGACGTACCACCCGGACGGCCGGAGGTCGGCGTACCCCTTCGTGATCGCTTCCCGGTACGTGTCGTCGAACAGGAAGAACTCCAACTCGGACGCCGCCCGGGCGACGAGGCCGTGTTCGGCGAGGCGCACGATCTGGCGTCGGAGCACCGACCGCGGCGCCTCAGCGACGGCCACTGCTGCCTCGTCGTCGATGACGTCGCACAGCACGATCGCCGTGTGCTCGGTCCAGGCGGCCCGGCGGAGCGTCGACACGTCCGGCACGAGATGGACATCGCCGTACCCCTGCTCCCAACTGGCGAAGGCGTAGCCGGGAATCGGCTCCATCTCCATGTCGACGGTGAGCAGATAGTCGCAGGCATGGGTTCCGTCGTCGAGCGTGGCGAGGAAGAATCGGGCGTCGAACCGCTTGCCGAGCAGCCGACCGTACACATCGGTGAATGCCACGACGACCGTGTCGACCGATCCGTCGTCGGTCGCCGCGTGGAGTTCGTCGAGGCTCATCGTCATCACGGCGACTGTAGATGCCGCCAGACACCGCAGGCGGAGTAGAGTCGTCTCGCGATGTCGAGCACGGGGAGGCCTGAGGGCCAGCGAGACCGGAGCACGGCCACGGGTGGAACGAATGTGTCGTTGCCGCCGTGGCTCCCGACGGTGCACGATGGGTGTCCGACGCACCCGCCCTTGATCCTGGAGATGTCCTGATGCCGCACTTCGGCCGACTCTTGTCGGCGATGATCACACCGTTCGATGCCGCCGGCGCCGTCGACTACGACGTTGCGCAACGACTCGCCCGGCACCTCGTGGCCGAGGGTCACGACGGACTCGTGGTGTGCGGCACGACGGGGGAGGCCCCGACGCTCACCGACGACGAGAAGCTCGGCATGTTCGCGGCCGTCGTCGAAGCCGTCGACGTTCCGGTGATGGCCGGAACGGTGGGCGCCGATACAGCCCACTCCGTGGAGTTGACGAAGCACGCCGCGAAGTTGGGCGTGCACGGCATCCTGTCGCTCTGTCCGTATTACAGCCGGCCGCCGCAATCAGGGATCGAGGCCCATTTCCGTGCGATCGCCGACGCCTGTGACCTGCCGCAGGTGATCTACGACATCCCCGTTCGCACGGGTCGCAAGGTCGGAACCGACCTCCTCCTTCGGCTGGCACACGATGTACCGAACATCGTGGGCGTCAAGGATGCCGCAGGTGACCCGTACGAGACGGCCAAGTTGGTGCGCGATGCTCCCGCCGGCTTCGAGGTGCTGTCGGGCGACGTCGGTCTGACCCTGCCGCTGTTGTCGGTCGGCGCCGTCGGCGTCATCGGGGTGTCGACCCACTGGACGAGTCGCGATCACGTCGAGATGTTCGACGCTTGGGATCGCGGCGACGTGGCGACTGCTCGCGCCGTCAACGCACGGATGCTGGAGAGCTTCGTGTTCGAGACGGGCGACCTCACACCCAATCCGATCCCGACCAAGGCCATGCTCCGAACACTGGGGTGGCAGGTCGGCGAGTGTCGCCTGCCCCTGGGACCGGCACCCGATGGACTGGAAACACGCGCCCGCGAAGTGTGGGCCAACCTGGAGGCTGCTCGTGGCTGATTCTGTTCGTGTCGTATTTCTCGGTGGTCTCGGTGAGATCGGCCGGAACTGTATGGCGATCGAGCAGGGAACCGGCGCCGACCGCTCGATCGTGCTCATCGACTGTGGTCTCATGTTCCCGGATGCCGACATGCACGGCATCGACCTCGTGCTGCCGGATTTCACATACCTGCGCGACAACGCCGAGTCGATCGTGGCGCTCGTGGCGACCCATGGCCACGAGGACCACGTCGGTGGGATCCAATTCCTCCTGCGTGACAACGACGGCATCGGGCACCTTCGCAGCGAGCCCTTGCCGATCTACGGCGCCGAGCTGACCCTCGGCCTGGCTCGGAACCGAATCGAGGAGGCCAAGCTGCTCGGCCGGTGCGACCTGCGACCGGTCGCCGACAACGAGTCGGTCGAGATCGGCCCCTTCACGATCGAGTTCATCCCGGTCACGCACTCGGTGCCGCACGCGCATGCGATCGGAGTCCACACGGCTCAGGGAATCGTGTTGCACTCGGGCGACTGGAAGCTCGACCTCACCCCCGTCGACAAACGTACGACCGACCTCGGTCGCCTCGGACAGCTCACCGCAGGTGACGGGGTGCGCCTACTGATGGGTGATTCGACCAACGCCGAGGAACCCGGTTACGCACCGAGCGAGACCACGGTCGGCTCGGTGCTGCGCTCGCTGTTCATCGAACATCGTGGTCGGCGCATCATCACGGCGAGCTTCGCGAGCCATCTGCATCGGATCCAGCAGATCGCGAATGCGGCGATCGCCGACGGTCGGAAGGTCGCAACGCTCGGCCTGAGCATGAAGAAGAACGTCCGGCTCGGTCGTGAACTCAAGGTGATCGACATTCCCGAGTCGTCGCTGATCGACATCGAAAGCATCGACGACTACGATCCCGGCGAGGTGTGCGTCATTTCCACCGGTTCGCAGGGAGAACCGATGTCGGCGTTGTCCCTGCTCGCTCGCGGTGAGAACCGGTTCGTCAAACTGGGCGAACACGACACCGTGATCCTGTCCAGCCATGCGATTCCGGGGAACGAGAGCGCGGTCAACAAGGTGATCGACGGGTTGCTCCGCCGTGGTGCGGAGGTCGTGCATTCGGGTGTCGTCGATGTTCACGCGACCGGGCACGCCCAGGCCGACGAGATCAAGACGTACCTGTCGCTCGTTCAGCCCGAGTGGTTCGTGCCGATTCATGGTGAGTTCCGTCACATGGTCGCCAATGCGCGCCTCGGCGAGTTGATGGGGGTGTCCCGCAACCGTGTGGTGCTGTGCGAGGACGGCGACGTCATCGAACTCTCCGACAACGGTCTCGAACACGTCGGGCGGGTGCCATCGGGCTACGTGTACGTCGATGGAATCGTCGGCGACGTGGGCCAAGGTGTGATTCGTGACCGGCGGGTGCTCGGCGAGGAGGGCGTGGTCGTCATCGTGGTCACCGTCGACATGCAGACCGGCAAGGTGCTCACCGGCCCCGACATCATCACCCGCGGCTGGGTGTACGCACCCGAAGCGGAAGACCTGCTCGACGAGGCCTGCGACCGAGTGTCCGCTGCGGTCGAGACGGCACTCGGCAACGGCGAACGCGACGTCGAGGCACTCGAGCGCGATGTTCGCCGCGCGGCGGGCAAGTTCGTCAACGAACGCACGAAGCGACGGCCGATGATCGTGCCCGTCGTGATGGAGACGTGAGACGGCTGTTCCTCGGCGGTGCGTGTGCACTGCTGGCGGCCTGCGGCGGTGACGCGGCCACTACCGCCGAGCCGGTCATCGACGTGATCCCGGACGCCGTGACTGCGGTCGAAGCGCACTACGGCTCCCCGCAGGAGTATTTCGAGATCAGTGCCGGGCTCGACCAGATCGGTGTCGTCGTCGCGATCGACGGTGCCACCGCTGCCGAGCAGGGCAGCTACTCGGCCGACGGTGAGTTCATCGCTCCCCGGCCGGTCGGCGAGGCCAACGGAGCGACCTTCACCGCCGATCAGGTCGACTTCGACCCGGATCGCATCTTCGACGAACTGCGGCGTGAGCTCGACGATCCCGCGATCATCGATTTCGCGATCCAGGGCGGTCCGGACGGAACGGTCGTCTACGACGCGACAGTGGCCAGTGACAGCGGTGGCGTGTTGCGGGTGTTGCTCGGCCCTGACGGCGGCATCCTCGGCGCGCAGGGTCAGTAGACCCCGTCGGTGGTTCAGCCGGCCAGGACGGCGGCTGCGACGCCCGCTGCGACGAGGGCGATCGCGAGGCCTGCGACCAACCAATCGCGACGGCCGATGGGGCCTGGCCTGGGGCCGATCGTCTGGCCGCCGGCCTTGCCCTCAGCCGCTCCGCGCCCCTGGATCCGGTATTCACCACCCACTGACATGGGGGAGAAGGATAGTCGTTCGGGGCCGAACGGGAGGACCGCTATCGACCACGTCCGGGCCGGGATGCCTCGTTCGGCTCGCGCGGCATTGGTACCGTGGGATCACTCATGAGTACCTGGGGTTCATCGAAGAAATCGCGCGCCTCCGGGCCGGCGCGCAAGCGGAGCGCGTCATCGCGCTCCGGTTCGTCGCGGTCGGGTTCCGGTGCTTCGTCGCGTTCGAGGGGTGGCGTGCGTGATGCCACCCCGCCCGGTACCCGTCGCCGCGACGTCGCCCAGGCCGAACTCAAGCAGGCGGTCGACGGGCGAGAGCACGAGTTCATCGGGATCGGGCTGATCCTCGTCGGGGTGCTGCTCGGCCTCGCGACCTACTTCGATCTCGCCGGGCCGCTCGGGCGCAGCATCGAATCGTTCGTCGGCTGGTTCGTCGGGCTGGGCCGGTTCATCCTGCCGCTGATCCTGGTGTCGGCGGGCGTGGCGCTGGTCAAGAAGGGACAATCGTCGAGTCCGACCCGCCTGGTCATCGGTTGGGGGCTCGTCGGGGTCGCCATGCTCGGTCTGCTCGACATCGTGCGTCACCCGGAATCATGGACCGATCTCGACGCCATCGGGGAGGCCGGTGGCTGGGTCGGCGCCGCAGCCGCAGATCCGGCCACGTCGTTGGTCGCCTC
This sequence comes from uncultured Acidimicrobiaceae bacterium, assembly GCA_963792905.1. Taxonomy (GTDB): domain Bacteria; phylum Actinomycetota; class Acidimicrobiia; order Acidimicrobiales; family Ilumatobacteraceae; genus Ilumatobacter. The sequence goes on from CAWBYE010000019.1 coordinate 139,219, forward strand.
CGCTGGCGCCGTGGTCATCCTGTTCGCCCTGTTCGTCGGCGGCGTACTCCTGATCACCAGTACCTCGTTGCGAACGATGGCGAGCAACACCGGCCGAGGTGTCGGCAGTGTCGCCCGCCCGTTGGGCCGCGCCGCGAAGAAGGCGATCTCCGACATGTCGACACTGACCAGTGAGCGGGAGGGCCACACATCGCGCGGCCGCAAGGCGCGTCCCGTCGACGCCGATACCGCGACGTCAGCAGCCGGGGTTGCCGGCGAGGCCTTGTCGCCGTCGCTGTACGACGGTGCGGCCGACGACGATGCGCTCTTCACCGCGCCGAAGAAGGCGCCGGCCAAACGACGGAAGAAGGCGTCGAGTCAGCAGGCTGCACTGCCGATCGATGGCGAGCAGGTCGGGGAGTGGGTGCTGCCGCCGCTCAGCCATCTCAAGCAGGCCGGTCAGCAGACCGTCAACATGGCCGAGATCGAGCGACGTGGCCAGACGCTGCAGGAGTCGCTCGCCCAGCACAACGTCGAGACCGAACTGATCGGCATGACCGTGGGCCCGACCGTGACCCGGTATGAACTCGAACTGGGCCCGGGTGTGAAGGTCGCCAAGATCACCAGCCTCCAGAAAGACATCGCGTACGCAATGGCAGCGACCGACGTCCGCATCCTGGCCCCGATCCCCGGTCGTTCGGCGATCGGTGTCGAGGTGCCGAACCATCAACGGCAGCTCGTCGCGCTCGGCGACCTGCTGGTCTCGAACGAAGCGCGCGAGGCGACGCATCCCCTCGAAGTCGCGGTCGGCAAGGACATCGCCGGAAAGGCGGTCTTCCTCGACATCTCGACCACTCCGCACCTCCTGATCGCCGGCGCAACGGGCGCTGGCAAGTCGAGCGGGATCAACTGCATCATCACGTCGCTGCTGATGCGTACGACCCCCGATCAGGTCCGCCTGATCCTCATCGACCCCAAGCAGGTCGAGATGGGTCAGTACCAACGCCTGCCGCACCTGCTCACACAGCCGGTCACCAACCCGAAGAAGGCCGCCAACGCCCTCGGGTGGGCGGTCAAGGAGATGGAGCGCCGCTACGACATCCTGAGCGAAGTCGGGTATCGCGACATCACCGGCTACAACGCAGCGTTCGAGACGGGCGGGATCGAACCTCCCGTCGGCGTGCACCCCGACGAATCGCCCTACGAACACATGCCCTTCATCGTGGTCGTCGTCGACGAGCTCAACGACCTGATGATGGTCGCGGCCCGAGATGTCGAGGAATCGATCACGCGTATCGCCCAGAAGGCCCGCGCCGTCGGGATCCATCTGATCATCGCCACCCAGCGTCCATCGGTGAACGTGATCACGGGTGTGATCAAGGCGAACGTGCCGGCCCGGATGGCGTTCGCCGTGTCGTCGCTCACCGACTCGCGGGTGATCCTCGACCAGCCCGGCGCCGAGAAGCTCGTCGGCAAGGGTGACATGCTGCTCCTGCCGGGCAACTCGTCGGTACCGAATCGCATTCAGGGTTCGTTCGTCGGCGAGGACGAGGTGCGCAAGGTCGTCAACCACTGGCGCCATCAGGCCCCCGAACCGACCTACACGTCGAACGTCGAGGGTGAGGACGAGCCCACGCCGGGAACGACGGGTGGTCCGATGCAGCAGATGTCGCTCGACGGTGCGTCGGCCGGAGCGATCGGCGGATCGATGGGTCTCGACGTCACGTCGGACGCGAATGCGTTCTCGGCGGGCGACGACGAGGACGCCGTCATGATGCGCCAGGCGATGGAGCTGGTCGTGCGCAGCCAGCTCGGTTCGACCTCGATGCTGCAGCGCAAGTTGAAAGTCGGCTTCGCTCGTGCCGGTCGGATCATGGATCTGCTCGAGACGCGCGGGGTGGTCGGCCCGTCGGAAGGTTCGAAGGCTCGTGAGGTGCTGATGACGGTGGAGGAGTTCGAGCTCCTCCAGCAGAACGGTCAGATCTGAGCGTTGCGGGCGCGTCGCCGAAGGATCATGACGCCCTGACCTCGACGTCAGGGACCGGCGAGACGATCGAGCGCGATGTCGTCCCACGAGCGGCAACTCGCTGCGCGATGTGGTTGTTCGGAGCAGCTGGTCGACCCGCCGCCTCGTCAGATGACGACGACCGTGGTCCCGACGTCTGCGAAGTTCCACATGAACAGCGCGTCGAGCGGATGCTGGCGTTGGCAGCCGCCGGAGAGTCGTTCGCCGAGCTGGTCGGCGGTCTGATAGGTGGTGCCGTCGGCGACGTGGATCGGGATCTCGTGGAACCCGATGTTTCCTCGATCGGTCTTCTGATAGCGGACCATGTAGGGCAGGTCCGCCTCGAGGTTCCAGCCGCTCGCGACCTCGGACTTGCTGTACACCGTGTGTACGCCCGGACGTTCGTTGGCGAACTGGCTGCCTGACACGAGATAGCTGCGCACGACGTCGTCGTTCTCGTCGATCGCCCAGACCCGTTGCCCTGCCCGCTCGTACACGATGCGCTTGCCGCTGCGTTGGTCGGCGCCATCAGGGAGCGGTGGAGCGTCGGCTCCCTCGCTCGCCACCGGCGACAACTCGTAGCCGGTGGAATCGTAGGTGCCGGGCGCCGGCGGCGGCGTTCGGACGACGAAGCTCTCGTCGCCCGGCCAGATGCCCAGCGCGGTCGCCGTCCGGTTGCCGACGATGCCGTCGACGTAGAGATCGTTGTCGACCTGGAACCTGATCGCTGCGGTCTCCAGGTCGTCGCTGAAGACGCCGTCGATCGGTCCGGCGTAGTAGCCGGTCACGGCGAGCGCTCGCTGGGCACAGTCGACCGATGCACCGGTGTCGCCCACCTGCACGCCGAGCACCTCGAGTGCGCAACCCTCGAGATCGACGTCGCGAGGGGTCAGCGCAGGTTCCGTCGAGGGTGTCGCGATGGCTGCCACCGTCGTGACCGGTGTCTGCGGGACAGCATCTTGCGCAGAGCCCGTGGCGAGTGCGTCGACTCCGATGACGAGCGCACCGATGGCCGTAGCGACGACGAACGCGGCTGGGGCGATCGGTCTCGCCCGCGCCTGATGGTGGCGGCGAGATGAACGGGAGCGGTCGGACAGGTCGGGATGCGACATCGGGATTTCGGCGGCAGTGGAGCTGAGGGGTTCGTCGAGCGTTTCGAGTGCGAGCCTATTCGACGCGGGCCGCCGCATGATGTCTCAACCGGGGATCGGTCGCCGGCGGTCAGCGGTACCGGTTCGTCTCGTTCCCTCCGGCCGTGATGGCCGGCGATTGCTAGAGGAAGTCACCGACGGCGTGGATCACGATGCCGGCGAGGCCGCCGACGAGCGTTCCGTTGATGCGGATGAACTGGAGGTCACGGCCGACCTGGAGTTCCATCTTTGTGGCGGTCGACTCGCCGTCCCATCGCTCGACGGTGTTCTCGATCAGGTCACCGACCTCGCTGCGATAGCGGTCGACGATGTAGCCGACCGCACGCTCGACCCAGTCGTCGACCTTGCCCTGCAGCTCGGGATCGGTGCTGATGCGCTCACCGAGCTGTCGGAGCGCGACCGAAGCCCGGGCCCGCAGTTCCGAGTCCGGATCGTTCGCGGCATCGATCAGGCCGCGCTTCGCGCCGAGCCAGAGTGACTCGATCCAGGCCCGGAACTCTGGGTGATCGAGCAGCTCGTTCTTGAGTTCCTCGCCCTTCGCGAGCATTTCCGGGTCGTTCTGCAACCGCTCGGCCAAGAGCGCCACGCGCCTGTCGACCGTGGTGCGCATCTCGTGGTGGGGGTTGCCCTCGATGTCGGTGAGGAAACGGCCGACGACGTCGTAGATCTTCTCGAGGACGCGGTTGTCGATCGACTCGGGAACCCACCATGGCGACTCTCCGTACAGGCGTCGACGGAACGTGTCGTGGTTGTCGTCGAGGAAGTTTCCGAGCCCGACGAGCACGGCGTCGAGCAGTCGCTGGTGATGTCCTCCTTCGACCGTGAGCTCGACCGCCCGGCCGACGAGGGGCGCCGCTGGCGTCTCCGCGATGCGTCGCCGCACGACCCCTTCGAGCCCGTGTTGGACCTCCTTGTCGTCCAGGACCTCCAGCGTGCCCCTGAGTGCGTCGCCGAGCGCCTCACTCGCCCGCTGAGCGTTCTGGGGCTCGGCCAGCCACTGACCGACGCGCTGCCCGATGTTCGCCTTGCCGAGGCGTTCGGCGAGCACTTCCTGCGTGAGGAAGTTGGTTTCGACGAACTGACCGAGGCTCCGGCCGATCTGATCCTTGCGTTTCGGGATGATCGCGGTGTGCGGGATCGGAAGGCCGAGGGGGTGCCGGAACAGTGCGGTCACGGCGAACCAGTCGGCGAGTGCGCCGACCATCGCCGCTTCCGAGAAGGCTCGTACGTAGCCGACCCAGCCATCGCCACCGTCGATCTTCGTGATCACGTACACGATCGCCGCAGCGACGAGGAGACCGAGGGCGACCGCCTTCATGCGGCGCAGACCGCGCGCTCGCTCTTCGTCGATCGCGGTCACTTCCATCCGCTCGGACGCTACCCGTCGCTCCACGCCGTCCTACGGTGCGCACATATGACCAGGTTGCGAACCCTCACCCGAGCCGAACTCGACGACGAACAAACCGAACTGTGGGACGGCATCGTCGACACCCGTGGGGGAGGCGTCAGTCTGTACGACGAGGACGGGTGTCTCGTCGGTCCCTTCAACGCCTTCGTGCACCAGCCCGAGATCGGTCGCCGACTGTCGTCCCTCGGTGGCCTCTTGCGGTTCCGAACATCGATCGATCGGAGGTTGAGCGAGGTCGCGATCTGCACGGTCGGGTCTCACTGGCACTCGGAGTTCGAGTTCTGGGCCCACGCTCCGATGGCGTTGGAACACGGGGTCGGCCAAGCGGTCGTCGACGCGCTGCGTGAGGGGCGTCCGCCGAAGTTCGATCGTGACGATGAGCGCATCGTGCACGCTGTCACGTCACAGCTGCTGCGCGATCGTCGCGTCGACGACGCCACGTTCGCCGAGGCCGAAGGTCTGCTCGGTGAGACCGGCATGGTCGAGTTGAGTGCCCTGGTGGGCTACTACTGCCTCATCTCGATGGTCCTCAACCTGTTCGAGGTCCCATTGCCGGCCGGGGAACCGACCGCATGGACCGACTGAGCGAGTGACCGGGCAACCCATTGAGCATCGCCGGATCGGTCGCGGCGGAGCTTCATCCCGGCGCGGGGCCGATGAGATCCCAGCTGTTCCCGGCGACGTCGCGAAACACCACGAACCGACCGTACGGCTCGTCGCGCGGTTCGGTCACGAATTCCACGCCGGCCGCCCTCAGGCGCTCGAGTCGGTCGTGGAAGTCCTCGACGTGGAGGAAGAAGCCGACTCGTCCACCGGTCTGATCGCCGACGCGTTCACGCTGTCGGTCGCCGTCGGCTCGTGCGAGAAGCAGCCCGGTTGCTGCGCCGGGTGGCCGAACGACGACCCAGCGTTTGGGGCGACCGTCGTTCGTGAGCGCTGGCTCGTCCTGGACGAGTTCGAAGCCGAGCACGTCGACGAAGAAGGCGATCGCCTCCTCGTGGTCGGCGACCACGATCGTCGCCAGCCCGAGGTGCGCCATCGCTCGAGTCTTCCACGCCACTGCTGACACCGCAGGAGACACTGCCAGACTCGTGGTTCATGAGCGCGGCCTCGCTGCCCCAACTGATCCGGCGGCGACAGTACGAGCGATCGTGGCTTCGTCCGGATGTGCTCGCCGGCCTGACCGTTGCCGCAATGCTGGTCCCACAGGCCATGGCGTATGCCGAACTCGGGGGCCTGCCGCCGTCGGCCGGCTTCCGGGCAGCCCTCGTTGCCCTGCCGATCTACGCGCTGATCGGTACGAGTCGACACCTCGGGATCGGCCCGGAACCGGGCACGGCGATCCTCGCCGCGGCGGCGGCGGTCGAGCTGTCCGGTGGAGACCCAGCACGTTATGCGGCGCTGATGGCGACGATCGCAGGCCTCGTCGGTGTGTTCGCGCTGGTCTCCGGATTTCTCAGACTCGGCTTCGTGGCCGATCTGCTGTCGAAGCCGGTCCTCGTCGGGTACATCACCGGCGTCGGTGTCACGCTGCTCACGAGTCAGATCAGCGCGTTCACGGGTGTGCCGATCGACGCCGACAATCCGTTCGCGCGCGTCGGCGAGTTCCTCACCAGCCTCGATGAGATCGACCCGACGACGATCGGCATCGGACTGTCGACGCTGACGGTCATCCTCGTCCTGCGTCGCGTCCGGCCGACGATTCCCGGAGCGCTGGTCGCACTCGCCGGGTCGATGATCGTCGTCGCCGTCTTCGACCTCGACGTGGCCGTGGTCGGCGAGATCGAGGCTGCGTTGCCGTCGTTCGACATCCCGGGAGTCGTGTGGTCCGATGTCACGTCGTTGATCCCGGCTGCGGCCGGCGTTGCGTTGATCGGATACACCGACAACATCCTCACCGCCCGGTCGATCGCGTCCAAGCAGGGCTATGAGGTCGACGCCGATCGGGAGTTGCTCGCGCTCGGGGCGATCAATGCCGCCGGGTCGATCACCGGCGGATTCGCGATGTCGTCGAGTGCTTCACGTTCATTCGTGCCGGCCACGATCGGCAGCCGCTCCCAGTTGTCGAGCCTGGTGACGTTCGCCACCGTGACGGGGTTCCTGCTCGTCGGCGGCTCGTTGCTGGCGGAGATCCCACGTGCGGGCCTCGCCGCCGTGATCGTCGCTGCCGCGCTGGCCGTGATCGACATCGAGGGGTTCCGTCGGATCGCCTCGCTGAGCTACACGGAAACGGCGCTCGCAGCGATCACCTGTCTGGCCGTGATCGGTGTCGACCTCCTGACCGGTGTGCTCGTCGCAGTCGGCCTGTCGATCCTGCTGACGCTCGGCCGCGCCGCACGGCCCCACGACGCGATTCTCGGGGCCGGTGCCGGGCTCGACGGTTGGATCGCGGTCGACGACGAGCGGGCGCTGCCGATGCCGGGCCTGCTCGTGTATCGCTTCGACGGGCCGTTGTTCTTCGCCAACGGCGAGTACTTCAAGGAACGTGTGCATCACGCGCTCGAGCTGAACCCCGGCGACGAGCACGAGGTGGTGCTCGACATGGAGGGAGTCGGCTCGATCGACACGACCGCGGTCGACCATGTGGACGTGTTGATCGACGAGCTGGAGCGTGACGGTCTCGTCGTCAGTATCGCCCGGCCCAACCAGAAGGTGCTCGACCTGCTCACCCGGGCGGGAATCACCGAACGGCTGGGCACCGAGCGGATCTTCCCGACGATCAACGCAGCCGTGAGCGATTATCGCCGACGAACCGACGAGTGACGGGCGCTGTCCAGGCCGACGAGAACGACGTGGAGCCCGTCCAGCAGGGTGGCGGCGGCCGCGATCCGCGGTCGCTGACGATCAGACGTCGGGGCGGTCGCCGAACTCGGGACGTTCCGTCCGGGTGCGCTTGAGCTCCCAGAAGCCGTCCATCGTCGTGAAGTGGTGCATCGAGTCCCACACCCTGAGCGCCTGTTCGCCGGTGGGGACCTGCGTCATCACGGGACCGAAGATCCCTCGTTTGACGCCGTCGTCGGCGGTGAAGGCGATGATCGGGGTGCCGACGTCGTCGCCCACCAGGGCGAGGCCCTGGTCCATGCGGCTTGCGATCTCGGTGTCCCACTTCTCGTCGTCGGCTGCCGCGGCGAGCATCGAGTCGAACCCGAGGTGCCCGAGCATCTCGCCGAGATCCGCCTCGTCACGGTTGCCGTCGTGATGCACTGTCGTACCGCTCAGCAGATACCACCGCTGGACGGCGTCTTCGCCCAGATCCGAGCGGATCGCCTCCATCACCCGCAGCATCTGATGCGTCTTGTACACCGGTGCGTAGTGCTCGGAGTCGGGACCGACCTCGTTCTTGACCATCAGACTGATCGGTTGCCAGATGATCTTCAGATCACGCGCCGGTGCCACTTCTTCGACGACCCAACGGGCCGTCACCCAGCACCATGGTCAAATCGGGTCGACCCAGAACTCCACGTCGGTAGACATCCCTCCAGTCTGACGTGTTGCGCGCGCAATTACTCGGTTCGTGTGGCAACTCCGGCGGAACGGAGCCCAGATAGCCTGGGCCGGCCATGTCGCAGCGCTTCTACATCGAGACACTCGGGTGTCCGAAGAACCAGGTCGACTCCGACAAGCTCGTCGGCACCCTGCTGGCAGACGGCATGGAAGCGACCGACGACGTTTCGTCGGCCGACCTCGTCGTCGTCAATACCTGTGCGTTCATCGACGATGCACGGCAGGAGTCGGTCGACACGATCCTGGCGCTCGACGAGCGTCGCTCCGACGGCACACGGCTCGTCGTGACCGGATGCATGGCGGAACGGTATGGCGACGAACTGGCCGAGGCACTCCCCGAGGTCGATCAGGTCGCCGGGTTCGGTGTTCCGGTCAACGACCGTGCGCGGGTCAAGCAGCTCATTCCTGTCACGTCAGCGCCTCTTCCGGAGCTCGACCTGCTCAACCTGCCACGGCCCAAGTCGGCGTCGCCGTGGGCCTACGTCAAGATCGCAGAAGGGTGCGATCGCTCGTGTGGCTTCTGTGCGATCCCGAGCTTCCGAGGGCCGCAGCGCAGTCGCGACATCGCCCAGATCCTGACCGAGGTCGACCAGCTCGATGCCCGCGAGATCGTGCTCGTCGCCCAGGATCTGGCCTCGTACGGCAAGGACCGGCCCGACGACCTCGGCGCCGGATCGATCGTGCCGCTCATCGAGGCCGTCGCCGACCGAACCGACTGGGTGCGGTTGCTCTATCTGTACCCGAGCGACCTGACCGACGCACTGATCGACGCCGTGTGCGCCACCGGCGTGCCGTACTTCGATCTCTCTCTTCAACACGTCAGCAAGCCGCTCCTGCGTCGCATGCGACGGTGGGGTGACGGCGAGCGCTTCCTCCGCCGGATCGCCGACATCCGTCGACGCGAGGCCGACGCGGCATTCCGATCGAATTTCATCGTCGGCTATCCGGGTGAGACCGAGGCCGACCACGATCAACTCCTGGCCTTCGTCGAGGCGGCACAGCTCGACTGGTGCGGTTTCTTCGCCTACTCGCGCGAGGAGGGAACTCACGCGATCTCACTCGACGGTGCCGTCGAGGTCGACCTGATGAACGAGCGCCTGGCAGAGCTGCGAGCGCTGCAGGACGAGATCACTGCCACACGTCGCGACGACATGATCGGGCGAACGGTCCGCGTGCTCGTCGACGAGCCCGGCGTCGGACGCAGCGTTCGCGAGGCGCCCGAGATCGACGGCGTGATCCACGTGGACTCGGCGCTCGTCCCAGGCGAGTTCGCCGACGTCGAGATCGTCGACGCCCTCGGTCCGGATCTCGTTGCCGCCGGCGGGTCGATCATCGGCGAGGATGACGACTGATGCCTGTCGATCCGAATTCACTGGCCACCTGGGCCAACGCGATCACGGTGGGACGCCTGGTCGTCTCGCCGGTCATGTTCCTCGTGATCCCGGATCACAACCAGGGCTCATGGCTCGCGTTCGGGCTCTGGTTCGTGCTCTGTGTCAGCGACGGTATCGACGGCTACCTCGCCAGGCGTCACGGAACGACGGCATCTGGTGCGTTCCTCGATCCCTTGGCCGACAAGGTGCTGGTACTCGGAGCGATGTTCACTCTGGTGAGCCGTGATGTGTTCCCGATTCTTCCCGTCGCACTGATCGCCGGCCGTGAGGTCATCATCAGCGTGTACCGCACGTTCGTGGCCTCGAAGGGTGTCAGCATCCCGGCCAGCCGGCTGGCCAAGTGGAAGACCGTGTTCCAGCAGCTGGCCGTCGGCTTCGCCCTGTGGCCGTGGTTCGCCGTCGATGGCGAGTGGCTCTGGCTCGGGTTGCTCTGGATCGCCGTGGCGCTGTCGCTGATCAGCGCGATCCAGTACCTGTGGTACTCGCACGTGACGGAGCGAGCGTTGGCCGAGTCTGGCGCTCGCTGACGATGCGTTGTGACGTGCTGGCAGTCGGGACCGAGCTCCTGCTGGGGCAGATCATCGACAGCAACTCGGCCTGGATGGGAGAACAGCTGGCGGCCCACGGCGTCGATTCGCTGGTGCAGGTCAAGGTCGGCGACAACATCGACCGGATCACTGCGATGTTGCGCCGCATGCTGGCCGACAGCGATGCGGTCATCATGTGTGGCGGGCTCGGCCCGACTCACGACGACCTGACGCGTGAGGCGATCGCATCGGTGATGGGTGCCGACCTGGTGATCGATGACGGGGTCGCCGACGTCATCAGAACGATGTTCGAGAGCCGGGGCCGGCGAATGGCCGACAACAACCTGCGCCAGGCGTTGGTTCCCGTTGGCGCCGCGATCATTCCGCAGACCCGAGGCACTGCGCCAGGGCTCGTCTGCCCCGTCGACGTCGACGGCGTCGAGAGAGTCGTCTTCGCAGTGCCGGGTGTGCCACACGAGATGAAGGACATGTTCGAACGCGGCATCCTGCCGGAGTTGAAGCGCCGCAGCGGGGACCCGTCGGTGATCGCGAGCCGCATCCTGCTCACCTGGGGTGAGAGCGAGAGCGGCCTGAACGAACGGCTGGACGAGGTGATCGGTTCGCTCGACGCGGCCGGCAACCCGACCCTGGCGTTTCTGGCGAGCGGATGGAACGGGCTCAAGGTCCGACTCACGGCGAAGGCCGCCGATCACGACGGCTGCCGGGCGTTGCTCGACGACTGGGAGACCCGGGTGCGTTCCGAGATCGACGACATCGTGTTCGGCGTCGACGGCCAGTCGATGGAATCCGTGGTGCTCGATCTGCTCCGCGTACGGGGGTGGTCGCTCGGGTTGGCCGAGTCGGTGACCGGCGGTCTCGTGGGTGCCCGCCTGACCGAGATTCCCGGTTCGAGCGCGGTCCTGCGGGGCTCGATCGTGTCGTATGCGACGGAGGTGAAGCGCGACGTGCTCGGCGTGAGCGACGGCCCGGTCGTCTCGGAGGGGGCAGCCCGGGAGATGGCGGACGGGGCGCGACGTGTGCTCGGCGCCGACGTCGGGCTCGCGCTGACGGGCGTCGCGGGACCTGCTGAGCAGGACGGCATGCCGGCCGGCACGCTCTGTATCGGGCTCGTGTGGCCAGACGGTGCGCTGACCCGAACCCTGCGGCTTCCGGGCCTTCGGGAGCAGATGCGGCAGTTCTCGGTGATCTCGGCGCTCGATCTCCTCCGCCGGACGCTCGGCTGAGGTCGCCGGGTGCCACTCGCCGTGAGCGTCGCGCCACTACCGTTGGTCAGGTGACCACCCCCTTCGGGCCTCATGACGGAGTCCCGCCCGAGCCGGTCCCGTCTCCCGGAGTTCCGGGTGACCCACGGGCCGCCACACAGCCGAAATACCTGATCGGACTCGGCATCGTCGCTGCCGTCGTGTTGCTCGCCGGGACGATCGCCGTTGTCGCACGCTCCGGCTCCGGTGGGACGGTGGCGACGCCCGCCACGACCTTCACGGCGGCCCCGCCGGTGGCGTCGCCGGCGCCCTCGACGAGTACCACGGCGAGTTCGACGACGAGTTCGACGAGCACCACGTCCACGTCGACGTCCACCACCTCGACGACGACGGTCCTACCGCCTCCGGCCAACGCGAATGCCGGGGAGGACCAGGCGGTCGACGCCGGAGCCGACGTGACGTTGACGGCGACCGACATGACCGAAGCGACACAATCGGTGGTCTGGAGACAGGTCGCCGGACCCGACGTGACTGCCGGAGAGGGCAGGATCCGGGGCAACGACGCCGTCTTCGAGGCTCCCGACAGCCCGTCCACGCTGCGATTCGAGGTCGACGTCACCGGCCGCGCGGGAGACGTGGCGACCGATGAGGTGCGGATCGACGTGTTCGAAGACGCCGATCAGGCGGTGTTCGTCGACGGTGCCGCTGGCAGCGACGGCAACGTCGGCTCGCGTGAGTTCCCACTCCAGACCCTCGCCAGGGCTGTTGCGTTCACCAGCGGTCTGGCAACCGACATCTATCTCCGGAGCATCGACGGCGAGTACACGACCAGTGGGGGAGTTCTCGACGCCGGCACCAGCTTGTACGGCGGGTACGTCGACGACTGGACCCGTGACGCCGATCAGCCGGCCGAGGTGAGGGGAACACTGCTCGTGTTCGACTCCGATCGTGCGACCGTGTCGGCCGTCGTGATCCGGGGGACAGGCGCTGCTGGAGGCGAGACTGCCTACGGCATGGTGGCGACCAGCGTCGGGGATCTTCTCGTCGATCGGTCTCGTATCGGCGCCGGAGACGCCGAATCAGGGCCCAGCATCGGGCTTGCGACGCAGGCGGTCGATCGAATCGTGATCTCGGAGGTGATCATCGAGGCCGGCCGGGCAGGGCAGGGCGCCGATGGCCGCGACGGCGACCGAGATGCGACGGCGGGCGAATCCGGTCGATCGGCCCCCGCCGATCCACCGTCTGCGGGTGCCGCTGGCGGCAACGGTGGTGCCGGTGGCGACGGCGGTAGCGGCCTGGCCGCCGGCGAATCCGGCGAACTCGACCGAGGCGGGACCGGTGGCGAGCCCGGCGACAACGGCGAGCCGGGCGGCGGCGGCGCCGGCGGCTTCGGTGGCGACGGCGGAGATGGTGGCACCGGTGTCGCCGCGGGCCCGTGTGGCTCGAATGGCCGAGCCGGTCGGCCCGGCGAACGAGGCGCGGGCGGCGGCGGCGGCGGAGGTGGCGGCGGGCTGCTCGTCCACGACGGTGGCGGCGGCGGCGGCGGTGGCGGTGGCGGCACGGGCGGGGCCGCCGGCGGTGGTGGCGCCGGAGGTCACGGTTCGGTCGGCGCCTGGCTCGTCGGCGCCGCCTCGGTGCTCATCCGTGATTCGTCGATCATCGGTGGCACGGCCGGTGATGGCGGTGATGGCGGTTCGGGTGCGGCTGGCGGCCCTGGTGGCCGCGCCGGTGACGGCGCCGCCGGTGTCTCCACGTTCCTCGAGACCGCAGGGTCGGGTGGCGGTGGCGGTGGCGGCGGTGCGGGCGGATCCGGAAGCGACGGTGGTGGCGGTGCCGGCGGTCGTTCGGTCGGATTGCTGACCGATCAGGTGGGCGCGATCGACATGAGCGGCACCGTCATCCGTGGGGGCCGTGCCGGTGCCGGCGGCTCCGGAGGTGACCCCGGGTCGGCCGGACGTCGCGGCGTCGATGGCAACGGCCAGGTCGGCGGCGAGGGCGGTTCGAGTGGTGGCAGTTCGGCCGCCCCGGGCCCAGGGTCGTCCGGAGGCGACTCGGTGGGCTGGTGGGACGCCGGCGACGCCGACCTCACGGTCGCCGACACCACGGTCGAGGGCGGCGAACCGGGTGCGCCCGGCGGAGCCGACGGGTCACCGGGCCGATCGATCGAGACGATCTTCTGATCAGAGATCGGGCGAGGAACGCTTCGGTCGACGCGACGACGGAACGGGGTGAGGCCGTCCGACCGGACCGATCTGGTGGACCGCGCACAGCCGATAGATTGGCGAAGCCCCTGTAGCTCAGTCCGGATAGAGCATGTCCCTTCTAATGACACGGTCGCAGGTTCGAATCCTGTCGGGGGTGCTGTAGCCTGGGTCACCGCTGTTCCGGGCCTGACCGGTGACATCTCCAAACGCGAAAGGCACTGCGTGAACTTCAAGAAGGGCGAAACCGTCATCTACCCGCAGCACGGCGCATGCGTCGTCAAGGGCACCAAGAAGATGGAGGCGTTCGGCGAGAAGAAGGAATACCTGATTCTCGAGACGGTCATCAGCGAGATGGTCCTCAAAGTGCCAATCGACATGGCCGAAGGAGTCGGCGTACGTCCTCCGGTCAGTGCCGATGAGCTGGAGGACCTCGTCGCCGTGCTCGCCAAGCCCGACCCTCGGGTGCCGTCCAACTGGAGCCGACGTTTCAAGAACCACCAGGAAAAGCTCAAGAGTGGCGATGTGTACCAGGTCGCCGAGGTCGTGCGAAACCTCGCCGCCCGCAACCGTGACGCGTCGCTGTCGGCAGCCGAGCGCACGATGTACGAGCGCGCGAGGGTCAACCTGATCTCGGAGATCTCACCGGCGTTGAAGGTCTCATCGGAGGCCGCCGAGGAGTATCTCGACGACGCGTTGGCCAAGGGTGTGCTGAAGCCCGAGAAGCCCGAGAAGCCCGAGAAGGCCGAACCGGCCGAGAAAGCCGAAAAGGTCGCCAAGAAGTAGCGTCGGGAACTGCTGTCAGAGCGTCGGATAGTCGCCCTGGACCCAGGGCATCTCGAACGTGACCGTGAGCAGCGGCGCCGTCCCTGGGAGCGGCGTCGACGCGTCGACAACGACGATGTCCGCCTGATCGGGGACTTCGACGGCACGATCTCCGTCGATGCCGACCTGCGCAGGCCGGAACCACACGAGTGGCGCCGGCGGTCGCCCCATCGACTCGGGATCCGGCGACCCGACCGCATGTCCGATCGTGTACCCGGAATGGTCCGGACGTCGCACGACGGCGAAGTGGGCGATCCTGCGCTGTCGCGACCACGTCGACGAATGGTTGTTCGTGACGAAGCTCACCGAGTCGTCGATCGAGTGTGGACTCAACACCGCCAACCCACGTGCCGTGCCCGGCAAGAGGCGGCTCGTCGGGTAGTAGGACAATTCCCAGGTGCAGTCGACACCGAGTCGATCTGCGATCTGTTCGGCATCGTTCTCTCGGAGCGATTGCAGGGCGATGGCGTCGGTGTCGATTCGGTCGAGCACTCTGCCGATCTCGGCCGCGTCGATCCCCGCCACCATCCAGCTGGCGATCGTCCAAGTTCGGGACACGGTCTCTGCCGGCATGGAGACAGTCTGACCGATCGCCTGGCCGCAGTCGGGGCACGGTACGCGAGAGGCTCCGGGCGACCTGCGAGACTCGGTGAATGGCACGGATCGCATTTCTCGGACTGGGCGTCATGGGCGGCCCGATGGCGGGCCACCTGGCGAAAGCGGGACACGACGTGACGGTGTACAACCGCACGGCGTCCAAGTCCCTCGCATGGGTGGCCGTGTACGGCCACCAAGCCTCACCGACGCCCGCGGAGGCGGTCGAAGGGGCGGAGCTCGTCATGATGTGCGTCGGCAACGACGACGACGTCCGCTCCGTCGCTTTCGGTCCCTCCGGGGCGGTCGGTGCGATGGAACGTGGTGCGATCCTCGTCGACCACACCACGGCATCTGCTGACGTGGCGCGGGAGCTGGCAGCTGCCTGTGCCGAGCGCGGCCTCGGATTCGTCGACGCACCGGTCAGCGGAGGTCAGGCAGGCGCAGAGAACGGGCAGCTGACCGTCATGTGTGGTGCCGACGTTCCTGAGGTGTTCGATTCGGCGCGTGCCGTGATCATGGCGTACGCCAAGGAGTGTCGTCGGCTCGGGAACGCCGGCGCTGGTCAGACGACCAAGATGGTCAACCAGATCTGCATCGCCGGGCTGGTGCAGGGTCTCGCCGAAGGTGTTGCGTTCGCTCAGCAGGCGGGCCTCGACATCGACGAGGTCGTGGAGACGATCGGGAAGGGTGCGGCGGCGAGCTGGCAGATGGAGCATCGAGCCCGCACGATGGCCGCCGGCGAGTTCGAGCACGGGTTCGCTGTCGAGTGGATGCGCAAGGACCTCGGCATCTGCCTCGCCGAGGCCGAGCGCATCGGCGCCCGTCTCCCGGTCACGGCGCTCGTCGACCAGTTCTACAAGCAGGTCATCGATCGAGGGGGGCGCCGGTGGGACACCAGTTCGCTCGTGCAGCTCTTGCAGCAGCCCTAGCGTGCTCCGTCGGCGTGTGCGGCGGTTCCGACGGCGATGCCGAGCAGCCACCGGTCCTCGAAAACGCACGTGGGCAAGTGGTCGAGTCGACGGCATCTGCGAGTCGGCCAGAGGCCACGACCGCACGGTCCGATCCGGACTCGACGTCGGGCGCGCCGTCCGAACTCCCGTCGCCCGACCCCTCGACGTTCGAGGGTGCCAATCGTGTCGTGAATCTCTGGGTCGGGCCCGAGGGCGAGACGGCGCCGATCGACGTGTGGGGGCGCCGCACGTTCACGAATGGACCGATCCTGCTCGCGGAAGACATCGGTTTCGGTGAGTCGTCCGACTACGTCTCGGCGCCGGGCGGTTACAGCCTGGTCGTCGTCGGAGCCGGAGCCGGCCCGGACGGAGACGAGCGGGCCGGCATGTTCAACGCGGTCGACGGCGAACAGATCACGCTCGTCTTCACGAACAGCGACGATGTCGGAGGCGTGAACGCTCCGAACCTGTTCGAACGTGGTGGTCAGGCTCCGCTCCCGCCGGCCGAAGGAACCGGTCTGATCGTGCTGTCGGCGCCGAACCTCCGTGCGTTCGGCGAGTCGCTGACGGAGTCGATCGGCGGCGATGCGCTGGTTGTCGGAGACGGTTCTGACGTGTGCCGGACGCAGCGGATCGAGTCTGACGGCTTCCCGCCCAGCATCCTCGGCGGCACGCAGCAGGTCGAGCTCGAGGTGCCGCCCGGCCCGGCGCTCATCTCCCTGCACCCGTGGTTCTCGCCGGACGGGTGCGACCAGCCATCGGTGCTCGACCTCATGGTCGATGTCGTCGACGGTGAAACCACCTTGGTGCTCGTGTATTCGCGGGACGGGTCGAGCATCGAGGCGCTGAGCCTGCCGGTTGCCCGGTTCACCTGACGACGCGGGGCATCCGATCGAGCCGCTGGTGGTGATGCGGCCAGTCCAGTCGATTGCTCCGCGAGATCGATCACCTCGAACCTTCGGACGAGGCGCACGATCGAGCGCGGTTCGCTGCGCCGAGCACGGTGAGGGTCGTGTGCCCGGCTCCACGACCACCGGGGTGTCACCAGGACGTTCGAACTCCATCGGGTGCATGGCGACACACACCGCGTGCTCGACGGGTCCGTCGTGCCAGAGGAGTTCGTCGACGGCGATCGCCCGCCGGTCTGCGGGGCGCGGTGTGCCGAATCGATCGGGCATGGGTCCAGCCGACTCGGTCGTCGAGCGCCGCTCGGTATCCGGGAGTACGGTCACGGCGTGACCGAGTTCCCCGACGGTTTCTTCGATCGTGCCGACGAGACGTCCGACTCGGACTTCTACTCGTTCGAACGGTTGGTGACCCACATCGATCCGGGCGCCATCGCGGCGGTCGGAGCGCTGTATGACGAATTGGACCTGACCGGGCAGGTGCTCGACCTGTGTTCGTCGTGGGTCTCGCACTTCACGCAAGCTCCGGAACGACTCGTGGCGCTCGGGATGAACGGCACGGAACTGGCTGCGAACGACGCCGCGACCGACACGCTCGTGCACGACTTGAACGTCGATTCGAACTTGCCGTTCGACGATGCCACGTTCGATGCGGTCACCTGCTGTGCCTCCATCGACTACCTCACCCGTCCGGTCGAGGTGTTCGACGAGGTCGCGAGAGTGCTCCGGCCCGGCGGCGCATTCGTCGTGACCTTCTCGAACCGTTGCTTCCCGACGAAGGCCATCCGGGCGTGGCTGGCCGCCGATGATCGCCAACGCTGTTCGATCGTCGCAACGTACTTCGCCATCGGTGGCGGGTTCGGCCCACCGACCGTCGAGCTCCGCAATCCCGGCGCCACCGGCGATCCGCTCTATGCGATATGGGCGCGCTCGCTGCCCGGTGGGATGCGAATCCGCCCTGCGACCACCGACGACCAGGCGCTCATCACCGACATGCAGTATCTGGCGCTGTATCGACCGGCTGGTGCGGCTCCGTTCGTGCGTGCGATCCTCGACGAGCCCGACATCGCGAGATACCACGCGGGCTTCGGCACCCGCCCCGGCGATGTCGGCCGCGTCGCTGAAGACCGCAATGGCCGGCCGATCGGCGCGGCCTGGGTTCGCCGAGTCGAGGGTTTCGGATTCGTCGATCCGGACACGCCCGAACTCGGTGTTGCTGTGGTGTCCGATCGGCGTGGCTGCGGTATCGGAACGGCGCTGTTGCGGTCGGTGCTCGAGGCCGTGCCGCGGGTGAGCCTCAGTGTCGACCGTCGCAATCCGGCGATGTCGCTCTACCAGGACCTCGGATTCGAGACGGTACGAACCGACGGTGAACACTCCATCGTCATGCTGCGCGACGGTGGACAACGATGAGTGTTCGGCCGGCGATCGAGTTGCTGCCGCCCTCCGAAGCGGGCCGGCGTTTCACGGCCGAGCGAACGGTTCGTCTGGGTGACGTCGACGCACGGGGTGAGCTCCGGCTCGATGCGGTCGGCCGGTACCTCCAAGACGTCGCAAGCGACGATGCCATCGACGCAGCACTGCCGAACGCAATGGGCTGGTTGGTGCGCCGCACGATGATTCGGGTCGAGCGGCCGTGCCGGCTGAACGAGTCCGTGGAGTTGACCACGTTCTGCACGGGAGCCGGCCGCTCCTGGGCCGAGCGGCGGACGTCGATCCGTGGCGCCGAGGGCATCGCGGTCGAGGCGGTCAGCCTGTGGGTGCAGATCGACGTCGAAACCGGTCGCCCCACCCGCCTCGACACCGAGTTCTTCGAACGGTACGGCGACGCCGCCGGGGGCCGGACCGTGTCATCCAAGCTCGGGCTGCCGGGTCCTCGGCCCGATGCCGACGCCCGTCGGTGGCGATTCCGGGAGACCGATCTCGACCCGTTCGATCACGTGAACAACGCGGCCCAGTGGGCCGTCCTCGAGTCGGTGCTCGCCGGGCGCGAACGAGTCGGCACGGCCGAACTCGAATACCTGGCGCCGGTCGGACTGGACGAGATCGACCTCGTCGTGGACGGCCATTCGGCCTGGCTCGTGCACGCCGGTCGCACGCTCAGCGCCTTCGCGTGGTTGCCGGCGGCTCCTTCGCGATGAACTCCGCAGACGTCGGCTGACGATTGCCGACGACGGTCAGGCCCAGCCGGTGCGGTCGGCGACCGGGTTGTGGAATGAGTCGAGGCCGGCCTCGATCTGTTCGATGAGCGTCTCGATGATCACGATGCGCGCCCACTTCTTCTGCTCACTCGACACGAGGTGCCAGGGCGCGAGTTCGTGGTCGGTCCTGGCGAACATCTCCTCGACAGCTTGGGTGTACTGATCGAGCTTGTCTCGATTTCGCCAGTCCTCGTCCGTCAGCTTCCAGCGGCGCAGCGGGTCCTCTTGGCGACTCTGGAACCTCCGGAGCTGCTCCTTCGGGCTGACCTGCAGCCAGAACTTGACGATGATGAGACCCTCGAGCACAAGATTCCGCTCGAACTGCACGATCTCGTCGTAGGCGCGTTGCCACTGCTCGGTGGTGGCATAGCCCTCGACCCGCTCGACGAGTACCCGGCCGTACCAGCTGCGGTCGAACAGGGCGAAGCCGCCGAGTCCCGGAATGTCTGCCCAGAATCGCCACAGGAAGTGTTTGCGCTTCTCGTCGAACGTCGGCTTGGAGAACGCCGACACCCGGTAGTGACGTGGATCGAGCGGCTCGACGATTCGTCTGATCGAGCCGCCCTTGCCGCCGGCGTCGGAGCCTTCGAACACCACGAGCACTCCGGGCCCGATCTCAGGGTTCTCGAGATGGCCGCCGAGATCGAGTCGCAGCGAGAGCAAGCGCCGCTGACCGGCGACGAGCCGTTCTTCGTACTCCTTCGTGCTCAGCCTCGCGGTCAGGTCCAATTCGTCGAGTCGCCCCATGGTGCGACCGTAGTGGCCAGAGGTCGATCGTGGCGTTGCGTGTGGGTTGTGCTGCGTTCAGGTGCCAGGCTGGAGGCGTGAACGCCCCGCTGATCGTCTTCGCTGCCGCTGAGCACGACGAGCACGAGACGCCCGCGTGGCACCCGGAGCACCGTGGTCGGCTCGACGCTGCGCTCGCTGGTGTGCACGAAGCCGGTCTCGACGACGCGACCGAATGGCGGGTACCCGAGTTGGTCGACGTCGTGGATCTCGACCGCGTCCATGCGCCCGACTATGTCGCGGCGGTCGAACAGTTCTGCGCTGCAGGTGGTGGCAATCTCGACCCCGACACGGTTGCCACGCCCGGTTCCTGGGCCACCGCGAGACGAAGTGCCGGCGCCGTTCTCGGCGGCATCGACGCACTCCGGGCCGGCGACTGCGACGTGGCGTTCGCTGCTGGGCGGCCGCCAGGGCATCACACGATTCGCGACCGGGCGATGGGTTTCTGCCTGTTCAACAATGCTGCAGTCGGAGCCGCCAAGCTCGCGTCAGGTGGCGAGAAGGTTGCGATCGTCGATTGGGACGTGCA
Organism: uncultured Acidimicrobiaceae bacterium; assembly: GCA_963792905.1. Classification (GTDB taxonomy): domain Bacteria; phylum Actinomycetota; class Acidimicrobiia; order Acidimicrobiales; family Ilumatobacteraceae; genus Ilumatobacter. The sequence goes on from CAWBYE010000019.1 coordinate 159,404, forward strand.
TCACGGCAACGGCACCCAGGACATCTTCTACGACGATCCCAATGTGCTGTACGTCTCGACGCACGAATCACCGCTGTATCCCGGAACCGGTCTCCTGCGCGAGACGGGGAACGGCCTCGGCTTCGGAACCAACCTGAACCTGCCGTTCCCGGCGGGTACCGCGGGCGATACCTTGCGGGCGGCGTTCGACCAGGTCGTCGTCCCCAGGATCGAGCAGTTCGCTCCCGACTGGCTCATCGTCTCGGCCGGTTTCGACGGCCACCGCAATGATCCGCTCGCCGGCCTGGGTCTGACGGCCGGCGACTATGCCGACCTTGCCGTTCGCCTGCAATCGCTCGTGCCGGCGCGTCGGTTGCTCGTGGTTCTCGAGGGTGGCTACGACCTGGAGTCGCTCACCTACAGCGTCGGTGCGACACTGAGTTCGTTGCTCGGCGAGGCGTACCGCCCCGAGAGTGCATCGGCCGGTGAGATCGGCATGCCGACGATCACCGCAGCCCGACAGCTGTGGGAGCTGTGACCGTGCGCCGCTCCGGCGACGGGTTCATGACGTGCTCCGACGGGCGCGTGCGTTGGGGTGTCCACGGGGCTGCGGGTGTCGTGTTCGTGGTGAGGTTTCCGGACGGCCCTCGGGTCATGCTCCAGAAACGGTCGGCGTTCGCGCACGAGGGCGGGACGTGGTCGTGTGCGGGAGGTGCACTCGACGAGGGTGAGTTGCCACTGGACGGGGCGCTGCGAGAGGCCTCGGAGGAGGTCGGGGTGATTCCCGACGGTCACGAGGTGCTCGGTCAGACGGTGTTCGCGCCGGCGAACGACTGGTCGTACACGACCTTCGTCGTCGAGGTGCCCGGCGAGTTCGGCTCGTCGATCAACTTCGAGACCGACGCAGTCGCATGGGACTCGCCCGACGAGGTCGAGCAGCGTCCGCTGCACGCAGGATTCGCAGCTGCGTGGCCCGAGATCCGGCAGATCATCGAGGCCGTGAAGTGAGCAAGCAGTTCTTCCCGTACCGGCTCGACATGCGCTGGAAGGCCATGTTCCTCGCCCTGGGGGTCGGCACCAACGATGGAGTGACGGTCGGGGACGACGGTTCGCTCGTTGCCACGTTCGGGCGCCGGCGCGTCGTGACCACGCTCGACAACGTGGACCACACCGAGATCACCGGCCCTCATCGCTGGTACACCTCGGTCGGTCTGCGGCTCAGCTTCGCCGACGATGGCCTGACGTTCGGTACGAACCGCCAGCGCGGACTCTGTATCGAGTTCGTCGAACGGATTCCGAAGGTGATCGGGTTCAAGGACCACTCGGCGCTGTGGGTGAGCGTCGCCGACCCGGAGGGCCTGGCCGAGGCGATCGAATCGGTGACCTGACCCGGTTCGGTCGCAGCCCGACGGGATGACCGGCCGCCGTGGATCGGCCGGTACGGTGACCGGATGCGCAAGCCAGACGTCACCGTGCCCGACACTGCTCCGCCCAGCGAACTCGTCGTCACCGACGACATCGTCGGCGACGGCGACGAAGCCGCAGCGGGTCACGACGTGACCGTCCACTACGTGGGCGTGTCGTGGTCGACCGGCGGCGAGTTCGACGCCTCGTGGAATCGTATGGAGCCGTTCCGGTTCGGTCTCGGGGCCGGTCAGGTCATCAGGGGATGGGATGACGGCGTCGCAGGGATGAAGGTCGGTGGCCGTCGAACCCTGCACATCCCGCCTCAGTTGGGGTACGGCGCCCAGGGTGCAGGCGGCGTGATCGCGCCGAACGAGACGCTGATCTTCGTCGTCGACCTGCTCGGCGTCAGCTGACGGTCACTCGACCTGCGACCGGGTCGACCGTCACCGTCGCTCCGTCCGGGATGTCGGGAGCCCCGACTGCGCCGACCACGGCCGGTATCCCGAGTTCGCGGGCCAGCACGGCGGCATGCGAGAGCGCTCCGCCGTTCGCGGTCACGACCGCGCCGGCGACCGACAGCACCGCGTTGAAGGCGGGTGATGTGGCCCTGACCACGAGCACGTCGCCCGGCTCGAGCTTCTCGATCGCCTCGTCGGCGGTTTCGGCCGCCCGAGCCCGTCCGGTGTAGATCTCCTCACCGACGCCGACCCCGACGTACGGGTCGGACGCCGCCGCGCCGTCCATTCCGAGATGCGTCAGCGCGGTCTTCACGGTCGCGACCATGTCGGCCAGCGGCTTCGGCATGACGTCGAGGGGAGGCTCGGGTTCGTCGGGCCCGAGCACGACGGGAGGATGGAGCCGTTGACGTGCGATTCGCGACTGTGACCGTGCGGCGATCTCGGTCGCGGTCGGCAAGCGACCGCTGCATGCCGACCGGGCCTCGTCGGGCGTGAGCTCGAGTGCGTGCTCGACCTCGAGCAGGGCGCCGTGGGCGACGAGACGCCGTCCGGCCTCGAGCAGCGCTCGCCGGAGCAGCCCGGTCGGCCACTCGACCGTCTGCGGCCCGTTGTCGTCGCGCATGTCCATCACGGAACGCGCGTCGCCGAGCAGCTGGTCGAACTCGACCCGGGCGCTGCCCGGGACCTGTGCGCGGAGTTGGTTCGTCACCCGTTCGCTGTCGTCGTTCGATGGCGGCGACGCGGTTCGGATGCTGCTCAGCAAGACCGCCGGCAGTTCGGCCAGCGTGAACGCAGTGATGTCGTAGCCGGTCGCCAGCACGTTGCCGTACTCCGCGAGATGCTCGTCGATCAGGGCCCGTGCGGTCGGTGAGACTGCACGCGCGTCGTCGAGGTTTCGGACGTCTGCATCGGATTCGTCGATGATCCGCCGGATCTCGGCCAGTCGGGCGAGCGGCCGGGCCGTACTCGGCGACGCGCCCGCCAGGGCTGCCGTCGCAGGCGTCGGGTCGAGGCCCCAGCCGATCGCAGCATGGAGGTATCGGGCGATCGGGCCGAGGTCGTGACCGTGCAACTCGAAGTGCAGTGCCAGGTTCTCGTGCAGCTGATCGAGGAGCTCACCGAGATGGATGTCGAGCTCGGCGTCGCTGATGGTGCCGATGTCGACGGCCTGCAACTCGAGATTGCGTCGGACGAGACGGGGCCGGGTGGACTGGTCCCAGTCGCGTACGACATCGACGAAGGTGCGATCGGTGAGCGATCGACTGGCGGCTTTCGTGCGAGCCCGGAACGCAGGGTGGACCCTCGTTGCGATCTTGAGGATCGGCGTCGGCGGCAGCTTTGCCGGCGGCCTGTCGCCACCGATGAGCGGGACCAGGCGGGTGTACATGAACCCGTTGACGAAACGGGCCTCGATGCACTTCGCAGGAACGCCGACCTCGGCGAAGACCTTCTCCATCCCGGCAGCCATGCAGTCGGCGATCAGCCACTCCGAGATGGGTGTGGTGCCGCCGGGGAAGTGGGAGCGGTCGAGGCTCCACTGTCCTGGGCCAGGAGCGTCGAATGAGGGCTGGATCGTCATGGTGCCACGCTTCACGGTCGCTGCTGCGAAGTCAACCGTCCTCTGCCGCCGGAAGCGCAGGCAGCGCGCCGACGGTCAGATCGAACGCGCCGACAGACCGTGTCGCTCGATCACGTCTCGGTACCAGAATGCGCTGTCGCGAGGAGTTCGTTCGAGTGTGTCGAAGTCGACGTGCACGATGCCGAATCGTTTGGCGAATCCGAAGGCCCACTCGAAGTTGTCGAGCAGCGACCACTGGTAGTAGCCCCGCACGTCGACCCCTTCGTCGATGGCGTCGAGGACGGCTCGCAGGTGGAGGTCGAGGTAGTCGATCCGGCGCTCGTCCCGGCAACGACCGTCGACCACGGGGTCGTCGTAGGCAGCGCCGTTCTCCGCGATGTACAACGGAGGGAGATCGGGGTACTCGAGATGCAACCGGACCAACACCTCGGTGAGGCCGTCGGGCGTGATCGGCCAGCCCATGTCGGTGTGCACCGGTCGGACGGGTGACGGCTCGGTCCCGACGACGGTCGGGTACTCGCCCATCTGCTCGCCCCGCTGGGCCGATTGCTGAACGAGGATGTCGAAGTAGTAGTTGATGCCGATCCAATCGAGCGGCTGCGCGATGGTCTCGAGGTCCCCGGGTTGGATGGCCTCGGCCAGGCGGTCGTACCGGTCGAGGACATCGGCCGGGTACGTGCCGGTCAGGGTCGCGTCGAACCACCACCGATTGTGGATACCGTCGATGAGCCGCATCTCGTTCTCATCTGCCGCGACGGAGCCCTCGGACACGATGTTGGACGGGTTGATGACGATCCCGAGCGCCAGCCCGTTGCGTTCTGCCCGCATCGCCTGCAGGGCGAGCCCGTGCGCGAGCAGCTGGTGATGGGCAACGGTCACGGCGGCCTTCGAATCCCTGAGGCCGGGCGCATGCACACCCGACCCGTGTCCGAGGTAGGCGTAGCACCAGGGCTCGTTGAACGTCGACCACATGGTGACCCGATCTCCGAACTCCTGTGCCATGAGGGCTGCGTAGTCGGCGAACCAGCTCACGACGTCGCGATTGCGGAATCCGCCGATCTCCTCCAGGCCGGTCGGCAGGTCCCAGTGGAACAGCGTCGGGCACGGCGTGATGTCGTGTTCGAGCAGAAGGTCGACGAGGCGGTGGTACCAGGCGAGCCCGGCCTGGTTGGCGCGAGTGCGCCCGTCCGGGATCACCCACGGCCACGCGATCGAGAAGCGGTAGGTCCGGAGTCCGAGTTCGGCCATGAGCTGCACGTCGGACTCGACCCGGTGGTAGTGGTCGCACGCGGTGTCGCCGTTGTCGCCGTTGGCCACCTTGCCCTCGGTGTGCGAGAACTGGTCCCAGACCGAAGGGTGGCGACCGTCATCGGCGACGGCTCCCTCGATCTGGTACGCCGCAGTGGCGGCGCCCCACACGAAGTCGGACGGAAATCGTCGGGCCGGTCGCTCGCTCATCAGGTCGACGACTGTACCGGCGCGCCGCCGGTCGTCGTCAGATCAGCAGCTTGATCGCGCCGGCTGCCGATAGCGCCAACACGACGATGGTGAACAGTTCCTGGGGGAGACGGCGGAAGACGACTCGACCGGCGACGACACCGATCAGGACCCCGGGGATGACTACCAGGTCGAACAGCAGCGATTCGGTGGTGAAGAACGGTCCACCGGTCGACCAGGCGCCGAGTGCGACGTAGAGCGGGATCTTCGACAGGTTCAGCAGCAGATAGAGCCACGCCGACGTGCCCACCAGTTCGTGCTTGGGGAGGCCGAGTCGGATGAGGTACGTGTTGATGACGGGACCCGCCGCGTTGGCGACGAAGGTGGTGAAGCCGCCGATGGTTCCGTGGGTGGCGGCGACGATGGGCCCCGCCTCGGCCGGTGGGCGACGGCGCCACATTCGCACGACCTGGAGGCCGACGATGCCGAGCACGATCGCGCCGATGGTGAATTCGATCGCCCCCGTCGCCGCTCCGACGGCCACGAAGAACGATATGCCGATGGCGTATCCGACACCGAGCCACGGTGCGAGCGGACGGAGCACGTCCCATCGAGCGTGTTGTCGGTACCACGACACCGCGAACAGGTCGGCGACGAGCAGGATCGGGAGGGTTCCGCCCGCGATCAAGCGGCCGTCGAAGACCGTCGCGAGCATCGGGACGGCGACCAGCGCTGCGCCGGGCAGCCCGGTCTTGGACAGACCCACGACGAACGCTGCGAGGAGGCCGATCAGCAACGCGTCGACGGTGAACACCCGGCGACCTTACGGTCGACGCTCGGCGGGCAGGTACCCGGGAGCCCGCTCGGTCGCCGACGTGCTCGTACCCGAGGACCCGACGGCGGTGGGCTGCGCCGTGCTCGGAACGGGTGGCGGCTCTGTCTCAGTCGCTCCGGAGGGCAGCGATCGCTTCGCCGTAGAAGTCGGAGCGGATCGTCGCCATGACGGGCTTCGCTGTGGCAGCCAGCCGTTCGGCGACCCCGACGGCTCGTGGGAGGACGTCGACGAGTGCTGCGGTGTGATCGACGACTCCCAGTTGATGAGCGACCTCGGCAGACAGGCGTTCGCCGAGCACGACCATCCGGTTCAGTGCCGGCTGTGGCAGTTTGGCGGCGATCAGCGCGGAGAAGCCCGGACCGAACGGCATGCCGAGGTCGACCTCGGGAAGACACAGGTAGCCGCGGTCGCTTCGCATCACGCGGACGTCGTGCGAGAGTGCGAGCATCGCCCCACCCGCGAACGCGTGGCCCTGGATCGCGGCAACCGTCGGCATCGGCAGTTCGAGAAACGTGCCATGACCCGCTGGACATCGGCCACGAACGGCACGAAGTCGTCAAGGGTGGCCATGTAGTCCAAGTCGAGGCCGTTCGACCAGATCTTTCCGGTCGCCTTGGTCACGAGTGCCGCTGGACCGTCGGCTCGCTCGATCTCGTCGAGTGAGCGGTTGATCCGCTCGATCGTGTCGGCGCCGAAGCGGTTGTCCCCGTCGCCGAGGTCGAGGAGGAACACGTCGGCGCGGCGTTCGAGCGAGATCATGTGGCCAGTGTCCCAGACGACGAGGTCGTCGATCGAACGGCGGCGCCGATCCTGCGCTGGTGGCCGCGGGCGTCGGTGTCGGGGGAGTGGCCGACCGGTCGATCGGAGGCGGTGCGGGCGCATGGTGGACGAAGGACCCTGGACTCGGCGCCCATCGATCGGCCAGTGTTCTCGTTGTGCGATTGGAGATCACACGCCGCGCCGACCTCGCTGTTCGGGCGATGCTCGAACTCGGCGCGTCACCGGACCGGGTGAAGGCGCGGCGCCTCGCGGAGGTGCTCGACACCACTCCTGGCTTCGTGCCGCAGGTCGTCGGACCGCTGGTGAAGGCCGGTTGGGTCCGGTCCGATCCTGGCCCGACCGGTGGGTACGTCCTCGTGGCACCGCTCGATCGACTGAGCGTGCTCGACGTGATCGAAGCCGTCGACGGGCCGACCGACGACGGCCGGTGCGTCGTCGCCGACGCCGCCTGCGATGCCGACCAGCCCTGCGTGCTGCACGAAGCCTGGACTCGTGCTCGTCACGAACTGATGCGAACGCTTGGCTCGATGCCGATGGCGTCGCTCGACCCCGACTCGCTCCGATGACCGTCGCAGACGATCCTTCGCCCTCGGTTGCGCCCAGGTCGCCTGATCACGGGCACGAACGGTCGCATCTGCGGGCTGTGGCGGTCCCGAGCGAGCACGGTGGGTGGGGCCTGACGATCGAGCCGGTCGTGCTGGGTCTGATGCTCGCATCGTCGGTGGCCGGGGTGATGATCGGGATCGCCACGTTGCTCGCCTTCTTGTCCCGGACCCCGATCAAGGTGGTGCTGGTCGACCGGTATCGACACCGGTGGCTCGAACGTTCGCGCATCGCACTCATCGTCTCGGTCGTCGAGATCTTCGCGATGGCCGCGTCGGTGGTTGCTGCCACGATGCTGGCCGGCTGGTCGTGGTGGGTCCCGGTGCTCGTGGCCGCACCGATGATCGCCGTCGAGCTCTGGTATGACGCCCGCAGCCGTGGCCGCCGCCTCGTGCCCGAACTCCTCGGAGCGGTCGGCGTCGCGGCGTCGGCCGCGTCGATCGCCGTCGCCGGCGGCGCCGCGCCCGAGCTCGCCGCCGGCGGGTGGTTGATCCTGGCGGCACGTGTGGTCGGCTCGATTCCCTTCGTTCGTGCGCAGATCGGTTTCCTCAGGCAGGGAGTCCCGGGCACGGGGTCGATCGTGTTCGCCCAGGTTGCGTCGATTGCTGTCGGCGTCGTGGCCGTCGTGCTCGACACGCGGCTTGCGCCAGGGTTCGGCGCCGTCGTCGCGCTCGCCGTGTTCCAGGCGCTCTCGGCGCATCGCCGTCCAGCGTCGGCGAAGGTGCTCGGTCTGACGCAGATGGCGCTCGGATTCGCCCTGGTGTTCGTCACCGGGGTCGGCGTCGCCCTGAGCTGACCGATCCCGGGACCCGGTGACTGGTCCCGATTGCCGGCGGTATCGGCAACACGTTCCGATGTAGGGACCTTGGTCCCTTCAGGTCATCTGTCGAAGCGATCAGAATGCGGAAGGAATCAAGAAGTCAGACAGTCAACAACTCAGGGATGCTGCCCGTCTGGGGCCGGAGGTCGAAGCAACGTCATGTCCGAACCGAAACGACATCGCCGACGGGGAATCGGGTCGGCCCTGCTCCCCGTCGGTGTCGTCGTGTTCGCGGTGACGATCGGGCCGTTGACTGCCGTCCGGGCGGCATCCGAGATGCCGGCGGAGCCCGCAGCGCCCGCGGCGCAACAGGACCCGGGCGCCGAGCTCTACGTCACGAACTGCGCTGGATGTCATCAGCCCGATGGTGAAGGGCTCGCCGGCACGTTCCCACCGCTTGCCGGGAACCCTGCCGCTGCCGACCCGGAGTACGTCACGACGGTCATCGACGAGGGCAAGAGTGGCCCGATCGACGTGCTGGGCGTGCCCTACGACGCCGTGATGCCACCAGTGGCCGGCCTGTCCGCCGACGAGGTCGCCGCGATCACCGACCACGTCGTCGGACTCGCGACAGGTGAGGCTCCCGAGGCCGCGCCTGGCACCGTGCCAGACGCCGAGGCGGACGCCGCACCCGTCGAGACGGTTCCGCCGGAACCGCCCGGCGCCGGCGATGTCGACGACGGACATGATCTGTTCGTCGGTTCGCAGCGTCTCGCCGAGGGTGGAACGGCGTGCGCCTCCTGTCACGTCGCCGGTGACATCGGCAACCTCGGCGGGCAGAGCCTCGGCCCCGACCTCACGGGCGTGTACAGCCGGCTCGGCGGTGAGGCCGGCATGACCGCCTGGCTCGCCAACCCGGGATCACCGACGATGATGCCCATCTTCGCCGACCGGCCGATGACCGACGAGGAAATCAGCTCGATGGTCGCCTTTCTCGCCGAGGCGCCGAGTCTCGACCAGCCGTCCGATTCGTTCGACTGGCTCCTCCTGGCCGGCGTCATCGGGGTCGCCGTGCTGCTCACCGGGATGGCGATCGCCTGGCGCGGCATGCGTCAGCCCTACGCCCGGACCCTGGCATCGACGACGAGGAGCACACGATGAATCAATGGAGCCGCGAGACGGTCGACCCCGGTGCCCGAAAGTGGGAGGAGTTCTACCGAAACCGGTTCCAGCACGACAAGCGTGTGCGGACGACCCACGGTGTCAACTGCACCGGGAGCTGCTCGTGGGAGGTCTTCGTCAAGGACGGCATCGTCACGTGGGAGCTCCAGGCCACCGACTATCCCGAACTCGAGGAGGGTTTGCCGCCGTACGAACCACGCGGCTGTCAGCGCGGGATCTCGTACTCGTGGTACCTGTACTCGCCGTTGCGGGTGAAGTATCCGTACGCCCGCGGCGTGCTCGTCGACATGTATCGCTCCGCCAAGGAGGAGCACATGGGTGATGCGGTCAAGGCGTGGGCCAGCATCCAGGCGACGCCCGAGTGGCGCAAGAAGTATCAGGAGGCCCGTGGCAAGGGCGGGTTCCGCCGCATCAGCTGGGACGAGGCGCTCGAGATGGCCGCTGCGTCGGTCGATCCACACGATCGGAGAGCACGGGCCCGACCGAGTGGCCGGCTTCTCACCGATTCCGGCGATGTCGCAGGTCAGCTATGCCGCCGGGAGCCGGTTCATGTCGCTGATCGGCGGCGTCGTGATGAGCTTCTACGACTGGTACTGCGACCTGCCGCCGGCTTCGCCCGAGATCTGGGGTGAGCAGACCGACGTCCACGAGTCGGCCGACTGGTTCAACGCACGCTTCATCGCGGTGATGGGGGCCAACCTCAACATGACCCGCACGCCGGACACGCACTTCATCTCCGAGGTCCGGCATGCCGGAGCCAAGCTCACCGTGTTCAGCCCCGATTTCTCGCAGGTCGCCAAGTACGCCGATTGGTGGATCCCCTCGAACCCCGGGCAGGACACAGCGTTCTGGTTGGCCGTCGATCACGTTCTGCTCAGCGAGTTCTACCGTGATCGCAAGATCGACTACTTCGAGCAGTACTCACGCAAGTACACCGACCTCCCGTTCCTCGTCGAGATCCAGGACGGCAAACCCGGCAAGTACCTCCGCGCCGACCGCCTGTCGCGGTACCAGCAGACCGAGAACGGCGAGTGGAAGCTCCTGATGTGGGATGCCGATGCCGACGAGCCCCGCATGCCGAACGGAGCGGTCGGTGATCGCTGGGCCACCGAAGAGAAGGGCACGTGGAACCTCGAGCTGTACGACAGCGTGCTCGACCAATCGATCGCCCCCGAGCTCTCGCTCATCGATCGCAACGACGGATCGACCGAGATCGAGCTCGAGTTCTTCGGTTCGGAGGGCATGATCACTCGCTCGGTTCCGACACGGACCGTCCAGACCACCGAAGGTCCGGTCACGGTCACCACGGTGTTCGACCTCCTGATGGCCCGTTTCGGTGTGGATCGAGGCCTGCGTGGCTTCGATGCTGCGAGCTACGACGACGCCGACGTGCCGTACACACCGGCATGGCAGGAGCAGTACACCGGCATCCACCGCGACACCGTCGTCAAGTACGCCCGCGAATGGGGTCGCAACGGCGAGCTCACCAAGGGCAAGAACATGATCATCATCGGTGCCGGTGCGAATCACTGGTACCACAACAACCTGCTGTATCGATCCGGCATCACCGCACTCATGCTGACCGGCTCGGTCGGGGTCAGCGGCGGTGGGCTCGCTCACTACGTCGGCCAGGAGAAGCTGGTCTGCCATGCGTCGTGGGGTGCGATCGCGATGGGTGCCGACTGGGGCATGCCGCCCCGACAGCAGAACACGCCGTCGTTCCACTACGTGCACTCCGACCAGTGGCGGTACGAGCGGGGGTACCGCGAGTACGACTCGCTCCCGGAGGAACACCCCGAGATCCACGACCACACGATCGACCACCAGGCCCGTGCCGTGCGCCAGGGGTGGCTGCCGTTCTTCCCGCAGTTCAAGGAGAACCCGATCGATGTCGTCCGCCGGGCCCGCTCACGAGGTGCCGACTCGGACGAAGAAGTCGTCGACCAGATCGTCGCGCGGTTGAAGTCGGGCGACCTCGAGTTCTCGATCGACGATCCCGACGCTCCGGAGAACTGGCCACGCACCTGGTTCATCTGGCGTGGCAACGCGATCGGCACCTCCGCCAAGGGTCACGAGTTCTTCATGAAGCACTACCTCGGCACGCACTCGACGGCGATCGCGGTCGAGCCCGAGGACCACGGTGTCGCCGAAGTGAACGTTCCCGCCGACGCCCCGATCGGGAAGATGGATCTCGTCGTCGACCTCAACTTCCGTATGGACACGACTGCGCTCTACAGCGACATCGTGCTGCCGGCCGCGACCTGGTACGAGAAGGACGACCTCAACTCGACCGACATGCATTCGTTCATCAACCCGATGCAGGCTGCCGTGCCGCCGGCGTGGGAGTCGAGGTCCGATTGGGACATCTTCAAGTCGATCGCCAAGAAGGTGTCGGACATGGCCGGTGGTGGTCGGCTCCCAACCACGGTTGAAGACGTCGTGATGCAACCGCTCGCCCATGACACGCCAGCGGAGATCGCACAGCCCACCGTGGCGGACTGGCGGGCCGGCGAGTGCGAGGCGATCCCCGGCAAGACGATGCCCGGATTCAAGCTCGTGAAGCGCGACTACACGAAGATCTACGACAAGATGACGTCGCTCGGCGAGGGCGTCCGCGACAACGGTGTGGGTGCCCACGGGCTCAAGGTCGAGGTCGGCGACTTCTACGACGAGTTGGCCCGGAAACAACCCGATGAGAGCACTCGCGACGCCGAGGGGCCGCTCCGGCCCTCGCTCGTGCGGGCCCGCGAAGTGTGCGAGGCGATTCTGGCCCTCGACCCGGCGAGCAACGGCGAGCTCGCCCACCGGGCGTTCGAGGCCGAGGAGGCCAAGACCGGGCTGAGTCTGACGCATCTCGGCGCCGGCCAGCGCGACACCAAGATCACGTTCAGCGACCTGATCTCGCAGCCGCGTCGAGTGCTGACGACACCCACCTGGAGCGGTCTGATCGGCAAGGGCAGGGCGTACAGCCCGTTCACGCTCAACGTCGAAGAAGGGGTTCCCTGGCGCACCCTGACCGGCCGCCAACACTTCTATCTCGATCACGAGCAGTACATCGCGTGGGGAGAGCACCTTCCGGTGTACAAGCCCCGGCCGGATCACGCAATGCTGTCAGAGACCGAGGAATCGTTGGCCGAGGGCCAGGACGGTCGCCTGTTCAACTACATCACGCCGCACGGAAAGTGGTCGATCCACTCGACCTACGGCGACAACGAGCGGATGATGACGCTCTCGCGTGGCGGCTATCCGATCTGGATCAACGCCAAGGACGCGGCCGATCTCGGCATTGCCGACAACGACTGGGTCGAGCTCTACAACGACAACGGGATGTTCGTCCAACGTTGCACCACGTCGTCACGCATCCCTCGGGGCACCGTGTTCGTGTACCACGCGACCGAACGGACGGTGGGCATCCCGCTCACTCGCCGCGAGGGCAAGCGGGCCGGCATGAACAACTCGCTCACACGAACCCGCCTGAAGCCGGTGCTGATGAGCGGTGGCTACGGCCAGTTCACGTACGCCTTCAACTACTGGGGGCCCACCGGGGTCAATCGAGACACGTTCGTGTATCTGCGCCGAATCGAGCGGCCCGACTACGAGCCCAAGAATGGGCCCAGGAATGGGAGGGCCGGCCGATGAGGGTTCGAGCTCAGATGAGCATGCTGTTCCACCTCGACAAGTGCATCGGTTGCCACACGTGCTCGGTTGCCTGCAAGAACCTGTGGACCGACCGCGACGGCGCCGAGTACATGTGGTGGAACAACGTCGAGACCCGCCCGGGAACCGGGTACCCAACCGGTTGGGAGGACCAGGATCACTACAAGGGCGGTTGGCATCGTGACAAGAAGGGCCGCCTCAAGCTCGTCCTCCACTCCAAGGGCGGAGGCGTCGCGAAGGCGTTCTTCAACCCGGCGCTGCCCGAACTCGAGGACTACTACGACCCGTTCACGTTCCAGTACGGCGACCTGTTCAACTCGCCGGCCGGCGAGCAGCAACCGACCGCCATCCCGATCTCGAAGATCACGGGGAAGCCGCTCGAGGTGAAGACGGGGCCCAACTGGGACGACGACCTCGGTGGCTCCGACATCTTTGCCGCCAACGACCCGTCGATGGACGGCGTCGACGAGGTGGTTCGGGCTCAGATGGAGGAGCTCGAACGGGTGGTCTTCAACTACCTCCCGCGTATCTGCAACCACTGCCTGAACCCGTCGTGTCTCGCGGCCTGCCCGAGCGGTGCGATCTACAAGCGGGCCGAGGACGGCGTGGTGCTCGTCAACGAGGACAAGTGCCGGGGCTGGCGGATGTGCGTGTCGGGTTGCCCGTACAAGAAGGTGTACTACAACTGGGACAGCGGCAAGTCCGAGAAGTGCATCCTCTGCTTCCCCCGGCTCGAGACGGGCCAGGCACCGGCGTGCGCCCACTCCTGCGTCGGTCGGATCCGGTACATGGGCGTGCTGTTGTACGACGCCGACAAGATCGAGTCCAACGCAGCGCTGCCCGACGACGAGCTCCTCGACGCCCAACTCGACATGATCCTCGATCCGTCCGATCCGGCCGTCATCACGGCGGCTCGGCTCGCCGGGATCGACGAGGGCTGGCTCGATGCGGCACAACGCTCTCCGCTGTACAAGTTCGTCAAGGAGTGGGGGATGGCGTTCCCGCTGCATCCCGAGTACCGCACCGAGGCGATGATGTTCTACGTCCCGCCGCTCTCGCCCGTGATGAGCACCATCGAGCAGAACCTCGTCAAGCTCGAGATCCCCGACGAACGGCGCGACTTCGAACTGCTCGACGAACTCGAGAAGGCCAGGCTGCCACTCGAGTACCTCGCCAACCTGTTCACGGTCGGTGACATCGAGCCGATCAAGCGGGTGCTGAAGTCGATGCTGGCGGTGCGGACCTACAAGCGACGCCAGAGTGTCGACCGCTCCATCGACGACGGACACGATCGAGATGCTCGCAGCTGCCGGCTTGACCGAGAACGAGGCCGAAGCCATCTACAAGATGACGACGACGCCGACGATGGACGACCGGTTCGTGCTCCCGCCGTATCACCGTGAGATGTCGCTCGAAGCGGTCGGCGACCCGCTCACGGCAAAGGGCAAGACCGGTTTCGGCTACCTCACCCCTCCGAAGCGGGGGGCGTGATGAAGACCACCGAGGTCGTCGCGTTGGGCTACCGCTATCCGAATCCGTCCGCCGCCGCCATGTTGACGGCGGCCGTCGCAGCCGAGCCCAACAGCGAGGTGAAGCGACACATGCGCAGGTTCGTCGAAGAGGTCGGCACGCTCTCGCTCGGCGAGTGGGAGGAGTTGCACACCGCGACCCTCGACCTGAACGCCCCGTTCGTGCCGTACGTCGGGCATGTCGAGTGGGGCGACAACTATCGCCGCGGCGAGTTCATGGCCGATCTCAAGCGCTCGATGGAGGACGCCGGCGTCGACCTCGGCGGTGAGTTGCCAGATCACATCGAGCCGATCCTGCGGTACCTCGCAGCGACCGATCAGCCGCTCGACGATCTGGTCGATGCCCTGCCGCGGACCGTCATCACGATGGCCCACACGCTCGAGTCGGCCGCGCCGGACAACCCGTACTGCCACCTCATGGCGGCGACCGTTGTGGTCGCCGCAAACCGACCGGTCTCGATCGGAGCGCGCAAATGACCGCCAACGAGTTCCTGTTCGGTGTTCTGCCGTACGTCGTGACCGTGCTCGCCGTGGTCGGCGTGGCCGTCCGGTGGCGAAGTGCGCAGTTCACCGTGTCGTCGCTGTCGTCGCAGTTGCTGGAGAGCCGGAAGCTCTATTGGGGCTCGATCTCGTTCCACTGGGGCCTGTCGTTGATCCTGCTCGGCCATCTCGTGGCGTTGATCGTGCCGCGCGGGTTCGAACTCTGGAACGGCGAGCCACTGCGGCTCTACCTGCTCGAGATCACGGGGCTCGCGCTCGGCCTGTGGGCCGGCTTCGGGGCCGTCGTGCTGATCATCCGCCGCTTGACGTCACCTCGGATTCGACGGGTCACGACGCCGATGGACACCGTGGTGCTGCTGGTGATCGCCGTACAGATCGCGACCGGGTTGTGGACGGCGATCGGATATCGCTGGGGTTCGTACTGGGGGACCGGGCTGATGGTTCCGTACGTGCGCTCGCTGCTCCGCCTCAGCCCCGACGTCACCTACGTCGAGTCACTGCCCTGGATGATCAAACTCCACGTGCTGTCGTTCTTCGCCTTCCTCGCGATCTTCCCGTTCACACGGCTCGTGCACATCATCACGCTGCCGCTGCAGTACTTCTTCCGGCCGTGGCAGAAGGTCGTCGCGAATCGGGACGAGCCGGACCGCGAGTACGTCACCAACGATCGGCGCGTCAAGCAGCGCCGATGACCCATCCGACCACCTGGAGACCACGACATGGCTGACCCGTCACCGACCGCCGGCGTCGCAGAGCCGCCGCCGCGGCTGCTCGACTTCCATCAGGAACGGATCCGCGTCCTCCACTTCACGTGGATCGCGTTCTTCATGACGTTCTACGTCTGGTTCAACCTGGCTCCCCTGTCGAGCACGATGCGTGAGAACTCCGACTGGCTCACCAAAGAGCACGTCAAGGTCCTGCTGATCGCCAACGTGGCGCTCACGATCCCCGCCCGCATCGTCGTCGGCGCCCTGATCGACCGGTTCGGGGCACGGGTGGTGTTCACCTGGCTGATGATCACGATGTCGGTCCCGGCGATCGTGTTCGCGTTCTCCGACACGTTCACCCAGATGTTGATCTCCCGCCTGGCGCTCAGCTCGGTGGGTGCCGGCTTCGTGATCGGCATCAAGATGGTCGCCCAGTGGTTCCCACCGAAGTACATCGGGCGCACCGAGGGCTTCTACGCCGGTTGGGGCAACTTCGGCTCCGCCTGGGCGGCGATGACCCTGCCGTGGATCGCGATCACGTTGTTCGGTGACTGGTTCGGGATCAGCGGCGACATGGCATGGCGCTGGGCGATGGCGCTCAACGGTCTGGTGCTGGGGATCTATGGCGTCATGTACTACTTCCTGGTGCGCGATGTGCCCGACGGGCGCAAGCTCACCACGACCAAGAAGGCCGAGCCGATGTTGGTCAGCTCGTACTGGGATCTCGTCCAGTACCTGTTCTGGTCGATCCCGCTGGTCGGGGCACTCGGATTGCTGGCGTGGCGCATCTCGACCGTCGAGGTCGACGGCGACGTGGTGCTGAGCCAGACCGGCTTGTACGCCATCTACGGCGTGCTCACGCTCGTGTACATCGGCCACGTGGTGCGCACGCTGCAGGTCAACCTGCCCTACCTCAAAGCTGGTGTCCCCGACGACGAGAAGTACCACTTCGGCAGCGTTGTCGCCCTCAACTCGACCTACTTCGCCAACTTCGGCGCCGAACTGGCGGTCGTCTCGATGCTGCCCGAGTTCTACGAGAACGTCTTCGCTCCGCTCGTGAACGACCAGGGCCAGCCGATCGTCACCGCCACCGTCGCCGGCTTCGTGGCCGCCTCGTTCGCGTTCGTCAACCTGGTCGCACGACCGCTTGGTGGCTTCCTCTCCGACAAGCTGGCCAGCCGCAAGCGGACGATGTTGACCTACATCTTCGGGATCGTCGTCGGGTTCGCCCTGATGGGTTTCATCGCCAAGTGGACGACCGGCGTCGACGAAGACGGTCTGAAGAACCTGGCACCGATGTTCGGCGGAGTCACCTGGCTCGTGATCGCGGTGATGATGACCGTCTTCGCCTCGATGTTCGTGCAGGGTGCCGAAGGTGCGACGTTCGCCATCATCCCGATGGTCAACAAGCGCATGACCGGCCAGGTCGCCGGCATGGCGGGGGCCTACGGCAACGTCGGTGCCGTCGTCTACCTCGTGATCTTCTCGCTCGTCGACGCCAAGACGTTCTTCTTCATCTTGTCCGGCGGTGCGCTCGTCAGCTTTCTGTTGACGCTGGTTCTGCTCGACGAACCCGAGGGCGCCTTTCTCCAGGACTTCGACGAGGGCGAAGCACGCGAGATCGAGACCCCCGTCGAGACCGCCACCGCCGGCGAATGACCGGGTTGCCCCGGCACCGAGAGGAGAGTCCAGATGGCTGACATCACCGAGTGGGACGTCGAGGACGAGGAGTTCTGGGAGAACGAGGGCAAGCACGTCGCCAACCGGAACCTGTGGATCTCGATCCCCAGCCTGCTGTGCGGGTTCGCGGTCTGGCTCTACTGGAGCATCATCACCGTCCAGATGCTCAATCTGGGCTTCCCGTTCGAGCAGTCGGAACTGTTCACGATCACCGCGATCGCCGGCTTCACCGGCGCCACGTTCCGGATCCCGAACAGCTTCTTCATCCGGATCGCCGGTGGTCGCAACACGATCTTCCTGACCACGGCGATGCTGATGATTCCCGCCGTGGGAACCGGGATGGCGCTCCTCGACAAGTCGACGCCGCTGTGGGTGTTCCAGCTGCTCGCGTTCCTGTCGGGGTTCGGGGGTGGCAACTTCGCGTCGTCGATGTCGAACATCAGCTTCTTCTACCCGAAGCGGAAACAGGGTCTGGCGCTCGGTCTGAACGCCGGCATCGGCAACGCAGGCGTCACGACGATGCAGCTACTGATCCCGCTGGTGATGACGCGCGGGATCTTCGGCGGTGGTTCGCTGATCCTCGAACAGGACTCCGGCACGTTGATCGGCAAGATCAAGGCGGGTACCGAGACCTGGATCCACAATGCCGGCTTCGTCTGGCTCGTGTTCCTGATCCCGTTGGCGTTCCTCAGTTGGTTCCTGATGAACAACATCCGGGCACCTCACGTGTCGCCGAACATCGGCGGGCCACTGCCGTCGTTCGGAAAGATCATCGGGATGCTCGCGGTGGCGTGTGTCCCGGCCGGACTCGGGCTGTTCGTGATCCTTCCGGAGCCGACCGGCCTCGGAACACCGTCATGGGCGAAGTGGCCGGTGATCGCATTCGTGCTCTGGTTCACGGTGTTCCTGCTCAAGCAGATACCGGGCGAGATCAAACCGAACCTCGAACGTCAGTACAAGATCTTCCAGCACAAACACACATGGATCATGAGTGTGATCTACACGATGACGTTCGGCAGCTTCATCGGCTACTCCGCCGGCTTCGCACTGGCGATCAAGGTCGTGTTCGGGTTCAAGCACATCGAGGTCGACGGCGTGCTCACGCACGACACCGTCAATCCCGATGGTCCGTCGGCGCTCACGTTCGCGTGGATGGGGCCGTTCATCGGCGCCTTCATTCGCCCCGTCGGTGGTTGGATCGCCGATCGTGTCGGTGGCGCGAGGGTGACCCACTGGGTCTCGATCGCGATGACAGCGAGCGCCGTGGGTGTGGCCTACTACCTCCGCGAGGCGTACCGGTCGGAGACGCCGGAGGACTTTTTCGTCCCGTTCTTCCTGCTGTTCCTCGTGTTGTTCGGGGCGAGCGGGATCGGCAACGGTTCCACGTTCAGGACCATCGCGATCGTGTTCGACAAGGAGCAGGCCGGTCCGGTGCTCGGCTGGACGTCGGCGGTTGCGGCCTACGGGGCGTTCATCGTTCCCGAAGAGTTCGGTACCCAGATCAAGGCTGCGAGGCCCGAGTATGCGCTCGCCGCGTTCGCCGCGTTCTATCTCATCTGCACCGCCATCAACTGGTGGTTCTACCTCGGGCCGAAGGCCGAGTACGACAACCCCTAGTCGACGCGTGGCCCTGCGAGCCCTCGCTCATGACCGGCCGGGTTCCACCACGTGGCGTACGCCCGCCTGACCAGCACGAGCACGCTGGCGATGACGACGAGGCCGAATACGGTCAACGCTTCGTTGCCGTCGGCCTGTCGCCCGTCGAAGAGGATGACCAGACCCCACACGATGACGGTCGCCGCGCCCACGAACGTGCTTCGGACTGCCCAGCGGCGCAACACGACGGTGTCGATCTCGGTCGTGTGGGGGGTTGCTGCCGCCAACGCCGTCAAGGCGTGGAAGACGTACAGACACAGTGCCACTCCGAGGGAGCTGATGCTGGTGGCGTCGTCGGCGAAGGCGAGCCATTGGACGGCGACCACCGCCACCACCAACGAGCCGATGTGTGAGCCCGATGCACTGACGGCAATCACTGCCGCGACCATCACAACGGCGATCATGATCAGGAGGCCCTGGGTGGAGACCGCTCCGACCGTGGTGAGTGCCGTGGCGGTCACGACTGAGCCGACCGCCGCACCACCGAGAATCCATCGTTGTCGGCAGGTTGCGAGCGCTTGGTCCAACCGGAGTTGGAGGAACTCTTCGATCACCGGACCCTCATCCTTGGGGCTGAGGCTCGTCGGGCGACGTCGCGGAGGAACTGGTCCAGGCTGCCTGGTCCGAGCCATCTGACCACGGGGATACCCGCGCGCTCGACGAGGCGGATCTCCCTCCGGCGTTCGAGGAGGCGAATCCGCCACGCCAGCGCGGTGAAGGGGTCGTCGTCGGTCGCGATGTCGTCGGGCAGTGTGTCGACGACGACGACGGCCGATCCGTGTCGACCGAGGGAGACCGCCCGGTCGAGTGCCTCGCGTGCGACGAGCGGGGACAGGACCACCGTGAGTTCGGCGCCGTTCGGCGCCCAGTGTCGGCCGTCCAGGCCGCGGTAGATGCCCCGCATGGGGCCGGCTGCTCGGATGTGGGTGAGTGTGTCGAGGAGCCTGCGGAGGTGATTCTGGCCGGAACCGGCGGGGACCAGATGCCGACGCGTCGTGCCGAACGTGCGGAGCGACACCCGATCACCGCGGCGGGCGTAGTGCTCGGCGATCGACCCGGCCGCACGGACGGCTGCGTCCATGCTCGACGATTGCCCGTCGATACCCTCGCTCACGCCGTAGTCGTCGGTACCGTCGATCACGAGTGCGACGTGAGTGTCCTGATCGGCCCACGTGGCATTCACCTGGAGACCCGTCGCCCGCAGCGAGCGCGTCCAGTTGATACGGCGGATCCGGTCGCCCGGCTGAAAGTTGCGGACCGCAGCGAACTCGCTGCCCTCGCCGGGCAGCGATGACCGGTAGAGGCCGACCAGCCCTTCGGCAGGTCGCATCGGCGCCGCAGCGTCGAACATCGACGGCAGCGGCAGCGTCGTCAGCCGGCGATGGGGCGTTTCCATGGCACACCGAAATGCGGTCCACTGGCTCATCGCGTCGACCAGAACCGCTTGAACCGGTTCGCGGCCCCAGCGCGTGGACCGAAGTACGATCGACACCGATGCGGCGCCGTCGGTGACGGCTGAGTTCACCGACCCGCCCGCCGGGTCGAGTTCGACCCAGGGAGTCGGTCGGAGCAGTGACGAGACGATGTCGGCGCCCTCGACGTTGCCGACCGTACCGTGCCAGCTGGTGGCGTCTCCTTCGCGGATGACGTGGTTCGCGAGTCGCTCCTCGAGGGTGGGGAGCTCCGTCGGTTTCGCGACGATCGACCAGACCGAGACGACGGCCATCGGTGTTGCGAGCACGAGCAGGTCGGGTCGTCGCCACAGCACGGCGACGACGGCGAGCACCGTTGCGGCGACGACCGAACGGAACAGTGCAGTGGTCGGTCGCCACGGCCCGATCGAAGTGGTCACCGTCGGGGTGGCGGCTGTGGTCGTCACGGCTCGTCGCGCAGGACTTCGAGCGCTGCCGGAGCCGGGACCGTCGACACCACGTCGTCGACCACGGTGTGCCCTGAGATCGCACTCATCCACATCTCCGGCTTGACCGTGATGCGGTGCGCAAGCACGGGATCGGCGACCGACTTGACGTCTTCGGGCGTGACGTAGTCCCGGCCGGCGACGATCGCAAACGCACGCGCCGTCAGCAACAGCCCGAGCGCCCCACGCGGCGAGGCACCCATCAGCACGTGCGGATGGCTCCGCGTGGCCGTCGTCAACGCGACGCAGTACCGACCCACGCTCTCGTCGACGGTGACCCGCTCGACCGCCTCCTGCATGGAGATCAGGCTGGCGGCGTCGGTGATCTGGCGGAGTTCGTGTTCCTCGCGCTGCCGCGCCATGCGTCGCCGGAGGACATCCCACTCGTCGTCCGATGTCGGGTAGCCGAAGCTGGTCCTCACCATGAACCGGTCGAGTTGGGCTTCGGGCAGCGGATAGGTGCCCTCGTACTCCACCGGGTTCGCGGTGGCGAACACGTGGAACGGCGGCTCGAGTACGAACGTCTCGCCCTCGACGGTGATCTGACGCTCCTGCATCGCCTCGAGCAGTGCCGCCTGCGTTCGCGGCGGCGTCCGGTTGATCTCGTCGGCGAGGAGGAGGCCCGTGAACAGCGGCCCACGGCGGAACGAGAAGTCACCCGTCCGCTGGTCGTACACGAACGAACCGGTCAGGTCGGCCGGCAGCAGGTCGGGCGTGAACTGGGCGCGTGCGAATCGCAACCCGAGCGTCTGGGCGAACGAGCGAGCAGCAAGCGTCTTGCCGAGGCCGGGGAAGTCTTCGAGCAGCACGTGACCACCGGCGAGGATCGCGGCGAGCACGATGGTGAGCGCCGGGCGTTTCCCGACGACGGCGACTTCGACCTCGTCGAGCACTGCGACCGCGAGCTGCGAGACCTCTGCGGGGGCGAGTTCGGTCATGCGGACACCTCCGGGCGGATCCGTTCGATGTGGCTGACGATCTGATCCAGGCCCTCGAGGCTCAGCGATCGGGATCTGAGCGGATCGTCGACGAACCGCATCAGGTCCTCACCGATGATCTGGCCGGCCGCCTCCGGGTCGTCGTGGCGATCGACCCCGTGGCCGACGACGAGTTCCTCGTCGATCAGCGCGACCAGCGACCAGTACACGCGGTCGGGGATCTGGTTGTCGTGTCGTCCGTACGACAGCCCCTGCCGGAGCAGGGTGATTCGCAGGTCGGGCAGCCGAGACGGCGGAGGTGGGTGTGGGGTGGAGACCGTTTCGGTCCTGACGGCTGCCTGCCCCAGAGTGAGCACGACCCAGGCGGTGATTCCGACGATGACGCACACGGCCGCGACCAGGGGCAGGTGAGGGCCCATGTCGGTGAGGAGCATCAGCAACTGGACCAGGATCGTGCCGCCGACGATGACGACGAGTGGTCGGGGCATCCTGGTCATGCGTTCACCGTTGCGTCGGGTGCGTGGCGCAGACTCGCATGGATGTCGTCGAGTGCAGCGAGCGCGGCGGCTCGTTCGGGTTCGCCCATCGTGTGGGTGGAGAATCTTGCCTCCCGGTACAGCGCCGAGAGCTCGTCGATTGCGCTCGGGTCGACGGAATACTGCGACAGCACCCGGGCCGTGAACTCGGCAGGCGTGTCGGCAGGGTCGGGCTCGAAGCCGACCGTGATGACGAGGTGCTCGAGCCGCGACCAGCAAGCGACGATCGCGTTGCGGGCTTCGCCGCGTTCGAGGGCAGCGCGCTGCGCCGCTGCGTCGGCGGTGATCGACGCCGCGACTTCCTCGAGGAGGACGAATTGGCTGCGGCGGCGCGTGGGCCGCCACACCAGGTCGGGCCGGTGGTGCCACGCTCGCTTGATGCCCATGCCGATCAGGACGAGCGCTCCGAGGATCAGGAGCGTCTGGAGGTACGAGATCAGGTCGGCCGAGCGTGTGGCCGTCGTCCGCCCAGCTGGGGTGCTTTCGGCGTCCGGAGCGAGCGTGGTCGGCGTCGCCTGGGAGAGATCGAGCTCGGGCAGGTCGAACGGCATGGATGGTGAGCGTTCTGCCAACGGCACCGCGCCGGAGCTGGCGATCGCGACCAGCAGCACGGTGATGAGGGTGCCGGCGATCACGGTCAGCGCAACACGGCGATCCACATCGGCAGGGTAGCCGTTGGTCTGTTACCGAGTCGTCGGCCGATCAGCTACTGGTGGTGCCGCGGGTCCGCCACCGTTCGAGCGCCCGGGTGGCCCGTGTGTTGACCGACGGCGGCCGGTGGACGACGCCGGCACGACGGGAGATGACGTCGTTCAGCTCGGCGCCGAGCAGCAGAACGACACTCAGCAGGTACATCAACGTGAGTGCGAGCAGGATCGCCCCGACGCTCGTCTGGATGTCGTTCCCGGCCGGGGCGTAGCGCACGTACAGCGCGAAACCCTGGGTGGCCAGAATCCAGCCCGCCGTCGTGACGACCGCCCCGGGGAGGTCATACCGCCATGGGGTCTTGTGGTACGGCCCGAGATGGAACAGGGTTGCGGACCAGAGGACCAATCCGACGATGATGCCGGGTGCGGTCAGCCATCGCGTAGAACTCCGACAGCGGGAGT
Organism: uncultured Acidimicrobiaceae bacterium; assembly: GCA_963792905.1. Lineage (GTDB taxonomy): Bacteria > Actinomycetota > Acidimicrobiia > Acidimicrobiales > Ilumatobacteraceae > Ilumatobacter. Next base: position 182,655 of record CAWBYE010000019.1, read on the forward strand.
GTCGGCAGTACCGCCAGCGCAGTCGCCGCCGACGCGACGATCACGATGGTGCCGACTCCCAACCCGATCGCCACGATGCGGACGTACCACCACGGCCGGCCCTCGCTGACCTCGTACGCGATGTCGAGCGCACGGATCAGGCCCGCGAACGCCCGCGACAGTGTGAACAGTGCGATCAGCGTGGCGACGGTCGCCACGCCGCGGCTCGGGGTGTCGAAGAGTTCTCGGACGGTGTCGTTCAGGGCCGCGTCGTCGGTGAATGTGTCGCTGACGAACGTTTCGACGTCGGATCGGAGATTGTCGGCGAGTGACTCGCCGACGACGACCTCGAGCGAACTGAGCGTGCTGACGAGCGACAGCGCTGCGGCGGGGATGGACAGGATCGTCCAGAACGTGATCGATGCCGCCAGGTCGCCCACGCCGTCCTCGGAGTACTCGTGGAACACGTCCTTGGTCAACCGCCAGAGCCAGCGCAGCAGTTGCCGAGGCCGCCAGGGCGGCGTGGGGGAGTGGAGGTCCGCGTCCATGGAATCAACGCCGAGGGTAGGGCGCTCGTCGTCGGTCCGAGCATCGGACGGATCTGCCCCGGTCGTTCGATGCCGTCGACCAGTGGACCGTGGCGGCCGTGTGGTCCGCGCCCACCACTTGGTGGGGTCGGCGTCGAACGACAAACTGTGTGCGTGAATCGAGGAAGGCCGGAAGCGAAGGGCGTCGTGGCGGCGGGTCACCGACTGACCGCAGAGGCCGGCGCCGACGTGTTGCGCTCCGGGGGAACGGCACTGGACGCGGCGATCGCGGCGATCGCCATGGCGTGCGTGTGCGAACCGGTGCTGTGCTCGCCCGGAGGAACGGGTTTCGCGATGATCCGACCCGGTGCGACCGGTTCGATCTCGCTCGTGGACTTCTTCGCGCAGACGCCCTTGGTCTCTCGCCAGCCGGACGAGACCGGCGTACGTGCCGTGCACGCCGACTTCGGTCCCGCGGCCCAGGGGTTTCATGTCGGCCCGGCAACCGCTGCCACGCCAGGCTTCTTCGCCGGGGTCGAGGCGCTGCACGGCGCGGGCGCGACGTGGCCGTTGGCCGACCTCTTCGATGCGGCGATCCGGGCCGCTCGATCCGGCGTACGGGTCACGGCGTTCCAGCACTATCTGTCGACGGTCGTGCGGCCGATCCTGGTCGCCTCCCCGGCCGCTGCATCGCTGTTCGCGCCTCGCGGCGAGGTCTTGGCCGTCGGCGATCTGTTCCGGAATGCTGCGCTCGCCGACTGCCTCGAAATCCTCGCGACCGACGGCTTCGTCGGGAGTCACGTGGGGTCAGCGTGTGTCGCCGCGGAGGCCGACGGGGGCCACCTGACCGGTGCCGACTTCGAGGCGTACTCTCCGATCGCGCGGACGCCGGTTTCGATGCAGGTGGGGGAGTGTGTCGTGCACATGAACCCGGCGCCGGCGGCGAGCGGTACCTTGATCGCCCACTCGCTTCGCCACCTGGACGTGCCGAGTCCCGTTGGCGTCGTGCGGGCGTTGCGCGCCACCGGGCAGGCACGGGACCGGTCGGGTGGTGACCTCGCCGTTCTCGATGCGATGACGGTTCGCCAGCGTGGGACGACGCACGTCTCGGTGATCGACGCATCGGGTACGGCGTGTGCCGTCAGCGTCTCCAACGGCGAGGGCAATGGTGAACTCGTCGGTGACCTCGGGTTCATGCTCAACAACATCCTCGGCGAGGAAGATGTCAACCCGGCCGGAGCGGTCGGTTGGCCGGTCGACACTCGGCTGTCGTCGATGATGTGTCCGACGATGATCGAGTCGCCCGATGGTGGCTTGGTCGCGCTCGGGTCGGGCGGTTCGAACCGGATTCGCTCGGCGATCGCTCAGGTCATCGTCGAGTTGTGCCTGAGGGGCACCGACCTCGACGAGGCGATCGATGCGCCGCGTCTGCACGTCGAATCCGATCACCTCGACTTCGAGGATCGCTACGACCAAACGGTGCGGGACGAGCTGTGCCGGCTGTTCACCGATCATCGGGCGTGGCCGGAGCCGAACCTCTTCTTCGGAGGGGTTCACGCTGCCCGTGTCGACGCCGCCGGCCGGTTGACGGGTCGCGGCGATGCCCGACGCGACGGCGTGAGCATCATCGTTCCCGACTGAGCGCCGGCCGTCGATCCGCAACCGGTTCACCGACTCCGTGCCCGCCGCCGGCGATGTCAGCGCAGGGTCATCGCCGATTCGCGTGTTTCGGTTCGAACCCCGCGGTGCGGTGGAAATGCGCGAATCGGCTTCGGCTGCCGGCGTTAGGTTGGTGCTCGGCGGCTTCAGGACGCACATCGTTGCCTGGCAAAGTCGTCGGAGAGGTAGGCATGCGAGGTCGTCTCACCTGTGGACGCTGGGTCGTCGTGGCGTTCGCCGTGGCTGCGATCGTCGCCGCGCCTGGCGAGGTTGCGGGCCAATCCGACCAGGACTCGATCGAGCAGACAGGTGACATCGACGGAATCGAGCTTGCGCCGGGAGCAGCCGTCGGTGGAACCGATGCCGTCGGGGCGCCGAACAATCCGACCGAGGTCGCGATCGCGGTGTGGGTCGAGCAGGTCCTCGGCATCGACGAGCGCAACAGTCTCTTCGAGGTCGATGCGACACTGCGCGCCCGGTGGGTCGACAAACGTGTCCTCGAGGCGTGCGCGTCGACGAGGGTCCACACGGGGGAGCGAGCCGAAGAGCAACTCAAGAAGATGTGGGCTCCTGACTTCGTGGTGACCGACGGGCGCGGTCCTCGTGTGACGACGGCGCTGGAGGTCACCGTTGCGTGCGACGGCACGGTGATGTACCAGGAGCGCTTCTCGGTCTCGGTGACACAGCGCTTCACGAACCTGAACGACTTCCCGTTCGACGAGCACGAGATCAGGTTCACCGTCGAGCCGTTCGGTCCGGCGGGCAAGGACGCGGTGCGCTTCGCACCGCTCGCATCCGACGACGTCAGCGAAGGCCGGGCCGCGGAGAAGCGGGCCGACAAGTTCGAGTCCGAGGAGTGGAACTTCACGGTTGGCGACGAGGCATCGGTGCCGGGGCCGGGTTCGATCACGACCCGCATCGGGATCGATCGTGCGACCTCCTACTACTGGATCAACGTCATCGCGCCGCTCATGCTCATCGTATCGATCTCGTGGATCGTGTTCTGGATGAAGCCGGTGCTCCATGAACGAATCGGCGTGTCGATCACCATCTTGCTGACGGTCGTGGCCTTCGACTTCCTGACCGGTGACAGCCTTCCCAGGCTGCCGTTCACCACCCGGATCGACCAGTTCTACAACGTCAGCTACTTCTTCGTCGTGCTCACGATCGTCGGGAGCCTGGTTGCAGCCGGTCGGTTGAGCAGAAGATCGGGTGGACACCGTGATGCCGGACGTGCGGACCACGTCGAGGAGCACCACGACGATGCGTCGACCACGCCCGCGGACGACGAGGCCGGTGCGTTCGACGACGAGTCCGTCGAGCGGGACGAAGTGGTCTCTCCTGCCGAACCGGAACCCGAGCGCGGCGATCACGATCGGTCTGACGGCCTTGCCACGGTTGATCGAATCGGCCGTACCGTCTACCTGCCGGCCTACCTCGGCGCCGTGGCGATCGTCCTGATGTTCGGTGTCGCCAGCCCCGGTCGCAGCGTCGTCCCCGAACCGGTCGAGCAGGCGGTGACCGACACCCTGCCGGCGGCACCCGCAGCCGGAGTGCAGCGCCTCGGCGCCGGCGCGGTGGTCACCGGACGCATCGCGGAGCCCGGTGGCCGTGACGAGTACGAGGTCTGCGGTGACACCGCTGAGACGGTGTCGGTCGTGATGCGGTGGGTCTCCGCCAACGACGGTGCGTCGCTCGATCCGTATCTGGAGCTCTACGACCTGCAGGAACGCAGGCTCGTGGCGTCCGACGACGACGGCGGCGGCGGCCTGGACAGCTTGCTCGTCCTGGCGGCCGGTGGCGACTGTCATCTGCTGGTCGCCCGGGATCGGCTCGACGAGGGCGTTGGCGACTATGAGTTGACCGTCGAGACCGGGGATTCGGCGAGCGTCGAGTCCGAACTCGCAGCGGAGTTCTCCGATGTCGAGGCCGACCTCGGTGTCTCGCCGGCCGAGTTGTCGGATCGGGCGGTCGCCGTCGATCCGGGCGAGGAACTGGTGGGGTCGATCGACGAACCCGGCGAAGTCGATGCGTATCGGGTGTGTACGTCGAGCGACGACCTGTATGTGGTGATGACACGTGCGTCGGTCGCAATCGACTCCGAGTTCGACCCGTTGCTCGCGCGGTATGCGGAGAACGGCACGTTCGTCGCTCTCGATGATGATGGCGCCGGCGGCAGGGACAGCCTGTTGCTCGTGCCGGCAGGCGAAGAATGCCAACTCGTGGTGGCGGGCGACCGCTCAGGTCAGATGACCGGGAAGTACACGCTGATCGTCGAGTCCGGCGAGCCAGTGGTCGCTGACGACGCGGCGGCGGCCGGCCTCGTCGACGTCGAGGCGATCTTCGGTGTCTCGTTCGGTGAGTTGGTGGTCGGCGCCGCCGACCTCGATGTCGACGCCACACTGGCGGCCTCGATCGATCGTCCCGATGAGGTGCAGCCGTACTGGATCTGTTCGTTGCCGGGCGGTGTCACGTCGGTGGTCATGGCCCGCTCGGGGGCGGCAAGTGAGGGTGGCATCGACCCTTTCCTCGTGCTCTACGCGGCGGATGGATCGTTCGTCGACTTCGACGACGATTCCGCCGGCGACCTCGACAGCCGGTTGCAGCTGCCGCCTGGCGACGACTGCTTTCTGTTGCTCGCCGGCGACCTGTCCAGCGAACAAACGGGGGAGTACCAGATCGTCACGTCCACCGGGTGAGCCTTCGCCGTCGCTGTCCGGCCTGACCGCGTCCGCCCCACCCGGACCCGACTCCGGGCGAACCCAGAGGTGATCAGCGGACGGTACGGCGCCGTGCCATCTGGACGGGGCTGGGCGAGTGCGGTTGACCGGGGCGGGACCTGGCGGTCGGGTTCGTGACGCCGTTGTCGGTGGGATCCGGTGTGAGTCGACCTCCGCACTGGCGGCGTCGCCGATTGCTGTTCGAAACCGGTCGAGGGTCGGGCCGCCGGCTGGTCCATCCGATGTCTGGTGTCGCCCGGTCGACCCTGAACCGCCGGGGTAGGGTCGCGGTCACATCACGACCTTTCCGGGGGAGCAGATGAGCCGTCACACCGACGTCCAGCATGATGCAGCACCGAGACTGCCCGTCGTCGACTGGTCGTCGGTGGGCCGTCGGGCACCGGTCCCCATGGCGGTCGGGCCGACCGATCCGAATGCGCCGTTGCCTGCCGCTGACGTCGTCGTGATCACCTGGACCTCGGCCGAGTGGTCGGCGCTCGATCACGTCTTCGTCAACAGCGAGACCGAGCGCCCCATGGCGCCCGGCGATCTCGAACACCAGTGGCAGCCGTACACACTCGACGCTCCCGTCGTGCCGCCGGACGGCGACTACGTTCCGGCCCCGCTGTGGGGCTACTACCGAGTCGTCGCTGTCGACGATGCGGCAGGCAACCCTCGAACAGTTCTGCTCTTCAAGGCCGATGCGCACCTCGCCTACGCACCTTGGGTCGGGGTGCTCGTGACCATGATCGAACGCCTCATCGACGAGGCGCAACCCGGTCAGATCTACTCGATCGGTACGGCAGGCGGAACGCACCTCACCGACAACCTCGGCGATACCGCCATCACCAACTCGGCGCTCCTCCGCCTCACGAACCCGAAGAACCTTCCGTTCGAGGACAACGGAGCAACCTTCACCGGCTCATGGTTCCCGTGTACCGACCTCGTGGCGGCGGTCGAGGAACGCCTGCTCCTCGCGATGAGCAATGTGGTGGACGACGCGCAACTTGCCCGCATGCTCGCACAGCTCAAGATCAAGAACCCCGATGCTGCCGACCTCGACCTCGACGATCTCGTCAACGACCCGATCCGACCGGCGAACCTGCACCATGCACGCGCCATCCTCGCCGAGGGTGTCCCGTTGCTCACGACGGACGACTACTTCATCGCTCGGGGCGACGACACACAGCAGTTCTGCGCGCTCGAGATGGACGATGCGGTCGTGGCGAAGATCGCCACTGAGCAGAACGTCGATTTCTGCTTCGTTCGCAATCTGTCCGACCCGATCGTTCCCGACGCCACTGCGACCGGCGAGTCGATCGTGTTCTCGGTCCGCAAGGACTGGTCGGGTGTCATCTACGACGACTTCGGTCTTTACACGAGCTTCAACGGGGCGCTTCTGACCTGGGCCACGATCGCCGCCCACGGCGCCTGAGCCGACGACAGCGGAGAACGGCGATCGATCAGCACCGTCCGTGGGTGTCGAGTAACCCCGGTGTGTCGATTGCATCGTCGTGTTCCGGTCGGCATGTGCGACCGGCCGGGCACCCGATACCGGGCGTGTTCGAGCGACCTGGACGCCGTAGGTTCGACGAATGCACGCACTACGTGAACAGCATCTGGTCGGGATCGAGTACCTGGAAGCTGTGACGGAGCTCCTGCAGCGGATCCGCACTGCCCATCCGACGGCGGGGTTGTACCAGGCCGCCGAGCTGCAGTGGTGGTGGCGCGTTCCGCGCTCGACGGACGGCCTTCCACAGCTGTTCTGGTTCGACGAGGCCGGTCGCCCGGAGGCTGCGGTGATCGCGACGGACTGGGGCGACGGGTCGTCCGCCCTGTACGAGGCGATGACCCTCATCCCGCTCGTCATGCCCGGCACACCTCCCGACTGGGCCACCCTGGTGATGGAGCGCGGGCTCGAGTACGCCGCTGCATGCGGGATCGGAGCGGTCGAACTCGAAGTCGACCGTGCCGATGACGTGACGCGGGAGTTGTTGGTCGGCCGCGGTTTCGAGGTCAAGGAAGACGGGCTGATCGAGTGCTGGCTGGCTGCGGACGCACGGCCGGAGATCAGTCCGCTCCACGATGACTATCGCTTGTTCACCCGCAGCGACGTCATGGAGCGCGAGCACCACTTCGCGCAACGAAACGGCCGCCACGAGGAAGGGCGACTTCGTCAGACGTCGCTCTATCGCCCCGACCTCGACCTCGTGGTGTACGACACCGACGACAACCTGGCTGCCTACGGATTGTTCTGGTACGACCCGGTCACCGCCACGGGTGTGGTCGAACCGATGCGCACGATCGACGATCACCAGCAGCGGGGACTTGGCCGCCACGTCCTCACCGCCGGGGTCGACCTGCTTGCCAGGGTCGGCGCCGACCGGATCTCGATCGGCTACGAACCGGACAACCCGGCATCGGGTGATCTCTACCGCAGCGTCGGCTTCGAACCCGACAAACAGACCGATCTCTACGCCGGCCCGACGAGCACGCCACGTTCGTAGGGACCATTCGGCGTCTCGTCGGTGCCGAGCTCGACCCGCTCGAGTGGGAAGGCCGAGCAAGCTCGCAGGCCGGCCGGTGCGGGTCGTCGTCTGCGCGTACCCTGTGCGATCACGCGGGCTGCACAGGGTGTCCAGCGTGTCGTGTGGTTCCGGGCCTGGGTCGGTCGCCGTCTCCATCGTCCGGTTGGTGGACAGCTGGTCGGGGCCGGCTCGCACGGCCGAAGTGAACGTGACTACTGACGTTCGACCCTGGTCGTCGCAGACCGACCGACGGACGATGAAGGTCGACGGAGGAGGAGTTCGCCATGACTGCCCTGCGGGTCGGTGTCGTGTTCGGACTACTGCTGGCGGCGTCAGCGTGTGGCGGTGATGACTCGGTCGACACCACCACGGCCTCGTCGACGCCGACGGTGGCGACCGTCGACGCAACCGAATCCACGCCCGCACCGGCGACGACTGCGGTGACGACGACTGCGGTGACGACGACTGCGGTGACGACGACGGCGCCCGGCGAGACGACCGAACCCCCGGCCTCGGCCGCGCCGCCCCCGTCCACGACGATCACACCGACACCGACGACCGCGCCGACGACGGTCGACGTCAAGGTGTACTTCCTGCGCGGCGAACGGCTCGCGATCGTGCACCGGCAGGTTGCTGCGCCCGCCGTCCTGCGCAGTGCGCTCGCCTCGGTCCTCGCCGCCCCCACCGCTGATGAGCGGGTGACCGGACTCTCCACGGAGATCCCGCCGGGAACAACGTTGCGCGACGTCAGCCTGGCCGACGGTCAGGCGATCGTCGATCTCTCCGGGGACTACGAGTCCGGCGGCGGCAGTCTCTCGATGACGGCGCGCCTGGCGCAGGTGATCTTCACCGCGACTCAGTTCGACAACGTCGATCGGGTCCTCTTCTGGCTGGACGGTGAGCCGGTGCAGTTCCTCGGTGGTGAGGGGATCACGCTCGACGAGCCGCAGGCGAGAGTCGATGTCGACCGTGCGTTCACCGGTGGCATCCTCGTCGACACTCCGGCGCCCGGAGCGACGGTGCGAAGCCCGTTCATCGTCACCGGCGAGGGAGACCTGTTCGAGGGCTACTCCGCCCTCTGGGTCTGGCGCGACGGTGAGCCGATCGCTGGTCCGTTCGGCGTCCAGGCCGGCGCCTGGGGGACGTGGGACGAGTTCGAGACGACCGTCACGCTCGACCTACCGCCGGGTCCGATCGAGTTGATCGTCGACGGCGGCAACGGGTGCTCGCCCGGCGATCCCGAGTGCGGCGAGCCCAATCCGGCGATCGTCCCGTTGACCCTCATCGGGTGACGCGGCCCGATGCGGGGCCGCTCGCGCTGTCCCAGCGCGATGTACGGCCCCCGTTCCGGGTCAGATCCGGCTGAGATTCACCCGTGCAACAATGCGCTGGTGAGACGACGACCCGGCCGATCCATCAGGACCATGCACACACGAGCCGTTCGGTGAGAATCGATCCCTTGTCTGCGGAGATGATCGACGACGTTGCAGTGTTGATCGCCCGAGAACATCAGCACGTTCGCGATCGGGGCGTGCCGCTGCCGTCCCGTTTCGTCGATGGTGTGGTGTGCGGTGATGAGTTGCGTGGTCTGCTGTCGGATGGGTTCTCGGGTTTCGTCGCGAGCGAAGGCGCACACGTCGTGGGCGTCATGTGTGGCAGGACCTTCGATGGAGTCGGGTTCGTGCCGGCCCACGGTGTCGCCCTGGATCCTGGCGCGCCCGATGCGAGCACGGTGATGGCCCAGGTGTTCGCCGAGTTGGCTCCCGTGCTCGTCGACGATGGTGCGCTACGCATCACGGTTGACCACGTCGACCACGAGAGTCTGGCGACGGCGCTGTTCGATCTCGGTTTTGGACGCGGAGGCGTGTTCGCAGCCCGTGGGACCGATGCACTCGATGTCGATTCTGCGGTCGAGGTCCGTGTCGGTACTGCCGCCGATCTCGATTCGATTGCTGCGCTCAGCCACGTCGAGTTCCTCCACCGGTCGGCACCACCGATGTATGCCCTCGGCCCGACACGCTCCTTGGCCGAAACCCGCGCCGCTCACGAGCGGCTCATCAACGACGGGGCGATCCATCTTCTCGGACGTCGTGCCGGGCGCGACGTCGGACTCCTGACGATCGAGCACTCGACTCCGGCGCCGAGGTTGTGCGCAACTGGCTCGCCGTACATCGGCGCGACAGCCACGGACCCAGAGGCTCGCCGCAGCGGTGTCGGCCGCGCGCGCTGCTGCTCTGACCGACATGACCCTCGACACGTCGATCAGCGATGAGTCGAAGGCTGAGGCGGAGTTGGACGCCACCATGATCTGGTTTCTCGTCCTGGCGGTGGTGCTTTGGCTCTTCGCTCTGGCGCTGGGATCGAGGAAGCTGGCCGCCAAGAGGGTATGGCCAGAGCAGGCCGACAGGATCCTGACCGGTGAGCCGCACCTGTCCCGGTGGGTGATCGGCGGGCTCTTCCTTGCCCCCGCGGCGCTCATCGCCCTGTTCACTGCGATCTCGGACTGGCTCGCTGTCGGACGTGGCTGGAATCCGAACGCCTCTCCGAGGTTGACCTGCCTCCGAACCCACGATGGCGATCCGTTGGCCTGCACGACCATCGGCCAACTCCACAGCAAGGTGGTCCATGAGACGCTGGACCTGATTCCCCTCGTGAATCTGAATCGTACACTCGGCTGGAGCGACCCGATTCCTGACCCGCCGGCGTGGTTCGGATGGCTGCTCATCGGCATGAAAGCTGTCCTCGTGGTTGGCCTGCTTTGGTCCGTCAAGAATCTGATCGAGGCATCAAGGCCGAACAGCGGTGCGCGTTCGTAGTCCGTAGCTGAAGCAGTCGAGTCGCGTACGGTACGGCATCCCTGTCTGAACCAACAACAGGACGCCAGAGCGTAGACCCCAGTGTTCATGGACTCGCTCGTCGGGAGGATCGCCGGACCGGGCAACGCCGCCTCGAGAGCACGCATCGTCGCAAGGGCCTACCCCGTCCAGGGACCGAGCAGCTACGACACGTCCCGATCGGCCACGGCGATGCTCAGCGGCAGCGATATCCGCGGAGGTATCGCTCGGACCGGCCCGACCGTGATTCGGTGACGCCGCCGTTGGGCCGCTGTGTGTGGGGTGACGAGTCGGCGGGCCGGTCCCGGCAACTCGAGAGGAGCATCGCGGCCCCTCGTCCCTGTCGACCCCACACAGATGACCTGGCGACGGCGGTGAGGCGGAGTGGCGAGCACGCATTCGCTGCGTCGGAGCGGTCATCATTGGGAAATGGCCCCGTCGCACGGCGATCCGTTCGAATACGACCTCGAGGGGGTGTATCGCCTGGTTGGGATCGAACCTCCTTCGCTGCAACGCGCCGAGGTGGAGGCTCTCACGGGCGTCGACTCCGAGCGATCCGTACGTTGGTGGCGGGCGATGGGCTTCCCCGAGGTGACGCCCGGCGAGATGGCGTTCGGCACCGAGGACGTTGACATCGTGAGGCGTCTCGGGACGGTGATCGCCGCTGGAGCGATGAGCGATGACGACGTCGCACGCCTGGCGCGTCTGATGGGAGCGTCGTTCTCACGTCTCGTCGAAGCCCAACTCGCGGTCATTCCGGCATTGCTCGCCATGGTCACGGCCGGGCAGATGGACCGTTCCGAGGACCTTGACCGAATCGATGGTGGCATCGAATCCGACGCGATCGGCTTCGTCGAGAACACGATGATCTACGTCTGGCGACGGCACCTGCTCGCGGCGCTCGCTCAAGGCCTGTCGGTGGGAGACGACGACGAGCTACGGGCAGTCGGCTTTGCCGACCTCTCGGGCTTCTCGCGGATCAGCAAGAGGGCGAGTGCGGATGAGATCACAGAGATCGTCGAGACCTTTGAGGCTGCAGCCTTCGATGTCGTCTCTGCTCATCAGGGTCGAGTCGTGAAGCTCATCGGTGATGAGGTGATGTTCGTCGCCGAAAGCTTCGATGACGCGGTCGGGATCTCGATCGATCTGATCTCCCGGCTTCGACCCGTCGAGGCGGTGCCACCCGTGCATTGTGGGGTCGCTGCCGGGCCGACGGTCCTCGTCGGCGGCGACGTCTTTGGGCAGACGGTCAACCTTGCTAGCCGTCTCACCGATCAGGCCCGGCCCGATAGCGTCGTGGCCACCCGCCGTGATGGGCAGCATCTCCTCGATCGCGACGACCTCGACGTTCGAGCGCCCCATCGGTCACTCGACCTGAAGGGTGTGGGCCGGATGCACATCCTCGCGATCCGGCCACTCGGCACCGACCACGAGGTGTAGATCAACATCGAGGGGTGTCACCCCGAGAGCCCGGCCCCGATCGAAACCCTTGGAGCTTCGAAGCAAGGACGCGTAGCGTCCGCACGGAACCGGCGTACCGCCCTGGGTCGCCGTCGCCCAAAGCCGCCGCGAAGAGCTCAGCCCGACCGTCCGGATGAGGATCCCCTCACGAGACGGCGTCTCGGACGCAACCCCTCGCATGGCCGGCGACAAGGACGTCCGAAAGCAGTTCCTGTGTCGTACGCGCTCAGTGGACCGCGAACATGTTGCTTGCGACTTGGGTAGATGTGTCGCACGCTGACGGCGCCTGCTGGGGGTGGGATATCGGCGGCGGACTGTGGCTTTGGTCGTTGGTCGCTGGTGAACGGCCGCGATCGGGATCGGGAGACCGACATCGGACTCGGCGTCGGTGACCCCGCGCGACGGCGGCCGTCTCGTCGTGTCGTGCAGGTTTGACCGGATCGGTCGCGGCTCCACTGTTCACCCTGTGGCGGCGACACCCGAAGGAGCTGAACGTCACGACCAAGTTCCGTGGAGAAGGCCTTTTGGTGGTGGACATGTTCTGGGGTCCTGGTCCCGTGCTGGTCAGACGGGATCCGTGCTGGCCGTCGGGTGTGGTGGCCGGAAGGGCTGCGACCTGTGGATGCGGGCTGGCTCCGGTCCGACGGCGCGAGGGGGCCAGTGTGCGAGAAACGACCGATCCATGGGTGGTTGCGGGTAGCGACCGCGTGCCACTGGCTCATGCGTTGCTGACAGCAGTCCTCGTGGTCGCGGTCGCCCAGGTCGCCCGCATGTTGTTTCCGATCACGTTCGAGATCGGTGAGGACTGGGATTTCCCGCTCGCGGGTCTGTTTGCGCTCGAGACCTTCTCCACCGCGCTGTTCGCAGTTCTGGCACTTCGCCTCCGACCTCGCCAGCAGTCGTCGCTGGTGCGACCACTATCGGGACCGCGTTGCTGGTGATGCGGTTGGTCGATGTGGACGCCAAGAGCGACATGGCCGAGGCGTGCACACTGCACCGATATCGACGGATGCGGTCTGACCCGATCAGGGTGACGAGGCGGTGAGCAGCCGGTCGGTTTCGTCGGTGATCGCAGTTGCCAGCTGGTCGAGGTCGGGACAGCGGTCAGGATCGGCATAGAGACCGATCGTCAACGTGTCGAGATACGACGCCAGTGCCACGCCGAGCGCGGTATTGGATCCGAGTGGCACGATCGGCACGATCGCCTCTGCCTCGGCGCCCATCAGCCACACCGGCTCGCGCGGACCTGGAACGTTCGTGATCACGAGATTGATGAGTGTCTGGTGGGCGATCAGAGAGCGCAAGGCAGCACCCATGTAGTTGGGAATCGTCGCTGGGAGGTGGTCCGCAGCATCGGCCAGCGCCAGCACGGCAGCTCCTTCGTGTCTGGCCTTGGCCCGTGCGGTCCGTTCGCTGATCATCTCCAACCGCCGAGCCGGATCGGGCTCCGCGAGCGGCAACGGGATCATCATGAGACCCGTACGATTGCCCCACTCCGAAGCCGTTCCGGGCTCTCGCAGACTGACCGGGCACAGCGCCTGGAGCTCCTCGAGCGGTTCGTGGTGCCCGTCGAACCATGATCGGAGCCCACCCGTCAACACGGCGAGCGCGACGTCGTTCGCAGTGCCGCCCAACGCCGATCTGATCGTGCCGATGTCCGTGAAATCGAGATCGAGCGACAAGAGTTGGCGTCGTCGACCGACCCGCTGATTGAGGGACGTCTCGGAAGCCGCTCGGGAGCCGATCGCGTCGAGACCGACCGCCACGAGATCGCCGACCTGGGCGGCGATCGTGGCCGGTGCCGAGATGAGGGTGCGTGTCGTCTGGCGAACCACTTCAGCCGGATCTCGGAGATTCTCGGCCCAGGCCTCGGTCAACAGCCGACCGGGGCTCGGCAGCGGAGCGACGGACCCCCGGATCGGGATGTCCGGACCCGACAACGGCTCGGAGTCGAACAACGTGTTGATGAAGTCGAAAAAGCCAGCACCGTCGAGCACCGCGTGGTGCACCTTGAGGAGCACGCCGACGCGGCCGTCGGCGAGGTTGTCGATCAGCCACGACTCCCACAGCGGACGGCTCCGGTCGAGACACTCCATGTCGAGCTCGCAACATTCCGCATACAGCTCGGCCGCCCCACCCGGTGACGCCACCCCAGCAAGTTTCACGTGATGGGCGATGTCGAAGTCGGGATCCTCGATCCACACCGGCCGACCCTGCCCGAATGGCACCTCGGCGAGGCGGCGCATGGCTCGAGGCGCGCGCCCCAGCCTGGCCGAGATGTGACGGCGAATGTCGCCCACCAACAGCTCTCCCTGCTCCCCGCGCCATCCGTCGCCGTCGAGCACGAACAGGATGCCGATGTGCATCGGCGTGTCGGGCGTCTCCATCCTCAAGAACGACGTGTCGACCGAGCTCAGCCGTTTCGGCTCGTGACCGATCTCGGACCGCACCACCGCCTGGGCTGCCGGCCTCGTCTCCGCCTCCTCCAACACTCGATCGATGCCGGCCGCGATCTCGGCGTGCAGCTCGTCGGCGTCCTCGACCGCGGTTGTGTCACTCATGATCCCGACGCACGCCGTCGACTCGTGCGACATGAGTGCGACGTTGAACGCCGCACCGGCGGTCGGGGCGAAGGGGTACATCCGCTCGACGTGGGCGCCGGCGAGATAGCGCGGCTCACCGAGACCGGGCACGTTCGTCACGGTCAGATCGACACCCCGCATCATCCCGCCGACCACGCCGGCCGAGACGGAGCTCGGCAGTATCTGCATTGCGCCAGCCAGCGAATGGCTGAACCCGAGCGCCGGCTCCTTCCGCGACCGGCCGGTGATCTCGCGGATCGTCAACATCCGCTCGATCGGGTCGTCGATGTTGGTGGGCAGACGGAATCGCACCGGCGCCCACTGGTTCCCGCCGCCGTTGTCGTCACTGCGACGAATGCTGACCGGCATCGTGACCCGCAGCTGCGGAGGCCGGCTGCCGCGCACCCGGTGATAGCGGACCGCCCCGTCCAAGACACCGGCGATGAACAGATGGTTGATCGTGCAGCCATGGCGTGCCGCTGCGTCGTGCAGTCGATCGAACTCGATCTCATGGGTTGCGAGGCGACGCCCCGGGCCACGTTCGGTGAACAGTGGCGAGAGCGCCGCCCCACTCGGAGCCAGCAAACGCGCCGCAGACTTGCCCCCGGCAACGGTCGTGCCGACGGTCTTGGCAGGATGCAACGCAGACGCGATCGCTGTCTTAGCGAGCTTGAGTTGTGCGGATACCGACTTCTCCGCGATCTCTGTCAACGATGTCGCAGACGAGCCGGATGAGGGAGCGGCGCGCAGCTCCGGAAGTTGATCGGGGGTGCGGCGCTTCGGACGCCGCGACGCATCAAGGAACACGTCGAGCAGGCCGACGCCGCCGACACCGTCCGTGAACGAATGATGGACCTTGATGATCAGCGCCGCCTTGCCGTCATCGAGCCCTTCCACGTACGTGCACTCCCACAACGGCCGCCCACGGTCGAACGGCTCGACGGCGCAAGCCGCCGCCAGATCGAGCACCGCGCCGAACGGAACCGGTGACTCGACGTCGGCGAAATGGACGTGATCGCGAACGTCGACGCCCTCGGCGATCACCCAGTGCGGTGCACCGACACCCATCGGAGCCTCCACCACACGCTGACGCATCCGCGGCAGCAGCCGCGACGCATCGTCGATCGAGCGCAGCAGACGCTTTCGCTTGATCGTGCGGTCGAGTTGCAGGATCGACACCACCGTCGTGCGCAGCGACGGATCTCGCTCGATGTCCCAGAGCGTGGCATCGGTACCGTTCATCGGCTCTGCAGGAATCACCTTCACGTTCATGTCGCCCTCACCCGGTCGCGTCGAAACGCCAGCTCACGCCTCGACAACTCCAGTGTCCACCTTCAGCAGCCGCCGATCATGAGGCCAAGGTCCCGACATCCCCGACCGGGGCCCACGCACCGACAGTCCGGAGAATGCGGCGTGGCTGTCACCGCTCGGGACCGTCGGGTCGGCACGCCTGGATAGGAAACGAGCGGGGTTCTCGGGCGGCCGGAAAGTTTTCCGGGTAGCCCACACCGAACTGATCGATGCCTCCCGAGGGCCGTCGGCAGGATCTCGCGGGAACCGATCAGTCAGCCTGCGCGGGCGTCGACGTCGAGCTGATGGTGCATGTACTCGTGGGCGAGCCACCGCAGACCGTCGGCAACTGTGCCAGCACCCCAGTCACCGTGCTCGAACGGGGTGGCGTGGTCGAGTTCCCTGCTGAGGCGCACGAAGCTGGCCGTCGCCTGATCCAATGCCCACACCGCTGGAACTGTTGGCAGGTTGCGGTAGTTCCGGGCGGCTGCGAGCACGTCGGGGTCCCAGCCGGCCAGCAGCGAGCCGGGGTTGTCCTCTATCTGCACCCAGCGCTCCGACCAACTGCGAGCCAGGTCGGTCAGGTGCCAGAGGTAGGCAGTGGCGTTCCAGCCGCCGTCGTCGGGGGCGACCATGCCGTCCCGATCAGCGAGTAGCGCCGCATACCGATCGGGTGCAGCCTCGATCGCATCGACTGCCGCGGCGGACTGCAACGTCCACTCGAACGCACAGACATCGCATCGCTCGCTGATGGTCCCCTTGCCGATCCAGTCCAGCGCACCGCTGAGGAATGGAGAGCGGTTCGCGTTCATACTTCGAGTCTCGCGCGCAGAACGGCCCATGTCGGGTGCCCCCTCGCTGCCGGGTAGGGGACACGCCGTGAAGCGTCCCTGAACGGCACTTCGGGGATACCCCTCGAACCCGATCGGCGAACGTCATGGGGCGGGTCAACGGCCACGATGGCCATCACAGTTCGCCGGCACTGCGGCGCAGGCACCGCGTTCTCCGTCCGACATTTCCGAGCGGCGTTCCCGTTGTCCGTGTCTCGACTGGTGTTCTCTACGAGCGGATCGGGCGGGGGTGTCACACGCTTGCGGACCAGTCGCAATTCGAACTGCGATCCGGGGGCCGTGACGTCAGACGGCAACGATCTCGATGAGGTCATCGAGTCCGGCGAGGTCTCCAGGGTTACGGGTGTACAAGCGCGCTTCGTGAGCGTGGGCCGTCGCAGCGATCAAGAGATCGAAGACGCGAGAGCGTGGCTGGCGCCCGGCATGGACCACGGCGCCGGCGAGTCGTCCGTAGCTCGCGGCGACGGTGTCATCGATGGGAAGTGAGTCGAAGCTACGTTGCAGCATCGTGAGCCGTCTCAGCCGTTCCGCTCGGGTTGCGTCGTCGGCGGTCACCATCACACCGAAGTGCAGCTCTGCGATCGAGGCGGCGCTGATGGCCAGCTCGCCGTCGAGAGCGGGAATGTCTGTGGCGATCAGCACGCTCGTGTCGAGGAGCGCTTTCACGCGTCGTCCCACGGGTTCTTGATCGAGTGATCGATCAGGTCCTGGTCGCAACTCCAGTCCGCATCGGGTGGCCCGTGGAACAGGTCTGCGATCGCATCCCATGTCTGCCAGCGCTTCGGCGTCACCGGAACGATTCGAGCAGCAAGTCGCCCAGCGACGGTGATGTCGATGTGTTCGCCGCTCTCGACGCGGCGAACCAGTTCCGAGGCATCTTGGCGGAGTTCGCGGAGACCGACGCTGTCCATGGCAGGAACTGTAGCACAAGTGCTACAGGAATGCTGCGCTGCGGATGCGATTCAGTAGCGGTGACACCGTGGTCGGGTGACCATGTCGCGCACTTCGTGAGCCGAGCGCAGGACCACTTCGTTGTGTTCGCGATCGTCACGCGACTGACGCGTTCGGGAACGGCGCAGGTCGTGCGATGATCGACGTATGCGGATTGGCCGGGTCGGTGGCGCCCTCGGAGCGATGGTGCTGATGGCTGCGTGTGGTGGGCAGCGCTGGTCTGGAACCGGCGTCCAGCCAGTCGATGATGATGTCGTGGCCGGCGGCGCCGTGGAACCTGCGGACTGGGTGCTGCGCCAAGAACCACAGCGATCGGCCACGTCTTTGGAGTTGCTGGTTGAGGAGCGAGCGTGCGCGAGCGGACGGTCCGCCGAGGGTCGTATCGAGGTCGACGTCGACGAGTCGCCAGACGCCATTTCGTTGTCGGTCGGCGTTCGCCGGCTCGACGGCGACCAGGAGTGCCCAGGCAACCCACGCACTCCGTATCGAGTTGATCTCAGTGAGCCGGTCGGTGACCGCGACATCCGATCGTCTCAGTCGCCGAGCGACGTCGAGAACCCGGAACGGACAGCGACGTTGACCACTCGCGGACCGAACGTCATCGTCGTTCCGGCGTCGGACACACCCGCGATGAGCCCGACGTGGGTGGAACCGCAGTGCGACTCAGGCAGCAATGACGACGGCTTTCTGCCGTTGCTGGACGATCCCGCCGAGTACCGGACTGCGGACATGGTCGTGGCGGCAGCGGTGGAGCATTACGGATTGCCGATCGAAGGTTGGCATGTGCTGCGTTTGAGTCGGCCGGGCGCTCGCGACTCGAGTTGGTGGACCCAGTACCGAGACGGCGTCGCGGTTGCTCAGGTCCGTGTCGAACCCCGTCTGGTCGGCTGGTCCGGTCACGCCGCCGTCTGCGCAGGACTCGGTGACGCATGGGTCCCCGATCCCGAACCGGGCCCACTCGACTCGTTCGAACCGAGAACGACCGCCGGGCGGCTCGCGATCGACGATTGGCTCGCTTCGACTGACGGTCTCCGCCGTGAAGGGAGCCAGTGGACGTTCGAAGATCTCGACGACCGCTGCGCCGCATGGGTTGGGATCGAGTCCATCGCTGCCGACAACGGTGCGACCCTCACGTTCACCGACTGGTTCGGGCAGTGGCCTGACCCGATCGACAACGACGGCGGATCGGTACGCCGCGATGGTGCGATGGGCATCGCGCTTGACGGTCGCGGGGTGATGCTCGTCAGTGATGGAGACGGATTGATTCAGCAAGATCTCGACGATGACTTCGTGTGGGACGACATCAGCTCACCGATCCCGTGCCTGCTCGAGGACCCGATCCTGTACACAATCGACCCGTAGTCGAAGACCACGCCCCTGCCTGCGTTACGCCGAGAACCCGACGCGGTCGACCGCACCAGGGCCGCACACTTCGTCGCTCAGAATCCCGTCATCTGGTCAAGCAGGCGCGCTGCACTTCGGCCCCAGTGCGGCGTCACACTTCGCCTGCCCATCGACCGAGAACGCGTGTTGCGCTTTCCCTCCGCTGTATCCGCTCACTCGTCGAGCAGTCCCTTCCGGTGCGATCGTTGTGCACTTCGATTTCTGAGAGTTCGTGTAGCGGTTGGGGATCGCTCACGGGTTAGAGCATCAGGTACGACAATGACGACCGTGAGCGACGACTTCGATGCGTTCTTCCGAGATACGGAGCCGCTTCTGCGGCGCGCCTATGCAGCGCAGCTCGCTCCGGATCGTGTCGGCGACGCCGTGAGTGCCGCATTGGAGTTCGCCTGGCGGAACTGGGATCGGGTCGCCGCCATGGAGTTTCCGGTGGCGTACCTTTTCCGGGTGGGGCTGTCGAAGTCGCGTCCTCGACGCGAGGGTCGGCTTCCTGCAGACCCACCGAACGAGCAAGTCCGTGTCGAGCCCGGGTTGGTCGCGGCGATGCAGCAGCTACCGGACCGGCAGCGTGAGGTGGTCTGGCTCGTCGATGCCTGCGAGTGGACGCCGACGGAGGCCGCCGGGGCGCTCGGGCTGTCATTGTCCGCTGTCAGAACTCACCGCGCTCGAGGCCTCGAGCGCCTTCGCCAACACTTGGGGGTGATCACCGATGCATGACCTCTCCGAGCAGCTGCGCGAGTGGTCGACATCGCTCGCCGAATCCGTGGAACCAACCGATCTCGACAACATCAAGGCGTCGCAGGCCTCCCGGACCGACGCATTCGCTGCTCGTCGCTGGCTTGCCGTTGCAGCGTCGGTCGTCTTGATCGTCGCCGGCATCGCCGCTGTCGCAACGCTCGGCGCGGATGATCCCGACCCCGTCACCCCGGCCACCGACCCGCCAGCAACAGCACCGGTGCCCGAGTCAACAAGAACACCGAGCGCGACCGAAGCAGCGGTTTTCAGCGGGACCGGCAATGACGTGATCGAACTCGACACGGAAGCGGTCGGACCGCAGATCGTGGTCGCCACCAACACGGGCCCTGGTAACTTCACCGTCCACACCCTGAACGCCGCCCAAGAAGAGGTCGCTGTCGTCGTCGACGTGGTCGGACCGACGACCGGCCGGTACTTCTCCACCGACGACTTCCGGTTCCTGCGCATCGATTCGCAGGGCGACTGGACCATCGAAACGGTGCCAGCAAACCTCGCAGACATCCCGCTGTGGGTCGAAGGTGCCTTCACGGGCTCGGGCAACGATGTCGTCAGGTACACCGGTGAGCCAGGACTGCTGAGCTACTCGGACGCCGTCGACCCGAACATCGCAGTTCGCTCGCATGGATCCGACACCGGCGCGATGTTCATCGCAGTCCTCGCCGACGGAGCATGGACGCTCACCATCGAACCGGTGCCTGCGCCTGCTCCGGTGAACCCGGAAGACCGACTCGAGGCATGGCCCCCCGCACCTGCTGCGCCGGCCACGGTCGACGATATTCCACGCTTCTTGCCGACGACGCCAATCACAGTGGCCGGAACACCCGTGCGGGCGCAAGCTGACGGAGGAACCACTGCCGCGCCGACATTCACACAGGTGTTCGGCGACGCCGAACGCGACGTGCTCATCACCCTGCAGACCCAACCGAGCATCATCGAGTCGACCCCTGCCGAGTTCCGTCAGCCCCTCACCATCGCTGGTTGGGACGACGCCTTCGCCACCGACGGAAGCGTTCGCGTGGTGGCGTCGGATCCGCGCGGATATGTCCGGCTGATGGGGACCGGCATCGACAACGACCAGGCCGCAGAGATCATCGCGTCGATGCAGCGACGCCCCGGCGGCATCCCGGGCTGGGATCTCGGTCCCGGCAACCCGGGTCTTGTCGAGATCAACGGTTCATGGAACGACTCCGCAGGACAACGCTTCATCACCTGGTTCGACGGTGATCGTGTCGTGGCTCAAATGCTGACTTCGCCCGCCCACACCGACCTGATCAATCAAGCACTCGCTCCCACCTTCGACCGCGTCGACGTCAACGGAGTCGACGGCTGGCTCAACCCCAACGACACCCGACGCTCGATCGTGTGGTCACCCGACGGGACCAACATCGTCGTCCTCGGCGTCGCGGACGCCAGCATCGACCCGCTCGATCTCGCTTCGAGCGTGACCGCACTCAACGCCGAAGAGTTCGAAGCACGAACCACGACCCAGTTCCCAGCCGGCATTGGTGACGGCTGCGACGGAAGCCTGTTCTGCTGACAGCTGCTCGGAGCAACTTGGACCTCCTCAAGAGATCCAGGCGTCCACTCCAAGTGCTTCAACAGACGTGATCTCGGGGAACCAACGATCATCTTCGGTCGTCCAAGATGCTGTGATGCGACGACGAGGAGCCGTGGTCTTGAGGATTGCGCTGCTGTGGGCGGTGTCAACGGTCGCGTTCGGAGCCTTCGTGTTGGGTACGTCGGAGCGGGTGGGTGCGTGCAGCTGCATCTCGCTCACTGACCAAGAAGCGTTCGAGAACGCTGACGCTGTGTTCACCGGCACGCTGGCCGAGGTCATCACCCCAGACGGGGACACCTACAGTTCCACGGATCCCGAGCGCTTCGTGTTCGACGTTGACGAGGTCTTCAAGGGAAACGTGTTTGCTCGCCAGTCGGTCGTCACAGCCCGCGACGGGGCAAGTTGCGGACTCGAGATCTCAGGTTCAGGCCCATTCATCGTGTTCGCTCGCAACGAGTCCGACGGCATCACCAATGGCGCGGCCGATGGCGAGCTCTACTCCAACCTGTGCTCCGGAACACGTGCTCTCGCGGGCGGAGAACTCCCGGCCAGCTTCGGCGCGTCGGCGTCACCGGCTCCCGGCGCCTCCGCGATCGGTGACAGCGGGTCGCAAGACTCGATCACACAAACTGTCGTGGTCGCGGGAGTGCTCGTTCTCGTCGGAGCGGGTTGCGCGTTCATCGTCTACCGACGCCGACAGCGTGAGATGTAGCGGTTGGGGCCGATTCCGGACGGCGGTTCGGTGCGGGTCGCTGCCGCAACCTGCCCGATAACGACACCCGTATTCACGGGGCGACCGGCCCCGGCGCTACAACACTCCGGCCCAAGTCCTGCGTCACGAAATCGCGGTCCCGAATCGGTGGCACAGTGGTGGCCCTCTCCACGAACGTGTGGAAAACTCTGGTCGTGTCGAACCGCAGATCTGCTGCGATCGAGCAGTCCACGACCGTGGTCATCGCACGTGCACCGATCGATGTCTGGGACTACGTCGCGGATCTCGGAAAGACCCCGACGTGGCGCACCACGGTGACCAGCATCGCACCACCGGACGCATTCGAGGTTGGCGAGCGGTTCGCGGGGACGACCCGGCTGCTCGGCCGAGCGTGGACCTGGCTGCTCGAGCTCACCGACGTCGAGCCGGGACGACGACTTGGGTACGTCGTGGTTCAAGGAGTCGTCAAGCCCCACGTCACATACCGGGTTGAGCCCGAGACCGACGGAACCCGTTTCACGGTGATTGGTGGGATCGACCAGTTCGGCCCGGCCGGGCGGTTGCTCAAGCCGTTCGCTGTACCGGCGCTGCGCCGGGAGACCGATGCCCACTTGAAGAACCTGAAACGCATCTTGGAGGCCGGGTAGCAGTCGGTCCAGGAGGGCCCGGGTGCAGCACTCGATGACGCCGATCGATAACCCGCCTCGACCGTGGGACGGCGCGCCACAGTGCGGCCCGATTCATGGACCCGATAATCCAGTGCCGCCCGGTGCGGAGTTGTCCGGCGCTGTGGTGTGCAGGTCAGTTTGCGTTCGAACATCGGATTCTTGCTCGCTCGGCGCCGCGTAAGGTTGATGTGGCGCCAGGCACCCACCTCCTCGCTCCGTAGCGGCGCCACGCGCGTGCGGTCGCTCTGAGAAAGCGGCCGGCCCGATCGCCCGGTGGGTGGGTTTCGGAGAGGCGTTCGGTCGCGCTCAACGGATCGGTCTCACGAAGATCTCGCGAGCTGCACGGTCGAACTCGCTGTGTGTCGGTTCGACGACGACGATCGCCCGTGCCGTGTCCAGCACCGCGGTGATCCACCAGTTCCGGTTGGTGCGCCCCCAAAAAGCGAGTGCACCGACGAAGACGACCACACCCCCGGTGAGCGGCGGAGCCGCACGGAGCGCCGAACCGGTCCCGATGAGCACGATGCCGAACGCCGCTGCGCCCTGGCAGAGCACGACACGCCGGCGCCATCGGGTCCACACGGCAGGGCTCACCGGTATCGAGACAGCGACATGCGGACGCCTCAGCACCCAGGCCAGCACCGCAACGACCCCGGGAACGAAAAGCACCCACCTACGCCGTCTCCACACGGTCGCCGTCATCCGCATCGCACCTGCGGTGCGGACACCCGAGAGAACGCACCGGTCGGGAAAGACGTCTCGGCGCTGATCGGTGATTCGCAACACGGAGCGTGCCATCTCAGGAGCCCGAGCGCGGGTCGACGAGTTCGGCGTCGACAATATCGGAGTCGTCAGAGCCGCCGGCCTCGTCATCTTCCAAGACGATGCACTCGCCAGGACAGTCAAGCGCTGCGGCGATCGCCTGATCGACCAGACGCACCGGGACCGTGACCATGCTCACCCGGCCGCCGGGATCATTGCACGGGCTACCCGTGCGGTCTCGCACGTAGGAGAGCCCGTCTTCGAGGAGCATGAACACGTCAGGGCAGTGATCTGTACACAGCCCATCACCAGTACACAGATCCTGATCGACCCAGACGCGCACTCTGTCACCCCCAGCAAACCGGAAACGGGCACTTCGCTGACCATCCCGATTGTCGCGCGTTCGACGCCGTTCGGATCACGAACGAGGGTCAACGTCTCGAGCAATCTCGATGGCCAGACCGCGGCACCATGGTTCTCCCGGGTCGGGGACCATCAGATCCACTGCGGAACTGACAGTTCCGGCCAAGCGGTTGAACGCCCGCTCCACATCGACACCACGGAATCCCCCGGCGGAGAACTGCGCTTGGTGCCGCACTGCCGCCCGACTCGTGGCATCCGATAATCCCAGTGCTGGCGGCCTGAGATCGGCGCGAGCCTGGTTGGTTCATCACCGCCGCCCTCGACGCTGGCGTCCCGCTACGCGACGTTCAAGAAGCTGCATCACAAGCGGATCCGAGAACGACAATGCGCTACGACCGGGCACGACGCAGCCTCGATCGGCACGCCACCTACATCGTGTCGACCTTCATCGCCGGAGCGACCCGGCCGGCCTGACCACCACCCACCGCACCAGCGAGCGATACCGAGCGATCGAGTCGCTCGTAACGCAACAGAACTGCGGCGCGGCGAACGCGTTCGCACTCCGACACTTCCGAGCGGGTCGGGCGAGCGCGTACGTGCCGGTCCCGGTCGGGGTCGGGCATTGGAGGTCTGGGTTGATCTGCGCCCGACGCGCGCCGATGACGAGCGTGTTGGGGACGCCGAGGTCGACCTCGCCTCGTTCGCTGCGCCCGTGGATCTTGTGCTTCGCGTGGGGGCTTCGATCGGTGCGTGCGACCCCCCACAACCAGATCGGACCTGTCTGGCCTACGGCGCTGGCGTAGCGTCGAGTTGACGGCAGAGTTCGCTCAGGAAGTACTCGCAATCGGTGACGATGCCGGTCGCCTGGTGCGTGCCGCGGTCGGTGAGCTTGATGACGGTGTCCGCGTCGGTGTCGACGCAGAACGTCGTGACTGATGCCGGCAAGATGTTGCCGACCGCCACGGAGTGGAGCATGGTGGCGACCATCAGGCACACGGCTGCGTTGCCCACGTGTTTTCGCATGGCGTCGGTCGCCTCGAGTACATTCGGGATCACATCGGGGAGGGGTCCGTCGTCGCGGATCGACCCGCACAGCACGAACGGGGTGCCCGTGCTGACGCAGGTGTGCATCACGCCGTCGGTGATCTCGCCCGATGAGACCGCAGCTGCGATCGACCCGGCCCGTCTGACCCGGTTGATGGCCCGTAAATGATGGGTGTGGCCGTGTGGTCCGGATCGGCCGGTGTCGAGGTCGACCCCGAGCGAGCTGCCGAGCATGTTTACTTCGATGTCGTGTGCGGCGAGAGCGTTGCCGGCGAGCAACACGGTGACCCAGCGGTTCGCGATGAGGGAGGCCAACATCGGTGCGCTGCCGGAATGGACGATGGCTGGGCCGCCGACGAGCACGACGTCGCGATCATCTGCACGCGCCACTCGGATGGCGTCGGCGACGTCGGCGATCATGCGCCGCTTGGGCCGTTCGGTCGATACGTCGCCACTCATGAACTCGAACTCGGCGGGCGCGTCATGGTCGGCTTCGTCGACCTCGACCCGCACGCCGGCGTGTCCGACGACGAACTGGTCGCCGGCCCCCGCTTTGTGCATCGGGCACGTCGCGGCGCGCCAGCGATCCCCGTCGTGCCAGACCCGGATGCCGCAGTCCATCTCGATCGACTCGACGGGAATCGCGTCGCCGTCGTGGAGGACGTAGGTCTGGAAGTTGGTCGTCGAATGAAATCCTTCGGGTAGAACGCCGTCGTGGTCGGTCGCGACCAACTCGACTTCGGCGTCGTCGTAGGTCGCTCCGAGCTCAGCGGCACGGCGACACGCTGCGATCAACCGGTCGCGATCGTCAGCTCGAATCGTCAACTCCGCCAGCGAGGGATCAGTCGAGTTCTCACCGACTCGGAACCGACGCAGACGCGTCGTCACGCCGAGGCCGTCGAGTTCATCGAGCACGCGCGCGAGGCGGTGCTGGTCGAGCAGATCGCCGTGGAGCGTGAGCCGCTCGCTGATCATGCCGGTAGGCGGTCCACGACGTCGTATTCCGACCGAGACTCGATCATCTCGCCGGCTTCGATCAGGATGTGCTCGTGGTAGCGGTTGGCGATCAGTTGCACGCCGGTGGGGAGCCTGTCGTCGACACCGACCGGCACCGCGAGACCAGGCAACCCGAGCATTGCGGTGCTCAACAGCGGCCCTTGTGCCCACAGGATGTCCCGCATCCGTTTGGCGGATCGCTGGTCGTCGTCGATCGGGAACTGCCGCTCCCAACTGTTGGCGGTCAACACCACGTCGAACCGGTCGAAGAACACCGACCAGTCGCGTGCCACCGACAACCGGGATGCGAGCGCGTCGAGGTAGCCGTCCCGATCGAGCTCGTCGACGTTCGCCAGATACGACTCGACGGCGTGCTGCACCGCGTCGTCGCCGGTCTCACGGATCGCCCGCAGACCCGCCCGTCGCAGGTCATCGAACACGAGTGACTTCCACAATTCGACCGCTTCGCCGAAACGCGGCGGTGCCGCCTGCTCGACCTCGCAACCGGCATCGGCCAGCCACGCAGCAGCCTGTACGATCGCGGCGGCCACGCTGTGATCCACGCCGCCGTCACCAGGCGAGTCGAACACGGCAACCCGCAGCGGGCCGTCATGGCGCGGCAACTCGACCGGCACCGGGTTCCACATCGGGTCACGCGGATCGCCCGAAGCCATGACCCGCAGCGCGGTTGCTGCGTCGGCCACCCGTCGGGTGAGCGGCCCCTGCACCGACATCAGCTGGTTGCTGATCGTGCGCTCCGCAAGCGCGGTGGAGTTGTATGACGGCACGCGCCCCACGGTGGGCCGGAGACCGACCACCCCACACGCCCACGCCGGGTAACGGATCGAACCGCCGTAATCGTTGCCGTGCGCGATCGCGCCCAACCCGGCCGCGACCGCCGCCGCGGCACCACCGCTGGATCCGCCCGGCGTCACACCAGAATCCCACGGGTTCAACGTGCGGCCGTGGAGATCGTTGTCGGTAAACCACCGCAACGAGAACGCCGGCGTATTCGTCCGACCGACGATCACCGCTCCCGCCCGGCGCAGGCTCCTCACCAACGGCGCATCTTCGACCGCCACGTGATCGGCCAACGCGGCGATCCCGCCCGTCGTCGGGTGACCCGCAACATCGACGTTGACCTTGATCGTTATCGGAACACCGTGCAATGGACCCAACTCATCGCCACGCGCCACCGCATCATCTGCTGCGTCGGACGCAGCGAGCGCCTCGTCGGCCAACACATCGACCACGGCGTTCAGCGTCGGATTGACCTCCTCGATCCGCTCCAGCACGCTCGCCACGACCTCACGACAAGCCACCTCACCCGAACGGACACGACCAGCAGCAGCCGCTGCGTCCCACTGCCAAGCGTCATCTCCCATACTGCGATACTCGCCGCACGCCCCGACCTCGTCAACCCGACGAGCCACGCTCGCGACCGGATCCGCAACCACGATCTGGACCCACAGTTCCGTGACCCACCACTGTCGATCGTGGCCAGCTCGAGCGGAATGGTCGTCGCCAACTCAGACCTCTCGATCGGGTGCGACGAATTCAGCCCCCACGCAAGGGCTGACGCACAGCTGCTTCCCCATGGAAGCGATGCCGACGCGACGCCGCACAGTTCACCACGCATAATCGCACCGGCAAGCGGCCCGACAGCGCCGCATCGCGGCCCAAGCCGAGCGTCCCATAATCCCGGCGGTGCCGTCCCGCTGAAGGCGTCACCGAACGCCGGATCAGTGACACTGTCCGGTTGAGGTTCCCCCATCGGACGCCGGACATGGCCCAGGCCCGACGGGATTACCCGTGTAACAACACCTAGGGGATAGCGCTGGAACCTTCTGCTGAGAGGTTGCGCCGGGCCTAGCGATATCCGCAGAGCGGTACTACCTCGAGCGCAGCCGCCGCGTCGCCGCAATCGATCGATTGCGGTGGCCTCGCGGGTCAAGACGCTAGGAACTGTTCGAGGAACACGACTGGGCCTCCATCGCCGCCCAGGTGGCCGCGATACCGATCGAGTACCTCGATCCGGTCGCATAGCGGCCCCCTCGTTGCAGCGCGAGGCACGACCTCACCGCCGGCGACGACCGCATCATCCCCGAAACCGACCGACCCTCCGCCGATCCTCAAGCGGACGGGGCATCATCGAACCCGCGTTGTGGGGCACCGCGAGGGGCCGGTTCGACAGGGCCTCGGGTGAGATGGTGGCGTACCGGATCGTGCCGATCGAGACGGTGGTGCAGCTCGCCACGGTCTCCGGGCGACGAGGTGGGCCTTCGGGACGCGCGCTGCTCGACCTGCGCCTTCGGCGTGGGTCAGCGGTCGCCGAGTTCGTCGCGCCATGAGTGACGCGGAGCGAATCCGACGAGCCGTTTGGCCTTGTCGTTGGCGTAGAACGTCGCGTCACGACCCATCTCGCGACGACGGGGCACGCCGGCGTAGAAGCGTTCGTACACCTCGTCGCTGGTGATCCCCACCGACATGTCGTCGTTCGAGACGTTGAAGACCTCGTAGCCGAGGCCATCGGTGCGAAGGCAGCAGTCAACCATGTGGCCCAGGTCGCGAGCGTCGATGTAGGCGAAGATGTTGCGGCGCCGCAGGCCTGGGTCGGCGACGAACGCTGGGAACTCGGTCGTGTACTCGTGCGGTTCGATCACGTTGTTGATGCGCAACCCGTAGATGTCGATACCGGTCCGCGCCTGGAACGATCGCGCCGTAGCCTCGTTGACGACCTTCGACATCGCGTAGCTGTCGTGGGGGACCGTCGGGTGTTCCTCATCGATCGGCACGTACTCGGGCCGGACCTCGCCGTCAGCGAAGCAGATCCCGTACGTCGTCTCGGAGCTCGCGAAGATCACCTTGCGGATCCCCAACTTCGCCGCAGCGTCGATGACGTTGTACGTGCTGAGCGTGTTCACCCGGAACGTCTCGTTGTCGGGCCGAACGAGGATCGCCGGGATCGCGGCGAAGTGCACGACGGCGTCGTAGCTCGGCACACCGGTACCGGGCTCGAGCTCGTCGAAGCCCGCGTACGCGGACAGAGCGTTGAAGACCTGTCCGGCGTCGGTCAGATCGATGCGAAGGTCGGCGACACCCGGGTGTCCGAGCGCCACCAGGTCTCCGTTGACGACCCGGTGTCCCTCCTCGACGAGATGCCGGATCGCATGCCGACCCGCCTTGCCGCTGCCACCAGTGAAGAAGACTCGCATGTCCCAGATCGTACGGACCCGAACCTCGACCCCGGCAACCTGGTCGGGAGTCTGCGGCACAAGAACCTCAGCCGGCTCCCAGAACACTCACCCAACGACCGCAACCGTCCGGTTGGCGATCGGCTTCTGAGACGAACTCACCTTTGCTGACTCGCACGGCCGAGAGCCCCGGAACCGCCCGCCATTCGCCAATCGGAAACCCGCTGAGCGACCGACAGTGGCGGACATGAACGCGAAACTGGGACGTCACGTGCGGCCGTGGTGAGGCGGGTCTCGATAGGGCGAAGTCGTGATTCTGATCGGCAGTATCGAGCACTTCACTCAGGTCAGGCGATTGTGCACCCACTGCCCAGTGTCCGCTGTGGGCGGTGTGGTGCAGGTCCTGGGATCGATCGAGGGCCGTCGGCTACGTCCGCTCGACGATGAGGAGGAAGTCGACCTTGCGCGTCACTCCGAAGATCTGAGCAAGGGTCGTCTTCCTGACGTTGGCGACGATCGAGACGACCTCTCCGTCAAGCCCATTCAAGAACGTTTCCAGCTTGGCGGAATCGGTAGCCATGTTGATTTCGAACCGATGCACCTTGTAGCTCACCAGGCACCTCCTGCCCATGCTCCCCGGCCGAACGACGACTCGGTGACGCTCTCACGTACCAGGATCACCGACGGTTGGAGCACCTGGCCAGAGGCCAACGGCCCGCGCTTGGCAGTACCTGAGATCGGACGCGGCGGCCGATGCAAATGGTGCAGCGCCACATGTATACGCGCACACCGGTCGGTGGGTGTGTCCGGTTGGCGATCCTCGTCCGTTCGCGTCTCGAGTGATCTGATGAGTCCCGTTTCTGTCCTCTTCGTGCGATCGTCGGGCTCGGCCGGCGGATCGGTCGAGTCAGATGCCGAGTTCGGCGCGGAGCCTCCGGGCGCTCATCTGGGTCGGGTCGTCGGTGTCGGGCAATTGAGCGAGGAGGCGAACGAGCTTCTCGCGGGCGACCGGGTCGGCCGCGCATTGGCGTGGTGTCATGCCGTCGAGTGCGGGGATGTTGTCGTCCAGCCAGTTGGCTTCGTGCTGCGCGACGTGTTCGCCCAGGATCCGCCGCACCTCTGGATCTGACTGATCGGTCTCGACATCTTCGTGGGCGCCGTGCGGAGTTCTGTCCATCAGTTCGGCCGCACCGATGATGTCGTGGTCGTCGAGTGTTGCGGCGGGGACGGCGACATCGACGAGTTGCATCAGTTGCGTGGCGCGCTCGTCGGAGTTGCATTCTCCGACCAACGTCGCGCCGTCGAGCGTGAGTGTCGCGATGACGGTGCCAGTGTCGTCGTTGTGGGTGGTGAGCAACGCAAATCGTCCGTCGCCATCGTCGTCGAAGCCGGCGGTCGTGAGGGCGGCGGCGATGTCGACAGTGGGTGGCACCGACCAGGTGAGGGTGTGGAGGCGCATGGGTTCGCCGCTGGTGTTGTGGAGTCGTGGTAACGCGAAGGTCGATCCGATCAGCTCGGCAATCGCGAACACGTCCTCATCATCGAGGGCCGCGTTGATCGCTGGAACGAGAGGGTCCGACACGGGCACGAAACCGGACAGTGCCCGGGATTCGTCGCCGACCGGGAGTGGGCGACCGAGTAGCAGCGTGCCGGGCCGCGTGTTGGCGTTGGGTGTGATGTTCGTGACGGTCAGGCGGTCGCCACTGCGGAGATCGGTGAGAGCGAGCGCGTTGTCGGTGATGGCGTCTACCTCGAACACGCTGCGTTCCACCAGCGCCCACTGGGCGGCGAGCAGGGCTTCGTCGTCGGGCAGCATGGCGCTGCGCTCGGTGGCAAACGCGTGCCCGGCGGCTCCCTCGGCGAGCGTCAGGTCATGGACGAGTGGCAGCTCGGCGAGTTCGTTCCCGAACGCATAGCCGCGTCCGCTCGCCGCGGCGATCGTCCCGGCGATCTCCCGGTTCAGCCGGCCGAACCGGTTGTCGCGGGCGAACCGGCCGGCCTTGGCGAACAGCCAGGCGGCGCGGTCGTCCAACGGGTGTCGTTCCGAACCGAGATGGCACTTCTTGTACTTCTTGCCCGACCCGCACGGACATGGATCGTTGCGGCCCGCGATGGTCGGGGGTCGATGGGTGGCAAAGCCGATGACCTCGTCGATGAGGTCGTGGTCGGCGAGTTCCTCGGGGTCGACACCGTCGTAGATCACCTCGGCGCGCTGCAGGAGTCGCATCGCTTCGGGGGCGTTGCCGTGATCGGCCTCGAATCGAGCGAGCATCTCGAACACGCGTGGATGGTCGATCTCAGCCCTGGCCGCCTGACGTAGCAGCGCCAACGCTTCGTCGGGTCGGCCGAGATGGTCCAGGCAGCGTGCGGCGACCCAGCGGACACCGCCGACAACCTCCGGAACCTCGGAAATGATTCTCTCGACGAACGCGAGCAATGAGTCCCATGGTGATTCAACGATGTCGTGTTCGCCCCAGAACGCGTCGGCGACACCGGGTCGCTCGAGCGCCATCGCGAACAGGGCAGCCGCGTTTGGTTCGTCAAACGGACCGTCGTCGCCGGCGATCGAAGCCATCGACGCGCCCAGCACCACGATGAGCAGATCGTTGTCGGTGGGGTCGAGTCGCCACCGCGACATCATCTGCGTCGCCGCCTGCCAGCGTCGCAGCGCTGACCAATCGAAGCCCTCCGCGGCGACGAGTCCGCGGTCGACCTCGAAGCCGGCGGCATCGGCGAGCAAATCGAGCGGTGGCACGGTGACGTCGACCAGGAGATCGTGATGGTCGGCAAGGATCCGACTCGCCACCTGGTCGACGGTGGTGAACACCAGGCTTGTCTCGCTGCTGTCGGGACCGACATCGGGGGCCAACGTGTCGAAGAATGCCTCGTCCTGTGCACACGCATCGAACGCCGAGCGGAAGGCGTCGATGAGGCCAGGATCTGGTGACGGGACATCGATCGCCGAAACGCTGACGTGACCCTGGTCGGCGAAGTCGAACCGGATACCGCCGACTGTCGCACTGTCGAGCCATCCGGGAGGTCCGCACAACACGTCGACCCAGTCGTCGTCGATCTCGACCTCCTCGAGACTGATCGTGTCGCCGGTGGGAGCGCCGGAGGCGTCGACGACCGTCAACGGAAGATCCATCACCATGAACGCAAGGTGAGGTAGACGGTTGGCATCGAGCCGACCGTCGAAGCACCTCGCGTTCGTTGACCCGGCACGCCCACCGGGTCCCGGCAAGCAGAGTCGGGAGATGAAACGAGCGCGTCGTCGATCTCTCCGAACTCGCCCGAGTCGAGCAAGACGCCAAGTACGTCGTCTTCGTCGACCGATCCGGCCGGCGCAGCGTCGAGGACAGCCTCGACCACGTCGTCGACCGGGGAGCACGACGAGCCAAGGAAATCAACGGCCAGACGCCTGATACGGAGTTCGCTCAGTGGTGCCCGCACACCATCATTCTGGCAGTCGCCCACAACAGACCACACTGCCAGCGCCGACAAGACCCTTGGCGACCAGCACGATCTCCCGCCTCAGACCCAGCAAGACAACTCCGAGGAGCCGCCCCCAAGAAATGCCCCGCGGCCGTCCGATCGAGGATCCCCGGGAGCCGACGTTCCCTTACATGAGAGGATGAAGCGGCGTGCGGTCTGACTCACCAGCGTTGAGAAGAACGCCACGTATTGACGGTAGACGGAGCCGGACGGGCCCGCTCAGGTACGGCGATTGCACGGTCGTCTACTCGCTCAGGATGCCTCGTCCATTCGCCGACCGATGGCGTCGGCAATCTCTCGGCCCCGCTGTTCCGAGGCCTTCAGGTAGCGCAGGCTCGCAGCACTAGATGATTAGTTCCAAGGATTCGCGCGCTCACGCGCGATGATCCACCATCTGGTTCACGAGGGTGTCCAAGATCAGGGGGCCTATGCAAACCCTGATCCCGAAGGACACAGCGGATCAACGCTGATCTGGACAGCCTCGCGACCCGACTCTACGTCACGATCGACGACCTCCTGCTCGAACACCCACAGTGGGCACCCGAGCGGCCCGAGATCGGGATCGCCCCGAAACTCACCGACGCTGTTGCGGACACTCGGCGAGCGCGATCACCGTCGCGGTGCGATCCAGAGCACTCGCGGCGTCGGTCGACACGAACTCGACGGCGAGAGCCCGCTGTCGGCGCCACGTCATGGTGATCACACACGCTACGGTCGCCGGTTTCCGGCATCCGCCGACGTCGAGGTGGGCGGCGGCTTCGAGCACGGCGGCGAAACGAGCGTCCGTGCAGACGCGCGGCGACCACGTGATCGCAACACATCAGCGTCGATGTCGGCGAGTTGTCGTCCGAGATCGGCCACGACTGCGACGACCGCGATTCCGACGACCCGATCTGTGACTGCAAGTCGTCGAGGATCGTCGACATCGTCGTGGCGTCGGGCGCTGCGCGTGGAACACGGTCGAAACGGGATCCCGTCACCGGTGGCCAGCTCCGCCAGCTACGGCGATCACTGACGCCAGCCACGAGTACCCGTATTGCTTCTGACGGGACTCGCGGCTCGACCTGATCGGCCACGCCGTCAGGCCGTGCCCAGGTCGCCTACGCCCTCACCAGCGCCAAGGTCAACGAACACGACACCGCGCGCGCGATGATCGGTCTCGACCCGGCACTCGACCACCGACCCGGACAAGTACTGATGGCCGACAAGGGCTACCGATCAGCCACGTTCGAGGCCGAACTCAACGCCGGCGGCATCACCCTGATCCGCCCGACCATCCGCTCGGAGAAAGCAGGCCGACCGCTCACCCGATTCCTCAAACCATTCCGTCAGATCATCGAATCGGTGAACCAAACCCTGAAAGCCCAACTCGACCTGGAGCGCCACGGCGGCAGCAAACCGGCCGGCGTCTGCGCCCGCATCCTCCAACGACTCCTCGCGCTCACCGCCGCGATCTGGCACAACGAAACCACCAACATCGCTGGCCCCGCCATGTCGCTCAGGTACGGCGATTGCACGGCGATCTACTCGCTCAGGATGCCTCGTCCATTCGCCGACCGATGGCGTCGGCAATCTCTCGGCCCCGCTGTTCCGAGGCCTTCAGGTAGCGCAGGCTCGCAGCACTAGAAGCGTGGCCCGTCATTGCCATCACCTCGCGCAGCGACGCTCCCGCCGTAGCCGCCTCGGTCCCGGCGAGGTGGCGTAGGTCGTGGAAGCGAACGCGGGGGAGTGCCACCTCTGCACGGGCCTTCGTCCAGTGCGGAGCGAAGTAGGTGTTGAGCAGCGGGCCGCTGCGTAGCGACGTGAACACCAACGAATCCGGCTGCGCGTCGTCGGCGAATCGATCGAGGTGGTCGACAAGTCGCAACGTGATCGTTTCGGGGACCGACACAGTGCGAACGGCTCGCGTTGTCTTCGGCGGGCCGAGTGTCGGGCCCTGACCCTTGATGTCGTTCAGTGCACGCGACACGCGTAGCTCCGATCGGTCGAGTTTGACGCGATCGACAGAGAGCCCGGTCAACTCACCGAACCGGAGTCCGCTCGCAGCCGCCGTCCACACCATGGCTTCGAAGCGAGGATGGATTGCGCCAGCCAGCGCTCGAACGTCGTCCCACGTGAGCAACGGGCGCTCGATCATCTGCTCCGCCGACGCACCCTTGATGCGGACCGGGTTCCGTCGCAGCAGGTCGTCCTCGACGGCGGTCGACATGACCGTGCGGAACAGTCGATAGATTTTCGCGATGGTGTTCTGGTGCAGCGGGCCTCTCGCCAACCGGCCATGCCAACCACGGACGTCGATCGGGCGGATGTCGCGCAGGCTCACGTTCGCGAAGCTCGGTGTGATGTGAAGCAGCTGGCCTTCGTAGATCTGCTTCGTGCGTGGCCGAACCGGGCGCTGCTCGATCCACCAGTCGGCGTACTCGCCGTACTTGACTTTGCCGGCGTCCGGGTCGACCCAATCGCCGCGGACCAGGTCGGCCTCCACGGCTGAGAGCCAACGTCGGGCGTCGGTCTTGTTGACGAATGTGTGCTCAGCAGAAATCTGTTTGCCGAGATGCCAGTAGCGGGCTTGGTAGCGACCGCTGGGCAGCTTTCGGATGCTGCCGAACGAACGGACTCGGACCGTGAGGGTCTCCTCGTGCCCAGCGCC
Organism: uncultured Acidimicrobiaceae bacterium; assembly: GCA_963792905.1. GTDB lineage: Bacteria > Actinomycetota > Acidimicrobiia > Acidimicrobiales > Ilumatobacteraceae > Ilumatobacter. The sequence goes on from CAWBYE010000019.1 coordinate 217,636, forward strand.
AACTTCTAGGCACGCCTAGACACGAAAGGCACCGGGAGACGGTCGTCGTGACGAAATCTCTGGTCTGAAACTCTGTGACCAGGGGTTTCGCGTGGAGCGGACGACGGGAATCGAACCCGCATCATCAGCTTGGAAGTAGCGGCGAGCAATTTTCGTCAGTGGCGTCGTGACCTGCAAAGACGTGCTGTGAGCAGGTGATATGTGGATGTTGACGCTGCCCAATGTATCCGTTGCGTACCGCTGTATCCGGCCGGTATCGGCTGTTCCGGCACGTTGTAGGCACGGACCGTGAAGTACCCAACTCGGCGAACAGCTGCGCGCTCGACGCAGTCCACAATATGGGTGGGCTCGTCCGATCGTAGGTGAGGATATGGAGCGGGTTGCGTCCTTCGGCGAGGTGGGACTATGCGCTGCCCATTTGACAGTCGAAGCTCCCACACTTCGCCGGCAGTGCAGCGCGGCGACGGGTCCTGCGGCTCGGGATTATCGCTCGTATCGCGGCGACCGGTCGTCCGATCGGAGTGCGGTGAGGGCTGTCCGTTGAGGACGGTGGTCCGGAGCGATGGGCGGCCTCACCGCCGTGACCCCTTCCGAACCCGCCATGAATCTGATAATCTGATTCCATGTCTGAAGTCACGGCGACCGAAGCCGCTCGCAAGTTCGCAGACCTCCTCGACGCTGTCGAACACGACGGCGAGCGGTACACGATCACTCGCCGCGGCAAGGCCGTCGCCTACATCGAACCGGTGACCCTGGGCCGCGGGGTCGACGCCAAGGAACTCCTCCGCCGGCACCATCCCGATGCCGAGTGGACTCACGATCTCAACGAGGTCCGCGACCTGCTTGAGGTCGAGACCCGCCCGTGAGCCTCTTGCTGCTCGACACCACCTTCCTCATCGACGCCGAACGAGGCACCGTGCATCTTGACGATCTGATCGCTGATGACGACGATGTTGCGATCGCCGCGATCACCCTCGCCGAACTCACTGTCGGCGTCCAGCTCGCATCGACGCGCCGGCGACCGCGCCGTCAGTCGTACGTCGACGAGATCGCTGCGTCGATCCCTATGCTGCCGTACGACGAAACGGTCGCGCTCCACCACGCAAGCCTGCTCGTGGCGGTGCGTCAAGCCGGCCGACCCTGCGGCGCGCACGACCTCATCATCGCCGCGACCGCCGCCGCTGCTGGGCGCACCGTCGTGAGCGCAGACCGACGAGCATTCGACGGCCTGCCAGGCGTGAACGCGATCGATCATCGCTCTCGCTGAATCACCGAGCGAAACGAGCGGCCCAAGGTGCGAGGAGCAACGCCGGTGGTGCCGTTGAGGGCGCGGTGCGAGGCCAAGTCCGTGAACATGTTGCGGTCAACCGGGCGCGAGAGAACTCGACCGCCTGAGCACCATGCCGCCACGGCTGGGGGTGCGGCGGACCGAGTGAGGCCAAATACTTGTCGCCCCTTCGTGGACATGAACTGTGAGAGTTCGTTGGGCCTGCTACGGGCCGCCGTATTCGACGACGATCCGTTCCTGGTCGGTGCACTCGCCGGGACTGAAGTGGTGGATGATCTCGAGATCGTCGGCGTACTCAGCGATGTCCCCCTGACGATAGGTCTGGCCCGACCGGCTGACCGCAAGGCTCAACGCGTGAGTTCAACGCAGTCGCGCGTCAACGATGTGACCCTTCATGTTCTGCTGCAGCCAGAATCCCCAGAACACCGGCCGCCTGCAGCGAGTCAACTCGGGTAGCTCGTCGGCCGCGACAGCCAGGGTTTCAGGGCCCTTCGGACCAGCAAGTCCGATCGCCGCGTTCTCTGGCAGATGCAACATCAAGCCCCACCCGAACAGAAGCCCACAGTGCCGGATGTCCACGATCTGATCGAATGCTATGACGAGATCCTTGGTGCGCTCCCGACGCGCATACTCCGACACGGCTCGCACTGCTCGAGTCTCGATTCGGACGTGGCCCGGGATGATCTCGAGAGTCGCGTTGCTCGTTCTCACGCCATCAGCAGCGAACGCAGACCAACATCTCGCGATGACAGGCGTTGCCGGTGGCGAAGGTATGGGTCCGCCGCCAGTTGCACCGCTCATCCGTACAGTCTGCCCTCACCCCCACCGGTGCGCGCGGAGGATCCGCCGGTTCAACACGCCCTGAAAAGGTCGCCGAGAGCGGAGGTACCCATCGATCGCCGCTCGATATCGCCGCGCGTAATCACGGTCCGCCGAGCGGCCCACGCGCCACAGTGCGGCCGCAGTGCAGTGCTCGATTTTCGCGGCGCCACCAAGGCCCAGCACCCGTCCGGGATCCGGCACCTCTTCGCAACGGAAGTGCTCCGTAACGCTCAACATTCGGCCCTGGGCGCAGATGACGCCAACGACGGTCCACGCACTCGACATGGCCAACCCTTCGTCGGCTCCACCATCGACACTCAGCTCTCCCCAGCGCGACCAACATCACCACCTCCTCGCCGTCACAACGATCACATAACGACCATCACCCACGACCACCAACGTCGACACCAACCCATCCACCACCACCACGAACAACAACCGCTACCTCACCACCTGACACGACACCACCATCCCGACCCACCGAATATCCGAACACCAACACCTCAACTCCAATCCGTACACACGTGCACCACAGTGCTGCACGGCGTTCGGAAACTCTCCGGCGTGTCTTCGGACGCCCGAATCAGGACGCCTCCGGCAGCTCGTTCGCCCGCTCGGGTACGATGAATCCGTGGCCCGTGACATCGTTCGCCAGTGGTCCGAGGAGGAGTTCTTCGCAGACGCTCTCCCTCCGACCGACGACGATGTCCCGATCGCGCTCGACGGTCGAGTTCTCGACTCTCCTGCGAAGGTGATCGCCTACCTCGACGAGATCAATCGTCGGCGAGTCACATCTTCGGCTGATGGCTGAAGCGGAGTTCGAGCCAGCTCGAGCTCTTGAATCGTTGGACCGCCACGGCGTCGAGTACGTGCTCGTCGGCGGGCTTGGCGCTCGGGCACACGGGGCAAGTCGACCGACCAGCGATATCGATCTCGTGCCGGACGGCGACGGCGACAATCTTGGACGCTTGGCTGCTGCTCTCGTGGAGTTGAACGCACGACTGCGCGTCGGCGGGATGACCGACGATGAGGCTCGCCAGCTTCCAGTGCAGCTCGACGCCGAGACGTTGCGCTCGTTCGGCAGCTCGACCTGGATGACCGATGCTGGGCCGATCGACGTGCTCCGAGACCTCCGCGACCGGCAGGGAGGCGAGGTGGCATTCGATGAGCTGATCTCCCGTGGTGTGGATCAGCAGATCGGCGCGGTCGTGGTCCACGTCGCTGCCCTCGACGACATCATCGCTTCGAAGGAACACGCTGACCGGGAGAAGGATCGGGAGGCGCTTCCCGAACTCCGAAATCTCAATCGGGAACGCTGAAGCCGCCTCCCAAGGCGATTCGGGAACGGTTTCGGTCTCCGAATCGTGATTCGGGAGGGTTTTCGGGAGTCGGGAAGAGGAGCGTTGGGTCGTCAACTTCGACCCAGGAGGACTCCATGACCGAGGAGAAGCGCAAACCCGGACGACCACGCAGTGGTCATCCGACGCCGAACGAATGCGTGCGGCCCGCGCCGCAAAGAGCGCAAAGCGATTGGCCGACGAAGAGCGAAGGGAGGCGAAGCGTGCAGAACGGGAGCGAGCGAGCCGCGAGCAGTTCGCCAGTCCTCCGAACGCGGAGCCGGTACCTGCTGCGGGTGCGCCGAAGACAGGCAACACCTGGATGGCGGTTCACGCCACCTGCGAAGCGAACATCGTGAAGCTGCGGGACGAAGTCCGAGAGCTTGAAGACGAGTACGACGATTCCGTCTACGACCGCTGGATTCTGGAGCATCAGTACCGGATGGCGGTCGCACGGATGCAGGAGCATGACCCTGAGGGAATCGCATGGCTCGACGAACAGGTTCGTCGCTGGGAATCGTGCCGGGAGGGATTCCTCGAAGAACGGCGGCGGTTGCGCCTTGGCGGTCGCAAGGCGCGACATCTCGCCGAGTAAGGGCTAGGTCTCTAGCCTTTACTTACGGCGAATCGGAGTACAGGCTACGAGAAGTGGCAGCGATGCTGATGGGTCGCCCGATCAAGCCGATCCGCCGACCGATGGCATCCGCAATCTCCCGACCTCGGCTCTCAGAGGCCTTGAGGTAGCGCAGGCTTGCTGCGCTCGACGCATGGCCCATCATCGCCATCACCTCCCGGAGTGACGCTCCGGCCGTCGCGGCCTCGGTGCCGGCGAGGTGGCGCAGGTCGTGGAAGCGCACATGCGGAAGACCAACCGACGATCGGGCCTTCGCCACGCGGAGCAAAGTAGGTGTTGAGCAGCGGGCCACCTCGTAGCGACGTGAACAGGAACGAGTCGGATTGCGCGTCGTCGACGTACTGATCGGATGTGAAGGACAAGTCGTAGGGTGATCGCCTCGGGGATCGCGACCGTCCGCACCGCTCGATCCGTCTTCGGCGGGCCGAGTGTCGGACCCACGCCCTTGATGTCGTTCAGCGCTCGCGACACCCGCAGCTCCGATCGGTCGAGGTTGACGTGTTCGACCGGCAGTCCGGCCAGCTCGCCGAACCCCAAGCCCGACGCCGCAGCCGTCCACACCAAGCACTCGAATCGTGGATGGATCGCACCCGCCAACGCCCGCACGTCGTCCCACGTGAGCAAGGGGCGTTCGATCATCTGCTCGGCTGAAGCGCCTTTGATCCGCACCGGGTTCTGACGCAGCAGGTCGTCCTCGACGGCAGTCGACATGATCGTTCGGAACAGTCGGTAGATCTTCGCGATCGTGTTCTGGTGCAGCGAACCGCGAGACAACTCACCGTGCCAACCACGCACGTCGACCGGTCGGATGTCGCAGAGGCTCACTTCAGCGAACGTCGGTGTGATGTGTCGAAGCTGGCCTTCGTAGATCTGCTTCGTGCGTGGCCGCACTGGCCGCTGCTCGATCCACCAGCTCGAGTACTCGCCGAACGTGATCTTGCCGGCGTCGGGGTCGACCCAGTCACCGCGGACCATGTCGGCTTCGACGGTCGACAGCCATCGCCTCGCATCGGTCTTCGCAGCGAAGGTGTGATCGGCGGATATCTGTTTGCCGAGGTGCCGGTAGCGGGCTTGGAACTCTTGCCGCTGGGCAGCTTGCGGATGCTGCCGAATGAACGGGCTCGGGCCATGAGGGTCTCCTCGTGCTCGGTGCCAGAATCTCTAGGCACGTCTAGATGATTAGTTCCAAGGGATTCGCGCGCTCCGCGCGATGATCCACCATCTGGTTCACGAGGGTGTCCAAGATCAGGGGGCCTATACAAACCCTGATCCCGAAGGACACAGCGCATGAACCCTGATCTGGACACCCTCGGCGCCCCACTCTACGTCACGATCGACGACCTCCTGCTCGAACACCCACAGTGGGCACCCGAGCGGCCCGAGATCGGGATCGCCCCGAAACTCACCGACGCCGAACTCATCACCCTCGCGGTGATCCAAGCACTCCTCGGCTACACCTCCGAAGCCCGCTTCTGGCGCCACGCCAACACACACCTACGATCACTGTTTCCGTATCTGCCCCAGCGCCCCGCCTACAACAAACGACTCCGCAACGCCGCGACCACGATGCAACACATCATCGCGACCCTCGCCCGCGACTGCCCCTCGTTCCACGACGATCTGTGGCTCGTCGATTCGACACCAGTCGAGTGCGGCCGCTCGCGTGAAACGGTGAAACGATCCGACATGGCCGGCTTCGCCAGCTACGGCTACTGCGCCAGCCACTCCCGATTCTTCTGGGGACTCTCGGCTCCACCTGATCGCCACCCCGTCAGGCCTGCCCATCGCCTACGCCCTCACCAGCGCCAAGGTCGACGAACGCGACACCGCCCTCGCGAATGATCGGTCTCGACCCGGCACTCGACCACCGACCCGGACAAGTACTGATGGCCGACAAGGGCTACCGCTCAGCCACGTTCGAGGCCGAACTCGAAGCGCCCCGGGTTCTGTAGAGGCTGGGGTTATTGAGTCCCGGCCGGGTTGGCAGGGACGGGTTGACTGTAGTGGGCAGCCTCGAACGCCGCCGGGGTGGTGAAGCCGGCGCCGGGTTCGATCTCGCCGTGGAGGCGTCGGTGGTTGAACCAGTCGACGTAGGTGAGCGTCGCGAACTCGACGTCGTCGAGACCTCGCCATGGGCCTTGCTTGTAGATCAGCTCCCACTTGTAGAGCCCGTTGAAGCTCTCGACGAGGGCATTGTCATAGCTGTCGCCCTTCGAGCCGACCGACGCAACGATGTCGTTGTCGGCCAGCCGGTCGGAGTAGCGAACGCTGAGATACTGGACTCCGCGGTCGCTGTGATGAATCAGCGCCGACAGGTCCGAGCCCTGACGTTTGCGGTTGAACACGGCCATCTCGAGCGCGTCGATCGCCAGATCCGATCTGAGTGATCGGCTGGCTTGCCAGCCCACGACCATCCGCGAGTACACGTCGACGATGAACGCGACGTAGACCCACCCCGAGTGTGTCTTGACGTAGGTGAGGTCCGCCACCCACAGCCGGTTCGGTGCCGACGCAGTGAACTTGCGGTCGACCAGATCCGCGGGCCGATCCAACGCATCGTCGCCCTCCGTGGTGCGGATCCAGACCCGGCCCCGGCGGCAACCCTGCAGGCCCAGGTCGCGCATCAGGCGCTCGACGGTGCAACGAGCCACCGAGATCTCGTCCTTGTTCAACTGGTCCCAGATCTTGTCGGCGCCATACACCGCGAGGTTCTCCTCCCACACCCGCAAGATCTGCGGGCGCAACTCGGCGTCACGCAACGCCCGCGCTGACGGCGGGCGCTTCTTCGCAGCGTGATACGTCGACGGGGCAATGCCAAGGGTCTTGGCGATCGACTCGATTCCCCACCGCAACGTGCCGCTGCGATCGTCTTTGTGTTCGTCGATGAACCGGATCACTTCGTTGATCGGCGGTCGAGTTCCGCCCCGAAGAAATGCGCTGCCGCCTTCAAGATGTCGTTGGCACGCTTCAGCTCAGCGTTCTCACGCTTCAACCGCTTCAACTCCGCCAACTCATCGGTCGTGGCACCGGGCCGGCGACCGCTGTCGGTCTCGGCACGAATGATCCACTGGCGGACCGTCTCGGCCTTCGGGCCCAACTTCTCGGCGACCGAACAGATCGCTTCCCACCGGGACCCGTACTCGTGCTCGTGATCGAGCACCATCCTCACTGCACGCTCGCGCAGCTCGTCGGGATACTTGCTTGGCATCACTCCATCCTCTCAAGGAACAGAGCCTCCACGAATCCCGGGGCGCTTCAGATCGCGTAGCAGGATCGGGCGGGGTCTACGTGGTCGTACGGCGCTCGGTGGACCCTCCGGTGTTCACCGAGAGGAGCGGCGGGGGTTGGTTCAAGGGTAAGGACCCGACTGTTGCGATGAGTGTGCTGGAGTCGAAGTGGGTTGAGGGCTGCCCGGCGGTCTACGTCGGGAAGGCGACGAGCCTACGGAAACGTCTCCGCCAGTACCGCGACTTCGGCCGGGGTCGTCCGGTCGGCCACTGGGGAGGGCGCTACATCTGGCAACTCGCCGATGCCAGCGAACTGGTCGTCGGATGGCAGTCGACAGCCGATCCGCCACGAACCGTCGAGTCAGGGTTGCTGGCCGACTTTCGTTCAGAGTTCGGGCGACTTCCATTCGCGAACATCAACAACTGATCGTCAACCGAGCAACATATGGGGATCCACAGGTGAGACCGGTGGCGCTGTGCGCCCGTCGAACAAACCTTCATACGCGGTACACATCGTGGAACTCTCGAGTCAGGCTGGGCGGGAGCATCGACCGTGCCGTTTAGCAATGGCCACCGGCACATGCAGCCGTGATTGCCGTGGACACGTCCTCGTCGGTCACGAAGTTGACTTGATGCCGCAGGACCGTCGCCGGACTCCACGTCTTCTGACCGATGTGCCGCACCGTCGCCGCGGGAACCACGGCGTACGACCATTCGGACGCGATCTTCATCGAATCGTGGCGAGCGAATACCACAGCGTCCACGTCGTCTAGGTGCAGGTCGATCGTCCAGCTCACCTTTGCGGTGCCCTGCGGCGTCCACGCCGTGAACCGCCCTGACGCCTTCACCTGGACCGCGAAGCCGTCGTTCGTCCTGACGTCGACTGGTCCCCATGCATCACCCGTGCCGACCAGTTCACCGCCAGTGAGGTACGCGATGCGAACCTCCGCGTAGAGGCCGCGATCGACGTTGTTCAACCCGCCGGTCCTCGCTGCGACTGCGAGGAGATGACGGAGCATGTGATCGTCGAGTCGGGACAGGTCCTCGATCAGGCCGTAGCGTTGCTCGTTGAGGAGCGGATCACCGAAGTCATCGTCGTCAGGCGGGTCCAGGCCCGATTGATCAGTCACGCCATCAACGGTATGTCGATCAACTCCGAGCCGTCCGGATCCGGATCGTGATCGCTCCTGCTGTGTCAGCTCGACAGCTCGAATCGTGCGTAGCGCCAGCGTTGGCCGGGTGCTTGAACGAAGCCTGGGTACAACCGAGCGAGCGCAGCCTGACCGCCGAGCGCATCCACTTCGTCCGGTGCGATGTCGATGCGCCTGCCGTGAAGGTAGAGGCCGACTCTGCTGGATGTGCCGAACGACATGCCGATCGCACTGTCCTTCTGGCCGAGATAGATCGAATGAACCGGGCCGATGTGTTCGACCAGCAGCTTGACGATGGATTGGAGGTGCCTCCGGCTCGAGGATGACAGCGATCCCCATGCGGCGACAGCTTCGTCGATCGAATCGAAGTACGTCCGTGAAGCCAGCACCATCAGGCGAAGCCTCGCGCTACGCGTGCGCAGCCGTCGACCCGGCGGTCTAGAACGTCTTCGCACGCGAGCCGTCCGGAAGGGGATCGCTATGTGAGCCGAATCGACGGCCGCCTCAAGGAACGCGTCGATCGAAAGGCAATCAAGATTTCCGGAGAACACCGGAACATCTTTCGGCGACGCTGAACCGCAGCCCTCACGTCTCGGCTGCATCGAACGCGGCGAACACTGTGAGCCACCGACGTGAGGCTTCGTCACCACCGAACGCCGCCACGAGGCGAGTCCAGGCGTCGGCCCGCGCTGACGAATGGGCGCTGATCAACGACTACTGTCAGATCTCGGCCGCCCGGCGCTGTGCTCTGCGCAGCTCCTCGACATCGAAGCCAGGCTGCTGTGCGGCGGTGATGATGACCTGCTCGCGACGACCGACCAGGTCAGCTGCCTGTCTGATCTCGCCGCAGACGCTGTGGGGGATGACCACGGCACCGTGTTGGTCGGCATGAATGAGGTCTCCGTCGGACACCGTCATCCCAGCGACCGTCACGGGGCGCGAGTGGTCGACCACGTGGACAAAGGCGTGCGAGGGACCAACCCGGTCGGCGAGCATCTGGAATCCGTCGGCGATGTCAGGCAGGTCACGCACGCTGCCATCGGTGATCACCGCGTGGCATCCGAGGCCTTTGTGAATGTTGCTGTTGACCTCGCCCCAGAACGAGCCGTAGCCCGGTTCGTCGTCGAGGTCGTGAATGACGACAACGCTCGGCTTGGGTCCCCGATCGATGTATTCGTAGTAAGCGTCGCGAGCCGCGATCTGGTCGGCAGGCGACTGGCTGGCTGGGGTGGCCCGGATCGTTGCTGTACGGGCAATGCCGACCGTCGGGCCGAGCTCGGGCCGAGTGCACACCAACGGCCTGGTCGTGAATCCAGATCCGCGCCGCTCGGGGACCAAGATCTCCAGCGCGTTGCACACCGTCGGCGTGTCTACGGACTGCAGTTCTGCGATGAGGTCATCGGTCAGTTCGAACACGCCGGCATCCTACGACCCCCACCTCACCGGCATCCCCAGCGATGCTGCGCAGTACCGGCGATCAGGGGCACCCTCGGCGGCAAGCTGGGCTCATCGCCGCCTTGTGCATCCGACCTACTTCGCTCGGTCACACGAATGCCGCTCACCGACTCGTCGATGCACCCCCAACTGCGTATCGCCGGTGGGGTGCCAAATGACCCTACCTCGCGGAATTCGCGGGATCGACGATTGGAGTGAGCGGTCCCGCTCCGGTTGCCCCATGGCCCCCGGGCGGCCCACTGGAGGAGGACAGTCATGAGCCGAGCATCGGTATTGGTGCCGATCGCGATTATCGCCGTATTGATCGGCGGCGCAATGATCTACAAATGGAGGGCGGCCACTCCGATCGAAATTCCCTGAGCCGAAGGCACCCCCTGGTGGTCCGGCGTCGCCCACGCGATCGCCGCCAACCGCGGCACCGCCCGGCGAGCCGCCGCAGGAGAGGCTTCGTTCCGGACTGGAAGTCGGTACGGGCGGCGAAGGCGAGAGCGACGACCGGATCGCAGCGAGCGACCTCCAAGCAGATCGACTGAGTATCGCCCACGGGCAGGTGCCCTGGGACGCCGCTACCCGACCGCGGGAGGTCTCGGCGGAGGTGCCGACGCGTAGCACGCCATCGATTAGGCGGTAGGTGGCACCCCTCGACGCTCAGCAGGTCGAGCAATATGGGACGGTCGGCCGCTCGCATACGTGCCTGATTGATACAGAGTGGTCGGGTTGGCGTTCGGGAGGTGATGTTCCGAGCTAGCTCGAGGTTCGGCTTCGATAGAGCGTTCAGGCTCGCATTCCTCTCGATCGAATCGATCGGACTCGTGTCCGACGACGAGTTCGCCCTCAACTGGGCGCTCGCCATTCCCTCGTTCCATTTTCTTGGAACGATCGGGATCACCGTCTCCTACGCATCAGGTCACCCGCGCTGGTTGCAGGTCGGCGCAAACAGCGCAGCGCTTCCCTGCAATCAGACACGGATCCCGCGGCGACAGCCTCCGACGTCGGCCATGGCCGCGCCAGCATCGCGACGTTCGCACTCTGGACCGCAATGTCGACCGTGGCGCATCGACAAGCGGGGCCGGTCTGGTTTCGCAGAGTCAGTGGGTCGCTCGGCATTGCGAGCTCCGCTGGACTCGTTGCTGCGGCAGTGACGACCAGACAGAGTCTCCTCACAAGGGTCTCGCCCAACGAGCGTTTCCCCTGTTCTCGGCTCCGTATTCGCCTGGCACATCGCGACCGCTATCGGTGTCGTCACGAAGCCAGCGTCGCTTGCCGCGCGAAGCGAACGTCAGCCGCCAATAGTCCCCCGCCACTCGGAGCAGTCCAGTTTTGGACGTCGGAAATCGTCTTCGAGGTTGTCCGTGATGGGGTCGTGGTGGGCACATGGTTGGTGAGAGGGGGCATGATGGCCCGAGACGATGCCTGGTTCGAGAGCTTCTACACGGTTCATCAGCGCGCGGTGTCGGCGTACTGTCTTCGCCGGGTTGATGCGGCGGACGCGGCGGATGCGACTGCTCAGGTGTTCGCGGTGGCGTGGCGCAGGTGCGATGACATTCCCGAAGGGGAGCGTGCCGTGCGATGGTTGTACGGGGTTGCCCGCCGCGTTGTGTCTCATCATTGGCGCGGCGCCCGACGCGCCCGGCGTCTTGCCGAGAAGGCCGGAGCGCTGCCGGCGCTCACGCAATCCGGTCCCGATGTCGTTGCTGCGACCAGAGACGAGCACCGACTGGTGCGCCAGGCGGTGATGGGCCTCGGCGAGATGGACCGGGAGGTGCTGATGTTGTCAGCTTGGGAAGGCCTCACCCACGCCGAGATCGCCGAGGTCGTCGGGTGCTCCCACGCCGCGGCTGACAAGCGCGTCGCCCGCGCCAAGACCCGCCTGGCCCGACAGTACGAATCTCTCGGCGGCTCGGACCCCGACGTCGGTGAGGTACCCGCGATGAAACGATCTCCAGTGCGCGCCCGGAAAGGAAGTGAAGACGCATGAACCCCAACTCCGTCTACTCATTGTTGGTGGACGCCAACCCTGTCCCCGATGCCGACAACGCATCCGAGTTGAGACTTGAGCGTCGTCCCGCCCCCGCCCCCGACCCTGGGAGCCAAGCGGCGCAGTTCACAGCGATCGAACCCGTCGGGAACACGACGGATCCAGACAGGCGCCATCGTTGGATGCTGGCCGCTGCGGCTGCCGCGATCGTCATCGTCGCCTTCGGCGCGTTGATGTTCACCCGAAGTGAACCGGAGCCGGTCGACCGAGCCGACGAGCCGACCGAACCGCTGCCACCGACTCAAGAGGAACTCGCCCTCGCAACAGCCGTTGCCTTCTACACGGCGGTCAACGCCGGTGACATCGACACCGTCATGGTGATGACCAACCCCGACTTCTCCAACGTCGCGGCTGATCGACAGATGTGGGAGATGCACGCCGTCACCGTCCGAGTCGGTGAGCCATGGACGATCGGCGCGTGCGAAACGATCCATGTCGACGCTGACTCGATCGACGTCGGCTGCGGCGTGATCGTCAGCGACCCTGTCTTCGAAGAGCTCGGCATCGCAGAGCTCGTCGCTGCGGTGCGGGTGTTCGACGACCAGACAACGAGGTGGCTCCCGTTCCAGGGCGCCGACGTCGGTGCCGCAAATCAGGCGTACGCCGACTACCTCCGAACTTTCCGTCCCGTCGAGTACGAAGCGGTCTGCAACCCCACCGAGTACGAGCCGGGCACGATCAACGCCGACAGCGGGCTCGCTTTGACCGCGGCGTGTGCCGAGCTGTGGGTGCCGCTCGGCGACGATGTCGCCCAGTTGATCCGCGACGGCACGGTTCCGTTGGTCGAGTGGGTGACATGGTTCGATCAGCAGTGTGTCGACACCGTCGCCGCGCTGTCCGAGCCCGGCCTGACCGAGGCCGAATACCAAGACATCAACGACGCGGCATTCAGCGAGATGCGAGCCATCCCCCCACCGGATCAGATGGCCGACACCGCTGCCGGCCTCGTCGACGGCCTCCAGGCGAGCACCGATTCAACCGAGCGCACACAGACCGAGATCGAAGCACTCGACCAGCAGCTACTCGACGCGATGCGGAGCCTCGGCATCTCCGATGCATGCATCGGCAACCCTGGAGGATGAGGACACCATGACGAGCACCACACCACCACCATCACCAACCACCGCCTCGATGCTCAAGTCGAGATGGTGGCTGTTCGCCGCCGCCCTCGTGGCGACCATCCTCACCGTGGCCGACATCTGGTCGTTCGCCAACCCCGAGCCCGCGACTGGGCCCTGGTACAAAGACTTCTTCGGCACGATCGCGCTGCTCAGCGCCCCCATCGTGACCTTCGCCGGGCTGATCGCACGGACACGAAACCGGCGGGTCGGCAGCATCATGATCGCCGTCGGCGTCGCACCCGGCGTCGCCGCGCTCGTGCTGTTCTGGTCGCCACCGTTCTTGCTGTTCGGTTCGCTGTCACTGGCAGCCATGGTCTCAGCGATCACCGACGCACAGACCACCGCATCACCGATGTGGACCCCTCAATGAGCCCAACGCTCGTCGTGCGATGTCCGGACGCTTTCTGCGTGGCATACCTACCGATGTGTGGTGGCGATATCACACGCTCCTCGAATCCTGAGGAGCCCGGCAAAGGAGTCAGAACATGACAACATCCCGACGCGCCAGCTGGTGGGTGATCCTCACCGCCATTCTCGGTGTCGTACCGCTCGGCATCAGCCTGGCCATGATCGCAACCGTCTCAGGTGGCGGCGCGCTTCGCCTGGTCGGCATCGCAGGAGCGGCGGTCAGCGGAGCCCTGCTGATCGGAGGGCTGGTTCGACGACAAACACATCCAATCAGCGGGTCCCAGATGATCGTTGCCGGTGCCGTGCTCACGTTGTTCGGCCTCGAGTCTCTCCCTGTCGGGATCATCGTGCTGGTCAGCGGCTTCTGGACCGGCAACCTGCAACTCTCCGCGGCATCGCACTCTCCGGACCTTCGACCGGCGCGCCAACAGCAGATCAACATGACCCACTACTGGTTCTTGTGGCTTGCAGGCGCGGTCCTGCTCTTCGCCATTGGTTGGATCCCGCTGATTGCCGAAGGAGGCGACCTCACCTGGGGGTACTTCATCTGGGTCCTCAGTTGGCTGGGTGCGATCGTCACCGGCAGCATCGGAGTCATCCTGGCCGGTCTCCGCTTCACCCTTCGCCACCACACGAGGCAGACTGACGTCCCCACGTCACAAGTCGCGTGAGCAATCGTGGCCGCGGCCTCTCGCCGGGGCCACGACTGGGGAGCGGCACCACCACCGTTTCCTGGTGATAGGCCGTCTCCCTCGGCGTCGCGATCCACGATGTCGGTGTATCGGCGAACCCAGTCGACGGTTTCGTCGCGAACGTTCCACACGCACACAAGGAATCCGCCAGGCCGCAGAATGCGTGCGATCTCGCCGAGCGCGGCGCCGTGGTCGAATCAGTGGAATGCTTGGGCGGCAACCACGGTGTCGACCGAGTTGTCGTCGAGGCCGGTGTTCTCGGCGGCCCCATCGATCACCGTGATCGTCGCGTGCGCTGCCGTGATCGCATCGCGCATCGACGCGATTGGTTCGATCGCGATCGGGACGCATCCGGTCACGATGAGTTGTGAGGTGAAGATCCCGGTCCCCGCGCCCACATCGGCCACAACACCGTTCGCGTAATTGTCGATGAAGCGCTCGACGAGAGCGGGGTGATAGCTCGGTCGCACCGATGCGTACACGTCGGCTTGCTGGTTGTAGCCGGTGCGTGCTGCGTCGTGGACCACGACCCGGATTCTTGCAGCCTGGGCAGGATCGATTGTTCTGGCAAGATTCGGTGATGGATCTCGGACTCGCTGGTCGCAGCATCATCGTGACCGGCGGTTCGTCAGGGATCGGTCTCGCGACCGCACACCTGCTGCTCGACGAAGGCGCAATCGTGACGATCTGTGGCCGCAACACCGATCGACTGGCTGCAGCCGAAGCCGAACTCGACTCGCCGAAGCTCCTTGCTGTGGAGGCCGATGTGCTCGATGCTGTCGCCGCCGAGCATGTGATTGCGTCCGCAGTCGAACGTGCTGGTCGCCTCGACGGCCTCGCAGCAATCGCTGGGAGAGGGCGCCACGGGAGCCTGCTCGAACTCGATCCGTCGGTGGTCGTCGCCGAGGTGTCGGACAAACTGCTCGCTCTGCTCAACGTCGCTCGACCAGCCGTGGCCCATCTGCGCACCTCGGGCGGGTCGATCGTTGGGCTGACCGCCCCAACCGGCTTCGAGCCCGCTCCAGCAATGGGCGCCGTCAGCGTCGGCCGAGCAGCACTCACAAACGCGGTCCGCGCGCTTGCGCTCGACCTTGCGCCTGACCGGGTTCGCGTCAACGCTGTCGGGGTTGGGCTCATTGACACACCGCGCCAACAACAGCGACACGCCGACATCGGATCAGCCCGCACGTACAGCGAGTGGCTCGCAGCAGAAGCGGAACAGCGCACTACTCCACTCGGACGGGCGGGCACAGCCACAGAAGTCGCAGCCGCCATCGCCTACCTCGTATCCCCCAGATCGAGCTTCACCACCGGAGCCGTGCTCGACGTGACCGGCGGGCACCGCTCACAATGAATAGCACCCGGCCACGGCCCGACCTTCGACTGAATCTCCTCGCACATTCTTGAGCGCCGCCCCAAGTGAATACGTGCCTGATACAGAGTGATTCCTCGAGTTGGAAGGGCGAGCATTCTGGGCGGTGTGTTTGCGGATCGCCTGGCTACGGCGCTGGTGCTCGGACGGCGAGGAGAAGCTGCGCGAACTGTGAACCGAGCGCTGTGGGGTCGGTTGCGTCGGGGTCGATCGCGATGCTGACAGCTACGCCGTTGACGAGGGACACGATGAGTTGCGCCATCGAGTCTGGTTGCACCCAATCGGGCAACAGACCTTGGTGTTTCTGAGCAACGATTGCTGCAGCGAGCACCGATGCGAGTTCGCGATGCAGTGATCGCACTTCGGCGGCGATTGCCGCGTCAGTTGTGGCCGCTGCGAGGGAGTGGGTGTACGGGCCGAGAAGAGTCTCGTGTTCGTTGAGGATTCGGTAGAGCTGCTGGACGGCACCCAAGAGTTTGGCAATGCTGTCTCGTCCGTCGTCTACGAACTCAGCAACGGCGGGCTGGATCAATCGGCGAGTGACAGTGACCATCGCTTCGTTGACGAGTTCGCGCTTGGAACCGAAGTAGTACGTGATCGATGCGAGATTCTCACCCGCTGCATCAGCGATTGCCCTCGACGTTGCCGCTTCGGGCCCGGCAGTGTCGAGCACGCCGATGGTGGCGTCGAGCAACCGAGCACGGACGTCCGAACGCGCCGACGCACCTTTTGCTCGGCGCTGCTCTTGACCCTGATTCATACGAGCGTATGATAGAGCAATGGAAGCTCGCAGGGTCGACATCGCTGCTTCTGTCGCCGTTGTTCTTGGCGGCGTCGCCTTGGTGTTCGTCCACTACTACGGCGGATCCGCTGGTGATCCGGAGGGCTGGTTTGCAGCGCTCGGTTTCGCTGCGCCGTTCATCGGTGTGGGTCTGGTCGCGCTGGCGGGAACACTCCGCAAGCGCCCGTCTCTCGTGCTGGCGTCTGGCGTGGCGCTGATCCCTATGAGTGTCCTGTCGATTGTGCTGTTGCCGCTCATCCTTCCAGCGGTGTTGTTGATTGTTCACGCGTTGCAGGAGCGGTTGGAGCTACGCGATCTTGCTCTGCCAGCGGTTCTGCTACTCGGTCTCGTCGTGGTGCTGGCCGTCGTGGTGTTTCACCAGGACCCCGTGACCTGGTCGACGCCCGACGGCGGTGGAAGGTCGAGCAACATCGTGACCTCGCTCGAAGCGGCATTCGCGATCTCGGTCACGGCCGCTGTCGTCATGATCGCCGCGTGCCGTCCTGCGACGCAGCGCCACCAATAGCCATCACCGACTATGGATTCTCGAACTCGCCGTCTCATGCGTATCGCAATCACCGGTGCCAGCGGGCTGGTTGGATCCGCTCTCCAGAAGCGGTTGAGAGAAGATGGCCATGAGGTGATTCCCGTAGGCGTGTAGATCGCAGCGAGTACGAGCTGGGTCGAGTGGTCGATCGGGCAGCTTCCGGAGCCACTCGGCGCGGCCAGCACCTCGTGGATCTGAAGTCGTCTGGACATCGGCCCACACTGTCCCGAATCGCCTACAGAGCGACGCTCGAGGGTGTCACCAACCGCCGGTTGAGCGGGTGAGAAGTCGGTCGGCGCCACGCAGGGAGACACTCGTTCATTGGTGAGCTTGGGCTGCGTACGCTCGCCGTTCGTGGGCGGTATGGACATCGGACTCGATCGACGTCGGCTCCCATCTGCGCCGATTCGCGCTCCGACCGACGACGTCGAGTTCATAGCGATCGACTTCGAGACCGCGAACCGGAAGCGGGAGAGCGCTTGCGCGGTCGGCATCGCGGTTGTGTCGAACGGCGTCGTCGTCGGGCAGACCTCGACGCTCATCAACCCGGACAGTGAGTTCAGTCCGTACAACGTCGCGATCACCGGGATCCGTCCCGAGGACGTCGTCGGCGCGCCGTACTTCCCGGAAGTGTGGGACGTCCTCTCTCCGGTCCTGGCGGGACGGACGATCGTCGCTCATGTCGCAACGTTCGATCTCGGCGTGCTTAGGCAGGCGGTTGCCGCTACGAGCTTCCCGGCATCGACATGAGCGCGACTTGCAGTTGGCGGCTGGCTCGCCGAACGTGGCCGACCCTGCCGGCCTATGGGCTCTCGTACCTCAGCCGGGAACTCGGTCTCGCCCTCGATCACCACGAGGCGGGATCTGACGCGGCCGCGTCAGCTGGTGTGATGCTCGCCGCGATCCGGGAGTTGGGCGCGTCGAGTCTCGACGACATGTTCGACCGGCTCGGAATGCGACCGGGAACGCTCACACCGGACTCGTTCGTCGGAGTCTCCGCCCACGGCGGGAACCTCCGGAACATGCTCGGAGGGAAAGACGCCGACCCGGGCCATCCGCTCTACGGCCGCTACATCTGCTTCACCGGAGCCATGTTCTCGATGACACGCGGAGAAGCCGCCGAGCGCATCGTCGAGTTCGGCGCAGAGTTCAAGACGAACGTCTCGAAGCACGTCGACATGCTCGTGATCGGAGACGCCGACTTCGTCCGGTTCGCCGACGGGATGCAGACCGGAAAGATGAAGAAGGCCGCGGCTCTCCGAGAGGACGGCTTCGAGATCGAGATCATGGCCGAACGAGACTCTCGCGCTCCTCAACTCGTGACCGGGGAGTCGGCTCGCCAGAACGACTCACCAGAGTGCATCGCAGCGAGATCGTCCAGGTCGTCCATACCCAGCGGCCGCTGGACGAGCCGATCGGTTCTCAACGTCGGCCCGCCAGCGGGAGAACGACCACTTGAGTGTCTCCGAACGCCGAATACACGTGTGATCCTGATGTCTGGCTCTGGCCGGAAGTCGAAGCCGGCGCGATCCACCGATCGGGCCGAGGGGCCTGGCTCGCGGTGCCGTTAGCCGACGTGCCCGCAGCGAGTGGGTCGCGGATCGGGAAAGGATTGATATCCCAGGTGTGCGCCGGGTAGCACCGCGAGCCGATCAGGGCACGCGACGTCCGTTTGGGACTTCAAGCGTGATGAGCGCGTCGCTGTCGGTGATGTTGGACTCGGCCCATTCCGCGACGACGACTTCCTGGCTGAACACGATGATCTGGTGCACCAAGCTCGCTTCATGCAAGACATCGAGTACTGCTCTGGTTCGAACTGGGTCAGAATGGACCGTTACGTCATCAAGGAGCAGCGGGCAGTTCGCTCCATCGCTTGTCAGGATCTCGGCGATCGCAATCCGCAACAGCAGATACACCTGCTCGGCAGTCCCGTGGGAAAGGTAGCTTGCGTGTCGCCAGTGGCCATTGGCATCGCGGACTTGGACGTCGAGGTCGTCGGGGCTGATGATCACGTCGCTGTAACGACCCTCGGTCACCTTGGAGAGGCGGTCTCGAACCTTGGTCTGCAGTACCGGGGCGATATCGCGGTGCACGCGCTCCTGGGCCGCCTCCAGATACTTTGCTGTCGCATCGAGCGTCCCTTCTAGTTGTTCCAAACGGTCGAGTTCTTGCTGAGCACCGACCAGTGTTTCCTCCGCCTCCGGAACAGAGCACAGACGCTCTGCCTTCACTCGCACTTCGGCCGCAGCCGAGGTGGCCTGCTGCATCGCCGCCTGCGCTGTGGCAGGCGTAGCTCGCGAACGGTGTGCTCAAGGCCGACAGCAAGACCGTCCAGCTCTGTACGAGCAGCGTCGCTCGGGATGGTCATCGCCTCAAGCCGCTCGCCGAACTGATCGCGCTCGGCTTGCCTCTCGTCAAGTGTCCGGTCATCGAGGAGCGCCTGCAGCCGATCCCACTCGCGCCGTGCTGTCTGCATCGATGCCCGGCGGGTCGCCCGGTCATCGAGCCACTGTCGGAGCAGTCGGACGAGCTCATCGGGCGGGTCTGTGGGGTCAACCCCCTCCGGACGAGTCACCGCCACTGCCTCCAGGACGCGTTGTTCGATCGCCTTCAGCCGTTCGACGTCGGCTGCGTAGCGTTCTTCTTCGGTCGAGCGACTGGCCAGCGCCTGTTCCAGGTCGGGCCGACGAGAAGCCGCGGTGGATGCGGACCGGCGCGCTCGGCAAGCCGTCCGATAGTCGGCCAGCGCAGACTGGAGGTGGGAGACCGATGCATCGGGCGACACCGTCAGCGAGCGTGAGGCGAGGGCCTCTCGTAGTTCCACCGTCGCCTGTTCCAGATCAGCGACAAGCTCCGCTCGTTCCGCCTCCCATCGCTGGCTCGTGGCCGAAACGCGTTCCGCTTCGAACACCTCGTCGGCAAGTCGGCGGAGCTCGTTGGCATCACTTGGCAGGCCGGCGTCCAGAGCTCGTTGCCTGGCAGCATCGAGTTGTGTCTCCGCTGTCGCGCGCATCTGTTCAGCGACGACGAGGCGCGTTTCGGCCGCACGAAGCGCCTCACCGTCGCTCGACGACCCCTGAGCACGCAGCGACGTCCAGCCGCCAGCGGCGGCCGCCGCGATCCCAACGACCAGCAACGCTATGCCAAGTGCAACCATCCCGAACGCAAAAGCCCCGACTCCCACGGCGGCAATCGCGCTCCCGCCAATGAGGAGAGGAAGCCGATACATCGGCTCACCGCTTTGCTCGGCGCTACGAAGCCGGTTGACCTCAGCGCTGAGACCCTCATCGACCGGAGGAACCATCATGTCCAGTTCGCGTGCCAGATTGAGCAGTTGCTGCGCCGACCACCGAGTCGAGACGTCAGCAGAAGTTTCAGCGGGACGTCGACGTTCGCGGTCATCAAGACGTCGGACAGCGTCGTCGAGCCGATCCCCGCAGATTCCACGGACTCGTGTGGGTCGAGATCGCCGTCCGGCATCTTCGGTAAGGCGCCGAGCTCCCGGCGGAGTACATCTGCGGTCGGGTGGGCCGGAACCGACGGAACGGGACGATCCTCCCAGCTCCGGACCGCATTTGCAGCGAGATCAGCTTCCGAATCGTCATCGGCCAGACTGGGAGGCGCCACTGGGTAGCGCTCCGCCAGTTGCTTCGCCTCCTCGAGCCGAGTCGACAGCGTGTCGAAGCGCCGATGGTGCAGTGTCCATTCGGCGGCATGCAAGCGCTCCTCGGCCTCGCGGGCGAGCGCCCCGAGTGACGACGCCCCTTCCAGTTCATTGAGCCACTCCTCGTGCTCGGCAACTGCGCGGTCGCACGCCTCCTCGGCTTGCGCAAGTTGATCGATCGCTGCCTGGAGAGGTCGGCCGCTGTTGGCACGCCGGAGCCCTACGGCCTCGCGACGGAACTCGGCGATTGCGGTCAACGCCGTCGCGGCGGTTTCCCGAGTCCCAGCGGTCGCCGCTGCACGTTGCAGCGTGGCCTGCAGGCTTGTCGTGTGCTGAGTGACGGCGAGAATCTCAGCTTGGCGCACGCATGCCACCGCCAAGAAGACCCGGCGGTTGATGCCCAGCCATCGTGATCCATCAGGGGCTCCCTCGAAGATGATGTCGCTGACTGACGTCGTTACCCAGCTCGAGGTCGTGCGCGCTGCAGTCGATCCGGCCAGACAGGTCGTGGCGAAGCTCGAAGCGGCGGCCGCCGGGCAGCTCAAGCTCGCACGCCACATCCCAATCGTCTCCCTCCCAGGGCTGATGCCGCTCGGCGAACTCACGGTCTTCGCGCTGTCGGGCCCCGCGCCCGACGCATACCGCACAGTGCCGCGTACGTTGCTGCGTGCCAACTGGACTTTCCCGCCTCGTTGAGGCCTCGAATGATCGTCATGCCCGGGGCCAGCTCCAACGCCTCGCCGACGAATGGGCCGAAGGCGTGGGCGGTCACTTTGCGGATCTTCATGCTGCAACGTCCGAGATCGTCACGTCACGTCCAGATCTGATCGTCCGTCGAGCGGCGGCGAACCCAGTGATCAGGATTCGCTGGCGCAACTCCTCGTCTAGGTCGGTCGCTGCTTGAACGTCCTGTACGAAACGGCCGTGTACCGTCCCCGCTTGTTCGGTG
Source organism: uncultured Acidimicrobiaceae bacterium (assembly GCA_963792905.1). Classification (GTDB taxonomy): domain Bacteria; phylum Actinomycetota; class Acidimicrobiia; order Acidimicrobiales; family Ilumatobacteraceae; genus Ilumatobacter. The sequence goes on from CAWBYE010000019.1 coordinate 239,122, forward strand.
ATCGCGTCGATGTCGTAGGCAGGCTTGATATCGCCCATCCGAGCGACGAGCCCATCGAGATCTGGTGCAAGTGACTGGAGGTCATCTGTCTCGATTGGGATGTCGTGCTGCAGCTCTCCATCGAGCGTGAGCCGGACATAGCCCGAGCGCCCGGTCAGCTGGATCTGTACCCGATCTCGCACATCCTGCGCGTTGGAGCACTCGGTGATGTCGACGCTGATGTCGTGCATCACACTGCGTGCCACGACGCGACGCGATCGAGTCACCGTGCCGTCGTCATCGATGCTGACGACGACCGCTCCCCTCGGCCCTTGTTCGCCGAAGGACAACGGCTCAGGATTCCCCGGATAGGTGTGCCATTCGCCGTCGGCAGGCTGGTGGAAGTGTCCTACGAAGGCGTGCTGCAATCCGCTCGAGGGAATCCGATCGGCGTCGAATGGCGCGTGTGGCTGCTTGCCCTCCCCTTGAAACGCCAGACCCGACCGCAGAGACCCGTGGAACAGGCCGATGTTGATGCCTCCCCGATCCACCGTGAACCGCTCCAGGAAGCCAGGCGTGTTCGCCGGCACGTCGTGGGCACCTCCCCAGACGGTGAGGCCATCGGCGAGCTCCCACGGCTGGAGCTCTCGTGAGTCGAAGACGTGGACGTTCGGACTCCAGGTTGTTTGCCGATAGATGCTTGTCGGGGCGAGCCAGTCGTGATTGCCGGGAGCGACGAGCACGGGCACGCGGTCGAGGCGTTCGAACTGAGAGCGAATGAAGTGTCCGGTGTCCGGAGCCGTCATGTCATGTTCGTAGAGATCGCCCGCACAGAAGAGCGCGTCGGCCTCGACCTCCAGCGCGAGGTCGACAATGTCGACGAGTACGTCACGAAGGGCTTGGCGGCGCCGACGCGCGATCGCAGCGCCGACCTGTCGGAATTGGGTGTCGAGATGAAGATCCGCGAAGTGAACGATGGTGGTCATAGGGTCCGCTGAACCTCCTGAGAAGATAGAGCCGACCCGCCTCGCTGGAGCTGCGGCTGATGGTGCTCGAAGAATCCTTGCGTACGTGTCACTTGCAGGACGAATCGTTGCGTCGCTGGCACCGCAGGACGCCAGGCACAACTTCCCCGGTCGCCGACACCAACCCTGACCGATCCACACAACCGGCGTCTACAGACTCACAGCTCGATAATCACGGCGCCATGACGGCTCAAGACCCGTCCGGGATCCGGCATTGCGATCGCCGCTCGCTCGGCGAGATCCGCGCATTGTACGAGCGCCGTAACCCGGCGATCCGCCGTGTTCGGCCCGCACGTAATGGCCCACGCCGAGTGCCCGGGAATCCTGCCGCCGTTGGTGAACATTCGGATTTGGCTGACTTGGTCAACTCCAGGGATTGATGACGTCGAGCTCATCAAAGCGCTGGAAGTCCTTGAGGTCTCGGGTCACGACGGTCATGTCGTGGGCCAGGGCGGTTGCGCCGATGAGTGCATCGCGGAACGGCGCTGGATCCGGTACGTGCAAGGCAGCTGCGCGTCGCGCGATCCGCTCGTCCACCGGGAGCACTCGACTCCTGAACGCAGCTGTCACGCTCTGGTCGAGCCATGCACGGAGCAGTGCTCCCTGGGCAGGATCTGAATGCTCCATTAGCAGCACACCGTGCTCGAGTTCGTGGATCGTGATCGCTGAGATGAACAGCTCGACCGAGGGAACCTGTTCGGCCCATGAGGCCACCCCAGGGTTCGCCTTTCCGCTTCGCACCTTGCGGAGTTCGGACACGATGTTCGTGTCCAGAACGAACATCACTCGAACGCTGCCGGGTGCGCCACGTCGGTGTTCTTCGGCGCCAAGAACTCGACGTCCGCGACTCCTGCCGGCTCGGCGAGCAAGTCCAGCGCACGGTGTGGTCCGACGAGCTGCTCGTAGGCGTCGAAGGTCAACAGCACGTGCGCCGGTCGTCCCCGGTCCGTGATGTACACCGGGCCATTCTCGGCAGCCTTCTTGGCGCCGCTCGTGTCTTGATTGAATTCTCGGCTGCTCAACTGCCTCGCCATCACGCCTCCATGTAGTTACATCTCTACAATAGACGAGAGCTTCGGGAATGGCAACCCACTGGATGTCTCGACAGCCCGCCCGCTCACAACGCCGGAGTGGAGCATCGACATGCGGCGTTCGGGATGCCGGCAGGGAAGGCGACGGCCGACCGCGCCGTCATACTCGTCGGTTCAGTCGTGTAGGCGTGTCACCCATGCGCCGGTCGAGAGCACTCGATAACAGCCGCCCCGTAACGCGGTCGCGCTGCCGAAAGGCGCGCCACGCTTCGGCCCAACCGTGGCGCACGGGAATCGCAGTGGCCGAACGGTCAATCAGGGATCGGCAGCCTTGTCGGTCTGGTCGCTTGAATCGCTCGGTTCGGCAATGTCGGCCCAGATGCGGTCTTGGATCTCGATGAACTGCTTGGCGTCAGCCTGGCATCCAGCGCAAATGAAGACGTCGCCAGCGTCGTTGAACGAGCCGTCCCCTCGCAAGCGGTGGCAGACCACGCAGGTGGCTGGAGTTCGAGGCACCCCAACAGCTTCGCACCTCACGCTTGAACCGAACGCCAGGGACAACTCGAGTAATCGAGTCCATCATGTCCGGTCGTCACAGTTGAGGTTTCGATTGGTAGCCGAGATCGGCAAGCCAGACGCGCGCTCGACCCAGGCGAGCGTCGTCGCGGAACCGGTGCCAGCGCGTGTACTCGCCCTCGTGACGGCTGAATTCGGTATGGAACTGTCGGAATGCGCCAGACCCGCCAAGCGCGTCGGTGAGACGTGACGCGAGATCCGGTTGCTGGATCGTTGCGATGAAACGTCGCATCGTCTCGCATGCCGGCGTTGATCCGAGGCCGACCACGACCAGCCACCGATCCGATGCCGGGTCGCGGTCGACAGGGCCCTGGTCGACGTCGAACAGCTGCGCTGGCCACAATGCTCCGTTGGTCACGTCGATGAAGGCGTCGCTTCCGGCGGACTGATCGAGTGCCTCACCGAGTTTGTCGAGAACAACCGGCAAGGCAATCAGATCCGATGCGCTGCGGTGCGCGTAGTGCTCGAGCTCGGCAATGAGCTCGGTGTCGCCGATCCAGTCCCGGCCCTCCAACGCCTCGATCAGCGAACGAGCGATGGTGACGAGGACGTCGGAGGTGTCGTGATCCGCTCGGGCCCGCATGAACTTCATGCCGATCGCTTCGACAGCAGCCATGGCGGCGGTGTCGCCGCCGGGATCGGTGTTGCTTGGGACTGAATTGGTCGTTTCGGGTGGGGCGAGTGTTCGATGCGGAGGCATGGTCGCAGGTGTTCGATCGGACTGGCGCATTGCGACCGTGAGTCCCACGATGAGCACTGCGAGGGCTGCTGCGGCTGCGACCGAAGCGACCATCCACCGGGAACGGTCGCGGCGGGGAGTCGCAAGTCGTACGAGTTCCGTCAAACCGACCTCGCTCCGGTCGCGCGTGGTCGCCGGCGCGCCTTCGTCACGGCTTCCCCGGCGGGCGTATGTCGACCGCATCGCGGCTCGCGCACGGGACTTCGCGGACTGGTCGACCTCGATAGCATCCTGAGCGAGCCCCAGCAAGCGGCTGATGTCCTGATCGATCGACGACGTCCGCGTCCGCGAGTTGGCCGACGGGATCATCGCGGCGCAGAAGCGCGAGATCGAGGAGATGAACTGGTTGATCGACGACATCTCCGACAACGGCAAGGCGACCACACAGACCGAGGCCGACGCGCGCCCGGTGCCCGAGTTCACGGCCGACGACTACGACGATTGATGGGCCGATTGATGGGCGGCTGTGGCGATGACGTGGCAGCGATGCGGGTCGACGCAGTCGGCGTGGTCGAGCGACGCCGCCCGCTCGGCCAGTGCCGCGAGACTCGCCCGCGACGCTCGGAGTTGAGCGATCTGGGCGTCGATGTCGGCGAGGTGGCGGTGGAGCAGATCGATGGTGTGCTCGCAGGTCGATGTGCCCGGCCGACTTGAGTTCGACGAGTGATTGGATCTCGGTCAAGCTGAGTCCGCTGGCTTGGGCGTCTTTGATGAACTGCAGCCGCTCGATCGCATCGGGTCGGTAGTCGCGGTAGTCCGATGCAGTGCGTTCGGGTTCCGGGAGGAGTCCGATCGACTCGTAGTACCGGATCGCCTTCGTGGTGATGCCGGTCTGTTGTGCGACCTCGCCGATGCGCATCACGCCGCTCCCACAGACGCGGACTCCGTCGTGGTGGTCGGCGTGTCGGCGGAGAGTTCGGCGGGGCGAAGGTCGAGGCGGCGCAGCAGTTGGGCGTTGGCAGCGACGATGATCGTGGAGAGGCTCATCGCGACAGCGGCGGCGGCTGGTGGCAGGACGATCCCGGCGAACTCGAACGCTGCCGGCAGCGATCGGGATCGCAACCAGGTTGTAGGCGGTCGCCCAGACGAGGTTCTGGATCATCTTGCGGTAGCTGGCTCGGGACAGGTCGATCACGCCGGTGACGCTGCGCGGGTCGCTCGATGCGAGCACGACACCGGCCGATTCGATCGCGACGTCGGTGCCGGCGCCGATCGCGATGCCGACGTCGGCTCGGGCGAGTGCGGGTGCGTCGTTGACGCCGTCGCCGACCATCGCGACCTGGTCGCCGCGTGCTTGGAGGGTGGCGACTTGGGCGTCCTTGTCCTCAGGGAGGACCTCGGCGAACACTTCGTCGATGTCGAGTTGGTCGGCGACGGCGTCGGCGACCTGGCGGGCGTCGCCGGTGATCATCGCCACCCGGACGTCACGGTCGTGAAGATCCTCGACGGCCACGTGTGATTCGGGGCGGATCTCGTCGGCTTGGGTGAGGGCGCCGATCACGGTGCGGTCGGCGACGACGTAGAGCACCGATCCACCCTCGGAGCGCCAGCGATCTGTGTTGTGGGCGAGTTCGTCGGGTTCGACGAGGTCGAAGTGGTCGAGGAGCGCCGGACCTCCAACGGCGACGTCGAGACCGTCGACGGTTGCGGTCACACCGCGTCCGGTGATCGCCTCGAACCCGGTCGCGGGCGAGAGGCTCGAGGTTCCGGTCGCGGGCGGCGGTGACGATGGCGCGTGCGACCGGGTGTTCACTGTCGCCTTCGGCCGCGGCGGCCAGTGCCAGGACTGCGTCGGGATCGTGGCCGTCGACGGCGACGTGGTCGACGACGGCGTGGTTCCCGCGGGTCAGTGTTCCGGTCTTGTCGAACAGCACGATGTCGACGGTGCGCATCCGCTCCAGCGCTCGACGGTCCTTGACCAGGATCCCGGCGCGGGCGGCCGATGCGGTCGAGATCGAGATCACCAGCGGGATCGCGAGCCCGAGTGCATGAGGGCAGGCGATCACGAGCACGGTGACGGTGCGGATCACCCCTTCGGAGGGCTCGCCGAGCAGTGTCCAGACCAGCATGGTCACCACCGCGGAGCCGGCCGCGATGTAGAACAACGCGGCAGCGGCCCGATCGGCGAGTGCCTGGGTGCGCGACTGTGACGACTGGGCGTCGGTCACGAGCCGCTGGATGCCGGCCAGTGCGGTGTCGTCGCCGACCGCGTCGACCCGCACCCGCACCGACGAATCGGTCGACACGGTTCCCGCCACGACCCGCTCGCCGACCCGGCGGTGGACCGGACGTGACTCGCCGGTGATCATCGACTCGTCGAACCGGGCATCGCCGTCGACGATCTCGCCGTCGGCAGGAACCCGGCCACCCGGTCGCACCAGCACGACATCGCCGACCTCGAGGTCGGCGATCGACACCGACTCGACGTCACCGCTTGCGGCCACCCGTTCCGCGGTGTCGGGCAACAGTTCAGCGAGCGCGGCCAAGGCGCCCTGGGCCTGACCGATCGCCTTCATCTCCTGCCAGTGGCCCAGCAGCATCACCACGATCAACGCGGCCAGTTCCCACCAGAAGTTCAGGTCACCGATGCCGAGCGACGCCGCCAGCGACGACACGTACGCGACGGTGATCGCCAACGCGATCAGCAGCATCATTCCCGGCTGGCGATCGCGCACCTCCGCGACCGCGCCCTTCAGGAACGGTTGCCCACCCCACAGGTAGATCACCGTGCCCAACACGGGTGCCGGCCACGCCGCCCACGCACCATCGATCGAGTAGCCGAACCACTCCTGGATCTGCACGGAGAACACCAGCACCGGCACCGCCAACGCGAGGTTCCACCAGAACAGTCGCCGGAACATCTCCGGGTCGTGCCCGGCGTGCTTGTCATGGGCCCCGTGGCCGTGCTCGTCGCCGTGCGTGGGATCCGTCGTGGTGTGGCTTGGACGGCGGATCGGCGTGCTCGTGGCGGTGTCGGCCAGAGCCGTCGACCATGATCGCTGATTCGTGTGGTGTGCTCATGATCTACATGTACACCTTCCTGTCGGCTGGAAGGTCAAGCGGTATGTCGGGATCGTTCAGGTACTCGATGCGACCAGCACCGCCGTGATGACGACGACGGCGAGCATGACCGCCGATTCGATCAGCAGCGAACCCCTCAGGTGGGCGGCGACGTCGGGATCGTCGGGTCGGGTCTCGAGGGCCGGTCGGAGCACGAAATGGTTGTAGCCGCCGAGGCCCGCCGCGATCGCGACCGCGCCGATCTTGACGAGCAGCACCTGACCCCAACTCGGTCGAGAACAGGTCGCCCGGCGAATCCAGGACCAGCCACGCCATCACCAGACCCGGCGACGCTGAGCGCCAGCCAGGGAGACGGCTGCGATCGTCGAGAATCGGACCACCATTCGCGGCGAGGCCGATGTCGGCCCGGCGACGTCGTCGCATCCACGCCAGCAATGCCATCGCGAACACACCACCGACCCAGACCGACGCGGCGGCGACGTGCACGAGGTTGACGGCGGCATGGACGATCCACGGCCCCCGGCTCACGGTGTGACCGTCGAACCAGTAGGCGCCGAGCGCCAAGACGATCCCCGCCAGACCCGTCGTTGCCGTCGCATCGGGTATCCAACGGAACTGGTCGGAGGGCGCGACCGGATCGGGTGTCGCGCTCCGTTCGGTTCGGTGGTCGCTGACCGTGTCGACCGCGACGGCCGCGGACAGCGAGCGGGGCGGCCCGACGATCTTGCTCGGCGGCAGATCCGAAACCGACGAACACGAGCGCACCGCCTGCCATCGTCATCAATGCAGCGACGCCGGGCTTCGTCGTGGCGACGTCGGAGAGAGCGGCCGATTGGGTCTCGTCGAGTGCCGCCAACGCGGTGAGGCCGCCGGTGATCAGACCGAGACCCGCGAGCCGCACCCACACCAACAGCCGGTCGATCTCGTCACGCCGCCCGCGCACCACCCACACCAGCGCGGCGATCACACCCGCCGCGAACACGGTCGAGGTCATCGACATCGTTCGAGCCGCCCGACCCACGAACGGGCCCGGTGCGTCGCCGTCCGCCATGAACTCGTCCATCGACATCGTCGAGTGGTCGACCGGAACCGTCGTCGACGGCGAGGACGCCGGCGTCACGGCCGCCGGCGCGAGGTGTCCGTCGGCGGGACGGTGGCATCCGGCGGCGATTCGATGGGGTGGCCGGACGTCGGGCCCGTGACGGTGAACTGGAACGATCCTTGGATCGGGTGCGCGTCACCGGCTTGGACGTCCCAACGGAACCCGTAGGCGCCGGCTTCGAGGGGCGGGTCGAACGTCACCACGAACGAGGTGCCGTCGGTCGGATCGACCGAGTCCGGGACACGGACGGTGCCGTCCGGTTCGAGCAGTTCGAATCCGTCTCCGGATTCGACGGCCGGATTGGTGAACTCGACCGTGACCGACGACAGCGGACCGTCGACGGTGGCGCCATCGCTCGGGTCGGATGCCTCGAAATCGGTGTGGGCCGACACCGACGCGGGCCAGCCGAAGGTTGCGAGCACCGCGAGGCACACGCCGACGAACGCGAGACGCGCCCGGACAACGCTCGGCTGGTTCGTCATGAAACCGACACACTAACGAAGCGACACCGCAACTGCGACGCGGTGTCGTAGTGCTTGGTTCGGGTGCGGTCGGCCCGATCGACCGACCGCACCCGGCATGGTCAGATGTCGATGTCCATCTTCATGCCTGCCTCCCAGTGACCGGGTTCATGACACCCGATCATCGTCGAGGCGGCCTCGAAGGTGTGGACCAACTCGACGGTGTCGCCGGGTTCGACGATCACCGAGTGCAGTTCGGTCATCTCGTGCGGTGCCGATCCCATGTCCATTCCGTCGTGCGATTCGCCCATCTCTGCCATCTCGGCATGGTGGGCTTCTTGTTCGGCGAGGTCGCCGAACACGGCTTCATGGCGGACCGCTCCGTCGTTGCGGAACACGAACGTGACGGTTTCGCCGGGGGCGACGTCGATCTCGTTCGGGGTGAATGCCATGTCGGTCATCGCGACCTCGATGGTGCGTTGGTCGTCGCCGGGCGCGCCGGCGACGTCGTCGCCGTCGGTGCCGCAGGCGGCGAGGATGGCCGCGGACGCGGCCACGAGCGCGAATGCTCGCTTCATGTGATGTTCTCCTTGGTTCGATCTGAGTAGGACGTGCGAACTCAGGAGAAACGAGGAACCGGAGGTTCGGGCTCCGTCACAAAATCGGGTGGCGTCGTCGCCGATCGAGCGCTCGCCAGGCTGGCGCCGGCCGGCACGACGAGGGCTGGGACGTGGAGCTGCACCGACGTCATGCACGCCATCCCCGGATGACCTTGCGTGGTGGTCGGGGACTCTGGTGCCCTGTCGGACGACGTCGACGGGTCAACGTCGGCGGCGACCGTCGCCGAGGCGTGACCGTGTTGCACGGCATCTGAGTGACCGGTGCGCAGCTCACCGACCGCAGCGTGCGCCCCGTGTCCGTCGCCCGCCGCCACGCTGGTCGCGCACGCCATCGCCCCGAACAACACACCGATCGTGATCGCGACCATCAGCCCCCACCGCACCGCGCGACCGGACAACTCCCGGTGCCCGGTTCGAGCGCAGGCCCGCCCGTCGGCGCCCACTGATGCGACCGGCGTGTTCATCGGCGCGAACGCTAACCGGGGTGGACGTCGATCGTGCCGCGCCCCGGCATCGATCGGACAACGGCATCCTCACGACCGGCGCGGCCGCGATCCATCCACCCGGCGGCCGACCGCAACGCTCCGACATCTGTACGCTCGCAGACACGAACCATCTCGAACAGCCCGCACTCCGGTTCGGGCAAGGGATACGAGAACAGCCTCCACCATGACACGACGAGCCGACGGCGAACTCGAGACCGACGTCCTGCAAGCCCTCTGGACACTGGATCGGCCTGCGTCACCCAGCGACGTCATCGACGCGATGGACACCCGCCTGGCCTACACCAGCATCGCAACCGTGCTGGGACGGCTCTGCTCCAAAGGACTGGTCACACGTCGACGTGCCGGACGCGCCTACGAATACGTCACGGTCTGCAGCGAAGCCGACCTCACCGCACAACGACTCCGAACCGTCCTCGACACCGCGTCGGACCGCCGTTCCGCACTCGTCGGTTTCGCCCAGGCACTCGACCCCAACGACGCAGCCCAACTCGCCGCGATCCTCGACCAAACCCGATGAGCAACTTCGTCGCGCTCCCCCTCGTGGCGACCCTCATCGTGGTGTCGATCGGCAGTCGTCGGCTCGCCCGACTGCGACCCTCAGCTGCTGCACGCTGCAGCGCGGTGCTCCTGGGCGCATCGGCAGTCGCCGCCGTCCCGACACTTTGGTTGATCGGGCTCAGCGGACTCGCACATGCCGGCGTGGTCAACCCCATCACGGACTGGTCCGACGCACCTGCTGCCCCAACCATCGCCCGCTCGGAGCAGTCGTTGGGGTCGTCTCGCTCGGCATGGCACTCACCGGGTCCGTCCTCGCGGTACGGGTGCTGATTCACCACCGGCGACTCCGAACCACCGGCACGATCGAACCGTTGGCCTACATCGACACCGACGAGGTGTTCGCGTACACGCTGCCCGGCCCGGCCGCGGACGATCGCCATCTCCGCACGGGCTCCGCAGATCACTCGACATCGACGAGCTCAACTTCGTCATCGCGCACGAGCGGGCTCATGCCCGCCATCGTCACGATCGCTACAAGCTCCTGGCGCTGTTCACGACGGCATTCGTCCCCCCGATCGCGACGCGTCGACGCAGACGCCTCGAGTACCACCTCGAACGATGGGCAGACGAAGAGGCCCTCGACGACGACCGGTACCGACCGCCACACTCGCTGCTCGCACCATCGCCAAGGTCGCCCTCGCCGGGACAACCCCGAACGCAGCGCTCGGCATCGCCGACCACGGGATCGCGGCACGCGCCGCAGCGATGCTCGGCCCGGTCGAGCAACCGGCTCACCGGAGCCGAGCCGTTCCGATCACGCTGATCACGGCAACGCTGGGGTTGGCGATCTATCAGCTCCACCACACCGCGATGTTCGCTGCCGATCTCGTGCGCTGAGATCGACACCGCAGAACGTTGAGCTCGCGTGCTGCGACTTCGGTCAGGTGGCGACGCCGAGAACGGTGTGAACGAGTCGACCCACGCCTGACACGCAAGGTTCGACGCAGCGTCGTAGCATTCGTGAGATGCCTGCGACCGATCTGTTCGAGCTGAGCGGATCCACGACTTCGCGCCGAGCGGTGCTGAGAGCGGCGCTCGGCGGACTCGTGACTCTGGGAATCAGTGCGTGCGGCCGTGAGGGCTCGGCCGACTCCGGCGCGACCGTTACCCGCTCGACCGGCACCACAGATCTTGCGGGACGCGGACTGGCCGGGGTGCCGGTCGAGGTGTGGCGCGACCCTGGTTGAGGCTGTTGCACCGGCTGGGTCGGGTACCTGGCACAACGAGGTGTCGATGTGAGTGTCAGCGACGATCCGGAGCGGTCGGTCCGCCGACGTGAGATCGGCATCCCCGACGCAGCAGCGTCCTGTCACACGGCGCTCGTCGACGGCTACGCCGTCGAAGGCCATGTGCCGCTCCAGGCGATCGAACGGCTGTTGGCCGATCGTCCCGATCTCGTGGGGATTGCGGTGCCGGGGATGCCGGGTGATTCACCCGGGATGGGTGGCGACGAGTCGACGTGGGCGAATCAGATGGTCGTCGGCATCGGCGCGGACGGCTCCATCGTCCCGTTCGACTACTGACCGCTCGCGCGGCCGCTCGAAGCGGCCCCGGATCAGTCGTTCGAACTCGCCGTCGTCGCAGTGTGCCACGTCGTCTCGAGAAGGAGATCGTCGTCGTGCTCGCGGGCGTCGGAGCCGATCCAGGAGGGGCCTCGATGTGGCTGTCAGCGTCTACCTGGGGTTTCGCGACGTCTATGGAGCGGAGCCGCATCCGATCCCCGCCACACAGTTGACCTTCGGGTCGACTACCCATGATCTTCGGGCGTTGACGGGACTGTGGGCTGGTGCATTCTGGACCCGGGGTCAGCCTGATGCCTGGGATCTGATGGTGGCGACGGTGCGGTTCATCACGTGTCGGATGAGTCGTCGGTAGAGCACGCGCTTGAGGCCGGAGAGGTTGGTGCCCGCGGATCGGTAGTAGGTATCGGGATCGTCGTAAACGCCGAGGTCGCGGTCGACTCCGGTCATCTGGATCTCGGTGTGATCGCCGGCCCATTTGACGGCCGGGTTGTCGATGTCCGAGGTGCCGGCGGCGTAGCCGATGAACTCACCGGTGGGTCGACCGAGTTGGCAGCGCAGCCCGTCGAGGTAGTCGTCGTCGAGGATGACGCCTTCGAGACGTTTCCAGTCGGCGTCGATGAGGACCTCGACCCACGAGTGCAGGATCTCCTCGGGTGCCAGGCGGTAGAAGACTCCGGTGACGACTCCTTTCTGGAGGCGCTTGTGGATGGTCGCGGCATGGAACCGGCAGGGGACGTCGACGGCGCGGAGCAGCGCCATGAGCAGGGAGGCTTTGGTGTTGCATTGGCCGTAGCCGTCGGCGAGAACCTCTGACGCTGTGATGTCGTCGTCGGTGTTGTAGCCGAAGTCGATCTCGTTGCGGACGTAGTCGTAGACGGCGCCGATCCGGGCGAGCGGCTCGAGCTGTCGCCATCCCCGTTCAGCAACGAGTTGTTGAATCGGCGCAGTCCAATAGTCGAGTATCGCGGTGGGGGCGACGAGTTCGCCGGCGTCGTGATCGAGCGAGCTGGCGGTTTGTGACGTCGTGTTCATGTCTCCATTGGACCTCGGCGCGACCTCGGGTTGCTTGTACGTAGGGGCCAACCGATTCAGGGTCCTGCGAAGTCGGCCTCGTCGATCGTGATGAGGGGAAGCACATCGGAGGGCGCGAGGCCGAAGGTCTGTCGGAAGGTTCGGCTGAAGTGCGCGGAGTCGGCGAAGCCGGCTCTGGCCGCGGCGGTCGTCAGGTCGCTGCCATCGCGGACGGTGAGGAGCGCTCGACGGAGTCGCCTCCAGAGCACATACCGCCGGAACGGGATGCCGATGTCGCTGGTGAAGCTGCGGCGGAGTTGGCGTGGTGACAACCCGACGTTGCGAGCGGCGGCGGTGAGCAGTGGTGTTTGGTCGAGGTGGGCGTCCATGAAGGCGATGGCGCCGAGCACCTCAGGTCGGACCTGCGACGGGCCGTTGGGATTGTCGTCGCCGGTGAGCGCGCTGAGGAGGTCCCGGCTCCAGCTGATCGCCGCGGCGCCGTCGCCGGAGGGCGGGAGTCGGTTTCCGGCGAGGCGTGCCTCGACGTCGGAGGCCGCGAGCTCGTTGGCGAGTGCTGTCAGCCGTTGTCCGAGCGGGCCGGAGGGTTCGATGAGCATGATCGCGATGTCGGCGCCGTCGGAATCGAAGCTGTGGGTCTGTCGTGGCGGGATCAGCGCGGCGTGCGCCGTCGTTGACGAGTGCTCGGTGTGAACCTGGACCGGGACGGACGGGCTCCAGATGAGCTGGATCGCGTCGTGGCGGTGCGCGTCGGCCGATGATCCGGGTCCGACATATCGGACCAACCCGCTGCCCAATGCGAGCCTTCCGGACCACGTGCTGTGCGGGTTCGTCATGGTTGTTCCGGACGCCTGCTCGACATCAGTGACTCGTCGAGTGGTTGGTGTCGATGAGGATTCCCGATGCGGCCGCTTCCGCGATGAGATCGTCGGCGACGATGACGTCCCACAGGTAGCGCGTCTTCGGGGTTGCCCGCTGATGCGAGTCTGTCGGCGGCGATGGCGGTGATCGCGGAGGTGCCGTGGGACTGGCCGTCGCCGAGTGCCCAGACGCGTTTACCGGTGTCGGCCTCGATGACACCGGCCCACCATGCCGTGCCATGCACGGCTCGCCGCGTCGTGCGACCGAGGTGTTGGATCAATTCCGGGGAGCCCGGCACGGCGGACGCAATCGCGAGTGCTCGGCCGGCGAGACGGGAGTCGAAGCAGTACCGCGTGGTCACTTGGACACCGAGCAGCTTCGCTAGGAGTGACCGGTCGGCGAAGTCGAATCGCCATGCTGGGCGGCGCCCGAATCCTCCGGGGCAGGCGATGGTCTCGGGGTCCGAGAAGTTGCGGAACGAGGTCCCATCAAGCTCGCCGACACGTCGTCCGAGTTGGCCGAGCGTCCACGCGGTGAGGCGTCGCCATAGTTCTCGCCGAGCCCGACCAGACACGAGATCGTGACCGAGCACGCGTCCGGATCGGCGAGCATGAGCTCTCGTGCGAGCATGCTGGTCAGCCCGGGAGTCAGCCCGACCCCGACGACCAGCGGCGGACCGCCGAGCGGTTCGGCTGCGAGGGCGAGTGCGTATGCACTGGATGCGGTGATGTCGATCATCGCCCAACCGGCGCGACGCCACCTGCGGATGGCGTCGAGATCTTCGATCCCGGTGCAGTTGATCGCGATGCCCGGTTGGTCGACATCGAGGCTCGACGGATCAGCCAGCGAGCCGCGCAACCCGATCGTGTCCGGCAACAGGGCCGCGATCGCCTCAGCCCGTTCGGCGTCACGAGACACCGCAATAACCCGCCGGCCCCTGCGCGCGAGCAGTTCAGCGTCGAGGAGCCCACGGCGCCGGTCGCCCCGATCACGGCAAGGAGTGGCTGTGATTTCGTCACGGGTGGTACGGCGAGAGTTGGTGGTCGCTGTGACCGTCACCTGTGGGCGCGGCGGGAGTCACCAGGTGACCTCGTGGCAGCCGTCGTGAGTGTCTGGTTCGACCTGGAACGTGCCGTGGGTGATCCGGTAGGTGTCGGCGAGGACCTCGCGAGCTCGGTCGAGCACCCCGTGTGCGTCGGTGTCGGTGGTGGTCATCAAGTGGGCGGACGCTGCGTCCATGTCCGAGGTCAGCGTCCACACGTGGAGGTCGTGCACGTCGACGACGCCGTCGATGGCTTCGAGATCCGCGCACAGCGAGTCGAGGTCCAGGTCGTCAGGGGCCGCCTGGAGCAGGATGCGCACTGCGCGGCGGCCGAGCCGCCAGGTGCGGGGCAGGATCCACAGCCCGATCCCGGCGCCGATCACCGGATCGATCCAGGCCCAGCCGAACACTTCCAAGAGCACGGCGGCGATGATCACACCGACCGAGCCGATCGTGTCGGCGAGGACCTCCAGGTATGCGCCCTCGACGTTCAGCGACTCCTTCGACCCTTCTCGCAGCAGGAGGAACGCAACGATGTTCGCGAGCAAGCCAAGTGTCGCAACGATCAGCATCGGCACACCGAGGACCTCGGGTTCGTCGAACAGGCGCTGTGCGGCTTCGACGAGCACCCAGATCGCGACACCGAACAGCAACAAAGCGTTGACGAACGCTGCAAGGATCTCCAATCGATACAGACCGAACGTGTGGCTCGAGCGGGAATGGCTCGTGCTGCGTTCGAATCGTGTCGCCAGCTGGATGGCCGCGAGCGCCATGCCGATGCCGATCACGTCGGTCAGCATGTGGCCGGCATCGGAAAGCAACGCCAGCGAGTTCGTGACGAACCCCCCGATCGCCTCGACGACGAAGAACGTGAAGATGATCGCGAACGCGATCAGCAGGCGTCCTCGGTGGCGTTCACCGGCGCGGGCAAGGCCCGTGCCGTGGTCGTGATCGGCGCCCATCAGCGTTCGTCTCGGCTGTGGGCGAGGTGTTCGCGGGACAGGTCGAGGAGCATGCGAACGTGGGCGTCGTCGAGGCGGTAGAAGATGTTGCGCCCGTCGCGACGATTCCGCACCACGCCGGCGCTGCGGAGCAGTCGCATTGCCTGGGACACCTTCGTGTCGGTCGTCGCGACCGTCTCGGCGATGTCACACACGCACAACTCGCCCGCCTCCAGTAGAGCGAACAGGATCCGCATCCGGGTCGGGTCGCCGAGCAGCCGGAACATCTCCGCCAGATCCGAGGCCTCGTCGACGTCGATCAACGAACGCGACACCGACTCGACCCGACCCACATCGACGCTCTTCACGACGCACCCATCCAGAGCGGTCATGTCTGATACCTGCATAGTTGTGAAGATATGCGAACAGTGCGTGAGATGCAACGGGACGACAGAATCTTGAGGGTGACAGGATTGACCCGGCGTCTCGGTGCGGTAGCTGGCGGGCACGTTGACGTGTGCCCGGACTACGACGCGAACGGCCAGGCGTGACGGTCAGTCGTTTCCACGTGGCCGGCATGGACTGCGCGGCCGAAGAGCAGCTCGTTCGCATGGCGTTGGCCGACGTCGACGCCGTGCGCCGCGTCGACGTCGACCTCGATCGACGCCACGTCGTCATCGATCACGACACCAGCAGCGACGCCGTCGGCGCCGCACTGCAATCTCTCGACCTCGGAACGAGCCACGTCGACGACACCAGCGAGATCGGTCCCGCGGCTGACAGTCGCCGAGAACGCAACGCGTTGATCATCGCGCTCGTGATCAACGCCGGGTTCTTCGTCGCTGAACTGACCGTCGGTGTGATCAGCCGCTCGATGGGACTGATCGCCGACGCCCTCGACATGGGTGCCGACGCCAGCGTGTACGCCCTCAGCCTTGCCGCCGTCGGCACCGCCGCGAGCCGCAAGAAGCAGCTGGCTCGCTTGAGCGGATACCTCCAGATCGCGTTGGCCACGATCGGCCTGATCGAGGTGATTCGGCGATTCGTCGTCGACACCGAGCTGCCCGATCCGACCTCGATGATCGTGCTGTCCACGCTCGCTCTCGCGGGCAACATCGTCACATTGGTCGTGCTGCACCGGGTGCGCTCTGGGGAGGCCCATCTCCAGGCCAGCTGGATCTTCACCGCCAACGACATCAAGGTGAACGGCCTCGTCATCGCCGCGGCGATCGGTGTTGCGCTCAGCGACTCGGCAATCCCTGACCTCGCCGCCGGTGCGATCATCTTCGCTGTCGTCGCCAATGGCGCTCGACGCATCCTGCGCATCAGCCGTTGACCATTCTCCAACCTGCTCACGATCGTCGTGTCGGTTGTGCTCGACCCCTCCACGGCGTTGCCGCCATGTCGAGGCGATCTGGCGGCGGTTCGGTCGCTACGACACCGAGCTGAGGGTGTCGAGGATCGCTCGGCGTTCTGACGACTCGTCGACGCAGACCTCTGCCCATCGCCGCGGTGTCGAGTTCCATTCGTGGTCTCTGGCTTCGAGTGAGGCACCGCACGCAACGAGGTGGTCGCCCATTCGAGGAGCGTGTTGCCGTTCCAGACCGCGTCGAGTTCGGGGCCGGCGTCCAGTACGACGCCGGAGTCCGGCGGCGTCACCGACGAGCAGTGCGTGACCTGCTGCCTCGATTCGCTCGTCCGACACGGTCGACATCGAGATCAGTGTGTCATTCCCCGTCCAAGCCGCCCAGCAGCTCACCCGTGGGTTCGAAGCACCGAACGAAGCTGCTCGATCGTCGGAGAGCCCGCAGGCCCATTTGGTGTCCGGTAGACGCGGCACGACAGCCCGACAGGTTCGTCGGGATCGGCGAATGGGTCCACGCCATCCACGATGAAGCTCGGCGACCCCCGAAAGCGGGTCGCCTCGGCATCGTCGATCGTGTCGACGATCCGTCGCTCGATCACCAGATCGGGGATCTCGGCTGCGAGTGTGCGGAGGTGTTCGTCGGCCGCCATCCAGTTCGGACAGTCATCGAAGTAGAGCAGCGTGACATTCACGACCCCAACCTAGACCTTGCCGCCCGTACAACATCCGTACAACGCGACGCGCACCTATGGGTACGAACAGGAGCAGACGAATGAGCCTGCTCTCGAGGCGCAATGGACGTCTGCGCAGGACAGATGCTGCCCACCGCCCACCAGAGCACACGAGTGGCTCGTTGCTCACACCCGAACGGCCCCCGCGAAGCTTGACCGAGTGTTCTGAGGCGCGGTCTCGGCTCGATTCATAGTGCGGCCGGACCGAGGCTTTCGGTCGGTGGGCCACCCGCGGACATCGGTCGTCATCCCCAAGCATTCTCGCGGGCCAGCAGGCCAGCCACCACCGCACAGACCGCCCGATGGTGTCGTCACGACGTCACGGTCGTCTGGGCCCCATCCGAGCGATACGTCTGCGGACATGCGTGCCGCTGGGTGTCGCCGTCGCCGAGCGGGTCGTGTCGTACCCGGGCGGGTAGTCGGCGCGAGCGAGCGCAGTGTTACATGATCGGGGCTCTCGTGTGGCGCGGTTTGCCGCTCGAACGCAGATTGGCACCGCCACAGGAACCGAGGTCGGTTGCCCAACGAGACACGACCGCCGCACGCTGTACGGTCCAGGCGTGGTCATGGACGGTTCGACGGGCCGGAGCATCTCGCTCAGCGATCTGAGTGGAACCGCCGAGGACTTTCGGTACACCGCAAAGATCACCACCGAGGCAGGGGAGTGCACGGTGGGGGTGCGGAAGTACAAGGGTGGTCTTGCGGCGTTCGTCCGCTCACTCGCCAATGATTGGGCCGGGTTCGACGGCGAGCGCCAGTACGCCGGCACCGAGGGGGAGTTCACCCACGTGTGTCGTCACGATGGGCACGGAACGGTCAGTTGTCGAGTGACGATTGGCCAACCCTGACCGCCAGAGTGGTCGATGGCCGCCGAGCGGATTGCGGATGCTCACGAAGCCACGGGGAGCACTCCGCTTCGCGGAGATGGTCGGGACGTGCGGCCGTGAACAGGCTCCGCCGAAGTCCGTGCGTCATCGGGATGTCGCGTTCAGCGATGGTCGATGCCGAGCCAACACTGCGGTGCCCGTCATCACCAGCGAGCACCCAGCCCACGTGCCCGGCATACATCACCGCACGGTGCCCGGCGCTGAGGGGCCGCTGAGTCGCCGAGGGAGCGGAGCTAGGATCGCGGCCATGGCAGGCGTTGCGATCGACCGGTCTCCTCGCATCGGTCGACGCACACTTCCCCCGCCTCGAC
Organism: uncultured Acidimicrobiaceae bacterium; assembly: GCA_963792905.1. Classification (GTDB taxonomy): domain Bacteria; phylum Actinomycetota; class Acidimicrobiia; order Acidimicrobiales; family Ilumatobacteraceae; genus Ilumatobacter. The sequence continues at coordinate 257,431 of CAWBYE010000019.1, forward strand.
CCCGAACGGGCGGCCCGCACGGGCGCTCCGGGGGTGCATCGCGATCGCGTTGACAACGGCACTCGTCGCATGCGGGCCGGACGGCGAGGATCAGAGTCGGCGGGACGAGCTGGCGAACGAGCGTGTCGTGCTCGTCGAACCGCCCGGCGCCGAACGATCAGGGTCGGTCGAGCAACATCCGCCACAACGCGACGAGCTGACACTCGAGTTCGGACCCAACCTCGTCGACCGAACCTTCGAAGTGGAGTTCAGCGACGACGTGAGCGTGTTGGGTTTCTACCTCGACGAGCTGGAAACCGACGAGTGGGTCGACATCGACGTCATCTGCCAACCCGACTCGACCGACCGCACGGCGTGGGCTTCGGCCGTCGCGAAGAAGCGCCTCGACGACTTCACCGCGACTGTCAAGGTGTCGGTCTCGTACACAGAACAACCGGCCAACGTACGAGTCACCATGTCGGCACCATTCCATGACGATGACGGTGCGGCGCCCGACGGTGCCTCCCCCGACGTGCACGCGAGCTGCGAACCGCTGCTGTAGGCCGACCGGACCCGGCGCGGCCTCTTGGAACGGGCGAGATGATTGCTAACGTCCGGCAATCAACCGACTACGTCACAGGTGAGGTCCCCACCGATGAAGTATTCAGTTCGGCGACTACTGGCATCGTCGCTCGCGCTCGCGACGGTGGTGTCGATCAGCTCGCTCACCGGTTCGACCGGATTCGCCGACGACCAGGTCGACCCCGACGCGCCCACGAGCGCGTACGACCCGTCGCAGGGCGAACCGCCGGCAGCTTCGCCACTCGCAGCGGCACTGGCGGCCGACTGTGACGACGAGTCGGTCGCCTTGCTCGAGACCAACGTCTCGTGGCTCGCAGTTCCCGATTCCTCGAAGGGAGCAAACGCATTCGAGCTCGACGAGCAGAACATCGACTATTGCGTGCTCTCGCCGGCCGACCTCGACACGACGGAACTCGATCAGTTCGACCGGATGATCATCTCGTCGGCTCAGTCCCAGCCGTTCTACGACGCGCTCTTCCCCGGTGGCGAGGTCCACCCGGCGCTCGACCAATGGGTGTCCGATGGCGGCGTGTTGATCGGGAACATGACCGACCGCGCATCTGGACCGGGGTCCGGCGGCAGTTGGAATGGAGACAGCTTCCTCGGCGGCGTGACCTACGTCGGCGAGTACTCCGACGACTCCGACATCGCGACCAACCATCCGATCCTCGACGGCACCCAATGCGAGTTCGGGTTCGCCGGCGTGGTCATCGGCAACTGCGGTCCGGTCCTCGACAACGAGGATGGGGTGCGCAACGACCTCGACGGATGGAACTGGTCGCACCACGGCTACTTCACCAACCTGCCCGCCGACGCCGTCGTGATCCTCGACTCGCCCGGAAGCGGTCCGGTGTTGGTCGAGTACGAGTACGGCAACGGTCTCGTCGTCGCTTCGATGCTGACCGCCGAATGGCGGTACGCCGGCGGCTTCTCCGGCTTCGAACCGAAGCGGGAGCTCACGTCGAATCTGGTCGCCTATCGAGGCGAGACCGACCCCACCTACGACGGCGCCTCCTGCGTCGCGCAGGAGCTTCCGGCGGGCCAACAGTCGGCCGGCCCGATCGATCTCGGCTACAGCTTCGAGATCGACGGCGTCGAATACGACCAGGCGTGGGTGAACGCCAACGGCACCGTCACGCTCGACGGGCCGCTCACGTCCGGACCGACCGGGCAGCTCGTCACCTCACTGGATCGACCGATCCTGGCCCCGTTCTGGTCCGACATCGACGTGAACGGGACCGGAACGATCACCTACGGCACTGCGAATCTGTCGAACGACAACGGTCGCGTTCTCTGTGTCAACTGGACCGATGTCACGGCCACCGGTGGAGGCGACGGAACGAACACGTTCCAGCTCGTCGTGTTCGGCGGGGAGTTGCGAGATGTGCACTTCGACTTCGTGTACGAGAGCATCGAGTGGGACTCGGGCCAGCGTGCTGCACAGGCGGGATGGCGCCTCGGCGAGACCCATCGCCTCATCGCCGGTTCCGGTGTGCCCGGGGTTCTCACCGACGACGGCGTGGCGCCCCTGACCGATCGCGGGACGAGCCCGTTCACCGATGGCCGGTTCCATGTCCGATCCGATCACCGCTTCGACAACGTTCAGAAGTTCTTCGATCGCGACTTCACCGAGGACGGCCTCGGTCTGCTCCGGACTGACCGCAACCGGATACTGGGGGACCTCGTCTCCAGTCGCTTCCCGTTCGGCTCCCTGGGCGAAGAGGTGGAGGCGCGGGTCATCGCGGGCCCGAACGCGGGTCAGGAGCTCGAGGTCGTCGACACCGATCCTGGCGCCCTCGTCACGTATCGCGGCCTCGCCGGCCCAGGCGTCGACATCGTGAAGGTCGACTACAACTCCAAGTACATCCGCCATGCCTACGTCGCAGTCGAGTGGCACGAAGGCCCCGTTCAGGCCTCACTCGGTGACTCGTACTCCTCCGGCGAGGGGATCCACGGAGCATCCGATGGCGGGTACGTGCCGGGCTACGACGGATACAAGGAATGCCACCGTTCCCGCGAGAGCTGGCCGGCATCGATCACGGTCGCCGGTAGCTGGCGCGACGGACCCGACCCGATCTACTCGGACCCCAACTCGTACTTCGCGTTCCTCGCGTGCACCGGCGCCAAGACGGTCAACGTCGTCGCCGACACCAATGTTTGGAGAGATCTGGACACGGTCGCGCTCTACCAGGTGAACGCAGAGGAACTCCGACAAGCAGAGGGTCCGAAGCCCGGACTCGTCGGCCAGCGCCAAGGCCAGCTGCTGCAGGCGGTCGAGGTCGACGTCGGTGTCGACCTCGCGACGATCACCATCGGCGGCAACGATGCGATGTGGATCGACACGATCAAGGCCTGTTTCCTCTACGAGGACTGCTTCGACGTGAACAAGTACTTCGTGCCGGGCGGCTTCACGTACCTCGATGACGCGCTGTGGCGACTCGACCTGGTCGAGGATCGGGTCGAAGCGACCATCAACGACATCAGGACGACGTCGCCAGACGCGACCATCCTGCTCTCGGGTTACCCCCAGGTGTTCCCCGCACCGGACGTGATCATGGGAACCGTTTGCCCGAAGCTCGACCCGCTCGGACCGTTGGGGATCGAGCCCGACGAGGTCGCGACGTTCCGTGCCCTCCAGGTGATGTTCGATGACATCCTCCGCTCCGTCGCCGAGCGCAACGGCGTCCACTTCGTGTCGCCGATCGACACTTTCGGTGGTCACGAGATCTGTGGGAGGCGGGGCGAGTGGATCAACTGGGTGTCCATCGACTTCGGCGACCGCAAGGTCAACCCGGCGACCGGCCACCCGACCGCGGAGGGTCACGCCGCGTGGGCCGAGACCGTCGACCGATACTTCGACGACCTCATCGCCGCGGGTGCACCGACCTCGCGGTTCGGAATCCCGCTCAACCCCGATGCCGTCCAGGAGGCCGAGGGCCAGGGCCTGCTCGCGGCGCCGATGGCACTCGGCGAGTCATCGCCACCGCCGCCGATCGCGGTGCTGGAGACCGAAGTGCGATCAGTCGACGTCTCGACGTGCGCGGCACCCCAGCCGACCGTGGTCACGCCGGGCGGCCAGTTGGCGCTGACCGTTCGCGGCCTCGGAGCGTTCACCGCGGCGACCGTCGAGTTCGAACAAGCCGACGCCACCGGCGTCGTCGTCGGCTCCGACACCATCGTCGCCGATGAGCTCGGGAGAATCGACACCGAGATCACGGTGCCGTCGAACATCGATGTCGGGAATCGGCTGATCGTGAACGTGCTCGGCCAGTCCGACAGCGGGGCCGTGACGTTCGGCGCCGACGTCGCTCAAGTCGGCGCCACCTCGAGCCCCTGCCTCGAGGACGACATCGTCGTGGTGGGGGTCAACGGATCTGCGACCGTCGCCGTGCTCGACAATGACGACGCCACCGGTTCACCCTTCCTGCCCGAGACGTTGAGCGTCGACCCGTACTACACCGGGACGGCCTCCGTCGACGCCAGCGGCATCGTCACGGTCTCGCCGCCACCGAACTGGACCGACTCGTCGGCGGTGACCTACACGGTGTGCCGCTCCGACGGTGTGTGCGCCGACGGGCGAATCGTGGTCGAGGTCGAACCCGGATGCACGCTGCTCGGCACCAGGGGTGACGACATCCTCGTCGCGACGGCCGGCGTCGACGTGATCTGCGGCTTCGGTGGCGACGACGTCATCATCGGCGCCGGCCCCGGCGATGTGATCCTCGCCGGTCCCGGCGACGACGTCCTGCTCGGCACGGAAGGCGTTGTGCTCGCCGTTGGTGGGCCCGGCACCGATCTGTTCGCAACTTCGATCGTCGATGTCTCCGACATCACGCCGGCCGAGGAGCGCGACCCCGACGACGTCATCGACGACGTGCCCGACGACGGTCACGACCACGGGCACGTCGGGGGCGACGACGTCCCGCCGGTCGTGGATCTGCAGTTCGTCGACGGCGCACACGTCTGCAGCGCGATCGATGATCAGGACGGGCAGGTCGCGTGCGAGATCTCGGGGCCGACGCTCACCGACGACGTCTTCGTCGTGATCGCCGAGGCAACTGACGCCAGCGGCAACACGGCAACCGCCACCCGCACCTTCTCGTCGGCGACCTGGTTGCCCGACCTCGGCGATTGGAGCCTTGTGGCAGCGGATGGTGTGTCACTCGTTGCCTCGAGTGTCGGCGGGCGCGTCCTGGCGGGCGGCTCCGTCGTGCTCGATCAGTGGTCGATCGGCGGCGACCTCGACGACGACCTGGCGAGAGTCGATCTCGCGGTCGGCGGCGACCTCGACGCAGATGGCGGCACGGTGGCCCACGGATCGGTGACGTACGGCGGGCAACTGCTCGCCGGGGTGTCGGCTCCCAACGGCACTGTGACCCAGACGCCCCTGGATCTGGATCTCGGAGCGACGATCACGGCGGTCGAGGAGTCCATCACCGGGTGGAACACCCTCGCGCCGACCGGCGAGATCAGCGACTCGAACCCCCACTGGACGACACTGGGCCTGGAGGGCGATCAGGATCTGAACGTGTTCGAGATCGACGCCGCATCGCTGCAGCAGGCTCACGCGGTCGAGATCAGATCGCCCGAAGGCTCCACGACGATCGTTCGAGTGACAGGGCCCTCGTTCGACACGAGCGCGGACGCGGTGCTGAACTCGATGCTGTTCTGGAACGGCAAGTCGTACAAGAAACTGCCCAAGAACCCGAATGGACCGGACGCCCGCGATCGGCTCGTCTGGGTGTTCCCCGACGCCACCGACGTCGGCATCGGCCCGGATGTCGCCTGGGCGGGCTCGATCATCGCACCCTTTGCCGAGGTCACGATCAGGGAGTCGATCCCCGTCCACGGAGCGATCGTCGCCGAGTCCGTGTCGGGTGAAGTGACGCAGGCCGCCGTGGTGCTGGACACCCTCGCCGTGCCCTGACTCGGCTGCCCAGCAGTCGGTGCCGCGGCCCGCGTCGTTGGCCCGTCGACGACGCGGGCCGGAACTACACCCGGTGCGACGACTCCTCGCACGATGGCCTGCACGAAGCGTGGCCGCCAGCATCCGGGTTGGTCCCGCGACCGACACGTAGAGTGGTCGACGGTCATTGGGATGACGACGGATCGGCCGGCGCAACCGCCACGTGGGCTGGAGGGGTCCCGGCGCGCGTCACCGGGCGGCGACCAACGCGCTCGCGGCCGCCGCCACACGCACCGCCAATGGTCGCACGGTCTTGGCACTCACGGTCAACGGGCCCGAGGGCCACCGCGCCGATCGCCGACCGGCCCACGAACGACCACACTCCGCGCGATCCCGACGTCCAGCCCCCGCCCCGCGCCGACGTCTACCGCTCGAGGCCTTGAGCCACCGTCAAGAGCAAGGGGGTCGGCTGCTCGACCCAGCGAGCGTTTCCGGGCATCGCCGTAAGCGCCGAGGTGCCGTTCGCGAGCTGGTCGATGGCGTCTCTTGGGTCGGTCGACACCGAGCGCCTGCTGGTCACGCGAGGAGTGCGAGGTCTCGTCGGATGTAGCGCAGGTGCGCCCACTCCTCTTCCAGGATCACGCGCACGCAGTCACCGACGGTGGGGTGCCAGTCCCCGCCACCCCAGGGGTTGTTGCGCTCCTCGACGAGCAACTCCGGCGTCGCGCCGGCGAGGAAGTCGGTCACCATCTGCTGCCGGCCGGCCCGCACCTCGACGATCTCGGCGAACGCCGGCACGTCGGTCCGGAAGATCGACATGTCGAAGCCCATCTCCGGCGCGCTGGTGAAGATCTGGCCGATCTCATGGAACGGCTGCTCGATCCCCATGATCCCGCCGCGGAGCCAGGCGTCGGTCGCCAACACGAGGTGACGCAAGGTCTGGGCCAGCGACCACTCGTCGTCGACGTGGGCGTCGACCATCCCCGGCGGCGTGTCCGCCACCGTCGTCGCCCACGCGGCCTGCACGGAAACCCAACCATCACGCAGGCCCTCGGGCGTCTGCGCGTTCTGGAGCTCGCGGCCGGGGAACTGACGGTTGAGCTCGGCGTCGACCAACGGCACCACGTCCACGCCGTTGACGAAGAGGCTGCCGAACAACAGATCATGGCCGTCGATGTCGAGCCCATCGACGTCAGCGCTGCGCATCGTCACCCCGCTGAGGTCGCACGCTCTCATCGTGGCTCCCTTGAAACTCGTCTTGAACAACGTCGCACCCTCGAAGTCCTGCGGACCGGAATCAGTCGTCATCGACGCATTCTGCTCGTTCCGAAGAGCAGTACTCGACCACAGGCCAGTTCGCATTCCGCCACGCGAGCGAATGGACGCAGAGCTCGGGTGGACGGCACCGTGACCATGCAGGTTTCCGCGGACCACGCCGGAGCTCGACGTGAGGGTTCAGGAGCGGCCCGGCCCTCGTGTGGCGGCCGTCAATATCTGGCGGTGTCGGCCGTGCGGCCGTGAATATCTGGCGGTGTCGGCCGTGCGAGCGTGAAGCCTGCGGGCGACGTGGCGCTTGGATCGCGATGCTTGAATTCGCTACCGGCTCCCGCGGCATCGAGGTCGGGCGGCTTCGCCGGCGCTGCAGCGTTGGCAAACGCGTTTCGACTGCGATTGCCGAGTTCGGCCGATTCGTCGAGGGACCGTGACGGCGGGGTCTACACCTCTTCGAGAAAGCGAACCGAGAGCTGCCGGTAACCCTCGAAGCCTTGGTGACGTCCCCACAGTTGGCTGCAATCATCATCTTGCCAAGGGGTTGGGGCGAGCGCCGTGGTTGTCTCGCGAGCACGGTCATGCGGGGGAGGTGGAGCCATTCGAGGTCCTCACGGTAGGCGCTGATGAACCGGGGAGTGTCCCAGGTGGAGAACCGCAGGCGCTGCTTCTCGTAGAACTCCGGGTTCGCGATCGACCCGACATGCTTCAACCCGGCGACCATCGCCGGTGGAAGCCCCGCTCGCTCGATCGACAGCTCGGAGCCGAGCCGAGCACGCACCACCGGCGGCGGAGGCGGCCCGCCCGCCCGGGCCAGGTCGGCCAGCGACAGCGCCGGGGGCGAGGGTGACGTAGAGACCGAGGTCCACGGCGTCAACCTCGACAACTGTCGGGAGAAGTGCGACAGAGCAGATCACTGCGTTCGGGTTCGAGATGCCCAGCCCGAATCCAACCAGCAGCTCCATCGAGCGGCGTTGCCCGTTTGTCGTCTTGGGTCTTGGCGATCTGGACGGCGAAAGCTGGCTGAAGCGCCCGCGTCATTGATGGACTGGTACGAGACAGGATGCCGTTCACCTCCAGGCGGAGGTCACAGGATCGTGACGGTGCCTCGCACCGGGTCGACTTCGACCTCGACGCCGTGTGGAATCTTCGTGGTGGCGCCGTGGGCGCCGGTGACGGCACTGCAACCGAACTCACGGGCCACGATCGCAGCGTGGCAGACCGGGCCACCTTCTTCGACCACGAGGGCGCCGACGATGGGCAGGAGCGAGTTGATCGACGGTCCGGTGAACGGGGCGATCAGTACGTCTCCGGGCTCGAGCTGATCAAACGAGACCATCAGATCTCGCACGACGCAGGCTCGCCCTCGGTAGACCGTGTCGCCGATACCGACCCCATTCACCGTCGCGTCCCGCGTGGTCAACCGGTGGTGGTGTCGCATCCGCCGTCAGGGCGGCGAGCAGCGCTCGCGTCGCGCGCGCCATCCCCGTCGGGAACGCGTCGAGCGGCGGTTCGGCCTCTTCGGCGCCGAGCCACCTCGGCGGCGGTGTTGCTTCGATGCGATCGCGCTCTGCGGCCCGCTCAGCGAGCGTGTCGGCGGACGGCTCGTCCGAGCCCTGCATGACGCTCTCGACCTCAGCGGGGAAGCACTCCACGACGTGCTCGCGGTCATGGATACGGCCCGAGGCGACGAGCCGGTCGCCGACTTCGAGCAGGGCGCGTCGGACGAGACCAGCTGGCCAGTTCCAGCAGAGTCCACGAATGTCCTCGCGTTGGCGGTGACCGTACCGTGCTTCGACGACGAGCTCGTCGAACCGAGCGCGGTGTTGGGCCGGGACGCGCGAGCGAATCTGTGTCGGTGTCGGGTTCGATGTCGGGCACGTCGGTGGCGTTGAGCAGTGCGGACAACTGCAGGCCGGCTACTTCGGCGAGAGTGGGGCGGTCGATGTCGTCGCTGTTGACGGTGCGCCACTGATGGCTCTCGAGCCAGGCGTCGACTGCAGCCTGAGCGCCAGCACACAACGATCGAACCTCGTCGATCGTGGCGAGCGAGTCGGCGGTGGGGCCCCGCTGTCGTGTCGCGGCGGCGACCGGCTGCAGCATCACTGCGGTTTCCACCGTGCCCGGGGAGCTGCCGACCAGGAGCGACATAGCGTCGTTGGCGTCGATGCCCCAGTCCTCGCAGTGTGCGAGGAGGTCGCCGCACGGGACGAGGTCTCCGCCGTGGGTCGCGAGGTTCCGGCGCGCCGACGCTTCGAAGTGTGACAGCGCGCCTTCGAGGTGCGCGTGGAGGTCGCCATCGTCGAGTGACGCGACGTCGACGTCCTGGATCGCCCGATTCTTCTCGATCTGCTCGGCGCGGTCGTGGTCGAACCACTGGTCGACCTCGTGGCGCCAGCTTCTTTCGGCGAACGCTCGGTCCGCGGTCTTGGCGCGACGGCGGAGCTCGGGGTGGAGCCGCGTGAGCAGCTTCATCACGATCGTCGGTGGAGGGTCCTTCGGCGTCGATCCGGGCTTCTCACCGATCGCGAGCGGACGCATGTACAGGCAGCCGTGGACGAAGCGAGCCTCGACCGTGGCGAGCGGGAGACCGTAGCGCGACAGCGGCTCGACGATGCCGTGCTCGAATGCGCGCTGGTACGCATCGCGGAGGAACGGCGAGAGTGGACGGAGCCCGTGGTGCGCCGTCTCGAGTTCCCATCGGCCCGGAGCCGGTGGCTCGAAGTTCGGCTCGGGCAGTGAGGTGTGCTCGCGCAGGTCGGGTTGGTTCATGGTGTGTTCTCCTCGGGTGATGGATCGGGGTCGATCCGGGGGAGGTCGCCGGCTCGTACGGCGTGGACGAGGGTGTCGACCGCCCACCGCATCAGTGGGCCGGCCTCGACACCGGGTACGCCGAACTCCTCGCGCATCCGCAGCCACGTCTGGGTGGACCCGAGGCATCGCAGGAGGCCTGCGAGCTGAGCGTGTTGTCCATCATCGAGCTCCGGGAATTCGGCCGCGACGACGCCGAGCATCTCGTCGGAGTGCCGTCGGGTGTCATCCGCGAAGCGTCGCGGGTCGGCGTTGAGGAGAGCCTCGGCGCGCATCTCGACGGGGATCGTGTCCGATGCCGCGAACAGCCACTCGATTCGTTGGCCGACCTCATCGATGCTGTCGAGGTCGTACCCTCCGCTCTCCGATTCACTGGCCAGCTCGTTGATTCGTGCTGTGATACCTGCGAGCAACGCGGTGCGATCGGGGAAGTGTCGGTAGACGGTGGGCTGTGACACACCGGCGTGCGCTGCGATCTCGCGGGTGGTGATCTCATCGGAGCGTCGATCGGCCAGCAGGTCGGTCAGCGCGTCGAGGATCAGGTCACGCGTCTTGCGGACCTGTTCCTCCCGCAGCGGGGAGTGATACGGGCGGTGCGATTCGGCAGTCATGGTCACCACCAAACTTAGACGAGAACATTGCTTATTGACAAGAGGAAACTATTGGCAATATAGTTCTCTCACGAACTTGCGATCCCCTGATGGGGACCATCAACCCACGGAGCCCACCATGACCATCACCCACACACCACACGTCGTCGTCGCAACACCCGAGGACCGCGAACGCTGCACGGCCACCATGGTCGCGGCGTTCGTGAACGATCCGCTGATGCGGTGGATGTTCCCCGACGCCGAGCAGTACCTTGCGGTCTTCCCGCAGGTGGGCCGCCACTACGGCGGCACGGCCTTTGATCTCGGTACGGCGTTTCGTACCGACGACCACGCCGGAAGCGCCTGGTGGATCCCGCCGGGCGAGTCCGTCGACGAGGAAGCGCTTGGTGGTGTGATGGAAGCCAACATCGAACCCGAACGCCTCGGAGTGATCTTCGAGTTCCTGGGCCGGGTCGGCACGTCGCACCCCGAGGTCGACCACTGGCACCTCCCGGCGATCGGCGTCGACCCATCCCGACAGGGCATCGGGATCGGCTCGCAGCTGCTCGGGCACAGCCTGGCGGAGGTCGACCGCAACGGTGACGTCGCCTACCTCGAGTCGTCGAACCCACGGAACGTCCCGCTGTACGAGCGATTCGGCTTCGAGGTCGTCGCCGAGATCCAGGCCGGCGACTCACCGACGATCTGGGCGATGCTCCGCCCCGCCGGCCTCGCGACCTGAATGACACCACTCACAGCTCGACAATCACGCTCCCCGATGCGCATGGGACCCGTCAGAGAACGGCATACCTCGGCGCTCGGACAGGCGCTCCAGAACATGCCCTGGATCGATCCCACCCCGCGGCACGGGCCATGGTGACAATTCGAACGACGATGACTAGAATACTGGTCATGTCTGCAACGTTGCCGCTCGCCCAAGTCAAGTCGAAGTTCTCCGAGATGATCGATCGCGTCGAACACACCCACGACCGAATCGTCGTCACCCGCAATGGTCGGCCTGCAGCCGTGATGATCAGCCCAGACGACCTGGCATCACTCGAGGACACCCTCGAACTGCTCTCGGACCCCGAAGCGATGCGCGAACTCGCCGAGGCGAAGCGTGCGGCCGACACCGGCGACTACATCACCGGCGACGAACTGCGTGCCCGCTTCACCTCCAAGTGACCGAGCACGACGAACCCTACGAACTGCGCGTCACCGGCCCAGCGCAACGACACCTCGGCCGACTCACCGAAGGCACCGCAGCTGCGATCGTCGAGTTCATGCTCAGCGCCCTCGTCGAGAACCCCCACCGCGTCGGCGGACGCCTGCAGCGCGAACTCGCCGGGCTCCACTCGGCTCGACGAGGTGCGTATCGTGTGATCTACGAGATCGATGACGATCAGCACACCGTCATCGTCCTGCGAATCGATCACCGCTTGCGCGTCTACAGATCTCGCTGAGCGCCACACGTATCGCTCATCACCGATGCTCGACGACGCCGCGCCGGAACGGGGATCGCCAACGAAGAGCTCTGGCGCATCGTCATGGTCCGCATGTCAACCGACCCCAGAACCCGCGCCTACGTCGCTCGCCGCACCCTCGAAGGCAAGAGCAAACGAGAGATCATGCGCTGCCTGAAACGCTGCGTCGCGAGAGGTCTTCCGAGATATCAACGATCTCGTCCAGCCCCTTGACAAACAAATGGAGCTTCATATCCTCACGTTCGATCGGGGCAGACCCGCTCTGGATCGACAACCACATCGGGCCGTCGACTCGGCCCGGCGGTCAGAGCGCCAAGTAGAGCCGAACTGCTTCGTCGAGTTCGGCACGCAGACGGCCGTCGAGCGTGCCGACGAGCGCTCCAATGCGCTCGACATCCATCGATCGAACGTGCTCCGCCTGAGCTGTCGAGTCGCGTGGCAGCCCGGTTGAATCGGAGCGGAGCAGGACCTGGAACGGGTAGATGTGGGCGATGTTCGAGGTCACCGGTACGACGGTGATCACGCCTCGCCCGAGGCGCTCGGCGGTGGTGTTCGCGCCATCGTTGCTGATGACGACCGCTGGGCGGTGCGTGTTTGCTTCCGCGCCGCGTGAGGGGTCGGGGCCGACCATGCGGATCTCGCCGCGCCTCATCAGGCGACGCCGTCGCTGATGACAGTTTCCCGATCAGCTGAATCGTCGTCCTCATTGAGACTCGATGACTTCGAACATCACCGAGAATCACAGAGCCCCTGCACCGCGCCCTCCACGATCACACGAATCCCACCCTCAAACGCGAAGAGCCTCCAGAGTGGCTCGACCGGGCCGGGCGTCGCTGGGTGCCACCTACCGCCAGTGACGCACGTGCCGATCGGACGAAGCCGCGCTGTTGGGCGTAGTGCAGGTCGCCGCAACGTGATGACGTGGCAGTCAGCGCGCCCGACGAAACGCAGCGAGTACGCCGCCCAGCCAACCGATCGAGTCGAGCGTGATCGGGTCGACGCACAATTGAACGTGCGCTGCGCCGGCGGCTTCGAACCCGCGAAGTTGGTCGGCCAGATCGTCCGGTGTTCCGGTGAGGGGTTCGACGACTGCGTCGCCGACGTAGTCACCCATCAGACGACCCGCGCCACCTTCGAGTCGGACATGCACCGCAGCTGTTGCTTCGACATCCTTGACAGATCGACCAGCAGCCCGAATCAATCGATCAACCCGAGCTTTCTCGCGGGCGAAGCCCGCCACGGTGTTGCCGTACTGGCTCCACCACATGTTCCAGGCATCGACGTGCGGAAGGGTGATGTCGAGCATCCGATCTCCGATCGATCCGATCATCAGTGGCGGTCCACCGGGCCTGGGTGACCGGGGGTGCAGCACACATTGATCGGCGTCGTAGAAGGTTCCGTGAAAGTCGATCTCGCCGTCGGCGAGCAACGTCCGGATGATCGTGAACGCCTCCTCGAATCGGCTGACGCGCTTGTCGTACGCGAAACCGAACGCGTCGTACTCGCGCTGGTTCCATCCGCGCCGAGACCTACGATCAGGCGACCCTGTGAGATTGCGTCAACCGTTGCAGCCTGTTTGGCCAACATCGCCGGCGCGTGGAAACTTGTCGAGGCAACCAGCGGACCGAGTTCGATCGTGGTGGTTGCCTGAGCGATGGCCGCCAGTGTGGTCCATGCCTCCCACGGCCCGCGTGCACCGACTTCGAGGTCGTAGATGAGGTGGTCGCCATACCACACGGAATCGAAGCCGACCGTCTCCGCTGCCTGCGCCATCTCGATCAGTTCGGGGAACGGAACCTCCCACTCCACTTCGGGGAGCTGCACGCCGATCTTCATTCGCGGTGTCGAGTTCGAAGCCATCTCGAGCACCGTAACCACTTGGTCCGTCCACCGGAATCGACCGCCCACGAGTCAGCGGACGGCGCAAGTCGCGACTCGTTGTCGAATCGTGCTTCGAGTGCGGCAACGCATTCGAGCCTCGCTCTCACCTCATCGAGGCAGCCGACGCGACGTGATGTCGAGAGCCGCTCGAACCTCGCCTCCTCGGGCGCGCCTCGCGCGATTGTCCACGCGAGATGGCTGGGGGCGCGTCCTGGGATGCGCCGGCCGACGGTGACAGCGAACTGCATTCACATTGGGCTGTCGGCGACCGTACTGACGTCTTGTGGCGAACCGTTCACGGAGGGTGATAGCTCGTGCTACGTTCGGTCGCCTGAATACCACTCCCGGGAGGAACCACCGTGACATCATCAAATTCGTATGTCGTGCCACCGATCAAAGATCCAAAGACAATTCCCGAACTGAAACTCCTTTTCGAGAAGGCTGACGACATATTCGTCGCACAATTGGAGCTGTCGCTGAACAGGGCCAACGACACGGCAAAGCCCAAGTCAGAGGGCGGGAGTGGTGAGCTCGACCCGAGGCTCTACGCCGCATTGCCGCTCGAGGGCATGGACGGGCGCTGGCCAACGACGTTCGACGAGTACGCCAACTACCTCGCGATCTACAGCCGGTGGATTCCCCACCAGAGTGATGACGACGCCTGGCTCAACCCGGACTGGGTCAACCCGGGGAACGGAGTCATCGACGAGCATCGTGAGGTCTACGACTACCTCTGCTGGTTCTACTGGCTGATCGATCAGGACGTCGGCGACGGCAAGATCATCCAGAACGTGCCCTGGTTCGCCGACTTCCTCGTCGCTTGGGCGAGGTTGTGGGGTGGCTTCCTCGACACGCCGGAATCGTTCAGCAAGGACATCCTCGACGCTTGGCGCAAGGATTCACCGAGGTTCCGCATCGAGGACTCGATGATCCCCGACGAGTGGCATCCCGGGGAACTGCGTTCCAACGCACCGAGCGGATGGCTCACGTACAACCAGTTCTTCGCCCGCGAGCTGAACACCGGGTTGCGACCGATAGCGCACCCGAACGAGAACACGACGATCACCTCACCTGCCGACTCGACGTACAAGCGGCACTTCGCGATCGAAGCGAACGGGAACATCCCCGAGATCACGATCAAGGGAACCCACACGTACCGCAATGTGAGCCAACTCCTCGAAGGCAGCCAGTACGCCGACGCCTTCAACGGGGGCCACTTCATCCACAACTTCCTCGGTCCGTACTCCTACCACCGGTTCCACACCCCAGTGGCAGGACTCGTCAAGGAGTGCTACCCGGTCAAGGGCGAGGTCTATCTTCGAGTGTCTCTCGCCCGACCGGAAAACCCTGAGTTCGGGGGTCAGTTCGAGGCCGCGGACTCGGCCAAGGATGGATACGAGTTCGTCCAGGCACGGGGAATCCTGACCATCGACACGACGGGTTCGCCCTACGGTGACGTCGGGATCGTTGCCGTCCTCCCGATCGGGATGTGCCAGGTTTCTGGGGTCAACATGACACACGAGCAAGGCAGGGAATGCCTCAAAGGCGACGAGTTCGGCTACTTCACGTTCGGCGGGTCGGACATCATCGTGCTGACCCAGAAGGGCACCAATCCGGTGTACAACCCGGCGTTCGTCCAGGACACGAGCTACTACTCGCTGTACGGCACATCGCTCGCGACCGTCACGCCGCTGACAACCTGAGATCGTCAACCGTGGCACCAGCGCGCCTGGCGCCGGCCCGGCCGCGGCAACGTCGAGCTGGGATTGATTCGGCGGACCGACTCGGAGTGAGAGCCCCAGGTCGTCGCAAACGACGACAACGAATGGTCGTTGTCCTTCGGCGAATGATTCCCGTCGCCTCGTTCGATCGTTGCCCGGCCGCTACGACGAGGGGTTGGGCCCCGAGGAGGAACAGGTCATCCACCTGTGGGTCCAGGCCCGGAAACCGCTTCTGGAGGAGATCGGCGTCGGTCACAGTCATCGACAAACGGTCATCGGGGCCAATCGAATGCTCTGCGACCTCCTCTGAGACGCCTCGGACGATCCCCAAACGCCGGTTTGACAGCGGGGCCCGCATGCCCCACAACGCCGATGAAGCGGCGCTCGCGGGTGTCACCGAACGGGACGGCGGCCGGCTGTGGCACGACCGCGGCTGCGATCAGTACGCGGTGGTGCGAAGTACCGGCTGGAACAGCTCGGTGAGGTGCTCGCATGCCGGATCGGCCGGACACGCCGCACAACGTGGGGGAGACGACTCGGGACAGCGGTGGCGCATCTGGAACAGCAGGTAGTCGACGGTACCCATGTCGCTGCCACTCTGCTCGACGAGCTCCCCGACCGCCTCGAAGGCCGCGCCGACGAACGGCGTCCTCCTCGGCGGGGGTGACCAGGTGGCGCGATCTCAACGTCCGTACCAGGTCGGGATCATCGACGACCACCAGGCCCGTGCGCAGGCAGGTGCGCTGGACGTGATAGTCGACGATCGGAGGAGCGTCGTCGTCGGGTGCGCCCGGCAGTGCGTGTTCGGGACGCTGACGGAGAATGACGCCGAGCAACGCGGACTTCTTTCGGAGCGGATCTTCGCGATAGCCACCGATGTGGTCGAGCAGTGACAGCAGTGACCGCATCGGTCGCGCCGTGGCGGCGGCTGCCTCGACCAATTCGCTCGCCGTCGGACCCACTGAGCCGAGCGTCCGCCCGAAGGCGTTGGCGAGCGCGACACACGACGACGGACGAGGGAATGGATCGTTTCCGGTGTCGTCGGCGACGACCGCGTGCCACTCGTCGAGCGTCAGCGACGCCTGACGAGGCGGGCTCGTCGCATCCGGCACGCGTCGCTCCCACCGTCGGTACGCCGCCCAGAGGTAGTCGCTGCCCTTGCGTTCGACGCCGTCGATGGTCGCGATCATCGAAGCGGCCCATGCACCATCGCGGGCGTGCCAGAACCCGAACTGCTGCAGGGTCGCAGCGGCGAACCATTCGACAGTCGCCGGGTCACCGACGTCGGGGAACAGCTCCCCGGTGAAGTCGAACGGGCGGAGCTCGGTCGAGTCGGCGATCAACTCGGCCATGCGGTCGACCGTGTCGGTGTCGACGCGCACCCGTTCGTCCGCAGCCGGCGACGGGGGTGCGCTCGGGCGCAAGAGGGCCGCCGGGCCGACGGCGGTGACCATCTCGGCCGCAGCCGCGTTGCCCCATCGTGCCGCTTCGACCGGGTGGTCGCCGGCCAGCAGCCGGGCGATCGTCGTGCCGCAGAAGGTGTCACCGGCCCCGGTCGGGTCGACGGCGACGACCCGACTGACCGGCGATGTCGGTGCGGTGTTCGCCCTGGAGGACGGTGACACCGGCAGCACCGTGGGTCACGAAGCGCAGGCGTCCGCTCTCTGGCGCTGGATCGCCGCTGAAGAGGAGGTCGGCTTCGCGGGCGTTGCAGAACGACAGGTCGGCGAGATCGAGGGTCTCGCGGACGAGTGCCGTGTCGAGCTGCGCCGCCTTGGTGTAGGTAGCGCCGACGGTCAGCCAGCCTCGCTCGCGGATGGCATCGACGAACCGTCGCTGGAGTCGTGCATCGAGGAAGGGGACGCAGTAGGCGCAGCCCGGGGCGTCGGCGACGAGATCGAGCAGTCGTGGTGTCATGTCAGGTTCGGCACCCAGGTACTCGCGGAAGAAGGTGACCTCGCCGTCGCGGTCGTAGGCGATCTCGAAGCGCGGGAGCTCATCGGGCGTCACCGTTCGGCCCGACCCATCGGATCAGGTCGAGCGCCGATGCAAGCTCCGGCGGCATCGGGTCGGGGAGCGGGGCGAGCATCGTGACGTCGGCACCGGCCCGGGCGGCAGCGAGCGCGGTGTAGAGCCCTGCCCCGCCCGGCGTCCGTACCGGCTCACCGTCGATGTGGATGCGATCGAGCGACGCACCGCCCACGACGAGCAACCGTGGCGCGCCGATCGCCCGCAGCCAGCGTTCCGCCCAGCTCACGAGGCGCCCCCGACCGACGCCGGGCCGAGTTCCGACGACGGGGCCGTCGACCAGGATCGCGGCCAGCCAGCCAGTGTTCCGCTTCTTCATCTCGTGACCTCCTCCGGATCGCGCCACCGGCTCGCCCGGCTCGACGGCTACGAGTGTGCCGCCCGGGCCGACGGTGTTCGCGGATCATCGAATCGGATCTCCGCGCTCCACGGGTCGGCTGGTGACGGCTCGCTGTCATGCGGCCGACGTGACGCGTCGGACGTGTCGTCAACGATGTCGTGCAGGATCGGGAGCGTCAGCCGCGTACGGGCGGATTGGCGTTGCAGCCCATCATGTAGCGCAACCGGGGGGACAGTTCGGCGGCCATCTCGGCGGTCATCGGGGTGCGCAGATCGACGAACGGTTTCACCCAGCACCGGCCGTACTGCACGATCACGCCGCGTCGCATGGCGTCGGTCGCGTTCGCGCCGTGGCGATGCCACGATTGCGAGAACCAGATGGCGAGGGATCCGGCGGGCGCCTCGAGCACGACCTCTTCTGGCAGTTCACCGTGTCCGCGCGGTGGGGAACTCAGCGTCAGGTGACTGCCTCGGGCGACGTGGGTGGCGCCGTTGTCGCGTCGGAAGCCGTCGAGCATCCAAGCGGTCTGGAGGCTGAGCGTCACATCGGGGAACGGCTCGGGCAACTGGGTGAGTGGCGAGTCGACGTGCCATCCGCCATCGGCGGTGTGCGGCCCGACGGCGTTGACGCTGACGTCGAGCAGGATCGCGTCGAGGCCGAGTTGATCGTCGACGATCGGCAGGACGAGCGGGTGTTCGAGGAGCGGCGCGAAGGCGGAGTCCTTGTTGATCAGATTGAAGATGCGTTGCGAGCGGCCGCTGTCGAAGAACGTCGGAATGTGGATGAAATTGATGCACACGTCCTCGCTCGGAACGGGCCACGGCGTGTCGAACTCCTGCTGCTGTTGGAGCGCTTGGCGTTGTGCGAGCCGGCGACGTTCGTCATCGTCGAGGTCCCAGATGCGGGTGTACCAATCGCCCGTGTCGTCGATGACAGCCGAGAGGTCGTGATCGGCGTCGAGTCGGTGTGCCCGTTCGGCGTCGAGCATCTCATCGACCCGCCGGCCGAGATCCGCTGTGACGTCGGCATCGAGCACGTTCTCGACCACGACGTAGCCGTCGGTCAGCAGGCGGTCGCGGACCTCGGTCGCGTCGACGGCGGTCATGTGCGCCCCCATTCGGCGTTCGTCGAGACCTGACCGATGTCGAACCCGGGCATGGGCAGGCGCGGATCGACCGGTTCGTCCACCCAGGTATCACGCACCCATCGGTGAGCCGGGTCCTCGCACACCCGCCAGGCCCGGCGGGGACCCGCCATCACGTTGAGCAGGTAGGCGTCGTAGCCGGGCATCGCCATCGTCGGACCGTGCCAACCGTGGGGCACCAGCACCACGTCGCCGGATCTGACCTCGGCCAACACGTCGAGTGGCCGGTCGTCGGCGGAGTACACTCGCTGGTACGCCGCACCGCCCCCGGATGGGCCGTCGGCGATGGCGTAGTAGTAGATCTCATCGAGCGCCGTCTCGTGCTCGCTCTCGGTGTCGTGCTTGTGAGGCGGGAACGTCGCCCAGTTGCCGGCCGGCACGTAGGCCTCGACCGCGATCAGCCGATCGGCGTCGAACGACTGAGGTGCGCAGAGGTTGACGAGTTGACGCGAGCAGACACCGGCCCCCCGCAGCTCCACGGGGGTGGCTGTCGCCGGCTGATACCGCGCCGGCAGGCGACGCTCGGCCTGTGCTCCGGGAATCGCGAACCGACCCCCTGCGGCGGACGTGATGACGACGGCCGACTCACGCGGCGCATAGACGAAGTCGGACACGCCGGCGAACACACCGGGGCGTCCATCCAGATCGAAACGCTCGCCGTCGACATCGACCCGACACGACCCCGACAACGGAAGCACGATCACCTCGTGATCGCCCGTCGCAAAGGTGACACTCGCACCGGCAGCGATGTCGGCGATGCGCAAGCTGGCATATGTCCAGCCGGCATCCTCGGGCATCACCGACAGCTCGAACGGCGTCGACGCCATCGTGCCGTCACGTCGGTGGAGATCGGTGGTCGGCGAAGTCATGCGCCGACCGCCCGATCGATCCGGTCGGACTGGCGTCCCAGCTGTTGCGACAGTTCCGAGGCGGCGGCGGCGATCTCTGTGGCCATCTCGTGGATCGCCTCGTCGGTGACCCGCACCGACGGTCCGTCGATGCCGATGCATCCGATCGCCTCGGTCGAGGTGCCCACGAACACCGGCGCCGACAGACAGCGGACGCCGATGTCGTTCTCCTCGTCGTCGAGGGCGTATCCGAGCCCGACGATCTCGTCGAGGTGCGTGCGCATCAGTGCGGTGGCGGTGATGGTTCGCTGCGGTCCGTGCCGGCATCTCGTCCGGGATCGCTGCCGCGCCGAAGGCCATCAGACATTTGCCGGCCGACGTGCAGTGCAGCGGCACACGGCGTCCACGTCCGGCGACGACGCGCAGCGCCTGACCGGTCTCGACATCGTCGATCACGATCACCCGCGTACCGGCGGCGACCGCCGTGTGCGCGCATTCACCGGTCCGCTCGACGAGACGGACGAGGTAGGGGTGCGCCATTTCCGCGAGATGCCGCTGTTCGACGGTGAGGCCCTGATGGATCTGGATCGCCGGCCCGACGCGGTATCCCCTGCCGGCCGGATTCGGCACGGCGTAGCCGGCCCCGAGTAGCTCGTTCATGATGCGATTGCGCGGCGCTGCGATGCACACCGACCTGGTCGGCGGCCTGTTGCACCGACACGCCCTTGGGGCGGCGGACGACGTCGGCCTCGACCTCGATCAGCAGGTCGAGCACCATCAACAACCGCTGTGCGGGCGACGTCGAATGAGCGGTCATGTCATTCCATCCTCGGCACCGTGACCCCTGCGTCTGATCCGCTGCCTTCGCTCACAGTACTCCGATGTGGAGCGAATACAAGGACAGAGTTCCACGATCCGTCTTGACTTTCGCGACGGTTCCACCGATGCTTGGGTCGTGATCACTCAAGGGGAGCGGTCGTGACGAGGGGGCTCGATGACGATTCGGCTGACCACCGGGCAAGCGGTCGTGCGGTTCATGATGAATCAGCACGTCGAACACGACGGCGAGACGCATCGCTTCTTCGCCGGCTGCTGGGGCATCTTCGGCCACGGTAACATCGGCGGGGTCGCACAGGGGCTGCAGGAAGTCGGGCCGGAGTTCCCCTTCTATCTGGCACGCAACGAGCAGTCGATGGTGCACACCGCGATCGGCTTCTCCAAGATGGCGAACCGTCATCGTGCGTTCGCCTGCCTCACCTCGATCGGCCCCGGCGCGACGAACATGGTCACCGGCGCGGCGACGGCCACGATCAACCGCATTCCCGTGTTGCTGCTCACCGGCGACACGTTCGCCGAGCGTGTGCAGGACCCCGTGCTCCAGCAACTCGTCAGCGAGCACGACGGCACCGTGTCCGCGAGCGATGCGTTCCGTCCGGTCGTTCGGTACTTCGATCGGATCTCGCGACCCGAGCAGCTCGTCGCGTCACTGCCCGGAAGCGATGCGCATGCTCACGTCTCCCGCCGACACGGGCGCCGTGTGCATCACGATCCCGCAGGACGTCCAGACGTTCGCGTTCGACTTCCCCGACGAGTTCTTCCGGCCGCGCACGTGGGTGATCGCTCGCCAACGCCCCGACGAGACGCTGCTCGCCCGCGCCGCCGAGTGGATCCGTGCGGCCCAGCGGCCGATGATCATCGCCGGCGGCGGGGTTCGCTACAGCGAGGCGACCGACAGCCGTGCGCGGGCTTCGCCGAGCGGCACGGCATCCCGGTCGGCGAGACGAACGCCGGCAAGGGCACCTCGGCGTTCGACCATCCGCTCGGCCTCGGTGGCGCCGGCGTCGCCGGTACCCGGGGCGCCAACGTCGTGGCCGAGCAGGCCGACCTCGTCATCGGCATCGGCACTCGCTACACCGACTTCATCACGGCGTCCAAGACGGCGTTCCAGCACGACGACGTGCGGTTCGTCAACATCAACGTGTTCGAGCACGATGCGGTCAAGCACGCCGCGATCCCGCTCACCGGCGACGCGAAGGCGACCGTCGCCGAACTCGACGGCGCTGCTCGGCGACCACACGACCACCGACGACGTACCGGGCCGAGATCGCTGCAGCACAACCGGAGTGGAACACCGAGGTCGAGCGGCTCCACCGGCTCGGGCTCGACCCGATCAGCCAGGGCGAGGTGATCGGCGCTCGTCGAGGCCGCCGGGGAACCCGGCGACGTCGTCGTCACCGCGGCCGGCAGCCTGCCCGGTGATCTGCTCAAGATGTGGCGGTGCCGCGAACGGCTCGAGTACCAGGTGGAGTACGGCAACTCGGTGATGGGGTACGAGGTGCCGGGCGGTATCGGCGCCGCGCTCGCCGCCCCCGACCGCCACGTCACGGTGATGGTCGGCGACGGTTCGTTCATGATGCAGCCAGTCGACATCGCCGTCGCCGTGCAGGAGTCGGTCGACATCACGATCGTGCTGATCGACAACCACGGCTTCTCGAGCGTCGGCCGTGTGTCGGAGCAGGTCGGCAGCGAGGGCTTCGGATGCCACTTCCGGGCGCGTGACGACTCCGGCCGATACGACGGCGAGCCCCGCTCGAGGTCGACTTCCCGTCGATCTGCCGTGGGCTGGGGGCGCACGTGACCACCGCGGCCACGAGAGACGAGCTGCGCGGACGCGCTGCGCACGGCACGCTCGACCGGCGGGGTGAACGTCGTGTACGTCCGGACCGACTGGGACGAGCGGGTGCCGGGCTACGCGTCGTGCTGGTGGGACATGGCGACCGCCGAGGTGTCGACGATGCCCGCGGTCCAGCAGGCCCGCAAGGACTACGAGCAGGAGAAGGTCCGGCAGCGGTACCTGATGGTGGAGGGCGGCCCCAGTCAGGTGACCGTGACGGCGACGGTCGAGCGGCATGATCGGGTGATGAGACGGCGTCCTCGGGCATCGGCATCATCGGCTGCGGCAACATCGCCGCCCGCATGCACCTGCCGGCGTGGCAGGAGCTCGACGACCTCGTCCGCGTCGTCGCCGTCGCCGATCCCGCACCCGGACGCGCTGGCACGGTTGCGCGTCGCTGGCCGGCCTGTCGGAAGCCGATGCCTACACCGACGCCGCCGACCTGATCGCACGACCCGACGTCCACATCGTCGACGTGTGCACGCCGCAGTCGTTCCGGCGCGACGTGCTGGTCGAGGCAGCGAACGCCGGGCGGCACATCCTGTGCGAGAAGCCGCTCGCCACGACACCGGCCGACGCCGCTGCCGCCGTCGATGCGTCACGCGCCAGAGCGGCACGATGCTCGCGATCGTCCACAACTACCTCACGCTGCCCGAGGTGCTCGCCGTCGCACCAGGTGATCGACGCCGGCGAGATCGGCTCGGTCCGATCGGTCGATGGTCAACATGCTCGGCGTCGTGTACGAGGCCGGTGCGGCCGGCAACTGGCGCCGCGACCCGGCACTCGTCGGGCGGTGGTGTGCTGACCGACCTGGCGCACGGCGTGTATCTCGCCGAGTCGTTGGTCGGCGAGCCGATCCGCCGGGCGTCGGCGCACGTCAGCGCTGCCGGCCGGCGACTGGCAGGTCGAGGATCTGGCGACGTGCCGGTTCGAGACCGACAGCCGGGTGGCGCTCGTCAACATCGGTTGGGGGTTCGGACCGGGGGCGGTGTCGGTCACCGGTTCCGAGGGCCGGATCGACATCCGCTACGAGGACGGGCTCCACCCCGCCGTGGGCCAACCTCGAGCACGTCCGCGTCACGACGGCGGCCGGCACACGCGAGGTGCTCGGCGCCGCCACCGAGCGACGCATCGGCCTGGGCGACTTCCCCAGCCACACCGTCGCGTTCCGGACGCTCGCCCGGGCGTTCGCCGAAGCCGCCCACGGTCGCGGCGAACCGATCGCGACCGGCGAGGACGGTCTGCGCACGCTGGAGGCCGTCATCGCCGCGTACGCCTCGGCGGCGACCGGGCGGACGGTGCCCATCCCGCTCGATCGCGACAGTCGCCCCGTTCCTGCGCGGCGCGATCGGCGTCCCCGAGCGTCGACCAGGTCGAATGGTCACCGTTCGCGGCACGCAGCTCTTCCGACCCGAGGGCGCCCGACAGGAATCGTCGGGATGAAGATCGGCCTCGTCACCGACTCGCTCGCCACCTCCCCGTCGAGCAGATGCTCGACACGGCCGCTGCACTCGGCATCGAGGGCGTCGAGCTCAACACGTGCAACTGGTCGACGGCGCCCACTGCGATCTGGCGGGTCTCCTCGCATCGGGCGAAGCGTCGGCCGCGCTGCTCGACGCCGTGCACGTCACGCGGCCTCGAGCTCTACGCCCTCAACGCGAACGGCAACCAGCTCCACCCCACCGACGGCGAGCGGCAGTCGCGAACCTGTACGACACGGTCACGCTCGCCGGGCTGCTCGGCGTGCCGACCGTGGTGTGCATGTCCGGGCCTGCCCGGCGGCGCACCCGGTGACGTGACACCGAACTGGATCGTACGCTCGTGGCCGCCCGAGAACGCACGAGACGTTGCGATGGCAGTGGGAGGAGCGACTTCTGCCGTACTGGTCACGGTTCGTCGACCACGTCGAGCGGTCCGGCGTCGAACGGATCGCCGTCGAGCTGCACGGCCATCAGCTCGTGTACACGCCCCGGGCCTCATGCGGCTGCGAGCCGAGGTCGGGCCGATCGTCGGGGCCAACTTCGATCCGAGCCACACGATGTGGATGGGCGGCGATCCGTTGGCGGCGATCGACTTCCTCGGCGACGCGGTCCACCACGTGCACGCCAAGGACACGTACCTCAATGCGGCCGGCTGGCCACGACCGGCCGGCTCGAGAACGGACCGCTCGACGACGGTCGCCGACCGGTCCTGGTCGCACGTGACGCTCGGCTACGGCCACCCCGAGTCGTGGTGGCGGGAGTTCTGCTACCGACTGCGGATCGTCGGATACGACGGCTGGCTCTCGATCGAACACGAAGACGTCGTGATCGGTCGTGTCGAAGGTGTCAGTCGATCGGTCGACCTGTTGGCCGTCGCTGCCGCCGGTCGATCCGGCCGACTACCGAACCCAGGACATCTGACAGGAGACGACGACATGACCACCAGCGAGCTCGCCGACCGTCGACCGACCCTCGGTTGGAAGGCGTCCGTCCCGCCGAACGGCTTCGTCAACCGGGCCGCGGTTGCGGCGGAGGCGACGAACGACAACCCGCTCGGGCTCGCCACACCCGCCGGTGACGTCGAGATCGAGACCACTCCCGAGCATCGCAACCTGATCACCGGCGACCCGCGCTGCGTCACCTGGACGCGGGCCTACGACGATCCCGACGTGTCAGCGCTCCGTGCCCGGATGTGGGAGCGCAACGGCATACCCGGGCTCGAGGTGGTGACCCCCGACGAGGTCGACCGCGCCGCAGCGCTGTTCCATCGCGACGGGTTCGTCGCGGTCCGCGACTGTGTCCCGCCCGAGCAGCTCGAACGTCTCCGCCGCGCGGCCTCCGAGGCGATCCAGGTGCTCGTCGACGCGGACCCCGATGCCTCCGTCGGTGGCGGAGCAGGCGGGCTCCCGCACCGATACTCGTTCGGCGGCACGTCGGCGACCCGGCAGATGTTCCACCGTCCCGAGTGGTGCGAACTGCTCGACATGCCCACCACCACGCCGATCCTCAGCGCGATCTTCGGCTCCCCGGAATACGTCGTGTGCGGCGCCGGCGGCGACCTCGCGCTGCCGGGAGCGATCGAGTACCAGGGCCTGCACTCCGACAACATGTGGTCGGAGTTGCACGACCCCGTCGGCGGGGTGTCGATGCGCGACCTCCCCGTCCCCGCAGTGCACATCAACTTCCCGCTCATCGACCTCACGCCGGAGAACGGCCCGATCCGGCAGGTGCCGGGAACGCAGAGGTCGCGCGCACCGATCCCGCGGCTCGCCGACGAACCGGAGTGGATGCGGTTCAGCACCGTCTGTCCATTGCCCGCCGGCTCGGCGATCTTCCGCGACGCACGATGCTGGCACGGTGGAACGCCGAACCTGTCGCGCGACGTCCGGGCGATGCCGAACGTCGAATACTTCGCGCCATGGTTCCGGAGCGAGGCGCTCATGCGTTCGATGTCGTACGAGACGTGGCAGGCGCTCACGCCACACGCCCAACGGATCTGCCGCTACGTCGTGTGCGACCAGGGTGAAGTCGTCGTCGGCGAAGGCTTCAGCCACCCGCGCTCCGCGGTACGCGATGACTACCGCACCAGACAACTCGCAGCGCTCGACGAGCGCGTTGCCGCTGAGTACCTCCGCCTCCAGTGAGGTCTCGTCCGCGTCGAAACGCGCCGTGTCCTCTTGCCTCGCATCGACTCGATCGTTCGCATGACACGCTCGAGGACGTCCGAGATCGCAGCTGCTCTGGCGGGGGTGACTCCGGCCTCGAGTACATCGGCCACCCGAATCAGCAGATGGGGGACGGTGGCCCCATCGATCAGGTCACCGATCTGGCCACCGGGGAGGTCGTCGCTGCCACCGATGCCGAGTGGTCGGCCCCTCGTGGTTCACCAGGCCCACTCAATCCTGAGTGTAGGACGATCCTGACCCCGACGCGACGTGTGAGCACCTGATCGTCGACCCACCAGCCGACTGGACATCGGTCGGCTTCGACGACGATGGGTGGTCGAACACGTCCGAATGGGACGAGTCGGCGGTCTCGCCCAAGGGCGGCTATGACACGATCGACTGGGATGCGTCCGCCCGACTCGTCTGGGGCGCAGACCTCGAGGTCGACAACACGGTCCTGCTCCGGTGCACGGCTGGATGAGCGAGACGTGAGGTGCTCGTCGCCGTGCCCGAGAGCCAAGGCCGGATGGGCGCTGCTGGGGACGACGGGGCGCTGTTGATTCCACCTCGCCGTGAGGTCACCGAACCGTGCAGCCAACATCGGGGACCCTGTCGTTTCGGTGCCGACTTCGGGGACTGCCGGCGAGTTTCCAGCTCACCGGCAGTCCCCGTTGCCCTGCCGCCCGGGTTCGAGGCGGTGACCTCGATCCGGATCAGCAGGACGTGAAGGTGTCGAAACCGGCGCCGCCGACGCAGGTGTCGTTGCCGTTGTCGCCGTCCAGGTCGTCGTCGCCGTCGCCACCTTCGAGATGGTCGGCACCTCGACTGCCGTGGATGTCGTCCGGCCCGAGGCCGCCGTCGAGCCAGTCGTTTCCGCCGTCGCCGTCGATCTCGTCTTCGCCCGCGTAGCCGAAGATCGAGTCCGCGCCCGAGCCGCCGTTGAGTTCGTCGTGGCCGTTGAAGCCACAGATGATGTCGTCGCCGCCCCGGCCGTTGATGTCATCGTTGCCGGGCGTGCCGAGGATCAACTCGTCGTCGCTCGACCCGGTGTACGGGAAACCCTGGACGACTTGGATCACGGTATATCCGGCGGCCGAGGCAGCTGCGGTGTCCGTGCAGTAACTCTTGAGGCCACCGCCGGCCCCTGCCGAGGCCGTTCCTGCCATCGTGAGGCCGGAGACGACTGCGGCGGCACCGAATGCGAGGCCGACGAGCTTGTGAGTGTTGTTGCGCATGTTGTGTTTCTCCTGAAGTGTGAGGCGCAGTGCACCCCGTGGTGAGTGCGATCGGTTGATCGCACCGGCCAGACCCAGGTCGGTCGGGCTGGATACATCCGGCCCGAGTCTTCGAAGGAAATATTCCGAATCGTGTGGAACTCGGTGTGCCTAACGTCGTGGCCGATGTTGCTCGAACTGGCGAACATCGACCGCAGGGTCGATGACCATCCGGAGGACGTGGCGCGGCAAGCAGCCGAACTGGTGAGCGCGGCACGATCAGCGTCGGATCACGAGGCAGCTGCCGTGGCCGGCACCCTCCGAGCGCGTGCCCTCCGAAACCTCCGCGAGGTCGAGTCGGCAGAACGGGCGATCGACGCAGCACTCGCGTCGGCCGAGCGTGTGGGCGGCGACGTGCTGGCGGATGCCCACCTCGTTGCAGCATCCGTGGCGACCTTCCGGCGTGGCGCGGAACAGTCGGCTCGCCACCTGGTGCTCGCGGAACGGCACGGCTCGTCGGACACGTGCGCCAAGGTGTTGGTGCAGCGTTCGGTGCTGGCCCAACGTGAGGGTCGCCTCGCTGAGGCGTTGACCTTGTTCGATCGTGTGGTTCCACGTCTCCGCGAGCTCGGTGACCCGATCCGCACTGCTCGGGTGCTCTCCAACCGGGCGATTGCGTCGGTGCTGGTTGGGAGGACGGAGCGAGCGATCGCCGACCTCGTCGAGGCCAGGGTGCTGTTCGAGTCGAGCGGTCAGCGACACGCCACGGTGATCGTCGATCTGAACATGGCGTGGGCCACGCTGCACGCCGGCGATGTTCCCGGCGCGCTGACCATGCTCGAGCGTGTGATGGTCGACGGTGCCGACTTCGGCGATCAGATCGAGGAGGCGGTGGTCTCTCGCGCCGAGGCATTGATGTCGGCGGGTCTGTTCGCCAGACGCGTCGGAGTTGCTGGCCGACGTCGTGCGCCGATCGTTCGCGAGCGGAGATCGAGCGCACGCGGCCGAGGCGCTCTTGCTGCTCGCATCGTGCGAGCGTCTGGTCGGGTCGGCCGATGCGGTCGTTGCGGCGCGACGGGCCCTCGACGTCTTCGAGTCGCTGGGGCTCGCGGGTCGGGCGCGTCAGGCGCGTCTCGAGCTGCTTCGCGCCGAACTCGCAGGCGGTCGACCCGATCGCGACGCTGGGCTCGACGCGCTGTGTCTCGCCGACCGACTCGCTGCCTCCGGGCTTCGCCGCGCCGAGATCGAGGCCCGCAGCCTGGCCACGCTGGTTCTGGTGCGCTGCGGCGAGATCGAACGTGCGCAGCGCAGTGCACGTCGCTGCGTTGCGCTCGCCAGCCGTCTGCCGTTCGTCGAACACCGACTTGCAGCCGCCCACGCCGCAGCGGTCGTCGATGCCGCGACCGGCGATCGAACCGCGGCTCTCGACCGCATCGTGTCGGTGTTCGCCGAGTTCGATGCCTTCCGAGCCTCGATCGGGAGCCCGGACGCGCGGGGCGCATCAGCTCTGCACGCAGCAGCGCTGTCCGATCTCGGCGGCGAGCTCGTCGTGGAAGCGGGGAACGCCCAGGAGGTTCTGGCGTGGAGCGAACGGCGACGCTGCGCCGTGCGATCGTGGCAGCGTCCCGAGCGGTGCCGGTGGACCTGCTGCGCGCTCGACGGCCGACACGACAGATGTCGCCGAGCTCCGGTCGCTGCTGTCGGAGTTGCGGGAGGTCGAGACGTCGTCGCCGGTGTCGGGCCGCAGCGAGGGCGAGCTCCTCCGACGTCGACGGGAGGTGGAGACCCGGGTACGTGATCGCCTGTTGGGGGAGTCCACGGCGAAGACGGCCGTGACGGACGACGCGGCGCTCGGTCGTCCAGTGATCGGAGACGGCGTCGATCCCTGTCGGCTCGGCCACACCGTCGGTGTGTCGATCGATCGACACGGCGGTGAGGTTCACGCAGTGGTCGTTCATGCCGGTCGGACCCGGCTGGTCGAGATGGGGGCGGCCTCCGAGATCGACCGGATCGTGCGCAGCGCATCGACGCTGCTCACGGCTGCGAGCCGCTCGTCGGCGGGCTCGGCGAGGCGCCCGACGTCCCGACTGCGTGCCGCGGTGGCCCGGCTCGACGACTGGGTGTCGGCAGCGGTCCCATCCGGTGAGGGCCCCGTGGTGATCGCCATGCCGCCCGACCTGCAGTCGGCGCCGTGGTCGATGACGAACTCGCTGCGCGATCGTGCGGTGTCCTTCGTCCCGTCGTTGAGCGATTGGTTACGGGCCCGTCAGCATCCGACCGTCGAGCACCCACCGGTGACGGCGATGGCTGGTCCACGACTCGGTCACGCTCATCGCGAGGCCACCTTGGTTGGCGCCGCGTCGGAGCGATCGACGATCCTGACCGGCACGGCCGCAACGTCGAAGCGGCTGATCGAGGCGCTCTCGACCACCTCGACACTCCATGTCGCTGCGCACACCCACATCCGGCGGGACAACCCGATGTGGTCGACGATCGAGCTGGCGGACGGGCCCCTCTTCCTGCACGAACTGCGTGGCCGACCGGTCAGGAGCGGGTTGGTCGTCCTCTCGTCGTGCGAGTCGGCCGTGACCTCCGGACCGGTCGGAGGCGCGATGGGCGGATTCGCGGAGGTGCTGCTCAGCCTCGGTGCCCGCAGCGTGGTGGCCACGGTCAGCGTGTTGCCCGACGACGGGCCGACATCGCGATGTCTCGCCGACTTCCATCGCGAGGTCGGCCGCGGCCAGACCCCGGCCGCGGCACTCGCATCGATGCGCCGTCGACACGATGACGAGCTGGCCGCATACGCACTCGCCTGTTGGGGTGGCGCATGAGTGGCGATCCGATCTGCGCCCGACAGAGCGACGAGGAACTCGTCGTTGCGTTGGCCGATGGCGGAGCGACGCGCGGGGCCGCTTGGAACGAACTCGTCAGCCGGCACTCGCCGAGCATGTACGCCGTCGCGCGTTCGTTTCGCATCGACCGGGCGACATGCGAGGACCTCGTGCAGACGGCGTGGCTCCGGATGATCGAACGAACCGATCAACTGCGCGAACCAGGTTCGGTTCGCCCGTGGTTGTGCATGGTCGTCCGCAACGAGGCACGAAAGCTGGTCACCCGGACTCGCACCGTTCCGGTGGGAGAGCCGTGGGACCGGGTCGAGGACCTTCGACTGACCCCTGTCGACCACGACCTGATCTCGGAGGAACGGGCCTCGATGGTCCGATCGGCGTTCGCCAAACTCGGCGAGGAGTGCCGCCAGTTGATCCGACTCACGCTGGTCGAACCACCGCTGAGCTATGACGAGATCGCCGTCGCGGTCGGACGGCCACGGGGTTCGCTCGGCCCAACACGACGTCGCTGCCTGGACCGGCTGGCAGCCCTGCTCCACGACGGTGAACGATGAACATGTGCGCGACGCGAACATCCGACCGCTCCGACCGCTCCGACCGTCGACTCGATGTATCTGGCGAGCCCCTCGAGGATCTGGCCAGGCGACCGTGTGCGCCAGCACACACAGGACACGTTCCATGAACCATGACCCCGACGAACCGACCCAGGAAGAACAACCGCTGCTCGACGAGTTGAGCGCTGCGCTCGGACCCGATCCCGTGCCGGACGGCCTGATCGACCGGGCGGCTTCACTCGTCACGTGGTTCGACGTCGACCACGACCTCGTTGCGCTCCTCCAAGAGGACGCAGCCGAGCCGGTCGGCGTTCGGGGCAGCGCAGTCACGACGTCGACCTACGCGACTTCGGACCACGCAGTCGAGGTGAGCGTCGACATCGACCGCGGATCGATCCGCGGTCAACTCGTCATCGGCGATGCCGACTCGGTGCAACTGTTCGACGCTGCGGGTGCAACCGTCGCCGAGGCGGCGGTGGACGAACTCGGTGCCTTCGAATTGGACCCGGGCACATCGCGGCCGGTTCGGCTTCGGCTGCTCCTGCGGGCCGGCAACACGGTCGACACCGACTGGTTCACACCGTGAGCCCACGACCAGAACGAAAGCGCGGAGATCATGAACAGCTCTACGAAGTCTCGAATCCAGCGGCGGGCAAGGCGCGCCGCATGGTGTTTGGCTGCGATCACAGCCCTGGCGATCCCAGGCCTGACACGAGCGCGGCCGGTGGACGCAGTGACCACCGGTGGGCAGTGGAACATCACCGCGTCGCCGTACGGTGATCTGCTGTACGACGACACCGACAACTGCAGCTCGGCGAACGTCGAACTCGCCTACGTCACCAACCGGGTGGTCGTGCAGACGACTCGTCCGGCCGACGTCGCGACACTCATCGATCAGTGGCGAGCTGCGACCTCTGCCGGTGAAGTGGTCGCCCCGTTCCGGCGCATTGCACAGCGGCCCGCCACGCTACGAGGGAGCCTCGCTCTCGTCGACGATGCGCAGACACGGCCGGTCGACCACATCGCCTTCGATCGGTTCGAGCATCCCGGTGATCGCATCGACCCGGTGTGGGTGTTCGAACTCCCCGGTCGTCGTGGACACGACATCGTCGGGCTGGCCCGATTCCTCGCCAAGGACCACGGGCTGAGCGCCTCGCCCGACTATGTGACCCGCCTCAGCGGGCCACGGCACTTCTTCGAACCCGACGGTCTGCCACTCGAGACGACCGAGGATCCGGCCCATCGTGACCCGTTCAACACCGGGGGACCCGAGTTGGGGAGCGGCGTCGGCATCATGGTCTTCGACTCAGGTCTCGTGCCGTCACCCGACCTCTCGGCGAACGTCGGCGTGCTCCGACCCATCGACGAGGAGCAGGCAGATCGCGATGGCGACCTCAGAGCCGACACCGGCTGGGTCGGGCACGGGCTCGCGATCTCGTCCGAGACCTCGGGGCTGGCGCCGGGTGCAACCGTGACCAATGTTCGAGTGACACGGGCCGGTATCAGCACCGAGTTCACTGCGGCAAAGGCCATCGTCGAGACCCTCGAGCACGTTCCGGCATCGAGCTGGCCCGCAGTACTGGTGGCGTCGTTCGGCACGATGGCGTGTGACATGGACCCCGCCAACCCGTTGCCCGGGGACGAACTGAACCCCGTCGCGCTGCGGCTCGCCGCCGAACTCGTCGACCGTCTGTCGGAGCGCGCCGACGTGGACATGATCATCGTTGCGGCCGCCGGCAATCACGGCACCGAACGCAGGGCGTACCCGGCAGCGTTCGACTCGGTGCTCGCGGTCGGTGCGATCGACGCCACGCTCGACGCAGACGGCAGTCCGTTGACGACGCCGTCTCGGACCGGGCCGGTCGCCGAGTTCTCAGCGCGAGCTGGCTGGGTCGACGTGTATGCGCCCGGCGTGCACATCGTGACCGTGCATGTCGACGGCCTGACGTTCGGCCGTGGCACGGACAAGGTGACGCTCGAGGGTCGGGCGCTCGTGCAGGGCACGTCGTTCGCCGCTCCGTATGCCGGCACGCAGATCTCCGAGCTCATGGCGACGCACGGCATCTCGACGCGCCAGGCGGTCGACCTGCTCGTGCTCCGGGGGGAACCTGTTCAGGAACCCTGTGACGGGTCGGCCAGAGGGGCGGACATCGGTGGCCCCGCGGTCGCGCTGTTCGATCTCGACCAGCCGAGCGATGTTCGCTCAGCGACGCCTGCGACCGAGGTCTGCTGACGCCGCGACGTCCTCGTGTATCCAGGGACGTCGATGTGGATCGTGCGTTCAGTGACGTCGACGGGACGTCACCGAGCACAGGAGAACATCATGAAGAACACCATCACGACGACCATCGTGACGACCATCACGAACACCGTTGCGAAGTCCGGGAGATTCCTCCACACCCCTCGGCGGGTGGGGCTCGTCCTGGCCGCATCGGCGTTGATGCCGGGGGCGGTCGCGGCAGCGGCGGACAACCCGGACCTGCCACCGGACCCGGGCCCCGCGTCGGTGCAGCAACTCCGTGGCATCTGCGACAACGTCGACACAGCGGGCGCCGCAGCGCTCGGATACACGGTCGTCGTGCTGACGGCATTGCCGGACGTCTACGTCGGCGGAGCAGCCGACGAGGCGATCTTCGCCCTGGAGGGCAACGATGTGATCGACGGCGGCGACGGCGACGATCTGCTGTGCCTCGGACGCGGCAAGGATCGTGGTCGTGGCGGGCGCGGCGGAGACGTCGTGTTCGGGGAGCAGAACCGGGACCGGATCCAGGGCAACCCGGGCGACGATGTGCTCGACGGCGGCCCGGCCGGCGACGAGTGCTTCGGCAACGCGGGCGTCGACGTGCCGTTCAACTGCGAGGCCTGGACGCAGTGACCCGCGAGGCCGCCGTCGGCGCCTTCCGGCGCCGGCGGCGATCGCCTCTGTCCCCGGCATCGTGGCGACTGGCGGCACCTCACCCGACGGGCGGGAACGGCGATGCCTCAGCCCTCCTCGGCGGCGGCTTGCAGGCCATCGAGGATGAGGTCGAGACCGAAGTCGAACTCGGTGCCGAAGTCGTAGCCGGGTTGCATCGCGTGGTCGACGGCGAACGCATGCAACGCTGGGAAGTGTTCCGCCATGTGATCGTCCGCCAGGTCGTCGACGACCTCGGCCATCTCGTCACCCGGTGTCGGGAGTGCGGCTTCCTGGATCGCGAATCCGTACACGAAAGCGTCGAGCACGGCGTAGGCGTGGGCGGTCATTGACAACGACAGTCCTCGGCGCAGGCATGCCACGACGGCATCGTGATGCGCCAGCGTCGCCGGCCCGGGTGAGCGACGCGACTCCATGAGTGGCACCGCCCACGAGTGCCGGGCGAGGACCTCTCTGGCCGAAGCGCACCTGGCACGCACCGCCGGCCGCCAATCGAGGTCGGGGTCCGGGAGTTCGATCTCGGCGAAGACGAGGTCGACGATGCCGTCGAGGATCTCGTCCTTGCTCGGAACGTGGTGATAGATCGTCATCGGCTTGCTGTCGAGCGTCTCGGCGAGCCGGCGGATCGTCAGGTCGGTGACGCCGATCCGGTCGGCGAGCTCGAGTGCTCCATCGAGCACTCTGTCCTTCGTCATCGGCGGTCGCTTCGCTTTCGATGTCGTGGCCACGCCGTCGCTCCTCGTCGATTCGGTCTTGACATCGTACAAAGTACGGCTATCCTTGTCCACATTGTCGTACAAAGTACGAGACGAAAGGAGTTCGACGATGATCACCGACATCCCCGATGAACGCAAGACCGAGACCGAGATCGAGACCGAGCGAGACCGAGGACGACGCCCGACCACTGCCGACGTCGACGACCGCTGCGGTCCGGCACCGTTACGGCAGCGCAGACGTCGTCGAGCTCGAGCGAGTCGCTGTGCCCGAACCCCGACGGCACCAGGTCGTCGTGCAGGTCGCCGCTTCGGGCATCGATCGCGGCGTCGTCCACTTGATGACCGGCCTGCCGCTCCTCGTTCGCCTGGCCGGCTACGGCGTCCTCCGGCCGAAGCAGCCGGTGCTGGGCGCCGACGTCGCCGGCCGCGTCGTGTCCGTCGGCGCCGACGTCCGTCGGTTCCGCGTCGGCGACGAGGTGATGGGCATCGCGAGCGGGGCCTTCGCCGAGTACGCCGTCGCCGACGTCGGCAAGCTGGTGCTCCGGCCGGCCAACGTTCCCGTCGAGCACGCTGCCGTCTCGTCGATCTCCGGCATCACGGCCCTGCAGGCCCTCACGACGGTCGGACGGGTCCGCCCGGGCCAGCGGGTCCTCGTCATCGGCGCATCCGGCGGGGTCGGGAGCTTCGCCGTGCAGATTGCCGCCGCGCTGGGAGCCCAGGTGACCGGCGTCGCCGGCCGGAAGAGCCTCGGTGCGGTTCGGGAACTCGGTGCTCTCCATGTCGTGGACTATCGGGAGACGCCCATCGACGAGCTCGGTTCGACGTTCGACCTCGTCATCGACATCGCGGGTCGCAACCCGCTTCGCCGCCTCCGCCGAGTGCTCGCACCGTCGGGCACCCTCGTCATCGTCGGCGGGGAGGACGGTGGCCGGGTGACCGGCGGCACCGGACGGAACGTGAGGGCGATGCTCTGGTCGCTCGTCGTGCGTCAACGACTGACCGCGTTCATCTCGAAGGAGTCGGATGAGTACATCGAGTCGCTCGCCGCGATGCTCGCCGACGGCAGCGTCACGGCCCACATCGGCGCCCGCACCGACCTCGCCGGAGTGGCAGACGCCATCGCTCTCCTCGAACGAAACGGCGTCGCCGGAAAGACACTCGTCACGATCGGCGAAGCGTCATGAGCAACACAGCATCCGGCGCACCCCGCGACAGCCGTACTGCGACTTCGGACGCCGGCGTGGATGCCGATGAGCAATGCGAGCGGGCAGCACGGCAGTACGTGGAGCAGCTTCGAGTGTTCCGGATCCACGCCGCCGTGTTCGCAGCGGGGATGATCCTCGTCTTCGGGGTCAACCTGGTCACGAACCTCGCGTCCGGAATCGCCGGCCACTGGTGGGCGTGGTGGTCGGCGTGGGCGCTCATCGGCTGGGGCATCGGCGTGGCAGTTCACTCCGTCGACGGTCCCTTCGATCACCGAGTCGCCGCGCGTCGAGCGGTCGGAGGGACGGCGACTCGGCGGAATGTCCTGGTGGCGTTCGTCCCGTAGGGGTCGGCAGCGCTTGGTCGACCAGCCGATCGGTGCTGCCATGGTCGTCGTCAACTCCCTCGCCGTCGCCGGGCTCGTCGGGGTCCGGATGGTGCAGCCCACAACGCCTGGTCACGACGAGCGCGGACGAGGCGTGACGAGGACGCCCACCGAGGGCAGGTTCCAGGGCCGTTCGGTCCGAAATCGAGAGGCCGCGAACCGAAGCGGTTCAAGATGCCGCGACATCGCAGATGCTGTCCCTCCGCTCCCCGATCAGAAGTCCGTGTGCGTGCAGCACATCAGCGCCGGAGGCGTGGAACTCGTGTGGAGAAGACCTCCAGATCTTCTCCACGTCGCCTCCAAGCCTCACCCGAACCAATCCGTCACGGTGGAACCCAACACACACATCAACCCCCTTCCGAACGGGGACCCAAGGAG
The DNA here is from genome assembly GCA_963792905.1 of uncultured Acidimicrobiaceae bacterium. Classification (GTDB taxonomy): domain Bacteria; phylum Actinomycetota; class Acidimicrobiia; order Acidimicrobiales; family Ilumatobacteraceae; genus Ilumatobacter. Next base: position 293,547 of record CAWBYE010000019.1, read on the forward strand.
CAATGACATGACCATCACCGAGAACAACACCGCAAACAACACCGCAGACAACACCGCAAACAACACCGCCGACAACGGTGTCAACGTCGAGGCACTGCTCGGCGCCCGTGAAATGCTCGCCGGCGTCAGGGAAGCGGCCCAGTTCACCTTCTCGGCCAGCAACGAGTGGGTGAACGGCACACACAGCCGCAGCACGGTGAACGAGTTCTTCGGGCTCGGCGACAAGCAGTCACACCGCCAGCCCTACAGCGTCGACACCGACCACCCGGGCATCTTCGCTTCGGAGGACAACGGCCCGACCCCGCCGGAAATGATCCTGATGGGCCTCGCCGGTTGCCTCACCGCCGGTGTTGCATCGGTTGCCCAGAACCGTGGCATCCAGCTGCGCTCGGTCACGGCGACCGTCGAAGGTGCGCTCGACGTCGCCGGCATCCTGGGCATCGACCCCGACGTCCGCAACGGCTTCGGTGGCATTCGTGTCCGCTTCGAGATCGACGCCGACGCAACCCGCGACGAGATCGCTGCCGTCGTCGCACAGTCGCAGAAGCGCTCGGCTGTCTTCGACATCGTCGCCAACCCGACCGCCATCGTCGTCGAAGTCGTCTGAGCGACATCACCGAGCAGGGAGTGAGTCCCATGAACCCCATCCGTACCATCGACGTCGTCGTGATCGGCGGCGGACAAGCCGGCCTGGCGATGAGCCGACACCTCACCGCCCAGTCGATCGACCACGTCGTTCTCGAGCGCGGTGACATCGCCAACTCGTGGCGGACCGAACGATGGGACTCACTCCGACTGCTCACCCCGAACTGGCTGGCCCGCCTTCCCGGCTGGTCGTACCAGGGCGACGATCCCGACGGTTACATGTCCGCCGCCGAGGTCGCCGGCTACCTCGACGCCTATCGAGCGTCGATCAGCGCCCCGATCCATACCGGCATCGAAGTCACTCGCGTCACCAGCACTGGTGGCCGACACGTCGTCGACACCAACGACGGTCCGTGGGCCGCTCGTGCTGTCGTCATGGCGACCGGCGCATGCAGCAACCCTCACGTCCCGGCAATGGCCGGTGACATGCCCGACCACATCGAGCACATCACGCCGATCCGGTACCGCAACCCGACACAGCTCCGAGACGGTGGAGTCCTCGTGGTCGGTGCCTCGGCGTCAGGGCTCCAGATCGCCGATGAACTCAGCCGCTTCGGCCGCGGTGTCACCTTGGCCGTCGGCGACCATGTCCGACTGCCACGGACCTATCGCGGCATGGACATCCACTGGTGGATGGACACCATCGGCCAACTCGACGAACGCTACGACGAGGTCGACGACCTCGATCGCGCCCGCCGATTGCCCTCGCTCCAACTCATCGGATCGCCCGAGCGACGCGACCTCGATCTCACCACCGTCGCACAGAACGGCGTCACACTCGTCGGTCGCCTCGCCGGTCGCAGCGGCCACAAGGCACAGTTCTCTGGCTCGTTCGCGAACATGTGCACCTCTGCCGACCTCAAGGAGCGTCGACTGCTCGACCGGCTCGACGAGTACGCAGCGTCCCATGGTCTCGATGCCGAACTCGGCGAGGCGACGCGGCCGAAGCCGACCATCTCTTCGTCGGCGCCGCTCGAGACGGACCTTCGCTCGATCGACACCATCGTCTGGGCAACCGGGTTCCGACCGACCTACCCGTGGCTCGACAGTGACTTGCTCGATCACAAGGGCCGCCTCATCCACGACGGGGGCGTGCTGCCCATTCCCGGCCTCTACGTCCTCGGTCTGCCGTTCATGCGGCGACGCAAGTCGAGCTTCCTCGACGGCGTGGGCCCGGACGCGGCCGACATCACCGAGCACCTCGTCGGCCACCTCGCACACGATGTCGCTCACAGTCGGAACTGATCGATGAGCAACTGGAACACGGCCGGCGACCTCGAGTGCTTGATCGACCGCATCCGGGAAGCGCTGAAGGACAGCTCTCCCGTCGTGGCGACTGAGGCTGTACTCCGCAAGATCGCAGTTGAGGCGATCCCCGACCGGTGCACGGTCCCTGACGGTGTCGCCGAACACCTCCTTCATCACGAGCCCGCTTTCACGGTGTACCTCTTGTCAGGCGCTGCCGGCGTCCGGTTCTGCCCGCACGAACACACGATTGCGGTCCCGACGCTGGTGCTCAGTGGTCAGGAGACCAGCAGCGCAGTCCCCGGCGCCGACGGCGAACCACATCGTGCGACGCGATGGGTCGGCGGCGCCGGCTTCCGGGCAGACGTCATCCACGGCGGCGGGCGTCGGACTGCCGGCGGCGGCAGGCGCGTGGTTCGGGGGTACGAGAACTCAACCAACGCCGCGGCGACCGCACCGACAAGGCCAGCGCTCCGCCGAGCGCGCGATGAGGTGGTCATCCCTGGATCGTACGGGTGGGCGCTGATTGCGTCGCCGGAACGCAGCCAGGGTGTCCCAGCGACATACTCGAACTCGTCAGCGCCGCGCGGCAGAACAGTGGCTCGACCCCACGGATCACACACCGGCAGATTCCGCTCGACTCCCACCGCTCCACCTGCGCCGAGTCAGGTCGGCCATTCCCGACCCGGCCTGTCGGTGGCCTCCGTCGTCGAGAGCGGGTCACCGGTGCTTCGATGTCAACGGGTCGTCACGGCAGGGTCTTCCTGCCGTGGTGGACCAGACTTCGATTGTGTGATGATCGACCCATGAGCGTTCATCGGTCCTCGTTCGTTTCGTCCGCCGACGGAATCGACATCGCAACGTACGCATGGAGCGATGTCGGGGGTGAGCCACGTGGAGTGGTTCAGATTGCCCACGGCCTCGCTGAGCATGCCGCCCGCTACGACCGATTCGCCACGGCGCTCAATCGGGCGGGGTTCCTCGCGTTCGCCACCGATCACCGTGGGCACGGCCGAACGGGTCGTGACCACCTGGGCGACTTCGGTGCGCCGGGTTTCGATGGTCTGATCGCCGACGTCGTCGAATTCGGCTCGGCGATCGGTGTCGATCATGGCAGTCTGCCGTTGTTCCTGTTCGGCCACTCGATGGGCTCGTTCGCGTCGCAGGCGATCGTTGTCGACCGCTCGGACCTGTACGCAGGGGTCGTGCTGTCCGGATCCACCGCCCTCGACGTGCTCGCCGCCGGCCTCGCCGAATCCGAAGGTCCGGCCGGGCTCGAGGCCTTCAACGCCGGCTTCGAGCATCGCACCGGGTACGAATGGCTCTCGCGCGATGAGGCCGAGGTCGACGCCTACGTCGCCGATCCGTGGTGCGGATTCGACGTGCCGGAGGAGACGATCCCGTCGCTGTTCGCACCGGCGGGTCGCCTTGCCGATCCCGCTGTGCTTGCGGGCATTCGGAGCGATTTGCCGCTCCTGATCGCATCGGGGAGCGACGACCCACTCGCCGGTGGCGGCGACCTCGTCGAACTCCTCGGGCAGCGCTACCGCGACGCTGGTGTCGCCGACGTGACGGTGACGGTGTACCAGGGTGCCCGCCACGAGATCCTCAACGAGACGAATCGCGGCGAGGTCACCGACGACATCATCGAATGGTTGTCCCACCGGGCGACTGGCTGAGCCTCATCGCACGTCCCGAACTTCCGGGTCGACCATCACGAACTCGGTCGGCTGAGGTGTCGCGGTTGATGAGCGACGGTCGCGACCGCGGGCCAGCGTTCGGAGCGCTGCTGAGCTCTCGGAAACGAGGTTGTGAGGTTCCAGGGCACGTCGGTTCGCCCGTTCGAGGTGAACCCTCGTCGGCTCAGATGAACCGCTCGGCGTGCGTGTCGGTGCGTCGGCAGCTGGTATGGCGCGAGACTGAGGCGATGGTCAAGATGAACTGGGATCGAGCACGCGGAGGCGACGATGACTTCGCGGCCGTCGGTGAAGAGCCGACCATCACCACGCGCTACGCCGGCACGTGCGCCACCTGCGGGCAACGATTCGGCGTCGGCGATCCGATCGCTTCGGTGATCGTCGACAAGAAGCCCACCTACCATCACGGTGTGTGTCGCTACCCGGCGACGGCCCTCCTCTCGCAGCAGGCCCCTCAGGCCGGCGTCGGCGTGGGCCGCGCCACCCGCAACGAACCGGACCCGGGCAAGTGCGGGGCCACGACCAAGAAGGGCAAGCCGTGCAACAACGCCCCGCAGAAGGGTGAGCGGTTCTGCGGTCCGCATCTCACGCACGCCTCGGCGCGAGCTACGAAGGGTGGCGAATCCGACGGACCGGCCAGGGATACATCGGGGCCGCCTGGATAGCTGACGCCCGCCGTCCGCTTCCCACAGGCCGCCAACCCGACCACGTCGGCCATCACGAGCAGTGGCGCGTTCACACGATCACACATCAGCGCGCCGAATCGAACGGGCAGCACACCACCCACAGACCCGAGAGTCCGAAGCTTCCACTGGTTCGTGTCGAGTGGTTCGCCGTAGGCTCGGCGTTGTCATCAAGCCACTGTCAGGTCCTGTCATGGATGAGAATCACGAGAACTGCCCACTGACCGATGCGCTGATGAACACGGTGGACGCCCTGGTCGTGATCGCCGAGCCGTCGGGACGGATCCTGCAGTTCAACAAAGCCTGCGAATCAGTCACCGGTATGTCGGCCGACGACGTCGTCGGACGTTCGCTCGTCGACACGATGGTCCCGATCGAACAGCGAAGGGCCGTGGCAGCGAGCATCGACGACCTGACGACACCGGGCACCAACCGTGTGGAGAACGACTGGATCACGGCTGACGGTCGGCGCCGACGCATCACGTGGTCCAATGCCACGATGAATGACTCGAGTGGCCGCGTCACCGCCATCATCGCCACCGGGATCGACGTCACCGACCAACGATTGGTCGAGTCCCGGCTCGCACAGTCCGATCGGCTGGACTCGATCGGCCGGATGGCCGCCGGCATTGCGCACGACTTCAACAACACGCTCACCAGCCTGTGTCTTCGTATCGAGCGGCTTGTCGCCCGCGACCTCGACGGCGACAGCCGAACCGACGTGGACGCGATCGCGAACATGATCGATCGAACGCAGAACCTGATCAACGAGCTGTTGTCGTTCAGCAGCCCCCACCGACCTGCGCCGGCTCGGATCGACGTCAACGCCGAGGTCAGGCGGATCCACGGCGGCCTGGTCGGGCTGCTCGGTGGGGATGTCGAGGTGGAGTTCGACCTCGCCTCCGACTCGACGGAGGTCCTGATCGACCCGACCGGATTCGAACAGGCCGTTGCCAACCTGGTCATCAACGCCCGCGATGCCATGCCGGACGGCGGCCGATTGACGCTTGCGACGACGATCGAGACGATCGAACCCGGCGCCGCACCGAGCATCGAAGTGCCGAGCCGGCTCGCCCCTGGCGCCTACGTCACGTTGTCCGTGGCCGACACGGGCACCGGCATCCAGCCCGACGACGTCGCTCGCGTCTTCGACCCCTACTTCACGACCAAGCCGTCCGGGCGAGGAACCGGGCTAGGACTCGCGACAACCTATGCAGCGCTCACCCGGAGCTCTGGGGCCATCACGGTCGACAGTGAGCCTGATCGTGGCGCAACGTTCGTCGTCTGGCTCCCGCTCGCAATGGACCATCCCGACGACGTCTCGTCGACCGTGGCGGGCACCGCGGCGACCACCGGTGTCGATCCATGCCTCGCACTCGTCGTCGACGACGATGTCGAGGTTCTGAACGCACTGGTCGACGAACTCGGCCGCCTGGGATGCGAGACCCTCACGGCGGCCACCGGTGCGCACGCGTTGGGGCACCTCGACGCACCGATCGATCTCTTGCTCACCGACATCGAGCTTCCTGACATCAGGGGCGACGAGGTTGCAGCCGGATTTCGCCGACATCGACCGGAGCTGCCGATCGTCTACCTGTCCGGTGCTCCCGCCTCCCGGTACCCGGGAGCACTCCCCGACGGCGCCGTTCTGTTGCGCAAGCCGTTCACGACCTCCGATCTCACCGAAGCGATCCGCGATCACGGGTGGTTGGTCAGCCGCGCTGGCGAGACCTCGGTCGCACGCGAGGGTGATCCGCGGACCGTCGGTCAGGCCGACGGTGCGAATCGATAACCGACGCCACGCACCGTCTCAATCCAGCGGTTGCGGTCGGCGGGATCGAGCTTGCGGCGGAGCCGGTGGATGTGCTCGGCGACGGTCTTGTCGTTCTGCCACGGGCCGGCAGATCCCCAGACGTTCTGGAGAAGCTGGGCTCGGCTGTAGACGCGACGAGGCGAGCGGGCCAAGAACGCGAGGAGGTCGAACTCCTTCGCGGTCAGATCGACGAGCTGGTCGTCGACCGTCACATCATGGGTGTGCTCGTCGATGACGAGGTCGTCGAAGATCAGCACCGACCGCTCGTCCATCCGCCGCCGTCGGCGAATGGCCGCGTTGACGCGAGCGACGAGCTCGCGTCCGGAGAACGGCTTGCTGATGTAGTCGTCGGCACCGAGGTCGAGCCCGACCACACGGTCGGCCTCACCGGTTCGCCCACTCAGCACGATCACCGGTGTCGAGCGGGTTCTGGTGAGTTCGATCAGGACGTCGAGGCCGCTGACATCCGGCAAGTTGAGATCGAGCAGGATGACGTCGGGATCATGCTGCACCAGCAGATTCTTGGCCTGTTGGCCGGTGCCGGCCTCGGTGACGAGAAAGCCGTTGTCGCCGAGCACGTCACGAAGCGCGGACCGGATGTCGGGGTCGTCGTCGACAACGAGCACCACACCGCTCGTCGTGGTCATGCGCGAAGTGTACGGGCTCCTCGTGCTGCAACCGAATGGGCGATCCGCGTGCCGGCCGCCAGGCGGGGGTGTCCGCTTGGCGGCCGGCATCTCATTGTCCCTGGACACGGACACGTGTTGCGAGGTGTCGCTCGGCATCCACCACGGTCCGGTCACTCACCTCCGCCCGAGCCCTGACCGAAGTCCCAGGCGAAGGTGTCGGAGATGTAGCCGTCGATCCACCACGTCCGCCGGACCATGGCATCGGACTCGCCGACGTCGCCGGCGGCCTCGTCGGCCAGGGCCTGTGCTTCGTCGGCCAGAGCCTGGGCTGCGACGGCCTCGGCAAGAGCCTGGTCTGCCCGGGCCTGTGCTTCGTCGGCCAGAGCCTGGGCTGCGACGGCCTCGGCAAGAGCCTGGTCGGCCTCGGTCCTGGCGTCGTCGGCCAGAGCCTGGACCCTGTCAGCCCGATCCTGGAACCAGTCGGCCCGGTCCTGGGTCCTGTCGGCCAGAGCCTGGAACCTGTCGGCCAGAGCCTGGGCCCAGTCGGTCCCAACCGCGTCGGCCCAAGCCTGGACCCTGTCGGCCCGGTCCTGGGTCCTGTCGGCCAGAGCCTGGACCTTGTCGGTCAGAGCCTGGGCGCTGTCAGCCTTGACCTGCGCCCTGTCAGCCTTGACCTGCGCCTCGTCGGCCAGAGCTTGGGCCTCGTCGGCCAGAGCTTGGGCCTCGTCGGCCTCGACCTGGGCCTCGTCGGCCAGAGCTTGAGCCTCGTCAGCGAGGGCTTGGGCCTCGTCGGCCCGGGCTTGGAGATCGCCGGTGTCGGCTTGGACCTGTGCCCATGCGGCATACATGAACTCACCGCCCGGGTTCGCAGCGAGGCTGGCTTCGCTCGCCTCGAGCCCCGGTGTGCCCTGCTCGAGTTGGTCGAACTCGTTGCAGAAGCCCGAAGCGACCAGCTCCTCGGTGACCTTGTCGTCCCCGTGGGGATCAGAGGGGTAGCAGTCGCCGATGTTGAGGTCGTCCTCGGCCCAGACCTGGTAGTCGTCACCGAAGTCGACGCCTCGGCTGTAGAACAGGTCGAGCGGTTCGGGCTCGCCCTCCGCCGTGGTGGTGTTGTCGCCGGTCTCGTAGACGATGAAATACCGCGACGGGTCGCGCACGTCCTCACCATCGCCGGCACCCGACACGTAGTTGGGGATGCCGAAGCCGAAGTCCGTCACGATCGTGGCCGCCGTCTTCGCATAGCGCGGATCGAGTGTGGTGGTCCGCATCGACGCGTGCTGCGTCACGTTGCGGGCCTGCTCGAAGGCGCCAGCGGCGTACGGGGTGCACACCCGCGGCTCGGTCGAGTCGCCTTGCTGCTGCTGGTCGGCCGTGCGGTAGGTCTCGCAGGTCACGGTGCCGTCTCCGTTGTACGTCTCGCCGTCACTCGCCGAGAACGACGCAGGCAGCGTGGTCCATGACTGAGCACCGGAGAACGAGCGCCTGATGTAGAGCTCGTAGCGGTCGTGGCCGACCGTGTTGAGCCGCCAGTTCGGCGACCAGGCGTACAGCATCATGACGAAGTCACCGTCGAGGAAGCCGCGGTGGCCCTTGGCGACCTCGTACGGGTTGTACCACGACTGATCGGCGAAGTTGGCCTCTTCCTGATGCCAGGTCAGGATCTTCGTGGTGTCACCTTCGCCCTGCACCAGGCCCTGCAGAATCGGATTGGTCTCGCCGATGACGACCGGCGGGTCTTTCGCAGCGCCGGTCTGGGAGTCGATCGCCGTGTCGGGGATCGTCGACGACATGTTGATCGCCGGTGCCAGGCACAGACCCCCGGGGTAGTACGGATTGGAACCGTCGGTGTAGAGCATGTCACCGTCGCACTGCATGTTGCGGAACGCGTACGGGTTGCCGTCAGCCGGACTCCACCCCTCGGGGATGACGATCCGGCGTGACATCACATCGGCCGGACCGCCCTGGTTCATCTGACCCTGCTTCCAGGTCGGAAGCACCAGCAGGTTGTTGACCGAGTTCCGCGCCGTCTCGATGCCCTGCGCCAGCAAGCTGCCGCGGCGGGCGATCTCGGTGTTGTGGAGATCGAAGTTGTAGGCGCCGAAGTCCCACACCTCGGACGTGTTCAGCACCGGGAAGAACGCACCGGTCGTCCAGTTCGTCTCGGGCTGATTCAGCATGTGGCCATGGAAGGTGAGGTTCTTCACCAGACCGTCGGTCTCGTGTGTCGCCATCGGGTCGGTCAGCGACATGCTGAACGTGTGGTACCACTGGTTCTTGCCCTCGTCCCAGGCCACGCAGAGCTTCTGCTCGTCCTGCTCCGGGGTGCACACCTGCGACACGTCCGCGAGGCCGTTCTCGTCCTCGACGTACAGCGCCCTGCCGAGCCCCTTGTCTTCTTCGAGTTGCACGACCACGAACGCACTGTCGGTCCACGTGTCACCATCGGAGTCGTAGCCGAACAGGTTCACACGGGGGCGGGTCGCCGCGGTGTTGCCCACGAGCGGGGTGCCGTTCGCCGGTACGCACACGTCGCTGAGCGTGCCTTCTCGACCGGTCGGGACCTGGACGACGGCGGCGCACATGTCCTTCATGCCGTACGCCAGCGGGTCGAGCACGTTGTCGAGCGAGTCGGTCGGGGGCTCCACGACGCCCTGCAGACGCGCTGCCCCAGCAGTACGGCGCCGGGTTCTCGACGTTGCACTTCGCGTTGTCGGTGATCGGCATCGGCATCGCGAACGGCACGAACGGCTTCGGCTTCTGGGTGATGTCACCGAACGAGGCCGCCGTGTAGTCGGCGAACGTCATCGGTGTCACCCCGGTCTCGTCCGCCGGGTCCTGGACGACGTCGACGTCCTCCCACTCGATGTAGCTGTACCAGACGTCGGTCTGGCTGTTGCCGATCGCCCCACTCCAGCCCTCACCGGGGCCTTCGCCCTGGCCGGGCCGCAGGCCTTGGGGGTCTTCCTGCCACGTGATCGCGAAGCCGGCGCCCTCGACGCCCTTGACCTCGATCCGGTTGACGTCACGGCGACCCGAGGTCAGGCGCTCGGCCTTGAACCAGCGCATGTAGCTCGACTCGACGACATCGTCGGTGCGTGGGTCATCGCCGGCGACCAGTTGGCCGCGGGCGGTCCAGAGGCAGCTGTAGGGCACCTCGCCCACCACGTGGTTCTGCTCCCACTTGTCCTCGGCGTAGTCGACCGAGCCCTGCTGGCCCGCAACGCGGTACATGTCGACGAGGTACAGGTCGTCCGGCGAGGCGGTCGCCAGGTCGATCCCGAGGTAGCCGGCGATGGCGGCTCGCCGTGCGATCGCGTCGGGGTCGTCGGCGTCGAGTGAGTAGTTCGGCTGGCCGCTCGAGCAGAACTTGCTGGGCCAGGCCACCATCACCTGGTTGCCGGCAACGGCGTGGAAGATGTTCGTCACGTCGCCCGGGTACTCACCGTTGGTCTCGTTGAACAGCTCGATGTCGGGGCGGATCACCTCACTCGAGGTTTCCTCTGCGGACTCCGAGAGGTTCGTGTTCTTCCAGGTCATGCCGTCGTCGAGGCTGATTGCCCCGTAGGCGTCGCGCAGGCCGTGGCCGCTGAAACCGACCCCGTCGACGCTCTGGACCTCACCGTTGACGTACACGCCAACCAGCGGCTTGGCACGGTCGCGGATCTCGACGAGCTCCTCGTCGACGTTGTAGTACTCGCCCAGCGCCGGAGCGCCGTTGGCCTGCTGGGTCGGCACGTAGAAGTTCATCATGTTGATGAAGGCGTGCTCGTTCTCGAGGATCCCGTTCCCCTCGGTGTTCCCCTCGTGGGACATGCTCTTGAGTACCTTGTCGCCGTCGTCGGCGAACGCCACGGCGCCCGCCGAGCTGATCAAGGCAGCCGCACCCAAGAGCGCTGCAAGCTTCCTGTGGGTTCTCATCCTCCGCAACCTTTCGTGTCTCGCGTGGTCGTTCGAACAGCGTTCGGCCGGATCGAGGCGAACTCCTTCCCATGAGGTGCTTCGGCCGGCTGTCCGGATTCGCCCCCATCCTGAGCGCTCAAGTTGACGCTCACTCAGCCTGGAGATCAACGGAACTTCAACTCCGAACGCGTCGGTTCTCGCCACACCGCGTACTTCATCGGAACTTGATCGGGATCGCTGTGGACCCTCGACACCCACGTGGCCAATTGGAAGGTGACAGGAACCAGACCAGGAAGGAGAAGTCATGAAGAAGATGCTGATCACACTGACCGCAACCGGTGTGCTCGCCATTCCGGTCGGCGTGGCCGTCGCCGGCAACGACACCGTCGAGACACCCGAACCGGTGCCGACCACCGTCGAACCCCGACGCGATCGCGATCGGATCCACATCGACGATCACGCTGCCGTCGGCGTCCAGAACCATCGTCAAGCAGGCCAAGAAGATGGCGGCGATGACTGTGATGGCGATGGCGCCCAAGTGCGTGAGCGCAACCAGGTCCGCGTCGAGTGGGAGACCGGCGACGGGTACATGGAGCGTGAGCGCAACCAGGTCCGCGTCGAAGACGCACCGGACGGTTCCCCCGAACAGGAGCCCCGAACAAACGCCGATGATCCTGCCGCAACGCCGGCAGAGGATGGAGCCGAGCTCCACTACCAGTACGGCCGAGGCCGCGGCAACGGCTGAATCCATCTCGAACCGCCGCCTCCGCTCGGGCGGCGGTTCGTCCCGTGGTGAAAGGACCTGAACGATGAGACCCAGACGATCGATCCTGGTGCTGCTGGTCGGCATGCTGGCGACCACGGCGTGCGCGGGTGATACGACCCCGTCGGAGGCCGCGGCGCCGGTGGCCGAACAGTCGTCGGACGAGCAACTCTCGGACGAGCAGTCGTCGGACGAACGCCAGGCCGATGCCAACGGCGGCCCACACGTCACGAAGCGCCACCCATCCGATCGCACCCACATCAGACCGGACCGCGACCGCACTCGGCCAACCGTCGCCGCCGGCGATGCGTCGGACGAGATCGCCGAGCTCACCGAGTCCGACACCTCCGGGCTGCTCTGGATGCGCGAAGAGGAACAACTCGCCCACGACGTCTACACCGCGCTCGGTGAGCGTTGGGGGTTGCGCATCTTCGAGAACATCGCCGCATCCGAGCGCACCCACATCGAGTTCGTGGTCGCTCTCCTCGATCGTTACGGCGTCGATGACTCGTTGGCCGGAGTCTCGACCGGCCAGTTCACGATTCCCGAGATGCAGGAGTTGTACGACGAATTGGTGGCCGTTGGACGCGAGTCGATGATCGGCGCGCTCGAGGTCGGCGCCCTGATCGAGGAGCTCGACATCGTCGATCTCCGGGCGCGGGCCACCGACATCACCGACATCCAGACGACGTACGACCTGCTCGAGCGAGGCTCACGGAACCATCTGCGGGCGTTCACGTCGCAGCTCGGGGCCCGAGGCGTGACCCACGTACCGACGCAGCTCGACGCAGCGGCCTCTGACGCGATCGTCTCGGGAGCGATGGAGCGCGGGTTGCCGGGCTCTGGACGAGGTGGCTCCTACCATGAGCGTCGTGGCACGTGAACGGATTCTGGTCGTCGACGACGAATCCGGCATCCGTGAGCTCGTCGGCACCTATCTGCGCAACGAGGGTTTCGACGTCGACGAAGCAATCGACGGCGAAGATGCGCTCGAGCGGTTCCGTGAGCATCCGCACGATCTCGTGGTGCTCGATCTGCGCTTGCCGGGGATCGATGGTTACGACGTGCTCAGAGAGATCCGCCGCGACTCTGCCGCCTACGTGATTCTCCTGACCGCCCGCTCGGAGGAGACCGACAAACTGATCGGCCTCGAGCTCGGGGCCGACGACTACGTCACCAAGCCCTTCAGCCCGCGCGAGTTGGTCGCTCGGGTGCGGGCGGTGTTGCGGCGCCGACGCGGCGAGAGCGATCTCACGGCCGACCTGAGCTTCGACGGGCTCGTGGTCGATGTCGATCGGCATGAGGTGCGAGTCGACGATCGTTCCGTCGAACTCACGAAGCTGGAGTTCGAGCTGCTGGCCGCACTGGTCGAAGCACCCGGACGCGTGTTCAGCCGCCGGCAATTGATCGAACGGGTCTGGGGCTGGGACTTCTATGGCGACGAACGCCTCGTCGATGTCCACGTCCGGAACCTTCGTAAATCGCTCGGCGACTCGGCTGACCAGCCGCGCTTCATCGGCACGGTGCGCGGCATCGGCTACAAGCTCGTGGCGGTGCCGAGATGAGCGTTTGGCCGCGCCGTCTGAGCACACGTCTGTTCGTGTCGTACGCCGTTGTCATCCTCGCGGGCGCCATGGCGATGTTCGTCGTCGGCACGGTCGTGACCCGGACGGTCTACGGCAATCGGCTGGGTGGTTTCGGATATGGCCGAGGCTCTGGCCGTCAGAGCCAGGTGAGCGACGCTGAGCTCCGGACGGCGCTGGACGAGTCGCTCGTCCCTGCGCTCCTCGCCGGTGCCGCAGCGGCGATGGTCGCAGCCGTGCTCGTGGCCTGGTTCGTCGGACGCCGGCTCCTGCGACCTCTCGACGAGGTGCGTGATGCGACCAGGCGTATGGCTTCGGGCGATTACGCCGTCGAGGTTCCGGTGCCGAGCGAGGTCGAACTGGCGTCGCTTGCCAACGACGTGAACGAATTGGGGCATCACCTCGCCACCACCGAGCTGCGTCGCAGCCAACTGCTCGGCGAAGTCACTCACGAACTCCGGACCCCGATCACCGTGATCCGAGGCCAGATGGAGGGTCTGCTCGATGGGGTGATCGAGCCGACCGATGCCGTCTACCTGGCAGTGGCGGACGAAGCCTCGAGGGTGCAGCGGTTGGTCGACGACCTCACGACGTTGTCGCGCGCCGACGAGGGAGTACTGCAGGTCGACGTGGAATTGCTCGACTTCGCTCGGGTCGCGGTCGACGCAGCCGAGCGCCTGCGCCCACAGTTCGAGCACGAGGACGTCGCCCTGGTGGTCGACCCGACGACAGGAGGTTCGCTCCCCGTGCGAGGCGATCGAGATCGCCTGACGCAGATCGTCACGAATCTGCTGGGGAACGCGCTCGCCCACACGCCGAGTGGTGGCACGGTGACGTTGGAGGCGGGTCGCTACGGGGCGATGCAATGGATCGACGTGATCGACACCGGTCCGGGAGTCGCCCCCGCCGAACGGGAGCGCATCTTCGAGCGCTTCTACCGAGGCCTTGATGTCGACGCATCAGCCAGGACTCGGGGAGGTCGCGGGCTCGGGCTGACGATCGCACGCAGTCTTGCTCTCGCGCACGGTGGCGATGTCGTGGTCTCGTCGGACGGCAGGGCCCGGGGTGCCACGTTCCGAGTCACGATTCCTGCGGCCTGACGGACCACGGACCCCGATGCCGGGTGGCTCGGTCGGCGCGCCGACACGTGCCTGGCGGATGTATCGCGTGCTCACCTCGAAGGTCACCCTCCGCACAGCTCCGGCCGGTGCTCTGGGTCGCCAGGCGCTCTGATCATTCGTGAGCGAGGGTCAGGCGCTGTGCAACTCGGAGCGCCGTACCCGGAGGCACTCGTCGACGCCGAAGAGTCTCAACAGGCGCCGTTCGCCGGCCGGGTAGTCGTCGATCACTTCGTCCACCGACACCACCTCCGGCTCGTCGACGAAGAAGGTGGTGCCTTCGTCCACGATCGTCGCCGATCCGCTCGCGACGAGGTTCTTGACCCAATCGGCCCCCGGACCGTACGGCAGGGTCACCACGAAGCCGTTTTCGGTCGCGATCGCTCCGATCGGCGTCTCGTACTCGCGACCCGACGTGCGACCGACATGTCGGATCACCGACGCAGACGCGCCCGGCGACCCGGCCGTCGCCATCTGCCGGGGATTGGTGACACTGCGGTTGAAGCGTCGAACCGTGTTCACCACCACTGGCGATTTCGTCCGCATTCCGCCGAGGAAGACCCCCACGAACACCCCGAACAGGAACAGCAGGCCGGCAGCGAGTTGCATGAGTCGACGCATCACGCATCCAGCATCGCCCAGATGGTTGGGCTGCGCCAGACCCCTGTGGTCCCCAGCCGCTGGAATCGATCGCCGGCCGGTCTGCAACGATGGGGTCATGTCGGTTCAGTTCCTCAAGACGGCGGCGCTCCGGCTCCATTCCGACGACGACGTGGCGATCGCAGTCAGGGATATCGCTGCGGGCGCCACCGTCGATGTCGGCGGGGAGCGGATCGTTGCCGGCGTGGCGATCCCGGCCGGGCACAAGATGGCCGTGCGGGATCGCCGCCAGGGCGAAGCCGTGCGCCGCTACGCCCAGGTGATCGGGAGCGCGACGACCGACATCGAGGCCGGCGACCACGTGCACGGTCACAACCTCGCCGTCGGTGAGATCGCGCTCGAGCACGAGATCGGAGCGGCGTACACCCCGACCGTCCCGGCCCCCGAACGCGCCACCTTCCAGGGGATCCGGCGTGCCGACGGCAGGGTCGCCACACGCAACCATCTCGCAGTCATCGCCACGGTGAACTGTTCGGCGACTGTCGCACGTGCGATCACCGCCGAGATCACGCAGTCGGGTGCCCTCGAAGCGTTCCCGAACGTCGACGGGGTCGTCGCCCTCACCCACGGCAGCGGTTGTGGGATGGACAGCACCGGCGAAGGGATCGATGTGCTGCAGCGCACGATCGCGGGCTATGCGACACACCCGAACTTCTCCGGCGTCCTCCTCGTCGGATTGGGATGTGAGGCCAATGGTCTGGGCGCGCTGATCACGGCACGACGGCTCGATCTCGGACCACGTCTCGCGGCGCTGAACATCCAGGAGATCGGCGGCACCCGGCGGTGTGTCGAGGCGGGCGTCCGACTGCTCGCCGACATGCTGCCGGCCGCCAACGAGGTCGAACGGTCACCGATCGACGCGTCGGAGCTGATCGTCGGGCTCCAGTGCGGTGGGTCCGACGGCTACTCGGGTATCACCGCCAATCCGGCGCTCGGCGCCGCGGTCGACCTCCTCGTCGCCCACGGTGGCACTGCGATCTTGTCGGAGACACCGGAGATCTACGGCGCCGAGCACCTGCTCACGAGACGCGCCGCAACACCGGCGGTCGGGCAGAAGTTGCTCGACCGGATCGCCTGGTGGGAGGACTACACCGAGCGCAACAAGGGCGAGATGGACAACAACCCGTCGCCCGGCAACAAGGCGGGTGGGCTCACGACCATCTACGAGAAGTCGCTCGGTGCGGTGGCCAAAGGCGGTTCGACGGGGCTGATGCAGGTCTACGAGTACGCAGAGGACGTCGTCGAGGCCGGCTTCGTGTTCATGGACACCCCTGGCTACGACCCGGTGTCCGTCACCGGGCAGGTGGCGGGTGGTGCCAACCTCGTCTGCTTCACCACCGGCCGCGGATCGGCCTACGGCTGCATTCCGTCGCCGTCGATCAAGCTCGCCACGAACTCGGCGCTGTTCGACCGGCAGGCCGACGACATCGACATCAATTGCGGGAAGATGCTCGATCGCGACATCTCGGCCGCCGAGATGGGGCAGCAGATCTTCGCCGAGATGTTGCGCGTCGCGTCAGGCGGCGTCACCAAGAGTGAGGCGTTCGGCTACGGACACGATGAGTTCGCGCCCTGGATCATCGGCGCCACCATGTGACCCCTCCGCGCCCTGGCTGCTCAGCCGGCCACGCGTCGCCGAACCGTCGACTTCGCTACGTTGACCCTCATGGTCGCCGACTCGTTGCGCGTGGCGCTGGTCGAGCCGTATCTCGGGGGGTCGCATCGGGCCTGGGCCGAAGGATACGCCGCGAGGTCGTGTCACGACGTCGAGGTGTTCGGACTCCCGGCGATTCACTGGAAGTGGCGAATGCAGGGTGGCCACGTCAGCCTGCTGCCACTCGTGGAACGAGCGGTCGACGCCCGAGGGCCGTTCGATGTGCTGCTCGCAACGAGCATGACCAACGTCGCATCGCTGCTCGGTCAGGGCCGGCACACCTTCGGACGTGCACGCGTCGTGCTGTACATGCACGAGAACCAGCTCACGTTTCCGCTGTCGCCGAACGACGTGCAAGACCTCACCTACGCGATGATCAATTGGACATCGATGCTCGCCGCCGACCTCGTCATCTTCAACTCGCAGTTCCACCGCGACGCATGGTTCGACGAGCTGCCCCGATTCCTCGGTCGCTTCCCCGACCGTCGGCACACCTCGCAGATCGATCGGGTCCGCGAGCGCTCGACCGTGGTGCCGGTCGGCATCGATCTCCAGAGTTTGCGCTCCGTCGACCGGCGTCGCCACGATCGGCCGTTGGTGCTCTGGAACCAGCGGTGGGAGTACGACACGGGGACGGCCGAGTTCGTCGACACGATCGAAGCCCTCGTCGCCGAGGGCATCGAATTCGACGTGGCACGTGCCGGGGAGCGACCCGGTGACCTGCCGCCGGAACTCGCCAGGCTCCGCGCCGTTCTCGGTCGACGACTCGTCCACGACAGCTACGCCGACCTCGACGGGTACCGCTCGCTCCTGCGTCGCGCCGACATCGTCGTGAGCGCTGCCCGCCATGAGTTCTTCGGCGTCGCCGTCACGGAGGCGATTGCCGCCGGCGCCTTTCCGGTCCTTCCGAACCGGCTCGTGTACCCCGAGCGCATCCCGATCGAACACCACGGCAGCTGCCTGTACGGCGAGGGTGGCTTCGTCGAGTATCTCCGATGGGCGATCGCGCACCCCGGTGAGATCCGACGGATCGCCGATGCGCTCCTTCCGGCTGTGCTGGGCTGCGACTGGTCGGTGCAGGCTCCGCTGCTCGACCAACATCTGGCCCGCTGACTCAGGACATCGACCCCTGCTCGGGCGCCGGCGGGCAGGAGTGTGTCGGCCAGCGCCCGCCGATGGGCTCGGATGCGTCGACAGGTGGCCGAGCGACCCGAGAGCATTCGATCCGTTCGTCACCGGTCAGCGGGATCAGCTGTTGAGCATCCATTCGATGCGTGGCGTGGATGCTGCGTAGTGGAGCAGGATCAGCGATCCGAGCCCGATGCCGAGCCCGTCGAGGCCGGCGACGACGAGAGCTGCTGCGCCTCCGCCGAGGATGGTGAGCTCGATGACGAGGCGAACCACTCCGGCCACCTCGACCGGTGCTCCGCCCGAACGGCTCGGGTCGTCGACGACGTTGAACGTCCCCCAGACGACCGCCACGCCGACCGGGACGGCCGCGAGCGCGACCCAGCGCATCGGACCGGACGTGAGGCGCCAGGCGCCGGCGGTCAGACCGGCGATGGCAGCGAGCTCGATACCGAAACGGAGCGCCAGGTTCCATCCGGCCACCGTCGGCGGCGTCATGATGCACCATGGTTTCGAGACTCTGCACGGGCCTTGAGCGCCGCGTTCATCGCTTCGAAGCCGGCCTTGGTGTCGGAGTCGAGCGACGATCGCATCATTCGCACCAGGACGCCGGTGAACTGCTCGCTGTGGGTGACGATGGTTCCCCCTGCCGGCGTCGGGTGGACCTCGAAGCGGTGCCGCCCGTCGAAGACGCCGGGCAGTCCGAGCCGTCCGAGCCACTCGAAGGTTTCCCCCGTTTCGACCTCGGTCACCTTCGGACGAAACGTCGTTGCCCTGCCGCCCGGCGGCTGCAGCCGGTTGGTGAGCTGCTCACCGACGACCGGTGCCCCGGTGGACTCGACGATGAACGGATTCCATTCGGAGTAGCGGTCGAGGTCGGTGATCACGTCCCAGACGATCTCGGGGGCGGCGTGGATCTCGACCTCGGTGTGGAGTTGGTGCTGCATGGCTCGTTCCTGTCATCTAACGCAACGACATGTGCGTTAGTGGACCATGATGCATGATCCTCACCACAAAAGCAACAGGTGATGCGATAAGTTTTTGGCCATGGCGAACGACCCCGAACCACGCGTCGGAGAGCAGAGGCCGGGAGGCCGATCCGCCCGCGTCAGGGCCGCCGTGCTCACTGTCGCCGGCGAACTCCTCAGCGAGGTCGGCTACGACGCACTCAGCTTCGATGAGGTGGCGCATCGGGCAGGGGTGCACAAGACGACCGTGTACCGACGCTGGCCGACCAAGCCGGATCTCGTCGCAGATGCGGTCGGGCTGGATGTGGAACAACTCGTTCCGATTCCGGACACCGGCGATCTCGGTACCGATTTGGCCGCGCTCGCCGGCGCGGTCGCGGCCAACGTCGATTCGGCCGGCGGCGCCCTTCGATCACGGTCGATCGTGGCCGCGGCGGCGACCTCCGAGCAACTCGCCGACACGCTGCACGAATTCATGACCCGACGGATGGTCCAGGCGGAGCCGATCGTGCACCGAGCTGTCGAGCGCGGCGAAATCAACGCCGGAGCCGACGCTCGACTGATCGTCGAGTCCGTTGTCGGGCCGATCTGGTTCCGTCTGCTGCTCACCGGCGAGCCGATCGACGACGACTTCGTCGGTGCGCTCGCAGCCCTCGTCACCGCCGGGGCCTCGAACGACGGCATCAGCAGAACCTGAGGATGCTGGGCACGTCACCGAGGCGTGTCGTTGCTTTCGTACCTCGTCGTCACGGCACGAACGACCAAACCGACGACGAGCGTGCCCGTGCCGATGACGATCGCCGACGGCGGCAGTGAGGCGATCAGGGGCACACAGCCGCCGAGGCCCACGGCGGCGATCGATCTCGGCCAGCGTCGGTGTCGAGGTTCGAGCGTGGGCGCGGCGGCATTCGTGATGGCGTGGTCGGTGAGCACCGCAACACCCGAGTGAACGTTCGACCCACACATGGGTCAGACCGATCGACGTGGCGACGATTCAGCACTCGTACCGACGAGCGGTGGCTCTCGAAACGCTGATGGCCTCGTCGAGGATCATCGTCTTCTCGCTCGGCGACCATCGTCTTGGCGGTCCGGTGCGGTCCGGCGCGGTCCGGCGCGGTCAGTCCACGGCGCGATAGCTGCCCTGGACCGTGACGGTCAAACCGATCCGTGACTCCTGCCAGGTGGGTTCGGCGACGCCGTCGAGCCCGAGCCAGGCGATGAGTTCGTCCTGGTGCCACGTGAACATGCGTGCGCATCCCTTGCTGCGCGGAAACGGTGGCACGTAGTTCGCTCCGTGGATCGCCTGTCCGCCGTTGAAGTAGATCGGCTTGTACATATTGCCGTTCTGCGGGTCGTCGACCTCGACGGGAAACCTCGAGCTGTCGTGCCAGCCGCCGTTGTCCAGCGCCGGATCGAAGCGGAACGCAGCGATGCCCTGGACGTTGTGGGTCTCGAAGTCGGATTCACCGGTCGAGGTCGGGTACACGTCGACGATTCCGCTGTCACCCTCGCCGGTGAACATCACCTGGCAGGTCTCGTCGATGAGCACCCACCGGTTCGACCACGTCGCGGCACCGTCGGGGATCGACAGCGAACCGGTCCCGAAGAGCACGTCCTCCTCGTCGCTGCCCACTGCCATGTGGCCGGCGTTGACCGGGAGACCGAAGCCCATCCGGGCCGCGCACAGCATCTGTCGAGTCAGCTTGCCCGAGTCGCCGTCGACTGCCAGGTCGGCGATTCGATAGGGGGCGAACAGTTCGTTCAAGCGCTGCTGCTGACGTCTGACAGCGGCGGGCTCGGGCGCCAGGCGCGACGTGCCACGCACGTCGTCGATGTCGTTGCCGACGCAGACGTCGAGCTCGTCACCGGGGTGGATCACGTGATTCTCGCCGAGCCAGTTCTCGGCTCGGATCTCCTCGATCGTGACTCCCTCGACACCGCCGGCGATCTTCGAGAGCGAGTCGCCGGCGGCGACCGTGGCAATGCACGCAAGGTCGCGGCCGCCCTCGACCTCGTTCTCCGTCGTCGGATCGGTGCTGGTCGGCGACGGGGGTGCCGGCGGCGCCGTCGCCGGCGCGGGCGCAGACGTCGCTGGGACGGCCATCGTCGTCGCCGCGTTGCCGGAGTCACTCGCCAGATCGGCCTGGCTGCAGGCGGCAACGGTGAGCAGCGAGGCACCGAGCAGTGCGCCGTGCCGTAGGACAACCACGATCGCGAGGCTACTTGTCGCGTCGGTCGACGTCGCGCGATGAACTCGGCCGGGCCACCGACCGGGTTCGAACCGGCTGATTGCACCGGCTGATCACACCGGCCGGCCAGAGCGGCTGGCCCGTGTGGAGCTCAGCGGAGGGAGAACGGCGGGTAGCGGTCGGTGGTGAGCAGCCCGACGTAGGCCTGCACCCGGAGGCCCCAGCGTGCCACTCCGACGACATAGTCGAACAGCCCTCTGGGGTACCGGCCGGTGAACAAGATGGCGAACCAGGCAATGATCACCGAGACGAAGGCGCCGATCGCCAGGAAGATCAGCACGATGTAGTGAGGGATCGCGAGGAACCACTTCACCAGTGGGAGCCATCGGTTGAGGTCTCGCTCGACGTTCGGGTAGTCGATGTCGAGAGCGACGGCCTGGTGCTCGACCGTGGACGGGTACGTGTCGGTCAGGAGCGCAAAGTAGGCGCCGACCCGAGCTCCGAACCGAGTGAGCTCGAGCGCGAAATCGAACCACCATCGTGGGTATCGCTGCCGGAACAGGATCATGAGCAGGGTGGCTCCGAACAGGCCGCCGCTGATGCTCGCCGTCGTCGTCTGAACCCAGGCGCCGTCCGAGGTCTGGACGTATTGCGTGCCGCCACCGGTCAGCACGCTGATCACGATCGCGATCGGGATGATCAGGATCAGACGGAATGCGGTGGTCACACGGTTGAGCTCTTCGGGATAGGCGACGTCGAGGCGTGCTGGATAGGGCGCTGCAGCCGGCAGGCCGGGCGAGCTGCCAGACGGCGGCGGCGGCGGCGGCGGTGGTGGCGGTGGTGGTTTGGGCGGGGTGAGTGGGGTGTTTTCGTCGTTCGACATGTCAGCCTCCTGATTCGTGGCCCGACGCTACTGGTTGCGCTCGATCGGTCTGACCTGGCGAGTTCCGCTGACGCATCGACCGGACCACGACGGCGATTCGGCCCAACGTCGCCGCGTCGGTCAGTGAACTGTTCGGCGTTTCGGCTTCGTGGCGGCGAAGAGGACGTATCCGTAGGTGATGGCGGTCCGTTCGGGGTGCTCGGCCAGCCAGGGGTCGACGATGTCGGCGGGAAGTTCCAACCGGAGCACTGCTTCCATGTCTCTGCGTGAGTCGAACGCCCAGTCGCTCATGACCTCTGTTCGCGATGCACCTCGCTCGTGCCACCAGGCGTCAGTGGTTACCGCGGTTCCCTGTGGTTCGGCCCAACTGGAACCCACAACGAGTTCAGCGAACTCTCCGTGGCGAAGATCGTTGTCGACGACGACCATCGAGCCGCCGGGACGCAGCACTCGCATGACGTCCTCGAAGCCGGCTTCGCAGCGTGGTGGATTCGCCCACGGAGCGAGCTCGCTCATCGCATCGAGGACGGCTCTTTGACGGTCGAGCGCGTCGTTCTCGATCTCGTAGACCTCGAGATCGAGCTGGTGCGGAGACACCACGACGTCAGAGAAGCCCGCGAGGCGAGGCTACGCGGCCCGGACCCGCCGAGCCGCCCGACTCCAGGCGGCGTGAACTGCGAAGACCCCTGATCGGTCGTGGCCGAGAGGGCGAACGGAGGGCGAGACGCAGCCGTTCGTCACGGTGGCAGCCGCACCGCGCCGAGTCGTCCGAACAGCGCTTCCGATGCGATGTTGCCCTCGGTGATGGCGAAGCTGACCCGGTTCTCGCCGGAATCGACGAGCCGCTGGCAAGCGGCGGTGACGACCTGGGCGGCGAGGCCGGTTCGCTGGTGCCGAGGATGGGAGACGACGAATGAAATGAACGGGCCAACGTCGAGTGAGACGACCAGCACTGCCGAGGCAGCTGCGCCGTCGATGGAGGCGATCATCGAGGCATCCAGCAGCGGGGTGTCGGCGAAGAAGTCGGCAATGGCCTCGCTGGCCTCTTCGATCTCTTCGCCCTCGTAGTCGATGGTGCCGCGGTAGGCCTCGAGCATCAGCTCGGCCAGTGCCTCCGCGTCGGTGGGCACAACCGGCCGGATGACCGTGTTGCGGCTGCTGTCGGCCGTGCGCTGCGCCGCCGCGAACTCCGGGGCCGAGAGGTCGAGGACGTACGCGTGCTTGTCTGGCTGGTCCATGCCAGACGGTAGCTCCCGAGCTGTGAACGAATTCGACGACGTCGTCTGTCCGCGCATGTCGCCGCTGCGGGCACCGGCCGTCAAGGTGCGGCGGTCAGCGTCGGGAGGAGCGCCCGCGCGACGTCTGCGGGGCGCTCTTCGTGTGAGAACAAGCCGGCGCCCTCGATGATTTCGAGTTGGGCGTCGGGGAAGTCGTCGACCATCGCCTTCGCCTTGCCGACAGGAAAGAACGGATCCTTGTCGCCCCAGACGAGCTGCACAGGAACGTGGATCTCTCGATGGATCCGGGTGAGGTCGGTGACGAGTTGCATGTCGAAGCTTCGAAGCAGTTTGGCTGCGGCGTCGCGGCGGCCGGGGATCTCGTCGAGGGGTCTGAAGAAGAACTCATCGAACTCACCATCCAGCAAGGAACGATCGGTGAAGGCGTCGCCGAACACGAGACGACTTCGACGAATGCGAGGCTTGCCCGCAACCCAGCCGAGCCCAGCGCTGAGGCCCGGCAGACGACGAGCAGCAATGAAGGACTTGAAGCGCCAGCTCGGTTCCGGCGGTTCGGTGTTGATCAGGCCCATGGCACTGAGGCGGGAATCGCCGACCATGGCGTGGCGGGCGATGAGGCCGCCACTGTCGTGGCCCACGACGGCGACCCGGTCGAACTTGAGAAGGTCGACCACCCGGCGGACTGTCTCGATGTGCTGCTCGACCGACATCGGTGTGTCGGCGTCGAAGTGGCTGGAACCGGCTGACGGGAGGTCGATGAGGTGGCAGGTCACATGGTCGACCAGGTGCGGAAGCAGCCTCCGGAACGTTGCCGAACTGACGGGCCAACCGTGCACGAACAGAACGTCAGGCCCCGTACCGACCACGCGGTAGGCGGCTTCCCCCGCTCCGACGTCGAGGAAGCGATCCGGCTCGCGCCGGAAGAGGTCGGACGCTTCGGTGTCGGTCAATGTGGACAAGGTTCTCCTCCGGTGATGATGGTGGGCTCTCTCGGTCACGTGGGCGTCCCGTCGGTGCGCAGTCGCCGTTTGCGATACGGCCGCAGATTCACCATGGTTTGTAGTGACAACTACAAACTCTATTCGTAGCGATCACTACAGTCAAGGTCGAGATGGGCTACAAGCACACCAAACAGGACATCCTCGACGGAGCGTTGGCCGCTGCCCTCGACGATGGGCTCAGCAAGCTGACGTTCGGTCGGTTGGCGAAGCGGCTCGGAATCAACGACCGAACCGTCGTCTACTACTTCCCGACGAAGGATGACCTGATCAGCGAGGTCGTCATGTCGATGGGGCTGCAACTCCAGCAGACTCTCGGCGATGCCTTCGCAATGCCGGCAGACAACCACATCGAACTCGCACGGGCCGCGTGGCCGGTGCTCGCTCGAGTCGAGGCGGACCCGATCTTCTCGTTGTTCTTCGAAGCCAACGGCCTCGCGACCGCGGGCCGTGCGCCCTTCGATGCGTTGGTGCCACAACTCGTCGACGCATGGATCGACTGGCTCACGACGTGCTTGACGGGGTCGGCGAGCCAGCGCCGCGCCGAAGCAGAGGCGGCCATCGCCATCATCGACGGGCTCCTTCTGCTCCGCCAACTCGGCGGCCCCGCCAGCGCGGCTCGCGCCGCCAAACGGATCGGCATCGCCTAGACCCAATGTCCGCGATGATCGAACGCGTCGCAAGCGAGAACGGAGCGGTGAAGCGTCACGCTCGAGCACCGGTCGGCATCGCCTAGACCCAACGTCCGCGATGATCGAACGCGTCGCAAGCGAGAACGGAGCGGTGAAGCGTCACGCTCGAGCACTGGTCGGCACCGAAGTCATCGAGCGAGCCGGCGGTGTTGCGTACACGTGTTGAGATCATCTCAGGGTCCAGCCGGTTTCAGGGATCCCGATCGGGGGCACTCTGAAGGTATGGCCCACGTCGAGTTCGAAGTCCGTCACCGTTTCGAGGCATCTCCGGGCGCGGTCTGGGACGAGCTCGTCGATTGGGCGGGCCATGCCGACTGGATCCCGATGACCCGGGTCGACGTCGAGTCCGCCGACCCCACGGCGGTCGGAGCCCGATTCACGGCCACCACCGGACTCGGACCACTCGCGCTTCCGGACCGGATGGAAGTAGTGAGCTGCGACTGGGACGGCACAACGTCCAGCGGAGCATGTGAGGTCGCGAAGCTGGGCCCGGTGCTCCGTGGTCGAGCCGCCTTCACGGTCGGACCCGATGGCGACGGAGCCGCACTGGTATGGCTCGAAGACGTCACGGTACCGTACACGCCTCAGTTCCTCGCACCTGTGCTCGGGTGGCTCGGCGGCGCGGGCTTCTCCGCCGGCATGCGCAAGCTGGCCACGCTGCTCGCCGAACGGTCACCTGCGACCGGGATCTGACCGCAGGTCCACAGCGGTCGCCGTCAGCTGAGGCGAACGAGGATCTCCCGGAAGCGATCGGCATCGTCAGGGCCGTTGACAGGGATCGAGAACTCGATGCGGTCGACGCGTCCGGCATACCGCTCGTTGAGGCGATCGGCGATCCGGTCGTACGTGCCGATCACCGCAACCTCGTGGAGCATCTCGTCGTGGACCAACCCGGGTAGCTCGTCCCACCGCTGCTCTCGCGACAGCACGGACGCACGTTCGGCGATATCGCCCCAGCCGTGAAGTTGGAAGGTCCGGCGATACGAAGGTGTCGACAGATAGAAGCTCACGCGCGCCCGCACGGTGTCGATGACCCGTTCGAGCTGCTCGTCGTCGGGTGCGGTGCCGACCAGAGGTTTCATGCACACCTCGATCGAGCGGAGGTCGCGGCCCGCTCGTGCCGCGCCGCGTGCGACGTTCGGCAACACGGCTTCGTCGATGAATCGTGGCGTACAGACCGGGTGGAGCCGCACTCCGTCGGCCACCTCGCCGGCGACGGCGCACATGTTGGGCCCGATCGCCGCGACGTGCACCGGGATGTCGGGATGCTCGATCGGCCCCGGATCGAACAGCGGCACCATGAGGTTCAGGTCGTAGTGCTCGCTCTCGAACCGGAGCGGTTCTCGATGCTGCCAGCTGCGCCAGACCGCTCGCATCGCGTTCACGTAGTCGCGCATCCACGGTGCCGGTGCCGACCAGGATGCCCCGTATCGACGTTCGATGTGAGCGCGCACCTGAGTGCCGAGCCCGAGCACGAAACGCCCACCCGAGAGCTTCTGCAGCGACCAGGCCGACATCGCCGTGACGGTCGGGCTCCGTGGGAATGCGATCGCCACGGAGGTGCCCAGGCCGATCGTGGAGGTTGCGGCGGCGCCCAGTGCCAGCATCTGGAACGGATCGTCCTTCGTCTCCTCGACGAGCACCGCACCGAGGGCGACGTCCTCGGCCACCCGGGCCAGTTCGGCGAACCGTCGGATGTCGAGCGGTGTCTCGGGCTCACGGAGCCCGGGATCGAGCTTGCCCAGTGGAAGCAGTGATTCGACGATCATCTTGGTATCCGACAGGAGTGTGGCAGCACAGCGGCGGAGCGAACGAGCCGGCGGGCCATGCGCCGACCATCCGTCGCGCCTCCCACCGGGGAGCGGAGATCCGTGTACTTCGATCGCAACTCAGGCGAGCGCAGCGACGAGCGCTTCGAAGCCGCCGCGGTGGGCAGCCACCATCTCGGGCGTCGCTGCCCACGAGTCGATCTCGATGAGCATCGAGGGGAGGCCCGCAACGAACGCGGTCCAGCTCTCACCTCCACCGTGCTGAGTCACGCCCGATCGAACCGGTGTGCCCGACCCGGCGGCCCATGCCTGCTCGAAGGCGCGGTCGGTCGGGCCGATGGAGCCGACGTATCCGAGCGGCTGGTGGACCCAAACGACCACGTCGGGTCGGAGTCGTTCGATCAGCCCGGTCAGTGTCCGTGACTCGGGTTCGGAGAGCGGTTCCGGTCCGCCGTCGGAGGCACGCCAGTCCCAACCGAAGTTGCGGTTGAGGTCGACTCCGTTGCCGTTCCACCGGGTGCCGGCGGCGACACCGTCAGGGTTGGCCTCGGGCACCAACCAGACCTCGACGTCGGTCGGCAGGTTCGCTGCGACCAGGCCCCGGACGGTCGGTGGTGACACCGGCTCGTTGCCGTGGAGGCCACCGATGACGAGCACGGTGTGCCGGGGGTCGACGACCGACCGGGTGGTCGCACTGATCTCGCGGCCCTGGACCGAGAAGCCGATGATGCCGATGTCCCAGCCCTCTGGGAGCGGCGGCGGCGGGATGTCTGACGGAGGACGGACATCCTGGATCGATCCGGAACGGCCTCTCGTCCCGACCGGCACAGTGGTCGTGGTGCTGGTCGTGGTGCTGGTCGTGGTGCTGGTCGTGGTGCTCGTGCTCGGATTCGTGCTCGGACTCGTGCTGGTGCTCGTGCTCGGGTCGGTGGTCGTGCTCGGGTTGGTGGTCGTCGTGCTCGTCGCCGGGATCGCGGTGGTGCTCGAGGTCGGGATCGTGGTGGTGCTCGAGGTCGTCGCCGGTGTCGTGGGAGCAGCGCTGGCGACGACGCTCGTGATGGCGCCGTCTACCGTCGAGCCGTCGCGTTGGCACCCGGTGAACACCGCCAACGCGGCGAGGACGCCGACGGCCGACACCCAGGGCGACGACGTCGTACCACGCACACTCTCCAGTCTGACAGCGCCCGGTCGGCGCCCGCAGGTCACCCTCGGCAGTGACGGTGTCGCCGGTCGTCTCCGGTGCCACCGGCGGACACGTTGTCGGTGATCGGTGCGTCCATCGGGGGGACCGCCCCCGGGTGGCGTCCGGTGGCGTCAGCGACGCCGCCCCACCCGCCGGCTGCGCCCTTCACCATGGCAGTCGAATCGTGCCGGGGGTACTGTCGGCGACGTGGAGATCGACCTGATGACCGGATCGTCGACGTGGGCGGGCTCCGCCGAACTTGCTCGTTTGCTCCAAGGAGCCGGTTTCTCCGGGATGCTGTACACGGAGACCACCCAGGTCCCGTGGATGCAGATCGCGGCGGCTTCGATGGCAGCGCCGGAGCTCTTTTTCACGACCGGGATCGCCGTGGCGTTCCCGCGCAGCCCGATGGTCTCCGCCGCCGTCGCGTACGAGCTCGCTGCGAACACGGATGGTCGTTTCCGGCTGGGGCTCGGCAGTCAGGTGAAGGCCCACGTGACGCGTCGATACGGTGTCGAGTTCGACCGTCCAGCGGCTCGGATGCGCGACTACGTGCTCGCCGTCAAGGCGTGCTTTCGAGCGTTCAACCGGGAGGAGCGGCTCGACCACGATGGCGAGTTCTGGCAACTGAGCCTGCTCCCTCGTGATTGGGCGCCCAAGCGCCACGAGCACCCGATGCGCGTCGACATGTCGGCGGTCGGACCCTTGATGACGCGGGTCGCCGGCGAGGTCGCCGACGGTCTTCACGTGCATCCGCTCCATTCGATGTCCTACATCGAGCAGCGCCTGCTGCCCGAGGTCGCCGAGGGCGCCGCACGGGCCGGTCGCGACGTCGCCGAGGTCGACCTCATCGTTCCGGTCTTCGCCTGTCCGGGCGACACACCTGAGGAACGGGCACCGTACGTTGCGCAGGCGAAGCGGCAGATCGCGTTCTACGGGAGCACCCCGAACTACGCATTCCAGTTCGACGACCTCGGATTCGAGGGAACGACCGAGCGCATTCGCGCCAAGATGAAGGCCGGGGATCTCGACACGATCGGCGACGAGATCACCGACGAGATGTTCGAGGTGTTCGGCGTCGCCGCTCCGTGGGACGGACTCGCAGATCGGCTGGTCGATCGGTATCGGGGGACGGCCGCGAGGGTCGTCATGTACCTCGGCGAGACACAGATGCGAAACGATCCGGTACAGCTCGCGAAATGGGGCGACGTGGCAACGGCGGTTCGGGCGGCATGAGTGGCCGGGTCGCACTCGTCACCGGTGGTGCCAGCGGCATCGGTCGGGAGATCTGCCTCGAGCTGGCCGCGGCCGGGCGACGAGTCGCGGTCGCCGACATCCAGACCGTGCGAGCCAACGAGACAGTGGCAATGATCAGAGCGGCTGATGGTGAGGCGATGGCCGTCGCCTTCGACATCACCGATGCCGATTCGGTCGATCGAGGTTGCCGTCGCGTGGAGGACGAGTTCGGTCCGATCGAGATCCTCGTCAACGTCGCCGGGTGGGATCGGTTCATGAAGTTCGTCGACACCGACGAGGACTTCTGGGACCGCATCATCGACGTCAACTTCAAGGGCATGCTCCGGACCACCCACCGGTGCGTTCCGGCGATGATCGATGCCGAATGGGGGAGGATCGTGAACATCGCGTCCGACGCGGGCCGCGTCGGGTCGTCGTTGGAGGCGGTCTACTCCGGCGCAAAAGGTGGAACGATCGCGTTCACGAAGACGCTGGCACGAGAGGTCGCGCGCCGCGGGATCACTGCCAACGTGGTCTGTCCGGGTCCGACCGACACCCCGCTGCTCAGCGAGATCGCGGCCGCGAATCCGGACAGCGATCGAGTTCTGGGAGCGATGGCCAGTGCAGCGCCGATGAAACGGGTGGGTCGTCCGGAAGAAGTTGCTTCCGCTGTCGTCTACTTCGCCTCGGACGCAGCGAGTTTCACGACCGGACAGACGCTGTCGGTGTCCGGCGGTCTCACGATGGCGTGACGCCGCGCTCGAGCGCCGTGGGTCAGTCCTCGAACGCGAGACCGGCGTATTGCTCGGCCAGTGATGCCTGCTCCAGCTGTGATCCGGCGAGGTAGTCGAGTTCCGGCGACATCCACGTCAGCGCCGCGTGCAACCCACACTTCCACTCCACACTTCCACTCCACCGTTTCGCACTATCTGGGAGCCGACACGACCGCATTCATGCAGGCACTCACCTCCGGGCTGTTCCGTGATTTCCCGACGATGCGGTGGGTGATCCCGCACGGTGGGGGAGCGGTGCCGTACCGCTGGGGTCGGTTCAAGGGGATGGCAGAGGGCAATCACACGGTCGACGGTGGCGGCTGGCCGCTCCTCGATGAACTCATGGCGAACCTCTTCTTCGACACGTGCGTCTGTCACCAGCCGGGCATCGACCTGCTCGTCGACGTGGTGCCGACCGCCGACATCTCGTTCGCGTCGGAAATGGTCGGGGCCGTCAAGGGTCAGGATCCGCTCACCGGCGGGTACTACGACGATACGAAGCGTTACATCGACCACGCACGGCTCACCGACGACCAGTGGACCATGATCTACTCGGGCAACGTCCAGCGCGTCTACCCACGCCTCGAACTTCCGACAGGAGCAGCATGAACCCACACGTGATCGTGCGACACATCGATCGAGCCGACACTGCGGTCGTCGACGCGCTCGGTGCCATCGGGACCGCCACCGTCCACGAAGCGATCGGGCGTGTGGGCTACGTCGGCCCGCACCTCACCCCGATCCAGCAGGGGGCTCGCATCGCCGGGTCGGCGGTGACGGTCCTGACCCACCCTGGTGACAACATCATGATCCACGCAGGGGTCGAGATGTGCCAGGACGGCGACGTGCTCGTCGTCGTCAACACCGCACCGTCGACACACGGGGGTTTCGGCGATCTCATCGCGACCTCCTTGATGGCTCGCGGCGTTGGCGGACTCGTGATCGACGCTGGTGTGCGCGACACAGCGGATCTCCGGGCGATGGGTTTCCCGGTGTGGTCGCAGCACGTCTCCTGCCAGGGCACGGTGAAGAACACGCCCGGTTCGGTCAACGTGCCGGTCGTGCTCGGCGGGATCACCGTGCATCCCGGGGATGTGGTGTGCGCCGATGACGACGGTGTCGTGGTCGTACCTCGCGCCGACGCGGCGTGGGCACTCGAGAAGTCGCGCGAGCGGATCTCTCGGGAGGCGACGGTTCGGGCCCGGCTCGAGGCCGGCGAGCTCGGCGTCGACTTCTACGGGCTCCGCGAGCGACTGGTCGAACTCGGTGTCGAGTACGTCGATCGGCTCGATTGATCAGCCGAACTCGTACAGCGTCTCGGGATTCGTGACCAGAACCTGACGGCGGAGCCGCTCGTCGGGGATCAGGGCGACCAGCAGGTCGACGAGGTCGCCGTCGTCGGGCACGTGGCGGACGTCGGGGTGCGGCCAGTCGGTACCCCACAGCACTCGTTCGGGCGCAGCGTCGACCAACGCCTGTGCGAAGGGTACGACATCGTCGTAGGGCGGTGGGCCGTCACCGGTCAAGTGTTCGGCGCCGGAGATCTTGACCCAGCAGCGCTCGTCCCGTTGCAGGTCGAGCAGGGCTCGGAACGGTGCCTGCCCGAGACCGTCTGCGGTCGGCACTCGGGCCATGTGGTCGAGGACGTGCGGGGACGGCATCCGATCGAGAAGCTCGATGTGCCGCCTCGCATCACCATGCAGCGCACACCGGTCGGGGAAGTCGCGGTCATACGAACAGTGTCGGCAGAGCGGCCCGTCCGTCAATCACCGGGCGCGATCGGAGTCAGCGACCGGCGACGGCGTGATGTGCGAGTGGGTGCGACGAGTCGCGGACCACGAGCTGGGGTTCGAACATGTAGCGATCGCGGAAACGATGGGAACCATCGACTTCGCTGATGATCGCATCGGCGATCAATTGGGCCATGTCGGCGAACGGCTGGCGCAGTGTCGTCAGCGGGGGATCGGTGTACGCCGTGAACTCGGTGCCGTCGTAGCCGACGATCGCAGCTCGCCCGGCGCTCGCATGGGTCCTCGATGCCAAGACCGCGCCGAGGGCCATGAGGTCGTTGCCGGCGATCATGGCCGTGATCCCCAGGTCGAGGAGTCGGGTGGCGCCGGCCCTCCCGCCCTCGAGCGTGAACGTGGTGTCGATGATCGCTCCGTCGGGTTCGGGGAGCCCGACGTCGGCCAGCACCGACCGGTAGCCGGCGATGAACCGCTCGGTCGGCACGAACCGCGGGGAGCCGAGCAGGCAGCCGATGCTCGAGTGTCCCAATGCGATCAGGTGGCTGACGGCCTTGCGGGCACCCGCCTGTTCATCACACCAGATGTGTGGGCTCGGCAGGTCGATGGTCGCGCCGTTGACGAACACCATCGGTCGACCGGCCGCGGACAGTTGGTGGTAGTGGGAGCGGTCACCGTCGATCTCCGAGTGACGGCCACCGATGAAGATGATCCCGTCGACGCCTCCTTGCTCGAGTTCGTCGATGCAGCGTTCCTCCGGCGCGAAATCGCGATCGGTGACGGCCACCATCGTGAGGTGGCCCTTACGGCCCAAGGCCGTCGAGATGTGATGGACGAATGCTGCGAACACCGGGTTCTGCAGTTCGCCGCAGACCAGACCGACCACATTGCGTCGCGTCGGTTGAGGCTCGGGGATGTCACTGTAACCCAGCTGCTCGAGGGCGGCGACGACACGCAGGCGCGTGCCTGCGGCGACACCTTCGCGACCGTTGAGCACCCGGCTCACGGTCGGCTCGCTCACGCCGGACAGCGCAGCGACATCCTTCAAGGGTGGTCGAGGCGGTGTCGGTGTGACCATGGCGACAGTGTGGCACATTCTGCAAGTCGACTTGCATTTTCATGAAAGAATGGGTTACGTTGCGAAAGAACTCGATGGTGTGATCCGTCGAGCCGAGCCGGCGACGCAGCGTGCGCCGGGTGATCCCCAAGGAGATTTCATGACCAAGCGAACCCGATCGTTGGTCGCACTACTGGCAGCCTCGACGCTCGTCGTCGCCGCCTGTGGGAGCGACGACGAGACCCCCGCCGCAGACGAGAGCACCTCCGAGGAGGGCACCGCAGAGGGCACCGCAGAGGCGACCGAGGAAGTGACCGAGGAAGCCACCGAGGAGATGACCGAGGAGTCGTCGTCGGAGGCGACCGAGGAGATGTCCGAGGAGTCGTCCGCCGAAGCCACCGAGGAAGTCGTGGACGAGATGTCCGAAGAAGCGTTCGAGGGTCTCGTGATCTGGGCTGACGAGAATCGTGTCGACTCACTCCAGGCAGTCGCGCCGGCATTCACCGAGGCCACCGGCGTCGATGTCGCCGTCGAGCTCGTCACCAACGAGACCATGCGCGATCAGGTCAGCCAGGCCGCCCCGGCCGGCGAGGGTCCCGACATCTTCGTCGGTGCCCACGACTGGTCAGGTGAACTCGCCGCGAGCGGCATCATCGATCCGGTCGACGTGAGCGCCAAGAGCGACCAGTTCCTCCAGGTGTCACTCGACGCGTTCAACTTCGAGGGTCAGGTCTACGCCGTGCCGTACGCCACCGAAGCGGTGGCGATGTACCGCAACACCGACCTCGTGCCGGACGCCCCGGCGACCTGGGACGAGATGCTCGCCGCCTGTGAAGCGGCAGCGGTGGAGAACTGCGTCGTCGTGCCCGGCGCCGGCGACAGCGCCGACGCCTACCACAACTACCCGTTCGTCTCGGCGTACGGCGGCTACATCTTCGCCTACGACGAGGCGACCGGTTTCGATGCTGCGAACGTCGGCCTCGACTCCCCGGAAGCCGTCCAGGGCATCGAGTTCCTCGAGCAGCAGGTGGCCGCCGGTGTGATCCCGGCGACGAATTACGACGGCGCGAAGAACCTGTTCCTCGAAGGTGACGCCGCGTTCTGGATCACTGGCCCGTGGGAGCTCAGTGGCCTGCAGGAGCAGGACACCGTCAACTGGGACGTCTCGGTGATCCCGCAGATCGGCGACGCGCCGATCCAGCCGTTCGTCGGGGCTCAGGGCTTCTACCTCTCGGCGTTCTCCGAGAACGAGCTGTTGGCGCAGTCCTTCCTGCTCGACTTCGTCGCCACCGACGAGGTCATGCAGGGGCTGTACGACGCCGACCCGCGCGGCACCGCCTGGATCGCGGTGCAGGACGGCCTGACCGACTCGCCGGAGATGCAGACGTTCGCAGCCTCGGGTGCGAACGGAATCCCGATGCCGAACATCCCCCAGATGGGATCGGTGTGGGGCCCACTCGGTGACAACATCCTGCTGGTTCGCAACGGCGAGCTTGCGGCCGCCGAGGCCATGGCCACGGCCGCCGAGGCTGTCCGCGGCGCCATCGCAGGCTGACCATCTGACGTGATCCCTGGCGGGCGGCCACATGGCCGCCCGCCGATCACGGTTCACCTCATGTCGGGTGAGCCGACTCGGTGCGGCTACCCGGCCGACTCGACCATTCATGAAGAGGCCCGACGGGGGTGGCCGGATGACTGATCTCGAACAGGCCGAGACGACCAGGAACGAGCAGCGCGCCAGAGACCGGCTGCAGCGCAGCCGGTCGAGCACCCGATCGTTCGTCGCTGCGAATGGTGCTCGTCGCGATCATCGACGCGCTGTTGATCCTCGGACTCGCGCAGTTCGTCGCCAACCGATCGTGGGCGGTCGCCGGTCTGGTGCTCTTCGCCCTGGCAATGGTGAACTGGGCCTATCTCAACCCGAGGGCCCAGGCATCGAGGTGGCTGACACCTGGCCTCGTGCTCATGGCCGTGTTCGTGGTGTACCCGGTGCTCTACACCGCCTACATCTCGCTCACGAATTTCCAGACGGGGAACCTGCTCGACAAGGACCAGGCGATCGAACGCCTCGAAGACGTCGAGATCCGAACCGGTGAGCAGGGTGCCACGTTGACGATGGCGGTCTACCGCAACGACGGCGATGAGCTCGCCCTCCTCGTCGCGGGCGACGGCGTCGAACCGTTCATCGGGATTCCCCGCACTGCCGCCGACGAGCCGATGGTCGATCCGGTCACCGATCTCTCCGGTACCGACATCGACGTCGCTGCGCCGCCCGACGAGATCGACGGCTACGAACTCCTCACCGGCCTCGCGGTCACCGGCGAGAACCGCCGGCTCGAGGCGGCCGTGCTCGACCTGCCCGGCAACGCCACTGCCGTCGTGCAAACGCTCAACACGGCGCGCGTGACCGTCGGAGGAAACCGCTTCGTGTACGACGAGGCGACCGACTCGCTCTACGACGCCCAGGCGGACCGGACATGCCCGTCCGGAGTCGGTACCTTCGTCTGTGACGACGTGCCCGAGGACGAGGTGCAACGTGTTGCACTGTTGGCCGAGGACTCGGGCATCGTGTGCGCGAGCGGTGTCTGCGACAACGTGCCGCTGTACGCCCTCGACCAGTCGTTGGCCGGCTGGCAGCAGGTCGTCGGGTTCGACAACTACGCGGACATCTTCACCAACGAACGGATCCGGGCTCCCTTTCTCCGGGTGTTGGTCTGGAACGTGGTGTTCGCCTTCATGTCGGTGATCATGACGTTCGCGCTGGGCCTCGCCCTGGCCCTGACTCTCAAGAACGACGACATGCGCGGGCGTTCCGTGTACCGGTCGATCTACATCGTGCCGTATGCGATTCCGGCGTTCCTCTCGATCCTGATCTGGCGGGGGTTGCTCAACCCCGACTTCGGTCAGATCAACGTGCTGCTCGAGACGTTCGGCATCCCTGCCGTCAACTGGCTGGGCGAGAGGAACGACGGCGATGATCAGTGTGTTGCTCGTGAACTTGTGGCTGGGCTTCCCCTACATGTTCCTGATCAACTCCGGAGCGCTGACGTCGATCCCGGAGGAACTGATCGAGGCGGCCCGTGTCGACGGCGCCGGGCCCTGGAAGACGTTCCGGATGGTCACGCTGCCGCTGTTGCTCGTCTCCACGGCGCCGTTGTTGATCGGAGCGTTTGCGTTCAACTTCAACAACTTCGTACTCATCTACCTGCTCACCAACGGCGGGCCACCGCTGACCGGCTACGACGTCCCGGTCGGTTCGACCGACATCTTGATCTCGTTCACCTTCGACGTCGCGGCCGGCGCCGGACGAGGCAACCAGTACGCGCTCGCCTCGGCGATCGTCGTGATCATCTTCCTGGTGCTCGCCACGACGTCGGCGCTCAGCTTCCGGCTGACCAAGAAACTGGAGGACATCTATGACCAGTGAATTCAGCGCCACCTCGACGTTCGAGGACGAGAAAGGTGCCCGTTCGGGTCAGGTTCCGGCGCACCGGCGGTCGCCACCTGTTCGCGATCGCGGCGTCGATCTTCGCGCTCTACCCGGTCGTGTGGATCGTCTCGGCCGCGTTCAACTCGGCCAACAGCCTGTCATCGGCCCGTCTGATCCCTCGGGAGGTCACACTCGACAACTTCACGGCGATCTTCGACAACGACGTCTCCCCGGTCAGCACCTGGATGTGGAACAGCTTCTACATCGGCCTGATCGCAGCATCGATGAACGTGCTCATCGCCGCGCTGGCGGCGTACGCATTCAGCCGGATGGAGTTCCGCGGGCGGCGAGCGTTGCTCACCTCGCTGCTCGTCATGCAGATCTTCCCCCAGTTCCTCGGGTTCATCGCCTTCTTCGTGCTGTCCCAGGAGTTCGGCGAGGTCTGGAGCTCCATCGGGTTCAACACCCACGCCTTCTTGATACTCGTGTACATCGGTGGTGCCGCCGGCTTCAATGCGTTCTTGCTGAAGGGATTCCTCGACTCGGTGCCGAAGTCGCTCGACGAGGCCGCCCGCATCGATGGCGCCGGCTCGCTGACGATCTTCTTCCGGATCATCATGCCGCTCGCCCGACCGATGCTGGCGGTGATCTTCATGATCAGCTTCATCACGATCTTCAGCGAGTTCGTGCTCGCGAGCTTCCTGCTGAGCGGCACCGACCAACTCACGCTGCCCGTCGGCCTGCAGTCGTTCCTCGCCGAGGGCTACAACGCGAAGTGGGGCATCCTCGCTGCAACTGCGCTGCTGGGTGCCGCACCGATCGTCGTCGTGTTCATCCTGGCGCAGAAGCACATCATCGGTGGTCTCACCGCCGGCGGCGTCAAGGGTTGACCACCGTGTCGCGCTCCGGCGTGGCGGCCGCCATCACGATCGCGCTCGTCGCGGCGGCCTGCTCGGGTGCGGGCGACGCCGTTCCGAGCACACCCACAACACCCGCCACGACGGTCGCCGAGCCTGCCAACGAGGCGCAACCGTCGACTCCGCCGACGACCGAACCGGCGGAGTTCGTCGGACCCGTTGCGGCGCCCGTCCGCAACTCGCTGTCCGATCGTTCGATCTACTTCGTGATGCCCGACCGGTTCGACAACGGGGACCCCACGAACGACACCGCCGGCATCGACGGTGGCCCACTCGATCACGGCTTCCTGCCCGAGGACCGTGGCTTCCACCACGGCGGCGACCTTGCCGGGCTGACCGCCCGCCTGCCCTATCTGGCCGACCTCGGCATGGGTGCGATCTGGATCACGCCACCGTTCACCAATCGGTTCGTGCAAGGAGACGGCACGATCGAGCGGTCGTCCTCCTCGTACCACGGGTACTGGCAGGTCGACTGGGACACCGTCGATCCGCACCTCGGGACCGAGGAGGAGATGCAGGCGTTCATCCGGGCCGCGCACGACCTCGACATCGCCGTCATCTTCGACATCGTGATCAACCACACCGGAGACGTCATCACGTACGCCGAGGGCTCGTCGGCGTACGTCGGGTCGGGGTCGGCGCCCTACCTCGACGCGACGGGCCGATCGTTCGACCCTGCGACCGTGGCCGGCTCGCCCGACTTCCCTGAGCTCGACGCCGCGACATCGTTCCCCTACACGCCGGTGCTCGTCGACCCGGACGACGCAACCGCCAAGTCTCCTGCGTGGTTGAACGACCCGACCCTCTACCACAATCGTGGCAACTCGACGTTCAACGGTGAGAGCGATACCTGGGGCGACTTCTTCGGCCTCGACGACCTCTTCACCGAACACCCCCGTGTGGTCGATGGCATGATCGGCCTCTACGGCGACGTGATCGAGCGGTACGACGTCGACGGCTTCCGGGTCGACACGATGAAGCACGTCAACGACGAGTTCTGGGCCGAGTTCGCTCCAGCGATCCGCGAGCGGGCCGCCGAGCTCGGCAAGCAGGAGTTCCTGCTGTTCGGGGAGGTCTTCAACCAGGACCCCATCCAGCAGTCGTCGTACACGAACCTCGGCGTGACCTCGACGCTCGACTTCATCGTCGACGAGGCGCTGCGCGGCCATGTCGCCGAGGGCGGCGACGGTCGGTTCCTCGCCCAGGCCTTCGACGACGACGACTGGTTCACCGACCACGACAACAACGCGTCGATGCAGGTGACGTTCTTCGGCAACCACGACGAAGGACGGATGGGCTACACCATCGACGTCGCCAACCCGGGTGCCGACGAGGACGACCTGTTGGCACGGGCGCGGCTGGGCCTCGACCTGCTGTTCCTCACCAGGGGCACCCCCGTCGTCTACTACGGAGACGAGCAGGGTTTCACCGGTGACGGTGGCGATCGGCTCGCCCGCCAGGACATGTTCCCGTCGAGCACCCCCGAGTACGTCGACGACGAGAACATCGGAAGTGACGCCACCCCGGCCGACGACAACTTCGATGCGGAGCACCCGCTGTACCGGCACATCGCCGAGCTCAACCAGGTGCGGTCGGATCATCCGGTGTTCGGGACGGGCGCACAGATCGTTCATCCGGCCGACGGCCCGATCTTCGCGTTCTCGCGCATCGACCGCGAGGAGCGCATCGAGTACGTCGTGGCCACGAACACCGGCGACGAGTTGACCCCTGTCCAACTCGACCTGCTGTCGGCCGACACGGAGTTCACCGTGCTACGGGGCCCGAACGCCGGCCCGACGATCACCGACATGAGCGGAGCCACCGTCCTCCTGGTGCCGCCACTCAGCACCATCGTCCTGATGGCGACGACCGCGCTCGCAGCGCCCGACGAGGAGCCGACCATCGAGATCGTCCGCCCAGCCGGTGGCGCGGAGATCCCGACATCTCGGTACCGCATCGAAGCCGAACTCGCCGACCGCCGGTACGCCGAGGTCACGTTCGCCGCTGCCGTCGACGGGGCCGAACCCGTCGTGCTCGGCGTCGACGACGCACCGCCGTACCGCCTCTACTGGAACAACACCGACCTGCCGACCGCCACGCCGGTCGAGATCATCGCCACCGTCGACGACGGCTCCGGTCGGCTCCGGTCGGATGTCGTCGCCGTCACCCTCGGAGACCGCCCGTGAACACACCTCGACCGGAACCCCGACGCGAAGCTCGACCGGATCGCGGACACGACGCAGATGTCGCGTGGTGGCGCCGGGCGCTCGTCTATCAGATCTACATCCGGTCGTTCGCCGACGGCAACGGCGACGGCACCGGAGACATCGCCGGTCTGCGATCGCGGTTGCCCTACCTGGAGTCGCTCGGCGTCGACGCCGTGTGGCTCAATCCGTGGAACCCGTCGCCGCTGCGCGACGGGGGGTACGACGTCTCCGACTACCGCGACATCGACGCTCGCTACGGGACCTCGCCGAAGCAGAAGCGTTCCTCACCGAGGCGCATGATCGCGACATCCGGGTGATCGTCGACCTGGTGCCGAACCACACGTCATCCGATCACCAATGGTTCAGATCGGCCGTCGCGTCGGCACCGGGGAGCCGCGAGCGGCGGCGGTACCATTTCCTGCCCGGACGCGGTGACGGTTCGGAACCGCCGACCGACTGGCCGTCGGTCTTCGGTGGGCCGGCGTGGACACGGCTCAACGATGACCCCGAGGACGGCGAGTGGTACCTCCACCTGTTCGACTCGAGCCAACCCGACCTGAACTGGGATCACCCGGAGGTGCGAGCGGAGTTCGACGACGTGCTCCGCTTCTGGCTCGATCGGGGGATCGACGGATTCCGGGTCGACGTCGCACACGGCCTGGTCAAACATCCCGAATGGGTCGATCTCGGTGATCGGCCGCAGCACGTGCGCTCCGTCGTCGTTCCCGACCATCCGTTCTGGGATCGCGACGAGCTGCACCCGATCTACCAGTCGTGGCGGCGAACGCTCGACGAGTACGGCGACCGCATGATGGTCGCCGAGGCGTCGGTCCATGCGACGCAGCGCCCCCTGTACGTGCGACCGGACGAGTTCCACCAGGCGTTCGACTTCGACCTGCTCGATGCGACCTGGAACGCCAGGGACTTCACCGCCATCATCGACCACGCCGTCGACGCCGCGGCAGCGGTCGGCTCGAATCCGACCTGGGTGTTGTCGAACCACGACGTGATGCGTCACCCGACGCGATACGGGCTTCCGTCCGGCACCGATCTCGAGACATGGTCGTTGACGGGTCCGCACGACCTGTTCGACCGAGCCTCGGGGTCGCGTCGCGCTCGTGCCGCTGCACTGGTCACGTTGGCGCTGCCCGGTTCGACGTACGTCTACCAGGGTGAGGAACTCGGGTTGCACGAAGTCTGGAACCTGCCGATCGACGTGCTCGACGACCCGGTGTGGCGACGCTCGGGACACACCGAGAAGGGACGCGACGGGTGCCGGGTCCCGATTCCCTGGACAATCGACGGGCCGTCCTTCGGCTTCGGAGCGGTGGCATCGTGGCTGCCGCAACCGGTTGAATTCGGCGCCGTTTCGGTCGCCGCTCAGGTGGCGGACCCCGGATCGACGCTGCACCTCTACCGCCACGCGATTCGGCTCCGTCAGGAGTGGATGTGCTCGGACGAGGAGATCGAACTGCTCGATCTCGGCCCCGACGTGTTGGCGTTCACCCGCGGCAGCGGTGCCCGGTGCGTCGTCAACATGGGCAGCGCTCCCATGACGATCCCGACCGGCACGGTCTTGATCGCGTCCGACCCGGTCGGTGGCGAACTGCCGAGCGACACCGCCGTGTGGTTGGCGCCCGATACCTGGTCCTGAGCGTCGGCAGGTCAGGTGAGCTGGAGGACTGCCACGTTGAGCGGTCCGCGTGTGGCCTCGGCGGTCGCATCGCGGAACTCGCCGCCGACCTGGACACGCACCTTGTTGTCGGCTTCGAGATTGGCCATCCACTGGGAGTCGGGCCGGACGGTCGAGACGATCAGGCGGTCGCCGATCCGGCTCGTCATCAGCGGGACACGTCGCGGTCGGCCGCTGACGCGGCCGGTGGTCTCGACGACGACGGCGCCGACGCCGATCGGGAGCGGATTGCCGATGCCACGGTCGAGCGCCGGCTCGACGAGGCGGTTGAGGAGTCGGAATCCGGATCGGACGATGTTGTCGTAGGTGTTGGGGATCACAACTTGTTCAACCGATTCAGCCGGTGGACATTCCCCACGGGCACCGATGTGGATCGGGTTGCCCGACGCGTCGGGCGACGGATTCAGTCGAACGCGGGGAACGACACCGTCGGGTCGCGCTCCAGTTGTTCGACCAGAGCGATCTCCCAGGTCAGGTAGTCCCGCATGTGCTGTTGCGCGACGTCGCCCCGATGGTCGTAGGGCTTGTACCAGACGTCGTCGGCGTCGGTGGTCGGCCGAGTGAATCCGGGCTTCATCTCGTGGCCCGCGTGCCGCCATCCCTTGTTGCCGCCGGCGAGCGCCACCACCTTCGCTTCGGGCCAATGACGTGAGGCATCGGTCACTGCCAGTTTGGCGAGTTGGCCGTCGGTCGAGGTCAACACCAGGGTCTCGATGCTCCCGATCGCAGATCGGGCCTGGTCGAGCCGGCTCCGGACAC
The DNA here is from genome assembly GCA_963792905.1 of uncultured Acidimicrobiaceae bacterium. Taxonomy (GTDB): domain Bacteria; phylum Actinomycetota; class Acidimicrobiia; order Acidimicrobiales; family Ilumatobacteraceae; genus Ilumatobacter. The sequence goes on from CAWBYE010000019.1 coordinate 334,802, forward strand.
CCCACCAGGCGCCGGGAATGTGGCCCTTGTCGCGGTACTTCAGACTGGTGCCCAGATCGAGCACTGCGATCTCGTCGCCGCTCGAGACGAGCGCCGACGCCAACTCGGAGACCGCGATGGTGGCGGCCCGACCGACCGAACGTCGAGGGGGGCGGCCGGATTCGAGCGTGCGGTCGGCGAGGGCCCGTTCGAGGACGACGGCGTCGTTCCACCCCATCTGCCGGAGCCACGACGCGGTCATCGTCGATCGCACACCTGTGTCATCGACCAGGACCAGGCGGGCATTGCGGGTCGCGATGTACTCGTCGGTTGCCTGCACGAGTTGACCCCCTGGGGCGCTGACGCTTCCCGGCAGGTGCCCGGCCTCGTACTCCTCGGGCGTTCGCACGTCGAGCAGCACCGTGGTGCGATCGGTGTCGGCCTGCCAGGCAGCGATCTCGTCGTGGTCGACCGTGCGGACACCGAAGCGGCGACCGACGTCGGACGCCGCCCGCTCCGCCCAAGCCCGTGCGGTCGGTGACGGTTCGGGAGCGTGCTCCTCGCGCCCACGGTCGACGTCGAACCCGGCGAGCTCCCAGCCCATGGTGCCGTTCTCGAGTGCCACGACCCGGTTCTCGAGGCCGGCGTTGACGAGCGACTGGCTGCCGATGATGCTGCGCGTTCGACCGGCACAGTTCACGACGACGAGCGTCTCCGGGTCGGTCACGACCTGTTTCACCCGGTGCACCAGCTCCGCGCCCGGACAGTCGGTGCCGGTGGGGATGCTCATCCGGCGGAACTCCTCGATCGGCCGTGAGTCGAGCACGACGATGTTTGCGCCGTCTTCGATCAGTTGATGAACCTCGGCCGCGGGGAGTCGTGGAGTGCGGTACGTGTGCTCGACGTGCTCGCCGAACGCCTTCGATGGCACGTTGACGCCGGCGTAGACCTCGCGGCCCGATGCCGCCCATCCGTCGAGGCCGCCGGCGAGCACCGAGCAGTTCGACCACCCGAGTTCGACCGATCGGTCGAGCGCGCGCTCGGCGAGATCTTCGACCCCGTCGTCGCACCACACGATTCTCGTGTTCTGACGGGGCACGAGCGACGGCAGTCGCATCTCGAGATGTGAGAGCGGTACGCACGCGGCGTGGAACAGGTGACTGCGGAGGAAGACGCCCTGCTCGCGGGCATCGAGCACCGCGATCTCGCCGCCGTCGACGAGCCAGTCGGCGAGCGTCGCCGGGTCGATCGTTCGGGCGTCGTCGGCCATCAGCAGAGCAGACCGGAGCGTGCCTCGCGAATGCCGCTGACCGAGCGGAAGTACTTCCAACGCCTCTCGGCCGCGTTGTAGTACTCACGCCGGTCGAGACGTTCGAGTGCCAACCCGTAGCAATGGAAGTTCAGCGCAGGCCCGTCGATGTGGATCGAGTGGACGTCGTCGGGCAGCATCGCCACGCCCCTCCCCGCCTCGACGAGATACCGGTGGGTCTCGGTGACGCCATCGGCCGAGCGGTCGTAGAACCGGTTCAGTTCGCTCCCGGCGTGGCCCACGACAACCGCCCAGGTCGTGTGGTCGTGGGGCGGCGTCTCGACGTGGCCACGGCTCGACTGGGCGTACAGGGCGAACCGGTCGTCGTCGTCCTGGGCCAGCCGATACATGTAGCTCGATTCGGCGACATCTGCATCCGGTGCCGGGAATCGGTCGGCGGGGAACAGCTCGCGCCGTGCGCTCAGCTCGACCAACCGGTCACGGATCGCCGCCACTCCGGACCTCGTGACACCCAGGTCGGTCTCGATCCGCCGGATGTCGTCCATGGCGGCCGCAACGGCGTCGGTTCGGGCGGTTGCGAACTGGTCGGAGTCCATGTCGCGAACGGTACCGCACGCCGCCGAGCCCGATCGATGCCGCCGAGCCGGGCGAGGTTCGCCACGGCTGTACGTCGCTTCTCGTTCACCGCTAGGTTCGACCGCCGTGGGGTTGTCGCAGCGATCGATGGGGTGGCTTCGCTACCTGCATCGCAAGGCGCACACCCACGACGACTGGAGTCGCGACGGCCGTCCGCATCCGCACTGGGATGACCGCTCCGACCCGCCGATGGCAAGCTGGCACCGGTTCGACCTCGTCGACTCGTCGTATGCGATGGGGCTCATGGCCCATCGCACGCCGGCGTGGACCGAGCCGTATGTGGGGATCCTCGATCAACTCATCGAACGTCACACGGGCTGGTGGTCGGCGGCCGATTGGCTGACGCAGTTCGGCCACGATCCCGAGCGGGCGAACTACCCGGACATGTACCGCCAGTTCATCCCCGCCGAACTCTGGGGCGACTACGACGTACCCGGCTGGACCGCGAACGGAATCGAGCCGTACGGCCGACAGATGGACCCGGTCGCCGCCGACGGCATGCTCTTCTATCAGGGGTTCTTCCTCGTGTTGCTCGGTATCCGGTCGATGATCGACAACTCGCCTGGCGCTCTCGATCGATGGAACGAACCGTTCGAGATGATCCGCGACGGCGATCACACGTTCACCTGGACGCACTCGCGAATCGCCGAGAACCTGCGCCGCCAATGGCTCGCCGCCCCGATCGGGTGTCATTGAGAGAACACGAAGGTCTGGCCGTTTTGACTGGCCGGCGCCGGCCTCGGTCTGAGGCTCCACGACAACCGCCACGGTACCGACTTCCACCGGCAGGCTTTCGAGCCGTGGTGGGCGTACGCACGTGAGCACTACCTCGACCTGCATCGAGACGACCTTCCGACGACGACGACCTTCTACTACGACCCGGTGCTCGACGTGCACCATCGCCTGCCGGCGACCGCCGCGCTGACGACGGGCTTCTATGCCGCTCCCCAGGTGCCCGACGACGCCCGGCGGCTGTTCGAGGCGGCGTGTGCATCGGCGGGATACCGGAGCGACATCGGCACTCCGCTGCGGCCCGGCCGCGGCGCGGCATCTTCGCTGGTGTTGGCTCGGGAGTGGGAGATGGTCGAACTGGAAGCCCGACTCGACGCAGCGATCGAAGCGTCGTTCGAGCCGACGTGGAACCGGTCGACCGGCGAGTTCACGTGGGGCATGGGTGTGGACGAGCCGCACCCTCGGGGGCAGTTCAATGCGTTTCTGGCCGCCGCGGAAGCGGCTGGGCCCGGCCGTTGGGCAGCCCTCTCGGCGGCACCGCTCGAACCATGTCCGCAGGTCGTGGACGTCGATGTGCCCGAGGTGGTGCTCAGCCGGGCGGAGTGGAGCGACGGCTCGCTGTTGCTCACGGTCGATCCCCGGCATCCCGATCCGGATGCGTGGACCGAGTTCCGGATCGTCGGGGTCGAGCCGCGACTGTGGTGGCTCGCCGGTATCGACGGCGCCATGATGGACGTCCGTGCCGACGGCGTGGTCGTCCGTACGCCGCGCGTCGCCGGCGACCTCGAGTTCACACCCGGCAGCTACTGACCGCCTGATCGCGCCGGATCGGACGAGACGCTGAATCGTGCGTATCCGGATGGCTGGTCGATCACCGTGGTCGAGACGATCCCCGCGGGCGACCGCGTCGCCGCGCAGGTCCGGGTCGCCCACGACGGACACGTGTACTGGTGCGCCGGCTTCTACACGGTCACCGCCGGGACGATCTCCGACTGGATCGAGCACTGGGTGACCGAGGGCGCCGACACGCCACCCGCCTGGCGCTCGGCGTTCACGTCGTGAGCCTTCACGCCGTGCATGGTGCAGCCGCCGGGGCTGTCTCGGGCCGCACGGTCCGCGGTCGACCTAGCATGGACGGTATGACCCGGCTCGGCTATCAGATCCCGAACTTCACGTACCCCGGCGACGCCGCCGGGATCTTCCCGTCGGTGATCGCGCAGGCGAAGGCCGCCGAAGCTGCCGGTTTCGACCGCGTGTTCGTGATGGACCACTTCTACCAACTGCCCGGCCTCGGTGAGCCCGGCGAGCCGATGCTCGAGTGCTACACGCTGCTGTCCGCCCTTGCGCAACACACCGAGACCGTCCGGCTCTCCTCGCTGGTCACCGGGAACACGTACCGGAACCCGACCCTGCTGGCGAAGACGATCACCGCCCTCGATCACGTCTCGAACGGCCGTGCGACGTTGGGCATCGGCGCTGGCTGGTTCGAGCTCGAGCACGACGCCCTCGGCTACGAGTACGGCACGTTCACCGACCGGTTCGAGAAGCTCGAAGAGGCGCTCCAGATCATCGTGCCGATGCTCCGCGGCGAGCAGGTCAGCCTCGACGGGAAGCACTACCAGGTGACCGACGCGGTGAACTCGCCGGCGCCGGTCTCGCGCATCCCGATCATGATCGGTGGGTCGGGGGAGAAGAAGACGCTGCGCATGGTCGCGCAGTACGCCGACGAGTCCAATCTGGCCGGTGCGACCAACGACGAGGTTCCTCGCAAACTGGATGCCCTCGCCGCCCACTGCGAACGCCTCGGTCGTGACCGTTCGGAGATCAACGTCACGAAGCTCGCCATGGTCTGCCTGGCGCCGACGATGGAGGAGGCCGACGCCGACGTCCGGGCGATGGCGGCCCTCAAGGGCTGGGGCGACGAGGTCGTGGAGATGGTGAAGGGCATCCTGATCTACGGTGATCCCGACACCGTGGGTGAGCAACTGCAGGCCGCGATGGCCACGGGACTCGACGGCCTGACGATCAACTTGCCCGCCAACGGGCACATCCCCGGTCGCGTCGAGCTGCTCGGCGAGGTCGCCAACGCCGCCATCGCCTGACGCCAGGACGCAGTCGAGTGGTGACCGAGGGCCCCCAGCGCATCGTGGTGATGGGCGTCGCCGGCTCCGGCAAGACGACCGTCGGTTCCCGCTTGGCCGATCGACTGGGCGCGGACTTCGTCGACGCAGACTCGGCGCACCCGAGCGAGAACGTGGCAAAGATGTCGGCGGGTGTCCCGCTCAGCGACGACGATCGCCGTCCCTGGCTCCTGGCGCTCCGTCGGGAGTTGTCGTCGGCGTCGATCGTGGTCACGTGCTCGGCACTGCGTCGCTCGTACCGCGATCTGCTGCGAGTCCCCGGCGGTGTGAGGTTCGTGTTCCTCGACATCGACGCAGCTACCGCTGTACGTCGTCTCGGCGCGCGGGCAGGCCACTTCATGCGGGCCGACATGGTCGACAGCCAGTTCGCAGACCTCGAACGTCCCGAGCCCGACGAACCGGACGTGATGACCGTCGACGGGACCCGACCGCTCGAGGCGATCGTCGACGGGTTGGCCGCCGAGCTGTCCCTCGACATCGCCGAGTCGTGATCGGATGTCGACATCGGTGATGAGGGACCCGTGCCACTACGGTTGTGCGCTGCGCCCCTCTCCGAAAGCGAGCTCACATGGCAACCACCGACCTTCTCGATCGTCGAGGCTTCTACATCGGCGGCGCCTGGGTGGCGCCGAGCGCCGCTCATGACGTCGACGTGATCGATCCATCGACCGAACAGCCGTGCGCGGTGATCTCGTTCGGCTCGCAGGCCGACACCGATGCAGCGGTCGCTGCCGCCAAGGCGGCGTTTCCCTCGTGGAGCCTCACCGAGCCGGGCGAACGCATCGCACTCCTGGAACGGCTGCTCGAGGTCTACACGGGTCGATACGACGAGATGGCCGAGGCGATCTCGCTGGAGATGGGCGCGCCGATCTCGATGTCCCAGACCGCGCAAGCCGGATCGGGCGTCGGGCATCTGAAGGCATTCATTCAGGCTCTCAAGCATTTCGAGTTCGATCGGCCGCTCGGCGACCACGCACCCGGCGACCGCATCCTGTACGAGCCGGTCGGAGTGTGTGCGCTGATCACGCCGTGGAACTGGCCGATGAACCAGGTGACGCTGAAGGTGGTCCCGGCGATCGGTGTCGGGTGCACGATGGTGCTCAAGCCTTCGGAGATCGCACCCCTCTCGTCGTACCTGTTTGCCGACATGGTCCACGAGGCCGGTGTCCCGGCCGGTGTGTTCAACATGGTCAACGGTGACGGTGCCGGGGTGGGTACGCAGCTCTCCGGGCATCCCGACGTCGACATGGTGTCGTTCACCGGTTCGACACGCGCCGGTATCGCGATCACCAAGAACGCTGCCGACTCGGTCAAGCGGGTGGCGCTCGAGCTCGGCGGCAAGGGCGCGAACATCATCTTCGAAGATGCCGACGACAAGGCGGTCACCCGGGGCGTCCGGCAGTGCTTCAACAACAGCGGTCAGTCCTGCAACGCACCAACCCGGATGCTCGTGCACCGGTCGCGCTACGACGAGGCGCTCGCCACGGCCGCGCAGGTGGCCGAGCAGACGGCGGTCGACAATGCCCACGAGGAGGGCCGTCACATCGGGCCGGTCGTGTCGGAGATCCAGTGGAACAAGATCCAGAGTCTGATCGCGACCGGTGAGCAGGAGGGCGCGACGCTGCTCGCCGGCGGAACGGGCCGGCCGGCCGGTCACGATGCCGGCTACTTCGTGAAGCCGACCGTGTTCGCGGACGTCACGCCCGACATGACCATCGCCAACGAGGAGATCTTCGGGCCGGTGCTGTCGATCATGCCGTTCGACACCGAGGAGGAAGCGATCGCCATCGCGAACGACACGGCATACGGACTCACCAACTACGTGCAGACCCAGGACGTCGACCGAGCCCGCCGGGTGGCTCGTCGTCTGCGCTCTGGGATGGTGGAGATGAACGGTCGGCCGCGGGGCGCCGGGGCGCCGTTCGGCGGTTACGGCCAATCGGGCAACGGCCGCGAGGGCGGCGAGTGGGGCATCGAGGAGTTCTGCGAGGTCAAGTCGGTCAGCGGCTGGAACCCGCCGAGCTGACGTCGATCTCGTGAGGTTGTTGCGCCCGGGGCGCAACCTCACGAGATGGCGGTGGGATGTGTTGGTCGGGACGGCAGGGGAGATGGCAAGATGACGCCGGATCGAATCGGTGGCGGTGCTGGGTTGCGGCACGATGGGAGCAGGCATCGCTGCGGCGAGCGCCGCGGCAGGCTGCCGGGTGCTGATGCTCGACGTCTCGGCGGAGGCGGTCGAACGGAGCCTGCAGGTCGTCGACGAAGACGATCGACATCTCGTCGAGCACCGGCACCTTCGACGACGGTCTGCACGAGTCGCCGACTACGACTGGATCTGCGAGGCCATCGTCGAAGACCTCGACACGAAGCGTAGCTGTTCGCTCGACGTCGAACCGCTGCGTCGTGACGGTTCGGTGATCAGCTCGAACACTTCGGGCATCCCGCTGCGGGACATCGCCTCGGGCATGTCCGAACGCTTCCGTCACGATGTCGCGATCACCGCACTTCTTCAACCCGGTCAGGGTGATGAAGTTGTTCGAGCTCGTGCCGGGCGAGCACACCAGCGACGACGTGATCGAGGCGTTCGCGGCGTTCGGCGCCGACCAACTCGGCAAGGGCGTGGTGTACGCCAAGGACACGGTGAACTTCATCGGCAATCGGATCGGGTGCTTCTTCATGCTCAGCGGTCTGCACCTGGCCAAGCCGTTCCTCGCCGACGGCATGCCGCAGGAGGACGATCGATGCCGTGCTCGGCAAGCCGGTCGGCCTGCCGCCGACGGGGCTCTACGGGCTGATCGACCTGATCGGTCTCGACGTGATGGATCTCGTTGGCAGGAACCTCGCCGTCAACCTGCCCGCCGGCGACGTCGGGCATGCCTACACCTCGTTCCCTGCGGCTGAGCAGCGCATGCTCGAACGGGGGCAGCTCGGTCGGAAATCGCGTGAGCTGGGTGGCTTCGGCCGGGTGCAGAAGCTGGAGGACGGTTCCAAGCAGGTGGAGACGTTCGACCTCGTGAGCGAAGAGTGGCGTGACGCGATCGAACCCGACCTGAACGGCGTGCCGGCCGAGCTCGGCGAGGTGCTGTTCGCCGACTCACCGCAGGGTGAACTCGCCTGGCAGGTCTTCGGCGGCACGCTTCGCTACGCGGCGGGCTTGGTGCCGGAGATCGCCGACGACATCGTCAACGTCGACAACGCGATCCGGTGGGGTTTCAACTGGATCCACGGCCCGTTCGAGATGCTCGACGCGATCGCGACCCGCAGCGGGTGATCGACAAGATCCGTTCCGAGGGAGTCGGACCTCCCGGCGATGCTCCAGGTACTCGCCGGCAGCGACGCCGACACGTTCTATCGCGACGCCGACCATCTCGGTTTCGACGGAGCGTGGCACGTCACGTCGACCTGACTCCCGCGGAGTAGCGGATTGACCGGCGGGTCGTCAGCCGACGGGTTCGATGTCGGCTGGGTGCCACGTTCGGTCGACCCAGGGCTGTCGGGTACGGGGAGCCGGAACGCGATGAACCATCGGTGGCCGAGTCGGCGTTCGCCACGGCCGTCTCCGCCGACCGGGACGACCGGGACGACCCTGGCGACGCCGCCGTCGTCGCACCCCCCGAGTGTCGGCATGACGTCGGAGCGGTTCACCGTTGGGAGCTGGTCGTGATCGTCGCTCAGCGATGCTCCAGACGCTCGCGGACTCCGACCTCCTGGCGGGACGGGGCGCCTCGTCGAACGGGCGACATATGGTGGACGACGTGATCACACCGAACACGACGAGAGGCTCCGCGTCTGAGTCAGGCATTCGTCCCGCCGTTCACGCAGATCGCGAACCCGGATCGCCCCTCGCCGACGCTGATCGAGTCCGCCAGCGGCATCCACCTGACCGACAGCGCCGGTCATCGGGTGATCGACGCCTGGTCCGGGATGGTGTGCGTCGGACTCGGCTACGGACGCGACGATCTGATCGATGTGATGACCGAACAGACCCGGCGCCTCGCCTACGCCCACAGTCTCTACGACACGACTCACCAGACGGCGATCGATCTCTGTGAACGATTGGTCGACGTCACGCCGGCGAGCCTCGAGCACGTGTTCTTGTCGATGAGCGGCTCCGATGCCGCCGACACGTTGTTGAAGGTGATGCGATACCACAACAACGTCGTCGGCCAACCGCAGAAGAAGCACGTGATCGCGCTCGATCGGGCGTACCACGGTGCGAACTCGGTCGTCGCCGGGCTCACGCACTTTCCGGAGTGCAACGACTACTTCGACGTCCCGCTGCCGACTCAGCACCACATCCCGTCGCCGTGGCACTTCGGCGCCAACGAGGGCGCCTCGGCCGACGAGATCATCGGCAACAGCGTGGCCGCACTTCGTACGACGGTCACCGACATCGGGATCGACCGGGTCGCGGCGTTCGTCTGCGAACCCGTGATGATCACCGCCGGCGTGATCGTGCCGCCGATCGGTTGGCTCGGTGCGATGGCCGACACCTGTGCAGAGCTCGGCATCTTCTTCATGGTCGACGAGGTGGTGACCGGATTCGGCCGAACGGGCAAGATGTTCGCCTGTGAGTGGGATGGTGTCGAGCCCGACATGATGTTCCTCGCCAAGGGCATGACATCGGGCTACATCCCCCAGGGCGCGGCGTTGTTCTCGCACGAGATCTACCGGGGGATGACCGAGCAGATGGGTCGAGACACCGTATTCGGTCACGGGTTCACGCACACAGGTCATCCGCCGTCGTGCGCCGTCACGTTGAAGTGCATCGACCTCTACAGCGACCTCGTCGACGACTCCGCTCGGCTGGGGGTGCGGCTGCATCGAGCGCTTGTACCGAGCTCGCCGACCGGGAGCCGTGGGTGACCCACGTCCGCGGACGCGGGCTCGCCGCCGGGGTCGACATCCTCGACGGGCCAACCGGAGAGCGACTCGACCCGTCCCTCGATGCCATGACCCGGATCCGCACAGAGGCCCACCGTCGCGGGTTGATGACGCGGATGTTCGACGGTGACATGTTCGGGTTCGCACCGCCCCTGATCATCTCCGAGGACGAGCTCGACGAAATGGTCGACATCTTCGGAGCGTCGGTGGCGGCAGTTCGCAGCAAGGAGGACCAGCGATGACGGTGGTCGGGCACGACCCGTCCGAACTCTTCGATGCCCGACCGCTCGGGATGTCGCAGGTGGTGAGCGCGACGGGTCGACTCGTGATCGTGTCGGGTCAGGTGGCACTCGACAGCGACGGTGCGGTCGTCGGTCAGGACGACTTCGAGGCCCAGGCCGTGCAGGTGTTCGAGAACCTCGCTGTTGCACTGGCCTCGGCTGGGGCGACGTTCGGCGACGTCGTTCGACTGGGGAGTTATCTGACCGACATGGCGAATCTCGGCGTGCTGCGCGACGTGCGTCTGCGCTACCTGTCGGAGCCCTACCCGGCGGCGACGGCGGTGACCGCAACGCTGGCACTGCCCGAACTGCTCGTCGAGATCGACGCGATTGCGGTGGTCGGCTGACGGCGCGCATCGCGACGCCCGCGTCAGCCTCCGACGGCTCGATTCGGCCCGCCGCCGACCACGTGCTCGGTTCCGGCCACGTGGTCCCGCTGTTCCGGCCGCCGGCCGAGACGCGGTCGCACACCGGATTCGGTCAGCCCACCTCCGGCGCTACTTCCCGGCCGAGATGTGAACGGGCCGTCGTGCGTCTCCGTGCCGGTAATCGCAGACACCGTCCGTGAAGATGGCGTGCAGCTGCGCGAGTTGCTCGGCCTCGAATGTGACCGCACCGTAGGTGCCGTCGGCGAGGGCATCGTCCACGGGGTGCAGCGCACACTTGAAGACGTCACCGGTGATCGGGCCACCGGCGACGATCCGTGACGTCTCGTACGTCGGGAACTGTTGCGTGCAAGCGCCGTCGGGGGCGTCGTCGAGGATGCCGGACCAGGCGTCGGGGCCGCTGTGGATCAGCTGACCGGAAGCGTCGAAGCATGAGTCGACCGCCCGTGACGGCTTGTTCCTCGCGACGCCCTTCCACGGCCGGCGCTCGATGTTGCGCATCCATTCGTCGATCACCTCGAACGCCAGCGGCGTCTGGTCGAAGCGTTCGCCCTGGAACTCGACGTCGGTGAACCAGATCACCTGGTTCGATGCGTCGCCGTCCCAGTCGAGCAGGCGTTGGCGAGCAGCGAAGGACTGGTGACTGTTGTGCATGTCGAGCTCGCGCTCGAGGTAGTTGCGCCAGTCGATCACCGGAATCTCGATGTCGCCGTGGTTGACCATGCCTGATTCGTAGGCGGCCTCGATCGCACCCGGGTCGGCCACCTTGCGCGGCGCGACGGCAGCGGGATCGGTCGGATCGAATGTCTGGTTGCGGAGGCTCCAGACGTCGGGGTCCTCGGCGCCGCACAGCTCGAAGATGAACGGGCAGCCCTCCTGCACCATGTCGGGCTCGTCCTTCCAGGAGCCGGCCATGGCGTTGAGGGCGAGGAAGTCGTCGACGGCGATGTCACCGTCGACGAGCGCCTGCAGGCCGTATTGGACGCCGACGTTGTCCCACGTGCTCGCCGCGAAGCCGTCGGCTGCCTCGCCGTAGATGTTGATCAGGTCGGCGTAGTGCGACCACTCGGTGCTGACCTGATCCTCGGGCGAGATGCCGGGAGCCGTTCCGAAGTTGGGATTGAGCGCCAGCGGTGACAAGCCGCGCCAGGCGTTCATGCATTCCGTCGCGCCCTGGGGCAGGTAGGGCTGCAGGACCGCCGCTTCGTTCTCGACGGCATCCGTGGCGTTGAGCCCTTCGATCGCCTGACGCAGGTCCCAGTCGGTCCACCGCGTGTCACCGGCGAGCACGTTCAGGTCGAACCAGCGCTCGAGGAGTTCGCAGTCGCCGATGTGGATGGTCTGGGTGATCATGTCGGGGTACGAGTACTGCGGGATCGCCGCATCGATCAGACCGTCATGGTTCTGGGCGTACACGTACTGTTGGATGCCGCCGCCCGAGCCGCCGACACCGACCGTGTAGTCGGGGTCGTCGTAGGCCGAGACGAACCGGTCCTTCACCATGATCGCTGTCTCGCCGCCGAGCTCGAGGTTGTAGTGCTCGCCGGTCTTGGTGCCCGTGGAGTAGGCAACGGCGTACCCGAGGCCGAGGCCATGCTCGTACAGCATGCGGCTGCGGCTCGGGTTGCCCTGGTAGTGACCGATGCCGACACCACCCTGGAAGTGGTAGATGAGACGTTCGTTCCATGCCGACAGGTCGGGTGTCTCGGTGTCGTGACCGTCGGGCGAGAGCACGGCGATCGAGTAGAGGAAGCGGTTGATCGTGCCGCGCTCCCACCGGACGATGTAGTCGACGGTGTCGCCGTCCATCGTCGTCGTCGTCGCCATGTCGGCCGGTCGCTCAGCCGCGGGATCGTACGGCTGCCAGGCATCGGCGGTCGTCCGGTAGAGGAAGGACACGACGGTGTCGACGCCACAGTTCTCGTCGATCGGAGGGCCGAGTTCGGCGTTGGCGCGGTGGCCGTCGGTCGAGCACAGGAACGGCTGCTGCTGCGGCCCGGAGAACATCGGTCCGCTGAGCGCATGGTTCGTGAGTGTCATTCGTGCCGTGGGGCGGTGGCCCTTGTCCCACCAATTGAGCCGACGCCTCTTCTTGGTGTTCACGACCAGTTCGCTCTCACCGATCGGCAGGCCGGTGATCACGCCCTCCAGTCGCCGCCGACCGTCCTTCTTGAAGACGTCGGTGACATCGGTACCGTCGAGCGTCGCTCGGACTCTCCGCAGCGACACCCCTTTGGGCACCTCGATCGAGATGCGTGCGTCGCCACCGCTGATCTGGTCGGCCGGACTCGACAGGACCTCGATGACGAACTCGGTGGGTTTCGGATCGTGTGACGCAGGTCCCTGATGAGCCGAGGTCTCGGCCGCTGGGATCGCGGCCGCCACCAGCGCTCCGACGGCGAGCACTCCACCGGCGATCTGACGACGACGACGTCGTTTCGTTCGGCTCATGACTGGCTCCCCTCTCCGGGAGCGCCCCCACGCCCCGGGTCTTCCAACTCTCCCCATGGTCGCGGATCACTCGTGTGCCGGGCGAGTCGGACGACCGATGGATGCCGCTCACCGACTCGACGGTCGGCTGGAGATCAGGTCGGTGGGCCGAGGCGGTGCGGCGGTGTGCGTGCTGCTGCGCCGGTCACTTCCAGATCACCTGGTGAGGTCCGACGATCACGACACGCCGACGGTGTCGCGGATCGCACGCTTCACGCCGTCCGGGTTCTCGATCATCATCATGTGGCCCGTGGCGGGGAGTTCGACCACGCCGACCGAGGGCACCGCTGCGGCGAGGGCTCTCCCGCTCTTCGCCGGCGTCATCTTGTCGGCCGTCCCGATCACGACCGTTGCTGGGCACGAGACCGCCGCCGCCGATGCCTCTGCCGAGTCGTACGCCAGACACGCCCCGAAGTCGGCCGCGAGCACACCGGGGCGCCCGTTCTCGACCAGCGCCCTCGCTCCGCCCGTCATCCACAGACCGGGCGTGGGGTTCACGCCGACATGAGCCTGTTTGGCGTGTGACCATGCGGCCATCAGCGCCGCAGCGCGCGGAAGGTCGTGGACGGCGGCGTCGAGCAGTTCGGGATGCACCGGCATGCCCGTCGCGGTGCCGCAGAGTGTGATGGAGTCGATGCGGTCGGCGTAGCGGGACGCCAGCTCCAACGCGACGAAGGTACCCATCGAGTGGCCGACGACGTGGGCGCGGTCGAAGCCGGCGGCGGTCATGAAACGGACCACCCAGTCGGCCATCTCGCCCACCGACTCCATCGGCTCGCCTCCACTACGGCCGTGGGCCGGCAGGTCGATGGCGATGGCCCGCAGCCCGCGGTGGGCGAGGTAGCGGGTCTGCAACTGCCACACGGTCGAGTCCATCCCCGCACCGTGGATCAGAAGTACCACCGGCTCGTCGGTCGTCGGCTCCACGCCGCCGGTCGACGCGTGGGCAACGGCACCGTCGACCTCGACGATCACCGCTGGCTCGCCTTCAGGGCGCGGGCCAGGTCTTCCACGATGTCGTCGGGGTCCTCGAGTCCGACCGAGAGCCGCACGAGGTCCTCGCTGATCCCCGCCGTCTCCAGCTCGTCGGAAGACATCTGCCCGTGCGTGGTCGAGCCGGGATGGATCACCAGCGTCTTCGCGTCCCCGACGTTCGCGAGGTGCGACGCCAGCTGCACGGCCTCGATGAACTTGCGGCCGGCGTCGCGGCCACCGGCGACGCCGAAGCTGAGAATCGCGCCCGCACCCTTCGGATAGAGCCGCTGTGCGAGCTCGTGATCGGGGTGCGACGGCACCCGGGGATGCTTCACCCACGACACCGCATCGTTCGCTTGGAGCATCTCGAGCACCCGGTCGGTGTTCTCGACGTGGCGCGCCATGCGCAGCGGCAACGTCTCGATGCCCTGCAGCAGCGCGAACGCGTTGTGCGGACTCATGCAGGCGCCGAAGTCGCGAAGTCCCTCGGCCCGAGCGCGCATGCCGAGTGCGGTCGGGCCGAACTCCTCGGCGAACACGATCCCGTGATAGCCGGCGTACGGCTCGGTCAAGGTCGGGAACTTGTCGCTCGCCATCCAGTCGAAACGGCCCCCGTCGACGAGCACGCCGCCGAGCGCCGTGCCGTGGCCGCCGAGGAACTTGGTGATCGAGTGCATCACGATGTCCGCGCCGTGTTCGATCGGGCGGAACAGATACGGCGTGGAGAACGTCGAGTCGACCATCAGCGGCAGTCCGTGGGCGTGCGCGACGTCGGCGACGGCCTCGACGTCCATCACTTCGATGCCCGGGTTGCCGAGCGTCTCGCCGTAGCAGAGCTTCGTGTTCGGTCGGATCGCTTCGGCGAACGCCGCCGGGTCGCGCGGGTCGACGAACGTGGTCGTGATCCCGAAGCGCGGGAACGTGAGGTTCATCGCGTTGTACGAGCCGCCGTAGAGGTTCTTGGACGCCACGATGTGGTCGCCGGCGCTCAGGAGGGACGCGACTGCGAGATGGAGCGCCGCGGTGCCACTCGCCGTGCAGACGGCGCCGACGCCTCCGTCGAGGGCCGCGATCCGTTCTTCGAGCACGGCCACGGTGGGGTTGGAGATGCGGCTGTAGATGTGGCCCGGCGCCTCCAGGTTGAACAGTGCAGCGGCTTCGTCGGTGTCGGGGAACGAATACGAGGTGGTGAAGTAGATCGGCACCGCCCGCGCACCCGTCGTCGGATCCGGCCGCTGGCCCGCGTGCAGGCTGAGGGTGTCGAATCGCAGGAAGTCGGGCTCCACCATGCCGCGAACACTACCGACCGTCGGTGAGACGGCCGGAAGCGACGCGGGTGGTGGGCGAGCCGGCTACCGGCGCGCCATGGCGATGCGCAGGCGCTCCTCGGGCGTGATGAGGTGATCGTTGTCCTCGGCGGCCTCGTTGAGGTCGATCTGCACCCAGTTCACCTTGCCGTTGAAGCTGCTGTGGTGCGGGGCGTAGTCGTCGGTCACCGAGGTGCCGGTGTCCTCGCCGAGGGGACGTTGACGCGGACACGAGACCCGAGCGCACGGCCGACCGCCAACCGGGAGCCGGCTTCGTCTCGACGAACGACGAACACGATCGCCCAGCGGCGCCTCGACGGTCGGCGTTCGCCTCTGACATGCTGAGCGCTTCGTCAACAGCCGGCCATCGGCAGAAGGATGAACGAATCCCATGAGCCTCCTCGGAACCCGTGTCGTCCGGGTCGAAGATCCCGATCTCCTGACGGTCGGCGGCAAGTACGTCGACGACGTCGCGCCGGCCGACAGCGTCCACGCCACGTTCGTTCGTTCGGCGATGGCACACGCCGAGATCACCGGGATCGACGTGGCCGACGCGGTCGAGGCACCTGGCGTGGTCGGCGTCTTCACCGCCGCCGATCTGGAACTGCCCGCCGAGCCACCGTCGTTCCCGATGCTCAACCAGCAGATGCTCCGTAGCCGTCTCGCGCGCGGTCGCGTGCGCTACGTCGGTGAACCGATCGCCGTGGTGATCTCGGAGTCCCAGGCCGCTGGCACCGACGCCGTCGATCTGGTCGTCGTCGACTACGAGCCCCTCCACGCAGTCGTGACATCGGACGAATCGGTGAAGGACGAGACGCTGCTCTTCCCCGATGCCGGCACCAACGTCGTGTTCGCCGGACCGGCACGAGCCGGTGACGACTTCTTCGACGACTGCGAGGTCACCGTCGACCTCACGTTCAGCAATCAGCGCATCGCGCCGTGTCCGCTGGAGACACGTGCGACGGCCGCTCGGTGGGACACGACCGATGACGGCGCGCTCCGGCTCACGCAATGGTCGACGACCCAGGGCGCCCACGCCACCCGCGACACGCTGGCGACGGCGACCGGTGTCGATCCCGCGCTCGTGCGGGTGATCTGCCCCGACGTGGGCGGCGGCTTCGGCGCCAAGAACGGTGGCTATCCCGAAGACGTCGTGGTCGCGCTCGTCGCCCGCCGGCTCGATCGGCCCGTTCGCTGGGTCGAGACGCGCTCGGAGAGCATGCTCGGTCTCGTGCACGGTCGCGGCTGCGTCTTCACGGCCACGGTCGGTGGCGATCGCGACGGCAACGTGAAGGCCTACCGGGTTCACAGCCTCCAAGACGGGGGTGCGTACCCCGAGGTCGGTGCCGTGCTGCCGTTCATCACCGCGCGGATGGCGTCGGGCGTCTACGACATCCCGAGGATCGACTTCTCGTTCACGTCGGTGATGACGAACACGGTGCCGATGGGTGCGTACCGCGGGGCGGGGCGCCCGGAAGCAGCCGCCGCGATCGAGCGCATGGTCGAGGTGTTCGCGGCCGAGATCGGCATGGACCCCGCCGAGGTGCGCCGCCGCAACTTCATCCAGCCCGAAGCGTTCCCGTTCACGACGGCGGTCGGCACCGAGATGGACACCGGCGAGTACGAGCAGGCACTCGAGAAGGTGCTCGCTGCCGTCGACTACGCGGATCTCCGCGCCGAGCAGTCGCGCCGGCGCAACGATCCCGACGAGACGCGTTGGCTGGGGCTCGGCTGGGCGGCCTATGTCGAGATCGCCAATCCGATCGTCAACGGCGAGTTCGGCAGCTTCGAACTCCGGCCCGACGGTTCGGTGATCGTGCTGACCGGGTCGTCATCCCACGGCCAGGGACATCACACCGCGTTTGCGCAGGTGGCGAGCGACATCACGGGCATACCGATGGAACGCATCGAGGTTCGTCACGGAGACACCGACGAGGTGCCGCGTGGTGGCGGCACCGGCGGTTCGAAGTCGCTGCAGGTCGGAGGCAGCGCGGTCTGGGAGGCGAGTGAGGCGGCGGTGGCGAGAGCCAAGGAGATCGCAGCCGATCTCCTCGAGGCCAATCCGGACGACGTCGTGCTCGATGTCGACACTGGAGAATTCTCGGTGGCCGGCACCCCGGCCGTCGGCAAGAACTGGGTCGACATCGCGAAGTTCGTGCAGCAGGAAGGTGGCGAACCGTTGCGGACCGAAGCCGACTTCCAGCCGACCGGCGCCACGTTCCCGTTCGGCGTGCATCTGTCGGTCGTCGAGGTCGATCGCGACACTGGCGAGGTCACGATCCTCCGTCACATCGCCTGCGATGACGCCGGCACCCTCGTGAATCCGTTGATCGTCGATGGTCAAGCCCACGGCGGCATCGCCTCGGGCATCGCCCAGGCGTTGATGGAGGAGTTCATCTACGACGAGGACGGGAACCCCAACACTGCGAACTTCGCGGACTACGGCCTCGTGTCGGCCGCCGAGCTGCCCTCGTTCGAGCGGATCGAGCAGGAGACGCCAACGCCCCGCAATCCGATCGGTGCCAAAGGCATCGGCGAATCAGGCACGATCGGTTCGACTCCGGCCGTGCAGAACGCGGTGATCGACGCACTCGCCCACCTCGGCGTTCGTCACGTCGACATGCCGGCCACGGCCGAGCGGGTGTGGCGGGCGATCGAGTCGGCAGCGAACTGAGGAGCGAACATGGTGAAGAAGATCCCGAGCGACGACCGCCGAGCGAGCTATCGAGCGAGCGACGTCGAACTGGGCCACGAGCGCGCTCGTGGAACATCTGCGCGGCCGCCACCAGTGGGTACTTGCGACAACTCGATCCGACGGCCGGCCGCAGATGAGCCTCGTCACCGGCGGTATGACCGCCGCCGGTCGGCTCGCGATCTCGACGTATCCCGAACGGGTCAAGGCCAAGAACGCCCGCCGTAACCCGCACGTGTCGGTGGCCGTGATGGGAGAAGCCTTCAATGACGCCTGGGTGCAGATCGACGGCGATGCCGAGGTGCTCGATCTGCCCGAAGCGGGTGACGCGTTCGTCGAGTACTACCGGTGCATCTCCGGTGAACACCCGGACTGGGACGAGTACCGACAGGCCATGGTCGACCAGGGCAAGTGCATCATCTTGGTCACGCCGACACGGTGGAGCCCGCTCAGCACGGGCGGCTTTCCCGAATCACTCTTCGAGAACTGAACCGCGTCAGCCGAGCGCACGATCGAGATCGGCCCACAGGTCGTCGACGTCTTCGCAGCCGACGCTCATGCGCACGAGTGTCGGCGGGATCCGCTGCTGCCCGGCGAGCGAGGCACGCCGTTCGACGGTGGTCTCGACGCCGCCGAGGCTGGTGGCGTGGTTGACCAGTTCGAGACGGTGGAGCACCTCGTCGCACCTGGCCGCGTCGCCGTCGGTCTCGAACGACAGCATCGCCCCGAATCCCGCCATGAACGATGCCGCCGCGTCGTGTGTGCCGTGGCTGGGAAGTCCGGGATACCTGACCCGCACGATCCGCCGGTCGGCTTCCATTCGCTGGGCCAGCTCCATCGCATTCTCCTGCGCCTTCGTGAGGCGGAGGCCCATCGTGCGGGCACCACGGATCGTGAGGAACGCCTCCATCGCGCCGATCGTCGCGCCGTGGAGGAGTCGCCGCTCGTAGAACTCCTCGTGCAGGTCGTCCCGTCTGGTCACCAGTGCGCCGGCGAGGAGGTCGGAGTGCCCGCCGATGAACTTGGTCGCCGAATGCATCACGACGTCGGCGCCGTAGTCGAGAGGCTGCTGGTTGAGCGGGGTAGCAAACGTCGAGTCGACGCCGACGAGCGTGGTCGAGGGTCGCGGTGCCCCGCAGATCGTCGGAAGGTCGGCGACGGTGATGAGGGGGTTCTCCGGTGACTCGAGCCATACCAGGTCGGATCGCGAGAGTGCGTCGGTCCAGGCGCCGGTGTCGGCCTGGTCGAGCCGCTCGACCGTCCAACGGCCCTGTGCCTCACCCTCGGTGACGATCCCCGCCACGCCGTGGTACGGATCGGTCGGGACCGTGATGTGCGCGCCGACCGGCAGCCGATGGAACACGACCGCCGCAGCGGCCATCCCGGAACCGAATGCGAGCGCCCGGCCGTTCTCCAGCCCACCGAGCAATGCTTCCAGCGCATCGGTCGTCGCGGTCTGTTCGGCGCGGCTGTAGACGCGCTCGTGTGGGAGGTAGAAGTTCGAGGCCAACACGGGTGGCACGTTGAGCGGGTCGCCCGGAACTCGCGTGCGCCCACCGGCGATCAACCAGGTCTCGGGTGTCCAGTCCGGCATCCGGGCGAGACTAGCGGTGGCGGTCGAGGACGATGTTCCCGGCGGATAAGTCGTCTACGCCGTTCGTGCGCGCTCGAGCCCGTCGAGGATGAGGTCGAGCACGAACCCGAACTCGTCGTGCGGGGCCTCACGCTCGAGGTGATAGCGCAGGTGGGCGTGGACCTCTGGGAAGTCGTCCTCCGACACGTCGCGGCGGAACCGTTCGAACATCTCGGCCTCGCCCGTCGCCTGCTGCGCGTGGTTGATCTGCTGCTCAGCGAACCCCTGGATGTGCATCGTCACCGCGTGGAACGCCAGGTCGGCCGCTCGTTGGGCGCCGATCAGGTCATCGACTACACCACCGACGATTTCGCGGCGATGCCCCGACGGTACGACGCGATCCTCGACAACGTCGGAAACCGGTCGCTGAGCGACTGTCGAGAGGTGCTCACCGAGACCGGGTGCTCGTGATCGTCAGCGGCCCGAAGCACAACAAGCTGCTCGGTCCCGTCACCCGCTTCCTCGCCGCGAAGCTGCGCTTCTCGATCGGCAAGCAGCGCGCGGTGACCTTCACCGCCGACGAGACGCATGACGAACTCGTCGCGCTCGCCGACATGGTCGACGCAGGCGCGCTCCGGTCGGTCATCGACCGTACGTACCCGCTCGAGGAGGCCGCCGATGCCATGCGCTACCTGGCTGAGGGCCACGCCGGGGGGAAGATCATCGTCGACGTCGGCGGTCCACAGCCCGAGCGGTGATCGCTACCTCGTCGGCGCCGACTTGCTCGCAACCCGTCGATCCGCTCGACACCCGTGACGCCGATCAGCCGACCTGATTGCCGTACATCTCACCCAGCGGGTCGGAGATCAGCTCGATCCGTTCGCCGTCGGGGCCGGGGAAGTACATCGAACTCTCACTGATGACGACGGTCTCGACCCCGGCGTCGTGGAGTTTGGTTCGCAGTCGGTTCCAATGGTCCGGCTCCATCGATATCGCAAGGTGGTGCAATCCCCCCAGTACTTCGCGGTACGGCTCGAGCCCCAGCCGCGGGAAGTCGAAGAACGCCAGGCTGTTGCCGTGACCGATGTCGAAGAAGAAGTGTGTCGAACCCTCGTAATCGCGGTTCTCGAACAGTTCCGTCAGCGGGAACTCGAGGAGACCTTGGTAGAACTCGATCGTCGTCGCCACATCGCTGCACATCAGTGCCACGTGGTGCACGCCCCGAGCCGTCGACGGCGGCCGCTCGTCGCGGGCCACGAGGTATCGGTCGCGCAGCACGTCCCACTCGGCGCTTCGGTCGACGGACTGGATCTGATCGGTCATGGTGTGCCCTTCACTGGTCGTCGGCAGTCTTTCACACTTGCGCACACAACGAAACTGCGCCAGGCTGATGATCTCCGCGACATCGAAAGGGACATCCATGAGCGACGCCGAGATCACCACGACCGAGAACGGGCCCTACCTGGTCGCCGGCTCCGTGCCGTTGTCCCGCCGCGCGCCGGTCGTGTCCGAACACGGCGAGCCCCTGACCTGGAAGCCCGGCGACGAGATCGAGACCAAGGACCGCTACGCGCTCTGCCGCTGCGGGCAGTCGGACAACAAGCCGTTCTGCGACGGCACCCACGCCCGCGAAGGCTTCGACGGCGCCGAGTCGGCGCCGACCGACAGCTACGACGATCGCCGCACGCAGTATCCGGGCACGGGCATCGATGTCTACGACGATCGCGGAACCTGTGTCCACGCGGGCTTCTGCGGCAACCGCGTGTCGAACGTCTGGAAGATGGCCGGCACGACCGACGACACCGTCGTGCGGGGGCAGGTGATGGCGATGATCGAACGGTGTCCGTCGGGTGCGCTCACCTTCGAGGTCGACGGCGAGGTCATCGAGCCGGAGCTGCCGGTCGGGATCGCCGTGATGCTCGACGGGCCGCTCTGGGTCACGGGCGGCATCTCGATCCAGCGATCTGACGGCGAACCGATGGAGACTCGCAACCGGGTCACACTCTGCCGCTGCGGCGCATCGGCGAACAAACCGCTCTGCGACGGCTCCCACAAGGACGTCGGCTTCACCGGTTGATCGGGTGGCATGCGTTCGGCCACCGCGTGGGCGAGCGCCCGGACGGCTGCGTCCGCGCACCGATAACATGCGACATCCGCTCGTCAACGGAGCGACCAGACCGGAGCACCACCAGTGACCACATCCCCGACGTTCGGCGCCCCCCATCCGTTGGGTGTCAGATTCGACGGCGCCGGCATCAACGTCGCCGTCTCGTCCGAGACGGCCACGGCCATCGACCTCTGCCTGTTCGACGACGAGGGCACTGAGGAGCGGGTGCGGCTGCCCGAGCGGACCGCTCACGTCCATCACGGGTACATCGCCGACATTCGGCCTGGCCAGCGATACGGGCTTCGGGTCGACGGGCCATGGAATCCCTCCGTCGGTGAACGCCACAACCCCGCCAAACTGCTCATCGATCCGTACGCACTGGCGATCGAAGGCGACGTTTCGACCGGGCCCGAGTTGACCGGTCACGACCTCGAGCACCCGTCGGCGCGCGAGCACGCTCGACAGCGCGGCGATGGTGCCCAAGTGCATCGTCGTCGACGAGGAGTTCGACTGGGAGGACGACACCCCGCCGGGTACGCCGCTGAACCGTTCGGTGATCTACGAAGCCCACGTGCGGGGTCTGTCGAAGACCCATCCCGACGTTCCGGCCGAACTCCGCGGCACCTACGCCGGTATGGCACATCCGGCGATCGTCAACCACCTGCTCCGACTCGGGGTGACGGCGGTGGAGTTGTTGCCGGTTCACCACTTCCTGTCGGAAGGGTTCCTGGAGGGCATCGGGCTGTCCAACTACTGGGGTTACTCGACGATCGGGTTCTTCGCTCCTCACAGCGCCTACGCAGCCGAGGGCCAGACCGGCGAACAGGTCGCAGAGTTCAAGCAGCTCGTGAAGACCCTGCACCGTGCCGGGATCGAGGTGATCCTCGACGTCGTGTACAACCACACCAACGAGGGCAATGAGCGCGGTCCGACCCTGTCGTTCCGCGGCATCGACAACGCGGCGTACTATCGCCTGCCCGACGACGACCGCAGCCGGTACGTCGACTTCACGGGCACCGGCAACAGCCTCAACGTGCAACACCCCGCCGCACTCCGATTGGTGATGGACAGCCTCCGGTACTGGGTGACCGACATGCACGTCGACGGCTTCCGGTTCGACCTCGCATCGACGCTCGCCCGAGACGTTCACGACTTCGATCGCAACGCGGCATTCTTCGATCTCATCCATCAGGATCCCGTCGTCAGCCAGGTCAAGCTGATCGCCGAACCGTGGGACGTCGGCCCTGGCGGCTACCAACTCGGCAACTTCCCCCCGCCGTGGTCAGAGTGGAATGCGAGGTTCCGGGACGACATCCGGGATTTCTGGAAGGGAACGCCTGCCACCCTGGCGGCGTTTGCACGTCGTTTCACCGGAAGCGCTGATCTTTTCCACTCTGCTGGGCGCCGACCGTCGGCGAGTATCAACTTCGTCACGGCTCATGACGGCTACACGCTCGCCGACCTCGTGTCCTACGAGCAGAAGCACAACCATGCCAACGGCGAAGACAATCGAGACGGGCACAGCGACAACCGTTCGTGGAACGGAGGCGTCGAGGGCGCCACCGACGTCGAGGCCGTCAACGAGAACCGTCGCCGGCGCGTACGATCGATGCTGGCGACCATGTTTCTGTCGCAGGGCGTGCCGATGTTGTCCGGAGGCGACGAGATCGGTCGGACCCAGCGCGGGAACAACAACGCGTATTGCCAGGACAACGAGATCTCGTGGCACGAGTGGGACGCGGTCGACGAGGACCTGCTCGCGTTCACCCAGCGGTTGGTCGCACTCCGCAAGGCCCACCCGGTGTTCCGCCGTCGACGCTTCTTCGAGGGCGCTCCCGCGATGGGCAGCACTCTCGACGACATCGGCTGGTTCCGCCCCGACGGCGATCCGATGCACCCCGATGACTGGCACGTCGGCCACGCGAGAGCGCTGTCGTTGTTCCTGAACGGCAACGCGCTCGGTCCGCAGGAAGACAGGCTCGATCGGCCGGTCGACCACAGCTTCCTGGTGCTCTGCAACGCCGACTCGGACTCGATCGGCTTCACCGTCCCGGTCGGTCTCGGTGGCAGCCGCTGGAGGGTGGTGATCGACACGTCCGATCCGACAGCGATCGGTGAGACGATCGAGACGAGCGACGACTGGAAGGTCGGCGCCTGGTCGCTGGTGCTGCTCGAACGCGACGAGATCATCCCGGGGTCGTCGTGAGGGTCCTGTTCGCCACCGCCGAGCTGCGGCCGCTCGTCAGCGCCGGAGGCCTCGGCGAGGCTGCCGCCGGGCTCGCTGCCGCGTTGGCCGCGCAGGGCATCGACGTGATCACCGCGGTGCCTGGGTATTCGCCGTACCCCCTCGACGACCAGGAGCATGTGCACCTCGACGTACCGGACTGGGCTGCACCTGCGTCCGCCCGGATCGGACGGCACCCCGATGCGGGCGTCCTGGCGGTGATCGACGTCCCTGGCATCGTTCGGCCCGACCCGTACGTCGACGAGCACGGAGAGGGGTGGGCCGACAACGACTTCCGGTTCGCGGCGTTCTCCGCAGCGGTCGCCGCCCTCGGCCGCGTGGTGCGAGCCGACCTCGTCCACATCAACGACTGGCACACGGCGTTGACCCCGGCGTTCCTCGGTGGCGAGGTGCCGACCGTGCTGACGATCCACAACCTCGCGCATCAGGGATGGGCGAGTGCGGAGTGGCTGCACCGGCTGCCCAGCCACCGCGGAGCGTACGCCTGGGGAGATGCCGTCAACGGTCTCGCCGGCGCGATCCGGGCGGTCGACCGGGTGGTCGCGGTCAGCCCCAACTACGCGCGAGAGATCACGACCGATGCGGCCGGTCTGGGGCTGGAGGGCCTCTTGGCGCAGCGTGGTGGCGACCTCCGCGGGATCCTCAACGGCATCGATCACCGGGCCTGGAATCCGGCCACCGACGAGTTCGCACCCCGTTTCGACGTCACCGACATGTCCGGCAAGCAGCAGGCTCGTGACGCTCTGCTCGAACGCGTCGGTTGGGACGACAACGACGAACCCCTGGTGGTCATGGTCACCAGGCTCGTCGACCAGAAGGGCGTCGATCTCGCCTTCGAAGCCGCCCGCTTCCTCGAGGGGATGAAGGCCCGGCTGCTCGTGCTCGGTTCGGGTGAACCGGGCCTCGGCCTCTGGGGGCACTGGCTCGGCCGGACGCAGCCCGACCGGGTCTGGTTCTACAACGGCTACGACGCCCCGCTGTCGCACCTCCTGTTCGCGGGCGGTGACCTCCTCCTGATGCCGAGTCGCTTCGAGCCGTGCGGGCTGGCGCAGATGCAGGCGATGGCCTACGGCACGATCCCGGTCGTCACGCCGGTCGGCGGCCTCGTCGACACGGTGCTCGACGCCGACCGTCACCGCGACGGCACCGGTTTCGTGGCCGCCACCCTCGATGAGGCCGGTGTCGTCGACGCCCTCCATCGCGGGCTCAGATCGTGGCGGCATGCCGGCCGCCGCAAGGCGATTCAACGTCGCGGTATGACGCCCGACTGGTCGTGGACCACCCCGGCGTCCGAGTTCATCGACCTCTATCGTGAACTCGTCGACCGCCCAGTCTGAGTGGAGCGTTCGACCAGGCCGTCTCGTCTCACGGCCATGTCCGACTGAGCCAATCGTCGTGCGGCCCCGGGAGACGCGCGTGACCCGAGCCGTCGCCGTCGTGCGAAGCGATCATCACCGGGCATCGCGATGACCCGCTGCAACTGAGTTGCGGCACGCGATCGCGACCATCACGTCGAGCGACCGCCGACGGACACGCTTGGGTGATGTGCCCTGGCGGTGTGTACGACCCGATCGCAGGAAACCTGGCCCGGGTCAGGCAACGAAACGCGACCCGTACGTGCGTCCGGCGACGTTGTGTCAGTCGATGACGGTGCCCTTGGCCACGGCGACGATGCCGCCGTCCGACACGGTGAAACGCTCGGCGTCGGCCCCGGGGTCGTGACCGATCGTGAACCCTGGCGGGATCACGACGTTCTTGTCGATGATGCAGCGGTTCAGCCGAGCGCCGACCCCCACCGTCACGTTCTGCATCACCACCGAGTCGGTGATCTCGGCGTCGGTGACCGTGACACCACCGGCCAGCACGGAGTTGGCGACGATGCCGCCCGACACGATCACTCCGGACGCCAGGATCGAGTTGTTGATCCGGCTCGGGCCGCTGTCACCCTCGGCGATCTTGGCCGGCGGTTCGGTGAGGCTTCGAGTGAAGATCGGCCACTCGTCGTTGTAGAGGTCGAACGCGGGCATCCGGGCGACGAGATCCATGTGAGCGTCGTAGTACGAGTCGAGTGTCCCCACGTCGCGCCAGTAGTGGCCTTCGACGTCGGTCTCACCGGGCACCACGTTGGTGGTGTAGTCGTACACGTGAGCACGGCCCTGGCCGACCAGCTTCGGGATGATGTCGCCACCCACGTCGTGCTTCGAGCGCTCGTCGGCGGCGTCCTCGGTCATGATCTCGCGGAACACCTCGGCGTCGAAGATGTAGTTGCCCATCGATGCGAGCACCTGGTGCGGGGCGTCGGCCAGACGGGGGGCATCGGGGTTCTTCTCGTGGAAGTGGACGATTCGGCTGCTGTCGTCCTCCTTCTCGATCACACCGAACTGAAACGATTCCTCGGCCGGCACCCGGATACCGGCGACGGTGACGCCTGCGCCCCGTTCGTTGTGGAACGCGAGCATCTGGCGCGGGTCGAGCCGGTAGATGTGGTCGGCGCCGAAGACGATGACGTGTTCGGGCCGCATGTCGTCGAGCAGGTTGAGATTCTGGAAGAGTGCGTCAGCCGATCCGGTGAACCACCGTGGGCCCCGGCGCATCTGCGCAGGGACCGTCGTGACGTAGTTGCCGAGCAATGTCGAGAGCTGCCACGTCAACGAGATGTGGACGTCGAGGCTGTGGCTCTTGTACTGCGTGAGCACGACGACCTTGCGGAATCCGCCGTTCACGAGGTTGGAGATCGCGAAGTCGATGAGGCGGTACTTGCCGCCGAACGGCACGGCGGGTTTGGCCCGATCAAGGGTCAGCGGCATGAGCCGTTTCCCCTCGCCGCCGGCCAGGACGATGCTGAGGACGCGGTCGTTGGGCGGGCTCGTCATGCTTGCATCGTAGGCTGTGGCGATGTTGCGAACGGTAGGGGCCAGATGAGTAGGGCGTTCGATGCGGACGATGCGTGGCACTTCGCCGCCGGCACGCATTCCCGTCTCTGGGAGGTGATGGGCGCGCAACCACACGAGGGTGGCGTGACGTTCCGCGTCTGGGCGCCGAACGCAGCGTCGGTCTCGGTGATCTCCGATCGCAACGGATGGGAACCCGGCGTCCACCCGCTCAGCGGAGATCCGTCGGGTGTGTGGCGAGCCACCTTCGAGGGGTTCGAGATCGGGGACCAGTACAAGTACTGGATCAGCTCCGGCGACGGAGTTCATCGGGTGGCGAAGGCCGACCCGTACGGTCGGGCCGCCCAGCTCGCCCCGGAGACGGCGTCGATCGTGGCGGCGCCGGCCCACGAGTGGGGCGATGGCGAGTGGATGGCCGGTCGTGGCTCGCGTCACCGACACGACGCACCGATCTCGACCTACGAGGTGCACCTCGGATCATGGCGGTACGAGCCAGGCGGGTACACGGCTCTCGCACGGCAACTCGCCGACTATTGCGTCGACATGGGGTTCACGCACGTCGAACTGCTCCCGATCATGGAGCATCCGTTCTATGGGTCGTGGGGGTATCAGACGACGGGCTACTTCGCTCCCACCGCTCGCTACGGCCGACCCGAGGACGTGATGGCGCTCGTCGACACGCTGCATCGAGCTGGCATCGGCGTGATCCTCGACTGGGTACCGTCGCACTTCCCGACCGACGAGGCGTCACTCGGCTACTTCGACGGAACCCATCTGTACGAGCACGCCGATCCGAGGCAGGGTTTCCATCCCGACTGGAAGTCGTTCGTGTTCAACTACGGCCGTCCCGAAGTTCGGTCGTTCCTGTTGTCGTCGGCGCACTTCTGGCTGGATCAGTTCCATGCCGACGGTCTACGCGTCGATGCCGTGGCGTCGATGCTCTATCTCGACTACTCGCGCGACGATGGCGAGTGGGTCGCGAACGAGCACGGCGGCAACGAGAACCTCGAAGCCGTCGCCTTCCTGCAAGAGCTCAACACGTCGATCTACGCGTCGTTCCCCGACGCGGTGATGATCGCGGAGGAGTCCACCGCGTGGCCCGGCGTGACGAATCCGGCCGACACCGGTGGCCTCGGTTTCGGGTTCAAGTGGGATATGGGCTGGATGCACGACACGCTCGAGTACCTGTCGAACGACCCGGTCCATCGCCGATGGCACCATGACCGGATCACGTTCCGGACGGTCTATCAGTCGGCCGAGAACTACGTGTTGCCGCTGTCGCACGACGAGGTCGTGCACGGCAAGGGCAGCCTGCTGACGAAGATGCCCGGCGATCGGTGGCAGAGGTTCGCGAACCTGCGACTCCTGCTCGGCTATCAGTGGACGGTGCCCGGCAAGAAGCTGCTGTTCATGGGCGGCGAGTTCGGTTCGCCGGTCGAATGGAACCACGAAGCCGAACTGCCGTGGTCGGTGCTCGCCGACGGCGAGCACGCCGGTGTCCAGGGGTGGTTGCGGCGTCTCAACGAACTGTACGCAGAGCTGGGTGCGCTCCATCGTGTGGATCGCGACCCGAGCGGCTTCCGATGGATCGTCGGTGACGACCGCGAGCAGAGCGTGCTGGCCTACCTACGCAGCGCCGATGGCGTCGATCCCGTCCTGGTCGTGATGAACAACACGCCCGAGCCGCGTCTCGGCTACCGATTGGGCGCGCCGACCGGAACCTGGAACCTGGTCGCCAACAGTGACGATGCGGGATACGGCGGTTCGGGCATGGCAACGCCGGCGGAGCTGACCTCCGACGGTGACGGTGAACACGGGTTCGACACGTCGGTCACGGTCGCCCTGCCCCCGCTCGGCATCCTCGTCTACCGACTGACCGAGGCCGCAGAGGTCCCGGGCGCGGAGCTGTCGACCGCGTCCACATCGGCCGACGACAGCGATGACGTGCCGTCCCGCCCCGACGCTGCCGAGCCCGCCGGCTGACGACGGGTCGTGCGCCCGGATCAGCCGGCGTCGAGATCGATCCCGATCGCCGCAAGAGCTGCGGACGGCGCATCTGCGATCAGCAGTTGCTCGGCGGCGGTGAGCTCAGGGGCGACTTGACGGTCGGGCCCGTACCCGTCGACGACCGTCCGGAGGAGACGCACCAAGGATCCCGTTCCTTCGCTCGGCGACATCGGTTGACGCAGCTCGATCGCTCGTGCCGCGCAGACGTACTCGATCGCGAGGATCCGGCGCACGTTGTCGACGACCTTGCGCAACTTGCGAGTGGCGTGCCAGGCCATCGAGACGTGGTCCTCCTGCATGCCCGACGTCGGGAGCGAGTCGACCGATGCCGGCGCTGCGAGGCGCTTGTTCTCCGAGGCCATCGCGGCCGCGGTGTAGTGCCCGATCATCAGGCCACTGTCGACGCCGGCCTCGGCGGCGAGAAATGGAGGGAGACCGTGGCTCCTGGTGCGGTCGAGCATCCGGTCCATCCGCCGTTCGGAGATCGCACCGATCTCGGCGAGCGCGATCGCGAGGAAATCGGCGGCGAAGCCCAGGGCGCGCCGTGGAAGTTGCCGCACGACTCGACCCGTCCGTCGGCCAGCACCATCGGGTTGTCGATCGCCGCTGCGAGCTCGTTTTCGGTGACCCGCCGTACGTGATCGAGCGTGTCGCGTGCCGCGCCGTGCACCGCCGGTGTGCAGCGGATCGAGTACGCATCCTGGACCCGAGGATCGTCCTCGGCGTGGTCGGCGATGATCGGCGAGCCGGCGAGAACCGATCGGAGGTTCGCGGCGCTGACCGCTTGGCCGGGCTGGGGCCGGAGCGCCTGGAGGTCGGCGGCGAACGGCCGGTCGGTCGCCATCAGGCCCTCGACCGTCATCGCTGCGATCATGTCGGCCTGCATCAGGAGCCGACGGATGTCGTCGACGGCGAGGCACAGCATCCCGAGAATCGCGTCGGTTCCGTTGGTGACCGCGAGGCCCTCCTTCTCGGCGAGTTCGATCGGTTCGAGCCCGGCCGCCCGTAATGCCGCCGCGGCCGACCGGACCCGACCGTCGTGATGCACGTCGCCCTCGCCGAGTAGCGCCAACGCCCCGTGCGCGAGCGGCGCCAGGTCGCCGCTCGCGCCCAGCGATCCGTACTCGGGCACGATCGGCGTGATGTCGGCGTTGATGAGGTCGATCATCGCCCGGGCGACGAGCGGGCGTGCACCGCTGTTGCCGAGCGCCAGCGTGCGCGCCCGGAGGAAGACCATCGCCCGTACGACTTCGTCCTCGACCGGTGCTCCCATGCCTGCGGCGTGCGAGCGAACGAGGGCGACCTGGAGTTCTCGGCGCCGTTCCTGAGGGATCGAGACCGTCGCCAGTGCACCGAATCCGGTCGAGATGCCGTACTTCGGCTCACCCTCGGCCAATCGCTCGACCACGGCGCGTGCGGAGGCCATCCGTTCGATGGCCTCCTCGGTGAGCTCGACGCGGGCTCCGTTGCGAGCGACGTCGACCACGTCCTCGATCGTGACGCCGGGGCCGTCGAGGCGGATCACGACGCCACCGCCGTACCGAGGCCGAGTCGATCGCCGAGCCGCTCGACCGTGCGGACGAGTGACTGCTCGTGGGCGAGCCGGGTTGCTCGCGTGAATCGGTGCGCCGGACCGATGATCGACATCGCAACACCGAGTTGGCCCGGGAGGTCGACCGCCATCGAGATCGCAGTGATGTCGGGCTCGACGGCGCCGGTGCGGGTGACGGCCCGCCCGGGCGTCCGGAGCGCGTCTCCGACCGCCGTGCCGTCGAGGGTCACGTTCTGGCCGGCCCAACCGACGTGCCGGATCGCACGGCCGCTCTCGGCAGTGGCGACGTACGTTGCGATACGACCGTCGCTGATCGCCAGGTAGGTCGACTCGCCGGTCTCGTCCGCCAGCGCGTCCAGATGGGGTTGGGCAATGGCGACGAGGTGGGCGACCGGGTCGTTGTCACCGAGGGTGGCGGCGAGCCGCAACATCGTCGGGCCGACCGAGAAGACGCCGTCGTCGTTGCGGTCGACGTAGCCGCGAGCCTCGAGTGCCCGGAGATGCCGGAGCGCCGTCGTCGGGGTCAGCCCGCACGCCGATGCCGCCGTCGTGAGGTTGCATTCGCCGGCGCCGAGCACCACCTCCAACACATCGAGGACCCGCCCGACCGAACGGGGGACCTGGGCAGCAGGTTGGTCGGTGTCCATGAGCGTCCGATCTCCGAGCGGTTCTGGTCTGGTGGCTCCGTTATGTCACTTCGTGACAAACGATGTTGCCTGTTGACAACGTAGAGCAGAACCGCGCACACTGCAAGCGTGTCGTGCGGTCGGCGCGACCATGACCCGAGGAGAGAGATGGCCATCGACATCGGACGTCCCGTCACCGGTATCTCGTCACCCCGCGGCCCTGAACTCACCTGCCGGGGGTGGCAGCAGGAGGCGGCCTACCGGATGCTCCAGAACAATCTCGACGCCGAGGTGGCGGAGAACCCCGACCAGCTGGTCGTGTACGGCGGCACCGGGCGCGCCGCCCGATCGTGGGATGCCTACCGTGCGATGCTCCGGACGCTCACCACGCTCGCCGCCGACGAGACGATGCTCGTTCAGTCGGGTAAGCCGGTTGGCGTGCTGCGAACGCACGAGTGGGCGCCCCGAGTGTTGATCGCGAACTCGAACCTGGTGCCCGACTGGGCGAACTGGGACGAGTTCCGCCGGCTCGAGCAGCAGGGCCTCACCATGTACGGTCAGATGACCGCCGGCTCCTGGATCTACATCGGTACCCAGGGCATCCTGCAGGGCACCTACGAGTGTTTCGCCGAGATCGCACGCAAGCGTTTCGGCGGCACGCTGGCCGGCACGCTCACCGTCACCGCAGGAGCCGGGGGGATGGGCGGCGCCCAACCGCTCGCGGTGACCATGAACGACGGTGTCGTGCTCATCATCGACGTCGACCAGCACATGCTGCAGCGGCGGGTCGACCATCGCTATCTCGACGAAATCGCACCCGACTACGAGTCGGCCGTCCGGCGGGTGACCGACGCGAAGGCGTCGAAGACGCCGTTGTCGGTGGGCCTGCTCGGCAACGCCGCCGACGTGCTGCCACGGTTGTTGGCCGACGGTGTCGACGCCGACATCGTCACCGACCAGACGAGCGCACACGATCCGCTCAGCTACGTGCCGAACGACCTGTCCCTCGACGCTGCAGCCGAACTGCGCACCAATGATCCCGGCGAGTTCACGCGCCGGGCGCGGGCCGCGATGGCGACCCACTGCGCCGCCCTGGTCGGGTTCATGGACGCCGGCGCCGAGGTCTTCGACTACGGCAACAGCCTGCGGGCCGAAGCAGCGCTGGGTGGGTTTGATCGGGCGATGGACTATCCGGGTTTCCTACCGGCCTACATTCGACCGTTGTTCTGCGAGGGCAAGGGCCCGTTCCGATGGGTGGCGCTGTCCGGCGACCCGGCCGACATCGCCGCCACGGACCGCGCCGTGCTCGAAGAGTTCCCCGACGACGAAGGCCTGGCTCGGTGGATCAGGCTGGCGGGGGAGCGGGTGGCGTTTCAGGGCCTCCCAGCGCGCATCTGCTGGTTGGGCTACGGCGAACGGCATCGGCTCGGTCTGCGGTTCAACGAGATGGTCCGCTCGGGTGAACTGTCGGCGCCGGTCGTGATCGGTCGTGATCATCTCGATTCGGGATCGGTCGCTTCGCCCTACCGCGAGACGGAGGACATGCTCGACGGCTCGGATGCGATCGCGGACTGGCCACTGCTGAACGGGCTCGTGAACACCTGCTCGGGCGCCACGTGGGTGAGCATCCACCACGGAGGCGGCGTGGGCATCGGGCGGTCGATCCACGCCGGGCAGGTCAGCGTCGCCGATGGCACCGACCTCGCGGCCGAGAAGTTGGAACGTGTGCTGACCAACGATCCGGCGATGGGCGTGATCCGCCACGTCGACGCCGGTTACGAGCGAGCTGGCGACGTGGCTGCCGAGCGAGGTGTCAGGGTGCCGATGCAGGAATCCGAGGGTGCGCCGTCGTGATCGCGGAGTATGTCGACACACGCCGGCACCCGATCGCCGACACCGACTACGTCGAGCAGTGCCGACAGCGCCTCGAGCGTGACGGCGCTCTCGTGCTGGTCGGCTTCTTCGCCGAGAAGGCGATCGACCAGGTGGTCGTCGAGTCGGGGCACCGCCGGGACGACGCGTACTTCGCCAGCTCGACGCACAACGTGTACCTGACCCCGTCGGATCCGTCGCGACCCGGCGACCACCCGTTCAACCGCCAGATCGTCAGCAGCAAGGGCCTGATCGCCGACGACCAGATCCCGGCGAACTCGCCGTTGCGGGACGTCTACGACTCCGATGACTTCCGCACGTTTCTGTGTGGCGTCCTCGGCATCGACCATCTCCATCCGTATGCCGACCGGCTGTCGTCGATCAACGTGCACTTCGCCTCCGAGGGCCAGGAACTCGGGTGGCACTTCGACAATTCGTCGTTCGCGGTCACGATGCTGTTGCAGGCTCCGGAGGCCGGTGGCATCTTCGAGTACGTGCGGGATGCGCGGGCAGCCGACCGGGGGGACATGGGTTTCGACCGGGTCGCGGCCGTGCTCGACGGCGTCGAACCGGTCGAACGACTCGAGATCTCGCCTGGCGACCTCGTGCTGTTCCGCGGTCGCGATGCCCTCCATCGCGTCACACCCACCGAAGGGGCGGTCACACGGCTCCTCGTGGTGTTCGCCTACAACAGCGAACCGAACGTGGCACTCTCCGAATCGGCGCTCGACACGTTCTACGGTCGGACGAATTGATGATGGACGGGCTGACCGTCGATGGTGACTTCGCCCGCGATGGTGCGGTGTGTGTACGCGGTGCGTTCACGCCAGAACACGTCGCGATGGCCGAATTGGCGATCGAGGCCAATCTCGCGGCACTCTCGCCACTGGCGAAACGGGCCAGCAGCGACGACGACGGCGCCTTCGTCGAGGACTTCTGCAACTGGCAGCGACTGCCGCAGATGGAGCGGTTCATACGCGAGTCGCCCGCTGCACGCATCGCCGCCGGGCTCTGCGGATCGTCGACGGTGCGGCTGTACCACGACCACGTGCTCGTCAAGGAGCCCGGTACCCGACAGCGCACGCCGTGGCACCAGGACCTGCCGTACTACAACGTCGAGGGCCGGCAGAACGCGAGCATGTGGTTCCCCGTCGACCCGGTGCCGCGAGCGTCGACGTTGGAGTTCGTCGCCGGTACACATCGGGGACCGTGGTACATGCCACGCACGTTCCTCGATGATCGTGCGGCCTGGTTCCCGGAGGGTGCGCTCGCCGAGATGCCGGATTTCGCCGCGGATCCCGAACGTTGGAGCGTGATCGGATGGGAGCTCGAACCTGGCGATGCGGTCTTCTTCGACATGCTCACGGTCCACGGATCGGGTGGAGTGTCGTCAACCGATCGCCGCCGCGTGCTGTCCGTTCGGTTCCTGGGCGACGACATGGTGCACGCACCGCGCGACTGGTTGACGTCGCCACCCTTCCCCGGCCTCGACCAAGAGTTGCCTGCGGGTGCGCCGATGGTGCACGCCCGGTTCCCGCTCCTGTTCGACACGGCGGACGTTCGATGACCGTGCAGCAGATCCGCAGCATCGGTGATCCTGTGCTGCGCCTGCGTGCGGACGAGATCGACCCTGCCGATGTGGATGGGGCCGAGGTGCAGCAACTCGTCGACGACCTGATCGACACGATGCGCGACGCCGCTGGCGCCGGGCTCGCTGCGAACCAGATCGGTGTGCCGCTGCGGGTGGCAGTGATGGAGGTCGGCGACAATCCTCGCTACCCGTACAAGCCGCGGATCCCGCTCACCGTTGCCATCAATCCCCTGATCGAGCCACTCGACGACGAGATGGTCGAGATCAACGAAGGGTGTCTCTCCGTGCCGTTGCGCGGCGACGTCAGCCGATTCGTCAACGTCCGGGTTCGCTACCTCGACCGACAGGGCGAACCACACGACGAGATCAAGCGCGGCCTCACCGCCGGTACGTGGCAACACGAGTGCGATCATCTCGACGGACTGCTGTTCGTCGATCGGGTACACGACTCCTCGACGCTCAGCACGTGGTCGACGTACGAGCAGTTCCACCGCGATGCGTTCGTCGAGCGGATCACGAAGTTCGTCGAGCGCGTCGGTTCGTGAACAGCTGCTACTGGTGCCAGTACGCCCTGACCGGGTCCGCGGTCGAGGAGTCTGTGCGCATCTCGGTCGTCGAGGGCCGGTTCGGGTCGATCACCGCCGGGATGCCGCCGGAGCCCGGTGATCGCCGTCTGGAGGGCATCACGGTGCCCGGCCTCGCGAACGCACACAGTCATGCGTTCCATCGCGCACTCCGTGCTCGAACCCAACGTGAGCGGGGATCCTTCTGGACCTGGCGAGACGTGATGTACCGCGCCGCCGAGCGGCTCGACCCCGAGAGCTATCACCGGCTCGCTCGGGCGGTGTTCGCCGAGATGGTCCTCGCCGGCATCACCGCCGTTGGTGAGTTCCACTACCTCCACCATCAGCCGGACGGCACGCCGTACGCCAACCCGAATGCCATGGGCGAGGCAGTGCTCGCCGCCGCCGACGATGCCGGGATCCGGATCACGCTGCTGGACGCGATCTATCTGCACGGCGGTCTCGACGGGTCGGGGTACCGGCCGCCGTCAGGCGCCCAGCTCCGGTTCAGCGACGGGTCGGCGACGGCCTGGGCGGAGCGCGTCTCCCAACTGGCCCCCGGTACTCGTCATCGCATCGGTGCGGCGGTGCATTCCGTGCGAGCGGTCGCCCCCGACGAGATGGAGCTGGTGGTGGGCTGGGCGGATGAACGGGATGCCCAGGTGCACGCCCATGTGTCGGAGCAGATCGCCGAGAACGACGCCTGCCATGAGCGCTACGCCGTGTCGCCTCCGGCACTGCTCGCCCGGTCGGGGGTCCTGACGGAACGATTCACCGCCATCCATGCCACACACGTGTCCGATCACGACATCGAACTCCTCGCGGCGGCCGGATCGACGGTGTGTCTGTGCCCGACGACCGAACGTGACCTCGGCGATGGTGTCGGCCCGACGGACCGTCTGGCCGAGGCGGGCGTCGAGCTCGCGGTCGGCAGCGACTCGCACGCTGTCATCGACCTGTTCGAGGAGGCTCGTGCGATCGAACTCGACGAGCGACTGCGTTCCCGTCGACGCGGGATCCACCGCTCCGCCGCCCTGTTCCATGCTGCGACGGCAGGTGGGCATCGCTGCCTGGGATGGGATGACGCCGGCACGATCACGGCCGGTCATCGTGCCGATCTCGTCACCGTGTCGCTCGATTCGGTCAGGACGGCGGGCGCCGGTGTCGCAACGGCGCTGGAGACGGTCGTGTTCGCTGCCACCGCGAGTGACGTCGTTCACGTGGTGATCGACGGTCGACCGACAGTGGTCGACGGTCGACACGTCGAGATCGACGTGCCACGGGCCCTCGACGACTCGATCCTGCCGCTGATGGAAGACTGACGCACGATGGCTGTCACTCCGATCGTCGTGCGATGTGAGCCGCTCGGGACGCGGACGTCATGACACGATCGACGGGCCGTTCGCTCGTCATCGACGACATCGGGTCGCTGATCACCAACGACCCAGACCTCGGCCGCGGACCGTTGGGCATCGTCGAGTGGGCATCGGTCGTGATCGTCGACGATGTCGTCGTCGCCGTCGGGCCTGCCGGGGCGATCGCCGACGAGCGCATCGACGCCGAGGGTGCATGCGTGCTGCCCGGGTTCGTCGACTCCCACACCCATCTCGTGTTCGCCGGCGATCGAGCGGCCGAGTTCACCGCTCGGATGGCCGGCGAGCCGTACGACGGTGGCGGGATCCGGGTCACGACCGACGCGACGCGGGCGGCCTCGACGCCGGAACTCGACCGGCTCGTCAGGATGCGACTCGACGAGGCCCACCGGGC
Organism: uncultured Acidimicrobiaceae bacterium; assembly: GCA_963792905.1. GTDB lineage: Bacteria > Actinomycetota > Acidimicrobiia > Acidimicrobiales > Ilumatobacteraceae > Ilumatobacter. The sequence continues at coordinate 371,369 of CAWBYE010000019.1, forward strand.
AGGGACGACGACGATCGAGATCAAGTCCGGCTACGGCCTCAACGTCGCGGATGAGGTTCGCTCGCTCGAGATCGCACACGCCCACACACCCGAGTCGACGTTCCTGGGTGCACACCTCCTCCCGGCCGAGTTCGCAGGGCGACCCGACGACTACGTCGCGCTCGTCTGCGACGAGATGCTGCGCGGTGCGATGCCCCACGCCCGATGGGTCGACGCGTTCTGCGAGACCGGTGCGTTCGATGCCGACCAGTGTCGTGCCGTGCTCGATGCCGGTCGTGCGGCGGGTCTCGGGCTGCGATTGCACGGCAATCAGCTCGGGTACGGGCCCGGGGTGCAACTGGCGGTCGACTGCGGGTGTGCATCGGTCGACCACTGCACCTACCTGTCGGACGCCGACATCGATGCGCTCGCCGGCGGTTCGACCGTGGCGACGTTCCTGCCGGCCGCCGACTTCTCGACGAGGCAGCCGTACCCCGACGCTCGGCGCGTGCATCGACGCCGGCGTGACGGTGGCGATCGCGTCGAACTGCAATCCCGGGATCGAGCTACACGACGTCGCTGTCGTTCTGCATCGCCCTCGCAGTCCGTGACATGCACATGACGATCGACGAGGCGGTGCAGGCGGTGACGATCGGGGGAGCGGCGGCGCTCCGGCGAACCGATGTCGGGCGCCTCGTCCCCGGAGCGGCCGGCCATGCCGTCGTCCTCGATGCACCCACCCATCACCATCTGGCGTATCGCCCAGGGGTCCCGCTGGTGAGACGAACGATCGGGCCGCTCGCTGACGAGGTCGGCCCGGTGGACGGTCCGCCGCGATGAACGCTCCCCTCGGAAGCCCGGACGTCGGACAGGTCGAGCTCCCGACAGCGTTCGAGGAATGCAGGGTGCGCTCGGTGGCCACGCGACCGCACGGATCGAATCGGGCGGCGGACAGGTGCCACGATGGTGCGACTCGTCGAGAGGAGCACCATGACAGCGCCGCCACCCACCGAGGTCGACTTCCACTTCGACGTGCTGTGTCCGTACGCCTACCAGACCTCGAAGTGGATCCGCGGCGTTCGCGACCAACTGGGCTCACGATCAACTGGAGGTTCTTCAGCCTGGAGGAGATCAACCGGGTCGAGGGCAAGAAGCACCCGTGGGAGCGTGAGTGGTCGTTCGGCTGGTCGCTGATGCGGATCGGTGCGATGTTGCGGCGCACGAGCATGGACGACGTCGACCGGTGGTACGCGATCATCGGGCAAGGCGCTCCACGAGGACGGCAACCGGCCGCACGACCCGTCGGTCGCCCGCCACCTGCTTGGAGGAGCTCGGCCTCGATCCGGCCATCGTCGATCGCGGCGATCGCCGACCAGACGACCCACGACGAGGTCAAGGCCGATCACGACCGTGTCGTTGCAGCCGGCGGGTACGGCGTTCCGACGCTGTTCTTCGACGATCACTGCCTGTTCGGCCCGGTCCTGATCGACCCGCCGTCCGGAGATGCGGCGGTGCGCGTTGTGGCACGCGGTGACCGCGTGGACCGAGTTCCCCGATCTCTACGAGTTGCAGCAGCCGAAGACGAAGGCGATCGAGCGCCGGATCGCCGAAGCGTTCCGGCCGTACCTCGAAGCCCGCGACTGGGTCAGCATCAATCGAGGCGTCGAGGTGGGTTTCAGCGCCGACGGTTTCGAGGTGGTCGGCGCCGCCGACCGCGACCGTCGCCTCGGATCGGAGCGATCATGAACAGTCACCCGCTGTTGAAGCCCTGGGGCGTTGCTGGGCCTCGCTCGACGATCTCGTCGACCAGCTGTCAGCCGAGCAGTGGGCGACGCAGTCGCTCTGCCCGGAGTGGACGGTGCGAGGAGTGCTCGTGCACCTCGGTGCGGTCGAGCACATGCTGCTCGGTGAGCCGCCCGGGTCGATGCCGGACACATTGCCGTTCGGGAAGGTCGGCGAATGGATGGAGAGCGTGGCGTCGCTCAGCGACCAGGAGGTGCTCGCCCGGTATCGCGACGTGATCGCCGCTCGACGCGCCGAGTTGACCGCGATGTGCGACGACGATTTCGACCTCCCCTGCATGACCCCGGTCGGCCCGGGCACCTATGGGCGGTTCATGGACGTCCGGGTCTTCGACTTCTGGGTGCACGAGCAGGACGTCCGGGTGCCGCTCGGGCTCCCCGGCCACGAAGACGGCCCGGCGGCGGAGATGGCGATCGCCGAGGTCGAAGCGTCGCTCGGCTACATCATCGGACGCAAGGTCGGCCTTCCCGACGGCACGAGCCTGTCGATCGACCTGACCGGCCCGGTCGAGCGCATGTTCCACGTCGTCGTCGACGGCCGCGCCGGCCAGGTGGACGCGCTCGACGTCGCAGACGTGACACTGCGCACGGACTCGACGACGTTCGTGCTGCTCGCCTGCGGCCGCATCGACCCGCAGGGCCCGATCGACGATGGACGTGTCACGTGGGAGGGCGACGCCGACTGGGGCAGTCGCACGGCCCGGAACCTCGCGTTCACGATGTAGCGGACACCCCGATCGAGCTCTCGACCGGTCGATCGGTCTGTTCGAGCACCGAATCTGGATCGTGCGGCCGCGTCTCACCACCTAGTCTCCGACGGTGGCTGACTCGGCGCTCGGGCGCCCGTTCTGGACGCTGTGGACCGCGTTCACGGCGTCGAACCTCGGTGACGGACTCAGCCTCGTCGCGCTCCCGCTGCTGGCGATCCGGCTGACGGACGATGCACGTCTGGTCGCAGCGGTCGCCGTGTTCCAATACCTGCCGTACCTGCTCATCGGCTTGCCGGCCGGTGTGGTGATCGATCGATACGACCGTCGTTGGATCGCCGTCGTCGCTCAGACGGCCAGAGCGATGGTGATCGGTGGTCTCGGCGTCGGGCTGATCGTCGGCGATCCCTCGATCGAGATGCTGTTCGTCGTCGCCTTCCTGATCGGGTCGAGCGAGGTGATGACCGATGGCGGGCTGCCGGCGCTCGTCCGCGACGTCGTCCGGCCGAGGCAACTGGAGGTGGCCAACGCACGGATCTCGGCGACCCAGACGGTCACGAACAGCTTCGTCGGGCCGCCGATCGGCGCCCTGCTCTTCCAATGGGAACCGTCCGCACCGTTCCTGGCGTCGGCTGCGGTCGCCGTCGTCAGCATCGCAACGTTGACGAGACTCCCGGGTCGATACCGCCCGGTGCAGTCACCCGAGGTGCTCCCCGTGCTGCGCCGGACGATCGTCGGTCTTCGCTACGTGTGGTCACATCCGGTTCTGCGGCCACTCGTGATCGCTGTCGGGACGTTCTCGTTCGTCGGCGCCGCGGGCAACGGCGTGTTCGTCGTGTTGATCACCGAGCGGTTCGGGATGAGCGGCGTCGGATTCGGGGTGCTCGTCAGCGTTGACGCGATCGCTTCGGTGATCACGTCGTTCTTCGTCGCCGGGTTGATCCGCCGGACCAGTCATTCCTGGAGCATGCGGCTCAGCGTGGTGTGCTTCGTCGTCGGGGCGTTGCTGTTCGGTCTCTTCACCGTGGCCGCGGTGGCGTTCGCGGCGGCGGTGATCAACGGGATCTCGCACCCGACCTGGAACATCGTCAGCTCGACGGTTCGTCAACGGCTCGTTGCCGACGAGGTGTTCGGTCGGATGATGACGGCGTACCTGTTCATCGCATGGGGGATGCGACCGCTCGGTGCGATGCTCGGCGGCGTCGTCGCCGAAGCCTGGGGGGCGCAGTGGGTCTCGATCGCGTCGGCTGTGGTCGTGGGCAGTCTGCTGCTCACTGCGCGCCCCATGTTCCGACGAGTGGATGAGGCGATGGCGAACGAGAATGGCCGACCGGGCGGCATCCACTCACCCGCATCGGGCGATGGCGCCGGTTGATCGGCGCCACGTCGGAGCCGGCGTCAGCCGGGCAGACGTCCGGAGGTCGGCACATCGACGCTCCGCCGACTCACGAGGCGCTCGCAGTCTCTCTGCTGTGATCGATGGTGGGTGCTCCGAGTTCGGGAACGATGATCACCGGGCAGTGAAATCGATTGGCGAGCCGTCGGCCGCCTGACGGTCGGAGACGATCGCGGAGTCGACGTCGGACGGGAGCACCGGCCACGACGATCGCGTTGTCATCGGCATAGCGCTCGAGGAGCTGTTCGACGGTTCCGGCCTCGACCACATGGTGGATCCGGGTTGCGGAGGCGCCGAAGACGGCTCGAAGGGCTTCCTCGGCATCGACGCGGGCTGTGTTCTCGACGACCCGGATGTCGTGTGTCGAGAGCATGGTCTCGGGTGCGACCACCGGCAGCACGTGTGCCGTGACGGCGACCACGGTGTCATCGGGGCCGATGAGGTGTTGGCGGGCCCATTCCAAGGCGGCTACCGAGGCCGGCCGCCCGTCGACGGCGACGACGACGGTCGGGTGATCGACGACGGTCGGCTGTTGGACGACGGTCGGGTCGGCGCCGTCGGGAACGGGGGCCGCCTGATCCGTGTGGTTCGCAGGTGCCGAGGCCTGCCACGTCGCGGTCACGTCGGTGCTCCGACGCACTCGGTCGAACCACTCGTCGAACGGTCGATGATCGGGCCGAGCCGCACACCCGGCCGTGACGTTCGGACGATGTCAGCGGATGATCGGACGAGTCGAGACTCCCCGGTGCGGAATCTGACGGACCTCATCGTGTGCTCCTTTCGGCGGACCAAATCCCAGAAACCCATTATAGAAATGGTATGTTAGGAGACACTCGTCAGGATGTGTGCGTTGTGTGAAATTCGCTCCATCGAGTGGTGGGCCGGCACGTGCTCGCGAGCTGCTGCCCCGATCACCCGCCCGCGTCGATCGACCGCGTCGATTGACCGCGTCGTCGGCACCATCGGTACGATCCTCCTCGGTGCTCGATGACACCGGACTTCCGGCCCCCGAACCGGTGACGCCCGAACCGCCGCCTCTCGGACGTCGCGGAGTACTCCATCAGCGATGGGATGAACTCGCCTACTTCCACTGGGCGTACGAGCCGAGTCTCGTTCAGCAACTCCTGCCGGCGGGAGTCCGGGTCGACACGGCCGAAGGTCGAGCCTGGGTCGGCCTGATCCCGTTCGAGATGCGACGTGTGCAACTCGGACCGACGCCGCCGATCCCCTACCTCTCCCACTTCATCGAGATCAACGTGCGCACGTACGTCGTCGACCCGCTCGGCAGGAGGGCGGTCTGGTTCTTCTCGCTCGACGTCCCACGTTCGATGATCGTTGCTGTTGCCCGCAGCGCCTTCTCGCTGCCGTACTGCTTGGCATCGGCTGAGCACTCGGTCCGGGGCGACCACCACCGCTACGAGATGCGTCGCCGATGGCCCCATCGCCGGCGGCCGGCTTCCACGATCGACTTCGTCGTCGGGGAACGTATCCCCGACGCCGAGCTCACGCCCCTCGAGCACTTCCTCACCGCTCGCTGGGCACTGATCACGACACGACGGACCCGCCTGCTCTACGGAGCGGTGCATCACCCACCTTGGCCGCTGCACCGGGTCGACTCGTTCGACGTGTCTGCCGACCCCCTCGTCGCCGCCGGCCTGCCCGCACCGATCGACGAACCACATGCCCTCTACTCGCCCGGTGTTCCCGTCGACATCGCATGGTTCGACGCGATCGAGGACGGAAAGACATCGACACCGTGACGGTGTTGGTCATCAGCACCGCGGCGGCGTGGGGCATGGTCGGTGTGATCTGGATGGTGCAGCTCGTGCACTATCCGCTGCTCGGGCGGCTCTCGGCACTCGAACCGGCGACTGCCGCTGCGGACCATCAGCGCCGGATCTCGTGGGTCGTGGGTCCGCTCATGGCCGCCGAGGGCGTCACCGCCCTGATCCTGCTCGTCAGCCGTCCGGCGTCGATGTCGGCCACGAGTGCGTACGCGGCCGCGGCACTCCTGGCCGTCGCGCTCCTGTCGACGGCGTTCGTACAGGTCCCGCTGCACCAACGACTCGCCGATGGTCACGCTGACGAGGTCGTCCGTTCTCTCATCTCGACGAACTGGATCCGCACGGGGGCCTGGACCGCCCGCGGTCTCGTGCTCGCGGCCGTGCTCGTGTCGTCATGAGCGACCCCGACGGGCCGCCGACTGTGTGGATCTTCGGCGATCAGTTGCACCGTCGATCCGGCGCACTGGCCGACCGGGAACCGGGTGACTGTCGCGTGCTGCTCGTCGCCAGTGAGCAGAAGATCGCGTCGAAGCGGTGGCACCGCCAACGACTGCACCTCGTGCTGTCGGCGATGGCGCACTTCGCCGCCGAACTGGCCGACGAGGGTTTCGAGGTCGACCATCGGTCGGCACCGACACTGGCGGCCGGTCTCCGGGAACACTGTGACGACCACGACGTCCGGCACGTGGTGGCGATGGAGCCGATGAGCTGGGACGGACGTGCGCTCCTCGACCGGCTCGGCGTCGAACGGGTCCGCAACGACCAGTTCACCTGCCACTACGACGAGTTCGCTTCCTGGGCGGCCGACCGGTCGACGTTCAAGTTGGAGGACTTCTACCGCTGGCAGCGGCGCCGACTCGGCGTCCTGATGGGCGAGGGGCCCGACGGGGACGCGCCTGCCGGTGGGCAATGGAACTTCGATCACGACAACCGTGAGCGACCGCCGAAGGACGGCAGGTCGTGGCCCGGCGTCGAGCGTTTCGATCTCGACCACGTCGATCGCACGGTGATTGCCTCGCTCCCCGAGTCGTGCTGGGGTGCCGAGCCCGACGGAACCTGGCCGGTGACGCGTGCGCAGGCGCTGACGCGACTCGACGAGTTCATCGCAACCGGTCTGGCCCCGTTCGGCCCGCACGAGGATGCCATGCTCGCCGCGGAATGGAAGCTCGCCCATTCCGTGCTCTCCTCGTCGATGAACCTCGGGCTGCTCCATCCGGCGGAGGTCGTGGAGGCGGCGACCGAGGCGTACCGGATCGGTGAAGCCCCGATCAACTCGGTCGAGGGGTTCGTGCGTCAGGTGATCGGATGGCGCGAGTACGTCTGGGGTGTGTTCTGGCTCTGGATGCCCGAGTACCGCCGGATGAACACGCTCGGTGCCAACCGCCCCGTGCCCCCGGTGTTCGCCGCGGGCGCCGACACGGAGATGGCCTGCGTGGCGAACGCGATGCGGCATCTCCACGACCACGGCTACACCCACCACATCGAGCGGTTGATGGTGCTCGGCAATCTGGCTCTCACGTCTGGTGTCGACCCGGCCGCGATGACCGACTGGATGTGGGCGAGCTTCGTGGACGGCGCCGAATGGGTGATGCTCCCGAACGTCATCGGGATGGCACTACACGCTGACGGCGGTCGCATGGCGACCAAGCCGTATGCCTCGGGCGGTGCCTACATCAACCGGATGAGCGACTCGTGTGGCTCCTGTCGATTCGATCCCAAACAGCGAAGTGGCCCCGATGCCTGTCCGTTCACGACGCTCTACTGGGACTTCCTCGCTCGGAATGCGATGACGTTCGGTTCGAACCACCGGCTCGCCCGACAACTCGCTTCCATGCGTCGGCTCTCCGATCTCGATGCCGTCCGTGCCCACGCCGAAGAGGTCCTCGTCAGACTGGACGCCGGCGAGTTGTGAGCCCGTCCGTCGCGCCGGTCGCGCCTGGTGATTCCGCCCATCCGGTGGAGCGGGCGTGGCTCGTGATCGTGCTCGTCATGGCCTCAGCGTGTGTCGCGCAGGCGTTCGGCCGCTTCACCTGGGGCGTCGTACTCCCTGGGCGCGCGACGACGTACTCGACGGGTCGAACACGCTCGCGGGGTTCTTCGGCACCCTCAACGTCACCGCCTACCTCTTGGGCACGCTCGCGGTGTCGTGGGCGGCGTCGAAGGTGACGCTCGTCGGACTGATGCGCGTCGGGCTGTCGATCTCGACGACGGCACTCGGGTTGGCAGCGTTCGCGCCGAACGGACCCACGCTCGGCATCGCACTGTTCGCCATGGGTCTCGGAGGTGCCGTGATCTGGATCCCGGCTCCGGCGATCTCGGCCCGGGCGTTGCCGCCGCGGCGAGCCGGGATGGCCATCGGTCTCGTCGGTTCCGGGATCGGGGTCGGACTACTGTTCGCCGGCCAGATGTCGGCGTGGCTCGACCGGCGCAGCGACGCCGACGACCTGTGGCAGCGGATGTACCAGATCGAGTTCGGCATCGCTCTCGTCGTGCTGCTCGGCGCGTTCTTGCTCCTGCGGTCGCACGGTGACCGCCCGTCGGTGGCGGGTGGCTTCGGAGGGATCGGCGCACTCAGGACGGTGACCTCATGGCTGCCCGCGACCCTTGCGTATGCGGCCTTCGGCTTCGCCTACATCCTCGTGTTGGGCTTCCTGGTGGCTCGTCTCGAGGACGACTCGGGATTCACCTCCGGTGAGGCGGCAGCGATGTTCTCGATCGTGGGTGCCTCGACCGTGTTCGGTGGGATGACGCTCGGCCCGCTCTCCGACCGTGTCGGTCGCCGGTTGACCGTGACCACCGCGTTCGTCTGCTTCGGCGGTTGCACGCTGCTCGTACTGACCGGTCGACAACCGTGGGTTGCGATCGCCTCGGTGGGCATCGGGCTCATGTTCTCGGGTATGCCGGCGCTGCTCATCGCGCACATCGTGGACCACACCGACGTCGACAATTACGGCCCGGCGTTCAGTGCAGCGACGCTCGCCTTCGGCGCGGCGCAGATGATCTCGCCCCAGATCGGCGGGGTGATCGCCGACGCCGCCGGCTCGTTCACCCCGGTGTTCGCGCTCTCGGCATTCGTGTCGTTCGCGGGCGCTGCCTGTGCGAGCCGTCTGCCCGCCGATGGGCGCGACTGATGTCGCGGATCGCTCAGCGGTCGAGGCCGACTTCGTGCAGGAGTCCGTCGGTCACGTCGTACACGAAACCAGAGATCTCTCCCTTGTGCGGGATGAACGGAGTCATGAACAACCGTTGGATCGACTGGCGAACGTCTTCGTAGGGATCGGCGAACGCCTCGAGTGACCACCAGGGCTTCACGCCGAGCTCGGCGGCGAGCTCGTCACGGAACTCGGCCTCGTCGACCTTCTGCAAGCCGCAGTCGGTGTGGTGGACGAGGATGATCTCGTTCGTGCCGAGAAACCGTTGTGACAGGCAGAGCGATCGGATCACGTCATCGGTGATGACGCCTCCGGCATTCCGGATGATGTGGGCCTCGCCGTTCTTGAGGCCCAGCACGGCGAACGTGTCGATCCGGGAATCCATGCACGTGACCACGGCGACGCGGCGCGTGGGTTGGACCTGGAGTTCGGCGTCGTCGAATTCGGCGGCGAAGGCACGGTTGTAACCGATGAGTTCGGTGACTTGAGGCATCTGGTTCGTCATTGCAGGGCCTCCCTCAACTCGAGACCTCGGCGCCACGGTTGACCGTGTCGATGATCTCCTCGATCGTGTGGCCGGCTTCGAGCGGATGGCGCAACGGTTGCCCGGCGAGGACCGAGTACCGGTTTCGGCGTCCGATGCGCTCGCGAGCGACGTAGCCGTCCTCTTCGAGCTCGTGGAGGATGCGTTGTACAGCGCCCTCGGTGATGCCGACGAGATTGCTGATGTTCGCGCTGACGGAGCTCGGGGTTCCGGCTGATCGCCACGAGCACGTGGGCGTGGTTGGTCAGGAACGTCCAGGATCGCGCTGCCGATGGCACTTCCGGAGAATACGTGATCGATGGTGGATGACGCAGAGCGGTGTCGGTACTCATGCGGCCATCTCGTGATCTCCCCACTGCTCGCTCAACCAGAGATACCGCTGGGCGCACTGGCGAACGTTGGCCGGATGGACGTCGATGTCGGCGCCCACCCGGAGCAGGAGGGCGTCGAGGTCGCCATCGAGCTGGTGGAGGTCGGACAGGAGCTCGGACCGTCGAGCGGTCGGCACCTGCGGCTCGATGCGCCAGAGTTCGGCCGTTCGGCGGGCGATGTCAACGAGTGAGACCGGGGCGACACCGAGAGTCGAAGACCGGCGGGGAGTCGGTTCGATGTACGTCATACCTTCACAGTAACACCCATTACGAAAAAGGTCAATCGAGGGTGGTTCATCTGAGTCCCGATATGCTCCGCGACGCCGAAACGACCCGCCCCAGGGTCGCCGCCCCGCCCGATGCTGTTCGCCATTCTTCTCCTCCACCTCGCCGTCGGGATCTCCCTCGTCGCGCTCGGTGACCGCCTCGGGCAGCGCAGCTTCATCGTCGCTGCGATCGCACCGTTGATCACGCTCGTGGCGCTCGGTGCCCGGATGGGGCTCGTCGTCGACGGCGGAGCGGTCACGAACTCGGTCGAGTGGATCCCGCAACTCGACCTCAGTATCGATCTCCGGCTCGACGCGATGGCGATGGTGCTCGCACTGATCGTGTCGGGCATCGGCCTGCTGGTCTGCATCTATGCAGTGGGCTACTTCTCGAACCCGAAGCCGGGCATCGGTCGGTTGGCCGGCCTGCTCACGTTGTTCGCAGGCGCCATGCTCGGGATCGCGGTCTCCGACGACCTGCTGACGCTCTTCGTGTTCTGGGAACTCACGTCGGTCACCTCGTACCTGCTGATCGGCAACGACGACAAGAACCCGCACGCCCGAGCGGCAGCGTTGTCGGCCATCCTGATCACCGGCCTGGGCGGGCTCGTGATGCTCGCCGGCTTCGTGCTGATCGGCCAGGCCGCCGGCACCTATCGGCTGAGCGAACTCGTCGCCGCTCCGCCGTCGGGCACGACGGTGACCGTCGGTGTCGTCCTGGTGCTGATCGGTGCCTTCACGAAATCGGCTCAGGTGCCGTTCGGTGGCTGGTTGCCCGGGGCGATGGTCGCACCAACCCCGATCAGCACGTACCTCCACGCCGCCACGATGGTCAAGGCCGGCGTGTTCCTCGTCGCCCGCCTCGCCCCGGTCCTCGTCGCAGTCGACACGTGGCGACCGGTGGTGCTGACGGTCGCGTCGGTCACCATGATCGTCGGAGCCTGGCGCGCGCTTCGACAACACGATCTCAAGTTGCTGCTCGCGTACGGAACGGTGAGCCAGCTCGGGTTCCTGATGCTGCTGTTCGGCACCGGCGAGTACGCCGTCGCCCAGGCCGGGATCGTGCTGCTCATCGCGCATGCTCTGTTCAAGGCGGCGCTCTTCATGGTGGTCGGCATCATCGACCACGAGGTCGGCACGCGCGACGTTCGTCGACTCGCCGGATTCGGCCCCGGTTGGCGGGCCGTCACGATCACCGCCGTCATCGCAGCGGCCTCGATGGCGGGTGTTCCGCCCGTTCTGGGCTTCATCGCCAAAGAGAAGGCACTCGATTCCCTGCTCGATGCATCGTTCACGGGACGAACGGCGATCGTCATCGTGGTCGTCGCCGGATCGATTCTCACGTTCGCATACTCATCTCGGTTCGTCCTCGGGGTGCTCGGCCGCATGGAGGTCCCGAACGCCGACGAGCCGTCCGCGTCACCGACGGCTCATGCCCCGTCGCGGTCGTTCGTGGCGCCGGCGGCGTTGTTGGCCGCCGCATCGCTCGTGATCGGGCTGGCGCCCGTGATCATCTCGGGCCTCGTGAAAGCCGCGACGAACGCGCTGTATCCCGAGGCCACACCGAAGCCGGTGGTGCTCTGGGCGGGCTTCAACACCGCCCTACTGCTCTCGGCGACGATCATCGCCCTCGGTGTCGCCATGGTGGTCGTTCGGCGGCCTGTCGAGGTCGTCCAGCGCCGATTCCATCGGCTGATCGCATGGATGCCAGACAGCGACCGTGTGTTCACGGGCACGGTGTCCGGAGTGTCGCGGTTCGGTCGGCGCACCACCGCAGTGCTCCAGAACGGTTCCCTGCCCGCCTACCTCGTCGTGATCGTCGGCGTGGTCGCCCTGGCCCCTCTCGGCCCGGCGCTCGCCGCATTGGAGGTGTTCCCGGAGTTGATCGGCAACTGGGTGAACCTGCCGATCAGCGGCGTGATCGTCGCGTGCGCCATCGGTGCCGCCGTCGTACCCCGGCGTATCGCCGCGGCGCTGATGCTCGGCGGTGTCGGCTTCGGGATGGCGGGCTTCTATGTCATGCGGGGCGCGCCGGACCTGGCGTTGACGCAGTTCGCGATCGAGACGCTCGCCACGGTGTTGTTCGTCCTCGTCCTCCGGTTCCTGCCCCGGCATTTCGTCGACGAGCGGGCCGCCGTCCGGCTGCCGATCAGGCTCGCCGTGTCGGGCCTCCTCGGCCTGAGCGTGTTCGTGTTCGCGCTGGTCGCATCGGGTGCGAGGTCCGACGTCGAGCAGCCGTCCGTTTCGGAGCAGATGATCGAGCGGGCGGTTCCCGACGCGAAGGGTTCGAATGTCGTCAACGTGATCCTCGTCGACTTCCGCGGGATCGACACCCTGGGCGAGATCACCGTGCTCGCAGTTGCTGCGATCGGGCTGGTTTCGCTCGCCCGGGCGGCACGTCGGCCGGGCGACGGGTTCGGTTCAGCGGGCCTCCCGTTTGCGCGGCTGCCGGTCGTCGATGCGTGGGCGCGCCTGCTCTACCCGAGCATCCTGGTTCTGGCGATCTACTTGCTGTTCGCCGGTCACAACCAACCCGGCGGGGGGTTCGTCGGCGGTTTGACGGCGGGCGCCGCGATCAGCCTTCGCTACGTGGCAGGTGGCATCTCGGCTGTTCGCAACTCGGTTCGTGTCCCGCCATGGGCGGTTCTCGGGAGTGGGCTGACACTGGCTGTGGGAACAGCGATCGTTCCGCTCGTGCTCGGCGAATCAGTCCTCGAGCACGCGTCGTTCGAGGCCGACGTACCGCTGTTGGGCACGGTCAAGACCACGTCGGCGCTGCCGTTCGACATCGGCGTGTTCCTCGTGGTCGTCGGGTTGATCGTGATGGCCTATGAAGCGTTCGGCGAGGACGTGTCCGACGCCGAATCCCCCTCAGACGGCGCCCGTCCTTCGGCATCGGCGGTGAGCTCATGACCGTGCTCCTCGCCCTGGTGGCTGCCGTGCTGTTCGCAACCGGTGCCTGGTTGCTGATGCAGCGCCGGCTCTCGCGCATCATCATCGGCGTGGGCCTGCTCGGTCACGGCGCCAACATGCTCCTCATCACCTCGGGCATCGACCGTGGTCGCGCACCGATCATCGATGGAGGTGGCGGCTACTCCGACCCACTTCCGCAGGCACTCGCACTCACTGCGGTCGTGATCACCTTCGGCGTGACAGCGCTGCTCCTCGCCCTCGGATTCCGTAGCTGGCAGATCACCGGTGACGACCGGGTCGAGGACGACCTGGAGGATCGCCTCGTCGAGCGTCGGGCGGACGAGGTCGACGAGCCCGAGCCGACCGACAGCGCCGAGGAGCCGGCTCCGTGAGCGCCCTCGCACCACTCTCGTTCGTCATCCCGCTCGCAGGTGCGGCACTGTCGATCCTGTTCGGTCGTTCACGTCTCGCGCAGCGTGTGATCAGCGTCGTGGCGCTCGCCGCCACCCTTGGCGTGAGTATCGCATTGCTGGTCGATGCCGATCGCAACGGCTACCTCGTCCACGATGCGGGCGGATGGACTGCGGACGTCGGAATCACCCTGGTGGTCGACCGGCTCGCCGGTCTGATGCTGGTCGTCTCGTCGCTCGTGCTGTTGGTGGTGATGATCTTCGCGATCGGTGAAGCAGGTGAAGAGCGCCGTCGTGTCGGTTTCCACCCGGTCTATCTCGTGCTCGCTGCCGGCGTCTCGGCAAGCTTCGTCACCGGTGACCTGTTCAATCTCTTCGTCGCCTTCGAGATGATGTTGGCAGCGAGCTACGTGCTCATCACCCTCGGCGGGCGGCCCGACCAGGTGCGATCCGGCATGACGTACGTCGTGATCAGCCTCGTGGCGTCGACGGTCTTCATCACTGTCCTCGCCCTGCTGTACGCAGCCACGGGCACCGTCAACATGGCCGACCTGAGCGTCCGGATCGCCGATCTCGATCCGGCAGTGAGAGCCGCGTTCGCACTCGCACTGCTGGTCGTCTTCGCGATCAAGGCGGGCCTGTTTCCGCTGTTCTTCTGGTTGCCTGACAGCTACCCGACCGCACCCGGCCCGGTGACGGCGATCTTCGCCGGTCTCCTGACGAAGGTCGGCGTCTACGCCATCATCCGCACCCAGACCCTGCTGTTCGATGCGCCGGACTGGATGGGCACCGTCCTGATCGTCGTGGCCGTGCTGACGATGGTCGTGGGTGTACTCGGCGCGATCGCCCAGGACGACATGAAGCGCATTCTGGCGTTCCACATCATCAGCCAGATCGGGTACATGATCTTCGGTCTCGGTCTGTTCACGGTCGCCGGTGTCGCCGGTGCGGTCTTCTACATCGTGCACCACATCATCGTGAAGACCGCCCTGTTCCTCGTCGCCGGTCTCGTGGCGCACCAGTCGGGCTCGAGCCGGCTGTCGGAGGTGGGAGGGCTCGTTCGAACCGCTCCCGTTCTGGCCTTGCTGTTCGCCGTGCCGGCGCTCAGCCTGGCCGGTCTGCCGCCCTTCAGCGGGTTCCTGGCCAAGTTCGCGCTGGTCGATGCGGGCCTCTCGGCCGAGGCATGGGTCGCCGTCATCGCCAGTCTCGCGGTCGGACTGCTCACGCTGTATTCGATGACGAAGATCTGGGCAGGGGTGTTCTGGGGCGAAGCCGAGGAGGAGCCATCGTCGCCACCGCGCGAGGCAGGTGCCTGGTCGACGTTCACCATGGTCGCTGCCACGGGAGCGCTGTCGCTCGCTTCGATCGGGGTGTCGCTGTGGGCCGGAGCGCTCTACGACGTCACCGAACGCGCCGCCGAAGATCTACTCGACCCCGCCGGGTACGTCGAAGTCGTGTTGGAGCGTGCGCCATGAGCGCGCTGCGGGCATCGGGTATCTGGCTCTGGACAGTGGTGCTGTGGGTCGCGCTGTGGCACGACATCAGCGTGGCGAACGTGGTGAGTGGAGTGCTGGTGGGTGCCCTCGTGCTCGTCGTCGCGGGAATGCAACTCGTGTCGGACAGCGATGATCTGGCGCGACCCAGGGTGCGCCTCGTCGCGACCCTGTACTTCGTGGGCTACGTGGCCTACAAGCTCGTGGAGGCCAATCTGTACCTCGCCTGGGAGATCGTCACCCCACGCAACAAGATCAACATCGGGGTCGTGGCCGTTCCGATGCGCACCGAATCGTCCCTGGTGGCCAACGCCGTTGCGAACGTGATCACGCTCACGCCAGGTTCGATCACGATCGAGTCGCTGGGGTCGCCGACGGTGCTCTACGTGAACGTGATGCACCTGCACGATGTCGAAGGCGTCAGAGCCGAGCTCCTCCGGATCGAGGAGCTCGCCGTGCGAGCGTTCGGCTCCGCGATCGCCCGTGCGCAGTTGACGGAGGCGATCGCATCGTGATCACGGTCGCCTATCTCCTCCTGTCGGTCGCCGCCGCGCTGTTCGTCGCGCGTCTGCTGGTCGGGCCGACGGTCGCCGATCGGATCATCGCGCTGGACGGATTGCTCGTGACGATTCTGAGTGGCGTGCTCGTCAACGCAGCATGGGTGGACTCGGCGGTCAGCATCGACACGGTGCTGGTGGTGGCGCTCCTCGGGTTCGTCGCGACCGGGGTGCTGGCCCGTTACATCGAACAGCGGGGTGGGTGATGGACGTGATCGCGCACGTCCTCCTCGTCATCGGTGCACTCTTCATGGTGCTCGCCGGCGTCGGAGTCGTGCGTTTCGGTGACGTCTACTCGCGCATGCACGCTGCCGCCAAGGGCCCAGCACTCGGCGTCGTGCTCATCGGGATCGGAGCGGCACTGTCGATCCGGACGGTGCAGGCGGCAGTCATCGTCACCTTGGTGATCGTGTTGCAGCTGATCGGTGGACCGGTCAGCACGCATCTGTTGGGCCGTGCGGTGTACCGCAAGGCCCGACCGCCGCTGCTCGGCCCCGACGAGCTCTCACCGATCGTGGACGACGACGAGCCCAGCTGACGGCCGGCGGCGGTGCGCGCGGCGGAACGGATCCGTTGTCGGCGTTCACTCACATGTTCGGCGCGATGGCGTCGCCGGGCAGGACCCCATCGGGATGAAGCGCCGACTGGAACCGGCGCATCCCTGCGAGCCAGCGGTCGCGGTCGGTGGCCTTGCGCTCGACGTAGGTCGCGACTTCGGCATGCGGGAGCACGAGGAATCGCTCGTCGCGGATTGCCTCGAGACACAACGCCGCCACATCGGCCGGTTCGAGCACACCGTCGCCGCTGGCCACCCCGCCCTCCCAGGCGTCGTCCTCCGTCCGTCCGGTGTTGTCCGGGCTGTTCTGGATGATGTTCGTGCGGACCGCCTGCGGGCAGAGCACGGAGACCCGGATGCCCTGGTGGTGGTGTGAGATCGACAGCCACTCGGCCAACGACACGGCGGCGGCCTTGGTGATCGAATACGAGAGCGATCCGATCTGGGTGAGCAGGCCGGCGGCCGACGCGGTGTTGAGGAGATACCCCTCGCCGCGGGCGATCATCGACGGCAGCACCGCGCTGGGCTGCGTAGATGTGCGACATGCAGTGCACCTGCCACATGTTCTCGATCGACTCGTTGGAGTCCTCGAGTCCGGCTGATGTGACGTACCCGGCGTTGGAGACGAACAGGTCGATCGGACCGTGTGCATCCTGCGTGGTGTCGACGAGCTGCTGGATCGCGACCTCGTCACGCACGTCGATCTGCACGCCGGTGCCGCCGATGTCGGCGGCGACGCGTGCCGCCTCCTCACCGTTCAGATCGGCGACGACGACGTGGCGCGCACCTGCATCGCTCGCGGCCCGGGCCAGCGCTTCGCCGATGCCCGACCCGCCGCCGGTGATGACCACGACCCTGTCGTTCAGTTCCATCCCGGGCACGCTAGTGCCGTGTCGAGCCACGTTTGCCCGCTGGAGATGTGACCACGAACCGGCGGTGCAGGACACCGGATCGTCGGCAGGCAGAGGACGGGAGTCAGCCGTGCGGCCGGAGCCAGGACCGGTAACGATTCCGCCCCTCGACCCGATCGATATCGACACCGCTGCGGCGCTCAGCGGGGAGCGAAAGAACCGGCAGGGAGGCACATGGCCGAGCCCGTAGCGTTCGGCCCGTCGGCGAGTACGGGCATCCCCGACCTTGTCCGTTCGGGGCAATCACGAACGTTGCCGGTCAAGTCACTCGTTGGTGTCGCTGATCGGCCTCGATTCCGGCCCATTCGGCGCCGCTGCGCCGACGGTCAGGTGTGGCCGGAACCCGCTGCGACGACGGCGTCTCGGAGCTCCCGCTTGAGGATCTTGCCGGAGGCGTTGCGGGGGAGTTGTTCGTGGACGACGGCGACCCGGGTCGGCACCTTGAACTTCGCCAGCCGTTCGCCCACGAAGTGCTGGAGATCCTCGATCGTGAGTGTCTCGCCCTGCTTGATCATCACGTGGCAAGCGAGCTCCTCGCCGAGACGTTCGTCCGGCAGACCGTAGACCGCAGCTTCGTAGACCGCCGGATGTTCGTAGATCGCTGCTTCGACCTCGGCGCAGTAGATGTTCTCGCCACCGCGCAGCACCATGTCCTTGGCGCGGTCGCTGACGTAGACGAAACCCTCCTCGTCGATGCGGCCGATGTCTCCGGACCGCAGCCAGCCGTCGACGATCGTGTCGGCCGTCGCATCGGGTCGGTTCCAGTAGCCGCGGATCAGACAGGGCGCTCTGAACCAGATCTCGCCCGTCTCACCGGTCGACAGCGGCTCTCCGCCCGGGTCGGTCACCTTCAGGTCCATGATCGGAACCGGTCGCCCCGTCGAGGTCGGATGGGCCAAGAAGTCGGCGCCTGCGTTCTGGGGACCGTACGCGTTGGTCTCGGTCATGCCGTACCCGAGCCCGGGACTGCCCTTCGAGAAGTTGTCGTCGATTCGTTTGACCAGCTCCGGCGGCATCGGGGCACCACCGCCGCCCACCGAGCGGAGGCTGGACGTGTCGCGTTCGGTGAACGTCGGAGCCTCCAGGAGATCCCAGCTCATCGTCGGGACACCGACGAAGTTCGTGACGCGCTCCTGTTCGATGAGTTCGAGGGCTCGGTCAGGGTCCCACTTGTGGGTGACCACGAGCTTCGCCCCGCTGACGAACGATCCGAGCATCACGGGCACGAGCCCGGTGACGTGGAACAGTGGCACGCAGAGCATGAACGCGGTCTGCGGAGCGTCGGGGTCGGGCTCGGCCGGCTCCCGGACCGCAGCCACGGCGGCTCGGGCGGCGAAACTCATCAGCGCGCTGAGCACCGCTCGATGGGTCGACACGGCACCCTTGGGCCGGCCGGTCGTGCCCGACGTGTACAGGATCGTCACGTCGTGGTCAGGGTCGATGTCGGCGTCGGGCATCGGCACCTCGTCGCCGAGGAGTTCGTCGAGCGTGATCGACCCGGCGGGGAGCGCCGCCGACGAGCGAACCGCCACCGCCGTGGCCCCGATCGAACCAGGCGGTGCATCGGCGATTCGGGCCAGCCGTTCGTCGTCGGCGAACACGACCTTGGCACCGGAATCGTCCAGCGCGTAGACGATCTCGTCGGTGACCCACCAGGCGTTCAGAGGAACGACGACTGCGCCGATGCTCGTGATCGCGACGAAGCTCGCGATCCACTCGGGATAGTTGCGCATCGCGATCGCGACCCGATCTCCGTGATTGACGCCGAGCTCGTGGACGAGTGCGTGACCGATCCGGTTCGCGAGCCCCAACACCTCGGGCATCGTCCACCGTTCGTCCTCGTAGACGATGAAGTCGTCGGTACGGGCCGCGGCGAGCGAGAACAGATGACGCATGCTCGGAGGCGTTCCAGCGAACACTTTGGTCGGCAGGCCGAACACGTCGGCCTCCTGGATCTCGAACGGGGTACCGGGCGCACACACCGCTGCGCACGCTTGCTGAAACGTCATCGGCATAGCCAGGTGGTGTAGCAGGCGCGCCCGTGCCGCGCTGTACCCGGCGAACGTCGTCTCATGCATCGCATCACCATCGAAGGTGAACCGATGGAGCCGTACCTTCCGGCCGCCGCCTGACATCGGTTGGTGGCCGAGAACCGGCCCGAATCGTCAGGTGTCACACGACTCGTGGTGATCGAACCCAACCCGGGTCGGCCGCAGATGCGGTCAGGTGCCCTCGACCAGCAGGTCGCGCAGGTGCTCGTGTCGGGTCGACGCCGGCTTCGTCTCGTCCATGAACTCGAGCAGGGTGTCGCAGAACACGTCGGGCGCTTCGACATGAGGGAAGTGGCCGACCCCCTCGAGGATCTCGAGCCGGCTCGTCGGGATCAGCTCGTGAGCCCGGTAGGCGTGGGTCACCGGGATCATCCCGTCCTGGTCGCCCCACATGATCAGCGTCGGAACGTGAGCCGCGAGGTACAGCCGATCGCTGGCATCGACGATCTGTCCGGACGGCTCGATCACACCACGCATGGTGCGCACGAACGCGGTTCGGTTCGCGGCACCGGCCAGCGACGAATACGCACGCCAGAACTCGGCCAGCTTGGGCGAGCGGATGTCGCGCCGTCCGAGTCGGCGGCCGACGTCGTTCGCCCCGTCGACGATCGGTTTCGGAAAGCCGATCGGCATCAGATACTCGGCGCCCGGCAGCGTGAGCAGGCGAAGCAACCACGACACCTCGCGACCGAGACCCCCGCTGCCCACGAGCACGAGTCGGTCGACCAGGTGCGGATGCTGGTAGGCGAGCTGCATCGCGACGCCGCCGCCGAACGAGTGTCCGACGATCGTGACGCTCGACTTGCCGAGCACCGAGAGGAAGTCGCGCAGCCCGCTCGCGAACGCGCCCAGCGAGTAGTCGCCGACCGGCTTGGCCGACTCTCCATGCCCCAGCAGGTCAGGGGCGATGATGTCGTGGTGTTCGGTGAGCGTCGGGATCACGGCGTCCCAGGTGCGTGAACTCCCGGCCAGGCCGTGGATCAGGAGGATCGGCTCCCCGGCACCATCGCGCCGGAAGCCAACCGAGTGCCCGTGGATCGTCACGTGCTGCAGGGGAAGGGGTCGGGTCACACGTCCACTCTCCCCCCATTGGGACGTATTCAGCAGGGTCCAAGGTCACGTTCGCCGAACCGGCTCGACGACGATGCGGTGCAACGAGTGGTGCCAGCGGCACCCGTGACCGATGTCGTTCGCGACGGCCGCGGTTCCGCTGACCCGTGTCCCGCATCGTTCGAGTCGACATGACGCTGGCCCGCCGGCGCGGCTCGTGAGCGTCCGTGCGGGAGGGTGAACCACGGACCGAGCGACGCCGTCGGCGCGACCGCCGTCAGCGGTGCGCGCTCGGCGAACGAGGTCGAACTCAGTTCGAGTACTGGTGGAGCTTGCCGTCGGCGTCGGCGAGGCGGGCCAGCAGCGGGGAGAGATCCCACTGGCGCCCACCGACGGCCTCGGCGTAGTGGCGCACCCGCTCGACGATCTCCGACAGGCCGATCGAGTCGGCCCAGTACATCGGGCCACCTCGATACACCGGCCAGCCGTAGCCGTTGACCCACACGACGTCGACGTCACTCCCTCGGATCGCGATGCCTTCTTCGAGGATCTTCGCGCCCTCGTTCACCATCGAGTAGAGGCATCGCTCGAGCACCTCCTGATCGGTGACCTCACGCTGCTCATGACCCTTGCCGATCGCGAAGTCCTTGATCATCTGCTCGACATCGGGGTCGGGGGTCGCTGCCCGGGTGTCCGGGTCGTACGTGTAGTACCCGCGGCCGTTCTTCTGACCCTTGCGCCCGCTCTCGTTCATGAGGTCACGGATCGAGTCGCTCTTCGAGTTCTCGGCCTTCCAGCCGATGTCGAGCCCGGCGAGATCGCTCATCGCGAACGGGCCCATCGGGAAGCCGAAGTCGTACAGCACTCGGTCGACCTGCGCCGGCGTCGCACCCTCGAGCACGAGTTGATCGGCCTCGAGCCGACGCTGGAACAGCATCCGGTTACCGACGAATCCGTGGCACACGCCGACGAGTACCGCCACCTTCTTGACCTGCTTGCCGATCGCCATTGCGGTGGCAACCACGGTGTCGGACGACTGTGTCGCCCCGAACCACTTCCAACAGTTTCATGACGTTGGCGGGCGAGAAGAAGTGCATCCCGATCACACTGTCGGGCCGGCTCGTCGCCGAGGCGATCTCGTTGATGTCGAGTGCCGACGTGTTCGATGCCAGAACGGCTCCGGGCTTGCAGATCTCGATCGAGCTCACGGAAGATCGTCTGCTTGAGACCCATGTCTTCGAAGACCGCCTCGATGACGATGTCGCAGTCGGCGAAGTCGGCCTTGTCGGTGGAGCCGGTGATCAACGACATGCGCTGTTCGACCTGCTCGGCGGTGGTCGAACGCGAGCGCTCATAGTTCTTGCGGACGACCGCGAGGCCCTGATCGAGCGCCGCCTGGTCGCGTTCGACGATCGTGACCGGGATGCCGGCGTTGGCGAAGTTCATCGCGATGCCGCCGCCCATCGTTCCGGCACCGAGCACGCCGGCACGTGCGATGTCGACCAGTGGTGTGTCCTTCGGAACGTCGGGGATCTTGTTCGCCGCCCGCTCCGCGAAGAAGTAGTAGCGCTGCGCTCCGGACTGCGGGCCCGTCATGAGTTCGGTGAAGAGTCGACGCTCTTCCTTGAGGCCCTCGTCGAACGGCAGGTTGGCGGCGGCTTCGACACACCGGACGTTGTACTCGGGCGCCAGGAAGCCACGCGTCTTGCGCGCGATCGACCGACGGAAGTCGGCGAACACTTGCTCGTTGCCGCGCGCTTCGGCGACCTTCTCGTCGCGGTCGCGTACCTTGGCGAGCGGCAGGTTCTCGGCAACCGCCCGTTCGGCGAACGCAATCGCTGCCGTCCGCAACTCGGGGAGGCCGCCATCGGCGACCTCGTCGACGAGGCCACACTCGAGAGCCTCGCCGGTGCCGATGTGGCGTCCCGACGTCATCATCTCCAGCGCCTTGGGCACGCCGGTCAGGCGCGGGAGTCGCTGGGTACCGCCGGCACCGGGCAGGAGACCGAGGTTCACCTCGGGAAGACCGAACTTGGCCGATGCCAGCGACACTCGGTAGTGCGCACACAGTGCGACTTCGAGGCCACCGCCGAGCGCGGTGCCATGGATTGCCGCGATCACGGGAACCGAGGCGTTCTCCATGGCCTTCTGCACTGCCGGCAGCCCGGCCGCTTCCGGCGCACCTCCACCGAACTCGCTGATGTCGGCACCGGCGATGAACGTCCGCCCGTCGCAGATCACGACGATCGCCTTGGCGCCGTCCTCGACGGCCTTCGTCAATCCGTCGAACAGACCCTGACGGACGTGCCAACTCAGCGCGTTGACGGGCGGGTTGTTCACGACGACCAGGGCCACATCGCCCTCGGTCTCGAGACGAACGGATTGCGACAGCTCAACCATGCCCGACAGTCAAGCAGTCTGACCTCGTTCGGATCGACTTGACCCGGAGCACGACCGAGCCGACGCGGTCTCGCCGCGCGTCGCGGCGATGACCGGACTCATCGGCACCCAGCCGACCTTCGGACCGCGACCGTCGCCGACTTCGTGGGTTGGATTGCGATCGGCACGGGCGCCCGCCGAGGTCCACCGAACAGTTCTGGGCGTCCGAGGCCGCCGGCAAGACCGGGTGGCGAGCTCGGTCGAACCGGCGGAGTCCTTCGGCTCCGACGTGGCATCCGGTGCATCGCCGGGAGCCGTTCGGCGGGCATGTGTTGCGGGTCTGGAGCCGTTCCGACACCCGGTGTACCTTCGGCGCATGGCCGACACCGTCTCCGTCACTCGTGAGGTCTCGGCCTCGGCCGAGCGGGTCTGGGCACTCGTGTCCGACCTTCCGCGAATGGGGGAGTGGTCTGATGAGAACGTCGGCGGCCGGTGGCTCGACGATCCGCCCGGGCCGATCGCAGGTGCCGCGTTTCGAGGGGCGAATCGGAACGGGATCCATCGTTGGAATACGAAGGTCATCGTCGTCGATTCCGTTCCGGGAGAGGTGTTCCGGTTCCGCGTCCTCTTCTTCGGCATTTCGATTTCGGAGTGGGCGTACGAGTTCGAGCCGACATCGGACGGTTGCCGGGTGAGCGAGTCGTGGACGGATCATCGACCCGGATGGTTCAAGCCCGTCGCCCGACTGGGGACCGGCGTCGGTGACCGAGTCGAACGCACCCGCGACGGCATGGCCGTGACGCTCGATCGACTCGCTGCCACCGCCGAGACGACGGCAGGATAGGAGGCTCAGGCGGCGCCTCGACCGGGGCGGTCGGCGCCCCACCTGGCGATGTCTGCATCGAGATCGAGCGGAACGTTCGACGGGTCGTTCACGTCGTACAGGTCGAGGGGGAGCTCCCACATGATCTCGAACTCGATGCCGTCGGGATCCTGACCGTAGAGGCTCCGGCTGGGTCCGTGGTTGTTCTCACCGACGAGCGCTCCCATCCGGCCGAGCCGCTCTTTGGCATCGGCGAGCTCGGCGAGCGTTCCGACCTCCCAGGCGATGTGATAGAGCCCGGTGCTGCGTGGTGCGCCAACCTGCTTCTCGACCCGGAACAAGCCGAGATCGTGATCGGTCGCCGAATCGGGTGAACTCATGAAGACCCTGCCATCACCCGAGTCCGTGATCTGCAAACCGAGCGCCTCGGTGTAGAAGTCGGCCGATGCCTTCGGGTCGCTGACCCAGAGCACGGCGTGTCGCATCCCGAGCGTTGCCATGGGCGGTACAACACCGCAGCCGAACGCAAGATTCCGGTGCCGGACCGGGACATCATGGCTCGATGCGCGTCGCCTGCGGCCGGGTGCACGGCCTGGCGGTGCGGGGCGAGATGACGGTGTGCACCAGACGCAGGACGGGTGGGGCGGTAGTCCGACAGCCCGGTGCCGACAGCACCGAGCGGACGCGAGCATCCCACGAACCGGGAACACGGTTCGGCGGGCGGTGTTTCCGGGCTACTTGACGTCCTTCCAGGGGCCGGCGTCGGCGCGTGGCTCCTTCGGGAGGCCGAGCACTCGTTCGCCGATGATGTTGCGCTGCACCTGGCTCGTGCCGGCGTAGATCGTTCCCGGCCGAGCGATCATGAACGATGCCATCCAGTTTCCCGGTGAGTTCTCGGTTCCGATCGCTGGTGCTCCGAGTGCGCTGCGGGTCTCGGTGCCGAAACCGACCATGCCCTCGGCGCCGAGCACGTTCATCGCGGCTTCGGTGATCTGCTGGTGGTGCTCCGACCAGAACAGCTTGCCGACCGAGGACTCCGGACCGGGGTTGGCACCGCTGAGATAGCGGGTCAGCGCCTGCATCCCCCGGTACTTCATGATCTGCACGTTCGTGTAGAAGCGGGCGATGTCCTGGCGCACGCACGGGTCGTCCGCGAGCCCACGGTCACGGACGAGATCGACGAACTGGTCGAACTCCGCGCCGAAGCTCAGCGAGGTGATCGTCGCGGCGACGCCACGTTCGAAGCCGAGCAACGTGTTGCCGACGGCCCACCCGTTGTTGACCTCGCCCAGCACGTTGTCCTTCGGGCAGCGGGCGTCACTGAAGAACACCTCGTTGAAGTGGTCGTGGCCGACCATGTTGGTGATCGGCCGCTGCTCGACTCCCGGTTGGTTCATCGGCACGAGGAGGAACGAGATGCCGGCGTGCTTCGGGTGATCCGGCGCCGTGCGGGCGAGCGTGAAGATCATGTTGGCGGTGTGACCCTGCGACGTCCAGATCTTCTGGCCGTTGATCACCCACTCGTCGCCGTCGAGCTCGGCCCGGCAGCCGACGTTCGCCAGATCCGACCCTGCGTCGGGCTCGCTGTATCCCTGGCAGAAGACATCGATACCGTCGAGGATGCGGGGGATGTAGTGGGCCTTCTGTTCCTCCGTGCCCCACACGAGAATCGTGTTGCCCACCATGCCGATCGAGAACCCGTCGTTGGCTCCCGCCGTCGGCACACCTCGCTTGGCGAACTCCTCGTTCAAGATGACCTGTTCGATGTGGGTGAGTCCGCCGCCCCCGTACTCGGCCGGCCAGTTGGGCGCGAGCAGGTTGTTCGCACGGAGGGTCTTGCGCCAGCCCTGTTGGAACGAGGCGCGCTCATCTTCGGGGAGCGCCCCGATGCCCGTCCACCCGTCCGGCAGATTCTCGTCGAGGAAGGTGGTGATCTTGGCGCGGAACTCGTCGGCCTCGGGCGGATACGTCGGCTGCATTCCCCGCACGGTACCGATCGAAGGCGTCCCGAATCGCAGCGAAGCGCGGGGTCAGCGGTCATCCCAACGAGGGATGCGCTCGACGACGGCATGGTCGCCGAGCCGACCGGCCAGCTGTGTGACGAGGGAGCGCCGCGCTCCACCCCACTCGATCGCAGACGGCTCGCTCGGGACGGGCAGGTCGCTCCGGAGGATCGACAGGTCGCGCGCCAGGAGGGCCTCGTCGCGCCGCTCGCGCAGCGCGGTCGCCAACCGCTCACGGCCCCGCACGTCGACGTCCCAGTCCACGGCCGATCGCGGGATCGCCTCGATCGAGCCGTAGCGCCCGAGTACCTTGGCTGCTGACACCTTGCCCCATCCGGGCACACCGGCGATGCCGTCCGAACGATCCCCGATCAGGCCGAACAGATCCGGGATCTGGTGCGGTTCGACCCCGAATCGTTCGCGCACTGTCGCTTCGTCGGTCACGACGCCCCGGATGCGATCGAGCAGGACGACCCGCGTCGAGCTGACGCACTGGGTGAGATCGTGGTCGGTCGTGCACACCACGACCTGGTCGACGTCGTCGAGCCGAGCGAACGTGGCGGCGCCCGAGGCCAGAAGGTCGTCGGCCTGGAAACGTCCGGCCGGCCAGACGGGCAGACCGAGCGCACGTACGACGTCGGCCGCGAGCGGTTGTTGGGCGCCGATCAGATCCTCGGATGTGGGGCGATCCCTCGGCGCGGCGGGTGCGATGACCGAGTCGAACGCGATGGCGGCATGGGTGACACGCTCGCGGGTGAGCAGGGCGACGAGCGTCGCGAACAACGCCCGAACGGCGCCCACCTCGTCGCCTGACGGCCCGGTGGCACGGGGAGCGCCGTGGAAGCACCGGAACAACTCGAACGTGCCGTCGACGAGATGTACACGCTTCACGTCAGGTCCGGCAATCGGGTTCGGTCGAGCCGTGCCCGTCGGCCGACCCGTCGATGCCCCATCGCGATGACGGTAGTCCGGACCCAAATCGGCCGGCGCGCATCCAGCCCCGGCCCGTCGCCCGTAGAGGCCGGCAACGTCCCAACGATGCGGTCGCTCGCATCACACCCTCAGGAGGTACCACCATGAAGTTCCGCTCACTCGCCACCGCAGCCGCATCGCTCGCGCTGGTCGGCAGCGTCGCCGTCGCCGCTCCGGCTGCCGCGCAGGACGGGCCCGACGCTCACCGACCTGCTCGAAGCGCAAGGTGGCGGCACCGACCGCAACTGGTACGACTTCGACATCCTCGCCGCCGGCGTCGAGGTGGCCGGCCTGAGCGAGGCGCTCGACAACCCGAATGCCGACCTCACGGTGTTCCTTCCGAACGACCGGGCCTTCCAGGCGCTCGTGGCCGACCTTTTCGGCTGGAAGTACTGGTTCCGTGGCGAAGCAGCGATTCTCGACAAGGTTGCATCGCTCGGTCCCGAGACGTTGGCCACGGTGATCCTGTATCACGCAGTGCCGACCCAGATCGATTCGGCGACGGCGCTGAGCGTGCCCCGTGGCACGGCACTGACCACTCTGCAGGGTGGCGACATCCGGGTGTTCCCGAAGGCTCGGTTCGGTACGGCGGTCCTCGCCGACAACGACCGCAACGACCGCAACCCGTTCCTCGTTCGCAGCAAGCTCGACATTCAGGCGAGCAACGGGATCGCCCACGGCATCAGCCTCGTGCTGCGCCCCAGCGACCTCTGACCGCCACGATCTCCCCCTGTTCGAGCCCCGGTCGGCCGTCATCGGGCCGGCCGGGGCTCGTCCGCGATCGGCAGGCCGACAAGTCTTGTGGGCCATGATCGATGGCGAAACGCCGCCGCCGGGACGACCGAAACGACCCGGACGACCGAAACGACCCGGACGGCCGCAACGGCCGGGGCCCTTGCCCCCGTCTTCGTCACCGATCCGGTCCAAGACGACGCAGACGACTCGGCGATGTGGATCGACATCTGTGTCGACGACGGCCGGGTGTGGATGCTCTCCTGCATCGCCGGCGAGTCCGGCATCGCGCTGGCCGAGATCACCGGCCTCTGACGATCAGCTCTCACCGGGCGTCGGCCGCCACGGCTCCCCGAATCCGATGATCGCCTGTTCGGGTCGCTGCAGCAGATCGAGCGCGGCGCGCACGACAGCCAGCTGGCGGTCACTGTCGCCGGGCGCTCCGAGCGGGCGGCCCATCGGGTGGTTCGTGATGAGCGCTCTGGAGACACCCATCAGTTCCGGGAGGTGCCCGAAGCTCCGCACGTACACCCCGACGGTCGGGACGCCCGCGGTTTCGATCGCTCGCTGAACGTGTCCGACCGACACGTGGCACACGGGTCAAACGGGAATCAGCAGGACGGCGTCGACGTGCTCGTCGACGAGCTGTTGCGCCCAGGCCGGACCGACGTCCTTGCGGATCCGAGCCTGCGCCGCCGCACCGACGAACGAGTACGCGGTTGCGAACTCGCCGATCACACCGCCAGCGGCGAGTTCGGCGAGATGACCGAGTGGGAGTGCAACCTGGTGATCGGCAGCAACCGACTCGACCGGGTACCCGCCGTGGCGGACCTGGAGTTGCTCGGTCGGTGTGTCGACCGGGATGGCCGACAGCGACGGCGCCTCCCTCAAGAACTCGCCGATCCGAGCCTCGGCCTCTTCCTGGGTCATGCCGACGACACCGAGCGGCTCGGGGTCGTCACCGTCGACGAAGTGGCCGCTCGACGTCAGCAGCGCAACCCTGCACTCCGACAGCGGCTTCGACAGCGTGGCGATCGGGACATCGTCGTGCCGGTGGGGGAAGTCGGCAGGGTCACCGAGGTGTCCCGAGTAGGCGCGTACCTGCCATCGGTACATGACGTCGGTGACACGGCCGGCATCACCGTCGTCCCCGGTCGCCGACGTCGCCGTGAACAACTCCTCGAGGAAATCACCGAACTCGGTGTCGTCGAGATCCTTGAGGAACTTGACGTTCAGGTTGCTTCGACTGCCGTAGAAGAACGATCGCCGCAGCTCGTCGGACGTCTGGGGAGGTGTCTCCACCGCCTCATGATTCCATGTTCGGCCGCCGGAACGCCGATCGGCCGGACCCTCATGCCCAGCGCACGCGGGCGAGGGTGGTGGTGGTGCAGTGGAACACGTCGCGATCGCCGCCGGCAGTGAGGAACATCCCGTTGGCGCAGCGTGTCGGGGTCGAGCCGGTCGATCCAGCCGAACGGCGGCGGTCCGGTGAACGCCGCCATCGCCCGTACCCCGGCGTCCGTGCTCGCCGTCACCGGGTTCTGCCGCGAGCCCGAGCCCGAGGCCGAGCGTCGACGCTCGACTGAACACCTCACGCCACGGGTGCGTACCGTCGTGGCATGGACATCGATGTCGCATCGGTCGACGAAGCCCTGACCACGACGCGAGCAGTTCGCCTCCGGCTCGATCTGGAGCGTGACGTCGACGACCAGATCATCTACGACTGCATCGACATCGCCGAGCAGGCACCATCTGGCGGGAACCAGGGCAGCCGTCGCTGGGTCGTGGTGCGTGACCCGGCGATCAAGGCGAAGATCGCCGAGCTCTACATGGCGACCGGCGGCGAGTTCATGATCGGTGCCCGCGACAAGATCGCCGGAACCGGCCACCCGCAAGAGCGGGTCATGCAGTCGGCGGCGTACCTGGCCGAGCATCTGGCCGAGGTGCCGGCGATCGTGATCCCGACGATCATCGGTCTGCACGACGGCAGCGGTCGCCCAGGTCTGTTCGACTCGGTGATCCAGTCGGTGTGGAGCTTCTGCGTTGCGCTCCGCGCCCGCGGGCTCGGCAGCGCGTGGACCACTGCGGTACTCGGCGAGCGTGACGAGTTGTCCGACCTGCTCGGCGTGCCGCCGGGAAATACGCAGATCGCGATGATCCCGGTTGCCTGGACGAAGGGAACCGACTTCAAGCGAGCGCCCCGTCACCCGGCCCGCGAGATCGCGTTCATCGACCGCTACGCCCACACCTGGGAGCGTGGGCCGAGCGACCCGCCGACGCTCGCCGACGGACCGGGCACGGTGGTCGAAGTCGATATCAAGGCACCGGTCGATGACGTCTGGGACGTCGTGACCGACATCGAGTTCGGAGCGCAGTTCAGCGAGGAATTCCTGGGTGCTCGTTGGGCGGACGGCGTCGACGGGCCGGCGCTCGGTGCCGAGTTCATCGGCCGCAACCGGCATCCGGCCATCGGCGAGTGGGAGGTGCCCTGCTTCGTGCACCGCTACGTCGAGCATCAGGAGTTCGGCTGGGTCACGTCCGATCCGGACAACCCGGGAGCGCGGTGGTGCTTCGAACTGTCGTCCATCGCCGGGGCGACGCGAGTGCGCTACACCCTGAAGCTGGGCCCGGGCCCGTCCGGCTTGACGCCGGCGATCGCCGCCATGCCCGACAAGGAGCCACGCATCCTGTTCCGCCGCCTCGAGGAGCACCGGGCCAACATGCAGCTCGTGGTCGACGGCATCGAATCGGCGGTCCACCGGTAGCCGGGCACCGAGGGGTCCGGCCCGGCGTTCGGCAAGGTCGACCCGCCGAGGTGACCGTGCTCTCGGTCACCGGTCACCGGTCATCGGTCAGTCGGTCGAGGCGGCCAGTTCTGCGCCGCTCCGTACGAGCCACTCCGGGTAGCCGGACGAACATGACGAGGTGAGCTGCAGCCGAGCGGGAATGCCCGCATCCTGCTGGACCGTCTCCCAGGCAGCCGCCAGCGATCGGCGATGGGACTCGAGTGGACCGAACGCAGCGAAGGCGAACGACCAGAAGTGACCACCGTCGCTTCGAATGTCGACGACCTCGATGTCGCAGCCGGTCCCGGTCATGGCCCGCTGGTCCTCTGTGAGCACTCGTTCTCGGCCATCCGCGTCGAACCGCCGCTTGACGACGACCTTCTCGACCGCCTGCCATCTCGCGTGTTCGTCGAGGTTGACGCGTTCGTCTGCTGGACTCCACCGTTGCCAACGCTCGATCATGCCGTCTCGCCGAGCATCGAGCACAAACGATGTCGGTGCCCCGAGTCGGAGCTTGAGTTCGAGCACCGTACGGCCTCGGAGTTTGAGGCCGAGGTCGGCGTGTTGGTCGACGCGATAGAGGTCGCACCGCGATTCGCCCAGGCCGACCGAGCCGCCCTGTGTGAACCAGTCGTGGACCTCGGTCGGCAGCGGCCCGTCGAAGAACCAGCGTGCTTCGGTCGTCAGGTCGATCGTCACCTGCGTCGCGGCACGTGGTTCCGACTCCGCTTTTCGACCGAAGTGTCGGTGCAGCCCGTGCCGTGTTCGTCCGATCATGGCGTCCTCTCGGTTGCCGACGAAATCGAGGGCAACCCTTCGCCATGATCGAACACCGTGCCGAGGGTCTCGTCAAGGGCACAACGTTGGTTTCGTCGGAACGTTCGGACCGGGGTTGCGCCAGTTCACTATGGTCGATACGTGGTCGGGTCGGTCCTGGGAGCGGTGTCGCTCGTCGATGTAGTCGCTGAGTCCACCGGCGCGATCGATTGGTTCATCGTGGTGACCGGCCTGCTCGGCGGCCTGGCGATCTTCCTGTTCGGGATGGACGCGATGACCGAGTCGTTGCGGGTCGTTGCGGGCACTCGGTTGCGCGGCGCCCTCGGCCAGATGACGCGCAACCGGTTCATCGGCGCATTGTCCGGAGCGGGGGTGACGGCGGTGATCCAATCGTCCTCCGTCACGACCGTGTTGGTCGTCGGCTTCGTCTCGTCGGGGGTCATGAACCTCGGGCAGGCCATCCCCGTGATCATCGGCGCCAACGTCGGCACCACCATCACCGCGCAGGTCGTCGCATTCTCGGTGTCGCGGTATGCCCTGCTGATCGTCGCGGTCGGCTACGGGGTGACCTTTTTCGCGAAGTCGGAGAAGCGCACGCTGTACGGAACCCTGATGCTCGGTCTCGGGCTGATCTTCTTCGGGATGACGGTGATGGGCGCAGCGATGGATCCGCTGCGATCGTACGAACCGTTCATCGACCTGATGGCGGCCATGGAGAGCCCGGTCCTGGCGTTGCTGGTCGGCCTGGCGTTCACTGCGTTGGTCCAGTCATCGTCGGCGACCACCGGCATCGTGATCGTCCTGGCCAGCGAGGCGCTCATCACCCCAGGAGCGGGCATCGCCCTGGTGCTGGGTGCCAACGTCGGGACGTCGGTCACCGCCCTGTTGGCCGCGCTGGGGAAGCCTCCGGATGCAGTTCGGGTCGCGGTGGTCCACACGATGTTCAACCTGGTCGGCGCCCTGCTGTGGCTCCCGTTCGTCGGTTCGCTCGTCGGCATGGTCGAATCGATCGGTGGTCCGGCCGCCCGCCAGATCGCCAATGCGCACACCATCTTCAACCTCGTGAACACCGTGGTGTGCCTGGCGTTCGTGGCGCAGATCGAGCGACTCGCCGTCCGCCTCGTGCCCGACCGACCCGACGTCGAGCCGATTCGGCTCAAGTACCTCGATGACTCCCTGCTCCGCACTCCCACGATCGCACTGGAGCGGGCGCGCCACGAGTTGTTGCGGATGGCCAATCGTGTACAGGTCATGTTCACCGACGTCCTGCCGGCGATGCTCGACGGTCCGGCGGAGGCACTCGATGCGGTGGAGGCGCTCGACGAGGAGGTCGACGCGTTGCACGGGCAGATCATCGTCTACCTGGGGCGTGTCGGGCAACGCTCCCTCGGTGAGGATGCCACGGCCGAACTGATCGATCTGATGGACGCGACCAACAATCTCGAAGCCATCGGCGACCTCATCGAGACCAACCTCGTGTCGCTGGGGCGGGCGCGCCTTGCCAACGGCTACCGGGTCGGCCCCGAGAGCCGACTCCTGATCGAGGACTTCCACGACCGCGTGGGTGCGGCGCTCGAGCTGGCGGTCGCAGCGCTGGTGGACACCGACGCCGAACGGGCCTGGGAGGTGGTCGCGATGAAGGAACAGATCAGGGTGCGAGCCGAGACGATCTCTGAACACTACGCCCAGCGGCTCGTGGCGCCGGAGGACCACCGCATCGAGCTGTACCGGTTCGAGACCGACGTGGTGAACAACCTCAACCGGATCTACTACTTCGCGAAACGCACGGCCCGAGCGGCGATTCCGACGACCGAGCAGGCGACGAGCTGAGCGGTGGGCGGGCACCGCCCTGCAGCCCGGCCGTCGACCTCGTGATCGCATCGACTGGTCGGCAAGACTCACGGGATGGCCGACGCCCTCATCATCGACGCGTGCCGCACCCCGCGAGGGGTCGGCAAACAGGGCAAGGGCGCCCTTGCCCACCTCCATCCGCAGCACCTCGGTCGGACCGTGCTCGAGGCCCTCGTCGAGCGCAACGGTTTCGACAGTGCCGACGTCGATGACGTCGTGTGGGGAACCAGCTCGCAGGTCTGCGAGCAGAGCGGTGACCTCGGCAGGATGTCCGCACTCGATGCCGGATACGACATCAAGGCCAGCGGCGTCACCCTCGACCGCTTCTGCGGGTCGGGTATCACGAGCGCGAACATTGCCGCCACGGCGATCATGGCGGGGATGGAGGACCTCGTGGTGTCAGGTGGAACCGAGATGATGTCGTTGCCCAAGAAGGGGCTGTTGCCGATGGGTGCGAACAACCCCCACCTCGAGGAGATCCACCCGCAGTCGCACCAGGGTGTCTGCGCCGACGCGATCGCCACGATCGAGGGGATCCCACGTACCGATCTCGACGCTCTGGCCGCGGAGTCGCAGGCTCGCGCCGAGCGGGCGATCCAGGAGGGCCGATTCGACCGGAGCCTGATCCCCGTCCACAACCCCGACGGTTCGCTGGCGCTGGATCGTGAGGAGTTCCCACGCCCGGGAACGACCGCAGAATCACTGGCGGCCCTGCAGCCGAGCTTCCCGGCGGTCGCCGACCACCGACACACCGAGGACTCCAAGACGTTTCGCGAGTTGATCAACCAGCAGTACCCCGACGTCGAGATCGAGCACGTGCATCACGCGGGCAACTCCTCGGGCGTCGTCGACGGTTCGGCCGCGATCCTGTGGGCGAGCGAGGACTACGCCAACGCGCATGGGCTCACCGCGGGCGCGTGTCGTCGCGACGGCCAACATGGGCGACTGCCCGACGCTGATGTTGAACGCTCCCGTTCCGGCTGCGAGGAAGGTGCTGCAGCGGGCCGGGCTCACGCTCGACGACATCGACATCTTCGAGATCAACGAGGCGTTTGCCGTCGTCGCCGAGAAATTCCAGCGCGACCTCGACCTCGACCGGGACAAGGTCAACGTGAACGGCGGCGCGATGGCGCTCGGGCATCCGATCGGGGCGACCGGGGCAATGCTGATCGGCACCGCGCTCGACGAGCTCGAGCGCACCGACGGTCAGTTCGCGCTGATCACGATGTGCGCCGGCGGCGGGATGGCGCCCGCGATCGTCATCGAACGGGTCTGAGTCGAACCATGATCGAACACGAACTCGACCTGGTGACCGCCGACGGTGTGATGAACACGTTCATCACACATCCCGAGGAGGGTGGCCCGTTCCCGGTCGTGTTCTTCTACATGGATGCACCCGGCAAACGTGAAGAACTCCACGACATGGCGCGGCGCATCGCAACGGTCGGCTACTACGTGGTGTTGCCGAATCTCTACTACCGGTGGACGCGCGAGTTCGACCTGATCACGATGCCGAACGGCGAGACCCGAGAGCAGATGTTCGAGCTGATGCACGGACTCAGCGACCGGATGGTGAGCGGCGACACCGAGACGATGCTCGGCCATGTCGATGCCGATGTGAATGCGGACGCTGCGCGCATCGGGTGTCTGGGCTACTGCATGAGTGGCCCGTTCTCCTTCGCAATGGCGGGGACCTACCCGGACCGGATCCAGTGTGCGGCGTCGGTGTACGGCGTGCGACTGTTCGGTGAGAAGTCACCTGCTCACCTCGCCGACCAGGTGCGGGGCGAGCTCTATTTCGCGTGCGCCGAAACCGACGAGTACGCCCCGAAGGAGATGATCGACGGTCTGGAGGCGCATCTCGCGTCGGTCGGGGCCAACGCCCGGGTCGAGTGGTATCCGGGCACACACCATGGCTTCGCGTTCCCGCTCCGGCCGGTCTACGACAAAGGGGCCGCAGAGCGGCACTGGTCCCGGCTGTTCTCGCTGTTCGATCGCAACCTGCGCGGCTGAGACACCCCGGCACGCCGGCCGGGGGTGTCGACCGATGGAGCGCGTCGGATTCCCGGGCCGAGATCGACGTCGAGCAACGATCTCGTCGCTGCGCTGGTCGCATCCCGGCATCCGGATCTCCCAGCTCTCGCGCTCTGCGAGTCCGTCAACGCTTTCGAGCACGTCTCGCGAGTGGTGCTGATGCCCGTTCGTGGACGCCGGGTGTGATCGACTGGGGCGATGACCGGCCCCTATGCGCACGACCGTTTCTCGTTCACGGCGCAGCCACCCGAAGTGCCGACCATCGTTCGGGCCGAGGGGGTCGAACTGATCACGGCCGACGGCCGCCGAATTCTCGATGCGGCCGCCGGCGCTGTCGTCAACAACATCGGTCACGGCCGGGTCGAGGTCGCTGACGCAGTCGGCGCGGCGATGCGTGAACTCGACTATGTCGTGCCGATCTGGCCGACCCCGAACCGGCTCGCACTGGTCGATGTACTGGTCGATCGATGGTTGCCCGACGGATTCGATCACGTCTTCCTGGCAGGCGGTGGCAGCGAGGCCAACGACACGGCGATACGTCTCGCCCGGATGCATCACCTGGTACGTGGCGACGAGCAGCGCCACAAGGTGATCGGCCGGATACCGAGCTATCACGGATCGACACTCGCCACGCTGGCCGTCGGAGGGCATGAGGGTCGTCGGGCAGGGTTCGAACCGCTCCTGCAGGAGTACCCGCAGCGTGCCGTGGAACGACGCGGATGCGCTCGCAGGGGCGATCGAAGCCGCCGACCCGAACACCGTGTCGGCGTTCATCGCAGAGCCGGTCATCGGCGCGTCCGGGGCTGCCCTGATCGCACCGACCGACTACTGGGCGTCCGTTGTGGAGGTGTGCCGCGAGTACGGCGTGCTCACGATCGCCGACGAGGTGATGACCGGCTTCGGGCGGACGGGGCGGAGGTGGGGTCACGATCACGACGACTGGATGCCCGACATCATCGTGTCGGCCAAGGGCGTCGGCGGGGGATACGTGCCGATGTCGCTGGTGTCGGCCGGGAATCACGTCGTCGACCCGATCACCGAGGCCGGTCGGAACGTGATGTTCTTCACCTACTCCGGTCATGACGCGAGTTGCGCCGGAGCCTTGGTCGTGCTCGACATCCTGGATCGTGAGGGGCTGATCGATCGGGCGCACACGCAGGGCGAACGAATGCTGACGATGCTCTCGGATGCGCTCGCCGGCCACCCGAACGTCGTCGAGGTCCGGGGGCGCGGCCTCATGTTGGGTGTCGAGCTCACCGGTGTCGCCTCGGCGGCCGTGGTCGCCGAAGCTCTCGAGCGGGACGTCTGGATCTACCCGGCCGGGTCGGGTCCGGCGGTCAACGACGGACTGCTCTTCGCTCCACCGATGATCATCGGCGACGACGATCTCGGGCGCATCGTCGAGGTGACCGCTGCCGCCCTCGACGCAGCCGTCTGACAACGTTCCGCCGACACGAGCGCTGGCACCTGCCGACGGCGCGAGCGATGGCGACCGGTGAACCCACGATCGCTCGCGGTGTTTCAGACGAGTGGTTTGCCGCGGCGCGACCGGACGGCGTTGCGCATCGGCGTGCGCACCTTCTCGACAGCGAGGTAGAAGACCGGGAACGCCAGCAAGACCAGGATCGTCGAGCTGACCAGCCCGCCGATCAGCGTGAAGCTCAGCGCCTCCCAGAACGGGTCGCTCAATGCCAGCGGCAGCAGCCCGACCACGGTGGTGAGCGTGGTGGCGATCAGCGGCCGGAAGCGGCGTTCGACCGCATCGGCGATCGCCGCGCCCGGCGGGAAACCGCGACGTCGAGCCTGGTTGGCGGCATCGACCAGCAAGATCG
The DNA here is from genome assembly GCA_963792905.1 of uncultured Acidimicrobiaceae bacterium. Taxonomy (GTDB): domain Bacteria; phylum Actinomycetota; class Acidimicrobiia; order Acidimicrobiales; family Ilumatobacteraceae; genus Ilumatobacter. The sequence continues at coordinate 407,500 of CAWBYE010000019.1, forward strand.
TGTTGTTCACGACCACGCCGATCAGGGCGATGAAGCCGACGGCGACGAAGAAGCTGATCGGGTTGCCCGTCAGGCTCAAGGCGGTGAACACGCCGAAGAAGCTGAACGGGATCGCCAGGAAGATCAGCAGTGGTTGCACGATCGAACGGAATTGGACGACGAGCAGTAGCAGCATCAGGCCCAGAGCGATCATCAACGCTCGTCCGAGCGATGCGAAGTCGTCCTGATTGTCCGACTCCTGGCCGAAGTCGTAGGTGATCGCTGTCGCAGAGAGCCCGGCCGCCTCGAGCTCCTCGGGACCGTAGAGGTCGTTGACGAGTGCTTCGGTGGCGTCGAGGTTGTTCGTCAGGTCGTCGGTGCTGAACGAGGCACGGACCTCGATCTGGCGGACGCCGTCGATCCGGTAGACCTGGCCCTCCGTCGACACGATCGCGTCCTCGATGAACGTCGTCTCGCCCGTCGCCTTGTCGAGCTCGGCGCCGATCAGCTGATCACGCAGGTCGAACGCAAGCGCTTCGCCTGCCTCGACCGAGTCGGCGTCGACGGCGATCTGCGCCGCGAACGGGAAGTCCTCGACCGGCGGCCCGTTCTCGAGCATCGCAACGGTGACTCGCGCCCCGGGCAGGGCGGCGAGTTGCTCTTCGAGTCGCTCGACATAGACCGGTGCCTTCGTGTCGCGATCGTCGAAGGGTGTCAGATCGACCAGCGTGAGCAGCTGGCGCTCGTTGCCGTTGATGTACTGGGATCGGACGAGGTCGTCACCGATCGTGTCGATGACGATCACGTCGATCTCGTCGGCGAGTTCCTGCGCCTCCTCGATCGTGGTTTCGGGGTCGTAGTCGGTGGTGATGAACATCGAGTTGGCGTCGTCACTGGGAGGGAAGATGTTGAAGCCGAGCGTCCCGGCGATCTGGAACGAGCCCATGATGATCGCGATCGCAGCGGCGCCCACGCCGACGCCGACGCCGACGCCCTTCCATCCGTGGCTCGACGGGTACTCGGCGAGCTTCGCAAGGCGGCCGGCCAGATACCGCTCAGCCCGCGTCATCGGGTTGTGCGGAGCCTCGCCCTTGAGCAGGAACGGCTTGGCGATCGCCGGGATGAACACGACGGAGAACAGGAACGACAGCAGCAACGTCAGGATGACCGTCGCCGGGATCGCCCGGATGAACTCACCCAGCACGCCGCCGACGAAGAGGAGTGGTGCGAAGACCAACACCGTCGTGAGCGTGCCCGACAGCGAGGCCGTGCCGACGCGGTTGATCGCCGATCGGATGACGCCGATCGGCTCGTCCGACTCTCTGCGGTTGGCGTCGATCGACTCGGAGATCACGATCGCGTCGTCGACCAGGAGCCCGAGCGTGAGAATCAGACCGAACAGCGTGATCGTGTTCAGCGAGTACCCGAGGAACCACAGCCCGCCGAGCGCCGCCATCATCACCGTCGCCATGAACCCGGCGGTCACGATCGACACGCGCCAACCGATCAGGAGGAAGCTGAAGATCGCCACCGCGATGAGTCCCTGCAGCAGGTTGCCCGTCAACGAGCTGATCTGGGTTCGGATGTCGTTGGCGAAGTCGGCCGTGACGTCGGCGCGGAACCCGTCGCTGAGCACGTCCTGGTCGTCGAGCAGGCCGTTGATCTCGTCACTGAAACCGAGCAGGTCGAGATCGGTGTCCGCCGAGCGCACGAGACCGATCGCGATCGCCTCGTCGTACATCCCGGTCTCGGCGAAGGCCACCCGGATGAACCGTGTCTGCCTGATCTCCTCCTCACCGGTCGCGGGGTTCACGCCTTCGGTCAACAAGTTGCGGACATCGGCCCGGTCGACACCGGACCCGGACTCGAGAAAGGCCGCGAGCGAAGCAGCTTCGGACTCGAGTTGTTCGGCGGTCGCGTCAGCCGGTCCGCTGACCGTGACGAGCAGGTCGTAGACCTCGAGGAACTTGGTCGCATCGATCGGGCGGACCGTGACCGTCGCCTCGTCGGGCGTGGCGATCGACGGATTCGCAGCTTCGAGCAGGGCCGCGCCTTCGGGTGAGCTGAAACTGTCGTCGAATTCGACCACCACGGCGTACACGTTGCCCTGGGAGAAGCTCTGCACCTCTTTGACCCCGTCGATCTCGGCGTATGCGGTCTTGAGCGGGAGCGCAACGTCGGCGTCGACCGTGTCGGGGTCGTCGACGAAGTAGTTGCCGTCGACGACCACGATCGGCAGGTTCACCGGAGGGAATCCCTCGCGGGCGAGGCCGCCGCCGTAGGCAACCAGCCCGATCGCCACCACCACGCCCCAGATGGCCATGGTGACCTTCCAGTTCTTGGCGGCGCCGGTGGCGAGTTTGGTGATCAGGGAACGATCACGGTTGGCGTCGGCGTCGGCTTTCACGTCGGGTTCTACGTACGGAGCAGGCGATTCGGATTCGTCGGGGGATTCGACGATGGTCTCGGACATGTCGCCCGACGGTACCGACGTTCGATCGGAAGTGTGTCGCCACCCTGACGATCATGAGTCGCGCAGATGGACCGTCACCTTGCGCCGTCGTGTTGCGTCTCGAGCGAGGGGGCGCCGACGTCCGCCCGTCAGATCGGCTTGCCGTAGTCGGTGGTCAGCCAGCGCTCCGGTGTGAGCCGCGCGATGACCGACGACTCGTTGGGCGGATTCTGATCGGCGTACCCCGCGCCCATTTCCTCGCCGAGGTATCGGATCGCGACCGGGCGGATGTCCCGGTCGGCCTCGGCGATCGTCACGGGCCCTTCGACCATCACGTACTGGTAGGGCGGCGTCTCGTTCTGCACCGTCATCGACGCCCGGCCGTGCCGGCGGAGCAGCTTGGCCTTGACCGAGTCGTCGCTCATCCAGATCATGACGGTTCCGTCCTCGTACTGGTACCAGATCGGCAATGCGAGCGGACCCTTGCCGTCGCGCTGGATCGAGAGGATCCCGACATGGAGGTCAGCGAGGAACGCTTCCCGCTCGGCGGGTGTCATGTCGGTGTCGGCCATGTTGCGACCCTAGATCACGTTCCGAACGTCGTTCCGCTCGTGCCGGTCGACCGATCCGGCGGGATCGTCGCCCAGGGCCGCCGCACCAGGCGCAACTCGGGCTCAGGCGGAGAGACCGGCGTCGATGACCAGTTCGGTGCCGGTGATGTAGCTCGAGTCGTCGCTGGCGAGGAACAGCACCCCGTTGGCGATGTCGGTGGGCTGCCCGAGCACTCCGGTCGGTACCACCGTCTCGGCCATCGCGGGAACATCGAGCGGTTGGCCGTCGGGCCGCAGGCTGCCGGGAACCACGGTCTCCCAGATCGGCGTGTCGATGATGCCCGGGTGGACCGAGTTGACCCGTACGTTCCAGCGGTTCTGGGCCGACTCGAGGGCAACGCCCTTGGTCAGGAGCCGGACGCCGCCCTTCGTTGCGTTGTACGCGGCCAGCCGTGCACTGCCTTTCAATCCGGCCACCGACGACATGTTGATGATCGAGCCGCCACCGGTGTCACGCATCGGCGGGATGCAGTGTTTGATGCCGAGGAACACACCGTCGAGGTTGATCGCCTGCTGCCGCTGCCAATCGGCGAGCGACATCTCGATGATGCTGGCACCGATGCCGATGCCGGCGTTGTTGACCAGGACGTCGAGCCGCTCGTGCTGCCGCATGACGGCTGCGACGACCGAGATCCACTCGTCTTCCGAGGTGACGTCGTGGTGCAGGAAGTCCGCGGTCCCCCCGTTGGTTTCGATTTCGCCGACCACGTCCTTGCCGGCACCGTCCTGAATGTCGGTGACGACGACACGCGCCCCCTCCTCGGCGAGCCGAATGGCACACGCCCGCCCGATGCCTGACGGCCTCCGGTCACGATCGCCACCTTGTCGGCCACTCGATCTGCCATGTCATCCTCCCGAACGTTGCTGGGCCGAAGGTACCCTGCGGCCCCCGATCGGTGCGGGCCGGGACCGCCCCTGACCACCCTGGTAGGCCTGAGCCATGGGTTCGACCGCAGACGACACGCAGTGGCCGGACGCCACCGAGCAGGCCGAGATGGTGACACGCAGAGACGTGTCGTCGGTAGCAGCGGACGGGCGAGAGGACATGCTGATCCGGGTGGCGAGTCAACTCGGAGCTGCCGAGCCCTGGGCTCACCGGCGGCCACTGTGATCGGGCCCGCCGACCGTGAGCGACGGCGGACGTTGTATTCTGCGTGAACATGGAGTCCGTTCGAATCGAGCGTGACCTCCCCGGTGAGCCGGACGAGGTGTTCGACTGGTTCGTCGATCCGACGATGCTCTCCACCTGGTGGCCGTCGGAGGCCTCGACCGACCCGGTCGTCGGCGGTTCGTACCGCCTGCACTGGTCGGGTCCCGACGTGACGCTGCGAGGGCAGTACGTCGCGGTCGACTCCGGGCGACGGCTCGAGTTCACGTGGAGCTGGGATCACGACGACCTGCCGCCGCGAACCGTCGTGGTCGGTTTCTCTTCCTCCCCACGCGGCACGCTCGTCACGGTCGACCACGAAGCGGAGACCGACGGCGAGGGGGTCGACTACGTCGACGGCTGGACCCATTTCCTGGGCAGGCTCGACGCTCGGCTGAGCGGCGGCTGACGCCCTCTGACAAGCTCGTCACATGGGATACGAGTGCTTCGACGTCGAGGTGAACGACAAGATCGGTCACGTCCGCATGACCCGGCCCGACAAGGCGAACTCGATGGTCGCATCGTTCTGGCGTGACCTGCCCGAGATCGTCGACGGACTGTCGGCGTCGGGCTCGGTACGAGCACTCGTGCTGTCCGGTGAGGGCAAACACTTCTGCTCAGGCATGGATTTGTCGGTGTTCGGGAGCGACGAGTCGATCGGACCGGGTTCGGGTTCGGGGCACCGCAGCCGCCGGAACGAACGATTCCGGAGCACGGCGCTCAAGCTCCAGGACTCCTTCAGTTGTCTGGAGCGGGCCCGGGTGCCGGTGCTGTGCGCGATCCAGGGTGCCTGCATCGGTGGTGGCATCGACATGGTCTCGGCCGCCGACATGCGATACGCGACCGAGTCGGCGTACTTCTCGATCCAGGAGATCAACATCGGGATGACCGCCGATGTCGGCACGCTGCAGCGCATGCCCAAACTCGTCGCCGAGGGGATCGTCCGTGAGCTCGCATACACCGGCCGCCGTTGGACGGCCGCCGAAGCCCACGCCGCCGGTTTCGTCAACGCCGTGTTCCCTGATCACGACACGATGCTCGCAGCGGTCATGGACATCGCCACCGACATCGCCTCGAAGAGCCCGATGGCGATCTGGGGCACGAAGCAGACCATGCACTACACCCGGGATCACAGCGTCGCCGACGGACTCGAGTTCATCGCCAACTGGAACGCCGCGATGTTCGACACCGACGACATGGGCGAGGCGTTCACTGCGCAATTGGAGCAGCGTGCGGCCGACTTCCCCGACCTGTGGCCGCTGAGCGACGGGCTCTGAATCGAACGACGACCACATGATGACCGTCGAAGCGCTGCGTCGCGAGGCTCGCGACTTCATCGGGGCATCGATCGACGCGGACCTGGCCTGTCCGGCGTTCGGCACGATCATGCCGCCCGCGATGTTCGAACGCGCCCGTGCGTGGCAACGACACTGCTACGACGCCGGTTTCGCCGGGATCGACTGGCCGGCAGCGTTCGGCGGTCGAGGGTTGTCGGCGGCGCACGGGCGGGTCTGGAGCGAGGAGTGCGCACGCTCCGGAGTTGCGGCGTACATGAACTTCCAGGGGATCGTGCTGGCAGGTGGCGCGATCCGAACGTTCGGAAGCGACGAACAGAAGAGCAAGTACCTCGACGCCACACTTCGTGCCGACATCGTCTGGTGCCAGCTGTTCAGCGAGCCGGGCGCCGGATCCGACCTCGTTGGGATGTCGACCCGTGCCGAGCCGACGAGCGAGGGTTGGCGCGTCTCCGGGCAGAAGGTCTGGTCCTCGACCGCGGCAGCTCGCGCATCACGCAATTCTGCTCGCCCGAACAAACCCGGACGAACCAGGTCACCGAGGGATCTCGTTCTTCCTGTTCGACATGGCTGCCGATGGCGTCGACGTGCGGCCGCTGCGGCAGATGACCGGCGACTCGGAGTTCTGTGAGGTGTTCCTCGACGAGGTACCGGTTGCGTCCGGCGACCTCGTCGGGTCACTGCACGGAGGGTGGACGGTCGCGACGTCGGTACTGGCCGACGAACGGGCGTCGGTCGGCGCAGCCGGGATCGGGCTCCGGCGTCGGCTGTCCTCGGTCGAGGTCGCACCCGACGGGAGCACTCGGGCGCGGACGCTGGCCCTTCGGGCGCACGGCGACGCGTTGGCACGGCTGCTCGAACGCAGTGGCGGCGACGCGCGGCTCGGCCCGTTGACGAAGTTGGCGATGACCGAGTTCGACGGGCGCATCTCGGCCCGCGCGGTCGACGTCGGTGGTGCCGGCGGGATGCTGGTGAACGACGCGACCGAACCGTTCTTGTACTCACCGGGCATGCGTATCGCCGGAGGCACCAGTGAGATCCAGCGAAACCTCATCGGGGAACGTCTGCTCGGCCTCCCGCGTGAGCCTCGTCCCGGCGCGAGGTGACCGCGACCGACTCTGTGACCACGGCTGCACTCGCGGGCGCGACCCGTCTCGCGTAACGTCGTGCGATGTCAACACACCGGTCAGCGCTACGACCCAGGGGGCACCCGGATGAGTGACGGCGTGCTCGACCTCCTCACCGGCATGGCCACGACCCGAGCGATCCGGCGCATTGCGCCCGACCCGATTCCCGACGACGACCTGTCGTCGATCCTGTGGCATGCGACGCGGGCGCCGTCGGGCACCAACCGACAGCCGACGAGGTTCGTCGTGCTCCGCAACGGTGAGACGGCCGCGGCCGCGAAAGCCGTGCTCGGCAGGGGTTTCCGCGCAGGCTGGGCTGCCAAGATCGGCGATGCGGGGTACGGCGAGGGGTCCGCGCTCGACCCCACCTCGCCCAAGGGCCGGCAGCGGGCCGCGATGCAGCATTTCGTCGACCATTTCGAGGAGATTCCGGTCGTCGTACTGCCGTGTCTCGTTCGCTATCGCGAGCCGTACCCGGGGGAGGGGGCCTCGGTCTATCCGGCCTGCCAGAACCTGCTGCTGGCGGCCAGGGCGTTGGGCTACGGCGGTGTGATGACCGGGTGGCACGCCACGGTCGAGCCCGAGCTGCGTGATGTTCTCGGCATTCCCGACGAGGTCGTGATCTCGGCGACGATTCCACTGGGGCGGCCGCTCGGGGGCCACGGTCCGGTACGCCGGCTGCCGCTGCGTGACGTCGTCTTCGACGGTGCGTGGGGCGAGGTGGCTGACTGGGCGGTGGACCCGGAGGGCACACGGTTCGCCGGGCCACCTCCCGGCCAGACGCCCGCCAACTCCGACCGCTAGGTTCGCCCGGGTGAGCGAGCCACGTCAGTTCCGTCAGCATCGATTCGAGCCGGCGCCCGGCGCCTGTGAGATCCTGCTCGTTCGACACGGCGAGTCGGCCCCGAGGATGGAGGATCGACCGTTCGACCTGGTCGACGGTCATGGCGACCCGCACTTGCACCCCGACGGTGTCGCGGCAGGCCGCCCGAATGGCCGAGCGACTGGTCGCCACCGGCGAGCCGATCGCTGCTGTCTACGTGACCAAGCTGACCAGGACGCAGCAGACGGCGGCACCCCTGGTCGCCCGCCTGGGCATCGATCCGATCATCGACCCTGATCTCCACGAGGTCTTCCTCGGTGACTGGGAGGGCGGCGAGTTTCGTCGGCGCGTCGCAGACGGCGACCCGATCGCCGTCGACATGTATGCGCGGCAGCGGTGGGATGTGATCCCGAACGGGGAGCCGTCCGCTGACTTCGAACGTCGGGTCCGGCGCGGCATCGAGCGCATCGCCGCTGCGCACCCCGACCAGCTCGTGGTCGCGGTGGTACACGGCGGTGTGATCGGCCAGGCGATGAACATCGCGTCCGGTGCGAGCGGTTTCACGTTCAACGGTGCGGCCAATGCTTCGATCACCCACCTCGTGGTCGAGCCGAGCCGCTGGGTGGTTCGGTGCTACAACGACACGAGCCACCTCTGGCCGACGTTCAGCAGCGAACCGCAGGCCATGCCGAACGCCTCGGGTTTCAGCGCCTGACCCCGATCCGGGCGCCGTTCAACGCTCCGTTCGGCTCGTCGTTCAGCTCGTTGCTCGCACCACCGAGTTGCGAAGGGTTCCGATCCCGTCGATCGTGATCACGACCGCGTCCCCCGGCTCGAGTGTGACGTCGGCGGGCGGGCCGATACCGGTGCCGGTCATCAGGAAGCACCCGTCCGGGAACGAGTTGTCGCGGCGCGGCCCACGGTACGTAGAACGCCACTGATGCCATGCGGTTCCTGGCCGGTGTGGAAGACGCCGACCTGCGTTGGTTCGAAGAGCCCGTCAACGCCGACGACCTCGCCGCGGCTCGCCGAGTGCGCGCCTCGACCCGCACACCGATCGCCGCTGGGCGAGAGCGAGGCGACGAGATTCGATTTCCGCGAGCTGATCGCGAACGAGGCGGCCGACGTCCTGCAGCCCGACCTGGCGATCTGCGGCGGGCCCACCGAAGGTCGTCGGATCGCAGCCCTCGCGGAGACCCATCAGCTCGAACTCGCTCCGCACTGCTGGGGCTCTGCCCTGGCGTTCAACGCCGGGGTCAGCTTGGCCTTCTCCAGCTCGGCAGCGCGAACGATCGAGTACTCGCTCGGTGGCAACCCGCTGCTGCGTGAGATGCCCGTCGCTCCGCCGACGGTCGACGGCGGTGTCGTTCCGGCACCGACCGCGCCTGGCTTCGGCATCGAACCCCGACCCGACTTCCTGAACGGAATACGAGGTGACCTGATGACCAACTCCATCCACCACGCCAACGTGATGGTCGACGACCTCGCCGCGGCGATCGAGTCCTACGGCGACGTCCCCGGCCTCGAGCGGGCCGAGACGCCCGACCTCGGCTTCCCGGCCCAGTTTCTCGCCGTCGGGCAGCAGCAAGAGATCCACGTCAACGAGCTCGGTGACGTTCACACGGAGCGCTCACACTTCTGTCTGCGACTCGATGACTTCAACGCCGTGTTCGCTCGGGCACTCGAGCGCGGGGTGTTCGAGAAGGAGACGTGGGGCGGAGCCCGACGGCTACCGACCGGGGTGATGCAGGCGTTCGTCCGGGATCCCGCCGGGAATCTGATCGAGATCTCCTGTGAATCGGGGCAACCGGTCGACCCGTCGATCTTCGAACACGACTTCGTCGACGCCTCGACGGAGTAGCACATGATCCTGTTCCTCGAGACAGCCCACGAGGACGCCTACGACGTGTTCGACGGTGTCGACCAGGTGGAGGTCGTTGCCGATCTTGCCGAATTCGATCCGGGCGCCTACGAGGGTGTTCGGGCGATCGTGACCCGCGGACGGGGACAGGTCACCGCCGAGCTGATGGCGGGGTTCCCCGATCTCGAGGTCGTCGCACGATGTGGCGCCGGCCTCGACAACGTCGATACCGTCGCAGCCGGGGTCGCCGTGGTCCACGCTCCGGGCTTGACCGCTGCTGCGGTCGCGGAACAGGCGGTCCTGCTCATGCGTGCGGTCGGGCGGCGGCTGGTCGAGGTGGACCGAGCGGTCAAGGCGAACCACTGGGCCGTGCGCGATGGCTTCATGAGCATGGAGATGCGCGGCAAGCGACTCGGCATCGTCGGGTTCGGGGCGATCGGCTCCCGGATCGCCGAACTCGGGGCGGCCTTCGGGATGGAGGTGGTGTGCACGACGCGTCGGACCGAGGTCGTCGGCGTGCCCCGGCTCGATCTCGACGAGCTGCTCGGCACCGCTGATGTCATCCAGCTCTGTGTGCCGCTCACCGCTGCGACCGAGTCGATGATCGGTGCCGAGGAGTTCTCGCTGATTCGGCCATCGTCGATACTGATCAACACGGCCCGCGGTTCGATCGTCGACCACGAGGCATTGACGGAAGCACCCGAGACGGGACGGCTGGCCGGGTACGGCGCCGATGTCTGGGACCCGGAGCCACCGACCGTGGTGATCGTGTGCTCGCACACGCGACCACGGTGGTGACCCCGCACGTTGCAGGATTGACCGGCGTCACCTACCGTGAGGTCTGCGTTCGACCGGCGCGAGCGGTCGCGCAGATCCTGTCAGGTGACGACCCTGACCCGCAGAGTGTGTTCGGACCATCGGCGTGAATGGAAAGGGGTCGGATCGATGACTGAACGGATGCTGCCCAGCCCGCGGGACCTCGGCGACTTGCTCAAGTTCCGTCGGCCGAACGTCAATCGAACGCTGGCCCGCCTCGAGCGGGCCCACACGATCGGCGACCTCCGGGACATCGCCCGTCGGGTGACACCGAAGGCGCCGTTCGACTACACCGACGGAGCGGCCGAAGCCGAGTTGTCGCTCGCTCGTGCCCGCCAGGCGTTCGAGGACATCGAGTTCCATCCGTCGATCCTGCGCGACGTGTCGGCGGTCGACACATCGTGCGTCGTCACCGGTGGCCCGTCGTCGATGCCGTTCGGGATCGCACCGACAGGCTTCACTCGCATGATGCACACGGCGGGCGAACGCGCCGGCGCTGCGGCCGCGGGTGCGGCAGGCATCCCGTTCTCGCTCTCGACCGTGGGAACGACGACACCCGAAGGCGTCGCCGAGGCGAACCCCGATGGCCGGAACTGGTTCCAGCTGTACATGTGGAAGGATCGCGACAGGTCCCTGGAGGTGATGCGGCGGGCGGCCGACTCCGGGTTCGACACGCTGCTGATCACGGTCGATGTTCCCGTCGCCGGTGCCCGATTGCGGGACCGGTACAACGGTCTGACGATCCCACCGACGCTGACCGGACGGACCGTACTCAACGCGATCCCGTGCGTACGGTGGTGGTTCGACTTCCTCACGACCGAACCCATCGGATTCTCGACCTTCCGGAACTGGGACGGCACCGTGGCCGAACTGCTCGACTCGATGTTCGACCCGACGGTCGACTTCGACGATCTCGTGTGGATCAAGGAGAGCTGGCCGGGCAAGGTCGTGGTGAAGGGCGTCCAGACCCGTGCCGATGCGAGTCGGTGCGCCGACCTCGGTGTCGACGGTGTCCTGCTGTCGAACCACGGTGGCCGTCAACTCGACCGGGCGCCTGTGCCGTTTCATCTGCTGCCGCCGGTGGTTGACGACATCGGTGGCGACGTCGAGGTGATGGTCGACACCGGGATCATGTCCGGGGCGGACATCGTCGCTGCCGTGGCACTCGGCGCGCGGTTCACGCTGGTGGGCCGGGCGTACCTCTACGGCTTGATGGCCGGCGGCCGCGCGGGAGTCGACCGGGCGATCGAGATCCTCTCCGACGAGATCGTCCGCACCATGAAGCTGCTCGGTGTGCGCTCGCTCGACGAACTCGAGCCGGGCCACGTCACGCAGTTGACTCGAGTCGTCCCCATTCGGTCTCGGTGACGGGGGTCAGCGGACGATCCCGGTGACGGGCTCAGCGGGCGGTGCCGACCTTCAGGTCCTTGAACGGGACCTTGGTGTCGACCGAGATGTCCCGGGGCAGGCCGAGAACCCGGTCACCGATGATGTTGCGCTGGATTTCGTCCGTGCCTCCGGCGATGCTCGACGAGAAGGAGCCGATCACGGTCGTCTGGAGATCCGCTGCTCGATCATCGTTCGGATCCCAGGCCTGGCTCGCCGGGCCGGCGATCTCCATCGCGATCTCACGGAACCGCCACGAGATCACGGAGCCGTACAACTTGCCGAGCGACCCGCCGGGCCCCGGTGCCTTGCCGGCTTTCATCTCGGCGCGGGTTCGCATCGCGACGAGTGACTTGGTGGTCTCCATGCCGTAGATCTCCATGAGCTGGTCACGAACGACGGGGTCGTCGATGCGGCCGGCTGCGACGGCGGCGTTGCGCAGGAGCTCGTACATCGGCTGGCTGATGGAACCGGCGCCCATCGAGCCGATCGCGACCCGCTCGTACATGAGCATCGCCGTCGCTTGACGCCAGCCGTTGTTGTACTCACCGATCAGGTTGTCCACGGGAATCCGGACGTCGGTGAAGAAGACCTCGTTGAAGTGGCGGCCGCCGTCGATCTGGTGGATCGGGCGGATCTCGACACCTGGTGCCCTCAGATCGACGATGAACATCGAGATGCCGGCGTGTTTGGGCTGTTCGGGGTCGGTGCGGGCGATGATCACGCCGTAGTCGCTCTCGTGGGCGAGTGTCGTCCAGACCTTCTGCCCGTTGAGGATCCACTCGTCGCCGTCACGGTCGGCCTTCGTCTGCAGGCTGGCCACGTCGGAGCCGGCACCTGGCTCGGAGAACATCTGGCACCACAGGGTCCGAGCGGCGATGTTGTCGGGCATGTAGGTGCGCTTCTGCTCCTCGGTGCCGAACTCGTTGAGCACCGGCAGGCACATGCCGTGGCTGATGACGAGTTCGCCCGTCATCGCCGGGAACTCCTGGGCGGTCGCACGCCAGATCCGTTCGTGTTCGGCGGTGAGACCGGCACCCCCGAACTCCTTCGGGTAGGCGAGGGCAGCGAGCCCTGCGGCCGCCAGTTCGCCTTGGAATTCCCGAGCCGCCTGCAGGTTGCGGCGGGCCCCGGGCCTGGCGTGGTCGACGAGGAACTCGCGGCAGCGCTCGGCGAATGCGGTGGCCTCGTCGGGGGTGAGCTTGCCGGAGGTGAGGGTGTCGGTCATCGTCGCTCCTGGTCGGGACGGTTTGGCTCTGTATCGCCAGTGACTGTATGGTGTCATACAATCATGGCCGCGACAAACAGGGTGAGAGGTTCGAGCTGCACCGGACTCGAACACGAGCTCGACGCACCACCGTGGCTGCGGGTCGAGAGCACCCTCATGGCCACCGCCAACTCGATCCGGGCTGCCTACGACGAGCGGCTCTCCCATCTCGGCCTCACGTTGAGCCTTGCCAGCCTGATTTCGTACGTTGCCGATTTCGGCCCGGTCAACCAGACCCGCGTCGCCGAGCATCTCGGCCAGGGGAGAGCCGTCACCGGCACGCAGATCGACCGCCTCGAGTCGCAGGGTTTGGTCGAACGCCTGCCCGACCCGGCCGACCGGCGGGTCTGGCTCGTCGCGATCACGCCGGCCGGGACTGCACTGACGACGTCGATCACCGACGTCGACCGGGTCCTGCGCGCCGAGCTGCGCGACGGCATCTCGCGCTCGGACCGCCAGACGCTCGCGGCCACGCTGGTGCGGCTGCAGCAGAACCTTCACCGATCGACCAACCAGTCAGACCATCAGGGAGCCACATCATGACCAACGCAGTGATCGTCGACGCCGTCCGGACCCCCGGCGGCCGTCGCAACGGAATGCTCAAGGATTGGCACGCGGCCGATCTGGCGGCCCACGTCCTCAAGGCGCTCGTGGAGCGCAACGACCTCGATCCTGCGATCGTCGACGACGTCATCATGGGGTGCGTGATGCAGGTCGGCGAGCAGTCGCTCAACATCGGCCGCAACGCCGTGCTCGCCGCCGGCTGGCCCGAGACCGTCCCGGCGACCACGGTCGACCGTCAGTGCGGTTCCAGCCAGCAGGCCCTCCACTTCGCCGCCCAGGGTGTGATCGCGGGCGCCTACGACGTGGTCGTCGCCGCAGGTGTCGAAGTGATGACCCGCACGCCGATGGGCGCCTCGATCGTCAAGGACATGGGCTTTCCGTTTCCGCAACCGATGCTCGATCGATACGCCGAGTCCGGTCTGCCGCCGCAGGGCATCGGGGCGGAGATGATCGCCGACGAGTACGGCATCACGCGGGAGCAGCTGGACGAGTTCGGCGCCGAGAGCCAGCGCCGCGCCGCACAGGCCACCGCCGAAGGTCGCTTCGAGAACGAAATCGTCCCCGTGCCCGTGGTCATCGACGGCACGACCGTCTTGATGACCGCCGATGAAGGTATTCGCGAAGGAACCACCTCCGAGACACTCGCCAACCTGAAGCCCGCGTTCAAAGAGGGTGGCAAGGTGACCGCCGGCAACTCATCGCAGATCAGCGACGGCGCCTCGGCGGTGTTGATCATGAGCGAGGAGAAGGCCGCCGAGCTGGGCCTCACGCCGCGGGCGCGCTTCCACAGCTTCGCCGTCGCCGGCACTGACCCGGTCACGATGCTGAAGGGACCGATCCCGGCCACCGAGAAGATCATGGCCCGCTCGGGTCTGTCGCTCGACGAGATCGATCTGTTCGAGGTCAACGAGGCGTTCGCGTCGGTCGTGCTCGCCTGGCAGCAGGAACACGGCACCGATCTGGCCAAGACGAACGTCAACGGCGGCGCAATCGCCCTCGGTCACCCGCTCGGCAGCTCCGGCACCAAGCTGATGACGACACTGCTCAATGAGCTCGAGCGGACCGACGGTCGCTACGGTCTGCAGACGATGTGTGAGGGCGGCGGACTCGCAAACGCCACCATCATCGAGCGCTTGTGAGACGAGCCGAGATGGCCGATTGCTGCGTTCCGCCTCACCGCTCGTTGCCCGAAGGCAACTCGGGTTCGTCGCGCCTTGCACTCGACCACCTCGATCTCGTCGTGTTTGAGAATGGCGACCGTTCTCCGTGACAGTTGTCGATGCCCTGACGACCGTGGTGACGAACGTGACGCCACGAACTAGAACTGAATCGAATCTCGAAAGGAAACCCCAATGCCCAGAATGAATCTCGAAGGTTCCTCCTCGATCGTGACCGGGGGCGCATCCGGCATCGGCGAGGCATCGGCCCGCCAGCTCGCCGCGCTCGGTTCCCGTGTCGTGATCGCGGACCTCCAGGACGAGCGAGGGACGGACGTCGCCAAGGAGATCGGCGGGCTGTTCGTCAAGTGTGACGTGTCGAACGAGGAGGACGGTGCCGCTGCGGTGGCCGCCGCGTCGGAAATGGGCCCCCTGCGTGCGCTCGTCAACTCGGCCGGGCTCGGGCGCGCCGCTCGTACGGTCGATCGCAACAACGATCCGATGCCGCAGGACCTCTTCGACTTCGTCATCAGGATCAATCTGCTCGGATCGTTCAACATGCTGCGCCAGTCGGCGGCTGCGATGGCCAAGACCGATCCGGTCGATTCCGACGGAAGCCGCGGCGCAATCGTGAACATGGCGTCCGCGGCGGCGTTCGATGGCCAGATCGGCCAAGCTGCGTACTCGGCATCGAAGGGTGGCATCGTCGGCATGACCTTGCCGATCGCCCGCGACCTCTCGGCAGTCGGCATACGCGTCAACACCATCGCGCCAGGGTTGATCGACACGCCGATCTACGGCGAGGGCGAGGAGTCAGAGAAGTTCAAGGCCCATCTCGGCCAATCGGTGTTGTTCCCGAAGCGGTTGGGCAGCTCGGAGGAACTGGCGTTCATGGTCGTCGACCTGATCACGAACCCCTACATGAACGCCGAGACGATCCGCGTCGACGGTGGCATCCGGATGCCACCGAAGTGAGCGTCAGCGAACGAGTGACGAGGTCGTCATGGGGAGGCGTTCGAGACCTCGGAGGTTGATCCTTCCGTTCCATGTCACGTCGCCGGCGAGGCGGGCGCCGGGGAACCTTCTCACGAACCGTCCGATGGCTTCCTGGGCTTCGAGCTTGGCCAGCGACGACCCCAGGCAGAAGTGGGAGCCGCTGCCGAACGACAGGTGCTGACCCGCGCCCTCACGGGTCAGGTCGAGAGAATCGGCGCTCGGGCCCCACTTCTCCGGGTCGCGGTTGCTCGCTGCCAGACCCGCCAGGACGAACATCCCCTTGGGGATCACCTTCCCGCCGAACTCGGTGGCGGCGAGCGTCACACGACGGGAGAACTGCACGGGGCTGACGTAGCGCAGGAGCTCGTCGATGGCGGGTACGTCGAGTGCGGGGTCGTCGCGGAGCAGAGCGAGCTGGTCGGGATGGCGCAGGAGCTCGTAGATGCCCGTCCCGATGAGGTTGACCGTCGTCTCGTGTCCGGCAATGAAGAGCAGCGAGACCTGATCACGTAGCTCGACCGACGACAGGGTGTCACCGTCCTCCTCGGCATCGATCAACGCAGTGAGCAGATCATCTGCGGGGTGCTCACGCTTCCACGCAATGACACCGTCGATGTGCTCATCCATCCTCTGCTGGGCAACGAGCGCCTCGAAGATCTGCTCGTCGGAGATCATCGGGTCGATCGTGCGGACGATGGCACCCGACCATGCGGCGATCTGGTCCTTGTCGCTCTCGGGCATGCCGAGCATCTCGGAGATCACATCGAATGGCAGCGGGAACGCCAGCTCGGTCACGACGTCGGTCGTGCCCTGGTCGGCCATCCGGTCGAGCATGGTGTCCACCATCGACTGCACCATCGGCCGGAGCGCCTCGATCGTCGACGGGGTGAACGCCTTGCTGACGAGACGACGCAGGCGGGTGTGGTCGGGTGGGTCGACGTTGAGGATGCTCGTGCTCTCCCGTAGCTCGACGCCGGCGTCGTTCGCCATCGCCTCGAACGCTGCGACCCGCTCGACGTCGTGAATCTCGATGCTCGCATCGTTGACGCTCATCGCCGGATCGCGCAGCAGCCGAAACGTGTCGTCGTAGCGGAACAGCACCCATTGGTTCACCAGCGTGAGATGGACCGGGTCGTGCTCTCGCATCTCCGTGAGGTGCGGATACGGATTCTCGACGTAGCCAGCGTCGAGCGGGTTGAAGAACGGGATCGCCGTGTCCGTCATGGGCGTATCGTACGTGCGCCTCGGTTGATCGGGCGAGTAGCGTCCGACACGGCCGCTGCGCGAGCAGCCCTCGGGTCAGCCGTTGGATCGTGTCTGCGGATCGAGGGCGTCGCGGAGACCGTCACCGATCAGGTTGACGCTCATCACGGTCATCGACAGCAGGAGACCCGGCCCGAGCACCAGCCAGATGTTGAGCGAGATGCGATCCTTGGCCTCGTTGAGCAGGCGACCCCAGGTCGGGTACTCGAGTGGGAAGCCGAGACCGAGGAACGACACAGCCGACTCGGTGAGGATCGCGACGGCGATGCCGAGCGACGCCGCAACGATCACAGGGCTCAGCACGTTCGGAAGGATGTGCTGGACGATGATCCGACGGGATCTCGTGCCGATACTCCGACTGGCGAGGATGAACTCCTGTTCCTTGATGGCGAGCACCTCGCCGCGCACGATTCGGGCGGTCTGCATCCAGCTCGTGATGCCGATGATGAACACCATCAGCACGAAGATGCCGAGACCGTCGCCGAGTGCACTCCTGGATCGGATCACGGAACAGCACGACCACGACGAGGAGCACGGGGAGCAGCGGCAGCGACAGGAACAGGTCGGTGAAGCGCATCAGCGACCCGTCGATCCGCCGGAAGAATCCGGCCAGCACACCGACCAGCACGCCGACGATGATCGACACGAACATGGCGACGAAGCCCACGAGCAGCGAGATGCGGCCGCCGATCAGGGCTCGAGCGAAGGCGTCGCGGCCGAGGTTGTCGGTGCCCCAGATGTGTGGCCAGCCCGGCGGATCGGTTGGCGTTCGTGACGTTCGGCGCGATGTGTCGAACGGCAGCAGGACGGGCCCGAGGAAGCACCCGAAGACGATGAGCACCAGGATCACCATGCCGGCGAGTGCTCCGCGGTGCCGGACGGAACTGGCGCCAGACGTCGCCTCGCAGCGAGCGGAATGCGCCCAGTTCGAGCTCGGTCTGCGAGTCCATCGCGACGTTGTACGAACCGTCCATCGCACCGTCGAAGGTGGTGTGCGCATGTGGGTTGCTGGCTGGGTCAGTCATACCGGATCCGTGGGTCGAGGAAGCCGTACAGGATGTCGGCGACGATGTTGAACATGACGGTCAGCACGGCGAAGATGAACACCAGCGACTGCACCATGGGGAGATCGTTCTGGCCGATCGAGACGAGCAGCAGCTGACCGAGGCCGTTGATCCGGAAGATGTTCTCGGTGATGATCGCACCGCCGAAGATGCCGGGGATCGACAGCGCCGAGCAGCGTGACGACCGGGATCAGGCTGTTGCGCAGCACGTGCTTGGTCATCACCGTGCGTTCGCCGACGCCCTTGGATCGTGCCGTGCGGACGTACTGCTCGTTGAGGTTCTCGAGCACCGAGCCGCGGGTGAAGCGACCGAACGACGCGGCGTTGAACAGCGTGAGCACGGCAACGGGCATCAACAACTGTTTGATCTGGAACCAGATACTGTCCCAGCTCGTCCACTGGACGTCGTGGGTCGTCGTGTAGAAGGTGGGCAACCATCCGAGTCGCACCGAGAAGATGTAGATGAAGAGTGGTCCGATCACGAAGACCGGGACCGAGTAGCCGAGCAGCGTGACCACGGTGCCGACGATTGTCGAACCACGAGTACTGCTTGTAGGCCTGCATCGTGCCGATCGGCACGGCGATCAGCACGCCGAAGAACGAGCCCGAGGCCCAGCACCCAGAGGGTCTGGGGGAGCCGCTCGTACACCGTGTCCATGGCCGGCGAGCGGGAGCTCCAGGAGATGATCCGTTCGCGACTCTCGCAGTCGCCGATGCAGGTGCCGGTGATCTCTTCGAACGCGTGGATCGGTTCGTTGATCACCATCAACTGGTTCCAGTTCCACCAGCGGACGAAGAACGGGTCGTTGAAGCCGAGCGATTCGCGGATCTGCTCGCGGATCTCGGCGGGAATCGTGAGTGGGAGCTGACTGGTCGGGTCGCCGGGTGCCAGATCGAGGATCGCGAAGACGACGAGACTGATGACCAGCAGCGTCGGGATCGCGAGCAACAACCGGCGAATGACGTAGAGCCCCATGGTTCCCCACTTTCGAGTAGATCGGGTGGCGGGGCCGCGAGGCCCCCGCCACCATTACGCGTCATCGAAGGATCAGCCCGTGCGGGTCCACTCTTCGATGTTCCAGTACTCGCTGTCCCAACCGTTCAGGTCACCGGTGTTCTCGATGGTGTTCGAGAACGCCGAGTCGCTGGCCCGGTAGATCAGCGGGATGATCGCCTGCGACGAAACGATGTCGTTGATCTCGATGACGAGGTCGGTGCGAGCCGGATCGTCGAGCGCGCGGCCGCCAGTCTCGTCGATGAGCGCGTCGCAGCTCGGCGTTGTTGATCCGCGACGATGTTCTCGCCGCCCCAGCTGGTGGCCGAGGTCGGGATCTGGTCGCTCTTGAAGCCCTTGCAGGTAGCCGGCGGCGTCCGGGCCGGACGAGCCGTTGGTGAACATCTGCATCGGGGTGAAGAACTTCCAGATGCAGACGTCGCTGGCGCAGGTGCCGTCGAAGAACAGGCTCGCGTCCTCGTTCTTCATGTTGGCCTTGACGCCGATCTGCTCCCAGTAGCTCGCGATGAGCTCCTGGTTGCTCTGACGCACGGCGTTGGTCGACGTGACGTAGTCGAACTCGAGCGGGCCGTAGCCCTCTGCCTCGCGCACGCCGTCACCGTCGGTGTCCAGGTAGCCGAGGCCGTCGAGCAGCGCGTTGGCGCCGCATCGATGTCCTGCGTGAGGCAGTCGTCGAGGTTGCTGCTGTTCTGGCCGTCGAGCGGCCAGAAGTAGCAGGTCGGAGCACCGGCAGGACCGTAGCCGACAGTGACGAGCTCGTCACGGTTGATCGCGATCGAGAGCGCCTTGTGCAGATCGGGGTTGTCGACGAACAGCGGGTTCGGCGTGCCCTCGGACGGCGGATCGGCGTACGGGTCGGTCTGGTTCAGGTTGATGTGCTCGACGCTCGAGGCGAAGCGCCGACGCGAGACGGCCGTTGCCGGCGGCCTCCATGCCGCTGAGGATCTCCGGTGCGACCTGGAGGTTCCAGCCGTAGTCGGCATCGCCGACTTCGAGCACCGAACGTGCTGCTGCTTCGGCGTCGCCGCCACCCTTGATCGTGACGTTGCCGAAGAACGGCTGGCCGTCGGCGGCACCCCGGTAGTTCGGGTTCATCACGTAGGTGACCGTGTCCTCCGGACGGAGTTCGGTGACCATGTACGGGCCGGTGCCGATCGGAGCGAAGTTCTGCTCGGAGCAGGACTTCGCAGCCGCACCGACGCAGTCGGCGAACTGCGCGGCCTGGATGACCGGGCTGGTGTAGCCGACGAACGGCACGAACGGATACGGCTTCGGGGCGTCGAACGTGATCGTGACGGTGTAGTCGTCGTCGGCGACGACGCTGGCCACGTCACCGAAGGTCTCGTTCGAGCAGCCGGTCTCCTCGTTGGTGCAGTACTCGTACGTGAACACGACGTCAGCCGACGTGAACGGCGTGCCGTCCGACCACACGATGTCGTCGCGCAGCGTCCACGTGATCTGCGTCAGGTCGTCGGAGATGCCGTTGCCCTCGTCGGGATCTCGGCGGCGAGCGCCGGGACGATCGAGCCGTCGGGGGCGAACTCGGCGAGCGGCTCGTTGACGAGCGAACCTGCGAGCAGGTCCTTGGTACCCGATCGAGAGCAGCGGGTTGGCCTGCGACGGTGCCTGCCACTGGAGCAGGATGAGGTCGCCGCCCTGACCGGCGGTGCCGCCTGCGCCTTCGCCGCCGGTCTCCTCGGCGGTTCTCGGCTTCGCCGCCGGTCTCCTCGGCGGTTGCTTCGCCGCCGGTCTCCTCGGCGGTTGCCTCGCCGCCGGTCTCCTCGGCGGTGGCCTCGGCGGTCTCCTCGGCGGTGCTCTCGCTGCCGCCTCCGCCATCGTCGTCGTCTCCGCCGCATGCACTGGCGACAAGCGCCAATGCAGCAGCAGCTGCGAGGAATTTTGTTGCTTTCATGTAGGTGGATTCTCCCTCCCCCGGGCCGGCCGGGTCGACCGGCGTCGTTGTCGTCATCCTAGGTGTTGGCTGACGAGTGTGCGAGCGGCCTGTGTTGCAGTGGTGTCACCATCCGGTGTCACCATCCGGGCTCGTCGGCGAAATGGCAGGCCACCCAGTGGCCCGGGCGCGAGTCTCTCGCTGCTCGGGCACGTCGGTCGAGCAACGCTCGCGGGCGACCGGGCAGCGGGTGTGGAACGGGCATCCGCTCGGCGGGTTGGCCGGGCTCGGGATGTCGCCCTCGAGGATCACGCGCTCCCGCTGGCCCTCGACGACCGGGTCGGGAACCGGGACCGCGGAGTGCAGCGCCCTGTGTACGGGTGCTTCGGGTGCTCGTAGAGCTCGTCGACCGGTGCCGAGCTCGACGATCCGGCCGAGGTACATCACGGCGACCCGGTCGGCGATGTGGCGCACCATGCTCATGTCGTGCGAGATGAACAGGTAGGCGAGTCCGAGTTCGCTCCTGGAGACGTTCGAGCAGGTTGACGACCTGGGCCTGGATCGAGACGTCCAGCGCGGCGATCGGCTCGTCGCAGACGATGAAGTCCGGGTCGAGCGCGATCGCCCGGGCGATGCCGATGCGCTGGCGCTGGCCGCCGGAGAACTCGTGCGGGTACCGGTTGGCGTGGCTCGGGTCGAGCCCGACCATCGTCGAGGAGCTCCTCGATGCGCGGTCGTTGCCGCTCCTGCTTGTCCGACGACGGCGTGCTCGACGAGCGGCTCGCCGATGATCGAGGCCACGGTCATCCGCGGGTTGAGCGACGAATGCGGGTTCTGGAACACCATCTGCATGCGCGGCCGCAGCTTGCGCAGCTGCGAGGTCGACGAGCGTGCTGAGGTCGGTGCCGTCGAACACGATCGAGCCCTCGGTGGGCGTCTCGAGCTGGAGCACCGTGCGCCCGGCCGTCGACTTGCCGGAGCCGCTCTCGCCGACCAGCCCGAGCGTCTCACCCTGGACGATGTCGAACGTGACGCCGTCGACGGCGCGCACGGCAGCCCACCTGACGCCGGAACACGCCCTTCATGATCGGGAAGTGCTTCTTGACCCCCCGGACCGACGACCAGGACGTCGCCGGGCGTCGAGGCGGCGGCCTCGGGGGCGTTCATCGACCTCAGACATCGCGTGGGCCCTCGGTGTTCGTGTCCCACCAGCATGCGACCTGGTGGTCGTCACCGACCTCGATGAGTTGCGGGACTTCCTCCCGGCAGCGTGAGAACGCGTACGGGCACCGCGGCGCGAACGTGCATCCGGTCGGCGCGGTGTACATGTTGGGCGGCGAGCCCTCGATGCTCTCGAGCGTCGATCCCTTCTGATCGAGCCGCGGGACCGAGTTCAAGAGCCCCTGTGTGTACGGGTGCTGCGGGCGCTGGTAGACGTCGGCGACCGGCGCCTGCTCGACGATCGCTCCGCCGTACATCACGAGCACTCGATCGGCGAGCCCGGCGATGACGCCGAGGTCGTGGGTGATCCAGATCATGGCGGTACCGAGCTGATCACGCAGGTTCTGGACGATGTCGATGATCTGTGCCTGCACCGTGACGTCGAGCGCGGTGGTCGGCTCGTCGGCGATCAGGAGCTGGGGTGAGCAGGCGAGTGCGATGGCGATCATCACACGCTGGCGCATGCCGCCGGACAACTCGTGCGGATACGACTTCAGTCGCTGCTTGGCGTCTGGGAGGCCGACCATCGTCAGCAGGTTGGCGGCCGTCTCGTTGGCGGTCTTCCTGTCGCAACGCAGGTGCAGCTTCGAGCGGTTCGGTGAGCTGGTTGCCGATCGTGAGCACCGGATTCAGCGACGTCATCGGGTCCTGGAAGATGAACCCGATCTTGCCGCCCCGGACCGAGCGCAGGTCGTCGGCGCCGATCGCCAGCAGATCCTGGTCGTCGAACTCGGCCGAACCGCTGACGATCCGCCCGGGCGGCATCGGGATCAGACTCAGCAGCGACATCATCGTGACGCTCTTGCCGGAGCCGCTCTCGCCGACGACGCCGAGGAACTCGCCGGGCCGTACCTCGAAGCTGACACCGTTGACCGCGTGCACGACGCCATCGGGCGTGTCGAACTCGGTCGTGAGGTCGGTGACCTTGAGAACGGGCGTGCTCAACGGCTCACCCGCGAGCCGACGGTGTGCAGCATGGGCGGCACCATAGCCGTCGCGACCGGGCGACACCAGGGCTCGGACCGGCATGGAACAATGCTGCCAGGACCGTTTCCGGTGTCCCCCGACGATGCGTCTCGTGCGTGTCCACGATGGCCGATGTCGTTGTGATGTCGGTGTGTCGTCGTCAGCTGCATTCGTCGCCAGGTGCCGTCGTGGCCCGCGGACGGCACCGCGCTCATCGTCGAACCTTGGCCGAGCGGACCCGGCGGCCCGGCCTCCACGGGGCGTCAGTGTCGCGCCAGCATGCGGCGGCGGCTCAGGTAGTCCTCCCGGTTGACGTAGCACCCGCACAGGTGGCGGTGGCCGGTGTAGGCCAGAGCGACCGTGCAGGACCCGCCAGTTGTCGAACAGCAGCGCGTCGCCCGGCGGGTTGACGCGTCGCCACTGCAGCCGCTCGTCGTTGACCCGTCGCTCGAAGGCCCGGAGTGCTTCGTAGAACCGTCGCATCTCGTCGACGGGCAGCGTGAACGGGGCTCGGTCGGCGTTGTTGAACGAGACCTGTTCGAGCGAGCCGTCGGCACCGTGTCGGAACACCGGACGAGCGGCGCGCAGGTGGACGCCGTCACCGAGGTACTGCCCGGGTACCTCGACCGTCGACAACACCTCGTACAGGTCGGGCTCGGCGACTGCGCAGCTGGGCGGCGACGCGGAAGCCGTCGACCATGGTCGACTCGCCCGCCGGTTCCGTCGAACGCGAGGCAGTGCAGGAGCTGGAGGCCTGGCGCGTCCTGGCTGTAGGTGCCGTCGGTGTGCGGGCGGAGCGTCGTGGTTCGTGTACGCGGTGTCGGCCTTCGACAGGTCGGCCTGGAAGTCCCACATCCCACCGAAGATCGTCTCGCGCACGTAGCCGATCCGTCGGGCGAGCGCCTCGGTCGCGGCCACCGTGGTCGGGGTCCCGGTGATGATGCAGAAGCCGAACCGGGCGACGAGATCGAGCCACTCCGCGAGCAGCCCCGTCGTCGACGATCACCGTCGTCGTGCTCGACGATCGGCCACTCGTCGAGGATCGACGTCGCCGTCCCACAGCACGCGTTCGACGTCGATCGGTTCGTCGGCGTCGCTCCGTGCGGCGGTGGGCGTGGAGGAACTCGACCGGCAGCACCGAAGCGGGCTGCGTCGGCGTCGTTCCAGGCGATCGTGACGTCGTCGTCGACGACGGCGGCCGACGGCCGCCGCAGGCCGGGTCGACGCCGGCGGTGTACAGCTCGCGCTGATGCGTCTCCGGATGGATGGTCGCCGCGTCGTGTGAGTGGTCACGGAGCCAGATCCAGAGGTGTTCGCTCTCGCCACCGTCGCTCCAGAGGATGCGCAGCCGTCGGGCCCGAGACGAGTCGTTCGATGGTCGTCGTCATGCGTCAGTCAATCATCTCGCCCGATCGATCGAACGATGACGGCGAGCGCTGAATCCGGCATCGGACGACGCGAGACGGTCGACGTGGGCGACATGTGCAGGTCGGTGCCGGGACGTTGGTCGAGGTCAGGCGGCGCGGTGGCCCGAACTCCACGTCGACGACGGCCCGACAACTTCGGTGGACCGCGCCCGCGACATCGTCGGGTAGCGGCGTCGCTCGTCGGCACGCGCCGAGGGCTCTACGGTTCGGGATGGCGAACGAGCCGATGGGCGAAGGGGTCGAGTACGACGAGTTCTCGATGTTCCACGAGAACGCGGCCGAGTGGGGGCTGCCGTTCGACGGTGCCGCCGGTGGTCGAACGATCGCCACGACGGGCTCGACGACGGTCGGTCGGTCGAGCTCGCTGCGTTGGGGTGACGCAGCCGCCCGAGATCGTCCTGATCCACGGTGGCGCGCAGAACGCCCACACCTGGGACACCGTGGCGCTGGCGCTCGGTCGGCCGCTCGTCGCGCCCGATCTGCCCGGCCACGGCCACTCCGACAGCCCGGCACCGGGTGTCGGCACTCGACCCGACGCCAACGCCGCGGATCTCGCCCAGGTGATCGACGTGCTCGCGCCGACGCCGCAGCTGATCGTCGGGATGTCGCTCGGCGGTCTGACGCGCGATCGCGCTCGCCGCGGCCCGTCCCGACCTCGTCCGTCGGCTGGTGCTGGTCGACATCACGCCGGGTGTCACCGGCGAGAAGGCCAAGGCGATCCACGACTTCGTGCGCGGGCCGGCGACGTTCCCGAGCTTCGACGATCTGCTCGCACGCACGATGGAGTTCAACCCGACGCGATCGGAGAGCTCGCTGCGCCGCGGCATCCTGCACAACGCGCTCCAGCTCGACGACGGCAGCTGGGTCTGGCGCCACCGCCGTGACGACTACACCGCGATGGGCGAGACCGGACGATCCGGACCAGCGTCCCGACATCACGACGCTGTGGGACGACCTCGAGGCGTCGTCGGCACCGTTCACCCTCGTGCGCGGGATGCGCGGAGCAGTCGGTCGTCGCCGACGACGACGTCGACGAGCTCCGTCGTCGCCGGCCCGACGCGACCGTCGTCGAGGTCGACGCCGGTCACAGCGTCCAGGGCGACCAACCGATCGAACTCGCGCGCATCATCGACGCCGCACTGCACGAAGGAGCCGCACCATGAGTATCGACTACGCCGAACGGTTCCCGAGCTTCACGTACGACCGCCCTCGCGATGGCGTGCTGCGGATCACGTTCGACGCGCCGGGTCTCAACTCGGTCGGGACCGGACGCACATCGCGAGATCGCCGAGGTGTGGCTCGACGTCGACCGCGACCCCGACGTCCAGGTCGCGATCCTGCAGGGTGCCGGCAAGGGGTTCTCCGCGGGCGGGAGCTTCGAGCTGATCGACGGGATGATCAACGACTACGCGATCCGCACGAGGGTGATGCGCGAGGCGCGCGACCTCGTCTGGAACGTGATCAACTGCTCGAAGCCGATCGTGTCGGCGATCCACGGCCCGGCGGTCGGCGCCGGTCTGGTCGCCGGGCTGCTGGCCGACGTGTCGATCGTCGGTCGCAACGCACGCATCATCGACGGGCACACCCGGCTCGGCGTGGCGGCCGGCGACCACGCGGCGGTGTGCTGGCCGTTGCTCGTCGGCATGGCGAAGGCGAAGTACTACCTGCTGACCTGCGACACGCTGACCGGCGAGGAGGCCGAGCGGATCGGGCTCGTGTCGCTGTGCGTCGACGACGACCGGGTGCATGACGAGGCGCTCGTCGTCGCCGACAAGCTGATGGCGGTCTCGCCGTCCGCGATGCGGTGGACGAAGCACTCGCTCAACCACTGGTACCGGGCAGCGGGCCCGGCGTTCGACGCATCACTCGCGCTCGAGTTCTACGGGTTCGGCGGGCCGGACGTGGCCGAGGGCCTGGCGTCGCATCGCGAGAAGCGGGCGCCGAACTTCACGGGCCCGACGTCGGAGTGATCGTCTCGTCTGAGCGAGCGGAAACGACTCGCCGGTGCCCGGGGTTGGTGTCGGCATGACGCACGACTCGCACCTCTGCCCGATTCGTTCGCCGCCACCCGTGACACGCTGCAACGGGTGACGGTCCACATCGTCGCCCGTGCCCGCGCCCAAGCCACGGGTCGGTTCGGTCTGCGAGCAGCGGTCGGGGGATTCGGCACACCGGACTTCGGCGACGACGTGGTTCGCGTGCGTGTGTCGGGTGCCCTGCTCGTGCGTGAGACCGGCGGCACGGCCGGTGCGACGAGCGCTGCGATGTCGATCGACGGGTCGACCCTCGCCGAGCTCGCCGAGCTCGCAGCGGTCGACCTCGGCTGCCGACCTCGATGTCGGCCATGACACTCCACCGCTCGGCGACACGTCGGAGGCGTTGGCAGTCGACCCCGTGGCGGCGACCGCACTCGCGGGCTGGTTCGGCGCCGTCGCTTCCGCACTCGATCGCGTCGTCGAGCAGATGCCTGCCGATGCTTCGCCGACGATGGTCCAGCTGTGGCCGGAGCACTTCGACGTCGCGCTCGACGCTGCTGCAGCCGAGGGTCGTCGCGTCAACCTCGGTGGATCACCCGGCGACGGCTTCCATGAACGACCGTACGCCTACGTCGGCCCGTGGACTGATGATCGTCCCGGCGACGCCTCGTTCTGGAACGCTCCCTTCGGCGCAGTGCTCGGCTACGACGTCCTGACGGGCAGCGATGACCCGGTCGGCGCACTCACGGAGTTCTTCCTCGACGGCATGCGCCGACTGGCCGGCTGATCGCACGAGCGAGCCGCGGTGAAGCGCGGCCGCCTGCGGTCAGACGGCGACGGGTTCGTCGACGAGGCGTGGTCGTCGGGATCGACTGCAGGCCGCCCGTCGCGGAGTTCGGCGAACGCCGGTACCGGGTCGGGTCGCGGAAGTACCGGTCGTCGGTGTAGTCGGGCTCGGCTGCCGTCGGGATCGTCCGCCCACCACGACGCCTCGAGGGCGATGCCGTTCGGGTCGGTGAAGTAGATCGATCGCATCAGTCCGTGGTCGACCACGTCGGTGACCTCGGTGCCCGCCGCCTCGAGCCGCTCGCGGAGCGCCAGGAGTGCGGCCTCGTCGGGCAGGTCGAGCGAGAGGTGGTCGAACTGACCGGCCCGCTCGTCGAACACGCCGGCCGGCTTGGACACCATCTTCGTGTCGTGGCCGATGTACTCGAAGAACGCGACCGAGTGGGTCGCGCCGAACGAGAAGAAGTAGTGGCGGAACGTCTCGGTGCCGATCGTCGCGACGAGCGGCGCCCCCATCACGCCGTGCCAGAACCGCACCGTCGCGTCCATGTCGTTGGTGATCAGGGCGAGGTGGTTGAGGCCTTGCCACGGCACGGGCAGTTCGATCGGGCGTCATGCGAGTCTCCTTCGTTGTGGTCGCAAGTATAGCACGCCGCGCCCCGATCCGTCGACCACGCGCTGCGTACGTCTCGGCCCATGGATCTCTCCACGATGACCTACGAGGTGCACGATCACGTCGCGCACGTTCGCTTCACCCGGCCCGAGGGTGCGAACGCCGTCAATCCGGCGTTCTCCGCCGATCTCCGCGCCGCCATGGTCGCGATCGAGTTCGATGACGACGTTCGTTCGGTGGCGGTGACGGCAGAAGGCAAGGTGTTCTGCGCGGGCGGCGACCTGAAGCTCTTCCACGAGGCCGGCGACCAGGTCGCTCCGCTCGCGTCCGACATGCTCGTCGACTACCACGGCGCGATCTACAAGATGAACTCGATCCCCAAGCCCTTCGTCGCTGGTGTGCGTGGTGCTGCAGGCGGGGCCGGACTGTCGCTGATGAGCGCGTTCGATCTCGTCGTGTCCGGTGAGTCGGCCAAGTACACCATGGCCTACACCCGCGCCGGCGTCACGCCCGACGGTACGTCGTCATACTTCGTCGCACGCCACATCGGTCTGCGTCGCATGCTCGATCTGACGCTGACGAACCGTGTGCTCGATGCTGCCGAGGCCGAGTCGTGGGGGCTCGTCAACCGGGTGGTGCCCGACGACGACGTCGACACGGCGGCCGTCGAACTCGCTCAGCAGCTCGCCGATCGGGCCGGCCTCGGCGACCGGCCACGCCAAGCGGGTCGTCTACCACGGCTACGAGCAACTCCCTTCCGGCTGCCGGCGAATTCGAGGGGCTCGTGATCGCCGAGTCGATGGGCCGACACGACGGCCAGGAGGGCATCGCTGCGTTCGCCGAGAAGCGCCGCCCCGACTTCACCGGCGACTGAGGACCGAGGCGGGACGGAGTCCGGTGACGCAACGGCCCTCGTCGAGGAACCGTCCGCCCGTACGCCGCTCGATCGGGGCGACTGGTACGGTCGACGATGCGCATGGACAACTCGGTGGAGCGGGACGGTCCCACGGTGACGATGTCGATCGTCGTTCCCTCGTATCAGCGCCGCGACGCCCTGCTTCGGCTACTGGCGAGCATCGACGAAGCGATTCCGGACGGCTCGCACACCGAGGTGGTGATCGTGCTCGACGGTTCGACCGACGGGTCGTCGGAAGCGCTCGAGTGCCTCGACCTCGGTGTCGAACTGCGGTGGCACAGGCAGCCGAACTCCGGCCGTTCGGCGGCTCGGAACGCCGGTGTCTCGATGGCGCGTGGCGACGTGTGCTGGCTCGTCGACGACGACATGACGGTGAGTCGCGCGACCTGGCGGTCGCATGTCGAGTTCCACGCCGCGGCACCCGAACCGTCGGCGCTCATGGGCCCGCAGTGGGAGCTCGAATCGGGTGGGCCGCCGTTCGGATTCCTGAGCGACCGTACCGACCGCCTCGTGCGGGCGGGCTCGATCACCGATCCGTTCGACTTCTGGACCGGCAATGTCAGCATCCCCCGGCAGACGTTGCTCGACGTCGGCGGGTTCTGCGAGCAATTCGTGGGGTGGGGCGAGGAAGATGTCGAGCTCGGATTTCGGCTCCTGGACGCGGAGATCCCGATCGTGTTCGAGGAGGCAGCGGGTGGCCATCACTGGCGACGCCGACCTCTCACGGGACAGATTCGCGACGAGCGCGAACGGGGTCGCAACATCGTCCGGTTGTGCGAGCTCCACCCGGAGGCGACCCGACGGATCATCCCGGCATCGGCGGTCATCGTCGACCTGCACGATCACCACGTCCGGTCGCCGAGGATCTACGGCACGATCGGCCGCACGGCCGGGCTGCTGTTGCGTTCGAAACGTATTGCTGCGTCGGGTCAACGAGATCGCCTCTACAACATCGGCACTTCGGCGTCGCGGCTCGCTGGCGTGATCGAGGCCGGCGGATCCGAGCGACTCCAGACCCGGGTCACGGTCAACCATCGGGCGTTCCGGAACGATGTCGATGTCGATGTCGATGTCGATGTCGATGTCGAACAGGCGACGAACGCCGAACCTGCGGGCACCGCGCCGACAGGCCGCAGAGCGGCCTACCTGTCGTCCGGGATGCTGGTGCAATCGATCTCACTTGCGGATCCAAGCCTGATCCGCGACGTCCGCGATGACGCGTCGTGGTTCGCGCAGGCCGTCGCCGACATGGCCCGCCAAGGTCTGCATCGGGTGCCGTACGCGTTCACACCCGCCATCGAGCGACTTGCCTGCGATGCGGAACTCGTCGGGGTGATCGAGGACCTGCTCGGAGACGAGCGGTGGGTGGCATGGGGTGCGAACATCCAGATCGGCACGCCCAA
The DNA here is from genome assembly GCA_963792905.1 of uncultured Acidimicrobiaceae bacterium. GTDB lineage: Bacteria > Actinomycetota > Acidimicrobiia > Acidimicrobiales > Ilumatobacteraceae > Ilumatobacter. The sequence goes on from CAWBYE010000019.1 coordinate 437,522, forward strand.
CGCCGCGTTCGAGTGGCACACCGACATCGAGAGTGTCTTCTGGCCCACGATCACCGTGGTGGTCGGGATCGCGGGATGTCGTCCGGGCAACGCCACTCGCTACATCCCGGGTTCGCATCGCCTCCCGGTGGGACCGGCCGAATGCGGCGATGCAACCGACGACGAACTCGTGCTCGCGACGGCGAGGATGCTGGACCCGACGTGCGACGACGTCGTCCGCTTCGGCGGATTCGGAGACGGGTGTTTCTCCGTGTTCGATGCCAAGGGTTGGCACTGCGGTGACACCGAGGAGTCCGTCGATCGACTCGCCTTGTTCCTGCACTACCAGCGAGCGGACGATCTGCGCATCCCGTACATGCGCGACTTCACGGAGGGCACGTGGCACGACCATGCGGCCGCGTTCATGCCGAACCCGCGACTCGGTGAGACGTACGAGCACGCGGTGCACACGGTGGCGACCCGGCAGCCGAGCCGCGTCCAGCAGATCCGGCAATCGGCGCGCCGAGTTGTCGGCCGAGTGGCCCATCGGACCGATCGGCGGACATGAGCCCAGCGGGTGACGTCCGGTCGTCGCCGCGCGCACCGATCGACGTGATCGTGGCGACCCACGATCGGCCACACGACCTGCCCCGGATGCTCGGCGCGCTCGCGGTGCAGACGCACCGAGACTTTCGGGTGCTGGTGTTCGATCAGTCGGCCGACCCCGGGCAGAACAGCGCCTCGATCAAGGGCCTCGCCGATCCGAGGTTCGCTCACATCGTCGACGATCGACGCGGCAAGAGCCTCGCCCTGAACGACGGGGTCAGAGCTTCGACGGCGTCGATTCTCGCGTTCACGGACGACGACTGCACACCTGCTCCCGACTGGTTGGAACGCTCGCTCATCACGTTCGAGACGCAAGAGTCGGTCGGGCTGCTGTTCGGCAACGTGATCGCGTACGACCACGACGACCACGACGTGTTCGTCCCGGCCAGGGAGTACCGGCGTGCGACGTCCTACTGCGGGCCGGTGATGAGATCGCACGGGGTGATCGGCATGGGCGCCAACATGGTCGTTCGCCGGTCCGCGCTGGCGACGACCGGATTGTTCGACGAGGATCTCGGCCCCGGCGGCCGCTTGAGGACCGGCGAGGACTGCGAACTCACGTACCGGATGCTACGGCACGGTCACGTCGTGCTGTGCGACCACGAACTCGATGTCGTCCACCACGGGGGCCGTTCGATCGTCGGCGACGTCGCCGCCGACTACGTCATCGACAGTTACTTCGCGATCGGTGCCGGCTACGGCAAGCACATGCGCACCGGCGACGTGCGTGCCGCCGCTGTGGCGCTGCATGAACTCTCTCGGGCCGGCGTGCTCGCCCTCGCATCGATCGTCCGACGGAGACGGCCGTTTCACGTACGGCGTATCACCGGGCTGGTGCGAGGAGTCGTCGCCGGCTGGCGGGTCGGTCCGAACTGGCCGGATTCCCTGGCGCCGCGCACCATCGAGTCGGACGGTCTGCATCCTGGCGGACGGGACCGCAGCGACAGGTGCAGGCCCGGTGTCGGGTCGGCCTAGAACACGATGACGCTGCGGGCTTCTGTGCCCCGCTGCATCGCTGCGTAGCCGTCGTTGACCTCGTCGAGGGTGATCTGAGCGGCGACGAGCTCGTCCAGCTTGAGCCGACCCTGGAGGTAGAGGTTCGCCAACATCGGGATGTCGCGTTTGAAGTTGTTCGAACCCATGAAGACACCCTGCAACCCACGCGCCTGCAGCACCATCGGAACGCCCGAGAGTGCGACGTCGGCTCCCATCTCCGGGAGCCCGACGAGATAGGCCGTGCGGCCGGGACGGATCATCTGGAACGCCTGCTGGGCGGTCGCCGGCAACCCGATCGCCTCGAATGCGCTGTCGACGCCGCCACCCGTCATCTCGACGACGGCGCTGACGGCCTCGCCATCCGACCCGTCGACGACGTCGGTCGCACCGAACGTCGTGGCGAGGGCCAGCTTCTCGGGGTTGAGGTCGATGGCGATGATGCGCTCCGCTCCTGCGAGGCGGGCGCCCTGGACGATGTTCAGGCCGATGCCACCGGCGCCGATCACCGCAACCGTCGAGCCGGCGCGGACCTGCGCCGAGTTGAAGACGGCACCGACCCCGGTGATGACTGCGCACCCCAGCAGGGAGCCCAGGTGCAGTGGCAGTTCGTCGGGCACCTTCACGATGCCGTTGCGGTGCACGACCATCTCTTCGGCGAACCCGCCGAGGCCCGACATCTGCGCGACCGACTCGTCGCCGCGCCAGACGCGTGAGGTGCCGTCGGCGCGTACCGACAGTGCTCGACGGTTCTCGCAGAGATACGTGTTGCCGATCGCACACTCGCGACACGTTCCACAGAACACCGAGAGGCACCCCACGACGTGATCTCCGGGCGCGAACTCGCCGACGTTCTCGCCGACCGCCTGCACCACGCCGGCCGCCTCGTGGCCCAGCAGGGCCGGGAACTTGGTCGGCAGCTTGCCCTCGATGATGTGCAGGTCGCTGTGGCACAGCCCGCACGCTGCGGTCTGGACCAAGACTTCGTCGGGGCCGGGTTCGGTGACGGTGACCTCGTCGATGACGAGTTCGCCGGGAGCGTGTTCGAGCAGGGCAGCGCGCATGGGTGATCCGATCGGGTTGTCAGCTGTTGAGGAGCACGGGGAGGTAGCGGGGCCCGCGGACCTGGCCGTTGGCCCACCTGGTCTCGCGTGCTGGGTCGAGTTCGTAGTCGGGGAACGCCCGGAGCCATTCCTGGAGTGCCACGACGAGTTCGAGCCGGGCCAGGTTCGAGCCGAGACAGCGATGGATGCCGAGTCCGAAGGCGATGTGCCGGTTCCTGGCGCGGTCCAGCTGGAACTCGTGTGCATTCTCGAATGCGACCGGGTCGTGGTTCGCAGCGGGAAACGTGACCAGCGTCTGTTCGCCGGCGCGCACGGGACAGCCGGCGACCTCGGTGTCGGCGATCACCTTGCGGCCCATCGTGACCGGTGCGTAGTACCGCAACACCTCCTCGGTCGCGGTCGTCCAGAGCAGGTCGTCGTTGTCGACGGCCACGAGGGCGGCGCGTTCGTCGGCGTGCTGGGCGAAGTGCCACATGCCCGAACCGACCGCGCTCCAGGTGGTGTCGATACCGGCGATGATCATCAGCGAGACGTAGCCACGCTGTAGCTCACGGTCGATCGGCTCGCCGTCGATGGTCGCGTGTGCGATGAGTGACAAGAGGTCGTCCTGCGGGTCTTCGGAGCGGAGGTCGAGCATCCGGTCGTTGTAGGCGGCCATCTCGTCCATGATCTGCTGGCGGACCACAGGGTCGCGCGGCGCGATCTGGAAGTTGCGGAAGATCCAGTCGCGGAACATGTCGGCATCGGACTCGGGGACGCCGAGCAGTTGGCAGATGCCGTGGACCGGAATGTGCTGTGCGTACTGCTCGGACCCATCGGCGTGGGTTTCGCCGTCGAGTTCGGCGATCAGCCCACGGCAGAACTCGCGCATGTCCTGCTCCATCTTGGCGATCTTCTTCGGGCTGAACGACGGAAGGAGCAGGCGTCGGTGCTCGTGGTGGTGCGGCGGATCGGATGTGATCGGGGGAGCGGGGCGCCGTGGCAGGTCGGGATGACCGACGCTCACGAAGATCGACGAGAAGTGCTCGGTGTCGTGTGCGACCGCCGAGACCGCCTCCATCGTCACCGGCATGTGTGCCCGTCCGTACCGTTCGGTGGTGGCGACCGGAGACATCGCACGAACCTCGTTCCAGATGTCGATCGCGTTCGCGCCCCACTGGTCGTCCAGCCAGTCCCAGTCGTTGACCCAGTCGGTCACGGGCGGCAGCTCCTGCCGGTCGTTCTCGTACGCCATGCTGGCCCCTTTCAGCACGACGCAGCGTAGACGGCGAGGTTCAGCGGCGACGGGCCGGGTCCTGACGGTAGAAGTCGGCGAGTCGCCGGTACACCCGTGGATGGCGCTCGTGCAGCTCGACCGGTCGCGTGAAGAACAGCTCGGTCGTGACCGCGAAGTACTCGGCCGGGTTGGTTGCTCCGTAGCCGCGGACGAGGCCGTCGCTGCCGCGGCGTCGCAGCCGCCGGTAGTTGGTGCCGAGGGTCTGCACCCATGCGGATTCGTCGTCGCGGGTGGGTAGCGGCGGCATCCCGTCGGCGGCACCGTCGAGCTGGTCGAGCTTGTGGGCGAACTCGTGGTAGACGACGTTGACGCCGCGATCGGGATCGGCGATCTGGCGGGCCACGGTCTGCCAGTCGAGCAGCACCGGACCGCGCCCGTGGCCCGACTGGCCGGCGAGGTACTGCGGGCCCGACGTGTAGACGCCCCGTGCGGGTCCGGGCCGGTCGCCGCGGGTCACGATCGTGCGCCCGTGCACGATGACCGAGCGGACGTTGAGGTACGGGTGGGTGGACGGCTCGAACCCGGCGGTGAGCAACGCGGCGTGCGCGGCGATCGTGTGGATCATCTCGTCGGTGACCACGACGTCACGGGCGCCCTCCCACCGGGTGTCGCACCAGTCGGGCGCCGTGCACGAGGAACCGCTCCTGTTCGTCGGCCGACAGCCGGCGGAATTCGGCCGGTGCCGCTGCTCGGAGCTCCGCTCGGATCGCGCACGCACCGTGCCAGTGTGCCGTTCGTTGCCACCGACCGTCGCCGAGGGTCGGACATCACCCCGAAAACGGTGGGAACCGCCGGCGGAGCTGCGAGCCTGATGAGCCGAGATGTCCTCGTCCCCACGACACACGCAGCGATCGGATCCGGAGCGCGACCAGGACGCCGTGCCAGCGCGCCAGGCGATGTTCGAACGCACTGTCGGATCGACACCCCTGGCCGTCCCCGACTCGCTGCCGATCGCCGATCGCGCGGACGAGCTCGTCGCGGCGATCCGTGAACATCAGGTCGTGATCGTCGCCGGCGAGACCGGTTCGGGCAAGAGCACCCAGCTGCCCGAAGCTCTGTCTTGCTCGCCGGACGCGGTGTCGACGGCATGATCGGCCACACGCAGCCCCGCCGTGTCGCCGCCCGAACGGTCGCCGAGCGCGTCGCCGACGAGGTCGGCACGACGATCGGTGAAGCCGTCGGGTACACCGTCCGCTTCAACGATCGTGTCGGCGACGGGACGCTCCTGCGGGTGATGACCGACGGCATCCTGCTCAACGAGTTGCAGCGCGACCGGATGCTCCGCCGCTACGACACGCTCATCATCGACGAGGCCCACGAACGCAGCCTCAACATCGACTTCATCCTCGGCTACCTCAAGCAGCTGTTGCCGAAGCGGCCCGACCTCAAGGTGATCGTCACGTCGGCGACGATCGACACCGACCGCTTCGCCGAGCACTTCGCGACCGATGGCGTGCCCGCGCCCGTGTTCGTCGTCGAGGGACGGACGTACCCGGTCGAGGTCCGCTACCGGCCGTACGGCGCGGACAACGAGAACGATCCGAGTGATCGACGGGACCAGGTCCGAGCGGTGATCGATGCGGTCGGCGAACTCGAGAGCGAGGGCCCCGGCGACGTGCTCGTGTTCCTCAGCGGCGAGCGGGAAATCCACGACATCGCCGACGCACTCCGTCGCAGCGATCTGCGCGACACGGAGGTCCTGCCGCTCTACGCACGGTTGTCGTCGGCCGAGCAGCACCGCATCTTCCAACCGCACCGCGGTCGACGCGATCGTCCTGTCGACGAACGTCGCCGAGACGTCGATCACGGTGCCGGGCGTCCGCTACGTGGTCGACGCCGGCACGGCCCGCATCTCGCGTTACAGCCGACGGCTCAAGGTGCAGCGTCTCCCGATCGAGCCGGTGTCGCAGGCGTCGGCCAACCAGCGTGCGGGCCGGTGCGGCCGCGTCGCCCCCGGCATCTGCATCCGGCTCTACACGGAGGAGGACTTCGACACCCGTGACGAGTTCACCGAACCCGAGATCCTCCGCACGAACCTCGCGTCGGTCATCCTCCAGATGACGGCGATCGGGCTCGGCGACGTCGGCCGCTTCCCGTTCGTCGAACCACCTGACCGTCAGTCGATTCGCGACGGCTACCTCCTGCTCGAGGAACTCGGTGCGCTCCGAGAGGGTCGGATCGGCGCGCCGAGGAAGCTCACCGGCATCGGCCGCAGCTCTCGCGTCTGCCGGTCGACCCTCGCCTCGGTCGGATGGTGATCGAGGCCGGGAGACACGGGTGCGTCCGCGAGGTGCTCGTGATCGCGTCGGCGCTGTCGATCCAGGACGTTCGCGAACGACCCGAAGGACGCACCCGAGCGGGCCGCCGAGCTCCACCGACGGTTCGACGTCGACGGCTCCGACCTGCTGTCGATCGTCGCGCTGTGGGACCACCTCCGCGAGCGGCAGCGGGAGCTGTCGGGCAATCGGTTCCGGCGCATGTGCCGCGACGAGCACCTGCAACTACCTGCGAGTTCGCGAGTGGCGCGATCTCTACAGCCAGCTCCGGCAGGTCGCCGGGCAGCTCGACATCCGACCGACCGTCGACGACGCGCACCCCGACCTCGTCCATCGCGCCGTCCTCGCCGGCCTGCTGTCGCACATCGGGACGTACGCGACGGTGACGGACGGGAGTACCGCGGCAGCGCGCGACGCACGCTTCGTGATCGCCCCGGGCTCCGTGCTCTCGAAGCGCGGTCCGAAGTGGGTGATGGCGGCGGAGCTGGTCGAGACCAATCGGCTGTGGGCGCGTCGGGTCGCCACGATCCAGCCGGAGTGGGCCGAGTCGCTCGCGCCCCACCTCGTGAAGCGGTCGTACGGTGACCCGTGGTGGGATGCGCCGGCCGGGCCGCGCGGTCGTCGCCGAGACGGTGACGCTGTTCGGGCTGCCGATCGTGAGCGGCGCGGACGATCGGCGTCGGCCGGGTCGATCCGGCGCTGGCACGTGAGATGTTCATCCGGCACGCACTGGTGGCCGGCGACTGGGGACACACGCACGACTTCGTGGCGGCCAACGCCCGATTCGTCGAGCGGGTCGGCTCTGCTCGAGGCGCGGGTTCGCCGGATCGACCTGCTCGACGACGAGGCGGTGTTCGAGTTCTACGACGAGCGGGTCGGCGACGACGTCACGTCCGGTCGCGACTTCGACCGCTGGTGGAAGTCGGCACGGCGCGACGACCCGAACCGTCTGGACCTCGAGCCCGTCGGTGCTCCGGAACCGGCGCGGGATCATGCTCGCCGACTATCCGGACATCTGGCGATCGACGGTGCCGAGTACCGCTGACCTATCGCTTCGAGCCGGACACGCCGCTCGACGGTGCGACGATCAACGTGCCGCTCACGGCGCTCAACCAGCTCGACGACCGAAGGGCTTCGACTGGCTCGTGCCGGGCTACCGGGAGGAGCTCGTCGGCCTGCTCATCCGATCGCTGCCCAAGGACATCCGCCGGATGCTGATCCCGATGACCGAGACGGCGGCGGCAGCGTACGATCGGCTCGGCGAGCCGGAGGGCCGACTCGTCGACGCGCTCGCCGCGGTGCTCCGCGAGCTCGCCGGGGTCGACGGTGACCGGCGACGACTTCGACCTCGAGCGGCTGCCGACGCCACCTCCGGCTGCACGTCGTCGTCGTCGACGCGGACGGTGCGCGTGGTCGACGCCGGTGACGACCTCGACGCGATCCGTGGCCGCCAGGCCGGCACGGCGCGCTCGGCGCTCGCCGCAGCGACGCCGATCTCGGAGCGACGCGACATCGTCACGTGGGACATCGGCACGCTCGACCGGGTCGTCGAACAGCGAGCTGACGGACGGCCACGTGGTCCGCGCCTACCCGACGTTGCTCGATCGCGGTGACAGCGTCGACCCTTCGGGTCGTCGACAACGAAGCGCTCCAGCAGCGGGCGATGCGCGGTGGCGTCCGGCGACTCCTGCTGATGGCGGCCGCCCCGACCCCGGCCCGTATCGCACGGACGCTCGACGAGCGGGCGACGCTGGCGGTCGCAGCCGGGTCCATCCCGCTCGCCGACCTCGCCGCCGACGCGGTCGAAGCGGCCGTCGACGCCGTGATGTCGCGCTACGAGCTGCCGTGGAACGACGGCGCTTTCGCTCGCATCGAACGGGCGGTCCGCGACGACACGCCGCAGCTCGCGGCCGACGCCCTCGCCGTAGGCGGTCGACATCGTCGCCGCTGCCGAACCGGGTCCTCCGGCGCACCTCGGCGCTGACCGCCGACTCGCTCCGGCCCACCGTGGCCGACGCCGAGGCCCACGTCGACCGGCTCGTGTCGCCGGGGTTCGTCGAGCGCTCCGGTACCGACCGGCTCCCCGACGTCCACCGCTACGTCCGCGGCATCGAGTACCGGCTCGACCACCTCGGTGGTGACGTCGCCCGTGACCAGCGCCGGATGGCGGAGGTGCGCCCGATCGAACGCGCCGTCGCCGACGCGGCCGCGGCGAACGTCGTCGCCGGCGCAACGATCTGCGCGAGGTCGCGTGGATGCTCGAGGAACTCCGGATGAGCACGTTCGCCCAGCCGCTCGGCGTCGACGGTCCGGTCAGCGCCAAGCGGATCCGCATCGTTCCGCGCCGCGACCGGTCGGCCGCCGGCTCGAACCGCGGGTCGATCTCGGCGGCGACCTGGTCCGACACCTGCCGGCGATCCCGTCCGTACGGTTCGGCAAGAGCCCAGGTGCGACCGTCGACTCCCGGCGCGCCTGGCTGACGGTGGTCGCTGCGTTCTTCTCGTCGGCGGTCACGCTCGGCACCGCGTACAGCTTCGGCGCGTTCTTCGAGTCGATGAGCGAGGAGTTCGACGTCGGCCGCCGGAGCGACGGCGGTGATCTTCGGCATCACCACGTTCTCGTTCTTCTGGCTCGAGCCTCGTCACCGGGCGGCTGCTCGATCGGTTCGGCCCGCGTCTCGTGCTCGTCATCGGCGCCGTCGCGATGTTCGTCGGCTTGATGCTGACGAGCCGGGTCGACTCGCTCGGCGTCGGGCTACGTCACGTACGGCGCCGGGGTCGGGATCGCCGCCGCGTGCGGGTACGTGCCGATGGTCGCCACGGTCGGCGGATGGTTCGTCGCAGCGATCGCGCCGTCGGCGGTCGGGCTGGCCGTCGCCGGCATCGGCGTCGGCACGATGGTGATGTCGCCGCTGTCGGCTGCGCTGATCGACCGGTACGGCTGGCGGGACACGTACGTCGTGTTCGCGATCGGCGGCGCCGCTGGTGCTGCTCGCCTGCGTGCCGCTCGTCGGACCGTCCGCCCGGCGACGGGTCGCCGCAGCCGTCGCGGTTCGGTGACGCGCTCCGGAGCCCGGTCTTCCGCCGGATCCACCTGTCGGCGCTGGCGCTCGGACTGGCGTTGTTCGTCCCGTTCGTGTTCGTCGGCCAGTACGCGAAGGAGCAGGGCATCGAGCTCGGTGCAGGCCGCCGTGCTCGTCGGTGTGCTCGGCGGGTCGAGCGTGCTGTCGCGGATCGGGTTCGGGTCGCTGGTGCGCCGGTTCGGGTCGTTCCGGCTGTACCGAGCGTGCTTCGTCATCCACGGGATCAGCTTCCTGATCTGGTTGGTCGCCGGGTCGCTCGTACGTCGCTGCTCGTGCTGTTCGTGCTCGTCCTCGGCGTCGGGTACGGCGGCTTCGTCGCACTGAGCCCGATCGTGATCTCCGACCGGATGGGCGTCGCCGGCCTCGGCTCGATCCTCGGGCGTGCTCTACACCGCGCCCGGTCTCGGCGGACTGATCGGCCCGCCGGCTGCCGGCTGGCTGATCGACCGCACCGGCACGTACCGGTGGGCGATCGTCGCGCTGCCTGATCTGTTCGGCCGTCTCGGTCGGGCTGCTCTCCGGACTGCCGGTCGACGACGTACGGTCGCCTCGAACGGGCCGACGACGCCAGGGGCTGACGAAACGAGGGGCTGAACCGAAACCAGAGGGCTGACGAAACCAGGGGCTGACCCGGCAGCGAGTGGATCCAGCAGCGAGATCCGGCTCTGGAGCCGAGCGGTCACTCGTCGCGGCGGTAGCGCAGGCATCGACGCTCGACGACGTCGTCCTCGTCGTCGGTGATCGTGATCAGGTCCCGGTACGTCGCGACTCGCGGCCAGCGACTCGAGCACGGCCCACACCGGATGACGCTCGCGTCCAGTAGTCGACGCCGAGCAGCATCATCGGCGACGGCGGCCCGAACGATGCGTAGTGGTTCTGCGCGGCGTCCTGGAAGATCTCCTGGATCGTGCCGGCGCTGCCCGGCGCGAAGACGACACCGTGCGTCGCGATCGCGAGCAGACCCCTCCTCGCGGACGCTGTTCGCGAAGTACTTCGCGATGCTGCGTCGCGAACGCGTTCGGCGGTTCGTGGCCGTACATCCAGGTCGGGATCCCGATCGATTCGTACCGATCGGGACCGTCCGGTCGGGGCCAGCAACGTCGCACGGCGCACGCACGATCGAGCCAATCGACGTCGGCGTACTCCTCGCCGGCGCGAGCGCCGGGCGGCCGCGGCGCCAACACGTCGATCGCCGGCCGGAGTGCCTCGTCGTCGGACACGTTCGCGATCCAGACACCGAGGTGCGTTGCCTCCATCGCCCCCGGACCGCCGCCGGAGAGCATCAGGCGGCCCGACCGGGTGAGCGACCGGGCGATGCGGGCGATCGAGGCGTACGTGGGGTTCGGCGCGTTCGAGGCCGTGGCCACCCATGACCGCCACCGGTCGTGTCACCGTCGATCGCGTCGTGGAGCGCTTCGGTGATCGAGTGGTCGTGGAGCCGACGGGCCAGGCTCTCGTCGATCATCGCCGGGTACTGCCGGCCGGTCTCGACCCAGTGGCGGTAGACCCGGGCGTCGAAGGTCCGTCGTAGCCGCTCCGCAGGCCGGGTCGAAGCCGGCGAAGAGCTCCTCGGGCGTGTAGAGGTGCGCACGGTGGGCGGAGTACGGGCGCTCGACGTCGTCCCGGATGACGGTGGCGCCGGTCGTCGTCAGGTAGCCGGCCTGCGCGGGTGTCAGCAGGTCGCAGGAGAGGAAGAGGCAGCCGCGGAACGAACCGGATTCGAACCCTCGCACGTCGTCGGAGGTCGAGGGCCTGGAACGCCGCCGGTGGGCGGCCTCGCCGGCCGCACCCAGGCAGCGCACGCGTCGAGGTCGTCGATTTCGATCATGCGGAAACCTACCGAGCCGGCCGAGCGTGCTGTACGGCCCGGAGCCCGAGGTGGTCTCGGCGCAGTCCTCGCGGCTGACCCTCAGGGTCACAGCCGGCGCGCGAAGCGAGCGACGTCGTCGTCGTACTCGAAGCCGACGCGCACGAGGTAGTCGCGGTGTGCCTCGTTCCCGCCGGCGGTCGTCACGTCGGTCGATGCCCGCCGAGCCGGAACACGCGGGCCCCGTCGCCGTACAGCCACCGCCCGAGCCGCGAGTCGCGGTAGGCTCGCAGCACGTAGTCGAGGGTGATGTCGAGCCGATCGCCGTCGATCGGTCGCCGAGCACGACGCCGGCCGGCAGGCCGTCGCGGGTCAGGACGATCGCGAAGTCGGGCGGATCGGTCGGCTCGTACTCGGGCTGGAACGTCGGCGATGTCGCCGGCGTGGTTCGCGAGGAAGTCGACCAGGAACGGCGAGTCGGGTGGGCACGACGACCGCACCGAGGTCGCGGCGGCCGCCGAGCTCGCGGGAGAGGAACCAGATGTTCAGGCACGGCGATCGACGCGTTGGTGATGACGATCGGCATCGAGCCGATCAGTAGGCCGTAGACGACGAACGTGATCGATCCGGCGAGCGAGATCGTGCGCAGCCGGACCACCGACGTCATCGCCAGCGACGCGACGACGAGCGCCGACGCGAGGTAGCCGATCAGCTCCTGCCCGTCGAACGACATCAGCCCTTGGAGGCGGGCGACGACCTCGCCGAACTCGCGCACGGTGTCGGCGATGATGTCGGCGACCGGGTCGCACCGACGTCGATGCGTCCGGCGACCTGCCCGACTGAGCGCGATCGCGGCGTTCATGTCGCCGCCGAAGTAGAGCGCCTGTGCGTCGCCGAACTCGCCGAAGACGTTGTCGGGCGCGTCGACGAGCGCCTCGGTCTTCTCGGTCCGCAGGGCCCGCAGCGCGGGGGAGTGGCGCTGGTTGAGGAACAGCGTGTCGGTCTCGGCGGCGTCGACGATCGCCTGCTTCCAGTTGTCGTGCACCGGCGACTCGGCCGCCGACACCATCCGGGTGCCCATCTGGACGCCTTCGGCGCCGAGCGCGAACGCGGCGGCCATCGTCGCGCCGTCGGTGATGCCGCCGGCGGCGATGATCGGCACGTCGACGCGCGACCGGATGAGCGGGAGCAGCACCATCGTCGAGACGGGTGTCGGGCTCTTGAAGCCACCGCCCTCGCCGCCCTCGACGACGAGCCCGTCGACGCCGGCGTCGACCGCCTTGAGCGCTGCCGGCAGCGTCGGCACGACGTGGTACACGGTCAGGCCGGCGTCCTTGAGGATCGACGTGTACTTCGTCGGGCGAACCGGCCGACGTCGTGACGAACTTGACGCCTTGGTCGATCACGAACTCGGCGATCGCCGGATCGCGGACGAACGCCTGGGCGATGTTCACGCCGAACGGCCGGTCGGTCAGGTCGCGCATCTTGGCGATCTCGCCCTTGACGGCGTCGAGTTCACCGGACGACGTCTCGATGATGCCGCAGCGCGCCGGTGGTCGACACCGCCGACGCGAGTTGGCTGCGCGCGATCCAGCCCATCGGTGCCTGCACGATCGGGATCTCGACCCCGAGGTCGCGGGTCACACGGTTGTCGAACGCGGGGTGGGCGTACGGCATGGCGGCAACCTACCGCCGCGGCCCAGATCGACCGGGAGCCGAAGGGAGCGATCGGTGGCAGCCACGCCGGGCGGTCGGCGTGGCTGTCGAACGACGGTGACGTCAGCCCTTGACCGAGCCGGCGAGCATGCCGCGGACGAAGTACCGCTGAAGGGCGAAGAACACCACCAGTGGGATGAACGCCTGCACGAACGCGGCCGCCGGCAGGATGTGCTCGTTGCGGCCGAAGTCACCGGCCAGGTTGGCGATCAGGATCGTCGTCGGATGGGAGCTCGGGTTGGAGCCGACCATGGTGTTCGCGATCAGGTAGTCGTTCCAGGTCCACAGGAACTGGAAGATCGCGAACGCCGCGAGCACCGGGACCGACAGCGGCAGGACGAGACGCCAGAAGATCGTGAAGTGGTTGGCGCCGTCGATGCGGGCCGCTTCGAACAGATCCTTCGGCAACGAGCTGATGTAGTTGTGCAGCAGGAAGATCGCGAACGGCATCGCGAACCCGGTGTGTGTCAACCAGACCGCAGTGGTGTTGCCGGCGAGGTCGAAGTCCGGGATCAGCGTCACGGTCTTGTCGAGCAGTGGCAGCGTCCACTTGGCACCGCCCACGTACAGCTGGAGCAACGGGATCAACGCCACCTGCAGCGGAATCGCGAGCAGCGACACGGTGGCGATGAACAACGCCTTGCGGCCCCTGAAGTCGATCCACGCGAACCCGTACGCCGCGAACGCCGCGAACGCGATCGGGATGATGGTCGCGGGCAGTGCGATCGCGAACGAGTTCGCGAGCGAGTCCCAGATGCTGTTGCGGGCAGTGAAGATCTGGTCGTAGTTGTCGAGGGTCAACTCGTCGGGACGAGTCGTCCACCAACCGGTCGCCAGCTGCGCGTCGCGCGGTACGCCACGAGTTGATGAACAACCCGAGGCTCGGGATGCTCCACAGGATGACGAGGAACCAGACGACGCCGGTCGGGAGGCTGCGGATGAAGCCGTACCACCGTCCGGTCTGGCCGGAGCTGGCCTCGGGCAGATCGGACGCGATACCCGAGGGTGCTGAGGATGTGACCTGGCTCATTTCAGACCTCCTTCTGCATGCGGCGAATGTTGAAGACCATGACCGGCAGGACCGAGATGAAGATCAGCATCGCCAACGCTGCGCCCCGGCCGATGTTCAGAATGTTGAACGCTTGCTGGAACATGTCGTTGGCCAGCACCTGCGTGTCGAACTGGCCGTTGGTGACCACTTTCACGATGTCGAACACCTTCATCACCAACACGATGAGCGTGGTCACGACGACGCCGATCGTGGTGCCGATCTGGGGAAGTGTGACCCGCCAGAACACCTGACTGTCGGTGGCACCGTCGATCTTGGCGGCCTCGATCAGCTCGGTCGGCACGGCCTTGATGGCCGCCGACAGGATGACCATCGAGAAACCGACCTGGATCCAGATCAAGATGACCATCAACCAGAAGTTGTTGTACGGGCTCTCCTGCACGAACACGATCGTCTCGCCGACCGTCTCGCCGTCCTCGGTGACCCGGAACCCGCCGATGCCCCCACCGACGATCTGCGTGTACCGCAGGAAGACCCACCCCGCGAAGATCAACAGGACGGCCGGCACTGCTGCTCGCCCGTAGGCCTGGCGCACGAGCGAGCGGGCCAGGAACGTGGCGATGACTGCGACCAACACACCGAGCACGATCGCGCCGATCAAGGTGGGAAGGCCCGAGCCGGTACTGAGTTTGCCGAGGCCGATCCACAGTGCGTTGGCGACGCCGGTCTGCTCCTTGGAGATGTCGCGGCGTCTGGTACACGAAGCGCCAGATGATCGACGCACCGACGAGCGACAGCGCCATCGGCATGAAGATGATCGACTTCGCGATCTTCTCGCCGCCGCGACCATCGGCCAGTACCGCGATGGCGAGCCCCAGAGCGGTGGAGAAGAACGTCACGGTGACGACCCACCACAGGTTGTTGATGATCGTCCCGCGCATGGCGGTGAAGGCGCCGAAGCACACGAACATGAATCCGGCGACCAGCGGTAGCACGGTCGGGTTGCCGAGCTCGACCGCGCGTCCCGTGAGCTGCTTCTGCCGGAATCCGATCGCCCCGGCGATCACCAGAACCGTCACACCGATCAGGAAGGGGTAGCTGGTGAACATGTTCGTCCACTCCGAGGCGTCCCAACTCGCCTTGTCGGTGAACGTCTGCGTGTAGTTGTCGAGCCCCACGAACTCCTCCGAATCCCGGTCGAGCAGGGAGAGGTAGGCGGTGCGGATCGCCGGGACCACGAGCATGACGGCGATGAACAGCAGACCGGGGCCCAGGAAGATCCACGCCCGGGACGAACGATCCAGATCGAGGCGCTCGTTGTAGTCGGGGTTGTGGGAGCCACCGATGGACACGCCGATCAGCACGGCGGGGACCACTGCACCGAGGATCGCCGTGCCCACGTTGCCGTCGCCGAGGTCCGAGCCACCCCAGTACCCGAGCAGCCAGCCGAGAGCACCACCGAGCAGCAGTCCACTGCGCGGTTCACGTTTGGTGAGGACGGCCACTCCGCCACCGATCGCCGCGAGCACGACGGTGTACACGATCGTCGTGACCCAGTCGACGCCTGGTTGGTATTCCTCACGGATCAGCAACCCGATGCCGACGCCGGCCAGGGCGAAGCATCCGACCGAGGCCATCATCCGTTGCCGGGGATCATCGTTGGCCGCGAGCACGAATCCGAGGGCGCCGAACACGGCGCCACCGACGAGGAAGGCGAGCAGCCACGCCCAGAACCCGTTGCCGGAGCCGACCGTCAGCCGGTTGCCGTGGAGCAGGATGGCGACGATCGAGCCGAGGACGGCGAACGCAATCGTCTGGAAGCGTTGCCAGCGACTCTGGACCTGATCGAACAGGATGTTGGCGCCGATCCAGATGCCGGCGCAACCGCCGACCGCGATGACGACGGTGATGATGGTGCTGCGCACCTTGTCGGAGACGATCGCCAGCACGATCATGCCGACGGCACCCACGACGAGCACGACGCGATTGACCCACGACTGTTTCGCCCACCACGACGGTGTCGGTGTCCCCACGTTCGCGGCCGAAGGAACATGGCCGCCTTCCATCGGATCCAGGGAATCGACGTCCCCCGACTGCGTTGTCTCCACGTGCCCCCCTCGGTCATGGCCCCGAATTGCACCGGGGCACCGACACCTTAGTGTCGATGCCCCGGACGATGTGAACCGACCCGGCGGACCGGATCGGTTCAGCTACTCACCCCTGCGGCCAGGTGGCCTGGATGTTCGCTCCCGCTTCCTCGGCGGTGATGTCACCGTTGACCAGCGAGGTGCCCTCGGACCAGAACGACCCGGAGCCGACATCGGCCGGCATCAGGTCGCCACCGTCGAACCGCACGAAGTCGGCCGTCTGGAGGATCTCGAGGAACCGCTGCTCGAGCGGCTGGTAGACGCCGGTGTCCTGGCCTGTGGCGCCGGACAGGTAACCCGAGATGCTGCCGTCGAGCTCGGCGGTCTGCTTCTGCTGACGGATCTGGGCGTACTCCGGCGTGGCCAGGTACTCCATGACGGCCATCGTGGCCGGGTCTTCGTCGAACGCACCGGCGATCGTGCCGGCGGTCAGCACCGGGCCGTCACCGTTGATGTCGGGGAAGTAGAAGACGTCGATGGCGTCCGGGTTCTCGGGATCGGCGAAGCTCGTTCCCGCCGGGTAGAGGCCGGCGAAGAAGTTCGAGTGACGCACCATGTAACAGTCGTCGGCGAGGTGAGCCTCGGCGACCGGGGTGCCGAAGTTCGTCGCCGAGATCGTGCCACCGGGGGCGAACACGTTCTCCTCGGTCCACAGGTCCTTCACGGTCTGCATCGACTCGATGATCATCGGGTCGTCGAACTTGACCTCGTTGCTGACCCAGCCGTCGTAGACGTCGCCGCCGTGCTGACGCAGCACCATGTCTTCGGTCCAGTCGGTGAACATCCAACCGGTCGCGGTACCCGACTCGATGCCGACGCAGAGCGGCTTCGGGCCGTCGGCGGCAGCCATCGTGTCGACCAGTGCGGTGAACTCGTCGAACGTGGTGGGGACCTCGTAGCCGTCGGCCTCGAAGAGCGCCGGCTTGTAGAAGACGATGCCCTTCAGGTCGGACTTGGCCGGCACGCCGTACTGCACGCCGTCGACCTCGCCGAAGGCGGCGAAGTCGGGCGCCCAGTACTCGTTGATCGTCGCTGTGACGTCGTCGGTGACCGGCTTCAGGAACTCCTGGCGGGCGAAGTCTGCGAGCTTGCCCGGCTGCGGGAAGAACGAGATGTTGGGCGGGTTGCCACCCTGCACCTGTGTGTTGATGTTCGCTTCCCAGTCGGCGTCACCGGCGAAGGTGACCGTCAGGTTCATGTCGGCGAAGTGCTCGTTCAACGTGTCGTTGATCGCAGCAACCGACGGATCGTCGCGCTCGGAGCCGGTGATCGTGACCTCGGCACCGCCGAAGTCCATCGTCTCTCCGCCCGCTTCGGCCGTGCCTTCGTCGGCCGTGCCTTCGTCGGTCGTCGCCTCGTCGCCGCCGGCGTCGGCGGTTTCCTCGGCTGTAGTTGCGTCGTCGTCGTCGTCGCCACCGCACGCGGCAGCCACGACCGAGAATGCCAGCAGCGGAGCCAGCACCTTGATTCGGCGTGAAGTCATTGATTCTCCCCTTGAGATGGGTGGGGTTTTCCCACCCGATTGGTGATTCGTGACCGTTGTGTTCACGGATGTCGCGGACCTGAGTCCGCACCGCGCAGCGTGTCATGAAAACGCTTACAGGTCAAGCGACCCGGGCGCGTTCAGACCACTGTCGGCAACGTCACGATACCGGGGAATCCGGCAGGAAGGGGGCCGGGGCGATTCGCGACAGACACCAGCCTCGCAGCGGCCACCGATGACCCACGACCGGGGGCGTCGCGCCGTACGGTGGGCGACCATGCCGCTATCGCCTGCCGCCGCCGAACTGGTCGATGCCCGCTGGGAAGAGATCATTCCCGTGCTGCACGACTACATCGAGATACCCAATGTCAGCGAGGCGTTCGATCCTGAGTGGCGGGAGCACGGACACATGGACGCCGCCGTCGAGCTGATCCGTGGCTGGTGCGCCGCCCGGCCGATCCCGGGGATGTCGGTGGGCGTGCACGAGTTGCCGGGTCGCTCGCCGGTCATCGTCGTCGAGGTACCGCCGACAGGGGGCGCCCCGTCCACGATGACCGGCGACGACACCGTGTTGCTCTACGGCCATCTCGACAAACAGCCCGAGATGGAGGGATGGCGTGACGGCCTCGGCCCGTGGACTCCCGTGCTCGAAGGTGATCGACTGTACGGGCGTGGCGGTGCCGACGACGGGTATGCGGCGTTCGCCAGCCTGTCCGCAATCGAGGCCGTTCACGCCGCCGGTGGGTCCCACGCCCGGCTCGTCGTGCTGATCGAGGCCAGCGAGGAATCGGGATCCCCCGACCTCCCGGCCCACGTCGAAGCCCTGGCTCACCGCATCGGGTCCCCGTCGCTGGTGATCTGTCTCGACTCGGGCTGCATCGACTACGAACGCATGTGGGTGACGACCTCGCTGCGGGGGATGGCGACAGCGACCCTTCAGGTCGACATCGTCGAGGAGGGCCTGCATTCGGGTGACGTGTCCGGGATGGTGCCGTCGACGTTCCGGATCGCCCGCTCGTTGCTGTCGCGCATCGAGGACGAGCGCACTGGCTCGGTCGAACTCGAGACTGTCGCTGTCGACATCCCGGCCGACCGGATGGCCCAGGCGGCGGCGACCGCCGCCGAAGTCGGACCGATCGCCGACCGCTATCCGTTCGTCGACGGTGCCGGTCCGACCACCACCGATCCCACCGAGCAGCTGTTGGCCCGGACCTGGCGGGCGGCGCTGAGCATCGTGGGCGCGGACGGCCTTCCGCCGACCGGTCGCGCCGGGAACGTACTCCGCCCCAGCACGTCATTGAAGCTCTCGCTGCGCGTGCCCCCGACCGCCGACGCCGCAGCGGCCGCCGCCGAGATGGCAGCCGTGCTCAGCGCTGACCCGCCCTATGGTGCCCGCGTCACCGTGACCGATGTCGAGTCGGGCCCGGGGTGGAACGCGCCGGCGACCGCACCCTGGCTCGAAACGGCCCTCGATGCGGCCTCCACGCACGCATTCGGCCGGCCGGCCCGGAGTTTCGGTGAAGGAGGCTCGATCCCGTTCATGGGCATGCTCGGCGAACGGTTCCCCGATGCCCAGTTCGTGATCACGGGAGTCCTCGGCCCTGATGCCAACGCACACGGCCCGAACGAATACCTGCACCTGCCGACCGCCCGACGTCTCACGCTGGCCGTCGCCGACCTGCTCGATGCCCATGCCCGACGAGTTGGCGAGTGAGTTGGGGAACCGCAGCGCTCCTGATCGCTGTCGCGTCGCTCGCGGCCTGTTCGAACGCCGACGACACCGCGTCGGTCGGCACGGCGTCCGACTCGATGTCCGAGACCACGTCGGCAGCGCCACGTTCGGGCACGACCACGACGGCCACCACGACCACGACCACGACGACGACGACCACCCCGACCACCCCGAACACCACCACCACCCCGACCACCACCACCACCACCGACCACCACCACCACCACCATCTCCACGAGCACCACCAGGCCGACCACCAGGCCGACCACCCGGCCGACCACCACGACCCCGTCGACGACGACCAGCACGCCGCCGCCACCACCGTCATCGCCACCACCAGCACCACCGACGGAGCCTGCCGGTGCGTCGCTCGACGCGTTCTCCTTCCCACCCGACCAGGAGGTCGAGATCGGTCGGTCGGTCGAGGGTCGGCCGATCACCGTCATCCGACGCGGAACCCCCGGAGGGACTCGGGTCCTCGCCGTCGGCGTGATCCACGGTAATGAGTCCGCCGGGACTGCGGTCATCGACCGACTCGCCGTCGAGCCGGTCCCAGAAGGCGTCGAACTGTGGCTCGTGCGTTCGATGAACCCCGATGGCGCTGCCATCTCGGACCGGCAGAACGCGAACGGCGTCGATCTCAACCGCAACTTCCCGGAGAACTGGGGTGTGCTCGGCGAGCCGGGCTTCTGGCAGTACGGCGGAACAGCGCCGGCGAGCGAGCCCGAGACGCAGGCGATGGTCGCGCTCGGCGCCTCGGTCCAGCCGCAGGTGATGCTGTGGTACCACCAGGATCTGTTCCGGATCGCTCCCGGTTCCGGACGGGCGGGCGAGATCCGCACGCGCTACGCCGAGGTCGCCGGGCTCCCGGTCGTCGAGATCACCGGCGGCACCTACACCGGCACGGCCTCACAATGGTCGCGGACCGTGATCCCCGAAACCGGCGTCGGCATCACGGTCGAGCTCGGCCCGACGCTGTCGGACGCCGAGATCGACGCTCACGTTCGTGCCACCCACACGATCGCTACCGAGTACTTCTGACGCACGCTCGGTCACGACGGCCCGTCAGTGCTCCTCCGCACGATGTGGTCGATCGAACCAGTCACCCGAAGGGATCGTCGAGAGTTCGAGCCCGCCACCGTAGGAATAGGCCCACGCCTCAACGCCCAGCCCGGTCGTGATTCGAACCCGCCGGTAGCGCCCCCCCACGCTTGCCTCCTCCTCGTCGAGCACCGCGAGTGCCTCGGCCAGGAGCTCCGGGCGGAGTGAGTAGGTGCGGCCGACGATCGTTCCCACCGCGCCGAACACGGCCGCCGGATAGTCGAGCCCGGTGTCGAACACCTCGCCGCCGGCGGTGTCCGCGACGCCTTCGTCGGCGATGAAACGTTCGAGGACCGGCCACCGGACATCTCCACGTCGCAGGGTCCCGTAGACGAAGAGCCGCTCCGTCACCGACACCGCAGCTGCGTCACTTCTCGACCACGTTCTCGCCGTCGAGCTCCTTCTGGACCGACGGTGCGGCGAGGCCGATCACCGTGCCCTGCGTTGGCACCGGGTCGTTGCGGCAGATGAAGCTGAGTTGGCCGTCGAACACCCGCGCCAGCGGGATGTAGAGGCCGCCCTCGGCCATGGCATCGATCGACGGTGTCGCCGGCGCCGAACGCACCCGCCAGCCCTGGCGGGCTCGCTCGTCGATGGTTGCGTAGTCGAGCCCGTCGATGCCCACGATGCGACCGAGCAACTCCTCCGGCAGGGCTCCGTTGCGTCGCTCCTCGTTCGGCGCGAGCTGAAAGGTCTCACGCCGACCGAACTGGCGCGAGAAGCGCGTGGCCGCCAGCGCATTCACCTCGTCGTTCGACGTCATGGCGAGGATGCGGCCGATGCCACGGAGATCGAGTTCGTGGGCCGCCTCTTCGGTCAGCACGCTCAAGCGGCGGGCGGGCAGGCCGAGCGCCACCGACCGGGTGACGTTGTAGGGGTCGGTGTCGACCAGCATCGTCGTGACCCCGAGATCGCGCAGCGACGAGGCGAGGCCACGCGACACAGCGTGTGCTCCCACGATCAGTACACCGTTGGCTCGGGCCTCGGCCAAGCCGAGAACACGCGCGATCGGCCCGGCCAGGAAGCCGTACACCACGATCGTGCCGATGATCACCAGGAACACGATCGGAACGATCAGCTCGGCGCCTCGTACCCCCTCTTCTTCGAGCCGCAGTGCGAAGATCGCCGACACCGCAGCCGCGACGATGCCTCGCGGTGCCATGGCCATGAGAAAGACACGCTCGCGCCACGACAGCGACGTGCGGACCGTCGACACGATCACGGCGAGCGGTCGGGCGACGAGCACGAGCAAGGCGAGGAACGCAAGCGAGGGGAGGGCGACGTCCTGTAGTTGGTCGGTCTCGATCCGCGCCAGCGAGCAGGATGAACAGCGCCGAGATCAGGAGCGTTCGCAGGCTCTCGTTGAACTCCAGCAGACTGCGCACCGCGGCACAGTCGCGTCGGGCCAGCCAGATGCCCATCACGGTCACGGTCAGGAGCCCGGCTTCCTCCTGTACCTCGTTGCTGACGACGAATGCCACGATCACGAACGCCAACGTGATCGGGTTGCCGAGATGGTCCGGGATCAGGAAGCGCCGCATCGCCTGATCGAGCGCGTAGGCGACGAGGAACCCGATGCCGATACCGGCGACGAGCGTGAGGCCGATCACGCCGAGGATCGTGCTGAGAGCTTCGCCCGTGTCCTCGGTCAACGCAGCTTCGAAGGCCACCAGCGACGCAGTCGCACCGATCGGGTCGATCAGGATGCCTTCCGCGCGGTAGCATCGGACCGGTCCGGCCGTTCGGACGGACGAACCGCAGCAGGGGTCCCACGACGGTTGGCCCGGTCACCACGAGCACCGCGGCGAGCACGGCCGCCGCTCCGCGGCTGATGTCGAAGAGCTGCTCGGCACCCCAGATCGCCACGAAGAACGTCACCACTGCGCCAACGGTGATCAGCCGGCGGACGACGGTTCCGGTCGATCTGAGCTCGCACGCGGGAAGGTCGAGCCCACCTTCGAAGAGGATCAACGCGACCGCGAGGGACACGACCGGGAACAACGTGCTCCCGAGGAACGCATCCGGATCGATGACGCCGAAGACCGGCCCGAGCAGCAGACCCGCGACGAGCAGCAGGATGATCGACGGGATCTGGGAACGCCACGCCAGCCATTGGGCGGCCATTCCGATGCCGACGATGACCGCGAGCGTGGGGCCGAGGGCGGATTCGGAGGCAGCGAGCAACATGAGTCGACGACGGCGAGTTCAGCCGGATGCCGAACTCGCCGTATGCGCAAGTTCTAGTCGATGCACGCCGTCGGTGGGTAGTGCGCGGATCAGCCGACGGTGGCGTGCTCGGGCTCGTTCTCGTCCATCGAATGGTCGTCGTCGACGCGTCCCGGTATCAGGATCAGCGTGCCGATGACCGCGGCGGCCAACGAAGCGACGAGGACACCGAGACGCGCCAATGTGCCGACCTCTGCTTCGCCGAACGCGAGTTCGGTCACGAACAACGACACCGTGAATCCGATCCCGCCGAGGGCACCGGCCCCCACGACGTAGCGAGGTGTCACCCCGGTCGGGAGCGATCCCACGCGGCAAGGCGACGGCGAGCAGGGTGAACGCCGAGATGCCGACCGTCTTGCCCACGACGAGACCGAGGATCACACCCCACGTGACCGGGCTCGTGAACGCCTCGCCGAGGCGGTCGGCGGGCACTCGGATGCCGGCGTTCGCGAGCGCGAAGATCGGAACGACGAGGAACGCCGAGTACGGATGGAGTTTGTGCTCGAGCCACTCGACCACCGACACGGTGCTGCGCGCCTGTTCCGAGACCAGGAGAGCGTTCGTCACGTTCGGGTTCGCGGCGAGTTCGTCTGTGTCGACCATGCCGCCGTCGTGGAACGGTGTCACCGGTGCCATCATGCCGAACACCACCCCGGTCAGGGTCGGATGGATGTTGGCCTCGAACAGCCCCAGCCAGCAGATGATGCCGAGCACGAGGTAGAAGCCGATCCACTGGACCCTGGTGCGCGACAGGGCCGCGATCGCCACTGCTCCGACCGCGACCGCGAGCCATTCGTACGAGACTCCCTGCGAATAGAAGACGGCGATCACGAGGATCGCGCCGATGTCGTCGACGATTGCCAACGCCAACAGGAAGAGCTTGAGCCAGGACGGGGCTCTCGACCCCAGCAACGCCACGACGCCCATCACGATCGCGATGTCGGTGGCCATCGGGATGCCCCATCCGTCTCCGCCGGCACCGCCGGCGTTCAGCACCGCGAAGATGGAGGCCGGCACGATCATGCCGCCGATGGCGGCGATGATCGGGAGCGCAGCCTGCCGTGGATCGCGCAGTTCACCCTGGGTCAGCTCGCGCTTGATCTCCAGTCCGACGACGAAGAAGAACACGACCATCGCGGCATCGTTGATCCACTCCCTGAGGTTGAGCGCGATCTCGAAGTCTCCGATGCCGACGAACGCCTCGGTGGCGAACAGGTCGAAGTACGCCTCTTTCCACGGTGAGTTCGCCCAGATCAGGGCGATCGTCGCCGCAACCACGAGCAGGATGCCGGCGCTGGCCTCTTTGTGGAGGAAGTCGGTGAGTGGTCGGATCAACTGTTCCCGCACCTTCCCGACACGCGGGGAAGGGGAGGAGTCGTGCAGCGCCACGACGCCGAGTATCGCAGCGACCCGACCGCGTTCCCACGATCCGCGGGTTCCGTCGACTGGTACCGTCCGCAACGTGCCTCCCCGAATCGAACGGATCACGTTTCCCGGTAGCCAGGACGCGCTGCTGTCGGCTCGGCTCGATCTTCCCGCCGGTCCGGCTCGCGCGTTTGCGTTGTTCGCCCACTGCTTCACGTGCAGCAAGGACATCAAGGCCGCATCGCGGATCGCGGCACGGCTCACCGATCTCGGATACGGGCTGCTCCGCTTCGACTTCACCGGGCTCGGCGCGAGCGAGGGCGAGTTCGCGAACACGAACTTCTCGTCGAACGTCGACGATCTCATCGCCGCGGCCGGCTGGCTCCGCGAGCACCACGCCGGTCCCCAGCTGCTCGTCGGGCACTCGCTCGGCGGCGCCGCGGTGATCGAGGCTGCGACGCAGATCCCCGAGGTCGCTGCGGTGGCGACGATCGGGGCGCCCTCCGATGCCGGGCACGTGGCGCATCTTTTCGACGGTGCGCTCGATGAGATCGCCGAGCACGGTCAGGCGTGCGTCGAGCTGCTGGGACGGCGGTTCACGATCCGCCAGCAACTCGTCGACGATCTCCGCAACGACCGCGTGACCGCAGCGGCGGCCGAGTTCAACGGAGCGCTGCTCGTCCTGCATTCGCCGGTGGACAACACCGTCGGCGTCGAACACGCAGCTGCCATCTACGGTGCGGCCAGACATCCGAGGAGCTTCGTCTCCCTGGACGCCGCCGATCATCTGCTGACCGACCCGACCGACGCCGAATATGCCGCGTCGATGATCGGGACGTGGGCGCAGCGTTACCTCGCCGATCAGAGCGGGGCCACGCAGGCGCCTCGGGCATCTGCACAAGTGGTCGTGGCCGAGACGACCCAAGGTGCGTTCCTCAACCACGTTGTCACCGGGCGGCACCGATTCCTGGCCGACGAGCCGGTCTCGATCGGCGGTTTCGACGCCGGCCCGGGACCCTACGATCTGCTCGGCGCGGCACTCGGCGCCTGCACGTCGATGACGCTCCGGATGTACGCGGACCGCAAGCAGTTGCCACTCGATCGGGTGTCGGTCGAAGTGTCCCACGCCAAGGTCCACGTGACCGACGCCGCCGATCCGGAGCGCGTATCACCCACGGGTGGCCGAATCGACCGGTTCACCCGGGTCCTCCGCGTCGAGGGCGATCTCGACGACACCCAGCGAGCCAACCTGCTCCGGATCGCCGACATGTGTCCGGTCCATCGCACGCTCGAACAGTCGTCGATGATCGTCACGGAGCTGGGCGAGCTGTGACGATCGTCGAAGTCGTCGCCGGCCGGATGGGGTCGTTCAGGCCTCGGCGACGGGTTGATCGGCGACGGGTTGATCGGTGGGCGTCGGGGGTTCCGTCGTCGCTGGGTCGAGCTGTCGCAGCCGGTGCATCGCAGCGTTGATCTCCGCGCCGAACAGATTGACGATCGCATGCAGGCTGATCCAGCTGAGCAGTGCCAGCACGCCCGCGAAGTTGCCGTACGTCTCGGCGCTCTGGAGGAGCCGCCGGGTCAGCGCGGTGCCGGCGAACTGCAGCGCGGTGTAGAGAACGCTGCAGAAGACCGTGCCGGCAACCACCGTTCGCCACGTGAGGGCGGCTGAGGTCAGGTACCGGTACATCGTGCCGGTGACCAACATGTTGATGACGAGGCCACCGAGGATGATCAGGATTCGCCCGAATTGTGGGAGTCCGGCCTGGTCGACGACCGATGCGAGGGCGACGGTGCCGACCTGGGAGCCTCCGATCACCGCGATCCCGATCAGGGCTCGCAGCCGTTTCGTCACGAACGCCGAGCGGTCGTCGATCGGAATCTCCCAGGTGTCGTCGTACGCCAACTGGAGGCCGATGAACGCCTTCATCGATCCCCAGAGAGCAGCAGACAGACCGATGAACAGTGCCAGCCAGCTCCCCGTGATGGTGCCGCTCGCGATCTCGTTGCCGATGAACGGCACCGACTCCACCGCCGACCCGACGAGGTCGTCGCGGAGGTCGGGCTGATTCTCCAGAACGAATCCGACGATCGTGCTCGCTGCCAGGAACAGCGGGAACAGCGTCAGGAACCCGTAGTACGTCAAGACGGCCCCGTTGCGGCCGGTCTGATGGCGACGGACGCCATCGAACGTCTCGACGATGACGTCGACGAGGCGGCTCTGGCTGCGGAGCCCCGTGACTCTCGGATGTTCGGTCCAGGGCATCAGAGACTCCAATCGATCGGTCGCTGCCCGTGTTCACGGAGAGCATCGTTGGCCCGGCTGAACGGCCGGCT
This sequence comes from uncultured Acidimicrobiaceae bacterium, assembly GCA_963792905.1. Taxonomy (GTDB): domain Bacteria; phylum Actinomycetota; class Acidimicrobiia; order Acidimicrobiales; family Ilumatobacteraceae; genus Ilumatobacter. The sequence continues at coordinate 463,721 of CAWBYE010000019.1, forward strand.
GCCGAAGAAGCCGTTGTGAGCGGACAGCGGTGAGGGGTGAGGGGATTCGACGACGGTGTGGCGGGACTGGTCGATCAGCGACTTCTTCTTTCTCGCGTGACCGCCCCACAAGATGAATACCACGTGCTCGGGCTTGGCGTCGACGACGGCGATCACCCGATCGGTGAACCGTTCCCACCCCTTGCCCTGGTGGGATGCCGCCTGTCCGCCACGGACCGTGAGGGTCGTGTTGAGAAGCAGGACACCATCGCGGGCCCAGGCTTCGAGGTTGCCGTGGCCAGGTGTCCGGACGCCGACGTCGTGCTCGAGTTCACGATGGATGTTGACGAGCGAGGGCGGGACCCGGACGCCCGGACGAACCGAGAACGCCAGGCCGTGGGCCTGCCCGGGGCCGTGGTAGGGGTCCTGACCGAGGATCATCACCCGGGTGTCCGCGTGCGACGTGAGGTGGAGCGCTGCGAACACGTCGTCGTGGGGCGGGTACACCGGTGCCTCCGAACGCTCGCCGGCGACGAATTGTTGGAGGGACGCCCAGTACGGCTCGTCGAACTCAGTGCGCAGCAGCGGGTTCCAGTCCGTCGTCACATCGGATGTGCCTATCATGCCCACGGTGTTCGGTCATCTTCCGAGGGCGCGACTCGCGACACTCCCGACACCGCTCGAGCGCGGGCCGACCTTGCCCGGCGGTTCGCGCCTGTGGGTCAAGCGGGACGATCTGACCGGTCTCGGCATGGGCGGGAACAAGGCCCGCAAGCTGGAGTTCCTCTGCGGCGCTGCGGTTGCCGAGGGGGCGCGATCGCTGGTCACGGTCGGTGCAGCGCAGTCGAATCACTGCCGCATGACGGCAGCCGCCGGCTCCATCCTCGGGCTGGACGTGCATCTCGTGCTGTCCGGAGATCGTCCGCCGACCGCGACCGGCAACCAGCTCCTGTCGATGTTGTTCGGCGCCCAATCGCACTTCACCGGTGCAGAGGGAAGCCACTGGGGCGAACTCGAGATCGCCCGCGAAGCACTCACCGACGAGTTGCGGGCCGGCGGGTCTGCGCCGTACGCGATCCCCATCGGGGGATCGACCGCTGTGGGGGCGGTGGGGTACGCGATCGCGTTCGTCGAGATCATGGAACAGTGCGAGGCGCAGGGCGTCGAGCCGGTGGCGATCGTGCACACGACCTCGAGCGGTGGCACCCATGCCGGCCTGCTCGCCGGTCAGGCGCTGCTGCGGGAGCAAGGCCGTGACGTGCCCGAGGTGCTCGCGGTCGGGGTTGCGAAGGGTGTGAACATGGGGTTGCCCGACATCACCGAACTGACCGCCGACACGGTCGAGCTGATCGGCGGGGACCGGTCGATCGTCGATCGGAACGACGTTCGGGTCGATCCCGACTGGATCGGGGCCGACTACGGCGTGCCGACCAGGGCCGGTGATGCAGCGCTCCGGTGGGCGGCTCGCCACGGCGGCTGGGTGCTCGATCGGGTATACAGCGGCAAGGGGCTCGCCGGTCTGATCGGCAATGCGGAGGCTGGCCGGTGGCCGGATGGCGGCGACGTGGTGTTCGTCCACACCGGTGGGATGCCGTCGCTGTTCTCGCCCGGTGGTGCGCCCGACTGACACATCGCACCTTCTCCAGCGCCGTCGGTCGATTCGTAGCGTGAGTAGATGGACGAGATCTGCGGCGTCGATGTGCTCAGCCCGATCATCGCAGCGAATGCGCTCGACGCAGTGCTCGACGAGATCAACCTGATCGAAACAGCCCGACGCGTGTGACGGCGTCGGCGGCCAGCATCCCGACCACCAGGTGGCGCATCGGCACCACGAAGTCGTCGTCCCAGCCCTCGGGTGGTCGATTCCCCGACGCGCCGGGCCCGAAGGCGTCGTCCGGTGCCCATTCGCAGCCTTCCGGTGCGAGGATCAGCGCCGATCGCCCGAATGCCGTCACGGTGCCGTCGGACCGGAGTGTCCAGCCGCCGTTGAGGATCGCATCGACCTCGACGTCGTCACGCCCGGAGTCGCGGTCGTCGTCCAGCCGCTCGTCGACCGGTACGGACCACGGCCCGATTCCGACGTGGCAGGCCTGGGCGCGCTGGGCGGCGACCACGAGCGCATCGGTGTCGAGGCGGACCCCGGCGTGGTCGCGGATCGTGAGGCGGATGTGTGGCCAGACGGCCGAGGTCGGGGCACCTCGGTTTTCGTCGTACGGCATCGGGTCGGTGTCACCCATGTAGCCGATGATCTGTCCGGCGCGAACGGTGGCACCGACCTCGCCGAGCGCGGTGAGTCGCAGCGAGCGATCTGCGTCGCCGTCGACGGTGCCGGGGTTGTCATCGTTGAAGCCTGCATAGTGGAACGTCCGACCGGCGACGTCGGTGAGCGTCAAGGTCACCGCGCCCGAGATCGGGTCGCCGGCGTCGACGGCGGTCACGACGCCATCGGCCGCGGCGAGGACCGGCTGCAGTTTCTGGCCGTAGATGATCGCTGATGAGCCGGCGTCGCACGCGTCGTACTCGCACGTCTGTGGTGGGGCGACCACTGCACTGCCGAGCACCGGGAACGCGATGTCGTCGAGGTCTGCTTCGCTGCGTTCGAACTCGGGTGGGAGACCGGAGAGGTACTGCAGACCGGGCGGGGCGATCGCCAGGCTGAACCCCGCCGGGTCGCCGGTGATGAACGCCAGCACCTCGAGCCAGCGGCGCTGATACTCGCGAACGGTCAGGCGGTTGCCGAATTGCGGCAGCGGCACCTGGTCCATGAGTTCGGGCTGCTTGGCAGCCTTCGGGTAGTACCAGATCACCGGCACCATCGACACGTCGCCCTTCCAGGTCCACAGGATCGATCGCACGTCGGCGAGCGCCCGTTCGTCCTGGATCTCCTTCGGGGCGAGGTAGGCGTGCGGGTAGCCGCGGTAGTTGTTCCACGTGCTGGTGATGAACTGGTAGGCACCCGAGGCACGGCCCTTGTTCGGCGGTGCGTCGTACCGGCCACCCGACTCGAGCGTTCGGATGGTCAGGAGGATGTAGCCGAGGTCCTCCGGGATGTCGACGCCGAGCCCGATCGGCGGGGTGGCCGGTGTGGGTGGCGGAGGCGGCGGTGTGGGCGCCGCCGGAACGGCGGGCGGTGGCGTCGTCGTCGGACAGGGTGGGGGCGGCAGCGTCGTGGTGGTCGTGGTGGTCGGCCCAGGTCTGGTCGTCGTCGTGCTGGTCGTCGTGCTGGTCGTCGTGCTGGTCGTCGTGGTGGTCGTCGTGGTGGCGCCGGGCGATGGGGTCGTGGTCGTCGTGACCGACGTGCACCGGGGAGCGGTCGTCGGGGGAGCGGTCGTCCTTCGGGTGGTCGTCGGGGTCGTCGGAGGAGCGGTCGCCGCCGTCGTGGCCGTCGGGGCGGGGGGAAGCGTGGTCGTGGTCGGCGCCTTGGTGGTCGTCGGGGCCACCGTCGTGGTCGTGGTCGGCGCAATGGTGGTCGTGGCGGTGGTGGTCGTCGTGGTCGACTCCTGAGCAAACGCAGCCACGCTCGGCATGACGAGCGCGCCGGTGACGAGCGAGCCGATCGCTACGAACTGTGACGTCGAGTGCACCATGTGTTCTTTCGGTTTCCGCGGCGCCCGCCTGAAGCCGAGATCACACGCTAACGCCTCACGCGGTTCGCACGTTGGCGCCGCGACACAGATCCGGGCAGCGGCGATCCGGCCGTGACCGACCGCGGCGGGTAGCGTCGGGCAGCGATGAGCACGACGCCGGGGCCGCAGCGCGACGTGATTCTCGCCGTCGACATCGGGGGTACGAAGTTCGCCACCGGGTTGATGACGGCCAGGGGGGTGCTGCTCGACCGCAGCCGAATCGATGTCGAACCGGACGTGGGCCCGCAGTCCCATTTCTCGGCGCTCGCGTCAATCGTCGCCGAACAGCTCGATCGAGCCTCGTCGCAGCACGATGTCAGGGTCAGAGCGATCGGTGTCGGGTGCGCGGGCCCGATCGACCGCAACTGCGAGACGGTGTCGCCGCTCAACATCTCGTCGTGGCGACGGTTCCCGCTGCGAGCGCATCTCGCTGACCTGACAGACCTCCCGGTGTACGGGGACCTCGACGCCAAGGCGCTCGCGCTGTCGGAGGGATGGCTGGGTGCGGCCCAGGGCGTGTCGAGCTTCTGTGCGATGACCGTATCGACGGGTGTCGGTGGTGGCCTCGTGATCGACGGCGAACTACTCGACGGCGCGACGGGCAACGCAGGTCACATCGGGCACGTCATCGTCGAACCCGGTGGAAGACGGTGCGGTTGTGGGGCGCGCGGCTGCCTCGAGGCGGAGGCGTCCGGGCTTGCGATCGAGGCGATCACCGGGCGCTCACCGACCGAGCCGACCTACGACATCATGCGACGGACCGGTCGCCTCGTCGGTCGTGCGGCCGGCATGGTCTGCAGCGCAATGGACCTCGACCTGGTCGTCGTCGGCGGGGGTGTCGCGCTCGGCTTCGCCGCCACGTTCTTCAACGCGGCGCAGGAGGAGATCGATCGAGTCGCACGCGTCGGCCAGGGTGCGGCCGCTCGGATCACGCCTGTGAGGCTGGGCGATCAAGGTCCCTTGATCGGTGCCGGCGCCCTCGGTCTGCGTGGTCTCCGTCGTGCTGGTCAGCCGCGTCGGCCGGTTGCATCGGCTCGGAACCTCACGACCGCCGACCCGAGTTCGCGAGACTGAGCAACATGACGAAGATCCGTTCACGGAGTTCGAGCCGCATTCAGGATCGGCGCGGTCGGGGCGGTGGCGGTACCGGAGGTCTCCCCGGCGGGTTGGGCGACCTGCTGAACGGTGGACTCGGAGGCGGCCGCAGCGGTGGCGGTGGCGGACCACCGGGCGGTCTGGGCGGGCTCGTCAAGGGCGGCGGTGGGCTGATGATGCTCCTCGTGCTCGCAGCGGTGTTCATCCTGCCGAAACTCCTCGGCGGCGGTGGGGTCGGTGGAGCGCTGGGTGGTCAGCCGGTCGCACCTGCGACCCCGAACGACACAGCCCAGACGGCGGGGGGAGAGGCACCCTGCTCCTCGGAACTCGAGCAGATCCTCTGCGGAGCGACCGACGACGTGTCCGTCTACTGGATCGACCAGTTGCCGCTGTCGTTCGGTGTCGACTACGTCGACACCCAGACCGTCTTCTTCTCCGGCTTCACGAACACCGGTTGCGGTCAGGCGTCGTCGCAGACCGGCCCGTTCTACTGTCCGCTCGACAGTCTCGTGTATTTCGATCTCGATTTCCTGACCGAGCTGCAGAACCAGTTCGGTGCCACCGGAGACCTCGCTGCGCAGTACATCGTCGCCCACGAGTACGGCCACCACGTTCAGAACGTGCTCGGTATCAACGAGCAGGTACGCCGTGCTCAGCAGGAAGATCCGCAACGAGCCAACCAGTACTCCGTTGCGCTCGAACTCCAAGCCGACTGTTTCGCCGGGGCCTGGGCACACGATGCCGGCGATCGGGACTTGTTCGACACGCCCGAGGAGGTCGAGGAGGCGTTGAACGCTGCGGCAGCTGTCGGCGACGACACGATCCAGCAGAAGACATCGGGCCGAGTCGATCCCGAGTCATGGACGCATGGTTCGTCGGCGCAGCGCGTGGAGTGGTTCCGGCGGGGCTACCAGACCGGTGATCCCCAGTCGTGCACGACGTTCAGCGAAATCCTCTGACACCCCGAATCGGCGCCGGAGGTGTCACGCCGTGAGGTGCCGGTACACCTGCTCGGCCGGACCGCGCCCGTACCGGCGTTGATACTCACGTGCCAACGCCACTGCGACCACCCAGTACAGGAGCGAGGCGGCGAGAGCCGTCGCCACGCCGCCCGGCTCGATCAGGTCGAGCCAATCGACGGCGAAGTTGAAGAGCAGGGCGTGTCCGAGATAGATCGTCAGCGACAGCTGACCGGCGCGGCGGAGGGTGTCGACGACAGCGGTCGACTCGTATCGATCGGCGAACCACGAGATGGTTGTATACGCAAGCAGTGCCGTGCCCACAGCGCTCGCGACGTACACGACGCCACGGTCGAACGGATTGTCGCTCAGAACGACCCGGCCGCGCTCGGTCGTGCCGAGGGCGGAGACGAGCGTGGCCGCCGAGTACAGCGCGAATCCGACACCGAGGGCCGCCGGTCGCCACCAGTCGAACGAGAACAAGCGACCGAGCACCATGCCCGAGCAGAGGAGCGCCAACCAGGGCAGGAGCGGATGTGTGCCGTTCACGAACACGTCGAACAGGAGGCCGCGCGGGGAACGGGACGGTGGGTCGGTGAGCCACGTGGTCGACCGCCCGTCGACGAACTGTTCGTACACCCACCACCGGATCAGCCATCCGGCCAGTGCGGCGGCCACGCCGATCACGGCGAGCCAGCGGCTGCGCAGCGTGAACATGCCGGCGGCCAGGACGAACATCACGCCGTAGAACGGGAGGATCGTGCCCGGCCACACGAAGTCGAACAGCATCCCACCCGCATAGAGCACCAGCCCACGCCGAACGAGTCGCCATCGCATCTCGGTGGTTCGTGAACGATCGCCGATCGACGAGCGGGTCATCAGCGTCACGCCGACACCGGCGACGAGCACGAACGTTGCGGCGAACCGGGTGGACAACGGTCCGGTCCAGGGGTCGAACACCTCGTCGAGCACGCCGTCGCCTCGGCGACCTCCTCGAATGATGAGGTAGCCGTGATAGTTCATCACGACGACGCCGAACATCGCCACCGCCCTGACCACGTCGGGCCCGGGTCGGCGTGCGCTCAGGTCCATCGGATCTCATCGGCCGCCGTCATCGTGAGCGGACGCTGGACGTCGACCCATTCACCGACGATCGGGAAGGGTTGGCCGAACGGCGCCAGCGCCATCGACGTGTGCATGTGGGGTGGCTCGAGCAGGTCGAGCCGCTGACGCTTGAAGTGGAACGGGCTCGCGCCGTCGGGGAGTGGTGCGATCCCGGATGCGCTCCCGGCGCCGATCATCACGATCGTGCCGTCACGGGTCACGCGGTGCAGACGGTAGCCAGCGGTGCTGCCGGCCTCCACCCGACGCGTGTCGAGCACGTTCGCCTCGAGTCGGATCGCTTCCCGGTCGCCGTGCCACAGGTAGGTGCCCACGCGGAGCTTGTACCGGTGCGAGTCGGGCAGCAGCTCGTAGGCGCCGGGCGAGAGATGGCTGAGCCAGACATCGAGCGTCGGGTCGATGGCGGGAAGCTGTTCGGCGACGTATCCGAGTCGCTCCTGGTCGGAGCCGACCAGCGGGAGGTGGATCGCGACCCCGACGGTTCGCAGGCCCGAACGTTGTGCTTCCGCAACGAGGTCGATCGTGCCGCCGTAGCGATGCATCGAGGATTCGAGCTTGACGATGACTCGCCCTCGCCATCCGGAGAGCGCCGAGATGTGGCGGCGGCTCCCGACCGTCAGCACGGGATCGGTGGTGGGCGGCGCCTGAAGTGTCGGTGTGAGGACCACGGTCGTCACACCGCTCGGCAGCCCGTCGAGTTCGTGCACGGTGCCCACGGCGATGACCTGGCTCAGGCGGCTGGCGGCGATCGCCAGGTTGGTCCGACCGAACCCGTAGCCATTGCCCTTCACGACGGGAACGAGCCCCTCGACGCTGGCGGCGACGTCGGTGGCATGGTTCCACCAGCGGTCGCGATCGACGGTCAGACGGATCGTCACGTCGACGCACGGTACCGGGTGACGGCCGAATCGTTCGGCCGCAACCCTGAGTTCGCGCGGCGGCCAGGAACTGATGTCGGGGATGAGGGGCGCTGTCGTCCGTTCGCCGAGCACGCCGCGCCAGACTCCGATCGAGTAGGCGACGTCGTCGAGCAGTCCAATCGGGTTCCGGCGGGCGACGGCCGCGAGGACGAGCGCTCGACGCGCGAATCTCGAGCGCACCGCCGCGAGTGCGAACAACGGCCACCAGACCCGCCGGATGGCTGACGCCAGCTGCTCGCCCGCGTGAAGGTTGCCACGCCAGGCGATCCCGAATGCGACCGACGCGGGCACCGCATCGAGCTTTCTGACGAGCGCTGCTGCGGATCCCGCCCCGATCGCCAGCCCGACCCCTGGATGGACACCGAGACCGGCGATCCATGCCGCCAGGCTCCAACCGCTCATTCGAATCGGTGAGAGCGCTCCGCGATGGCGGCGGGCGAGCGGCGCCGCCGACGAGCCGTATCCGATCCGCTGTCGGAACCAATCCACCCAGGTCGGTCGGGAGTTGTGCTCGACGAGGACCACGGGGTCGTAGCGAACTCGCCAGCCGGCCGTATCGAGACGCCACACGAGGTCGACGTCCTCACCGAAGCGGAGCCGCTCGTCGAAGCCCCCGAGTTCACGGATGGCTTCGGTTCGACAGACGATCGCTGCCGCCGGCACGTAGCTGACCCGCGTCCCGGCACGAACACGGGCCGGGGAACTCCCGAGGTCGAGCGGGCTGTTCCCCACCTCGTAGCCCGCCAGCATCGTGCGGGCGGGCGCGGACGCCACGCGTGGTGCGACCAGCGCCACCCGATCGTCTTCGAAGTGGGGGAGCAGGCGATCGAGCCAACCCTCTGGAACGTCGACATCTGCATCGACGAACGCGACGAGCGGCGTCGTGACCCGGGCCAGCCCGGCGTTCCGGGCCGCTCCCGGACCCCGGTTGATGTCGAGGCGGACGTCGGCGCCGGCGATCGGTGGAGTGGAGCCGTCATCGACCAGGACGGCACCCGGCGGCACGTGCGCCGGTGGGCCGAGCGACGGAACGACGATGGTGACATCCGCATCGGAGAACGGCATGGTCGACGGCGCTGGATGGATGGCGCCGGCATCGAGCAGCGCCTTCACGAGCGACGAGTCCTCCACCCGTTCGCCGGCCTCGATCCGATCGATGACTCGAACGCCGCCTTCGGTGAGCCGGAACAGCTTGAGGGGGGAGCCCCCGATGACGACGTGACCGTGACGCTGGGCGTCGTCGTCGAGCCGGTGCCGTCGGCCGACCATCGATCAACCGGCCCACTCGGCGACGGCTGAGGCCAGCAGCTCGGTCAGCTCACCGAACAGGTCGACCCCGTGCTGCGCGGTCGCCCTGCTGGGATCACCGAGCACGCCGTTGCTGCTGAGGGGCACGACCCCGTGGCGCACCAGATCAGAGATCGTCGGGACCGGCCCGGCTGCGCGGCGTTCCCACCTCACTTCGTCGGGCGCGAGCGCCAGCATGAGCGATGTCTCGGTGTGCCCTGCGTGTGGGTCGCCGTGAGGAAGTCGTGGCCACCAGATCAGTACCTCGCGCCGTTCGCGATCGAACACCTCGGTGGCACGGTCCATCGCGGTGACGTTGCCGCCGTGGCCGTTCACGAACACGACGCGCGATGCCCAGTCTGCCGATCGGGCGATCTCGATCACCACGCCCGCCATCACCTCGGTGCCGACGGACAGCGTGCCGGCGAACCCGGCATGCTCTCCGCTGGCCGAGATCGAGATCGCCGGTGCGATCACGCAGTCACCGCGCCGGGCTGCGAGATCCTGGGCCAGCGCCGTTGCGATCGTGGTGTCGGTGTGGAGCGGCAGATGTGGGCCGTGCTGTTCGCAGGAGCCGACGGGTACGACGACGATCGGGGCGTCGATGTCGATCCAAGTCAAGCGTCCGAGGTCCATCGGCGGCCGACGTTAGCGACAGCGGTGGTCGCTCGGTGTGCGAGGCTCTCGGCGTGGACGCCGACGACGCCCGACATCGCGCCGTGATCGACGCCGCGTGGGCCGACTTCGGTGACGGCCGGGCGGTCACGGCGGTCGTCGAGTTGAGCGCCATGGTGTCCACGAACCGGGTGTTCCGCCTGGCACTCGACGATGGGGTCTCCGTCATCGCGAAGTCGTCGAACTACGGCTCGTTCTTCCTGTTCGCCGAGGACCACGAACGGTTGCACCGCACGAACGAACTCCTGCACGGGGGGCCGTTCGACGGCTTCATGGCCGATGCGCTCGTCGTCGACGGTCGTCCGTACCTCTACTACGACGGCGAGATGTGGGTCGTCTTCTACGAAGAGGTGGAGGTTCGTGATCGGCTCCCGAAGATCCTGACCACGGGGCAGGTCACTCGGCTCGGCACGGAGATCGGCCGGTTCCACCGAGCCTGCTCCAGCGTGTCACGAATGATCCCGCCCCCGTCCAAGACGGCCAAGAGCGACGCCGTCAACCTGTTCGAGATGCTCGGCTCGCGCAACGCCCGCGATCATTTCGGTCTCGACCGGAGCCGCCTCGATCTCGTTCGTCGTCACACCCACCGGCTCCTGCTCGCGATCCACGAATCGGGCTACGACTACTGGCAGAAGATCCCGGTTCTGGTCGATTGGAACCTCGGCAACTTCTCCGTCGAGGCTCCGCCCGGCGACCCCGACTCGTTCGAGCTGTTCTCGCGTTGGGACTACGACTGGTTTCGTATCGAGTCACGCCTCCTCGACTTCTACTTCCTGTCGCGTGTCTCGTCGCGAACGGGCGATCGCTCGGTGTTCACCTACGGATCGCACACGTTGCTCGAACCACGCTTTCGCCAGTTCCTGCGGGCATACCACCGCGTGTTCCCGCTGACCGAGGGCGAGGTGCTGTTCCTTGGTGAGGCGTATCGCTTCTTCCTCCTCAACTACGTCGTGCGTGAGGGGCGGCACTTCTTCCGGTTCGAGTTCTGGCAGCAGTTGCTCCACGACGCGGTCGATGTCCAACTCCCCGCGCTCGACTCGCTCGACCTGACGCCACTGGTACGGGATCTGTTCTGAGAGTGGTCGGCCCGGTCGGGTCGTGCGACGTGATCGCGGCGTCACGTGATCGCGTTTTCCCGTCGGGTCACGAGCCGCTTGATGTTGCCGAGATGACGTGCCATCACGAGGGCGCTGAGCGCGATCGTCGCTGCGACCTCCCAGAGTTCCTGTCGGACGAGGCCGACGCCGATCGGCGCCAGCGTGACGATCGTGATCGACGCCAGCGATGCCTTCTTGCTGATTCGGTAGACGACGAACCACACCACACCGAGCACGCTGAAGACGACGGGTGACAGCACCGCGAAGACCCCGGCACCGGTGGCAACACCCTTGCCGCCTCGGAGGCGACTCCAGAGCGGGAAGACGTGGCCGATCACGGCCGCCGCGCCGAGCACGTAACCGCCGGGACGCCCCCCGACCAGCAGACCGACGCCTGCGGCGAGCGAGCCCTTGGCCGCGTCGAGGACGAAGACCCAGATGCCGCGTCGCCAGCCGAGTACCCGTGCCACGTTCGAGGCACCGGGATTCCCCGAGCCGACCTCGCGGATGTCGATGCCGTTGGCGCGGGCGATCAGGGTGGCGCTCGGGAACGTGCCGAGTAGGTAGGCCACGGGTACCAGCAGCCACCACATGCTGCGGCGTCACCTCCTGCCGAGCGTCACCGGGGTGGTCCGAGCCGGCTTCGAATGATCCATCATCGGTCGCGGTGCCGACCCGTTCGCGACGGAGGCCATGGCCACCTCGCCGTCGCCGCTGACGCACTCGGGATCGGGGCCGTCGAGCGGTATGCCCGTGAAGAACTTCGCAGCCATGCAGCCGCCCTGGCAGGCGTCGTACGAACCGCATGAGGAGCACGCGCCGGCCGAGAGCGGTTCACGTAGCTCGCGGAAGAGGTCGCTGCGCTTCCAGACGTGTGAGAACCCACCGATGTCGCGCACGTTGCCAGCCTTGAACTCGTCGTGGATCACGAACGGGCACGCGTAGACATCGCCGATCGGGTCGATCAGGCACACCACGCGACCGGCCCCGCACAGATTGAGTCCCGGCAGATTCTCGTCACCGAGGGCGTTCAGGTGGAAGAAGGAGTCGCCTGTCAGCACCTGGTCGCCGTGTTCGATCAACCACTCGTAGATCTGTCGTTGCTGAGCGTTGGTCGGGTGCAGGTCGTGCCATGCGTCGGCGCCACGCCCGGACGGGCGCAGCCGGGTGATGCGGAGTTGCGCCCCGTACGAGTCGGCGAGTGCCTTGAACTCGCTCAGCTGATCGACGTTGTGGCGCGTGACGACGACGGAGATCTTGAATGGCCCGAAATCGGCGTCTCGGAGGTGATCCATCGCCCGGATCGCCGTGGCGTGCGAGCCGTCGCCGCGCACTGCGTCGTTCGTCACGGCGTCGGTGCCGTCGAGACTGATCTGCACGTCGAGGTAGTCCATGGATGCGAGCCGTCGTGCCTTGTCGGCATCGATGAACGCGCCGTTGGTCGAGAACTTGACCCCGATGCCGCGACCGATCGAGTAGTCGACGAGTTCGAAGAAGTCGCGGCGGATCATCGGTTCGCCGCCACCGATGTTGATGTAGAACACCTGCAGGTCGTGCAACTCGTCGAGGACCGCCTTGGCCTCGGCGGTCGACAGCTCGTGGGGGTCGCGGCGCCCCGATGAACTGAGGCAGTGCACGCATTCGAGATTGCAGGCGTAGGTCAGTTCCCACGTCAGGCAGATGGGTGCTTCGAGCCCGGTTTTGAGCTGCTCAACGAGAGCGGTCATGGAGCATCTCCGAGTCGATCAGACCGGCAAGCGCGTGCTCGAACGCGGGCCGTCGGCCGGCATCGATGTCGCATGCGACGAGGGTGTCGGCCACGGTGGGATGATTGCCGAGCTCGCGCACGACGCGGACCACGTCCGGGTGCTTCACGAAGACCAGTCGGCGAGTGTCGTAGTGATAGGCGAGCGCTCCGAACGGCTCGGGTCGGAGCGCCACAGCCGGGTGCAGTTCCAGCGCACGTTCGGACACCGGTGTGGTCGTCGCAGCGGGCGTATCGCACGGCTCTGGCCCCGGCCGCCCGTGCCCTCGGCGCGGGTCGATCGGTGAACGGCGATCGACGTCGCTCGTCGGCGTCGTCACGATCTTCGGCTCAGTAGACGCCGCACATGCCGTCGATCGAGATCTCCTCGATCAACAGCTCGTCGGCGGCCGCATCATCGGCATCGACCGCGACGTCTGCCGCGTCGGTGGTGGTGGCATCGGTGGTCGAGCGCTGATCGTCGTGATCCATCTCCCTAGGGTACCCGTGCGAGCGGCAGCGTCCGGAACCGGGTCCGGGCTCAGCCTGCGTCTGATCGTCCGGTCGGCTCGCCCTCGACTGCGCTCTCGGGCGAATCGATGTGTTCGACCCGGTCGAGTGCTCGGCGCAGGAGCGGACCCGTGTCGTCCGGCACGCGGAGCTCGTCGACCAGCTCGGATTCGGCGTCGATCCGATCGCCGATCGGTCGGCCCTCGCGGTCGGTGACCTGAGCGAGCGCTGCCTCGAGCCCTGTCATGGGATTGGCGGGTGGGCGGCTCGCGGGCGGCGGCGCCGGGATGTGGACCTGGTCCGTCGTCTCCGTCGAGCGTCGTCGGACGAGCACCACGGCCGCGCCGACCAGCAACACCACCACGACCCCCGCGATCACGTACGCCACCGGCACGAGCGTAGCCGCCACTCACCGTGCCGGCGTCACGGCGGCGACGAACTCGGGTTCGCGGCCGGCCACCCGGCGTGTCGCCAGGCGGATCCCGACGCGCATGACACCCCAGCCGGCGACCACCGTCAGCGCGCCGAACATGGTCACCAGGCCGACGCGACCGCTGTCGGTCGCCCAGAACAGGGCGAGCGCAATCGGGACCGTGATGATCGCCAATCCGATCAGGACACCGCCGAGCAGCAGGGCCGCCATGATTCCCTTGCCCGACTCGGCGCCGGCGAACGGATTGTCGCTGTCGGGAATCGCGATCGGCACCATCGCCGACTGCAGGACGGCTGCGCCGGTGCCCGCCAGAAGGCCCCCGACGCCGACGCCGAAGCCGGCCGCGAGGTATCGCCACTCTCCGGTGACTGCCGCAGCGGCGAGCGGGCCGATGATCGCGAGGGGCGCAGCCACGATGGCGATACTCCGCGCCTTGCCTTCGACCAGCGTGTGGGGGCTGACGCCGGAGAGCAGCTCATGAGTGATCGCGGGGCCGTCAGTCCCGAAGCTGTTGCCCGACATGAACAGCACCGCCAGCTGGACAGCGCCGCCGACCAGCACCGCGCCGCTGCCGGCACCGTCGCGGATCAGAACTGGGACGAGGACGGCCGCCATGCCGACACCGGCGCCCGTGAACGTCTCGAGCGCAGTTCGCGGGCTCCGGAACCGAGTGAGGATGCTGCGCCAGGCGATCGCGCCGCGGGCACCGTCCCCGCAGGCGCGATGCGCCCACCGACCGACGATGCCGGCCTCGGCGTCGGTCGTATCGAGACCACCCGCACGGCGGACCGAGAGCGAGAGTTCACGGGCGGACCACCCGAACGCGATCGCGAGCACGGGGATCCAGATGGTGCCGACGATCGCGTGGAGCCACAGTGACTCCGAACCGCCGACAGCGCGACCGATCTGCCCGGGCGGCGTCCAGGCAAGACCATCGGCCAGCTGTGTACGCCCGTCGTCGTCGAGGCTTCCGAGGAGGGCGGGTACGAACTGGAACAGTCCGTAGAAGATCAGGCCGCCGAGCCCGACGACGAGTTGCCCGGCTCTCGGGAAGCGACTCGTCAGCATGGCCAGCAGATTCGTCGCGGTCCGGGCGATCAACAGCAGCGAGAGCAGCCACGAGGTCGTCGCAACGAGCACGATCGGGGCGTCGGAAGCGCTCGAGATCATTCCGGCTGCGAGCCCGATGCCGAGCGCGATACCGGCAAGCCCCGGCGGTCCGAAGGCTGCGGCCGCGAGTAGACCGATGGTTCGGTTGCGATCGCTGAGCGGCTCGGCGGCGATGACCCGAGGGTCGACGGGTTGCGAGATCCCTGCCACCACGCCGAACCCGACCACTGCCAACAGCACCAATGAGCAGAAGATCACCGCGAGGTCGGTGGGGTGGTCGGTGGCTCGACCTGCCACGAAGAGAGCCGTACCGGCGCCCAGGCCGATCACCACCGAGGCGATCGTGGAGATGATCGCGCCGACCTGCTCGGTGCCCCCGCGGCGGATCGCACCACGGAGGAGTCGCCACCGCAACCGGACGAACGTTGCCACGGTCGCCGGCATCAGCCCAACCAGGACAGCGAGTGGTCGTCGACCTCGCTGGCGCCGACGACGTCGATGAACACGTCTTCGAGGCGACGCCCGTTGCGGAGGTCGTCGGTGCGGCCCGTCGCCACGACTCGTCCCTGGTCGATCACACCGATGTGATCGCACAATCGTTCCACGAGGTCCATGACGTGGCTCGAGAACACGACCGTCCCGCCTCCGGAGCGGAACCGATCGAGCATCGCGCGCATCGTCCGCGCCGACACCGGGTCGACGCCTTCGAACGGCTCGTCGAGCAGAAGCAGGCGCGGACGGTGCAGCAGGGCCGCGGCCAGTGAAGTCTTCTTGCGCATCCCGTGGCTGTACCCGGCGATCTGACGGTGGCTGTCTTCGGCGAGCTGGAGTGTGGCGAGGAGTTCGGCGCTCCGTGATGCGGTGAGGTCGCGATCGAGGCCCCTCAACTCGCCGATCGTCACGAGGAACTCGTGCGCGGTGAGTCGTTCGAAGAGCTGGAGCGGATCGAGGACCACACCCATCGACGAACGAGCGAGCTGCAGGTCGTGGTCGAGGTCGTGGCCGCAGACCTCGATGGTCCCGGCATCGAACCGGACGAGTCCGATCACCGACCGCAGGGTCGTCGACTTGCCGCTGCCGTTCGGGCCGACCAGGCCGAAGCAGCTTCTGGCGGGCACATCCAGGCTGAGCTGATTCAGCGCGAGCGTGTCACCGAACCACTTCGTGAGGTCTCGAATCCGCAGTGGATGTGCCACGGGGGGCGGCAACGACATGGCCGACATTCTGCCCGTCGGTGTCGGGCGCTCCACCCTCAGCTGACGTGGACGAACCGACCGGGCAGGAATCCGGTCGTGCTGTTGGGCAGCACCTTCGTCGTGGCTGCGTCAGCTGACGACGATGCCGCCGTCGCAGGTGATGATCTCGCCGACGGTGAACGCACCGGCACGGCTCGACAGGAAGATCGCGAGTCCGGCGATGTCTTCCGGAGTCCCGACTCGACCACGCGGATTGCCTCGGCCGAGTTCGTCCCAGTCGGTGTTCTCCACGTCTCCGCCACCGCCGACGCCGGTCGACAGCATCCATGTCGGGAACGGGCCGGGTGCAATGGCGTTCACGATCACGTGACGAGGCGCCAGTTCGGCGGCCAACTGCCTCGTCATCGCATGGATCGCCGCCTTCGACGGGCTGTACGAGTAGGTCTGGAGACGGGGTGGTCGGAGACCGTCGATCGACCCGATGTTGATGATCCGAGCAGGGTCGTCCGCGGTGCCGGCCGCCTCCAGCAAGGGGAGCAGCTGCTGGATCACGAAGAACGGTCCCTTCACGTTGACGTTGAGCACGCGGTCCCAGCCCTTCTCGGGAAACTCCTCCAGCGAAGCCCCCCAGGCCTGACCGGCGTTGTTGACGAGGATGTCGAGCTGAGACTCGTGTTCGCGGAGCTCGGTGGCCAGAGCTTCGGCACCAGCGAGGCCGGACAGGTCCGCCGGGATCGGGATGCACTCGCCGCCGTAACGCTCCATCAGCCGATCTGCCGTGGCACGGCACGCGTCAGCCTTGCGGGAACTGATGTAGACCTTCGCGCCGTTGGCGAGGAAGCCGGCAGCGATCATTTCGCCGATGCCGCGGGAGCCACCGGTCACGAGTGCCACCTTGCCGCGGACGGAGAACAGGTGCTGGATGTCCATGAGAATTCCTTTCGGGTCGCCCGCATGATGGCGGATTGTCGATCGGACGACGAAACCGGCCTCGATCGGGTCGCAGCCGTCCGGTACGATCACGAACCCCATGTCGACCGACCCTCTTCTCGCCGCGCCCGTCGGACGCGTTTCCCGATCTCGCTGCCGAGCGCGACCGACTCGCGTTCGCACGGGCGTGCCGCGATCGGATGATCGACCGTCTCGAGCGCGTCGATCCGCAGTCGGCTGCGGACGAGATCACGTCCGAATACGTCGAGATGACCGTGTGGGAGGCACTCGACTCGCTTCGTTCGCCGGGCGCGGGGGAGTTCTTCGGGCGCATCGACGAGCCCTCACCGGATGGGTCCGACACCGACGAGTGGTACATCGGCCGTCGCCACATCGAGGATGCGGACCATGATCCGGTCGTGGTCGACTGGCGGGCCCCGATCTCGGCGCCGTTCTACCGTGCCACCGCCGTCGATCCGCTCGGCGTCGTCTTCCGGCGGCGGTTCACGCTCGACGACGGCGAGATCTCGGCGTACCTCGACGAGCACCTCGACGATCCGGATGCCGCCGACGTCGTGGCCGGCATCCCAGACCCGGTACTCGCCGAGATCGGCTCCGCCCGGTCGGGTGAGATGCGCGAGATCGTGGCAACGATCCAGGCCGAGCAGGACATCGTGATTCGCTCCGACATCGACCAGGCGTTGATCGTGCAGGGTGGCCCCGGCACCGGCAAGACCGCAGTCGCGCTGCATCGAGCGGCCTACCTGCTGTTCGAGCATCGGAGTCGGCTGGCTCGTGACGGTGTGCTCGTCGTCGGTCCGAACCGCGCCTTCCTCGACTACATCGCGAACGTCCTGCCGTCGCTGGGGGAGCGGAGTGTCCGTCAGTGCACCGCGCTCGAACTCTGCATCCCACGCGTCGAGTTGACCGGGTTCGACGATGCCGAGCAGGCTCGCTGGAAGGGTTCGGCTGATCGGCTGACCGATCTGGAGGCGCATGCGCTCGCCGCGATCACAGCTCCCCTCGTCGATGTTCGAGTTCCGATCGGGGCGCGCACCCACACGTTCGCGGTCGGTGAGATCTCGCGATGGATCTCGACCGCCAAGAGCGGCAAGGTGCCGATCAACGAGCGGAAGGAACGCCTGCGGGTACTCGCCCAGCAGGAGCTTCGCCGCCGGTGCGGTGGTGAAGATCGCTGGTCGGAAGCCGGCCCGTTGAAGACGGCGATCAACAAGGCCTGGCCGACACAGAAACCTGTCACGCTCGTCGACAAGTTCCTGCCCGGTCCACGAGGGAAGAAGCGTGCCTGGACGGCCGCCGATCAGTACCTCCTCGACGAGGCGAACACACTGCTCAACGGCACACCGTTCATGTACGGCCATGTCGTCGTCGACGAGGCGCAGGATCACTCCGCCGTCGCCCTTCGTGTGATCGGCCGTCGGACACCCGTCGGATCGTGCACCCTCGTCGGTGACGTCGCCCAATCCACGACGGCGGCCGGTCAGGAGCGGTGGGCCGACGTCTTTGCCTATCTCGGCGCCGACGGCACCATCGCCGATCTCACGATCGGGTACCGCGTGCCCGAACCGATTCTCGATGTCGCGAACCGGCTCCTCCCGCTGACGGCCGTTGATGCCGTGGCGAGCCGGTCCGTTCGTGCGAGCGGCGGACCACCCGCGTGGCACGACGCGGGTCGTGACGAACTCGACGACTGCGTCGCCCGCGTCGTGGCCGATGTGAAACACCGGCACAAGCTGACGGGTGTGGTGGCGCCCCCCGACCGACACGCAGACCTGGCCGAAGCGCTCCGGAACGCTGGGCTGCTCGCTGTCGATCACGTGCACGCCCTCGGTCGCGATGACATCCCGCTGTTCGGTCCGGAAGCCGTCAAGGGGTTGGAGTTCGACGGCGTGGTGGTGGTGAACCCACACGAGATCCTCGACGGGAGCGCGCGAGGTGCACGTCTCTTGTACGTCGCGATGCACTCGAGCGGTTCAAGAGCTCGCCTTCGTGACCGACGGCCCGCACCCATCGGTCATCGCCTGACCACCAGCCTGACCACCAGCCTGACCACCAGCCTGACCACCAGCCTGACCACCAGCCTGACCACCAGCCTGACCACCAGCCTGACCACCAGGTCGGCCAACGACGTGGGTGCGGCGAAGGGACACCCGTCGCGTGATCGTCATTGAACAGCGGGTCATGGTCGAAGGGCCGGCCGTAGAGTCGGAAGCATGCGACGGCGAAGTGGTTGGCTGCTGGTGTTCGGGCTTCTCGCGGTGTCGTGTTCATGGGTCCGCGACGATGCCGCGTCGTTGCTCGACTCCGAGCCGGTCTCCGACGGCACCTCGGTCAGCACCACGGTCGAGCCGGCCGAGATCGGCACCACCTCCGAACCCGCCGCAGATGGGGCGAGCACACGACAGAACGGGCCGCTCTTGCCGGGGCTCATCGATCTCTCCGATGATCCGATCCCGAACGACGACGCCGTTCGAACGGGCACGCTCGAGAACGGTCTGGACTTCTACGTTCGTCGCAACGACAACCCGGGAGGAAAGGCCGATCTTCGACTGGCGATCAGAGCCGGCTCGGTCGATGAGCTCGGTGACGAGACCGGCGTCGCACATTTTGTCGAGCACATGCTGTTCAACGGCACGGAGCAGTTCCCGGAGAACGAGTTGATCGACACCCTGCGCGGCTTCGGGGCCGCGTTCGGTGCCGACGTCAACGCGTACACCACATTCGACGAGACGGTGTACACCCTGACCGTTCCGAACGCCGGCGAGTCGGTCGAGACCGGACTCAACGTGCTCGAACAGTGGCTGTCGCATGCCACGTTCGACGAAACGCAGGTCGTCGCCGAGCGCGGCGTCGTGCTCGACGAATGGCGGGTGCGCACGCAGAGTACCCGGGGCCGCCTGTTCGAGGTCGCGGAGGAGATGTACCTGACCGGGTCCCCGTACGCCGGACGCTCACCGATCGGTACCGACTCCTCGATCGAGGGAATGCCCCGTGACGTGCTGACCGGGTACTACGACGCCTGGTATCGGCCCGACAACGCCGCGATCGTCGTGGTCGGCGACATCGACGTCGACGAGGTCGTCGGCGACATCGAGCGGTTGTTCGGCGCTGCCGTTGCTGCGGACGCCGACCCGGGTCTGCGCCCCGACACGACCTTCGATCTCGACCTCGATCCTGGGTTCGGGCTGCACGTCGATCCTGATCAGCAGACCGTCGACGTCGAGGTGACGCTGCCGCTGCCGGCCGTCGAAGGTGACGGAACCCTCGCTGCCCGAGCGGAGCTCATCGACGCAATGATCTACGACGCGTTGGTCCGTCGGCTCCAGCAGGATCTCGCCTCCGGCACCGCGCCGTTCGACGACGCCAGAAGCGGAGGGAACAGCTTCGTCGACACCCTCGACGCCCCTGCGCTCTACGCCTTCACGGATGCCGAGCGGGTCGATGCAACGCTCGTCGCACTGCTCGACGAGTACGAGCGGGCGTTCCGGTTCGGGTTCACCGAAGAGGAAACCGACCTGGCCAGGAACACGATCCGCGCATTCTTCGACTCCCGGTTCGAGGGTCGGGAGAGCCGTCAGGATCCGCGATCACGCCGACGCGCTCGTCGACGCGTTTCTGGACGACGCCCCATATCCCTCGATCCCCGACGAGTACGAGGTCGCCTCCTCGATTCTCGACGGCGCCACCCCGGAGGCGCTCGCAGTGCGTTTCGCCGCACGTTGGTCGAACGCCGCGCCACATGTGATCATTTCGACACCCGAGGGCGTCGCCGACCGGATGCCGAGCGAAACGGACGTCCTCGGTGCCATCGCTGCGACAGCGAGCCGCGACATCGCGCCGCGCGGCCCACAGCGTGAACTTCCCGATGCGCTGATGCTGCGCCCCGCAGGCCAAGCACCGCTCTCGATCGATCCCGTCGTGCCCCAGGGCGACGCACTGTTCGATCCCGTGAAGATGGTGTACCCCAACGGTGCCACCGTGATCTTCAACACGAACACGATCGTCGAGGGCCAAGTCTTCTATCAGGGTGCCAGCCCGGGCGGGTCGTCGCTGGTCGCCGACGCGGACGTGGTCGACGCGCTGTACGCCGCCGACATCGTGACGTCGAGCGGCCTGGCCGATTTCAATCAGGCCGAGGTCGGCCAGATCACGGCGGGTACCGACACACAGGTCGGCGCCTGGATCGATCCGTACGTCGACCACTTCGGCGGTTCGGCGTCCTCCGCCGACCTCGAGGTGCTCTTCCAGCAGCTGCACCTGTACATGACCCAGCCACGGTTCGACGTCGTCGCACTCAACCAGGTTCGGAGTCGCGTCGGTCCGGTCGTCGCCGACCCGGCATCCGACGCGCGGGCCGCCGGTGACGAGGCACTGCTCGACCTGCGCTATCCGGGCGAGCTCCGGTACGCGTCGCTGCCGGAGCCCGACGACTTCGCCACCCTCGATCTCGACGGCGTCGAGCGGGTCTGGCGTGATCGGTACGGAGACGGCTCCGACTGGGTCTTCGTGTTCTCCGGAGACTTCGACATCGACGCCGCGATGGAACTCGCCGATTCCTACTTCGGCACGCTGCCAGGCTCGGGTTCATCCGAGCAGTGGGTCGACGTGGAGGCTCCGCCCCCTGAAGGGGTCGCCCGGACCGAGGTGGCTGCCGGCACGGGCGACACCGCGTCGGTGACGATGCTGTTCACGAGCCCGATCCCCGACATCGATGCCGGATTGCGCGTGACCGCCGACGTGTCGACCCAGCTGATCCAGGCACGGTTGACCGATGTGATCCGAGAGGAGCTCGGTGAGAGCTACTCGCCGTCGGCGGTGTCCCTCATCACCACCGACCCTGATCCGGTGATCGAATCGTTCGTGTTCGTCACCGGGTCACCCGACCGTGTGCGTTCGATCGCCGATCTCGTCGTGTCCGAACTCGACGACCTCGGCACCAACGGTCCGTCCGAGCAGGAGTTCTTCAATGCATTCGCACAGGTCGAAGAGGCGTTGAACTTCGTCAACAACGGTGCGTTCGTGCAGGAACTCATCGACGCCGAGATCCACCCGCAGCGCGACCTCGACGACTATCTGTTCGAACGAGCGGAGCTCGAGAACGTCACCGCCGCTGTGGTCCAGGGATACGTGGACACCCACCTCGGACCCGGCCAGTACATCCAGGTGACAGTCGAACCACGCTAGATCTCGACCGTGCCGGCCACGCTGGTCGCGACCCGTCCACCGACCCAGATGCTGCCGTCGATGTCGCGATCGATGACCACCCTGCCGCTGCGTCCGAGTGCCGTTCCCTGCCGGGCCACGTACGAGGTGAGCGACGGATCTCGGCCCATCAGCCACTGCGCTACGGATGCGTTGAGACTACCGGTGACCGGGTCCTCAGCCATCGACGCCGGCCCCGGGAAGAACGCCCGGACCTCGACGTCGTGCGACGCCGAGCCTGGAGGTTGCACCCGACCCACGACACCCAACTTGAGGTCGAGCGTGGCGCCGAAGTCGGGTTCGAGCGTGAGCACCTCGTCGGCGGACGCGACCTCGGCCACCACCCATCCCGGCCCGTTGTCGGCCCAGGCGATGTCGAGGACTTCGACACCCAGGGTTCGTTCGACCCGTGCTCGGAATTCGTCGTCGACCGGGCCGGACCGGATGAGGTCCGGAGCGGCGAATGCCAACCGGTCGCCGGTGCGTCGGATCGTGACGAGTCCGATGCCGCATTCCTGCACGATGGTGTCGCCGCCGGTCGGTGCACCGCCGGCGTCCAACCAGGCGGCGCACGAGCCGAGCGTGGGATGCCCCGCGAATGGCAACTCCCACGTCGTGGTGAAGATCCGCACGCGGTAGTCGGCGGCGTCGTCGGTCGGTGGGAACAGGAACGTGGTCTCCGAGAGGTTCGTCCAGTTCGCGAACCGCTGCATGTCCTCGGCGGACAAGCCGTCGCCGTTGACGACGACGGCCAGGGGATTGCCGGAGTACGGGCCCGTTGCGAAGACATCGAGTTGCCGGAAGAGTCGTTGCACGTCGGCAGCTTCCCATGCGGTGGCGTCTCCCCTTGGATCGGCCGGTCCCCGTCTTCCGGAGCTCCACATCCCAACCCGATCGGCCATCACCCGAGGGGCTCCTCATCGCATCGCGCCAACCGTGGCGCTGCGTCGACCCACCAGGACGGCGGAGGAATTCGAACGGAGCACGTCGATCAGTTCGGCCGGCTTCGGCACGACCTCCGGATGCTGGCTACAGTCCGGATCGCAACACCCGTTGCGTATCAGCACCTATCCCCGGGGGTTTCAGCATCATGAAGACACGAGCAGCCGTATTGCGTGAGATCGGACAACCGTGGAGCGTCGAGGAGATCGAACTCGATCCCCCGAAGCGGGGTGAGGTGCTGGTCAAGCTGGCCGCGTCCGGCATGTGCCACTCGGACGAGCACGCATACGACGGACACATCACCGGTCTCGTTCCGCCGCCGATGATGGTCGGTGGGCACGAGGGCGCCGGCGTGGTGCAAGAGGTCGGTGAGGGCGTCGACTGGCTCGAGGCCGGCGACCATGTGGTCTTCGGGTTCATCCCGGCCTGCGGGCGTTGTCCGTCGTGCGCCGAGGGCCACTCGAACATGTGTGATCTCCTGGCGACGTTCGCCAGAGGGCACCCAGGCGCTCGACGGCACGCACCGGCACCATACGCACGATGGTCACGACCTCGGCCTGATGTGCTTGCTCGGTACCTTCGCCGAGCACACCGTGGTCAATGAGGCGAGCTGCATCAAGATCGACAAGGACTGGCCGCTCGACAAGGCCTGCCTGCTGGGTTGTGGCGTCGTCACCGGCTGGGGATCCGCGGTGTACACCGGCGAAGTCGGTCCGGGCGACTACGTGGCTGTCGTCGGCTGCGGCGGCATCGGCTCGAACGCCATCCAGGGCGCAAAGATGGCCGGCGCCCGGGTGGTCGCCGCGATCGATCCCGTCGAGTTCAAGCGCGAGAAGGCGATGGAGTTCGGCGCCACGCACACGTTCGCGTCGATCGAGGAAGCTCAGGCGGCGATTCCCGAGGTCACCTGGGACCGCGGGTACGACCAAGTCATCATGACCATGGGGACGGGTGACGGTGCGACGCTGGGGCAGGCGTTCCATCTCGGCGGCAAGCGTTCGAAGATCGTCGTGACGAACCTCCACGGCACCGCCGAGACCAGCATCGAGGTGCCGGCGATCTTCATGACCATGATGGAGAAGCAACTCCGTGGCTCGCTGTTCGGTTCGGCGAACATCCGCAAGGACATCCCGCAACTGTTCGAGCTCTACCTGCAGGGGCAGCTCAACCTCGACGACCTCGTCACGAAGACCTACACCCTCGACGAGATCAACGAGGGCTACGAGGCGATGCGCAACGGTGAGAACATCCGCGGCGTCATCCTGTTCGACTGACGGCCGACCTCGGAGTGAACCACCACGACCTCGTCGAACGCCTGACCGAACAGGTCGTCGGGCGGCGGCGCGAGATCGATCTCGTCGTCGCCGCACTCGCGGCCGATCGACACATGCTCCTGGAGGGCCCTCCGGGCACCGGCAAGTCGACGTTGTTGCGAGCGATCGCTCGTGAGCTCGGTATCGGCTTCGAGTTCGTCGAAGGGAACGCCGAGCTGACGCCGGCCCGCCTGGTCGGGCACTTCGACCCGGCCCGGGTACTCGCCGACGGGTACGACGCCGACGTGTTCGTGGATGGCCCGCTCGTGGCAGCGCTCCGGTCTGGCTCGTTGCTCTACGTCGAGGAGCTGAACCGTGTCCCCGAGGAGACGCTCAACGTGCTGGTGTCGGTCATGAGCGAACACGAGATCACGGTGCCTCGGCTCGGAACCGTCCCAGCCGAGCCCGGTTTCAGGCTGGTGGCGGCCATGAATCCGTTCGACGCGATCGGCACGGCTCGCATCTCGTCCGCGATCTACGACCGCGTGTGTCGGCTCGCCGTGGGCTATCAGGACGCAGCCGACGAGACGGCGATCACGCGTCGACACCAACCCGACGTCGATCCGGACTGGGCCGAGCAGACCGTCGAACTGGTTCGCCTCACCCGCGAGCACCCGGACGTCCGCATCGGCTCGTCGGTCCGTGGGTCGATCGACATGTGCGCAGTGGCGGCATCGCTCGGCGACGTCCGGTCGCTGCCGATGCGTGACACGGGTGTGTCGCTCGACGCCGCACTGGTCGCCCTGTCCGGCCGGATCCGGGTCCGTGAGGGCTGTCACCGGGACCCGGAGGAGATCATCACCGAGCTCTGGCAGCAGGTGTTCGGGGCGCCTGCGAACAGCCTCGACGACCCGGGAAAAGCGACAGCCCCGACCGGGGCGATTCCGGCGGGCTGAACCCGCCTCCGGTCGCCTCCGGCGACGACGCCGACGAGATCATCGACGAGGCTCGGCGGAGTTCTGCATCGCGCCGCGAGCTGTCGGCGAACCCGATGTTCGACGAGATATCGCCGGACGTCGGCGAACTCGACGAGACGGCGCTCGCCGAGGCGCTCGACGACGACGCCGACGAGGCCCTCGCGCTTCTTGCGGAGATGACCCGGGCGACCGACGCCGGGCTGCGCGAGCTGGCGCGGTCCCTGGCCGCACGACTGTTCCTGGATCTCGCCCGCCAGGAGCCGGCCGATGCGCCCGGCATCGGCAAGGTCGTCTCGATGCCGTACCGACCGGACCGCGGCGACCTCGACATCGACGCAAGCCTGGACGCACTGGTCCAGGCGAACGCCGAACGCCGTGCCATCGACCCGGAGGATCTGCTGGTCAGGGCCTGGGCGAAGCCGGCGACCTCGTGGTGTCTCGTGGTCGACCGGAGTGGCTCGATGTACGGGGCGCCGTTGGCGACGGCCGCGCTGTCGGCGGCTGCGGTCGCCGCCCGTGCGGAGGGCGAATACGCCGTGCTGTCCTTCGCCCGAGAAGTCGTTGCTCCGAAGGCCATGTGGGAGACCCGGTCGGTCGACGACGTGATCGACCGCACGCTCGCGCTTCGCGGGCACGGCACGACGGACGTGGCAGGCGCCCTCCTCGCCGCCAACGCTCAGCTCAGGGCATCATCCGCGGCGAGACAGGTCGCGATCCTGCTCTCCGATTGTCGCTCGACGGAACCCGGCGACGTCATCGGGGCGGCGAGAACGCTGGACGAGCTCGTCGTGATCGCTCCCGAGGGGGACAGCGACGACGCCGCCGAGCTGGCGGAGGCGGTCGGGGCGCGATGGACCACGGTCGACGGACCTTCGTCGATCATCGGTGCGATCGCCCGAGTCCTCGAACGCTGAACGCTGCGGCTCGTCGCCGACGGTCAGCCGCAGACTGCGTCACGGTCGGGAACGACGCCAACGGTGTTCTCCTCGGCTTCGATCACCGGGAGGGTCGAGCCGGTCGCCGTGCGATCGTCGCCCGACACCGGGGGTGACGACTCACCGGCCACTGTGGTCGTGGTCTCGAACACCTGGTCCGGAGCTTCGCCCAGCATCGCCTCACCCTTGAACACCGACAGGATGGCCGTCATGTTGTCGCCGCCGATGCGAGGTCGCTCGACCTTGTCGCCGTTCGAGAGGGTCTCGCTCGAGGACTCGATCCGGTACGTGGTGATCTCACCGGGGTCGAGGCGCCGCAGTGTGTTCGCGAACTCCAGCATGCGGTTGACCGTGAGGCCCGTGTCGGTCACCAGGTACTTCTGATTCGTGGTGATCAGGGCCGAGGCGACACTCGGTGAATAGAGCCCGTCGTTGATCACCTTGGCGACGACACGCCGCAGGAAGTCCTGCTGTCGCGCGATCCGACCGAAGTCGGACGTGCCGTCCTTCGACCAGTTCCCGCTGCCGGGCGGATCCTCGAACTCGTAGCTCCGCGACCGGACGTAGGCCAGGGCGGCATCGCCGTCGAGGGTCACGCAGCCCACATCCGTGACCACGAGGCCGCTCTTGCGATCGCGGGCCGGGGAGTCGAACGGCACGTCGACACCTCCGACCGCATCGACCAGTTCTCGGAATGCGCAGAAGTCGACCTGGACGTAGTGGTCGACCGGGACACCGAAGTTCCGGCCGATCGTCTCGATCAAGCGGCTCGGGTCGTCCCGTCGATACGCCGTGTTGATCCGGTCGCGGCGGCCGCCGATGTCGACGTACAGGTCGCGCGGAAACGAGAGCACCGCGAGCTGGTTGGTGTCGGGGTTGGCCCGCCAGATCATGATCGTGTCGCTGCGTTCGCCGAGATCGTCGCGATCCCCGGTCAGCGGCTGCTCGTCACACCCGCCGTTGTCGGCGCCGACGACCAGGAAGTTCGCAGCCTCGGGCTCAGCGAGCGCAATCGTGGTGGTGGTCACGCCCGGTGCTGCCGCTGCCGGCACCGTGGTCGTGTCGCCGGGCATCACGACGGTCGGGTCGCCGCCCGCAACTTCGAGCGACGCGGCATCGACGGGATCGATGTCGACGAGTTGCCGTTGCGACAGCACCCACTGACCGGCGCCCAGCCCGGCTGCGGTCGCGAAACACGCCAAGGCCGCCATCACGACGGCGACGAACGTGAGGCGCTGCGGCCAGGTACGGCGTTGCTTCCGGGTGGCCATGAGCCGTTCAGCGTACCGCCGTGGGACGGGCGCGAACCGTGCAGCTGGTCGGGCAGCTGGTCGGGCAGCTGGTCAGGTGATCAGCCGAGGACGACGACCGGGGTGCCGATCGGGGCCCAATCCCACATGTACGCGGCATCGTTGGGTGCCTGGCGCACGCAGCCGCCCGACAAGGCCTGGCCGAGTTGGCTGAGCGACTGCAGCTTGTAGCCGGTGCGGGTGTTGGTCGGGATCTCGTGGAACCCGATGTTGTCGCCGCCCGGGCCCTTGGTGAATCGAACCATGAACCGCCAGCAGATGTGTGGGTTGTTGATGTTGCAGGTGTGGCGCGAGCGCGAGAAGACGCTGTAGCTCCCAGGTGACGGCTGGTTCCAGGTACGCCGGCCCGACACGAGGTGCGTCTTCGACACGTTGCCGTCGGCCTCGACGGTCCAGACCCGCATGCGCGACTTCGAATACACCACGC
This sequence comes from uncultured Acidimicrobiaceae bacterium, assembly GCA_963792905.1. Lineage (GTDB taxonomy): Bacteria > Actinomycetota > Acidimicrobiia > Acidimicrobiales > Ilumatobacteraceae > Ilumatobacter. The sequence goes on from CAWBYE010000019.1 coordinate 491,471, forward strand.
GTCGACCGGAACCGGAGTTCGGTGGCAGTACCCACTCCGGCGGGAGCGTGGTCGTCGTCGGTGGTGGGGGCAAGGTATCCGTGACCTGGGCGGCGGTGCCGCGCGATGGGGTGACCCGTACCGGTGACGGCGGGAGCTCGATGACCAGCGGCGGCTGCGTCGTGGTGGTGGTGGTGGTCGTGGTGGTCGTGGTGGTGGTCGTGGTGGTGGTCGTCGTGCTGGTCGTCGGAGGCGGCGGCTCGCTGGTGGGCGCCGGCTCGCTCGTCGGGGTCGTCGGTTCGGTGCCCGCCCCGGCAGTGGACGCGCTCGCAACGAGGAGCGTCGCTCCCGCCACGGAAAGCGTCACGATTCGTCCCAACTTCGATCGCATCGGGACGAGGCTACAGGCGCGACGGCGGGTCGTCGAATGAATCGGGAACGACTTCACGCAGTGTCTTCGGTCGATGACCCGCGCGACCTGAGCGTGACGTTCCGTTGGTCAGCCGCGTCCGAGGTTGGCGAGGGCGGTCTCTGCAGCGGCCAGATCGGCCTCTGCGGACTGCAGCATCGCACGTGTGTCGGCCACGATCTCGGGCTTGGCGTTCGCCAGGAAGCCCTCGTTGGACAGCCGTCCTCGGAACCCGCCGATCTGCTTCGTCTTGCCCTCGACGATCTTTCGGAGGCGATCGCGTTCCTGATCGAGATCGATGTCGTCGACCAGGCCGCTGAGGAGGATCTCCGAGCCCTCGAACGTGATCGGGCTGGCCCGCTCGGGGCGCATGACGTCGAGCTGGTGCAGCTCGCCGACACCGGCCAGCACCTCGACAGCACCGTCGACATCGCCGATGAGCGTCATCGTTTCCGCAGGAGCGTGCACGGTGATCCGCTTGCGGGGCGCCACACTCTGGGCGCCGCGGACCGCTCGGATCGATCCGATCAACTGATCTGCACGGTGCCAGGTCTCCATGGCGGCGGCATCGTCGAGGATCGCCTCGATCTCGGGCCACGCGGCACCGGCGATGAGCTCGGACGGGGGGAGGTGGAGTCCGGCGACGTCGCCGCACCGCGCTGCGCCGACGTGGGGCCAGAGTGCCTCGGTGACGAACGGGCACACCGGGTGCATGATCCGCAGCACGGCATCGAGCACCGCGGCCAGCACGACCTGCTGGTCGTGATCGTCGTCGACTGTGGGCTTGATCATCTCGAGGTAGCGGTCGCAGACGTCGTGCCAGACGAAGTCGTAGAGCGTGTCGGCGAACGCATTGAACTGGTAGTCGGCGAGTGTCTGCTCGAGGCGGGCCACGGTTCGTGTCAGCCGGGCCAGAATCCAGCGATCGGCGAAGGGCCGACCGCCGACCTCGACCGCCGACTCGGCAGGTCGAGAGGCATCGACGCGCTTGAGCGCGAATCGGGTGGCGTTCCAGACCTTGTTCGCGAAGTTTCGACCCACGTCGAACTTCGAGGACGTGTTGCGAGCGAGCGGCAGCTCGTCGGTCGGTTGCACGAGACCCGCAGCCACGCCGTAGGCGCTGACCATCTGCTTGGACGGGTCACCCGGCGACGATTGCACGGGAGCGGCGACGACATGACCTGCCGGCGTGGTGATCATCTCGGGCGTGAACGCCTCACCCGAGTAGGGACAGACGAGGTCGACGGGCATCCGCACGTCCTGTGTGTCGGTCGTCATCTGGACGAGGGTGAAGCGCATGGCATCCGCGCCGTGGCCGTGGATGATGTCACGGGGGTCGACCCCGTTACCGAGGCTCTTCGACATCTTCTGACCGTGCCCGTCCTGGATCATGGCGTGGATGAAGACGTCGGTGAACGGGAGCCGGCCGTCGAGGAAGTAGCGGTTGAACATCACCATCCGGCTGACCCACAGGGTGATGATCTCGCGAGCCGTGGTCAGCACCGAGGTCGGATTGAACGACTCGAGCAGGCCGACGGTCTCGGGGTAGTCCGCAGGCCACGGCCAACCCATGGTCGACATCGGCCACAGCCCGGACGAGAACCAGGTGTCGAGGACGTCGGGGTCGCGGCTCGAATCCGGCCGCTTCGAGTGCGGCGATCAACTCGGTCTCGCTCATCGAATCGTCGTCGCGGTCGAGTCGTCGGAGGGTGGCCTCCGGCGGTACACAGACGGCTTCCTCGGCCTCGGTCTCCGTGGTGCGGCGAATCAGGTGGGCAGCACCCGCCGCGGCCCAACCAGACTCGATCGGTATCGCCGTGTCGATGTCGGCCGATCGTGCCGATTCGGGTGCGTCGTCGATGTCGATCGTCCGGAGCCACACAGGGATCTGATGGCCCCACCAGAGCTGCCGACTGATGCACCAGTCGCGGATTCCCTCGTGCCACTGCTGATAGGTGCGCGCGTAGCGAGCCGGGTAGATCTCGAGCCCGCCGTCACCGGGCGTTTCGGTTCGGGAGGGCATGTCGGTGGGCAGGGTGGCGGCCTGCTCGGGCGAGAGTGCCCGGAGTGCGGACCCGCGAAGTCGGTCGTCGGTCACCGCGATGTACCACTGGTCGCTCAACCACGGTTCGATCGGCACGTGGCTGCGGTACGAGTGACCGACCGAGTGGGTGTAGTCACGGACACCCTCGAGCAGCCCTCGTTCACTGAACCACTCGACGATGCCGGCGCGGGCGACCTCGCGTGACATGCCGATGAAGTTGCTCGCCTCGGCCGACACGTCGTCCCAGCCGTACTGGTCGGAAATCGAGGCGTCGGGGCCCATCACGTTGATGACCGGCAGGCCGTGGCGCAGGCCGATCTCCCAGTCGTTCGGATCATGGGCCGGCGTGACCTTCAGGAAGCCGGACGCGTACTGAGCCTTGGCGTCGGAGCTCTCCGGGTCGGCCATCACGACGTAGTCGTCGACGACGATCGGGATCTCGCGGCCGACGATCGGCAGCAGGACGGTTCGGCCGAGGAGTGAGTCGGCTCGCGGATCGTTCGGATTGACGGCGACGGCCGTGTCGCCGAGCATCGTCTCGGGACGCGTCGTTGCCACGGTGATGTGACCGGAGCCATCGGCCAACGGGTACTTGAGATACCACATGTGTCCGGCGACTTCTTCGTTCTCCACCTCGTCGTCCGAGAGCGCCGTGCGGGTCGCCGGATCCCAGTTGACGAGCCGTTTGCCGCGATAGATGAGGCCGTCGTCGAAGAATGTGTAGAAGGCGTGTCGCACCGCCGTGACGCACATCTCGTCCATCGTGAACCGGGTGCGATCGAAATCGCACGAGGCACCCATCGCGACGAGCTGATCGATGATGACCTGCTCGTATTCGTCCTTCCAGGTCTGGGTCGTCGCGACGAAGGCCTCGCGGCCCATCTCGAGGCGTTTGACGCCGTCGGCCAGGAGTCGCTTCTCGACGACCGTCTGCGTCGCGATTCCGGCGTGATCGGTACCAGGCATCCAGAGCGTCTCGATGCCCTTCATCCGATGGAATCGGATGAGGACGTCCTGGAGGGTGTTGTTGAGCGCGTGGCCCAGATGAAGAGCAGCGGTGACGTTCGGCGGCGGGATGACGATCGAGTAGGTGGCCGTGCCGTCGGTCACGGGCTCGGCGTGGAACACGTCGGCCGCCGCCCAGGCCGCCTCGACGGCGGGTTCGGCGTCGGCGGGGGAGTATGCCTTGGCCAGCTCGGGCAGGGAATCGGTCGCACTCATTCGGCCGGTCAGGCTAATCGCGGCCGGCGCCTGACCGCGCAGCGGTTGCTACTTGAGGAACTTGCTCGTGGTGTTGTCGGCCAGGATCTTCCCGGCGGTCTGGCAGGTCGCGCAGTAGTTGACGGTGTAGCCCGAATACTCGACGGCGCGGATCTCGTCGCCGCAGACCGGGCACGAGTCACCGGCGCGATTGTGGACGCCACTCGGGCGGTCCTTCGATGAGCTCATGTCGATACGGGTGCGCTCGGAGGCCAATCCTTCGTCGATGGTCGACCGGATCGCTTCGACGATCTTCGTGGCGCCCACATCACCCAGCTTTCCGGTCATCGCGAATGGGCTGACCTTCGCCCGGTGGCAGGTCTCGTTGGCGAGCCGGCGTCCGAGCCCGGCGATCGATCGCTGGTCGCGAAGAAACCCGTGGACCCGCCGGTTCTTCTGTGCGAAGAGCTCGACCATCTGCTCAGGGGTGACGGTGTCGGCGTCAGGACCGAGCACGTCCAGGGGTGGTGGATCGATGGCGTCGGGCGGCAGGCACCACACCCCGGCGCGTCGCTCGGTGCCGGCTTCGGTGAGCAGGAGCGCAGGGCCGTCGTCGAACACGAATCGGGCTTGGCCGCCTCGCGGTTTGGCCGACTGCTTGTCGTCGACCAGTAGCCGCCCGCCCTGCATGAGGTGGATGGCGAACTGCAGAGATTCGAACTCGAACAGGATGTACTTGCCACGACGACCGACGCCGAGCAGCGGCTCGCCGTATGCGTCGTCGGGTGCGGGGACCGCCGTGCGGAGGGCCGTGAACTTGAGCGGCCGGAACTTCACGAGCACACGCCCGGCGAACTCGTCGGCGATCCGTTCGGCGTGCGCTTGGACCTCGGGCAGCTCGGGCATCTCTACTCGTAACGCGTCCGTTCGCGCACCATCGCGAAGATGTGATCCAGTGCGCCGAACACCGGCTGGGCACCCATCAACGCCTGCTGGTCGCCGAACAATCGGATACGGCCGTTGACGAACGCGTCCTGAGCGTTGTTCGCCCCGGTGGCGATCCCGACGGCCGTGTCCCAGTCCTGCTCCATCTTGACGTCCTCGGGGTCGGCGGGTCCGGCGCCGAACGAGGCCTCGCCGTCACCGACCTGCAGGTGGTACGTCACGTCTCCCTCGGGGCCGTCGGTCACCACCTGGGTGACGCCGATCGTGTGGTCGCAGGCGAGTCCGCCGAGCGCCTCGCTCTCGGCGACCTCGCGTGTGAGTTCGCGAATCCAGGCGAGGCTGAGGTACCGAACCGTGCTGTCGTCGCTCATCAGGCCCATAGTCTGCCCGATGATGTCCTGGTCAACCACCGACGAAGCGGTCCACGAGGAGGCTGCGATCGACGAGTGGGTCTTCGCCACGTGGACTGCGGACGCCACGATCGGCTTCGTGTCAGGGCATCGACTGATGGGTGCCATCGCGTGGTACTGGTCGGCCATCGCCGAGGCAGGTCGCCCGTTGCTCCATCTCGCCGAGTGGGACGTGAGAGTTCGTTCTGACCCGTTCGTGGTCAAAGCCCCCGAGATGTGGGCCGAACACCATTGCGTCGCGCCGATGCAGCAATGGTCCGTCGGCAACGAGGCCCACGCTGCGGCGCTCGACGACGCCGACGAGGCGCTCGGCCGTGGTTACGGGATACCGACGCCGATGGCGTCCGACGTCGAGTGGTATGCAATCGGCGGGGCGACAGCGATCGATCACGGGTACGAACAGATCGGGGTCGCCCACGGCGAGGTCGAGCTACTCGACCGCCCGAACATCGAGTTCGTCGAGGCTCCCGCCCATCGCTGGCGTCGGTGGACGGGAGCCGAGCGGCTCGACCCGGTACGGCTGGATCCGGTGGTCGCGCACACCGGGCTGCGCGCCCCGTTCGCGTTTCCGGACGGCGCCGTCAGCGATTGGGTGCTGACCTCGGCCGGGTGGCGCGCCCGATCGTCGGTGTCCTGAGCACTCGCCGTCGCGGGTTCATCCGGTCGGCTCGGTCTCACGCTCGCGCTCGACGGCCGGTGCGGTGCCGTCGTGTTCTGGGATTCGTTCCGGTGCGACCATCGGCATCTGTGCATTGCGAGCCGGTCGAGCGGCATCCCGTCGGCGAACGACCAGCCAGACCACCAGTGCGAGCAGCAGCCCGGAGATGACGAACGGAAGGGTCGCAGCGATCACGAAGCCGAGCCCGAACAGCATGGCGGTGAAGGCGTCCCATCCGGATCGAAGCGCGTCGCCGATCGTCTCGTCGTCATCGACGGATTCGGGCAGGGCAGCAGTCGGGATCACCTCGATCGTGATCGTCGACAGCGCAACGCGGTCGGCGAGGTTCCGCTGCTGTGCCTCGAGCTGCTCGAGATCGGTCTGACGACGGGTCAGTTCGGCCTCGAGCCGCACGAGTTCGTCGAGATTCTCGGTCCGTTCCATGAACTCGCGGACGTTGTCGACACTCTGTCGGGCGTTCCGGATGCGGACATCGAGGTTCACGAGTTGCTCGGTCACGTCCTGCGCGCTCTGGTTGATCGATTGCACGTCTGCGGTGTCGTCGAGCCCGTCGAGCAGTCGATCGACCGACTCTGGCGGCACCTTGACGATCAGCACGGCGAACCCGTCGCTGCCGAACTCGCCGGGATCTCCATAGTTCACGTCCGACGAAGCGACGCCTCCGCCGAGCGTCGACGCGCTCGCCATGATCGATCTGACCGTGCGCTGGATGTCGGCGCTACTCAGCACGACCCGCATCTCGATGATCACGTCGCGCCCGATCGCTCCGATGTCGAAGGTCGTGTCGACCTGTGCTGCGGGCGCACCTGGATCCGACGGTTCCGAAGCGGCGGCATCCCCGTTGTCGTCGGTGGCGATGAAGTCGCCGGCCGACTCCGCGCCTCCCAGGCTCTCGGCCGTGGCTTCTGCCGTATCGCCCGAGTCGTCGTCGTCGCCTCCGCACGCGGCCAGCAGCAATGTGCCGGTGAGGACGAGTGCCGTGCCACCGCCGGGTCGTCGCCGTCCGCGACGGCGGGTCGACATCGTCGGATCGATTGGTTCGTGTGTTGTCGTGTGGTTGCTCCCCATGGACCTTGGACGTGCCGCGATCGCCGGCGGTTCCCGTGCCACACTCCACTGCTGATGAGGTACGGCCGGTGAAATACGACCAGGACATCCTCGAGGCGTTCGCCGACTCGAAGAGGCCGACGAAGTACCCGACCGTCGAGGTCGCGGTGGGGCTCGTGGTGGAGGACCGCGCGAGTGGGTTCTGTGGCGACGTGGTTCGCTGGAACCACGAGGCGGTCACCCTTCGGGACCGTCAGCAGCACCTCCGGCACTTCACCTGGAAGTCGGGCGGATTCCTGTTGGAGGGGCGACCCGTCACGCTGGTGCGGCCGGCCGCTCGGCCGACTGCGACGCAGCAGGTGACCGCATCCGGATCGGTCGCCGGTGATCGAGGCCGGCCGGCCCGGATCGCCACAGCCAGCCGAATCTGGGTCGAGGGCAAGCACGACGCCGAACTGATCGAGCACGTGTGGGGCGACGATCTCCGCGAGCTCGCCATCGTCGTCGAGCCGTTGCACGGTGCCGACGACCTGTCGGCCGCGGTTCGAGCGTTCGAACCCGGTGAACAGCGCCGGCTGGGCATCCTGCTCGACCATCTGGTCGCGGGATCGAAGGAGTCGCGGATCGCGGCGACCGTCGACCATCCGGCCGTCTTGATCACCGGGCACCCGTTCGTCGACGTGTGGGCCGGCATCCGGCCGAAGACGGTGGGGCTCACGTCGTGGCCGGACGTTCGGAGGGGCGAGCCCTGGAAGGAAGGCATGTGCCGGGCCCTCGGTGTGCCGTTCGACGGCTTCTGGCCGAGGCTGCGGAATCAGGTGAGGACCTATGCCGATCTCGAGCCCGAGTTGGTCGGCGCCGTCGAACAGCTCATCGATTTCGTCGCCGAGGAGTGAACGACGGCCGGCGAGGTTCAGCCGATGCGTTCGTCGCTGGGATCGACGGTGGTGATCGCCCGTCCGCCGTGCATCAACGTCACGGGCCCGTCCTCCGACACGACGATCACGACCGAGTGCGGGTCGTCGAACGAATACCGCAGCGCCGAGGTGTGTCGCATGCCGCTCATCGCAGAGACGGTTTGCTCGGCTGCAGCTGACGACGCGAGCCGTATGCCCAGTGCCACCAGCGACGCACCGGCATCGAAGATCGCCGCTCCGTCCGTCTGCGACAACGCCTGCGCGATCGCGGCCTCCTCACCGACGCTGTCGAGTCGCAACCGCGGTGCGTTGTGCACGAGCCGCTCGAGCCGGCGGTCCGGCGTGGGGTGTTCGGTCGGTCGCCAGATCAGCGTCGCCCCGATCCTGCGACCGCCGAGCTCGTGGATCGCGAACCGGAGCAGCGGTCGCACCCCCTCGATCGGGATATCACCGGCGACCGTGCCCAGACGTCCGACCCATGCATCGATCGGCGCATCATGGTGCCAGGCGATGCCGTTCCAGCGGACCACGCCCGCCGGCCCGAACACCCGAACCTGGCCACCCGGATGGCGCTGGATGATCAGCCCGCCGAGCGAGGCCTGGAGCCCGACGAGGTCGTACTCGTCAGCCATGTTCCGTCCGAAACAGGCGAGATCGGTGATCGCGTCCGACGAGCGGACCGCGAAGCTGGTGACGCCGTCGGCGAACCGCCGTGCGAACTGCACGTCGAGGTCGCGTGACGGCGATCAGCCCGATCGAGTCGGCACCGGTCAGCCGTTCATCGGTGAACGCGACCGGCGTCGGGGGTATCAGGACGCCGTACGTCGGCACCCGTCCCTCGTGAAGCTGCGGTCGCAGCGCATAGGCCAGTTCGACGAGTGCCCCCACCGGGTCGGGTGCACCGTCGAGGGCCGGCAGACCTTCTTCGGCCAGCTCGTCGGCGAGGCGCTGGAGACGGCCGGGGAGCACAGGGAGCTCGCGGCCGAGGGGGGAGGGATGCACGCCTGAACTGTACGTGGAGTTCCTCGACCTGGCCGGCCGGGGATCCGGCCGGCGCATCATCAACTGCATTGGTCGTCCGGTCACGTGGGTGCAGCCCGGCAGGGCGTCGTCAGGTCGTGATCAGTGCGCCTGCCACCCAGGAGGGTGAGGGTGCATGCAATGGTTCGGTGTAATCGACGAGGGCGATGTCGTGGACCTCGGACACGAACCCCGCACCGACGAGGTGGGCCAGTGTCGGACCCGTGTCCCGGAAGTCGGATCCGTCGCGTTCGGTGAGTCGGGCGAAGTCGGAGAACCGATGGTCGGACAGCGCCGCGAGTTGCTCGTCGATCACCGACCGGGCCATCGCCAGGGTCTCGGGGTCGGTCGGATCGAGGCAGTCGTCTGGCGCCGTACCGTACGCATGACCGTGGTGGATCGGGTCGGTCGTGGCGACGAGCAGTGCTCCGCCGGCGACGAGACGTTCGAGCTCGTCGATGCCGGGCAGCGTCGCCGGGTCGTCGCCGACCAGGAACGGGTATCGCTGCACGACGTCGATGTGGCGTGCGGCACGATCTGCGGCGAGGCCCAGCATCTCGACGAAGCCGTCGAGCGAGAACTCCTCGGCTGCGAGGTCGGTCTCGTGGTGAACACCGCGCAGTGCGGTGATTGCGTCGCGGTCGCCGTCACGTGCAGCCGCGACCTGTTTCGCGTCACTCCGTCGGGCGCCGTGCAACACGCCGATCGCGAGCACCTGATCGACGCCGGACGTGAGCACTGCTGAGACTGCCGATGCGATCTGGTGGCCGGTCACCTCGATGCGGGTGTGTGGGATGACGATTGCTCGGGCGCCACCGACGTCGAGTTGCGGTGCCGAATCGACCATCGCGAGCAGGGCGGCTGCGCCGAGGCGGTCGCGTTCGGCTCGGTAGTACCGCTTCCAGGCATGGGCCGAGTCCACACCATCAGGATCACACATCGACCGATGACGGGAGCCAGCGGCCAGGCCTCGGCATGTCGTCGGACGCGAACGAGCCAGGGCTCGCGCCCGGGCTCGAGCCAGATCAGCGTCCGATCAGACGAAGGCGCTGGCGAACACCAGGCTGACGATCGTCATCACCTTGATGAGAATGTTCATCGCCGGACCGCTCGTGTCCTTGAACGGGTCGCCGACGGTGTCACCGACGACCGCCGCTTTGTGTGGGTCGCCACCCTTGCCGCCGTGCGCACCGGCTTCGATGTACTTCTTGGCGTTGTCCCAGGCGCCGCCGGCGTTGGCCATGAAGATCGCCAGGGCGAAGCCGGTGACGAGTGCGCCGGCGAGCAGGCCGCCGAGGGCGTCGACGTCGATGAACCCGACGACCAGGGGCACGACGACGGCGAGCCCGCCAGGGATCACCATCTCCTTGAGGGAGGCCTCGGTCGAGATCGCCACACAACGCGCCGAATCCGGGATGACGCCCGGCTCGCCTTCGCGGAGTCCGGGGATCTCACGGAACTGGCGGCGAACTTCCTCGATCATCTGCGCCGCGGCACGGCCGACGGCGTCGATGGTGAGGGCGGCGAACAGGAACGGCAATGCCGCCCCGATGAACAAGCCGATGAAGACGTCGATCTCGCCGATGTTCAAGTTGAGATTGGTGGTGCCACCCGATGCCGTCGCCACGGCGAACTCGAAGCTCTTGAAGAGCGCGAGCGCCGTGAGCGCCGCCGAACCGACAGCGAACCCCTTGGCGATCGCCGCGGTCGTGTTGCCGAGGGAGTCGAGCGCATCGGTGACTTCACGCACCGACGGATCGAGTTCGGCCATCTCGGCGATACCTCCGGCGTTGTCGGCGATCGGGCCATAGGCGTCGACCGAGACGACGACACCGGTCGTGGCCAACATGCCGATCGCCGCGAGTGCGATGCCGTAGAGGCCGCCGATCTCGTTGTCCGAACCCAGCGCCTGCTGACCGCCCCAGTAGGCGACGGCAACACCGATGAGGATCAGTGCGACCGATGCCGCCACCGACACCATGCCGGTGCTGATGCCCTTGAGCACGGTCGTCGCCGGGCCGGTCTCGGTCTGCTGGGCGATCTTCTTCACCGGCGAGAAGTGGTCGGAGGTGTAGTACTCGGCGGTTTTGCCGAGCGCCCAACCCACGATCAGGCCGCCGACCACCGAGACAGCGAGACCCCACGGCTTGTCCTCCGGGAACGTGTCGCCACCGAAGATCCAGAACGAGCCGGCGACGACGCCGACGATCGTGATGCCCATCGCCACGTTCGTGCCCATGTGGAGGGCCTTGCTCAACGACTTCGAGTCGGTCGAGTCGCCGCCCTTGACGAGGAACGAACCGATGATCGAGCCGACCATGCCGATGAGCGCGACGAACATCGGGAAGACGAAGAACTGGAGGACGCCGTCGTCACCGGCGCTCTCGGCGCCGATCGCACCGGCGAACGCGACGAGCGAGATCGGGGCGATGATCGAGCCGGCGTACGACTCGAACAGGTCGGCGCCCATGCCGGCGACGTCGCCGACGTTGTCACCGACGTTGTCGGCGATCGTGGCGGGGTTGCGCGGGTCGTCTTCCGGGATGCCGGCCTCGACCTTGCCGACCAGGTCGGCGCCGACGTCCGCTGCCTTGGTGTAGATGCCGCCGCCGACACGCGAGAACAGGGCGATCGTCGAGGCTCCGAGGCCATACGCCGTCACGATCTCGAACGCCTGGTCGACCTGGAGCCACTCGACGAACAACAGGTAGGTGAACATCAAGCCGAGCAGGGCCAGGCCGGCAACGGCGAAACCCATCACCGCTCCACCGCGGAACGCGATCGGCAACGCCTTGGCCGGCCCGTCCTTGGCGGCCTCCGTCGTCCGGGCGTTGGCCATGGTGGCGACGGTCATGCCGGCGTACCCGGCCCCGGCCGACAGCACCGCACCCAGCAGGTAGCTCACCGATGCCAATGGGTCGATCACGATCGCGATCAGGATCATCATCGCGACGGCGAACACGGCGACCCACTGGTACTCCTTCTGCAGGAATGCCTTGGCGCCCTTCTGGATCTCGGTCATCAGGAAGACCATCCGGTCGTTGCCGGGTGATGCCGCCTTCACCGATGTGTAGTAGTAGCCGGCGAGTCCCAGCCCGGCGAGGGCTGAAAGCGCGGCGAGATAGGGAATTGCTTCCACTGGTTCGTGCCTCCTGAGGCGTCAATACAAAGTCGCACAATGATGGTCGGTCCGACCCCAACTCTCCAACCCGGGGCGCGGGCGGACCGATCGCAGTCAGCGATGGCCCCGCGTTCATGGAGATGGGCGGACTGACCGTTTCGGGGCGGTCGCCGGTCGCGCGGTAGCGTCGAACCCATGTCACAGACCATCTCGCGCAGTCGGGGCCCGGTCTCGGGCACTGCTGTCGAGCCGACCGGCAAACGCAAGCCGTTCCTGCTCGACTTCTACTCCACCGCCGTCGGCAAGAAATACGTCATGGCGATCACCGGCATCATCGGGATCGGCTTCGTGGTCTCGCACATGATCGGCAACCTCAAGGTGTACATCGGCACCGTCGAGGAGCAGGGGCAGCAGGTGTACGACATCGACGTCTACGGCGAGTTCCTGAGGGAACTGCTGGTGCCGATCCTGCCCTACAGCGTGCTGTTGTGGATCCTCCGCCTGGTGTTGATCGGTGCCGTGTTGTTGCACATCCATGCGGCCTACTCGCTCACGATCCTGAATCGTCAGGCCCGCCCCGTGAAGTACCAGTCCAGCCGTGACTATCAGGTCGCCAGCTTCGCGAGTCGTTCGATGCGTTGGACCGGCATCATCGTGTTGCTCTTCCTCGTCTGGCACCTGGCCGACCTCACGTGGGGGTGGCTCAACCCCGATTTCGTCCGCGGCGAGGTCTACCGCAACATCGACGCGAGCCTGAGTCGCGTGCCGGTTGCGGTCCTGTACATCGTCGCCAACGTGGCGCTCGGAATCCACCTGTTCCACGGCACCTGGAGCCTCTTCCAATCAATGGGATGGAGCAATCCGCGCTTCAACCAATGGCGCAAGGGCATCGCGGCAGGGGTCGCCACGCTGATCGTGGTCGGCAACGTGTCGATCCCGATCATGACCCTCGCCGGGGTGATCGACTACGACGACACGGTGACGAGTGTCCACGACATCGAGGAGGCATCCGAATGAGCATCGATCTCGACCCCAAGATCCCCGAGGGTCCCCTCGCAGAGAAGTGGACCAACTACATCGCCAACCAGAAGTTGGTGAACCCGGCCAACAAGCGGAAGTTCAAGATCATCGTCGTCGGCACGGGGCTCGCCGGAGCATCCGCTGCGGCGACACTGGGCGAGCTCGGCTACAACGTCGAGGCCTTCACGTTCCACGACTCGCCGCGCCGCGCCCACTCGATCGCCGCGCAGGGCGGCATCAACGCCGCCAAGAACTACCAGGGCGACGGCGACAGCGTCCACCGCTTGTTCTACGACACGCTCAAGGGCGGCGACTTTCGTGGGCGTGAGGCCAACACGTACCGACTCGCCGAGCTGTCGGTGAACATCATCGACCAGATGGTCGCCCAGGGTGTGCCGTTCGCTCGCGAGTACGGCGGGCTGCTGTCCAACCGCTCGTTCGGTGGCGCCCAGGTGAGCCGTACGTTCTATGCCCGCGGTCAGACCGGCCAGCAACTCCTGATCGGTGCCTACCAGCAGATGGCCCGCCAGGTCGGGCTGGGCAACGTCAAGCTGTGGAACCGCGTCGAGATGGTCGACATCGTCAACATCGACGGCCGCTGCGCCGGCATCGTCACCCGCGACCTGCTGACCGGCGAGATCCGCTCGCACTCCGCGAACGCGGTCGTTCTCGCCACCGGCGGGTACGGCAACGCCTTCTACCTCTCCACGAACGCGATGGCGTGCAACGTCACGGCCGCCTGGCGGGCGCATCGTCGCGGTGCGGCATTCGCCAACCCGTGCTACACGCAGATCCACCCGACGTGCATCCCCCAGGCCGACGACTTCCAGTCGAAGCTCACCCTCATGTCCGAGTCGCTCCGCAACGACGGCCGGATCTGGGTGCCGAAGAGTCCCGACGAGACCCGTCCCGCCGCCCAGGTTCCCGAGGACGAGCGCGACTACTACCTCGAACGCATCTATCCGAGCTTCGGCAACCTCGCGCCACGCGACGTGTCGTCGCGCGCCGCCAAGCGCGCGGTCGATGCCGGCCAAGGGGTCGGACCGCTGAAGAACGGCGTGTATCTCGACTTCGCCGATGCGATCGACCGTCTCGGCGCCGACGTCATCGGCGAGCGCTACGGGAACCTGTTCGACATGTACGAGCGGATCACCGGTGAGAATCCCTACGAGATGCCGATGCGCATCTATCCCGCCAGCCATTACACGATGGGTGGCTTGTGGGTCGATTACGAGTTGCAGACCACCGTGCCCGGTCTGTTCTGCGCCGGCGAGGCGAACTTCTCCGACCACGGCGCCAACCGTCTCGGTGCCTCAGCGCTGATGCAGGGTCTGTCCGACGGCTACTTCGTGCTGCCGTACACGATTGCGCCGTACCTGTCGGAGTGGCTCAACAAGCCCATCCCCGACGAGACACACGAGGCCTTCGGCGTGGCCGAGGCCGAAGCCGAGGCCCGCTTCACGTCGTACCTGGAGATCGGCGGGACCCGCAGCCCCGACCACTTCCACCGTCAGCTCGGCAGGATCATCTGGGACTACTGCGGCATGGATCGCAACCGGACCGGCCTCGAGAAGGCGCTGTCGGAGATCCCGGCCCTGCACGAGGAGTTCAAGTCCGACGTCAAGGTCACGGGCGACGGGGCCAGCGTCAATCAGACGCTCGAGAAGGTCGCCCGCATCGACGACTTCTTCGAGCTCGGCATGTTGATGTGCAAGGACGCGCTGGTCCGCGAGGAGAGCTGCGGTGGCCATTTCCGTTCCGAACACCAGACCGACGAGGGTGAGGCCCTCCGCGACGACGAGAACTTCGCCCACGTGACGGCCTGGGAGTGGAGCGGCGACATGACCGATCCGATCGAGCATCGTGAACCGCTCGAGTACGAGGTCGTCCAGTTCCAGACCCGGAGCTACAAGTGAACGCCACGATGCAGCCAGGACACCGGAGGAGCGACCGATCATGAGCAACACGCTGACGTACATCACCCTGAAGATCTGGCGTCAGGCCGGGCCCGATTCGACCGGCCGCTTCGAACACCACGTGATCGAGGAGATCAGCGACGAGGCATCGTTCCTCGAGATGCTCGACATCCTCAACGAGCAGCTCATCGAGTCCGGTCAGGAAGCCATCGTGTTCGACCACGACTGCCGTGAAGGCATCTGCGGCACGTGCTCGCTCATGATCGACGGCCAGGCACACGGGCCGCAGCAGGGTACGGCGACCTGCCAACTCCACATGCGGACCTTCAAGAGTGGCGACGTCATCACGATCGAGCCCTGGCGGGCACAGGCATTCCCGATCATCAAGGATCTGATGACCGATCGGAGCCCGCTCGACCGGATCGTCGAGGTGGGCGGCTTCGTGACCGCACCCACCGGTGGCGCACCGGATGCCAATCTCATTCCGATCCCCAAGCCGGTTGCCGATGCGTCGATGGACGCGGCTGCCTGCATCGGGTGTGGAGCGTGCGTGGCGGCGTGTCCGAACGGTGCGGCCAACTTGTTCACGGGGGCCAAACTCGCCCACCTCAACCTGCTGCCGCAGGGTCAGGCCGAGCGCTACAAGCGGGCCGAGGCGATGGTCGAGACCATGGACGCCCACTTCGGATCGTGCACCAACCACGGTGAGTGCGAGGCGGCATGCCCGAAGGAGATCTCGATCGACGTGATCGCGGTCATGAACGCCGACTACCTCACATCCAAGTTCAAGAATCGCAAGGCGCTCAGTCGAAGCTGAGGCGCACGATCGAGCAGTGATGAGCGGGCCTTCGACGTGAGCGGTGACACCGACCACCCCCGCGTGATCGAGGTGTTCGCCGACATCACCTGCCCCTTCACGCACGTCGGTCTCAAGCGCGTGGTCCAGCACGTCGACGCACTCGCCGACCCGACGGCGGTGCACGTCCGGGCATGGCCGTTGGAGTGGGTCAACGGCACCGGGCTGGATGCAGAAGCGGTCGCCGTCAAGTCGTCCGTGTTGAGCGAGCAGCTCGGTGTGAACGACTTCCGCGGCTTCGATGCCACACGCTGGCCCGACACCACGGTCCCGGCGCTCGAACTGGCCGCCACGGCCTACGAAGCCGACCTGGCGACCGGTCTCGCGGTCAGCCTCGACCTGCGCGCCGCGCTGTTCGAACACGGACTCGATGTGGCCGACCGGCGGGTGTTGAGCGACATTGCTGCCCGCCATGATGTCGCCCTACCCGGTCCGGACGAGTCGGCACGCGTGCAGGCCGACTACGACGACGGTCGCCGTCGTGGGGTGGCCGGTTCGCCACATTTCTGGGTCGGAACGGATGACTACTTCTGCCCAGCGCTCGACCTCGGCCACGACACCCAGGGTGTGCTCACGGCACGTTTCGACCCGGAGGGACTCGCCGAGTTCTTCGACCGCGTCGACGGCTGACCCACGACGATCAGCGCCACGCCGCCGGGCAGTCGGCGTGATCGGTCACCGTGCAATCGTCGCCGAACACGACGAAACGGTCGAAGCCGCGGAGGAACCACCGATCGTGGGTGACTGCGATGACCGTGCCGTCGAACTTCGCGAGGCCGACTTCGAGCGCCTCGGCCGAGACGAGATCGAGGTTGTCGGTCGGCTCGTCGAGCAACAGCAGCGTCGCGCCACCGATCTCGAGCAGGAGGATCTGGAAGCGGGCCTGCTGCCCCCCGCTCAACGTCTCGAACGGCTGGTGCGCGCATCCCTGGATCTCGTAGCGGCGCAACATTCCCATGGCCGGCGCGAGCACGACATCGTGATCGTGCAGGATCTCGACCGGGGTGCGGGCGACCCACTCGGGATGTTCGTGGGTCTGGTGAAACAGCCCGGGGGCGACGTTCGCGCCGAGCCGCCACGTGCCATCGGACTCGACGGTCTCGTCGCCGGCGAGGAGTCGCAGGAAATGGCTCTTGCCGACCCCGTTGCCGCCGAGCACCGCGACCCGTTCGCCGTACCACAGCTCCAGATCGAACGGCTCGGTGAGGCCGGCGACCTCGAGTTGCTCGGCGATCACGGCGCGCTTGCCGGTGCGGGCCCCCCGTAGCTGGACATCGATCTGTTGCTCCCGCAACTCGTCGGGTCGTTCGTTCTTCTGCAGGAACTGGCGGAGTTTCGACTCCGCCGCCTTCAGCTTCGGCGCGAACGTCTCGCTGATCGACGCACGCTGGCGCATCAGCAGGACGTAGTCCTCGAGACGTTGCTTCTCGTCGTCGAACAACGCCGTGTCGTGCGCACGCTTGGCGGCGTGGGCGTCCTTGGCGTCCGCATAGGTCGCGAATCCGCCGCCGTGTGTCCACGCCCCCGACGCCTCGATCGTCACGATCTTGGTGGCGCTGGATGCGAGGAGCTCACGGTCGTGGCTGACGAAGACCACGGTCTTCTGTGTGGCGCCGAGCTGGCGTTCGAGCCATCGCTTCGCGGGGACATCCAGGAAGTTGTCGGGCTCGTCGAGCACGAGGATGTCGGCCTCGCCGCGCAGGAGGAACTCGAGCGCGAGTCGCTTCTGCTCGCCCCCACTGAGCGTACGGAGCGGTCGGTCGGCGACGTCCGCGAGGTCGGTGCCGAGTGTGCGCCCGCACGCTTCGTCCCACTGGACCTCCACGTCGTAGCCGCCGACGTCGCCCCACTCGCCGAGTGCGGTGGCGTACTTCATCGGGTCGCTGTCGACGTGGACGGTCGCCGCGGCCAGCCGTTCGGCAGCGTCGATGATGCGGTCGGGCGAGAGCGAGAGCAGCAGCTCGCGAACGGTGCCCGGTGAGCCTTCGTCGTTCATCCCGACCAGTTGGCGCATCACGCCGAGTCGGCCGTCGATCGAGAACGTGCCCGACGTCGCCGCCTGCTCGCCGGTCAGGATGCGGAGCAGGGACGATTTGCCGACACCGTTCGCCCCGACGAGCGCAATTCGGTCACCGCTGCCGACCGAGAACGAGACATCGCGGAACAGCTCCTGGCCACTCGGAAGCTTCCACCCGAGCCCGGAGACCTGCATCGACGGCACGACGACCGATGTTACGTCGCCGCCCACGGCGGCGCGGCCGTGGTTCCCGAATCGGACAGGGTCACGCGTGCACGGCGCCACCCACGCCAACGGCGGCTCTGCCGTGTCAGCCGGGCAGGACCGTGATCACCGTCCGGTAGTGGTTGGTCTGGATGAGATCGCCGGCTGTCAGGACCAGGTCGAAGTTCAGTGCTCCGAGCGTGTCGGGCACCTCCAACGTGACCGTGCCGACCCGAACACACTCGTCGGGGCCCACATCGCCGCCGAAGCGCCATCGACGCGACCCTCCCGACCAACTTGCCGTGACATCGACGACCGCGCCGTCGACGGCTTCGCGCAGATCGTTCACCACGTGCACGTCGAGCGACACCTTCTCACCCGGTGCCACGACCTCGGGCGGTCGGTCGGCAGCCACGATCACCGGTGCACAGGATCGTTTCAGTGCCTCCCACCCCGGTTTCGGCACACGCTCGTGATCGAGCACACTCCACGACACGACGGGCGCCGGATCGTTGAACGCGAACATGCAGAACCCGCCCGCCGGCCGGTACTTGAGCCGCCGGAGCAACTCGACGTGGTGGCGCAGCAGCTCGGCCTGGTAGCTCTGGGTCGCCCGTCGCCAGGCGTCGAACGTGGCGAACTCCGACGGGGGAACCCGCTCGTCGAACACCCACTTCTGGAGGCCGTGTCGGGTGGCGAGCATCTCCCAGTCGAGGTTCGGCCATGCCTCGACATCGATGAAGTCGGCGGTGTCGGGCACCGCCTGGGCGCCGAACTCGGACAGGAACCTGACCACCCGCGGAACCGCCGCCGCGAGCCGCTCGACATCGCGAACATCGCCGTGATACCAACCGAAGTAGAAGTGGCTGTCGGTGCCGTCGAGCCGAGGGAAGTGGGGGAGGACGCCCGAGTGCGGAACGCACAGTCGGGTCGGGTCGGCTCGTTCGAATGATCGTTTCACCCATCGGTCGAGCACCGTGCGGTTCCAGGTGGGTAGCTGGTGGGCCGCGAGATATCGCAGGCGTGACGCTGTGGTGTCACCCTCGATACCAATCGCTACTGCCGCCGGGTCGTTGTGGGCGTTCCACTGGATGATCGACGGATGATGACCGAGCTGATCGACCGCGGCCCGGGCCTGGGCGATCGCCTGGCTCCGCACCGATCGGGCGTATCCCCATTGCAGCGGAAAGTCCTGGAGGAGCAGCATGCCGAGCTCGTCGGCAGCGTCGTAGACCGGCCGCGGCGCGATGTGGCCGTGCACTCGTAGGACGTCCAGTCCGGTCTCCACGGCCAGTTCGATGTCCCGTCTCATCTCGGCCGGAGTCGCATCGGCGAGACCGGCCCTGGTCGGGAGCAGGTTGGCGCCCTTGAGGAACAGACGTTCACCGTTCACCGAGCAGGACCAGTCGTTCCAGGCGACTTCGCGCAGCCCGGTGCGACGGATGCGAGAGTCGCTCACCTCGCCGTCGATGACGATCTCCACCTCGATCGTCGTCAACGGCTGATCCCCGAGTGTGCGCGGCCACCACAGCGCCGGGTTCGCGATGTCGATGCCCCAGCGGACGTCGTTCTGACCGTTGGCCAGTCGTCGCTCCGACTCGCTCGCGACCTCGCCGTCGACGAACGTGCGGATCACGACCGAGCGGCCCTGGTCGCAGTCGACAGCGGCCCTGAGGAGCAGATGGGCGCGGGCATCGTCGGCGTCGCGGCAGAGCACACGAAGGCGGTCGATGCGAGCAGGCCCGGTGTCGTACAGGTGGACCGCTCGCCAGATCCCCCCTGGATTCCAGTCGCGATCTATGCCGTCCCAGTGTTGGAAGATGCCGGTGATGTTCCGCTTGCCGCGATGGCTGTCCTGGGGTGAGCACACCACCTCGACCGCGAGGACGTGCTCGTCACCGATGCGGCTCAATGCCGTCACGTCGAACGAGTGGGGCGTGAAGTATCCCTCTCCGTCGCCGAGGTAGGCGCCGTCCAACCACACATCGGACTGGTAGAAGACGCCGTCGAGGGTCAGCCAGCGTCGGCGGTCTTCCGGGAGCTCGTCGAGCCCGAAGCGCCGTCGGTACAGCAGGGGCCCATCGCTTTCGGCGAACGCCGGGTTCGATCGCCAGTGCCCGGGCACGACGATCTCGGGCCATGCCGAGTCATCGGTCTCCAAGCCGATGCCGTCGCGGCGCAGGTCGTCGTCGGCGGGTGTTGCCCGCCATACCCCGTTGAGGTCCACCACGGGAGCGTACCGACCACGCCGCATCGGTACCCTCGGCCGGATGCCAGGAACAGGTGTCGGGACTCACGTCGATCGGCGGGCACTCGCCGATTCGATCCCGCTGTTCCTGCCGGCGATCCCGTTCGGGTTCGTGCTCGGCCTCGAGGTCACCAGAGGTGAGATGCCGATCGCGATCGGATGGTCGACGTCGATCTTCATTTTTCGCGGGGGCGGCCCAGTTGGCCGTCATCACGCTCGCGGGCACCGCCAGCCTGTGGGCGGTCATCGTCGCAGGGCTGGTCATCAACACCCGTCACGTGATGTACAGCGCCGCCCTCGCTTCGACGTTCCAGCAACAACCACGATGGATGCGATGGCTCGGACCGTTCATGCTCATCGACCAGGTGTTCGCACTCGCGCTCCTGCAGTCCGACCGGTCCCCGGCGGCGTTCCGCCGCTACTACCTGACCGCCGGGCTGTTCTTCTTCGTCAACTGGCAGTGGGCGACCGCGCTCGGCATGATCGTCGGCCCCGCCGTTCCGGTGTCGTGGCAACTCGGTTTCGCTCCTGCCATCATGTTCCTCGGGCTGGTGTTGATCGGCATCAACAAGCTGCCGCAGGCGGTCGCGGCCCTGGTCGGTGGCCTCGTCGGTCTCGCCACTGCGGGTCTCCAGGACCGTCTGGGCATCCTCGTCGGCGCCATCGCAGGGGTCATTGCCGGCACGTACGCCGAACTCCGGACGGAAGCGGCCGAATGAGCGCGTGGTCGGCTGCCCTGATCGTCGTGATCGTCGGACTCATGACCTACTCGATCCGCGCCGTCGTGATCGTCGCAATGGCGAATCGAACCATCGCGCCGCCGGTCGCACGAGCGCTTCGGAGCGTCGGGCCCGCCGTCCTCGCCGCCCTCGCCGTCAATCTGGCGGTGGGCGGCGAGGGTCGTCCGAGTCTCGATGTCGCCGAGGGAGTCGCGCTCGTCGTCGCCAGCCTCGTTGCGTGGCGGAGCAAGAACCTGATCGTCACGCTGATCGCCGGGATGACCACGCTCTGGCTCCTCACGTGGCTGCTCTGAGGGCTCGGTGCCGAACGGACAACGTGGGGATCCGAGGAGTAGGTTCGACGGCATGACGGATCGTGCGGAGACACTGGGAGAACTTCGAGCGTCGGGCTGGGTCTCGCAGCCGGTCAAGGACGAGATTCGAGCCAATGCCGTCGCCAGGATCAGCCGGGGCGAGGCGCTGTTCGACGGCGTCGTCGGGTACGAGGACACGGTGATGCCGCAGCTCGAGAACGCGCTGCTTGCCGGCCACGACGTGATCTTCCTGGGCGAACGCGGGCAGGCCAAGACGCGCATGATCCGGTCGCTGACCGGCCTGCTCGACGAGTGGATGCCGATCGTCGCCGGGAGCGAGATCAACGATGATCCCTACGCGCCGGTGTCGAAGTACGCCCGCGACCTGATCGACGAGATGGGTGACGACACGCCCGTTCACTGGGTGCACCGCGACACCCGGTACGGCGAGAAGCTCGCAACCCCTGACACGTCGATCGCCGACCTGATCGGCGAGGTCGACCCGATCAAGGTCGCCGAGGGTCGCTACCTGTCCGACGAGTTGACGCTCCACTACGGCATGGTGCCGCGCACGAACCGCGGCGTGTTCGCCATCAACGAGCTGCCCGATCTCGCCGAACGGATCCAGGTGGGGTTGCTCAACATCCTCGAAGAGCGCGACGTTCAGATTCGTGGATACAAGATCCGCCTGCCGCTCGACGTGATCCTGCTCGCGTCCGCCAACCCAGAGGACTACACCAACCGCGGTCGGATCATCACGCCGCTCAAGGATCGCTTCGGCTCCCAGATTCGGACCCACTACCCGCTGGACGCCGAGCTGGAGTACTCGATCATGACGCAGGAGGCGCGGCCACTGTCGATCGGTGAGACGGTGGGTGTCTCGGTGCCCGACTACCTGGGCGAGGTCGTGGCCAACTTCAGCCAGCTCGCACGAGCGAGCAACCACGTGAACCAGCGCAGCGGGGTCAGTGTTCGCCTGAGTGTGTCGAACTACGAAGCGCTCGCTGCGAACGCCCTCCGGCGCGGTTTGCGGGCCGGCGAGCACGCGATCGTGGCCCGTGTCGACGATCTCGATGCGCTCGCAGCGAGTTCGATCGGCAAGATCGAGATCGAGGCGCTCGAAGACGGGCGCGAGGGTGTGATCTTCGATTCGCTGGTCAAAGGTGCGGTCTTGACGGTGTTCAAGGACCGCGTCGACCCCTCGCACACGACCCCGATCGTCGATGCGTTCGAAGCGGGCCTTGTCGTACACACCGGTCAGGACATGACCAGCGACGAGCTGGCCGCGCTCGTCGAGCAGGTGCCGGCGTTGCGTGAACCGGTCGGAGCGCTCGCCGAAGGTGACGCATCGCCGGCGGCGCTCGGCGCCGCGGTCGAGTTCGTCCTCGAAGGGCTGCACCTGTCGAAACGACTCAACAAGGACGATTCCGGCACGAGCGCCACGTATCGCGGTCGCCTCTGACACACATCGCCGCCGGCGCCGGTCAGGGACGCCAACTCCCGTACGGAAACGCCGGTCCGCCCCGCTGCTCGCCGGCCCGCACCGGTGGCATCGGGTCGTAGTCGCGCAGCTCGTCGGCTGTCGGGCGCTCGATCACCGTCGACCATTCCTCCAGGTCCGAACGCGTGACGGCCCGCGGTCCGGCGACGTGCTCGCGGCCCCGGCGGCTGACCCGTTCCCAGAGGTCGGCGAGCGGTGCGTCGAGGAATTCGAGGTGCACGAGCGATCCGGTGGCACGGGCCACGGCCCGGAGCTGCATGCGTTCTGCGCGAGTCCATGTGCGCCACTCGATCACCACGTCGGTGCCGGTCGACAGGATCGACATCGTCAGTTCTCGTTGGATCGTCTGCACTCGCACCCGAACCGCCTCGTCCCGGATGTCATGGCCGAGGTCGGCCAGCCAGCCGTCGGTGCTGATCCGGACAGCACCGAATCGCTCCTCCAGTTCGATCGCCCGGCTGGTAGTTCCCGAACCCGGCAGACCACAGAGGACGAAGAGTCGGGCCGGGTGCATCGGTCGAGTCTCCCATGACTTCCGCCGAGGCCGTTCGACAATGGCATCCGGGTCGGACCGACAGCCGAGTCGTTCCCGGACCGCGATCTTCGATCGGCAGCAGCGCTCAGACGATGTCGCGCGCCCAGAGATCGTGTGCGTCGCTCATGGCGACTGCCGGCGGGCCGCCGGTCAACCGGACCACATCGACCTCGCCGGGGAAACCGCGGAGCTCGATGTCGCCGTACGGTTCGGCGTTGACGCCTTCGGGCAGGCTGTCGAGGTGCACGGTCGGCATCAGCACGTCGACATTGCGGGCGTGGTCGCACAATCGCGCCGCCATGTTGACGGCCGATCCGATGTAGTCGTCGCCCTCGAACAGCAGTGCACGGCCGGTCGCGACGCCCGCCCTCAGCTGCAGGGGGGCACAGACGTCGGCGGCTCGGGTTTGCAGGTCGGTCACGAACTCGATCACCGCAAGCTGCTCGACCCCGACCACCATGCAGCCGTCACCGAGCCACTTGGCGATCCGAACCCCACGTTCGGACGCCACCTTGCGGACGAGCAGGCGGAAGGTGCCGAGGATCCGGCCGGCGGCGTCATCGCCGTACGCGGCGGTGTAGTTGGTGAAACCGGACAGGTCGAGGAACGCGAACGTGCGGGGGACACGCATGGGTTCAGGCTATGCCCGGTCCTCTGCCCGGTTCGTCCTCGTCGACGCCGATATCTGGATGTGAGATGCCCGGATTGCTCCGGCGATGCCACGCCCCACCCCGATCGGCGTCCGCTGGACACGAGGGGTACGGTGACCAGATGGCCCCAAGGTTCTCCTATTCGCGGTGGGACGGAACCCAGCGCGGCTTCGATCTCGATGCGGATCTCCTGTTCGACCAGTTGACCGATGAACTGCTGTACCACGGTGATGTCAACGCAGCGCTCCGTCGGATGATGCAGGAGGGGCTGCGCGACGCCGACGGGAACCGTTTGGACGGGCTGCGACAGATGCTCGAACGGCTCCGCGAAGAGCGGCAGAGCCGCCTGGAGCGTTCTGATCTCGGTGGCGTGTACGACGAGATCTCCGACGAGTTGAACGACATCATCGACGAGGAGCGTCACGCCATCGAGAACGCCCTGCGCGATGCGGAATCCAGTGGTGACGACCGGCGCGCCGACGGCGCCCGGAACGCCGCGACCGATCGCAACATGCGTCTCGACCTGATGCCCGACGATCTCGCCGGCAAGGTCCGTGAGCTCAGCGCCTACGACTTCGAGTCGGCCGAGGCACAGCGCCGGTTCGAACAGCTGCTCGACAAGTTGCGCGATGAGCTGATGCAGCAGATGGTCGACCAGATGTCGGACGGCATGCAGAACATGACGCCCGGCGACATGCAGCGCATGAAGGACATGATGGCGGCGCTCAACGAGATGCTCGAGAAGCACCAGGCGGGCGAGGACCCCGGCTTCGACCAGTTCATGGAGGAGTACGGCGACTTCTTCCCGGAGAACCCGGAGAACGTCGAGGAGCTACTCGAGCAGATGGCTCGCCGCATGGCGGCGATGCAGGCGATGCTCAACTCGATGACGCCCGAACAGCGGGCGCAACTCCAGCAGCTGTCCGACCAGTTGATGGAGGACATGGACCTCCAATGGCAGATGCAGCAACTCGGTTCGAACCTGCAGGAGATGTTCCCGCAGATGAACTGGGGACAGTCGTACGACTTCGAGGGCCAGGACCCGATGGGGATGTCCCAGGCGATGCAGGCGATGTCCGATCTTGGTGACCTCGATCAGCTCGAGCATCTCCTCCAGAACGCCACCAACCCCGGCGCACTTGCCGAGGCCGACATGGACCGTGTGCGCGACCTCCTCGGTGACGACGCCGCGAAGTCGCTCGAACGGCTGAGCGAGCTCACCAGGATGCTCGAGGAATCGGGGCTCATCGAGAACAAGGAGGGGCGGCTCGAGCTCACGCCGCGCGGCCTGCGTGCCATCGGCTCGAACGCATTACGGGATCTCTTCACCAGCTTGCAGAAGGAGCACGTCGGCCAGCACCAGGTCCACCAGCTCGGGCAGGGTCACGAGCGCACCTATCAGACCAAGCCGTACGAGTTCGGCGACCCGTTCCAGCTCGACCTGCATCGGACGATCCGTAACGCATTGCGTCGCACGGGGCACGGAACACCGGTGCAGCTCGAACCCGACGACTTCGAGATCGAGCGCACGGAGCACCTGACCCGGTCGTCGACGGTGCTGATGCTCGACCTGTCGATGTCGATGCCGATGCGCGACAACTTCCTCCCGGCCAAGAAGGTGGCCATGGCGCTGCATCACCTGATCTCGTCGCAGTTCCCGCGCGACTACCTCGGTCTCGTCGGCTTCAGCGAAACCGCACGCGTCATCACGGCCGATCAACTGCCGGAGGTGTCGTGGGATTTCGTGTATGGCACCAACATGCACCACGGTTTCACGCTGGCGCGGCAGTTGCTCGCCAAGCAGACCGGCAGTAAGCAGATCATCATGATCACTGACGGTGAGCCGACGGCGCACATCACGCCGCACGGTGACGTCTATTTCAACTACCCGCCAGTGCGTGAGACCGTCGAAGCCACGCTGCGTGAGGTCGTGCGTTGCACGCGAGACCAGATCAGGATCAACACGTTCGTGCTCGATGCGACCTCGGCGCTTCAGGCCTTCATCGAGAAGATGACGCAGCTCAACGGGGGCCGAGCGTTCTACACGACCAACGAGGCGCTCGGGGATTACGTCCTGGTCGACTTCCTGGAGCATCGGCGACGGATGACACATCGCCACGCCGGTTGACTGCGCGCATCCGGCTACTCTCCGTGGTATCAGGCCGCGGCGTGTCTCAAGCTTTCGTCAACCCCGCGTGCCCCTGGTCAGCCATTCGCGAAATGCGCTCTTGCCAGGAGGCGGTATGGTATGCGAGAATCACATGACTGTAACTACAACGTTGCGTTCCACCGCAGCGCCGACCGAACACGTTCGTCACGCACGAGCACTGCGGGCACCATGGCAGGGGGTCCCAACACCATGACCAACACGACCAACGGCACCACTCCCGGGGCGATTCCCGACGAGATGCTGCATCCACGCGAACTCGACGACAACTGGCAGGACGATGCGAACTGCCTCGGAGTCGATCCCGACCTCTTCTTCCCGGAACGCGGTGCCTCCACCCGTGAGGCCAAGGAGGTCTGCAGGGGCTGCGTGGTCCGGGGTCAGTGCCTGGAGTTCGCACTCCAGAACGGCGAGAAGTTCGGCATCTGGGGTGGCCTGTCCGAACGTGAGCGCCGTCGCATCCGGCGTCAACGGGCGCAGGCTGCGCGCAGCATCATCGGCGCCTGACGGTTAGGCTGCTCCCATGCCAAGCGGTTCCGAATGGATCATCGTTCTCGTTATCGTGTTGCTCGTGTTCGGTGGGTCGCAACTGCCGAAGCTCGCGAAGAACCTCGGCAAGGCGCAGAAGGAGTTCAAGGACGGTCTGTCCGAAGGGCTCGAAGACGACGCCACCACCGACACGCGTACGACCGACAGCCAGAACTGATCTCATCGGGTCACCGAACGTGACCCGCTCCGACGGCCGAGTCCCAACGGGCACTCGGCCGTTTTGCGCGTGCGGGCTCGGTGTCGCACCTGCGGGCCGAAGCGATCGCTGCGTGGTCGGGGGCGGGTGGAGCAGCGGCTGCCGGCAGAGACCGGCGTGGCCGCTGCACGATTGTGAGGTGCCCGCCGTCAGTTGCTGTGAGCCTCGGCGGCGAGGCGTCGACGTTTGAGGATCCGGCGACGCTCACGCTCGCTGCACCCTCCCCAGACGCCGTGTTCGATGCGGTGCTCGAGCGCATGCTCGAGGCAGGTGTCGACAACAGGACAGCCGGCGCAGATCTTGCGGGCTCTGTCGACTCCGACACCGTCGCTCGGAAAGAACGTCGCGGGTGGGTACATCCGGCAGGAGCCATCAGCCATCCATGCGGTCGCCGAGTCCGGATCGGGGAGTGGGCTCGTGTTCATCTGCTTGCCTCCTGGGGGGGTGTGACGATGGGGGGTGTGACGATGGCCCGCGATGCGGGTGGTCCCCATCGTTCTTCGGTCCCGATCATCGTGTGGATTACCGTTCTTGACGTTCCGTCGACCGCTTTGGTTCCCGCTTGACCTGGCACCGTAACATAACTGTAATGATAAGTCCACCGTTCCGGCCGCCGACGTGGCTGAGTTCATCGTTTCGTCATGTTGCGAATCGTGGGTCGATCGGCCCGGGTTCAACCGCGAGCCGTCAGCTACACGACGACGGCACGACCCCGGCGCGACGGCAGCGGCTGCCGCAACACGCTGCTCACCAATGGTCCGAAGGAGAGCGAGCGCGTTACACTCCCGGAAATGTCCGATGTCGTCGAAGAAGCTGCCCCGCGGGCGCACGCCCGCATCGCCTACCTCGGTCCGGTCTCCCCTCACTGGGAGGTCTACGGCGACTGGGGTGAGCGTCAGGTGCTCGACGAGTTCAGGGCCCGGGCGCTCGCCCGCCTCGTGTTGTTGCCACGCGACGACCCCCAGTTCCGCCGGAACAAAGAGCGGATCAACCGCGATGCGGAGCGCGAGCTCATTTCGCTCGAGTGGGAGCTCGGCCTCCCCGAAGACGCAGAGGCGTGACTCGGACGCGTCGATGACCGACGTCGCCCCCACTCCGACCGACGATCTTCCGGCGCCGGTTCACCGCGTCCTCAATCGCGAGCTCAGCTGGCTCGACTTCAACGATCGAGTGCTGCAGCTGGCAGCCGAACCCGGCATCCCGCTGATCGAGCGTGCGAAGTTCTGTGCGATCGTGTCGACCAACCTCGACGAGTTCTTCCAGGTGCGCGTCGCCGCGCTCCACGATCAGGTCGCGGCGGGTCTCGACGACCGCACCTGGGACGGGCGAACCCCCCTCGAAACGCTGGTCGAGGTGACCTCGAAGGTCGCGCCGCTGCTCGAGCGGCAAGAAGACATCTTCCTCGATGAACTCGTCCCGGAGCTTGCGGCCCAGGGAATCGAGATCGTCTCGTGGGACCGACTCGGCGAGGACGACCGCACGACGATGCGTGAGCTGTACGAGGAGCGGATCTTTCCGGTGTTGACCCCGCTGGCGGTCGATCCGGTGCACCCGTTCCCCTACATCTCGAACCTGGCGCTCAGCCTCGCCGCACACGTCGCCGACCCCGTCACCGCCGAGCGTCGTTTCGTCCGGCTGAAGGTGCCCGACGTGTTTCCCCGCCTCATCCCGCTCGGCGACGGGCGTTTCGTGCCGGCCGAGGAGGTCATCGGGGCGCACCTCCACACCCTGTTCACGGGCATGGTGGTCGAGGAGTGGGCCGTCTTCCGGGTCACCCGCAACGCCGACCTCACGCTCGAGGAAGACGAGGCCGACGATCTGCTCGAGGCGGTCGAGCTCGAACTTCGCAAGCGTCGGTTCAACAAGGCGATCCGGCTCGAGGTCGAAGAGAAGATCGGCGACGAACTCCTCGAGCTGCTGGTCCGGGAGCTCGAGGTCGACCCCCGCAACGTGTCCCGACATCGGGCGCTGCTCGACCTGAGTTGCCTGTGGCAACTCCACGGCATCGATCGTCCGGATCTGAAAGACCGCGCCTGGCCGCCGGTGACTCCGGGCCGCCTGTTCCTCGCCGAGGGAACCGACCGCCCGATCTTTTCGGTCATGCGGGATCGGGCCGTGCTCATGCATCACCCGTACGAGAGTTTCGCCAGCAGCGTCGAGAAGTTCCTGGAGCAGGCCACGGACGACCCGAGGGTCCAGTCGATCAAGATGACGCTGTACCGCGCCGGTGGAGACAGCCCGGTGATCAAGAGCCTGATCCGTGCCGCCGAGCGCGGCAAGCAGGTCGCGGTGCTGGTCGAGCTCAAGGCCCGCTTCGACGAGGCCAACAACGTGCAGTGGGCCAGACACCTCGAGCACGCCGGTGTGCACGTGGTCTACGGCATGGTCGGTCTCAAGACGCACTCGAAGGTGATCCTGGTCGTGCGCGACGACGGCGATCAGCTGCGCCGGTACTGCCACATCGGAACCGGCAACTACAACTCGAAGACGGCCCGCCTCTACGAAGATCTCGGGTTCCTCACCTGTGACAACGAGATCGGCGCCGATGCGACCCAGCTGTTCAACCATCTGACCGGCTACAGCCGCAGCGAGGACTACCGCGGTCTGCTCGTCGCGCCGAGAGATCTCAAGCGTCAGTTGATCGCGCTGATCGAACGTGAGGCAGAATTCGGGGCCGAGGGTCGCATCACGCTGAAGTGCAATTCGATCGCCGACATCGCGATCGTCGATGCGCTCTATGCGGCGAGCGATGCCGGGGTGCAGATCGACGGCATCGTTCGTGGTATCTGCACGATGCGAGCCGGTGTCCCGGGCCTGTCCGAGAACGTCCGTGTGCGAAGCATTCTCGGCCGCTACCTCGAGCACAGCCGGATCTACCGATTCGGACACGGCGATGAGGACGACGGTCCGATGTACCTGATCGGCTCGGCCGACCTGATGCCGCGCAACCTGGATCGGCGGGTCGAAGTGCTCGTCCCGATCCGTCACCCGAAGCATCGCGAATGGCTCGATCAGAAACTGGAGTTCGACCTGGCTGACGACATCGTGCGATGGGAACTCCAATCAGACGACAGCTGGCTTCGGTGCGGGCCGCTGGACGAGTACGAGCCGGATGCCCAAGAGCGCATGTATCGCTGGGCCGTCGAACGCCAGCATCAGAGCCGCCGCTGAGGGCGACACCGGATGTTCATCTGTTCGTGAATCCCGTCACGAGCTCCGGATCCGCCGACGGCCGAGGTGAACGTCATCTGAACACGGCCTGGTCAGCGGGGGTCCGCCGGGCAATACGTGTTCAGCCATCGTTCACGTGCGGGGTCCGGAGCCGTTCATCTTTCCGTCGTAGCGTCCGTTCCGAGGTCAGCTGACCTCGACTCGTGAACGTTCTGATTGGAGTACCAACGTGAAGTCTTTCTCGAACCGCGTGATCGCCGGCGCAATGGCGGCCTCTCTCGTCCTCGCTGCATGTGGTGGCGACGACGATGACGATTCCGGAGCGGAGGCGACCGCCGAAGCCACGACCGAGGCGACCGCCGAAGCCACGACCGAGGCGACCGCCGAAGCCACGACCGAGGCGACCGCCGAAGGGGCAGCCACCACCGGAGACGTCGCAGACCTCTCCGGCAGCATCTTCGTGTCGGGCTCCTCGACGGTGGAGCCGATCTCGATCGCCGTCGGCAACGCCTTCGCCGACCTCGCTCCGGGCGTCGCCGTCACGGTCGAGGGCCCGGGCACGGGTGACGGTTTCGCCAAGTTCTGCAACGGCGAGACCGACGTCTCCGACGCCTCCCGCGCGATCAAGGCCGAGGAAGTCGAGAACTGCGAGGCCAACGGCATCGAGTTCATCGAGCTGATCGTCGCCGTCGACGGTCTGTCCGTGATCACCTCCGCCGAGAACGACGCCATCGAATGCCTCTCGTTCGTCGACCTCTATGCACTCCTCGGCCCGGACGCGATCGGCATCAACAACTGGGCCGATGCGTCGGCCGCGGCCGACGAGATCGCAGCGACGGTGGCCGACCTCGGAGCGGTGAGCACGCCGTACCCGGACGCCGACCTGACCGTCACCGCTCCCGGCGAGGAGTCGGGCACGTTCGACAGCTTCGTCGAGATCGTGATCGAGTCGGTCGGAGACGAGCTCGGGGTCGAGGGCGCCAATGTTCGCCCGGACTACACCGCCAGCCCGAACGACAACGTCATCATCGAGGGCATCGCCTCCAACGTGACCTCCCTGGGCTGGGTCGGGTTCGCCTTCGTCGAGGAGAACCTCGACGTGGTCAAGCCGCTGCAGGTCGACGGCGGTGGCGGATGCGTCGAGCCGACGCCGGAGTCGATCGCGAGCAACGAGTTCCCGATCGCCCGCAACCTCTTCATCTATGTCAACACGACGAAGCTGGCGGAGAATCCCGCACTGGAGCCGTTCGTCGACTACTACGTGAACGAGGGCATCACGACGCTTGTCGGTACGGGTGACGGCCAGGTTCCGTACGTGCCCTTGAGCGCCGAGGGTCTCGCCGAGACGCAGAGTGTGTGGGGAGGCCGCGAAACCGGCACCCGCGAGGGCTGACTCGCCCCGGTCAGTCTTGACTGTGTCGCAGGGTGGGTTCCTTCGAGACCCCACCCTGCGACGATGTACTGTCCGAAGAAGCCGACTGCCGAGTACCGAGAACGGGTGTCACATGACAGCAACCGCCTTCACTCCCGACGACCAACCGACCCTCGATCTGACGACCAGCCCGGGGCGACGACGGCGTGACGGTGTCGCACGGTGGTTCTTTCGCGTCGCTGCGTTCACGACCCTGCTGGTCACGGTGCTGATCATGATCACACTCCTCTATGACGCAGAGGAGTTCATCCGGCAGCTTGCGAACACCGAGGCCGGGCTCGGTGCGCTCAGCGAGATCGGCTGGTTCCCGCGGCGCGGTCTCTACGACATCGGCACGCTGGTGGTCGGTACCTTGATCGTCACAGGGATCGCGATGCTGGTCGCCGTGCCGATGGGCCTCGGTGCCGCCATCTACCTCGCCGAGTACGCACGCCCAGGAGTCCGGCGTGTGATCAAGCCGATCGTCGAGGTACTGGCCGGGATCCCCAGCGTCGTGCTCGGCTACTTCGCCATCTCCGTCATCAACCCCGAGATCGTCGTCCGGCTCTTCAGCGGCGCCAACAAGGCGTTCACACTCGCTGCAGCCGGGATCGGTGTCGGCATCCTGACCGTACCGATCATCGCATCGGTCGCCGAGGACGCGCTCCGCGCCGTCCCACTCTCGTTGCGGGAAGCGTCGTACGGACTCGGCGCCGAGCGGCTCCAGACGAGCTTTCGGGTCGTGTTCCCCGCAGCGATCTCCGGCATCGTCGCCGCCTTGATCCTGGGGATGTCGAGGGCGATCGGCGAGACCATGGTCGTCGCGATCGCCGCCGGCGCGGTGGGCGGTGGGCTCTTCCGCCTGACCCCGCTCGAACCGGGGCAGACCATGACCGCTGCGATGGCGGCGCTCGGCTTCGGCAGTGACCAGGTCGCGGGCGACAACCTCGCCTTCCAGAGCCTGTACTTCGTCGGACTCCTGCTGTTCTTCCTGACGCTCCTCCTCAACGTCCTGAGTGACTGGCTCGTGAACAAGGTGCGAGAGGTCTACTGATGGGACTCACCACTCCGTCCTCCGTCGGCGGATCGACCGCTCGCCACATGACGACCGGGCTGACCAAACGTGGCATCGATGTCAAGGGCAAACTGATCGAGTTCATCCTCATCGCGATGCTGGGACTGTCGCTGCTCGTACTGCTCACGTTGATCGTCGACCTGGTCAACCGGAGCTGGTCGGTCTGGACGGATCGTCCGGGTGACTTCCTCACGACCAACCTCAACTCCCAGGGTGCCGCCGATGCGGGAATCGGTCAGGCGATCCGGGGAACGATCATCCTCTGCGTGGTCGTGATGGTCGTGGCGTTCCCGCTCGGGATCGCGTGTGCTGTCTACCTCGAAGAGTACGCGTGGGGTTCCTGGTTCGCCCGAATCACCCGCGTCAACGTCCGCAACCTCGCCGGCGTGCCGTCGATCGTCTACGGGTTGCTCGGTCTGGCGATCTTCGTCAAGGCGCTGTCCGGCTGGAACGGCGGTCGTAACGTCTTCGTGGGCGGCCTCGCGATCTCGGCGCTCGTGCTCCCGATCGTCGTCATCACCACCTCCGAAGCGCTGCGCGCCGTGCCACGAAACATCCGCGAAGGTGCGTTCGGAGTCGGTGCCACTGAATGGGAGACCGTCCGCAGTCACGTGCTGCCGTCGGCAGCCCCGGGCATCCTCACCGGCACGGTGCTCTCTCTGGCGCGGGCTGCCGGCGAGGCGGCGCCGGTACTCTTGGTCGGTGCGGCGACCGGTCTCCTGCGCACCGGCGACCAGAGTCTGTGGGAGCAGCTTCAGGGGCCCTTCACGGCTCTGCCCGTCGCGATCTTCTCGTACGCCCGCCAGCCCGGCGACGAATTCCGTTCGCTGACCGCGGCGGCGTCGCTCGTGTTGTTGGTCGCCGTGCTGCTGATGAACGCCGCCGCCATCTGGTTGCGGAACAGATACGAGAAGAAGTGGTGACATGATGGAACGAATCAACGAGCAGGAAGCGAACATCGTGAGCGAGCCAGACATCCACCTCGACGTGACGAGTGCCGCGACGGTCGAGCCCGAACAGGAGTCGGCGCTCGTCTTCCAGACCCGCGACCTCGAGGTGTACTACGGGGGTTTTCGAGCGGTGCAGGATGTCAACCTCGACATCCGCGAACATGAGATCACCGCTTTCATCGGACCATCCGGCTGCGGGAAGTCGACGGTGCTGCGTTGCTTCGATCGGATGAACGATCTGATCGAGTCGGCTCGCGTCGAGGGCAGCATTCTCTACCATGGCATCGACCTGTACGGCGCAAACGTCGATCCGGTCGAGGTTCGACGCCGGATCGGCATGGTGTTCCAGAAGCCGAATCCGTTTCCGAAATCGATCTACGACAATCTGGCCTTCGGTCCGAAGCTCGGCGGCATCAAGAAGAAGTCCGAACTGGACGACATCGTCGAGGAATCTCTGAAATCGGCGGCGCTCTGGGACGAAGTCAAGGACCGTCTGAAAGCGTCGGCGCTGGGTCTGTCGGGTGGGCAGCAACAGCGACTCTGCATCGCCAGATGCGTGGCCGTGAAGCCCGATGTGATCCTCATGGACGAGCCGTGTTCGGCGCTCGACCCGATTGCGACCTCGAAGATCGAGGAGCTCATGCAGGATCTCCGCAAGGACTACACGATCATCATCGTGACGCACAACATGCAGCAGGCGGCACGGGTCAGTGACCGAACCGCGTTCTTCGTCACCGAGGTGAACCCCGAGGGCGATCGCCGTACGGGCCGCCTGATCGAGTTCAATCCCACGTCACAGATCTTCTCGAACCCCGACGACGAGCGAACCGAGCAATACGTCACGGGTAGGTTCGGCTGATGAACGATCTGCGGCCAGAGTTCCACGCCGACCTCGAAGGGGTCCGCAACGAGATCGCGCGACTCGGCGCCTCGGTGATCGAACTGATCCCGCGGGTGACCGCCATCCTGCTCCAGCAGGATCTCGAGGGCGCCGAGTACGTGCTGCGGGCCGACGATGCGATCGACGAGCGCGCCGTCGGAATCGAGGACCAAGCACTGCGACTGCTCGCGCTGCAAGCGCCGATGGCCGGCGATCTTCGAAATCTCGCTGCCGCTCTCAAGCTCGCGCCGGAGATCGAGCGGTCTGCCGACCTGTGCAGCAACATCTGCAAAGCGGCGCGGCGCATCTACGGGCACTCGCTCGATCCCAAGCTTCGCGGCATCATCCAGGCGATGAGTGATCAGGCGCACCACGAATACAAGAACGTGATCGAGGCCTATATCGCCAACGACGAATCGGCAGCTTCGGCGATCCCCGACATGGACGAAATCCTCGACGATCAGCACCGGCAACTCATCGAGCAGATCTTCGAGAGTCACGCAGCCGGGACCATCGATCTGCAGGTCGCCGTGCAGATGGCGATGGTCGCTCGCTTCTACGAGCGGCTCGGCGATCACGCAGTGAACATCAGTCAACGTGTGCTCTACGTCACGACGGGCTGGCTGCCCGAGCACGACTCGGCGCTCCGCCATCGGGCTCGGCTGGCAACGGCCGCCGACACGGGAGATCAAGGCGAGGACTGAACGTGGTCGTGCTCCTCGCAGTGGGTGGGGCCGTCGCCATGTTCGCCGCAGGATGGGTTGCTGGGCGCGCCCGGCAACCCGCCGAGGTGGTTCGCTCGAATCCGGTGGCGCAGCCATCGGACTCGTTGTACGCCGACGTGCTCGCATTGCATCCGATGGGCGTGATCGTGGCGTCGCCGAACGGTTCGGTCGAGTACCGAAACCCGGCTGCGTCCGCGGTCGGAGGCACTCACGTCGGTGTGCTCATCGATGAAGCGGTTGCCAAGCATCTCGCAGCTGCGCGCTCCGGCGGTCCGAGCAGCGAGACGATCGAGTTGTTCGGACCGCCCAAACGCGTCATCGTGGTGAGCGCCGAACCGATGCCGTCAGGGCGTTCGGTCGCGTTCGTCGAGGACATCAGCGACCGTCGCCGAGCGGAACAGGCACGGACCGACTTCGTCGCCAACGTGTCGCACGAGTTGCGCACGCCGATCGGTGCGTTGATGGCGCTGGCCGACACTCTCGAAGGGATCGACGATGGCGACATCGTGGCACGGGTCGTCAGCCGCATGCAGGGCGAGGCCGACCGCGCGTCTCGCATCGTCGAAGCCCTCCTCGAACTCTCCCAGATCGAGGCGGGCGCCGAGCGACACCTCGAGATGGTCGAGTTGGTCGACATCATGAACGACGCCGTCGGCCGGGTCTCGGAGTTGGCCGCTCGCTCGGGCATCGACCTCGCGACGCTCGACACCGCTGAGGCAGCCGAGCCGCTTCGCGTCGACGGCGACCGGCGCCAACTCGCGTCGGCGGTCGGCAACATTCTCGAGAACGCGGTGAAATACAGCGAGCGGGGCGATGTCGTGCACGTCGCGGTGCGGCGTGCCGACGACCTGGGTGAGATCGTCGTCGCGGACGAGGGCGCAGGGATTCCGCGCCAGGATCTCGACCGGGTCTTCGAGCGCTTCTATCGGGTCGATCGGGCGCGCAGTCGGCGGACCGGCGGAACCGGTCTCGGTCTGTCGATCGTCCGTCACGTCGCACAGGCGCACGGCGGCTCCATCTCGGTGGATTCGGTCGAGGGGCAGGGCGCCACCTTCGTGCTCAGGCTCCCGCTCGCGATCGACATGGACGAGACGTCCGTGCAGGCCGCCGAACCGGCCACCGAACGAGAGGGAATCGCATGACCCAGCAGACCATCCTCGTGGTCGAGGACGAGGAGAGCTTCGTCGATGCGTTGCAGATCACCCTGTCGCGCGAGGGATTCGACGTGCACGTGGCCACCGACGGTGTAGCTGCTCTCGAACAGTTCGAGCGCGTTGCTCCGGATCTGGTGCTCCTCGATGTCATGTTGCCCCGGATGTCGGGGATCGACGTGTGCCGAGCGATTCGGACCACCAGTGCGGTTCCGATCATCATGGTCACCGCCAAGGTCACCGAGATCGACACGGTCGTCGGACTCGAGGTCGGGGCCGACGACTACGTCGCCAAGCCGTACCGGATCCATGAGCTGATCGCCCGGATTCGAGCGCTCCTGCGTCGCAGTGCGCTCGATGCGATCGGCGAGGTCGACGTCTCCAGCGACACGGAGATTCGGGTCGGTGCCGTCGCGCTCGACCCGGGCGAACACCGCGTCACGGTCGACGGTGTCGACGTGACCCTGCCGTTGAAGGAGTTCGAGGTCTTGCGCCTCCTCCTGGACAATGCGGGTCGCGTGCGACGCGGGAGACCCTGATCGACCGCGTCTGGGGACCCGACTACGTGGGTGATACGAAGACACTCGACGTCCACATCAAGCGACTGCGTTCCAAGGTCGAACCCGAACCCGGTTCGCCTCGACGAATCGTCACCATTCGCGGGGTCGGGTACAAGTTCGACCGCGCTGGCGCCGACGTCCCGCACTGACGCCACGGTCCGACTCGTCGGCGCGACGTACGATCGGCACGTGAGCGATCACGTGCGATCGAGATTTCAGCGCCTGGCGTTCACCCACGCGGCGATGATGGGCGGAGAGGCGGCGATGGTCGTCGCACTGGCCGACTCCTTCTTCTTCGACGTCGATCCGAACGGCGCGCGGTCGAAGGTGCTCGGCTTCCTGCTCGTCAGCTTCATGCCGTTCCTGTTGGTGGCGCCCATGATCGGACCGCTGATCGATCGGGTTCGTGGCGGCCGACGACTGGTCGTGCAGGTCGTGGCGGCGTCCCGGATCGCCATCCAGTTGCTGATGATCCAATTCGTCGACGACATCGCGTTGTTTCCGCTCGTGTTCGTGTCGCTCGTACTCCAGAAGACCTATCTCGTCTCGAAGTCGGCGCTCGTCCCGGCCGTGGTGCGCAGCGATCACGAGCTGGTGGAAGCGAACTCGAAACTGGGTGTGATCGCCGGTGTCGCCGGCACGGTGGCCGTGATCCCTGCCGTTGCGCTCCAGCTCGGCGTCGGGACGTCGGCCACGCTGCTGTACGGTGCGCTGTTGTTCGGGGTGGCGCTGTTCGAGTCGTTGCAGCTCCCGCGTGAGCTCGTGATCCGACCCGATGAACCGTCGGCGGCCAGTGTGGAAGCAACGACCACCAGCCTGCAACTGGCGTGGGTCGCCATGCTGATCCTGCGAGGCACCGCGGGTTTCATGTTGTTTCTCTTGGCGTTCCTGTTCCGAGGAGAAACCGACGACAAGCTGCTGCTGGGTGTCGCCGTCGGCCTTTCCTCGGCCGGCACCATGATCGGGAACGCCATTGCGCCGAGGATGCGGCGGCAGATTCACGAGGAACGGATGATCACGTTGGCCCTCGGGTTGCCGGCGGTCGCCGGGTTGCTCGGAGCGGTACTCGGCGGTGCCCGAGCCGGAATCGCCCTGGCGGCGGTCGTCGGCTTCTCCGCGGCGATCTGTCGCCTGTCGTTCGAGAGCATCGTGCAGCGCGACGGCCCGGAGACCAACCGGGGCCAGGCGTTCGCCAGGTTCGAGACGCGCTTCCAGCTCGCCTGGGTGATCGCTGCCGTCCTGCCGGTCCTGCTCGAGATCCCTGGCAGCGTCGGGTATCTCCTGGTCGGTGCCGTCTGCGCCGCGGCGACGGTGAACTACGTGGCCGGCATCCGGGCGCCGTCGCCGAGCCCGGTCACTCGCCGCTGACCCGGGCGATCCAGAGACCCGGAGCCTCCAGCTCGCTCGGGGTCGGCATCGAGTCTGGAAGATCGAGAATGCGCGTGAGACCGGTCTCACCGACCCGGTCGACCACTCCCTGGATGAACGCCTTGCCGCGCATCACCTGGTCCTCGCCGACTCGGATGCCGAGCAACCGCTCGACGAAGAGATCGTCGGGTGTGCTGCTCGACCGTTGTCGACGCACGGCCTCGGCGATCCGCAGAGCGTCGCCGCCGATGACCCGCACGGCCACTGCGTCGACGACCCAGTCGGTGTAGCCGACCACTGCCGCCACGGCGGCGTCGAGGCGGGGTTGGAGTTCGCGCTGTGCCGGCGACTCGACCGCACCGAGCAGGATCTCGGGGTCGGAGAAGGCTTGCTGCAGCGCCTGCATCGGATCGTCGCTGCCTCCGAGCGCATCACCGCCTCCGAGCTTGTCGGCGATCGCCGACGGGTCGGGTTGGAAGCCGCCGACGTGGGCGCGTACGAGTTCGGTGAGCTCGCGCCGGAGGTGTGGGATGGCGAGCACGCGGTATCCCGAGAGCTCGTGGGCGAGCACCCACAGGCGCATCTCGTCGAGCGGGATCTCCCATTCGCCTGCGAAGTCGTCGATCGTCCGGCTGACCAGCACGACCTCGTGGCGTTCGCGCGGGATCGGCAGGTCGAAGAGCCCGAAGACGCGTTGCGACAACGTGCCAACCATCGAGCCGACCGACATGCCCATCATGGCCGGTGCCATCATCCGGTTGAGCCCGGCCATCATCTGCATCATGGGGTCGGCGGAGGGGTCTGCGGTCTCGTCGCCGTTGTGCTGCCCGAGCGATGTGGCCATGTCGGTGAACAGTGGCCGGTATGCGTCGAGTGTCTCGGCGGCCCATTGGCTGCGGGTGACCACGCGTGGTTCAGGGAACGTCGTGTCGGTGCCGATGACGTCGTTGACGTGCATCGCTGCGATTCGAGCGAGGTCGGCGAATGCGATCCGTACGGCCGGATCCACGTTGTGCTCGGACTCGCCCTGAGTGGCACCGAGCATGGCGAACTGGCGGGCAGCGTCCCAATTGAGCGGGCCTTGGCCCTCGAGCGCCCTCGCCAGGTCCCCGAACATCGGGAACGCGGCGAACGGATTACTCATCGGGTCGTCCCGGCCTTCGTCGTCACGGTCGTCGCTCGGCAGGTTGTCAGGGCCATCGGCCATGTCGTCGATGCTACGGGTCGGGGAATGGTTTGCCGCGCCGGGGCCACTAGCGTCGCAGCGTGGCCGCCGCGACCTTGGACTCCCCGCGACGGCGTGTCTACGTTCGCGGTGTGCGCGGACACCTGGGGTGGCGGGTCGCAGACCAGCTGTCGGCGATCGCCGGCGTCGAGGTGGTGGTCGCCTCCGGCGACGCTCCGGCGACACCCGACATGGCGACGTTCGACACGATCGTCGACGTCGGGATGGCCGACCACGACGTGTTGGGTCAGCGCGGTGCGAGCGTCACCTCCGGTGCCACCGAACTGCTCACCGACGCGGCGATGCTCCGAGCCACGCACCTGGTCGTGCTCAGTTCAGCGATGGTGTACGGCGCCCTCGCCAACAATCCGGTGCCGCTGACCGAAGCGGCGGTGCTGCGACCTGATCCGCGCTTCGTCTACGCCCGCCAACTCGCTGCTGCCGAAGAGACGATCGATGCCTGGCGGGTTGCAGCGCCGGACCGAACGGTGTCGATGCTTCGGCCGGCAGTGCCGATCTCGGCCGACGGGACGTCGTCGCTCGCCCGCGCGTTGACGGCCGGGTACGGGCAGCCATTCGGTGAGGCCGATCCCGATGCGCAGTTCGTCCACCATGACGACATCGCGTCGGCGGTCTCGCTCGCCGTCACCGATGTACTGGACGACGTGTTCAACGTCGCGCCCGACGGGAGCATCCCCGGTGAGCGCGTTCGAGCTCTCACCGGCCAGAGATTCCGAGTCCCGCTTCCCGCCCGCGTCGCCGATGTCGTCGGTGCGGTGCGATGGCGTTTCCAGCGCGGCCCGATCCCACCCGGTCTGCGTTCGTACACGAGAGCCTCCTGGGTGGTGTCGAACGACAAGCTGCGTGCTGTCGGGTGGGCACCGACGGTCACGAACGAGCAGGCCTATGTCGAAGGAACCGAGGCCAAGTGGTGGACGATGGTCACACCGAAGCGGCGTCAGGAACTCGCGCTCGGCGCGATGATCGGTGGAGCTGTGATCGTCGCCCTGGCTGCGACCGTCACGGGACGACGCTGGTGGCGTCGTCGAGCTCTGCGTTGACCTCGATCAGGCGAAGGTGCTCGCCGCCCGAGCGGCTGCACAGCCCCACCAGGTGGCCGTCCCCGTCGAGGACCGCTGTGCCCTCCTCGACCGCCAACGTGTCCACGTCGTCATAGGCGACCGTGATCGGAGGGGTGGCCATGACGGTGACGATCTCGGCTGACGTCGGGCGATGACGGGCGATCACGTGCCCAGGTTCGACGGTGGCCAGCGCGACGATCACGGCATCATCCGATGCAGTGATGATCGATCCTGCCGACAGCTGGCCCGACGGAAGCCGCACATCGATGACGGTTCGCCGCATGTCGACGAGGCTCGCCCTCGTGACCAGCGCGAAGCGACCGTCACCGATCGGAGTCGCGAGCACCCCTCCGGCCTCGCCTCGGAGGCCGATCTGCTCGGTTGCGCCGGGTGCCAGCGCTGCGGGTCCTCGGACCCCCAGCGAAACCGACGCCGGTGTCGTGCTGGCACTGATCGCGATCGGGGACTCGGCCCGCTTCGGTGTGATCGTCATCATCAGCAGGCCGACGGCGAGCAGCCCCATCGTGCCGGTCGTGATCGCCAGCCCTCGCGCTCCTCGGCCCGACGGCTCGGCGCGCAGCACGGCGCGTTCCTCGGCAGCGACCTCGGAAGGATGCCGCCACGTTCGTTCATGAGGGGGGAGGGGTCCGTTCTCCACAGGGACGAGATCGTAGTGAAGACGCAACGGATGCGGGCGTCGCGCGCCATCGGCGCACGGGTACGATGCCGTTGTGCAACGACCCGATACCGGCGATGATTGGCTCGGCCTGACTGACGCCGAGTTGCCGATCGGTGAGATGTACGACTGGTGCGTCCGATCCGACTGTGGTGCGGTGGTGCTGTTCAGCGGAACGGTACGCGATCACGCTGACGGTCGTGACGATGTGACCCACCTCGAGTACGAGGCGTACGACGAGATGGTCGTCCCCAAGTTGAACGAGATCGTCGCCGAGACACGCGCTCGTTGGCCCGACGTCGGCCGGGTTGCGCTGGTGCATCGGGTCGGCCGGCTGGAGCTCGGAGAGAGTTCGGTGGTCGCTGCGGTGTCAGCACCCCATCGACCAGAAGCGTTTGCCGCCGCCCGGTTCGCGATCGACGCGCTCAAGGTTTCGGTGCCGGTATGGAAGCGGGAGATCTGGGCGAGCGGGTCCGACTGGGGCACGAACGCTTCGGACCTCGTCGACGCAACCGAGGTCCGGTCGCCCACCGGCCAGGGACGTTCCGAGTGACCTCGACGACGATCATCGTCGTGGTCGTGGTCGTGGTCGTCGTCCTGATCGGGCTCGCCGTCGCCCGATCGCGTCGGTCGAACGACGGAGTCGACTCGTTCCGGCGTCAGATCGACGCCTTGTCCCCTGAGGCGCGACGCCCGGTCGTCGACCAGGTCCAGAGCGCGGCCGGCCGCCAGCCGCCCGAGGATGAGGCCGACGACGAACCCGACGACGAGGATGGTGCGCGTGGCACGTGACCTCGCGATCGACCTCGGTACCGCCAACACGCTCGTCTACATGAAGGGCCGGGGGATCGTGCTGAACGAACCCTCGGTCATCGCCTTGAACCGGCAGACCGGTGAGGTGCTGGCGACAGGGCGCGAAGCGTGGCAGATGATCGGTCGGACGCCCGGGTACATCGTGGCCGTGCGCCCGCTACGCGGTGGCGCGATCACCGACTTCGAGATCACCGAGCGCATGATCCGCCTGCTCCTGCAGCGGGTTGGTGTCTCGCGGTTCACCCGCCCGAAGGTGGTCATCTGCGTTCCGTCGGCCATCACCGAGGTCGAGCGTCGCGCCGTCACCGACGCCGCCCGCCGAGCCGGTGCCGCGGACGCGAACCTGATCGAGCAGCCGATGGCGGCCGCGATCGGCGCCGACCTCCCGATCGACGAACCGGTCGGCAACATGGTGATCGACATCGGTGGCGGTACCAGTGAGACCGCAGTGATCAGTCTGGGCGGCATCGTGGCGCTCGAAGCCGTGCGTGTGGGCTCGTTCGACATCGATGCCGCGATCCAGAACTACATCCGTCGCGAGCACGGGATCGCCGTGGGCGAGCGCACGGCAGAAGAGATCAAGATGGCGATCGGATCGGCTGACCCGACGCCGCAGGAGTCCCAGGCCGAGGTGCGCGGACGAGATCTGATGAGTGGTCTGCCGAAGACCGTGATCCTGACGCCAGAAGAGGTCCGGTATGCGATCGAAGACGTCGTCTCATCGATCGTGTCGTCGGTGATCCGGTGCCTGTCGAAGGCGCCGCCAGAGCTGTCGCAGGATTTCCTGGTGCGCGGCATGTACCTGGTCGGCGGTGGTGGTCTGCTGCGCGGGCTCGCGGAGCGGATCGAACGAGAGACCGAGGTCCCGGTCCGCATGTCGAACGTACCGCTCGAGGCGGTCGTTCTCGGTGCCGGTCACGTGATCGAGCACTACGACGCACTCAAGGGCATGTTCATGGGTGCCCGCCGCTGATTCGTGCCGGATCGCTCGACTGCTGCGTTGCGTCGGTCGTCGCTGGCCGGTGGTCGCAGGTCACGGGACCGAGGGGACCCGGGTGAAGAGGTAGGCGAACGGTGACTTCGTGTACCCGATGCCCCGACAGGTCTGGTGCAGGCGGTCGACCGTGATGGTCTGGGGCTTCTTGGTGATCAGGTAGGTGTCGAGGTCGGAGGTGTCGATCTTGTAGTTGCCGTCACGTGCGGTCACGACGCCGGCGAAGACGTAGCGAGGGTCGATCGAAGCCATTGCGGCATCGCCGTGGCTGGGGTTCACGAGCAGGGTGCCGCCGACTCGGAGGTGCTGCGTGCAGTGTTCGGAGACGAACCCTCCGTAGAGCGAGACGAGGAGGTCGAAGTGATCCTCTGGGAGATCGAGGCTGCTGGTGTAGTCGGCGTGGATGAACGCGACGTGGGGGTCCGACGGGCCGTGGTGTGCAGCGATGATCTCGCGCACGCCTTCGGTGTCGGCGAAGAAATTCGGTGCTCGTTCGTCGACGTCGACGTAGGTGACCGCGTCGAAGACGAAGGATGGCGCGATGTCGACGTAGCACCCCGGATACAGCACGGTCGTGGCGTCGATGGCCGCCGCCACTGCGCTGAAGAGACGCCAGCGGTCGCCTTGGTGTTGATCCTGCTTGGCCCAGAGTTCAGCGGTCTTGGGTTTCACGGTGTTGCTCCGACGACTCGACGAAAGAGTTGCTGGACGTCCGTGATCGCGGTTGCGGGGTCGGTGTGATGGAAGCACGGCCCGATGTATGCGTGCAACAGGAACTCGACGACGACATCGTGGTCGAGCTCGTCGAGGGTGAATTCGCCGGCACCACTTCCGCCATCGACGATCTCGCGAAGCATTGTTCGCGCCGCTTCGAAGGGTTCGTCGCTGTCGGTCGCGACGGCGTGGAAGACAGCGTGATACAGATCGTGCGAATCGAATTCGAAGCGCATCCAGTGCTCGACCACGGCGTCGAGTTTCGTGGCCCACGCGAGATCCGGATCGGCAACGATCACGGCGGGTCGAGTGAGCATCTGGGCCCACAGGTCGGCCTGTAGCCCGGCGAGCAGGTCCTGTCGCGACTCGAACTGGAGGTAGATCGACCCTTTGGCGATCCCGGCGGCCTCGGCCACACGTGCGATCGACGTGTGCTCGAGTCCCTCCTCGACCGCGAGTCGTGCTGCGGCGTCGAGGATCTGGCGACGCCGAACTGCTGGGCTCTGAAACCGCCCTTCCGGCGGTGAGGTCGACTGGGGTGCCACGTCGAACACCGTACCGGGTTGCGAAACGAATGACCAGCGGTCATACTCGAATGACTATCGGTCATAACCCGGCGTCACTGAACGGAGCAACCCATGAGCACGACGGACGACGACCCGAAGGCCGTCGAGCTCGTCATCGTCGGCGGCGGACCCGCACCGATGACTCGCTCCGGCTGATCCCTCGTCCTCCCGGGACCTCGTCACGCGATCTCGGCCCGGAACTGCGGTGATGCCCGGTCGGTGCCTCGAGGGTGGCCGTCTCGATGCTGCCCCTCTCGAGGGCGGCCGTATCGTGTCGGGCG
This sequence comes from uncultured Acidimicrobiaceae bacterium, assembly GCA_963792905.1. Classification (GTDB taxonomy): domain Bacteria; phylum Actinomycetota; class Acidimicrobiia; order Acidimicrobiales; family Ilumatobacteraceae; genus Ilumatobacter. The sequence continues at coordinate 535,776 of CAWBYE010000019.1, forward strand.
TGGAGAGCTCGAACAGCGACGTGATGGCAGCGATGAGCGCGGGTCTCGACCGAATTCGGGACGAACTCGATATCCCGGCGGGATTTCCGGCCGATGTGGTGGCGGCCGCCGAACGGGCGGCGGCTCGACCCGTCGGCTCTGATCACGTCGACCGAACCGGTCGTCGGTTCGTGACGCTCGACCCCGAGTCGTCGACCGATCTCGACCAGGCGTTCGACATCGAGCTCGCCGGCGGCGACGTCATCTTGCACTATGCGATCGCCGATGTCGGCTGGTTCGTTCGCCCGGGTGACCCGCTCGATGGTGAGGCGTTCGAGCGCGGCGTCACCGTCTACCTGCCCGATCGACGGTCGACGCTCTATCCGACGGTGCTGTCCGAGGGCGCGGCCAGCCTCCTGCCCGACGTCGACCGGCCGGCGGTCATCTTCACCGTGCGCGTCGCCGAGAACGGAACGACCCGGCTCGACGGCGTGGAACGGGCGCTCATCCGGAACCGGGCAAAACTCGCCTACGACGCAGTCGATCCTGCCGACCTTCCCGCCGGATTCGATGAGCTGCACCGCCGGATCGAGCGGGCCGAGATCGAGCGCGGCGCACCGCGTGTCGAGTTCCCCGAACAAGAGGTTCGGATCGGTGTCGACGGATCGTTCAGGCTGAACTTCCGGCCCCGACTCGCCTCGGAGGAGCAGAATGCGGCGTTGTCGCTGGCGACGAACATGGCCGTCGCCGAGCTGCTCCACGGGGCAGGTACCGGGCTGTTCCGGGTGATGCCCGACGTTGATGAGCGTCGACACCGACGTCTCCGCCACGCCGCCCGTGCCTTCGGTCTCGACTGGCCGACCGAGCTAGCGCTCGATGCCTTCGAGCGTTCGTTGCCCCGCGATGACCCGCGCACCTCGGCATTCCTGATGGCGGTTCGGCGGGCCGCGGGTGGAGCGTCGTACGTGCCCTTCGACCCCGACGAACCGCCGTGGCACTCGGCGGTCGCAGCGATGTACGCGCAAGCGACGGCTCCGTTGCGCCGCCTGCAGGACCGGTACGTCATCGAAGCAGCGCTTGCGGTCGCCGAGGGCCGTGCGGTACCCGACGAGGTGTCGGCGGCATTCGACGACCTGCCGGCGGCGATGGCCCGAGCCGACCAACGTGCGAACCGGGCGGAACGACAGGCCCTCGATCTCGCCGAAGCGGTGTGTCTGTCCGGTCGCGAAGGCGAGATCTTCGACGCGGTCGTCATCGACGAGGGCGACTGGGGCGTCGAGGTGCAGATCGCCGACCCGGCCGTGCTCGTGCGGCTCGGCGCCCGCCGGGTCGATCCGGGCGACGATGTGCGGGTCCGTGTGGTCTCGGTCGATGTCGAACGACACGACGTCGAGGTCGAACGCGTCAGCTGACCGACTCGCCATGTGTCGGAGATCACATCGACAGCACGTGTAGTTGAAGAAACAGTTTCCTACACTAAGGAATAAGTTGTTGTCGAAAGGACACCCCCATGCTTCCGTACCCGTACACCGATCTCGCAGATTCCCGCCGCCGCGACTACGAGCACCGCGCCAACACACACCGGTTCATCACCAAGGTCACCCGCTCGGTTCACCGCCCCGCGAAGTGAAGACGGCGATCTCGCATCGGGCGGAGCACGCGGTAACAGGTCCAACGCTCGACTGGTGCTTCGGTCGACGGTTTCGTAGTCTGACCACGTGGCCTCCGCATCGACCGCTGCTCCCGGCTCGCTGACCGTCGGCGCTGCAGATCTCGTCCACTCGCTCGATGCCGTCGACCGGCTACGTGTCGTGCTGATCCGCGTCACTCGGCGAATCAGAAGCCAGGCCCATGGCGACATCAGTCCGTCGCAGCTCGCCGTACTCGGCACGATCATCAACCATCAGCCGCTGACGAACGGTCGGATCGCAGAACTCGAACACGTTCGTGCCTCGACATCGAGCAAGATCATCGACGCGCTCGAACGGGCAGGTCTCGTCGAACGGACCGCCGACCCCGCCGATCGGCGCTGTGTGCAGATCACCGCGACGCCAGCCGGCTCGGCCTACGCCGACGACGTCCGAGCTGCTGGTCGGACCTGGCTCGCCGGGCAGATCGGACTGCTCGACGCCTCGGACGTCGAGGCCATCGAAGCGGCCCTCCCAGCGCTCGAACGGCTCCTCGCCGGCGAACCGGACTGATACCGTCGCGCCGGCTCAGCCGGCGATCAACCGGTGAATCGTCCCACTGCGTTCGAGCACGTACGGCTCGCTGTCGGGCCCGACCCGGACCGCCGCGACGTTGTCGAACCCTCCGAGCAAGGTCAGGCTCCGACCGCCTGCGAGGTCGAGGGCCCAGATCGTGCCGTTGCAGTAGTCGCTGTACAGGAACGCCGGTTCCAACTCGGGGATCGCGATGCCTCGATACGGGATGCCGCCCGAGATCGAGCAGCCGTCGGCAGCGTCCGTAGGTCAGGACGGGCGGCATCATCGCCCCGCTGTCGGCCACGTCGCCGTTGAAGCGTTCGGTTCCTTCGAAGGCGCTCCACCCGAAATCGACGGCCCGACCGGCCGTGACACCGTCGACCGGGCCCACGACGTTGATCTCCTCGAACTCGTTCTGACCGACATCGGGGATCCAGAGTTCGTTCGTGAGCGGGTCGAACGCGATCTTCCACGGATTCCTCAGGCCCCACGCCCACACCTCGGGAGCTCCGGGACCGCCGTCGGCGAACGGGTTGTCCGGGGGGATCGTGTAGGCGGATCCTTCGCCCGGTGTCGGGTCGATGCGCAGCAGTGAGCCGAGCAGCGTGGCCGGGTTGCTTCCGTTGCGTTCTGGATCACCTCCGGAGCCGCCGTCGCCGAGTGGGACGTACAGCATGCCGTCCGGTCCGAACGCCAGATCGCCGGCGTTGTGGTTGGGGAAAGGCTGATCGACCTGCAGCACCAGACGCTCGGACGTCGGGTCGAAGACGCCATCGGTGCCAACGGCGAACTCGGCGATGATCGTGTCGTCGGACCGGTCGGTGAAGTTGACGTAGGCTCGCGTCCCGTCAGGGGAGAAGACCAGACCGAGCAATCCCTGCTCGTTCCTGGAGCTGACCCGCCCGACGATGTCGAGCATCGTCACCTGCTCGATTCCGTCGTACCTGACGACTCGTCCGGACTGCTCGACGACGTAGAGCCGATCGTCCCCTGGGCGGACTGCAAGATCGATCGGCCGCTCGAAGTCGGAGATCGGTTCGCTGGCAACGACCGGGTCGCCGACTCGTGCCGGTGCATCGGTCGTGGTTGGTGCGACGGTCGTGGTGGGTGCCGGCGATGGCGGCCTCGTCGGTGGGCTCGTCGTGTCCGACAGCGCGGTCGTGTCGGTCGGGGCCGACGTGCCCGCAGCAGGCACCGTCGATGGTCTCGGCACTGTCGTGGTCGACACCGAGGTGGTCGTCGTGAGGATCGTGACCGATGCGGGGTCGTCGACGGCTGATCCGACGGAGGTCGACTCGTTCGAGGAGCAGGCGGCGACGAGGGCGGCCAGGACGACGACGAGCCAGGGGGTGATTCGTTGGTTCATCAGAGGACCCGGATGAGTCCTTCCTGCACGACGTTGACCGCCAGCGCTCCGTCGGCGGTGAACAGGGAGCCCCCGGCCAGCCCACGCGCGGACGAGCTCGACAGGGCCGTCTGTTGGTACAGCAGCCATTCGTCCGCACGGAACGGACGATGAAACCACATCGCATGGTCGAGGCTGGCCATCATCAGATCGTCGGTCATCGACGATTTGCCCGACGGTCGCAGTGCGGTGTCGAGCAATGTCATGTCGCTCGCGTAGGTGACGATGCACGCGTGCAGCACCGGGTCGTCGGGCAGCTCGCCGTCGGCCCGCATCCACACGAGTTGGCCGTCGGTTCGCACACCGGGCTCGAACGCCGGGTCGGGCGGGACGTAGCGGGTGTCGATGGGGCGGGGCCGATCGATCCAGCTGCCGACCCGGTCGCGATGTGGTTCGAGACGGGTGCGATAGTCGGGGAGCGATTCGGGCGCTGGAACGTCGGTCGGCGCCTCGAGCTGGAAGTCGAGACCCGGTTCGGGGTCGTGGAAGCTGGCCTGGAGATTGAAGATCGGCCGGCCGTGCTGGATCGCGACGACCCGGCGGGTGGTGAAGCTCCGGCCGTCGCGAAGGCGATCGACCTCGTACAGGATCGGGACCCGCGGATCACCCGGTCGCAGGAAGTAGGCGTGCAGGGAATGGACGTGGCGGGTGGGTTCGTCGACCGTGCGGGCCGCAGCGACGAGCGCTTGACCTGCCACCTGGCCGCCGAAGACGCGCTGGCGGTCCTCGTCGGGTTGGACGCCGCGGAAGATGTTGACCTCGATCGGTTCGAGATCGAGCAGCTCGATCAGGTCGCGAAGTGCATCCGGCATGCCGACATGCTGCCACGTGGACGGCTGATCTCCGCTTCGGCGCGGAAGGCGCGGGAGGCGTGGGTGATGCTTCGGCAGCGGGCCGGCGCCGGCCGGTCAGCCCAGCGGGAACCGGGCGAGCAGGCCGAGCCCGTCGAGGTCGTTGGCCTGAATGGCCGACTGGGTGGTCGTCCAGAGCGTGCCGTCGATGACCAGGCTGCGCTGGATCGCTTCGTGGTAGCCGTCGTCGGGCCAGCACAGCTCGATCCGGCCACCGTTGTCGACCCCGGGCCACGGCGTCGTGTCGTCGGCGACATCGGGGGCGTCGAGCCCACCCTGAACCTGGTCGAGTGGGAAGTTCTCGCACGTCCACGTGCCGAATCCGCCCCGATCGGTGTCTTCGCAGAGCTGGACGTGACCGGCGCCCTCGTTCACCATCCACCACAGTTCCGATTCCTCCGGCACGTCGTCGACGGTGAGCGTCCGGCAGTCCGACGATGGCGCCGCGTCGCCGTCGACATGGCTGACGCGGCCGATTTCGCTGATGCCGTCGCCGATGTCGAACAGCACGGCGCCGTTGAACGACTGGTTCCACGTCTGAACCGGAAGGATCGCCGTCGTGCCCCACATCTGGAACGCGCGGTGGTCCCACTCGGCGGGTGAATTGGCGTCATCGAGCGTCCAGACAGCGATCTCCCGCGGTGCTGCAACATCGCTCACGTCGAACAAGCTCAGCTTGAGACCGGTGGTCAGGCCGTCCTCGGTGGCATCTTGGCCGATGCCCAGCACCCGATCGTCGCCGACAGGGTGCAGATACGTCGACACGCCGGGGATCTTCAGCTCGCCGGTCACCCGAGGGTTGGTCGGATCACTGAGATCGAGGACGTAGAACGGGTCGATCTGGCGGAACGTGACGGCGAACCCGATGTCGCCCATCAGCCGGGCCGAGTGGAGCATCTCGCCCTTGCCGAGACCGCCGACCTCGCCGATCGGCGTCAGCTGATCACCCTGTTCCTCGAACACGACGAGGTGTGTCTCGCTGGTCTCGTCACGGTTCCACGGGGAGCCTCGGGTCGTGATCGCCCGCAGGTAGCCGTCGTGCTCGTCGAGCGAGAACTGGTTGAGCAGGCTGCCGTCGATCGTGCCGGAGGCGACGTACTCCGTCGGTTCGTCCGGGGCGATCACAAAGGCGTGGATGTCGGTCTCGTACTCCTCGTTCCATTCAGGTTGCCGGGTCGTCTCCTCCGCGATGTCCGAGCCGGCCCACTTCGTGGTGGCCACGTACATCCGGTCGGTCGAGGAGTAGACGGTCTGCCCGCCCGCCAGGACGCCGACGGCCGACGTTCGTTCGAGACCGTCGCCGAGTCCGGCAGCGATATCGAGGTCGACGATCGAGATCATGTCGAATCCGGAGAACTCGGCCGGTCGGTGGGCCCGCTCGCACGAGACCAGCGACCCCGTTGATGACTGGCCGCCGGCGGTCAGCTCGTACCCGGGAAGCCAGGCGTCAACCGTCGATTCGTCGACGATCTGGCGGTTCGCCTCCATCGCTCGCTCCTCGCCGCGCTGGTTCTGTGGGAACAACCATGGCAGTTGGCTCGGTGGGCTGCTGACGGCGAGGCGAACCCGCCCGTCGATCGCCCGGGCACTCAGGTACTGACCCTCGATCCGCATCGTGGCGACGACCTCCAGCTCTTCGGGGTCGGACAGGTCGACCTCGAGGATCACGGCGGCGGGCCCGAAGTTGTCCGGCGCGATGAAGGTCGTCGACTCCTCCGCCGAGGTGGCGAAGTCTGCCTCGGCATCCGACTCATCATCATCGTCGACCACGTCGATCGGGATCGGTGCGATCCACTCGCCTCCGTTGGTGAACAGCAGCGCACGATCTCCCCGGATGAACAACTCGTGGCCCCATCCCTCTGGAAGGTCGATCGTGTCGGTGAGGACCGGATCGCCGCTCACGTCGATGTAGCTGAGTTGGTTCTGGCTCACTGCGAGAATCCGGTCGCCGTCGGTCTTGACGATGTCGGGCTCGTCGACACCGAGTTCCTGCACGTTCGTGCCCGTGAACTCGCTGCCCCCGCCATCGGCGTCACCGCCGCCCTCGAAGCGCCCACCTGCCGGCGCCGTCGCGGCCACACTCTCGCCCGAGTCACTCGCCATCTCAGCGGTCGCTTCGTCTGCGCCGAAGAACACGTCGTCTTCGATCCAGTAGCCCCACGGATCGTTCAGGAGCCCGTACGGACCGACCCGATCGCGAGCTTCGGCCCGAACGTGATCGAGGAAGGTGCCGCAGTCGTCGAACGGAGTCAGGGCTCGCCGGAGTCTGACGCCCTGACCACCGTCGCGGGTCGAGACCGAACCTGGATCATCGTTCGGCACGTCCGGCGGCGAGGTCGACCCGGTGGTCGGTACCCCCTGGTCGGACGAGCCGGATCCTGCCGACCCTCCGTTCGGCGAGCAGGCCGCTGTTGCCAGTGCGAGTGCAGTGAGGAGGACCGGTACCGAACGCATGGAGGTTCGACGTCGCGGATGAGGCCACGGTTCCCGGCCGTCTCTCCTCGCCCGTTCCGTCCCACGTGTCCCGGCGTAGCCTGCTCGGCGTGCCGCTCGACCCGACGCTCCGAGAGCTGGCGCTCGCCACCAAGGGTTTCATGCCGACCGACGAAGGCGATGCGCTGCACGAGGCCGCTCTCGCGGTCGGCGCAGCACTGCCCGGTCTGCCATGGCTGGAGGTGGGTTCGTACTGCGGCCGGTCGACGATCTGGCTCGGCGACGCCGCACGACGCGCCGACACCACGCTGTTCGCCGTCGACCACCATCGGGGCTCCGAGGAGAATCAGTCGGGTTGGGAGCATCACGATGCCGATGTCGTCGACTCCCGAGCGGGCCGGATGGACACCCTGCCGTTCTTTCGGCGGGCGATCGGCGATGCCGGCCTCGAGGATCACGTCGTGGCGGTGGTCGGTCGCTCGACTGCCGTCGCTCGTCACTGGTCGACCCCGCTTGCGTTCCTGTTCATCGACGGCGGGCACGGTGTCGATCCGGCACGGGCCGACTACGAAGGGTGGACGCCACATGTCGCGATCGGCGGCACACTCGCGATTCATGACGTGTTCCCCGATCCGGCCGATGGCGGCCGTCCTCCGTACGAGGAGATCTATCTGCCCGCGATCGACAGCGGCCGGTTCGCACTGGCGTCGGTCACGGGCTCGCTGCGGACGCTCGAACGCGTCCGCTGATCATCCGGGCGCCGGTCAGGGCACGTCGATGCTGCCGCCGGCCGTCGACCTGAGCAGGTCGAGCGAGAACGCCGACATGGGCTCTTTGATGATGCGGTAGGCGTTGCCGCCCGCCACCTGGGTGATCTCGAGGAGCGGTTCACCGCTCGGCGTGTACTCGCCGAACACCGGTTGGATGCCGCCACCCCACGACACGAGGATCGTGTCGTCGGCGTTGATGCGGTTCGACCCGAGGCCGCCGCTCGACCGGCCCAGCTCGTCCTCGATATGCCACAGCAAGGTCGCCGTGCGGGCGGTCGTGTCGATCTCGTAGGCGACCGCTCGCGCCGGTTCACCCGTGGCGGTGCGGTTGTCGTACATCGTGAGCACGTTGCCGTTCAGCCGGGCGTCGTGTGGCCGGCGCGGACCGCCGCGCACGTCGCCGACGATCGTCAGTTGAGCGTCCTTCGTCACTTGGGGTGCGTCGCTGGGCATCTGGCCGAGCACCCAGTCGACATTGCCGGTCGTGCGATCGACACGGAAGATGTTGTCCATGTGCCGCGCCGAGACGACATAGTCGCCCGTGCCGTCGGCAACCTGCTGGAGCGAGTTGAGGTGATAGATGTCGACCTCGTTGCCCGCGTATCCGTCGATCGGGCCCCATCGGACGGGGAAGCTCACGTCGAATTCGAAGTGGTCGCTGGTCTTCCACGACCACAAGAGCGTGTCGTCGGCAGCGATCTCCTGGATCAGGCCGTCGGCGATCTCGTCGTCGGCCTCGAACCCGCTGCCGAGCACGGTGAGATCGACGTTGTCGATGACCGGATACGACAGCAACGCCCGACCACCACCGGCCAGCGGCAGGTACTCGTGATGGTCGGTGGGGATCGGGAGACCGGCGAGATCGGGATCGAGCGTCTCGGGGACCGTCGTCAGCTCGTCGGTGATCGTGCCCGACAGATTCGTCGCCAGGTAGCCACGGTCGGGGTCGACGCCGTCGCGCGGGCCGAGTGCCTGCACGAGCACGAGCTGTCCGTCGTCGCGGCGTTGTACGTCGATGAGATCGCCGTCGACGCGCTTGTACCACACGGGTACGCCCCGGCGGTCGAGGATCGTGATGTACCCGGTTCCCGCGCCAGGGATTCGCAGTGAGGTGACGTACCAGCCGGGCTCGGTGTCGCCGGACCGGTCGATCTGCAGCCGCGGGAAGTCATCCGGCACACAGCGGAACGAGAGGTTCTGCACCACCGAACCTCGCTGGAGTCGGACGTGGATCCGATCGTCGGTGGCGGTGCCGACATTGATCGTTCCTGAGGCGACGGTCACACCATTGACCCGAGCGGACGTGGATCGCAACAGCTCGAGTTCGATGTCGGTCGAATTCCCGGTGCATTCGACGATGTAGTCGGCGCCGTCCACCGTGTACTCCGGCCACGTGTACGAATCGAGCGTCAGCCGTTCGGCCAGGACGCCGTCGTCTGCGGTGAGCACTCCGAACAGGTCGACGACCACATGGGTGCGGGTGAGCGCGTACACGCAGATCTCACCCGCTGCCGACAGATCGACCACGACCATGTTGGTCGACTCGCCGCCGGGGGCGTAGTTCACCGCGGAGACGGTCGGTCGCGCTTCATCGCAGGGGTAGATGGTGATGAATCCGTCGGCTTCGGCCTCGGTGACGACCACATTGAGGACGGCGGCCGTCGTCTGGGAGAAATTGGGGAGTCCCGAGGTCGGGCTGAGCTTGCGAGTGGACGCAGCGGCGAACTTGCCGGTCCAGCCGCCTTCGCCGGATCGGGAGTCGGCGACGCGACGGCCGGGCAGCGGCTCGAGGCCCGGAGTCGGGCCGAACTGGGGCGCCGGAGCGTAGTAGCCACTCACGTCGAGCACGATGTGTGCGGGAGCGCTCGACTGGACGCACAGCTGCGTCGATGCGTCGACGCCGACCACGATCGCCACGGCGCGCGATTCGCCGGCTCGGAAGTTGAGGTTCGACGCCAGTGGGAACGGTTCGTCGCAGGGGAAGGCGGTCAGGAAACCGTCGGCCTGCGGTTCGGTGACGGTCAAGTTCGCGACCACGGTCGTGGCGTCGGACGGGATGATCGAGTCGAGTGGGATGGTGCGGGTCGTGTTGGCCGGCACGAGCGGTCGTCCCGGATCGTTGCGCGAGTCGTCGGCGCGCACTGGCGCGATGGTCGTCATGCGCTGGTCTCCCTCCTCGGTCCACCAGCCGGTGAGGTCGACGATCACCTCAGCCGAGAACAGGCTGAAGATGCACACCTCGCGGTTTGCGTCCGGGATCGCGATCACGAGATTGGGCGTCGGGAAGCCACCGGCGCGCGTATTGACGTTGGACGTGTCGGGCTGGCCGGCCGAACACGGGAACACCGTGAGGAACCCCGGCTGCGAACCCAGTGCGGTCACCGACAACGCGACGGCTCCGGCAGCGGCGGGCACCGACGCCTCGTCCATGTCGAGGCGCATCGTGCACCCGGTGCCGACCGGTTCGCCGAGGCCACCGGTGCCGATACGGGTGTCGACGAGGCGCCGCGGCGCGACCGGCTTGAAACTCGCGAGCGCATCGGCGTCGACCGCGGGGCCGGACGGCAGCGACGAGCACGTCTGGGACGCCACATCGGCGGCAGCCGCGGGTGCAGGCGACGCCACCACGACGACCGCCGTGGTGAGGCAAGCCCAGGTGATCAGGAGACGCGGTGACATGCCGCGCAACGTAACAGCCCCGGGGCCCGAAGCGAAGTCGGCTCTCGCCACGGCTGGGCCCTACTTCCAGACAGGATCGGGGATGCCGTAGGTGACGCACACACCGCCGACGTTGATCACGAACAGCGCGATTGCCACCCCGGTGAACACCACCGTGCGGGAGGTCGAACGGCGAAGGCTCGGAGCCGGCATGTACCACTCGGGCAAGAGACCATGCTCGAGACCGTCGGCCTCGCCGAACGGCACGGCGTCCTCGGGAATCGGCAGGTCGGGATCGGCGGCCAGCGCGAGCGCGGTCAACTCGGCGTCGCTGATCTCGATGTGGTCGGGCCGGGCTTCGGGCACGTGTCCACCGTAGGGGAGTCGTACTCTCCTGTCGATGGACAGCGTTGCGATCGTGACCGGAGCGGGTGGTGGGATCGGTTTCGAGATCGCCCGCTCGGTGTTGGCATCCGGCGGTGCGGTCGTCATCGGCGATCTGAACCGGGAGCGCGGTGAACAGGCGATCGACGAGCTGGCTTCACCCGATCGGGTGCGCTTCGAGCGCGTCGACGTCTCGGACGAAGTGGATGTCGAGCGACTGGTCGAGGTGGCGACACGCGTGTTCGGTCGCATCGACATGATGTTCAACAACGCCGGCATCGGCGGAGCGTTCGGTCCGATCACCGAACAGTCCGTCGAGGCATGGGACGAAACCTTCGCGGTCAACGTCCGGTCGGTGTTCCTGGGAACGAAGCACGCCGCCAGGATGATGATCGAGCAGGGGAGCGGCGGCGCGATCGTGAACACGGCGTCGATCGCGGGTCTCACCGGCGGCGGTGGCCCGCAGGCGTACTCGGCCACGAAGGCGGCCGTGATCAGCTTGACCCGGACGACAGCCGTCGAGCTGGCGCCGCACCGGATCCGGGTCAATGCCGTGTGCCCCGGCGCGATCTACACCGAGTTGCTGCACCGAGGCCGCCCGGAGCAGACCGATCGTTGGCGCGAGGAGATCCAACCCTGGCCCGAACGTGGTCAGCCGGAGATGATTGCCGAGGTCGCGGTGTGGCTGGCGAGCGAGGCCGCTCGCTTCGTCACCGGCGAAGCCGTGACGGCCGACGGTGGCTTGATGGCGGCGACCCCCAGGCTGATGGACCACGACCTGCCGCATCTGCGACGCATGTCGGGCATCGCGTACGGCAACACCGGCCGCGACCCCGATGTCCGCCGCCACTGATACCGTCGCGGGCCGGCATCCCGCGGGCGCCGACGAGCAACAGCGAGGCCGAGCCAGGGCTCGTCAGCCCTCCACTTCTGCTCGGAGTCGTTCGCGTAGCTCTCGCTTGACGACCTTGCCGTAATTGTTGGTCGGCAGGGCGTGGACGAACCGGTAGTCCTTGGGTCGCTTGAACCGGGCGATGTGGTCGAGACACGTCCGGTCGAGATGCTCGACGGGCGGCGGAGCTCCGACGTCGGCCGCCACCACGAAGGCCACCACCGCCTCCCCCCACTCAGTGTCAGGCCGGCCAACGACGGAGACGGCCGCCACATCGGGGTGGCGCAGCAGTGCCTCTTCGACCTCGCGTGGGTAGATGTTCATTCCGCCGCTGATGATCAGATCCTTGGAGCGGTCGCGCAGCGTGAGGTATCCGTCGTCATCGAAGCTGCCGACGTCGCCGGTGTGCAGCCAACCGCCGCGCAGCGCTTCGGCGGTTGCCTCGGGTTGGTTCCAGTAGCCGGCCATGACCACGTCACCACGGACCACCACCTCGCCGATCTCGCCGGTCGGGAGTTCGCGATCGTCGCCGTCGACCACGCGGACGTCGACGTCGGTCCGGGGGAATCCCACGCTCTGCACACGGTCGGCCCATCGGGGATGATTGCGATCGGCGTGGTCTGCCTTGGACAGGGCGGTGATCGTCATCGGCGTCTCGCCCTGTCCGTAGATCTGAGCAAGGCGGGGGCCGAACACCGCGATGGCCTCCTCCAGGTCGGCCAGGTACATCGGAGCGCCGCCGTAGATGATCGTCTTGAGACGAGAGAGATCGGCACCAGTGATGGCCGGATCGGCGGCCAAGCGCTTCACCATGATGGGAGCGGCGAAGAACGACATGCCGGGCCAGCGATCCAGGAGCGCGGCGAGTTCGTCGCCGTCGATGCCGCCGGACTCCGGCACGACACTCACTGCCCCGCGGGCCACGTGCGGGAGCCCGTACAGGCCCGAACCGTGCGACAGCGGTGCCGCATGGAGGATGCTGTCACGCGGCATCACCGGGTCGATGTCGGCGAAGTAGCTGAGCGACATCATGAGCAGATTGCGGTGTGTGAGCGTGGCGCCCTTGGGTCGACCGGTGGTGCCGCTCGTGTAGAACAGCCAGGCCGGATCGTCCGGCAGCCGGTAGACGAGCGGCGCCGCCGGCGACGCCGTGAGCTGGTTCCATCGCTCACCGGGCGCGACCACCACCGCCTGCAGCGACGCGACCGTGCCGATCAGTGACTCGACGTCATCGGCGTGGTCGGCATCGGTCACGGCGACGGTCGAGCCGCTGTCGTCGAGGATGTATGCGATCTCGTCGCGATGAAGGCGGGCGTTGGCCGGCACGGCGACGAGACCGGCGTGCCAGATGGCGAAGAGCGCCTCGACGTACTCCGGTCGGTTCCCCATCAAGACGGTCACGCGATCGCCGGGCGACAAGCCGAACTCGTTGCGCAGGCCTGCGGCCGCGGCGGCGGTCCGGGCGGCGAACGTCGCCCAGTCGGCGTGGACGCGCTCGCCATGGGCCAGCGCCGGGTCGTCGGGCCGCCGACGGCCGTGCCGCTCGACCCAGACGGCCAGGTTCATCGGGGGTTCCCGGTCGGTCGCTCGACACGCGGTGGCCTCAGCACGAATGCAGAATACGCCGATCGGTTTCGGACATCACGACGCCGGAGCGTTCCGGAGCCGTTGATCGAGGGACTGCGATGTGGCCGTCGAAGGCCAGCTTCCCCTGGTGAGCTCAGGGCGCCCGAACGCCTGCGAGGTCCATCCGCCAGAGCTGGTCGTCGGAGGTCGCGACGAACAGCATGCGCTCGACCACCGCAAGTCCGACCGAACCGTCGCAGTGGTGGAGTCGGTGCCACCCGCCGCTCTCGTTGACCCAATCGGTGTCGGTTCGCAGCAGCTCGTTGTGGGTCGTCGATGCGAACAGCACGTTGCCGACGGACGCCAGCGCGTTGATCGTCGGGGTCGGATCGAACTCGTGTGCGTCGTACGAGCGCGTGACGGTGGTCCAGGCCGTGAAACTGCCGTCGATCGCTCGTTGCGCGAGCGCGCCCGACTCGTCGACCGCGTAGAACATGCCGCCGACACTGGCCAGCGCTCTCGTCCCGCCATCGGGACCGGGCCCGATCTGCGACCAGCCCACATCCGTTTCGACGGCCGGTCGGCGCCACATTCGATTGTCGACGGTGACGCAGTACAACGTGTCGGCGGCGGCTGTCATCGCAATGACGCCGTTGGCGTGGCCGATCTTCGTCCACGGGACGTCGGCGCCGACGGGGTGGCGCCGCCACAGCTCGTTGTCGCTCGTCGCGAGGAACAGGCGGCCCTTGGACGAGGCCATGCCGCACCCGTTGCGGGCGTGGCCGACGTGCTCCCAGCTGTGCGCCTGCCGACGGGAGAGTCGGTCGACGACGTTGGCGGTGATCCGTTCGATTGCCGGTTCGTCGGGCCTCACGCTGTCGAGCCACTCCGTGGTCGCGGCGTTGAACACGGTTCCGTTGTGGGAGAAGATCGTCATCGTGGCGTGCCCGGGCTTGCCTCTCCAGTTGCGTAGGTCGGCGGTCGCCAGCACGGTCGTCGCGAGCGGCGTGTCCTCGGAGCCCGTCACCCTCGGGTAGCCCTCCGGTTCCTCCACGATCTCGGCGGCGTCGGACTCGTATGACAGAAGTGCCGGGAGTTCGCGTATGTCGACGCCGTCGAACACCCAGTGGTCGGGGAATCGGATCGTGTAGCTGCCGGCCGGATCGCCAGGGAGTTGGAAGGCTCCGTGGGTCCAGCCGACGCCGAGCATGCTGTTGGATGGACGGTTGATCGGTGGGTTGGCCCAGACGGTCGCGGCCCGGTCGAGGTCGGGGTTCGGATCGAGGCCTGCGAACTTGTAGAAGACGACGGAGGTGTCGTCGTCTTCCAGCCGGACCTGCCTGAACGACGTGTTGCCCGAGAGCACGATCATGTTGCCGCCGCCTCGCACGAACGCCTCGCAGCGGTCGCGCATCTCGGCGGTCCAGTACTCGTCGTGGTAGCCGATGATCAGACAGTCGTAGTTGGCGAGCAGGCCTGGCGTGGCGTGCAGGTCGATGCTCGTGCAGCATTCGACGGGTGTCCCTCGATTCTCGAGCCATTCGACGAAGCGGGCCTCTCGGATGTGGACGTCCTGCGAGTTGTCGTGGGCGACGCGCGGCGAGCTGCCGGGGCGGTGCAGCGACACCTTGCGAGCTCGCTGTGTGTTGTCGAGCGGTGAGTAGAAGCTCTTGCCGCCGGCGGTGTTGTAGGCGGCCGGGGTCAGCACGCTGATCTGGAACAGGGTGCGCGAGGCCGAGCCGGGGTCGGCCGCGCGGACGACGAAGCTCAGCACGTTCGTGCCGCTGTGGACGAGCTTGTAGTAGCCCGATGGCCAATCGTTCGGGATGCGAATGCTCGCGGACACGGGCCAGTCGAACCCTTCCCACGCCCGCGTTCGGGTCGGTTGAGGTCGAAGATCGGCACGGAATGCCATCGACGTCAGGGGATCGCCGATGCGGACGATGGTCAAGGTCTGCTCGCCCTCGGTCGTGTCGCTCGCGAGGTGAAAGGCGATCGTGCCACCCTGTTCCACCGAGGTGACCGACGTATACCCACTCGTGCTCATGAAATGACCTCCCAGATCCGCATGTTGTCGGACGGCAGGCACCAGCCCACGGTCGGAGCGGCGGTCTACACGGATGTTTTCGCCGGCGCTCGGACGCGCTCCGGGCGCGGCGTTCGCCTCCGGGTCGCGCTCGTGTCCGACGATCGGACGGATCGTGAGCGTGTTGTCGTCCGCCTTCCGCGTTGCGGCGGTGTTCAGCTGATGGCAGCGATTGCGTCGGCGACGGCGAGCACTCGGCGGGCGTTGTCGACGTGCAGGTTCTCGATCATCCGGCCGTCGACGGTGATCACCCCGCGACCCTCGGCTTCGGCGGCCTCGAACGCCTCGATGACGCGGCGGGAGAAGGCGACCTCGTCGATGTCGGGCGCCCACACATCGTTGGCCGGGTCGACCTGGCTCGGGTGGACGAGGGTTTTGCCATCGAAACCGAGCGCCTTGCCCTGCTGCGCCTCGGCGAGAAAACCTTCGGGGTCCCGAACGTCGTTGTACACACCGTCGAGGATCACCTTGTCGGCCTCACGAGCGCCGACCAGCGCCGTTGCGAGGTGTGGGATCAGCGGCGAACGGTCGGCGGGCGCGCCGGTGCGCAGCTCCTTGACGAGGTCGTTGGTCCCCATCACCAGCACCTTCACCCGATGATGGTGTGCGATCGACCGGATGTCGAGGAGAGCGGTCGGGGTCTCGATCATGGCCCAGATGGCCAAGTCGGCAGGCGCCCCGGCGGCGTCGAGTTGCCGTTCGACCTCGTCCAGGTACGCATGCGAGTTGACCTTCGGAATGACCACTGCGGCAGCGCCGGACGTCGCTGCCGCCGCCAGGTCGTCGGCGCCCCAGGGGGTGTCGAGGCCGTTGCATCGGATCGTGATCTCCCGATGGCCGTACGCACCCGAGCCCGTCGCCGCCACTGCGTTGGCACGTGCGGCCTCCTTCGCGTCGGGGGCAACCGCATCTTCGAGGTCGAGGATCAATGCGTCGCAGGAGATCGACTTCGCCTTCTCGAGTGCTCGTTCGTTGGACGACGGCATGTAGAGCACCGATCGGCGGGGACGCAGATGGTCGGACGAAGCGCTCATCTCAGAAGCCGTACGCCTCGGCCAACTCGGGATCGTTCGCGGCGAGTTGCTTCGCCAGGGCGACGACGACTTGGCACTGCTTGCACGAAGCGTCGTCCTCCATCTTGCCGTCGAGCATGATCGCGCCGGTGCCGTCGCCCATCGCCTCGATCACCCGTTGGGCGTGGGCGACGTCCTGGGGCCGAGGCGAGAACACCCGCTTGGCGATCGTGATCTGACTGGGGTGCAGCGACCAGGCACCGACGCAGCCGAGCAGGTAGGCATTGCGGAACTGGTCTTCACACGCGACCCCGTCGGCGATGTCGCCGAACGGACCGTAGAACGGGAGGATCCCGGCCGTGACACAGGCATCGACCATTCGGGCGATCGTGTAGTGCCAGAGGTCCTGCTGGTGGGTGGCGCGCGGTGCTTCCGCATCGTCGGGGTCCGGGTCGTTGCGCACGACGTAGTCGGGGTGGCCACCGCCGACGCGGGTCGTCTTCATCCGTCGGTTGGCTGCGAGGTCGGCGGGGCCGAGGGACAGGCCCTGCATGCGCGGCGAGGCGAGGCAGATGTCCTCGACATTCGCGACACCGCGCGCCGTCTCGAGGATTGCGTGCACCATGAGCGGCCTGGAGAGACCCGCCTTGGCCTCGAGTTGGGCGAGCAGACGATCGACGTAATGGATGTCCTCCGGGCCCTCGACCTTCGGGATCATGATCACGTCGAGCGCGTCGCCGGCCTCGATCACGGCGGCGGTGAGGTCGTCGAGGCCCCATGGCGAGTCGAGGCTGTTGACCCTGGTCCAGAACTGCGTGCCGGCGAAGTCGACGTTCTGAGCGACCTCCACCAGTCCGGCCCGGCCCGCTTCCTTGTCGGCAGCCGGTACGCCGTCTTCGAGGTTGGCGAGCAGCACGTCGACGGTGCCGACCAGGCCCGGAACCTTGCCGCGCATCTTCTCGTTCGATGCCGGGAAGAAGTGAATCATCCGGCTCGGCCGGAACGGGATCTCGCGGAGCGGTTGCGGAGCGCCGACGGCGAGAGGCTGAAAGAAGTCCTTCGGGGAACGCACGATGCGACCTTACCGACCGGTAACCCGCTGCGTGGAAGTCGGCGTCCTCGTTCGAGGGCGCGGCCCGACCCATAATCTGGCATGCTCGAACGTCCTCTGACCGCCGATGAGGCTCGCGTGCTCGGTTGCCTGATCGAGAAGGAGACCGCCACGCCGGATGCGTACCCCCTGACCGCGAAGGCGGTCCGCGACGCCTGCAACCAGTCGACGAGCCGCGATCCGGTCATGACCCTCACCGATCACGAGGTCGAGCGTGCGCTCGGCTCGCTGGGAGAACGGGGGCTGACCAGAATCGTGCACCGCGCGTCGAACCGGGTCACGAAGTTCTGCCATGTCGTATCGGAGTCGCTCGACCTCGAACCGGCAGAGACGGCGATCGTCGCTGTTCTGTTGCTGCGTGGGGAGCAGACGGCGGGGGAGCTCAAGACGCGAACCGAACCGCTCCACTCGTTCGCGTCGACCGGAGAGGTCACTGCTGCGTTGGAGGCGCTGACGGAGCGAGCGAACCCCCTGGTCGGGGCGCTGGAGCGCGGTCCCGGTCAGAAGGATGTTCGCTGGATCGAACTCCTGAGCGTTCGAACCGAAGACGCCGACGGCCAGAACGTCGTGGACGCCGGCACGTCGGATGACCCGTACGCGGTGGCGACCGCAGAGTTCTACGACCTCCTCGCCACGGCGCACTGGGAGCGTTTCGGACTGCAGCTGGTCGAGCTGCTCGCGGGCGTCGACCCCGGCGCCGGCCCGATCGTCGACGTCGGCTCCGGGACCGGCGTCGGCCTCGAGTACCTCCGTCTCGCCGTTCCCGGGGCAGAGGTCTTCGCGATCGAGCCGTCTCGAGCGATGCGCACGGCGCTCCACACGCGGTTGCAGCTCGACGCCGAGCTGCGGCGTGTCACCACCGTCGACCCACGTCCGTGGGCGCGGGCGTCCCCTCCCCGCCATGCTGCCGCCGTGATCGTCTCCGCTGTCCTCGGGCACCTCACGAATGAGGAGCGGACGCAGCTGTGGCGTTACGTCGCGGATCGCCTCCCCCCGGGCGCGCCCGCCGTCGTCGAGATCCTCCCGCCCGAGCGACCGATGGAGATCCCGATGACGAGGTACCGCGAACTCCCGGTGGGCCGATTCGTCTACGAGGGGTGGCTGCGCGGCCGACCCGCAGGCGAATACGAGATGAACTGGACCATGGAGTACCGCGTCATCCACGGCGAGGAGCAGGTGGCGGTGTCGACGGTCCGATCACGATGGCGCTGCGTGAGCATGGACGAACTCGAATCGGAGATTGCGCCGTTCGGTCTGTCATTGACGCGACACGAGGGCTGTGTGGTCGTCCGTCGTCCCCTCTGACCGCCTCGACGCGTCGCCGGAACGCCCCGTCAGGCAGAGGTCGCGGTTCGTGGGAGCTCGTGCATCCACGCCGGAAGGCGCGTCGGCCGCCCGGCCGGTGTCACGCAGCCGTGAGCGGTCACGCCGGTGGCCCGGATCTCGTCGCCGACGGTCAGGAGGTACCCCATCTGGAACGACGCCCGTTCGACGCCGGTGAGCGACACGCGGACATCGACCTCGTCGTCGAAGAGCAGCGGCATGCGGTATCGCACCCAGGCCTCGAGCACGTTCATCTCGATGCCCTCGTCCCGGATCTCCTGGTAGGGGTGCCCGATGTGTCGGAGGTAGGCGACGCGCGCCTCCTCCATCATCGGGAGATACCGACTGTGGTGCACGATGCCCATGGCGTCGGTCTCCGCGAACCGGACCCGGAGCCGATGGCTGAACTCGTAGTGGTCCGTGTCGATGGACGGATCGTCGGTGATGCGCACGAGCCGACCTTACGGGCCGTTTGACAAGGCGGGCATACTCGTGACGTGACTCCGGCGATCAAGGAACTCGAAGCCGTCGGCGTCGAGTTCAGTGTCCACGAATTCGATCCCGGCGATTCGCGGCACGACATCGGCCTGGTTGCGGCCGAGCGGCTCGAGCTGAACCCCGATCAGGTCTTCAAGACGTTGCTCGTGTCGGTCGACGGGGCGCTGGTGGTCGCGATCGTGCCCGTGAGCACGAAGCTGTCCCTCAAGGCGGTCGGCGCAGCGCTGGGTTCCAAACGTGTCGAGATGGCCGACCCGGCGGCCGCCGAGCGCTCCACCGGGTACGTGCGCGGCGGGATCAGCCCGTTCGGTCAACGCCGGCGTCTGCCCACGGTGCTCGACGAGACGGCGTATCTCCACGACGAGATCTACGTGAGTGCCGGAAAGCGGGGGCTCGACATCGGGGTCGCTCCCGACGACCTCGTCCTCGTGCTCGACGCCGAGGTGGCCGGGATCGGAGCTCCCGCTCGACCTTGATCGACCGCCGGACCGCGCTCAGTGTGTCGGATGACGCAACATCGCCTCGATGCGAGCGACACGGGTGCGGGCCGGGGGATGCGATGTACCCAACCTGGCGCGCCACCCGATCGCTCGATCACCACCGCCCATGCGGATCACGGTACGAAGTGCGCCGGCGAGCGCTCGGCCGTATCCCATCCGCACGGCACGTCGATCGGCTTCGAACTCCGAGCGCTGTGCGACCACGTTCGACAACGCGTCGGACGCATGCAAGGCCGCGAGGAAGACCCACGCGACGCCGTTCAGGACGGCCGCAACCACCCGGCCCAGTGCCGTCAGCGCGGCAGAGTGTGATGCGAAGGAATCGGTGGCGGCGCGAGCGACGTTCTGGAGGTAGAAACCGATTCGGGCGAGCGCCAGGACCGGCAGTGACAGCCAGTGGCCGACCGTCAGTGCGGCGGTGTGGAGGCCGAGGTGATGGCTCAGCTCGTGGGCGAGGACACCCGAGAGCTCCTGCGACGTCAGTTCGTCGAGGGCGAACGACGTGACGATCAGCAGGTTGCCGCCGCATGCGAAGGCGTTCAGTTCGTCCGAGTCGATGACGCGGATGGTGTACCGGTACTGGGGCATGTTGGCGGCTACCGCCAGCTCCCTCCAGATCGGCGTGATGATCGCAAGCTCCTCCGGAGTCGGTTTGCGGGCGCCGAACACTGGGCTCAACACGAGCGCCTGCACACTCGGGGCGAACAGTGCGAGACCGGCGATCATCCACCCGATGGGCAGCACCCAGAACGGGAGGTCGACCAGGAGCCAGAGCGGCAGCCAGACGACGGCGAGCGCCAGCAACCAGAAGGGAATCAGGGCGATGACGGGAAACAGCGCTGCGACCGCCGAACGGTCGATCCGTCGACGCCCACCGGCGGCCGCTGATCCCATATGCCGATGATACGAATCAGGTCGTGGTCGCGGCGCGGCGGCCGCCGAATCATTGGTGTTCGGCACCGATTCCATGTCGTCAAGAACCCTTCAAGTGGACCGTCTGGCGTGCCGATGGCTAGTCGTGGAGTCGAATGCCGTCGCGGCGTCCGAGCCGCGTGCCACGCCGGCAGTTCGCGAACTGCTGGAGCGCGCCGCTGCGGACCAGAAGGAGAACCCAGTTGCCGCGCGTCGACACGCGCTGCAGGCCCGCGTCGTCGCCCGTGCGAACGCCGACCGCGTCGGCGAGGCCGAGTCGCTGTACCGCCTCGCCAGCCTCGCCCACTTCGGTGACGATCCCGAGGATGCGTTCGGGCTCGCCATGGAAGCGAGCGAGGTCGCCGAGCAATGCGGGGCCCAGCTCGTGGAGGCGTGGGCCGTCCACCTGCTCGGGATCGTGCACTATCAGGCCTCCAACTTCTCCGACGCGCTCGAGCACTGCCTCCGTGCGCTCGACGTGTACCAGGCGACCGGTCACGGGGTCGACGCCGGCAACATCTTGAACACGGTCGCCGCCGTGTACCACTCGATGGGCGACAACGACCGGGCGATCATCACCTATGAACAAGCCCTCGCGGCTGCCGAGCCATACGGCCGACCCGAGATGGTGGCGTTGATCCTGGGCAACATCGCCCGCATCCGTTCGTCCCGTTCGGAATACCTACCGGCGGTCTCGCTGGGCCGACGAGCGGTCGAGATCGCACGCGAGCACAGCCGGTCGATCGTGACGAACCTCCTCGCCGACCTGGCCGAGGCCTACATGGGGTTGGCCGATCAGCAGAGAGCGGCCGAATGCTTCACCGAAGCCCGTCGCGTGCTGGCACAGATGTCGGACGACGGTGCCGAACCGTCGTACTCGGCACAATTGGGCGTGATGGTCGCCGAGGGGCGCGTCGCACTGCGCCGCGGCGCGCTGGACGAAGCCATCGGCGTGCTGCAGGCTGCGCTCGACATGTCGGAGCGCACCGACTCGAAGGAGTACGAACTCGAGGTCAATGACCTGTTGGCGACTGCCTTCAAACGCAGCGGACGATTCGAGGAGGCGCTCGAGCGGCGCGAGAAGCACGACGAACAGCATCGGCAGATGTTCACCCATGCTGCCGATCTTCGGCTCCGCACGCTCCAGGTCGCTCACGAGACTGCCAACGCTCGTCAGCAGGCGGAGATCTTCCGGCTCCGTCATCAAGACCTGGACGGCCAGCTGGCCGAGGTGGGCATCGGCGACGAGACCGGTACGCCGTCACATCATCTGGAGGCGTTCGAGCAGCTCGCGATCCTCACCGAGTTCCGTGACTCGGACACGGGTGCCCACACCGACCGCGTCGGTGACATGGCCGCGGAGATCGCCCATGCCATCGGAAAGTCGCCCGAGTGGTGCGAGCAGCTTCGCCTGGCCGCCCGCCTGCATGACATCGGCAAGGTCGCGGTTCCCGATTCGGTGCTGCGCAAGACCGGTCCTCTGACGGTCGAGGAGTACGAGATGATGAAGTCGCACACGAGCATGGGACACCGGATCCTGGCCGGGAACTCGGCGCCGATGTTCCAGATGGCGGCCGAGATCGCCCAGTCACATCATGAGTGGTGGGACGGCAGCGGATATCCGCTCGGGATCGGCCAGTCGTCGATCGCGCTCTCGGGCCGGATCGTGAGCATCGCGGACGTCTACGACGCCCTGTGCAGCAAACGACCGTACAAGCGCGCCTGGGTGCCGGAGGAGGCGGCGCGCTTCGTGGTGTCGGGCCGCGCCGGACAGTTCGATCCCGACGTGGTCGACGCATTCATCTCGGTGCTTGCCGCACGCGATCCCGAGCTCGGCGAGAAACTCGACTGACAGGTCGCGGCTCAGCCGAGCGCTCGCTGCACCCAGTCGGCGACGAAACCGGCGAGATCGTCGGCGGACTGATCGATCCGACCACTCCTCCAGGCGTTGCTGAACGACGAGACGGCACCGAGCACGCCGAGCGCCAGGAGTTGCGGATCGGCGTCGATGACCTGACCCGTCGATTGCGCTTCCCGGATGAGTGCGGTGACGTCATCGAGATAGACCTCACTGCCGGCGCGGAGCGCATCGCCGATCGCCGGGTCGGCACGTTCGACATCGACCAACGAGAAGTAGGTGGCGTGCTCTGCCATGAACCGCACGCTGGCGGCCGCACCCTCGTGGATCCGGGTCAGCGCGTCTGCGTCCGCAGTCATCGCCTCGGCCTGAGCTCGTCGTAGTTGGTGTCGCATCGAGCGAACGAGTTCGGCGAAGAGGTCGAGCTTCGTCGGGAAGTACCAGTAGAACAAGCCCTTGGCGACGCCGGCGCGGTCACAGATGTCGAGAATGCGTGTCGCCGCATAACCCCGCTCGGCGAACAGCGCGATCGCGGCCTCGACGAGTTGCTGCTTGCGTTCGCGGCCCTGATCGGTCAGTCGACGATCGTGGGCGGCGGGGGCGTTCACGGTCACCGACGTAGTTCAGTTCGTCTTGACCGGCGGGTCAAGCCGATCCGCTGGTAGAACCGAGCGATGATGTCGAGCCATACCGTGATGCCCGGCTGCGATCCGGTGTCACATCGATGCGGTGCATACGCCGGCGTCGTCCTGCTCCACGGGTTCACCGGGAATCCGTCGTCGATGCAGGGGGTTGCCGACGCGATGATCACCGCCGGCTTCGACGTCGAGCTTCCGCGCCTCCCCGGACACGGGACGACGATCATCGACATGCAGCAGACCGGCTGGGCCGACTGGTTCGCCGAGTCGGAGCGTGCGATCGACGAGATGACGGCTCGGGTCGACCGCACCGTGGTGCTCGGTCAGAGCATGGGCGGCACGTTGGCGCTTGCCGCGGCTCTCCACCTTCCTGCGATCGACGGCCTGGTCTGTATCAATCCGGCGACGCAAACACGGGATGCTGCGACGATGTCGATGATCGACGAGTTCATCGAGGATGGGTTGCTCGTCGTGCCAGGCGAGGGTTCCGACATCGCCGACCCGGCAGCGTCGGACATCGCGTACGACGGCACGCCGCTTCCGCCGCTGAAGTCATTGGTCGACCACGGCATCACTCCGCTCGGAGGTCGATTCGGAGAGCTCACGGTGCCACTGCGGCTGTTCACATCGCGCCAGGACCACGTGGTCGATCCTGCCGACAGCGAGCATCTGGCCGCCACCTACGGCGGCCCGGTCGAACACACCTGGCTGGAACTCAGCTACCACGTCGCCACGCTGGACCACGATCGTGATCATGTCGCCGCGGAGTCGGTGGCCTTCGTGGAAAGGGTTGCCGCATGATCGTCATCGCCATGCTCTCGTCGATCCCGAGCCCTTCGACCAATTCGATCTCGATCGGGCCGCTCTCGCTGAACGCCTACGGGCTCATGATCGCCCTCGGCGTACTCGCTGCGATCTGGTTGCTCGGTCGCCAGCTCGAGGCCAAGGGCATCGGGACGACCGACGACGCGAGTTCGATCGGGATCTGGGCTGTCGCTGCCGGCATCGTCGGCGCCCGGCTGTACCACGTCGTCACCGACTGGGATCGCTTCTCCGACAATCTGGGCGCGATTCCGAACATCTGGGAAGGCGGTCTGGGAATTCCCGGCGGGCTCCTGGCCGGCGTCTTCGTCGGGATCTGGCGCGGCAAGCAGCGAGGCATCCGGCCTGCCGAGCTGCTCACCTGCGCCGCGCCAGCGATTCCGCTGGCTCAAGCGATCGGTCGCATCGGCAACTGGTTCAATCAGGAACTGTTCGGCCGTCCGACCGATCTGCCGTGGGGGCTCGAGATCGACGATGCCCACACGCCGGCTGGGTATGCCTCCGACACGACGTTCCATCCGACGTTCCTGTACGAGTCGCTGTGGAACCTGGGCCTCGTCGGGCTGCTGCTCTGGATCGACCGTCGATTCCGTCTCGGCCCGGGGCGGCTGTTCGCGGTGTACCTCATCGGGTACGGGGTCGGGCGATTCTGGATCGAGGGTCTGCGAATCGACGCGGTCCAGTTGAGCGACGTCGCCGGTCTGCGCTGGAATCAGTGGGTCTCGCTGGCGGCGATCGTCGGCGGAACGCTGTATCTGGTGGCGACACGTGGTCAGAAATGGCCCGAACCGATGACGCCGAGCGAGGTGCCCGATGACGGCACCGACCCCGATGTCGGTGACGCCGACACGATCGACGATGTCGACGAACGAGTCGACGACTCGGCGGCGATGATCGACGAACCACCCGACTGAGCGAGTTCAGCGCGCCGTCGACAGCCCCCGGAAGCGCACCGGCTTCTCGCGGCAGCTCCTCCGCATAGTGGGCCGCCCATCCGGCGATCCGGGCGATGGCGAACAACGGTGCGTCACGCGGGAGTCCACTGACTTGGTACAACGCGCCGAGGGCGAGGTCGATGTTCGGGAGGTGTCCGATCGACTGGCCGGCTCCGGCGATCACGGCGTCAACGGTGTCGTGCCGAGCGCTCGGAGCCGGAATCGAATGGACCGCAGCGAGCATCGGCGTGAATCGAGGGTCGCCCGTGCGATCGACCGTGTGACCGAATCCGGGCAGTCGCTCTCCCGTGCGGAGCCGGCCGTGCACGGCTGCGCTGACGCCGTTCGATGCGGCCTCGTCGAACAGCGTGCCTGCTGCGTGACTGGCCGAGCCGTGGAGCGGGCCGGCCACGACATCGAGCCCCGTCGCGAGCGCCGCATTCGGTGCGGTTCGCACCGAGCCGGCCACTCGGACTGCGAGGGTGCTGGTGGCGAGCTCGTGATCAGCGAGCAGGACCAGCGCACACGAGATCGCAGCGACGAGTTCGTCGTTCGGTCGGCGGACCCAGAGCCGGGCGAGGCGGTCGGCGATGTCCCCGCGTCGCGGCCCCCCCGAGCACGCTCGGAGCGAGCATGATCAGCGCCGCGGGCCACGCTGGCCACGTCGTCGGGTGATCGGTCGTCGGGTGAGCGATCGTCGGGTGATCGGTCGCCGAGTGACAGCGCCGTCATGCTGAGCGTGGTGATCGGATCGCACGGCGCGGCAGCCGTCGCGATTCGCATCGAGCGATCGAGCGCCGCGCGGTCGATCTGCCAGTGGTGGCGGTCGCCGCCGAGCTCACCCGTGAGGAGCAGGTCGGCAACCTGTTCGAACCGGTGCGTCTCGACCAGGTCGACGACGCGGTGACCCCGGTACGTCGGCGAATCGTCGTGGAGTTGGGTGATGCCGGTGGTGATCTGCACATCGATCGACGGACGCTCGACGGGTGCGCTGCGCCGTGAGCGATGTGCGAGCGCCTCGATCTCGGCGCGGTCGTAGAGCGACGTCCGACCGTCGACGGCGACCGTTCGAGACAGCAACCCTCGGCTCACGTAGGCGTAGAGCGTTGGCTTCGTGACGCCGAGGGTGCGTGCGGCTTCGGTGGCGCCGACGCGCGTGGTCATGGCCCCATCCTGCTGTCGATGCGAGATTCGTCAATGTTGATTCCGTCAATGTTGATTTCAGCGGACGAGTCGCTGAGACTCGACGACTTGGATGAACTGATCGATGTGCCGAGCGGCCTCAACGGTGTCGCGGTGGCCGACACCACGTTCGGCGCCGAACGCGGTGACGAGGGCTTCTCCCACTACCGCGAGTTCGACGCGACCGGACTTGCGCGCACCGTCGGGTTCGAGGACGTCCGGTGTCTCCTCGAGCGGCGCACGCTGCCCAGCGACACCGGACGAGACGCGTTCCGTTCCCAGCTGGCCGACCTTCGGGACGTGCCGGTCGGGCTCGAACCACTGATCACTGCGGTCGCCCTGGTCGGCTGGGTGACCCACGCTGTCGAACAGGCTGCAGCCGGCAAGTTGATTCGTCCCGCCGCGCGCTACGTCGGTCCACCGCCCGGCCGCCCGGCCGCCCTGGCGCCGGTGTGACCGGCGCGATCGTCAGGCTCCCTCGACGAGAACGAACTGACCGGTCGCCGCGCCTGCCCTGGCGGCTCTCGCCCTCGTGTACTCCGGCGAGTGATAGAAGGCCCTCGCCGTCTCCATGTCGGCGAACTCGAGCAGGACGACGCGGCCATCCTCGATGTGTCCCTCGAGGGTCTCGTGGTTGCCTCCGCGCACGACGTACGTGCCCCCATGGGCAGCGACTGCGGCCTGGGCCAAGGCCTTGTACCCCTCGTATCGGTCCGGGTCGGTGACATCGATGCGTGCGATCAGGTATGCGGTCATCGTCGAACTCCTCTGGTCGATCACCCAGGTTGGCAGGTTGCGTGGGTCGACAACCTGGTGAGAAGCCATGTGGGGCATCGGTGGGGCCGGGATTAGCCTCGGCAACCGTGTCCGAACGTCTGACCCCTGATGATGTGGTGAAGGTGGCGTACCTGGCGCGACTCGACCTCTCACCCGACGAGATCGAGCGCGCCACCGAGCAACTCGGCGACATGCTCGAGCACTTTGCCGACATTGACGCACTCGATCTCGACGCCGTGTCGCCGATGACGCAGCCGTATCCGCTCGTCAACGTGATGCGCGACGACGTGGTCGAGCCAGGCCTCGACCGTGATGACGTGCTGGCGACGGCGCCGGAGGTCGAGGATGGGCGCTTCCGTGTCCCGCCGACCGGCGGGGAGATCTGAAGTGGCCGACTTGGAGTCGGCGAGCACCATCGCCGCCGCAGTCCGCGACGGTTCGATGTCGGCCGTCGACGTGGTCGAACGACATCTCGGGCGCATCGCCGCCCGTGACGACGAGATACACGCGTTCAACGTCGTGACCGCCGAGCACGCTCGCGAACAGGCCGCGGCCGTCGACGAACGGGTCGCGGCGGGCGAGGATCCCGGCCCGCTGGCCGGCGTTCCGGTCGCACTGAAGGACAACATGTGCACCCACGGGGTCGCGACGACGTGCTCGTCGAAGATTCTGGAGGGTTGGATTCCGCCGTACGACGGCACGGTCGTCGAGACGCTGCGCCGCGCTGGTGCCGTGGTGGTGGGCAAGACGAATCTCGACGAATTCGCGATGGGCTCGTCCACCGAGAATTCGGCCTTCGGTCCGACCCGGAACCCGCTGGACACCACCCGCGTACCGGGCGGATCGTCTGGCGGATCGGCGGCCGCGGTCGCAGCGGGCTTCGCAGCGCTGTCGTTCGGGTCCGACACCGGTGGTTCGATCCGGCAGCCGGCCGCGCTGTGTGGCGTCGTGGGGGTCAAGCCGACCTACGGCCGCGTGAGCCGCTACGGGTTGATCGCCTTTGCGAGCAGCCTCGACCAGATCGGCCCGTTCACGCACACGGTCGCCGACGCGGCGGTGGCCCTCCAGGTGGTGTGCGGCCACGATCCGCACGACTCGACGTCGATCCCCGAGCCCCTGCCCGACTACTCGGCGCTGCTCGACTCAGGTGTCGAGGGCCTCCGGGTCGGACGGATCACCGATCTGCCGAAGGGCGCCGACCCCGATGTCGCCGACCGGCTCGAGGAGGCGTTCGATGCGCTGCAGGCGGCCGGCGCGACGATCGTCGATGTCGAAGTGCCGGCGTTCGGGTACGGGCTCACCGCCTACTACCTGATCGCTCCGGCCGAGGCGTCGTCGAACCTCGCCCGGTACGACGGTGTGCGCTACGGCCTACGGGTCGACGCACCCACGACCGATTCGATGTACATGGCCACCCGTGCTGCCGGTTTCGGCGACGAAGTGAAACGCCGCGTCCTGCTGGGCACGTACGCACTGTCGGCCGGGTACTACGACGCGTACTACGGCAAGGCGCTGAAGATCCGCCGGTTGATGGCACAGGACTTCGCCCGTGCGTACGACCGCGCGGACGTGTTGCTCACGCCGTCGTCACCGAGCGTCGCATTCCCGTTCGGGTCGAAGACCGCCGACCCGTTCGCCATGTACCTGTGCGACACGTACACGATCCCGGCCAATCTCACGGGCGATCCGGGCATGAGTGTGCCGTTCGGCACCGGTGCCGACGATCTGCCCGTCGGAGTGCAGGTGTTGGCGCCGGCTCTCGGCGAGCCCGTCATGCTGCAGGTCGCGGCCGAGCTCGAACGCATCGACGGAGGGTCGTCGTGAGCGAGATCTGGACGTACGACGGGTGGGAGATGGTCGTCGGACTCGAAGTGCACGTGGAGCTGGCGACGGCGACGAAGCTGTTCTCGGCATCGCCGAACCGTTTCGGCGACGAACCGAACACCAACATCGACCCGGTGACGCTCGGCCTCCCCGGCGCGTTGCCCGTACTCAACCGTCAGGCCGTGGAGCTGGCGATGCGGATCGGGTTGGCGCTCAACTGCACCGTGCAGCCGTGCACGTTTGCGCGGAAGAACTACTTCTACCCCGACATGCCGACGTCGTACCAGATCAGCCAGTACGAGGATCCGATCAACGTCGACGGTCATCTCGACCTGCCCGACGGCAGCCGGGTCGGCGTCGAACGGGCCCATATCGAGCAGGACGCCGGCAAGTCGACCCACGTCGGTGGGGGAGCCGGCCGCGTGCACGGCGCCGAGCACTCGCTGATCGACCTCAACCGGGCCGGGGTCCCGCTGGTCGAGATCGTGAGCCGGCCCGACATCCGGTCGCCCGAGCAGGCGAAGGCATACGTCTCCGAGCTCCGAGCGATCCTCCTCGCGATCGGGGCGTCCGACGCCAAGATGGAGGAGGGATCCATGCGCGTCGACGCCAACGTGAGCGTGCGTCGACCGGGCGCCGAGTTCGGTACCCGGTGCGAGATCAAGAACGTCAACTCCGTCCGGTCGGTCGGCCGCGCCATCGAATTCGAGGCGCGCCGACAGATCGTGCTGATCGAGAGCGGCGAGTCGGTTCGCCAGCAGACACGCCATTGGGACGAGGGCGACAGCCGCACACACACCCTGCGCGACAAGGAAGACGCCGACGACTACCGGTACTTCCTCGAGCCCGATCTGGTGCCGCTGGCTCCGTCCGCCGAGTGGATCGAGTCGGTGCGGGCGAATCTCCCACCGCTCCCGGCGGCACGGCGTCGTCGACTCGCGGACGCCGCCGGGCTCCCGGTCGACAGCGAGGCGGTCGGCATCCTGGTCGAGCGCGGCCAAGATGACTACGCATTCGCCGTGCAGGTTGCGGGCGGCGACATCGGTCGGGCGGTCGTGCACCTCAAAGAAGCTTTCGCCGAAGAAGGCGCCGAGCCGGCGGTGCCGGCCGCCGACCTGGCCGGTCTGACGTCGATGGAGTTGGCTGGCGAGTTGACTGCGACCCAGGCGAAGACGGTCGTCGCCGAGCTGATCGATCAGGGTGGCGGTGATGCCTCCGCGATCGCTGCGCAGAAGGGCTTCGAGGCGATGGACACCTCCGAGCTCGAGTCGATGGTCGATGATGCGATCGCCGCCCAGCCGGATGCGTGGGCGAAGTTCTGTGCCGGTGAGGGCAAGGCGATAGGGGCCCTCGTCGGTCACATCATGAAAGCCAGCCGCGGCCAGGCCGACGGCAAGCTCGTCTCGCAGATCTTGAATCAGCGCAAGGGTTGAGGTCAGGCGCGGGTTGCTCCCGACATCGATCCCGTACGAGGTCGGGAGATCCAGACCGTCCTTGTCGGCGACGGATGCCGGTTGCACGGCGCGTCAGCGGACTTCGAGGAAATCGAAGCCGGCCGCTTCGTAGGCCTCGCGGGCGGCGGCCAGACGGTCGACGGTCGGCACGAGGCCGACGACCGAACCGCCTGACCCGGCGGAGTTCATTGCGGCGCCGGCACGCCGCCCGATCGTGGCGAGTGTGCGCGTGACGGGGTCGATGTCGACCATCAGGGCACGGATCTCGAACGTGCGGTTGATCGCTCCGGCGAGGCCCGGAAGATCACCGCGTTCGATCGCTGCCGCGCCGGCGCGAGCCTGATCGGCGAGCCCGGACATGCTGGTCCGTACGTGCTCGTCGCCGGCGTCGAAGCGACGGCGGAGGGAGCGGTGGAGGGTGTCACTCGATTCGGCGGCGGCGGTGTCCCACGCCACGAACAGTGGGAGATCGATCGGTGGGGTCACCACCCGGAAGTCCACCGGATCAAACTCCATGGCGACGAGCGCACCGACAGCCAGGACGAGACGGTCCTGCAATCCGGCCTCGATCCCGAGTCGCTCCCGTTCGACTGCCAGTGCCGCCTCTGCGAGAGCGATCGGCTCCCATTGATGTGCGTTGGTCGCAGCGAGCGCCCGCATCGCCGAGATGACGAGTGCGCTCGAGCCGGCCAGCCCGACCGAGCGCGGCACCGTCGTGATCGCCGAGAGGACTCCGCCTTCGATGACGCCGACCCGAGCTTCGAACTCCTCGGCGGTTGCGGTCAACAGACGGTGGAGCGACCGATCGGTGGCCCGCACCGCGAACGTGTCGGCCTCCTCGATCGATGCGACGGCCCCGAGGTCGGGCACCGGCATGGCGAGCACGGCCCCGCCGTAGCCGTCGGACGGATTGCCGGCGAGCGCGGCGCGGTGGAACAGCTGGTCATACTCGAACGCCCGCTCGACATGGCGGAATGGCTACCACGTACGGTTCCCTGACATGGACTTCTCCATCCCGCCCGAGATCCAGTCGACGCTCGACGAACTCGATGCCTTCATCGAGGCCGAGATCCTTCCGTTGCAGCACGCCGACGACAACATGCGGTTCTTCGACCATCGCCGCGAGTGGGCGTGCACCGACTTCGACAACGACGGCGTGCCGCGCGAGGAGTGGGAGGAGTTGCTTCGTGAGATGCGCCGCCGGGCCGATGCCGCCGGCTGGCTACGCCTGGCCCTGCCGGAGGAGTTCGGCGGGCGAGCGGCGTCGAACCTGGAGATGGCCATCATCCGCGAGCATCTGGCTCACCGAGGCCTGGGTCTCCACAACGACCTGCAGAACGAGAGCTCGATCGTCGGCAACTTCCCGACGGTGCTGATGATGCGCGACTTCGGCACGTCGGATCAGATCGCCGAGTGGATGCCGGGCTTTCTCGACGGCTCGCGTCGCCTTGCCTTCGGGTTGACCGAGCCCAACCACGGCAGCGACGCGACCTACCTCGAGACGACTGCGGTCAAGGACGGTGACGAGTGGATCATCAACGGGATGAAGCGATGGAACACCGGCGTTCACCACGCCACCCATGACATCATCTTCGCCCGCACATCAGGGGTCGACGGCAGCCCGGTGGGTATCACAGCGTTTCTGGTGCCATTGGCCGACCCGGGGTTCGTCGTCGAGCACTACTGGTGGACGTTCAACATGCCGAGCGATCACGGCGAGGTGAGCCTCACCGACGTGCGGGTCGGCGACGACGCGATCTTCGGCCGAGTCGACGGCGGGCTCGAACTCGCACAGCACTTCGTGCACGAGAACCGAATCCGGCAGGCGGCGTCATCATTGGGTGCCGCCCAGCACTGCATCGACGAGGCGGTTGCCTACGCCAACCAGCGGGTCACCTGGGGCAAGAAGCTGTCGATCAACCAGGGCATCCAGTTCCCGCTCGTCGAGCTCCACACCGAGGCGGCCATGCTCCGCCAACTCATCCGTGAGACAGCATGGCGCCTCGATCAGCAGCACCACATGGAGGTGACGCACCAGGTTGCGATGTGCAACTACCGCGCCAACCGGCTGGCCTGCGACGCGGCCGACCGGGCGATGCAGACGTGCGGCGGCATGGGCTACTCGCGCCACATGCCGTTCGAGCACATCTATCGGCACCATCGCCGCTACCGCATCACCGAAGGCGCAGAAGAGATACAGATGCGCAAGGTTGCCCAACACCTGTTCGGCTTCGGCCGGAAGTAGCTCTTCGTCGCGACACGAGGCGTCGCGGGCCCCGGTCGTTCAAGGCCGCCGACCGGGTGACGAGCCAGGTGAGCAAGCGCGGCGGCACTTGGCGCGCGGTGCCTCGACCCGCCGACCGGGTGGGCACTCCGAGCAACAGCTGTGCCGTGACCCGCTCTCACAGTGGATGCTGACGCGTCAACGTCCGCAGCTCTGCGCCCAGCTCGCCCGAGAGCCCAGATGCGAGATCGTCGTCGATTTGCGCCTCGATCGCCTCCGACCTCAGCCCGTTGAGTCGCGTGACCTCCTGGCTGGGCGAACGAGTCGTGACCTGTATTCACACCGCAGAGGGCTCGAGAACGATGTGCTCAGCCGGACAGTCGGTGGGCGGCCCCACGTCGCGTCGGAACCGCCCCTCGCCTAGATTCTGGGCGATGCCCGAGCGGAACGACATCGACCCCGTGGAGCGAGCGATCGGGGGCCTGCCGATGCGCAGCATCGGTCCGGCGCTCATGGGAGGACGCATCGCCGACATCGCGATCCACCCGTGCGATCGGAGCACCTGGTACGTCGGAGTCGGATCGGGCGGCGTCTGGAAGACGGTGAACAACGGCATCACGTGGTCACCGGTGTTCGACGACGAGACCTCGTACTCGATCGGCTGCGTGCGCATCGATCCGACCCGCGCACAGGTCGTCTGGGTCGGCACCGGTGAGGCGGTCAGCGGGCGCCACGTCGCATGGGGGGACGGGGTCTACAAGAGCATCGATGCCGGCACCAGTTGGGTCCGCATGGGTCTGGAGCACTCCGAACACGTGAGCGACATCCTCATCGACCCCCGCAACGGCGACACCGTCTACGTGGCGGCGGAAGGGCCGTTGTGGTCGAGCGGCGGCCAGCGAGGGCTTTACAAGACGACCGACGGCGGCGAGACCTGGGACCTGGTGCTCGACGTGGACGACGACACCGGCGTCACCAGTGCGGTGTTCGCGCCCGACGACCCAGACACGATCTACGCCGCCACCTACCAACGACGCCGTCGGGTCTGGTCGTTCCTCGGCGGCGGCCCAGGGTCTGGCATCCACGTCTCGAACGACGCAGGGTCGACGTTCACGCGGATCGAAGCGGGGCTGCCGAAGTGCGAGATGGGACGGATCGGGCTGGCGGTCACGCCGGCGGACCCCAGCGTGGTCTACGCCACCATCGAGGCGGCGGACGAGAAGGAGCGCGGCTTCTACCGGTCCACGACCCGCGGGCGAGTCTGGGAGCGGCGCAACGAATACCTGAGCGGCGGGACCGGACCGCACTACTACCAGGAGCTGTTCGCGTCGCCGACCGACGCCGACCGGGTGTACCAGGTCGACGTGTTCCTCCATGTCACGACTGACGGAGGCACGACGTTCCGGAACTTGGAGACCGGCACGACCAAGCACAGCGACAACCACGTCGTGTGGATCGACCCGACCAACGGTCGTCATCTGATCGTCGGGTGCGATGCCGGTCTGTACGAGACGTTCGACGAGGGCGAGGCGTGGCGGCACGTGTCGAACCTGCCGATCTCGCAGTTCTACCGTGTCGCCGTCGACAACTCGGTGCCGTTCACCAACGTGCTCGGTGGCGCCCAAGACCTCGGCACCCTCCGCGGACCGACGCGTACGCTGCACGCGGACGGCGTGCGGAACCAGGACTGGATGGTCGTGCTCGGGAGCGATGGCTACCAGGTCGCCTTCGATCCCGATGACGATCGGATCAGCTACCTCGAATATCAGGCCGGCAACGTGATGCGCCACGACACGTCGACGATGGAGCTCCGCGACATCCGACCCCAACCCGCGCCGGGCGACCCGCCCGAGCGCTGGAACTGGGACACGCCGATCCTCATCAGCCCCCACCGTGCCGAGACGATCTACGTCGCGTCGCAACGGCTGTGGCGCAGCGACGATCGGGGCGAGTCGTGGACGCCGATCAGCCGCGATCTCACGACCGATCGGAACCGCTACGAGCTGCCCACCGGTGATCGTGTCGTCAGCGTCGATTCGGTGTTCGATCACGACGCGATGTCTCTCTACTGCACGATCACGGCCGTCGCCGAGTCGCCGCTCGCCGACGGATTGCTCTACGTCGGAACGGACGACGGGCTGATGCATGTGAGCGAAGACGGAGGGACGACCTGGCGTCGCATGTCCCAGCCCGACGGGCTACCGAGCACTGCGTTCATCAACGACATCGAGGCGTCACAGCACGATGCCGACGTCGTGATCGTCGCAGCCGACGACCACAAGAGCGGCGACTACACGCCGTACCTGTTCGAGAGCCGTGATCGCGGCCGATCCTGGGCGTCGGTCCGCGGGGACTTCCCGGAGAACACCATCGTGTGGGCCGTCGAGCAGGATCACGTGCGCCCGGAGCTGTTGTTCGTGGGCGCGGAGCGGGGCATCCACGTCAGCATCGATGGCGGGACCAGGTGGCACCGACTGACGAAGAACATGCCGACCATCGCGGTCCGCGACCTGGCGATCCAGCGCCGCGACGACGATCTCGTCGCAGCTACGTTCGGTCGAGGGTTCTACGTCCTCGACGACTACAGCGGGCTCCGCTCGATCGCCGATCGGCTGGACGATCCGGTCGCCCTGTGTCCCGTGCGCGACGCGTGGTGGTACGTGCCGTACCAACCAATGCAGGCAGCCGGTCAGCCGACTCTCGGTTCGACCGCCTTCCGTACACCCAATCCGGAGATGGGTGCGACCTTCACCCATCACCTGGCCGGCGACATCGAGACGGGTACGGCTGCCCGACGAACGGCGGAGAAGGTGGGGGATGCTGCCGGAGAAGACATCGGGTTCCCAGGCTGGGAGGTCCTCCGTTCAGAGCGGTTGGAGTCGACACCTGTCGTCGTGCTGCGAGTGAGCACTGACGCGGGCGAGGTGATCCGGATGTTGCCTGCGGAAGTCGAGGCCGGTCTCCACCGGACGACGTGGGATCTTCGCCTGCCGACCCCCGACCCGATCTCGCTCGAGCCCGAAGAGTTCCGTGCGCCCTGGGATCGACCTCCGATCGGGAACCTCGCTCCTCCCGGTCGATACCGCGTCGACATCGTGCGGCTCGACACCGGCGGCGCCCCTGAGGTGCTCGCGCAGCCCGAGTCGTTCGAGGTGCGCCCCATTCCGGCCGTTGCGAGTTCCGCTGCGGACGACCCCGAGTTTCGTCTCGAGACCACCGACTTGGCGAGGCGCGTCGCAGGTGCGGTCGAGCAGGTCAAGCGGCTTCGAGAGCGGCTCCGCCACGTGCGGGCGGCGATCCTCGAGACGCCTGCGGCAGCCGAGCTGCTCGCGCCCGCCGACGCCGCTGCTGGCGCCCTCGACGATGTCGCGGCCCGACTGCTCGGCGATGCCGATCGCGACCGGCTGAGCGAGGCGGCGACGCCATCGATCCGAGCCCTCGTCGACCGGGTCGTGAAGCAGCATCGGCAAACCACCGGGCCCCCCACCAAGACGCAACGCGACGCGATCGAACGGTCTCGGCTGGAGTTCGAGGCGTTCGAGGTCAGCCGCGACGAGGCGCTGGAAGAGATCGACACCATCACGGCGCGGCTCGACGCAGCCGGCGGGCCCTGGACAGCTCGGTAGACCTGCACGAGCGGTCGATCCGAGGGCACTCGACGTAGCCACCGTTGGTCGGGTCTGCGCTCGGCGAACCCCGTGTCGCACGGCACCACAGGAGGTGCGCGCTGCTCGATCGGGTGGTTGAATCGTGGTCATGACCGACTTCGACGAAGTGGCCGCCACCTGGGACGACGACCCGGCGAAATCGGAACGCGCCGGGGCGGTGGCTGCGGCGATCTCCGCTGCGATCCCCTTGGATGGCACTCAGCGACTTCTCGAGTACGGCGCCGGCACCGGGCTCGTCACGCAGGCTCTGCAGGACGCTGTCGGACCGGCCACGTTGATCGACACCTCGTCGGGCATGCGCGACGTCATGCTCGCCAAGATCGCCGCCGGTGCGATCGTCAGCGATGCCCGCGTCTGGGATCTCGATCTCGCAACCTCCGCGGCTCCCGCCGATCGCTTCGATCTGATCGTCACGGTGATGACGATGCATCACGTCGGCGACGTGGGTGCCGTGCTGTCGAACTTCGCAGAGATGCTCGATCCGGGCGGCCACCTGTGCGTGGTCGACCTGGATGCCGAGGACGGCTCGTTCCACGGTCCGGGCGCTGACGTGCACCACGGATTCGAGCGGTCGAAACTCGCCGCTGCGCTCACCGCGTCCGGCTTCACCGACGTCGAGTTCCGCTCATGCCACCAGGTCGTGCGCGACGACGGGTCATACCCGATGTTCTTGGCGACGTGTCGAGTCGCTGCCGATTGAGCCATCCGTTCCGGAGACCGCATCCGACTCGTGCCCGGCTCAGCGTCATCTCGATCTCGGGATCGGTCGCTCGAGAGGATGCGAACTCCAGGGCGCTGACGTCCTGCTCGAGCGACCAGTCGTCGCCCAGCGCGGAGTCGGATCTGTTCGCGCTCGCCGCGAGACGCCGGTCACGTGTCGGAGACGTTCGTACCGGACGTCGGGCGAACGCCGGTTGCCCAGGCCTCGCGCAGCGACTCGCGGCGACGGTCGACGTCGGTGAACTGGGCGATGAGTCCACCCACGACGAGGCCGGCGTAGATCAAGAACCACCACCAGTTGTCCGCAACGTTCTCCGTGGTGACGCCGATGTCGAAGTCCTCGACGTCGACGGTGCCGATCAGCAGCATCAGTCCCGCGACGATCGTGCTGGCACCGGCGAGCGCTGTCAGGACCGTGAGGAGCACCATCGGCAGGTCGCCGACGATCGCCACGACTGCCAGCACGACGGCGAGCACCACGCCGCTCAGCACGATCAACCACGACCAGGTCACTCCGAGCGCCACCATCACGCTCGTACCGAGCACGAAGCCGATGCCCATCATCCCGATGATCACCGAGACCGCGTAGTACAGATACGCGATCACGCCGAACACGACGGCCAGGGCCAGGCCAACCAGCCAGCCGAGTCCATTGCCGAGGAAGCCGGCATCGCCGGCCACCATGCCGGCGCCGAGCATGAAACCGGCGAATGCACCCCAGACGGGGATGACCAAGCGCATGGCGAGATACCCGCGAAAGCAGAACACGGCGCCCGTCAGGAGAGCGACGATGCCGACGACGATGTCATTCATGTCCAAACTCTCGCAGGCCAGACCCTCTCGCGCCATCGCCCAGGCCTGTGACTCATCGCACTTCTGATCCGAACAGTCCGAGCGTATCGAACGGTGATCGCCATTCGGTTCTGGCAGAGTCATGGGATGACGACGACTCGGACCATGATCGGTTTCGCATCGGTGGTGTCCACCCTGCTGCTCGGTTCTGCGTGTGGGAGTGACGATGTAGCTGGTCGCACCGATGCCGCTGCGGTGCAGGGGACGGTGTGGACACTCGATGAGCTGGCGGGCGAGTCGATCGACGACGGCGTCGAGGTCACCCTCGTGTACGACGGCGAGCAGGTCGCCGGGACCGGCGGCTGCAACCAGTACAGCGGTGATGCGACGTTCGACGACGGTGTCGTCACGATCGGCGCCGAGATCATCAGCACCCTGATGGCGTGCCCAGATCCGGCGGCCGATGTCGAGTTCCGCTATCTCGAGGCGCTTCCCCGCGCAGCAGGTTTCGTCGTGGAAGACGACACGTTGCGCATCGACGACGGCGACGGCGAGCCGCTGTTGGTCTTCGTCGCCTCGGAATAGCTCGTCGTAGGACTGTCGAACCCAGGCAGCGGGCCTGATCGCGGGTTCGGAGGGGACCGGGCGCTGCGTGACTGCTACTTTTGTCGAGACACGAATGCGTGTCGCCACCCCTTCGACAAGGAGTTCCCCATGCCCAACGGTCGACCCAACATTCTCGTCCTGTGGGGCGATGACATCGGGATCAGCAACCTCAGCTGCTATTCGAACGGGCTCATGGGGTATCGCACCCCGAACATCGACCGCATCGCCGACGAGGGCGCGATCTTCACCGACTACTACGGCGAGCAGAGCTGCACGGCTGGACGCGCCGCGTTCATCACCGGTCAGAATCCGTACCGGACCGGCCTGACGAAGGTGGGCATGCCCGGCGCCGACCTCGGCCTGCGCGACGAAGATCCGACCATCGCCACGGCGCTGAAAGCGCGGGGATACACCACCGGCCAGTTCGGCAAGAACCACTTCGGTGACCGCGACGAGTTCCTCCCGACCAACCACGGCTTCGACGAGTTCTTCGGCAACCTCTACCACCTCAACGCCGAGGAGGAACCAGAAGACGTCGACTACCCCGACCCCGAGCGGTACCCGAACTTCCGCGAGCGCTTCGGCCCACGCGGAGTGATCCACAGCTGGGCCGACGGTCGGATCGAGGACACCGGACCGCTCACCAAGAAGCGGATGGAGACGATCGACGACGAGATCATCGAGCCGGCCCAGCGGTTCATCCGCGACGCCGCCGAGAACGACACGCCGTTCTTCATGTGGTTCAACACCACCGGCATGCACTTCCGGACCCACATCGCCGACGAGATCCGCGGCCAGGCGGGCCACTGGCAGTCCGAGTACCACGACGCGATGGTCGAGCACGACAAGCGCATCGGCTCGATGCTCGACTTCGTCGACGAACTGGGCCTCGCCGAGGACACGATCGTCGTGTACAGCACCGACAACGGCGTCCACATGAACACCTGGCCCGATGGCGGTATGACACCGTTCCGCAACGAGAAGAATTCGTGCTGGGAGGGCGCATTCCGCGTGCCGGCGATGGTGCGCTGGCCCGGAACCGTCGAGCCGGGCACCGTGCTCAACGACATCGTGAGCCACGCCGACTGGTTCCCGACGTTCCTCGCGGCGGCCGGCAACCCCGACATCGTCGACGAGTTGAAGGCCGGCACCGATCTCAACGGAACCCGGTACAAGGTGCACCTCGACGGGTTCGACACCACTGCCTACCTGCGTGGCGATGTCGCCGAGAGTCCGCGCGAGAGCTTCTTCTACGTCTCCGACGACGGCGACCTGATGGCGATGCGCTTCGACAACTGGAAGTTCGTGTTCCTCGAGCAGCGCTGCCCCGGCACGCTACAGGTCTGGGCCGAACCGTTCACCGAACTCCGCGTCCCGAAGATCTTCAACCTCAAGACCGACCCGTACGAGCGGGCCGACATCACGTCGAATACCTACTACGACTGGCTGATCAGCCACGCCTACCTGGTCGTGCCTGCGCAGACGCACGTCATGGAGATGGCGTCGACGCTCGTCGAGTTCCCGCCGCGTCAGGAGTCGTCGAGCTTCACCGTCGGCAAGATGCTCGACAAGCTGCAAGCGGGCATCGGGAGTTCATGACCTGTTGCGCGGTGGCACGTTCGGGGTGGAGTCCGAACAGCACGACTGCTGCGCGTGTCAGCGCAACATTCGGGGCGCCCTCGATGCCGATGGGTTGATCGACAACCCGAGCAATGACACGGTCGCCATCACCAGTGGGCAGTCACGAGGCCCGGTACCTGCCCCGTGCAGCCCACCCAGTCGATATCAACGAAGGTACGAAGCATGCGGTCGACGAAGCCCCGGCCCGTCGTCATCTGACCCGCCTCGCGTACGTCGCGAGCATCGGCCTCCTGCTGCTCGTTGCGTGTGGAGGTGGGGACGATGCCGGTGACAGCGAACCGGGATCAGAGGTCGTCGTCGACGCGACGGCCGCAGACCCCGGCGGCGACGGTCGTGCCGGCGGCGTCGACCCACTGGACCAGTTGATCGCGACCTCGGACGCCCACGACGAAGTTGCCACTGAATCCGGGGGTCGCGTGGTTGTCGCCGTGATCTGTGAAGCCCAAACGGGTGGAACTGTGGTGAGCGTGGGGTCGGTGGGAGTCCCAGAGGGGGTCTATCAGGGCGACTTCGAGCCCGCCGCAGGAGGATCGTTGACACTTCAGGTGCTCCCCGACGGCGAGGGCGTCGGGGCCCGTCAGACGACCCTCGACGAGCCGAGCTACACCGTTTCGTTCGCTGACATCGGTGGCGGCATCGAGCTCATCGTGCCCGGCTGCATGACGTGAACCGGCTCCGACTCGCGAGGGGGCGAAGTCGCGCGCGTCGCACTCCCGACGAGTTGGGACTCGTCGAGAGATCCCGTCGCCTGCAGATCGACAGTGCTGGCGATCCGTGACTTCGTGACGCGAGTCAGCGGAAATCGGACGCGGACAGCGGTGGCCGATTCCCGCTCGCCGGTGTAGGGCCGTGCTGGCATGATGGTGCCGTGAACGACGCCATCCATCTCGACGCCGACCGGTGCTATCGCGTGGCGCAAAGCCGTGATGAACGGTTCGACGGATGGTTCTACATCGCCGTCCGTACGACCGGGATCTACTGTCGGCCGAGCTGCCCCGCGATGACGCCGAAGCAGGCGAACGTCGACTTCTATCCCTCGGCGGCCGCAGCCCAGCAGCGTGGCTTTCGCGCCTGCAAACGATGTCGCCCCGACGCAGCACCCGGTTCACCCGAGTGGGATCTCCGCGGCGACCTCGTTGCCCGGGCGATGCGGTTGATCGCCGACGGTGTGATCGACCGTGAGGGAGTCGATGGTCTCTCACGCCGACTCGGGTACAGCACCCGCCACCTCAACCGGCTGCTCACCGACCAACTGGGTGCCGGCCCGCTCGCACTCGCACGGTCACAGCGAGCACAAACGGCCCGGGTTCTCATCGAGACGACCGACATGTCGATGACCGACATCGCGTTCGCCGCCGGATTCGGGAGCATCCGCCAGTTCAACGACACGATCCGTGAGGTGTTCGCCGGGGCGCCGAGCGAGCTACGGGCCCGCCGGGGCACGACCGACTCGACCACCGCGTCGGGCACGGTGTCCGTGCGACTCCCCGTCCGCGGTCCGTTCGCCGGCCGACGGCTGCTCGAATTCCTCGGCCACCGGGCAGTTTCCGGGGTGGAGATCTGGGACGGGGAGACATACGAGCGGGCTCTCGCCCTGCCCCACGGTCACGGCACGGTGGCGATTCGACTCGCCGACGGGTACGTCGCCGCCTCGTTCCGGCTCGCCGATTGGCGTGATCTCGCGCCGGCCGTCGGTCGGATGCGACGGTTGCTCGATCTGGACGCCGACCCGATCGCCATCGACGAAGCGCTGGCGCTCGATCCGGCGCTTGCACCACTCGTCGCGATCGCACCCGGTCTGCGAGCC
Organism: uncultured Acidimicrobiaceae bacterium; assembly: GCA_963792905.1. Lineage (GTDB taxonomy): Bacteria > Actinomycetota > Acidimicrobiia > Acidimicrobiales > Ilumatobacteraceae > Ilumatobacter. The sequence goes on from CAWBYE010000019.1 coordinate 577,309, forward strand.
GCAGGATCGGTCGATCCGAACGAGACCGTCGTGCGGGCCATCGTGGGCCAGCAGGTCTCCGTCGCCGGTGCCCGCACGGTCACCGGTCGTATCGCATCCGCGATGAGCGACGAGCTGACGGTCGAGCACCCGGTGCTCACCCACGTCTTCCCCTCGATGGAGCAACTCGCGACCGCGGAAGCGGCCGACCTTCCGATGCCGACCGCTCGTGCCGCCACGCTGCAGCGGGTCGGGCAGCTCATCGCCGGTGGTGAACTCGTACTCGACAGCGGCATCGACCGCATCGATGCCGTCGAACGACTCCAAGCCGTCAAGGGCATCGGGCCATGGACAGCCCAGTACGTGGCGATGCGCGGGCTCGGCGACCCCGACGTGTTCCTCGACACCGACCTCGGCGTCAGGCATGCACTCACGGCGCTCGGCCTCGACGCCACCGCAGCCGACCGGTGGAGGCCATGGCGCACCTACGCCATGCATCACCTCTGGAACACACTCTGACTGACCCCGTTGACATGAAGGAACGAACCATGCCGAACACCGCCAGGACCAACACCGCCAGGGCCAACACCACCAGGACCAACACCACCAGGACCAACACCAGGCACTTCCGCACCACGCTGCCGTCGCCGATCGGCACGCTGACGATCGTCGCCAACGGCGATGCCGTCGTCGCCATCGACTGGGACGGTGAGACTGCGCACGAGGCGCTGCTCGGGGACGGCGAGATCGTCGACGTCGCGCCGACCGATCACCCGGCGCTCGCCGCCGCCGTCGAGCAGCTCGGCGAGTACTTCGACGGCGACCGTGTGGATTTCGACATCCCGCTCGATCCGGCGGGGACGGCATTCCAGCACCAGGCCTGGGATGCGCTCGTCAGGATCCCGTTCGGCGAGACCGTGAGCTACGGGGAGCAGGCCGTCATGCTCGGTGACAAGAACAAGGCTCGAGCCGTTGGCGCAGCGAACGGCAAGAATCCCATTCCGATCGTGGTGCCCTGTCACCGAGTGGTCGGCAGCAACGGTCATCTCACCGGGTTCGCAGGCGGTCTCGATGCCAAGGCCTGGCTGCTCGACCACGAGTTCAAGGTCCGCGCCGCCGCCGTCTGAGGTCACCGGCCCGATCAGAGACCGATTCGCTTCGACGCTTCCCGTCTCGTGAGTCCACTCAGTCGATCGCCCCGGTCGACGACGAAGCGTCGGACCGCATCGGGGTCGGTCTTCGCGTACTCCCGGAGGGCCCAGCCCGCTGCCTTGCGCATGAAGAAGTCGGTATCGCCGCATCGCCGATCGATGTAGTCGAACAACCGGTCGGTGTCAGTCCGATCCCGGTACTTCAGTTGGTGGAGGGTGGCGACCCGTGCGACCCAGAGCTCGTCGTCGATCCACCGGTCCATCACCGCCAGGAGGGAAGGGTCGGCAGCCACCATCGGGCCGACCACGTTGGCGGCCAACGCGTCGACGGTGTCCCACCACGACTTCGTGCGGATCAGTGCCTCGATCCTCGGGAGCTCGGCCGACTCGATCGACCCGACCCAGCGCACGAGCAGATCGGTGCCGACGTACTGGAACTCTCGCTCGGGCTGCGACCAGCATGCATCGGCGCTGTCGAGGAGTTCGCTCGACGTCATCTCCTTCCCACTGGCGATGAACGGGCGCTGGGTAGACTTTCGAGGCGACGCTGGTACGCCGAGGAAGGCGAACCGGTCCATCATGTAGGCCGCCATCGCCGGGGCCCGACCGGGATCGGCGGTCATCGTCAACGCCCGCCGCAGATCGTCGATCCGTTCGGCTGACACGGTGGTCAGCGTCGCTTTGCCGCCTGCGCCTGCTCGCGCCGCATGCGCGCCTCTTCCTGCTTGCGCTGCTTGGCTTCCTTCCGCTTGGCCTTCACCGCTGCCCGCTCCTCGGGGTCCACCTCGGGGCCCTTGACGATCGGACTGATCGGCTTCGGCTCGGCCTTGGGCAGCTTCATGTCGTCGTCGTTCTTCAACAGGTCGCGAATGATCGCCGACGCCGGTGCCTCGCCGGCGACTGTCGACGCCAGCATCAGCTGGGTGATCGCCTTGCCGTGCGACTCGCACAGCCCCGGCAGGACATCTCGCAACTGCTCGGTCGTCGGGTGGTCGGCATGGTCGCCGAGCTCTTCGATGCAGTCGGCGAGACAGGCGTCGGTCAGGACCAGCGCCGTGCTCTCCATCGTGCCGTCCATGCGACCCTTGGCGATGGCCGCGCGCACCGCCTCTGGATTGGACTCGGCGTCCAGCAATTCGTCGAGCGCCTCGCGATGTTCGTCGTTCAACACCTCGATCGCGGTCTGGAGATCCTCGTCGGTCGCGTTCGCGAACGCACGGTCGAGGAGGCCGAGGGCCTGGAGCCGGGATTTCACCTGATTCACGCCGCAGGACGCTACCGGCCTGCGGGGCGGGATGCTGAGCGGCGCTTCCGCGGGGTCTCAGGGGAGTGGTACGCCCTCGGACGCCTGCACGATCGCATACACGTCCTCGCGATCGAGTGTCACGCCGAGTGCATGGGTCGACGCGGTGATGCGGGCGGGGTCCTGAGTGCCGATGATCGCAATCGGCGCCGACGGATGTGCCAGCACGAAGGCGATCGCGATGTGGGAGCGATCGACACCTTCACGTTCGGCGAGTGACTCGAGCAACGATGCCAATTCGGGCGGGATGTCGTGACCCGTGGCCAGACGACCGCCGGCCAGCGGGCTCCATGCCAGCGGGACGACGCCCGTCGCCATGCAATGATCGAGTGTGCCGTCTCGCAGCGGGTCGAGCGCCGATGCCGAGAACTCGGGTTGCGTCGATACGAGCGGGAACGACAGGTGTGCCTGGAGCGCGATCGTCTGGGCGACGTTGTGGTTCGATACCCCGACCTCGCGGATCTTGCCCTGGTCACGGAGGTCGGTCAGCGTGGCGGCCACGTCGGCGGGGTGGGCGTACATGTCGGGCCGGTGGATCTGGTAGAGGTCGATGGTGTCGACCTGGAGGCGCCGGAGCGAGTCGTCGCAGGCGGAGCGCAGCCATTCATCGGAGCTGTCGTACGGCACGGGTGGGCGAATGCCGCCCTTCGTGGCGAGGACCATCCGGTCCCGAAGGCCGGGAGCCTGGTTGAGTACGCGACCGAGCAGCGCCTCGACCTCGCCGAACCCGGTGCCGCCCCAGTCGAGGCCGTAGACATCGGCCGTGTCGATCAGGTTCATTCCGGCGTCGAGGGCGACCTCGATCAGTTGCTGGGCCGCGGCGAGGTCGCCCGTCGTGTAGCGCCACTGCCCATACGAGATCGGGCCGACCTCTCCGAGAGAACCGAGTTGGCGCGGACCGGAACGGACGAGAGAAGTCATGGCGACACGGTACTCAGTCGGCACACGTCGGCGCCGTGGTGCGGCGAACGATCAGCCTCACCGGTGCCGGATCGGTCTCGACCGGATCACTGCGCTGGACGAGTTGATCGAGCACGAGCCGAGCCGCACGTGCGCCGTGCTCGTCGACGTCCTGGTGCACCGTCGTGAGGCCGACGACGGGGGCGACGTCGTGATCGTCGACGCCGACCAGCGACAGGTCCTCGGGAATCCGAAGCCCTCGTTCCTCCGCGGCGAGCATGACGCCGAACGCCATCTCGTCGGCGAACGCGAAGATGGCCGTCGGCGGATCGTCGTGTTCCATCAGGATATGCAGGGCGTCAGCGCCGTCTTGGAGCGTGAAGTTGCCCGGTCGGAACAGCGTCGGGTCTGGCTCCAGCCCAGCGGTACGCATGGTCTCTTCGAAGCCGGTCTGCCGACGCGACGGAACCACGAACGGCCGCTCGGTCGGGCCGTTGATCAACCCGATTCGACGGTGGCCGAGCTCGATCAGGTGGCGGGTGGCGATGCGGCCGACCTCGATGTCGTCGATGCCCACCGACGTGATCTGTGGGAGCTCGTGCCCGACCGAGACCACGACGACCGACTGCTCGGACAGCTTCTGCAGCTCGGCCGCCGACACGCGTACATCGACGAAGATGATCGCGTCGACGCGCCGATGAATCGCGCTGGAACCGGAGAACACATCCCGGTCGCTCGAGCCCGGGCCGACGCCGATCACGATCGTGTCGTAGCCGGCCTCGGCACAGACGGCCTCGACCCCGGCGACCACATGTGAGGAATACCACCCGTTCAGGAGCTGGACGACGACACCGACCGACCGTGATCTGCCTGCGGCGAGGCGTGACGCGGCCGGATCGGCCCGGTATTCCAGTTTCTCCGCGGCCTGTTCTACTCGGGCACGGGTCGAGTCGGCCACATTCGGGAGATTGCGGAGCGCCCGGGACACGGTGGCGACAGAGACGCCGGCCGCTGCAGCGACGTCTTCGATCGTCGACCGGTGGGGCCGAACGTGCTGGTGAGAGGTGTGGTCTGTCATCTTGGGTCCGTCGAGCGTGCCCCATTGAAAGCGGTTACAGCCGCTCAGGTCAAACCGGCGCATGGACCCGGCACGTCGACGCGAGTTCATCGACGAACGCCGAGAGGCAGGCAGATCAGTCGACGTCGTCGACGATGCCAACGATCACGGAGCGGATCGGACCCGTCGTGACCCCGAGGATCTGCCGGGCAGAGGTGCCTTCGTCGCAGATCAGCACACGCTCGCCGACGCCGGCGTCGACGACATCGATGGCGATCAGATAACCGTTCGCCGAGCCGTCGGGCTCGACGAGGTCACACAGGAGCAGGCGTTGGCCTTCGAAGAACGGGTGGCTGATCGGTGAGACCACCGTGCCGGCGACCTGGGCGAGTTTCACGCGGGATCCTCGCTGAGCGTGATGTGGTCGACCAGACCGACGATTGCGTGGTCGACGGCGACGAAGCGTTCCGGCAGCGCTTCGGCCGCCTCACACGATGCGACGAAGTACACGAGTTCTCCGTTGCCGGCCATCGCCACGGCGTCGGCGGCGACGACGGGTGAGCCGGTGTCGTGCCGGTGCTTGTCGAGCGGTTGGACGATCAGGAACTTGATGCCGTCGAGGCCGGCGGTCCTCGTCGTCGCCACCACCCTGCCGATGACACGTCCGAGGTGCATCAGGACGCTCCGGCACGCAGCCGCTTGTTGAAGCGCAACTCGCTGGTCAGGTTGTGGCGCATGTCGGGGTGGAGCTGCGGGATCACCCGAGTGGCGATCGGCACGCCACGGTGTTCGGTGCTCAGGTTCGCTGCCTCGATCGCTGCCTCGACGTCGGCCACAGTGCCGGAGAACAGAAGGTACGCCTTGCCACCGAGGTCGTCGCCGAGACGGAGAGCCGGCAGTGAGACGGAGGCGGACTTCACGCCGGCGTCGGCCGCCACGATGGCCGCGGCCACGGTGCCCGTCTCCACGATTCCGACCGCGTCGCCGTCGACCGGAGCGGCGAGCTCGGTCGTCGTGATCGCGGCGACGACCGCAGGATGGACACCGGCGAGGAAGAGCGAGTCGACGACGGTGTCGACACCGCCGCTGTTCAGCGCGATTTCGACCGCGGCGGTGTCGCCGCCGACCAGGATCAGGTACCGACCGGGATGAACCGTGCCGGCATACAGGGACGCGACAGGTGACGACTTCGCCATCGCGTCGCCGGCGACGATGCCGGCCACGATCGAGTCGAACTCGAGCAGTCCGATCGCGGGGTCGAAGTGACCAGCGGCGTCAGACAATGCGCAGCGCTCCGACAACGGTCACGCGCCGGACGCGCGAGAACGTTCGTGGGCGGGTGAGACCCTCACCGGTCGGGCTGGCGATCGAGAACGACGTGAAGCCCTCGCCGCCTTCGCCGAGCCCGGCGAAGTTCGGGCCGTTCGCCACCAAGATCGAGCAGTTCATCGCACGGGCCATGGTGGTGATGGTGTCGACGTTGGTGGAGTGGATCGATGCCGTGTGCCGGAAGCCGTGCTCGCTGCGAACCGCGAGGTCGATGGCGGCGTCGACGTCCTTGACCCGGACGACAGGCATCACTGGCATCATCTGTTCGGTCCAGACCAGGCTGTGCTCCGACGGCACCTCTGCCACCAGCAGCCGAACGTCGCCTTCGACGCTGACCCCGATCTCGCCGAGCAGGTCGGTGGCGTCCTTGCCGATCCACGCCGGATTGATCGCGCCCGGCTTGTCGGGGGCCCCCAGCTCGTTGAAGATCACCCGCTCGAGACGACGGAGCTCATGTTCCTTCAATCGGTAGGCCCCGGCGCTCACCATCGCCCGCACCAAGGCGTCGGCGACGGTGTCGACCACGATGGTGGTCTTTTCGTCGACACACACGATGTTGTTGTCGAACGATGCGCCGCGAACGATGGAGCGGGCTGCCTGTTCGATGTCGGCCGTCTGATCGACGACGGCCGGTGGGTTACCCGGCCCGGCGGTGATCGCCTTCTTCGGCGTGCGGAGGGCTTCGGCGACGACGGCCGGCCCGCCGGTGACGAGAAGAACCCGCACGTCCGGGTGGGCCATCAGCTCCCGAGCCGAATCGAGCGTCGGTTTGGCGACCGCGGTGATCAGGTTCGGTGGCCCGCCCGCACCGACGATCGCCTGGTTGAGCAGCTTGATGTTCTCGACCGACACCAAGCGTGCGCCGGGGTGGACGTTGAAGGTGACCGCGTTGCCGGCGGCGATCATCGCGATGCTGTTGTTGATGATCGTGGACGTCGGATTGGTGGTGGGGGAGATCGACCCGATCACGCCGTAGGGCGCATACTCGGTGACCATCATCCCGCCGTCGCCGGTGACGGCCTGCGGTTCGAGGTCTTCGGGACCCGGCGTCTTGATCGTGACCATCAAGTTCTTCTGGACCTTGTCGTCGGCTCGACCGAGCCCGGTTTCGGCGTGGGCCATGTATGCGAGCCGTTCGCCCTCCCGGAGCATCGCGGCTCGCATCGCCTCGACGACCACCCGGCGCGATTCGAGCCCGAGGTCGCGGTACGCCTCGAACGCGCTCTGCGCGGCCCTGACGGCGACATCGATCGAGGGATGGATGCCGTCACCGAGCAGGTTCTCGGCCTCGCCGAGTTGGTCGGCGGCGAGCAGCGCCTTGCCCTCGCTGCCCGGCCCCTGAGCCGCGGCGACCCGACCGCGGACGCGTGCGATGATCGACTGGATCTCCTGGTCGTTCAGCACCGGGTGCTCACTTCGTGTACACCGTCTCGCCGTCGATGTCCCAGGTGTCGACGATGGCCATGATGACGGCGTCGCACGGCCGATTCTGGGTGACGCCCGTCTGGCGAGCTGAGCTGCCGGACGCGTACATGACGACCTCGCCCACTCCGGCACCGACCGCATCGACTGCGACGACATAACTGCCGCCCTCGGTGTTGTCGACGCCGAGTTGGCGCACGACGAGCATCGTCAAGCCGTCCATGAGCGGCTCCTTCTGACTGGCGACGACGGTGCCGGTTACGCGTCCGAGCAGCACGGTGGCCTCGCTTCCTTCGTGCGATGCACGGGTTCAGCTCGACTCGGCGGCAGCCTCGTCGGATCGACCGAGGGGAAGCACGACATCGATGTTGACGTGCGGGCGGGCGATCACGTGGCTCGAGATGACCTCGCCGACCTTCTCCGCGCCGCGGACGCCCGAATCGACCGCGGCCTTCACCGCTGCCACGTCGCCGCGCACGACCGCCGTGACGTAACCGCCACCAGTCGACTCGTACGAGACCAGGTCGACCTTGGCCGCCTTCACCATCGCGTCGGCGGCCTCAACCATCGCTGCGAAACTCCTGCATTCGATCATGCCGAGTGCTTCAGCCATTGCTGGCTCCCTTCATCTCCATGTGTCTGATTGTCGATCTCTGTGTGGACTACTCGCGCCCGTCGAGCCCTTCGAGTGCAGCGACGGCTGCTCGCCAGCCGACGTCGATGTCGCGTTCTTCCCCGCCCAGGAACACACGGCCCATCGCGCCGGCGGCGCGCACCTCGAGCACGTTGATGTCGGCGGCCTTCTCGGCCTCGTTGGCGGCCAGCGGTGCGTAGCCGGCCGGCTCGCACTCGAGCACGTAGAGCGTTTCGCCCGGCACGATCATGTGGCCATGGCGCATCCGGTTGATGAGCTGGGCATGGTGATCGTCGATGCGTCGGATGATCTGGCTCGACAGGATCTTCGGCTTGATGCGCTCGGACTCGGTGAGTCCGAGCGAGTCGAGGATCGCCTCGCCGGCCGCCCGCGTCTCTGCCTGGTCGGGTGAGTGGATCTCGAGCAGCCCGAAATACCGCTCGATGATCTGCATGCCCGGCTTGACGGTGGTGGACTTGAGCGCCAGATCGGTCAAGCGGTTGATCTCGATTCCCGGCGACACCTCGACGTAGAGCGACGAATCGCCTGCGAGGGGCAGGAAGCCTTGCGCGACCGTTCCGAGGAATGCGGCGTACTGCGGTTGCAGGCTGTCGAGGAACGCAAACGTACGGATTTCAATAGTTGTTGCTGCCACCGCTGTCTCCTTGGTCTCCGCTGACGATCTGGACCCCGGCCGATGCGCCGATACGTGTCGCTCCGGCCGCGATCATGTCTTCGACGTCGGACTTGGTGCGTACCCCACCCGATGCCTTGACGCCCATGTCGGGGCCGACCGTCTCGCGCATCAGGGCGACGTCGTACACGGTGGCGCCGCCGCCGCCGAAGCCGGTCGATGTCTTGACGAAGTCGGCCTTGGCCTGCTTGGCGAGCGACGACGCGATCACCTTCTCCTCGTCGGTGAGCAACGACGTCTCGAGGATCACCTTGACGATCACCCCGGCCTCGTGGGCGGAGTCGACGACCTTCTCGATATCGGTGAGCACCGTGGCATGATCGCCCGACTTGAGGGCGCCGACGTTGACGACCATGTCGACCTCACGAGCGCCGTCGCGAATGGCTCGGCGCGCCTCCATCGCCTTGATCTCGGCCGTGTTCGCGCCGAGCGGAAACCCGATGACGGTGCACACCTTGACCGCCGTGCCGCGGAGGTTCGACGCCGATCGTTTGACCCAGGCGGGGTTCACGCACACCGACGCGAAGTGGTACCGGGCGGCTTCGCTGCAGAGTTGATCGATGTCGTCGGCGTTGGTCTCGGGCTTGAGCGCCGTGTGGTCGATGTACTTCGCGAGGTCGACGGGCACTTGCGAGGCGTCGCCGTGGAATGCCACACGGTCGGCCCCGTTGACGACGACCTGGCGGACACCCTCGGCGGTGTCGCAACGGTCGAGCTGGCTGGCGATGGTGGCCAGGACCTCCTTGGTGATGAGGTCGATGAGGAGCTCGCGGTCGAGGGGTTGATCGGTCATGCGTCGGTCCTGACGTATTGGTCCTCGATCTCGCTGATGAGGGCGATGCGCCGCAGGTGACGGTCTCCACCCCATGGCGTTGCGAGCCATTCCTGCACGATCTGCCAGGCCAGTGCTGGGCCGGTCAGGCCGGCGCCGAGCGTGAGCACGTTGGCGCGATTGTGCTCTCGGCTGTTACGTGCGGTCGACAGGTCGTAGCAGGCTGCTGCGCGCACACGCGGGATCTTGTTGGCGACCATCGCGGAACCGATGCCGGCACCGTCGACCATGATCCCCGAGCCGCACTTGCCGGTCGCGACCCGCCGCGCGACTGCGTGAGCGAAGGTGGGATAGTCACACGCCGCGGTGCTGTGGGTGCCGCAATCCTCGACATCCCAGCCGGCATCGATGAGCTGGGCCAGGAGCGATTGCTTGAGCTCGAACCCGCCATGGTCGGATCCGATCGCGATGCGATCGGCGCCTTCGTCGTGGTGGGAGTGGGACGGAGCCGGTGAGTCGTCACTCGACGCCGGCCCGTCGAGCACTCCGAGGAGCACGCGCGCCACGAGATCTCGTACCTGGTTCTCCAAGTCAGATCGTTGCGCTGTCATTGCTCACCCTCCGCGACGATCATACGTGACCGGGTCCACGGCCGATGTGGTCGGCGCCCGTACCGCCCGCCTCGGGTCTGGGGAACGACCGGGCGTCGGACGAGTGGGGCGAATCAGTCGTCCGGGAGGGAGAACTCACCTCGGAGCCGAGCGTCCAGCGACGACGACGGATCGTCGTCGATCGGCTCGAGTGTCACCCACAATCGGCGGAACGACGGTTCGGTGACTCCGGCCCACAGTTCGATCGACGTGCTGCCACCACGCAGATGGAAGGTGCCGGCACTGATGCTGAGCGTGCCGTCTCCGACCCACGCCTCGTACATGTAGCCGTCGGGAGCCCCGGGGAGCCCGTCGGCGTCGAGCAGGATCTTGAGACCAGCGGGGGTGGCTGCGACGATCACCGTGGCGGACGCGCCTGGGGCCGCGTCGGTGCCTTCGAGTGCGAACGCGACGCCGTCGTCGCTCCCACCACGGGAAATGACCGCGACGCCGGCGACGATGACCACCAGGGCGGCCGCTGCACCGATCAGCCGACTCGCCGACCAGGTCCGTCGTGAACGATGCGCGGCGAGCGACACGGGGGACGCGGCCGGTTCGGTGCCCGCTTCGGTGACGATCGCGGTGACGACACGCTGCTCGAGCTCGCGCGGAGGATCGCCCCACGGCTCGGCGCGGGTCAACAACGCCGCGAGTGCGGCGAGATCGGTGTCGCTCGGATCCGGGAACGAATCCACGGGGTCGGTCATGTCGGGTCCTCGCCCTTCTCTACGTCGTCGGCGGGGAGGTGGTTCGCGGTCAGGTGCATCAGCGATGCTGCCAGGCGTCTGTGTGCCCGTCCCGAGCGCGACTTGACGGTTCCGATCGGGATGCCGAGGCGTTCGGCGATCGCTTCATGGGTGTGGCCCTCCATGTGCGAGAGGCGTACGACCTCACGTTCGTTGTCCGGAAGTGCATCGATCGCCCGCCGCACCTCGAACCGCTCCCAGGTCCGCTCGAACGTTTCCGGCTGGACCCCGACGTCGGTCTCTGGCGCATGTCCGCCGCGTGTCGGTTTGGTCTCGGAGCGGAGCATGTCGATGGCGGTGTGCCGGGCGATCGAGTACAGCCAGGGAGCCAATTGCCGGTTGCCCTCGAAGCTCTTGGCGGCACGCCACGCCTTCACGAACGTCAGTTGGACGACATCGGCGGCGAGCTCCCGATCGTGCACGATCGAACGGGCGACGGTGTGGACGGCCCCGGCGTGCTCGCGGTAGATCGTGCGAACGGCGTCGGGGTCGCCCGCCTTGAATCGCTCGATCAGGTCGGGCATCGGGCCCATCGTGTCATGCCGTCACGGAAGCACGGAAGCACGGAAGCACGGCAGCTCACGGTGTGCGGCCGGTCTGAGCCACGAACCGGTTGGCGGCGTCAGCGCCGCCGGGAATTGCGACCGCTGCCGCCATCCGTCCTGGTCCGCGCACCCCGTCGCCGGCGGCAGCGATGCCGATCGCGAACCGCTCGCAGAGATCGGCCGGCAGATGCGCGTCGACACCGGCGGTGGTCGCGATGTCCCAGGCATGGGCCATCAGGTCACTCGGGTAGAAGCCGAGTACAGCGTCGATCGTGGCGGTGCCGAACGAGCCGGACACGATGCGGTCGAGCGCCGCTGGCCGGTCGAGCGCAGCGAGCGATGCGCGCAGCGTCTCGTTCCACGTAGCGACCGGATCGTCTCCTGCAACCTCCGACTCGGCACGTTCGGTCGGGGCGTCGGATCCCAGCGCGCCGGCGGTGATCCGCTGGAGACCCCACACCACGTGGCCGAGTACCTCGCGTGCCGTCCAGTCGACACACGGGGACTGACGATCCCACGTGTCGGCTGGCACCCGTTGCATGACGGCGTCGAGGGTGTATGCCGCCTTGGTGAAGTCCCGCAGATTCGTGCTCATACGACCACGGTAGGGCTGGGATCGGCTCGGCTTGGCACGGACGTGCGATCATGCTCGCTGTGGGAGTCCGATCGTTCGTCGACGTTGCCGGCGGCCAGGTCGAGATCGATCTCACGTCAGGGTCCGAGCGCTTGCCGACCCTGGTGTTCCTCCACGAGGGTCTGGGCTCGATCGATCTCTGGCGCGGATTCCCCGACGAGATCGCCGCAGACGCGGGCGGACCGTCGGTCGTGGTGTACAGCCGTCACGGACACGGCAGGAGCGCACCGGCGAAGATGCCACGCCCGGTCGACTACATGCACCACGAAGCCGATGTCGTGCTGCCCCAGTTGCTGGTGGCACTTCGCGTCGAGCGGCCGATGTTGATCGGCCACAGCGACGGCGCCTCGATCGCGCTGCTCTACGCCGGAGCCGGTCACGCCGTGGCCGGGATCGTGTGCCTCGCGCCGCATGTGTTCGTCGAGCCCGAGTCGGTCGCCGGCGTGACGGCCGCTCGTCAAGCGTTCGAGGCGACCGACATGGCCACGAAGATGCTCCGATACCACGACGACCCGATGGCGACGTTCCGCGGCTGGAACGACATCTGGGCCTCCGACGACTTTCGGTCCTGGAACATCGAAGACCGCCTGCCGGGCATCACCGCCCCGGTACTCGTCGTGCAGGGCAGCGGCGACCAATACGGCACCGTGGAACAGGTCGATCGAATCGAGGCCGGCGTTGCGGGACCATTCGACCGGCTCGTGCTCGACGGCGCCGGGCACTCGCCGCACCTCGACCAACCCGTCGCGGTCAGTGACGTCGTGGCGCAGTTCGTCAGGTCAAGATGAGCCCGGTGAAGTGGCCGTTCGCGGTCAGTTCGGCAGCGAACCCGTCGGTGTAGGCCTCGAGTGGTCGTGCCCGCAGCATCTCGTCGAGTGCGGAGGCGTCGGGGCCGATCAGGATTCGCCACTGCCCGGCGCGGACACCGTCGAGGATCACCGTGGCTGCATCGGCGGCCGATGTCGGGGCATCGTTCTCGAACGTCTCGACTCGGAGGGCGGTGAGGGTGCGGATGTCCTCGTCGGACGCTCCCGTGACGTCGATGCCGCGGCTGGCGAGTTGCTCACGGATCTCGGCCACCTGGTCGTCTCGAAGATCCTTCGGGTCGCGCCCGAACTCGAGCATCGAGTTGCGGGCGATGTGCGTACCGATGTGGCCGGGCATCACGACCGAAGCCGTGAGGTGCGGGGCGTTGACGCGGAAGTCGACCGTGAGCGCCTCGGTGAACCCGCGGACCGCGAACTTGGCGGCGCTGTACGCAGTATGGGCGCCGGACGGCCCGAGGCACGCCCACATTCCGTTGATGCTGCTCGTATTGATCACGTGGCCACGCTTCGATGCGAGGAGCATCGGCAGGAACGATCGGGTGCCGTTGAGCACGCCACCCCAGCACACGTTGAACACCCGATCCCACTCGGTCGGGTCGGCGTGCACGAGGCTGCCGCCGCCACCGATCCCGGCGTTGTTGAAGAGCAGGTTGATCGACGGTCCGTGATGGTCGGCCACGTGGGTGGCGAATGCGTCGATCTCGAGTGCATCGGCCACATCGGCGGCATACCAGGAGATCTGTGCGTCGCCTTCCTCCTGCGCGAGCTCTGCGGTTTCCTCCATCGACTCGTGGGACACGTCACACATGGCGACGGCGCATCCGGCCGCGACGAGTCGGCGGACCAGTTCTCGGCCCATGCCGGTTCCTCCGCCCGTGACGACGGCCGTCAGCCCGCGGAAGTCGGTGATCGGTGTGGTCTCGTTCGTCATCGATTCAATCCTGGGTGCGAAAGTACTTGGCCGGCGGGGTGACCGATTCGACGTCGCCACCGGAGGCTGCCCAGCCGTTGAAGCCGACCTCGAGGTGGGCGACTCGGTCGTAGCCGATGTCCTGGAGCACCTTCGCGGCGAGAGCGGAACGTTGTCCGCCGGCGCAGTACAGCACGTACCGCCCGTCGAAGTGCACGCCGTCGCGGAAGTACGGCGACTCGGGGTCGAACCAGAACTCGAGCATGCCCCGCGGCATCGACTTGGCGCCGGGGACCGCGCCTTTGTCCCACCGCTCACGGACGTCGCGGATGTCGACCACGGTGACGTCGCCGTCAGCGATCTCCTGCTGGAGCTGCTCGACGGTCAGTTCCTCGATGCTGCTCTTCGCCTCGGCGAGGAGGTCGGCCAGGGTGCGGCGCGCCATCAGGCCGCTGCCAGGCCGGACTTCTCGAGGATGTGGATCCCGCACGCTGAACCGAGCCCGATCACGTGGGCGAGCCCGACCTTGGCGCCCTCGATCTGGCGCGGTCCTCCTTCGCCGCGGACGTGCTGGGCGACCTCCCAGATGTTGGCGATGCCCGTGGCCGAGATCGGATGCCCCTTGGACTGGAGCCCGCCCGACACGTTGACCGGCAACTTGCCGTCGCGCCACGGTGCACCCGAATCGAAGAAGTCGACGGCGCCGCCCTGCTCGCACAGCATCAGGTTGTCGTAGTGCACCAGCTCGGCGGTCGCGAAACAGTCGTGCAGTTCGACCAGGTCGAGATCGTCGGGGCCGACACCCGCCTGCTCGTAGGCCTGCGTCGCGGCGTTGCGAGTGAGCGTGTTGACGTCCGGCAGCACCTGGCAGGCCTCCTGCCACGGGTCGGACGTGAGGATCGAGGCCGAGACCTTCACGGCGCGGCGCTGCTGCTCCAACGACAGCGTCTTGAGCTTCTCGCCGCTCGTGACGACCGCGGCTGCCGCGCCGTCGCAGTTGGCCGAGCACATCGGGCGGGTGTTCGGGTAGGCGATCATGACGTCGCCCATGATCTGCTCCAGCGACATCGCCTTCGAGTAGGCCGCAAGCGGGTTCAGGGTGGAATGTGAGTGGTTCTTCTCGCTGATCTTGGCGAACAGCTCGAAGCTCGTTCCGCCGTATTTGTGGCCGTACTCCATGCCGACCTGGGCGAACACGCCAGGCATCGCCTCGGTGCCGATTCGACCGTCGAGCGGGCCAACGGCGCCGTACCGACCCTGCGGCTCCCACTCGTCGCCGTCGCTCTTGGCCACGCCGCCTCCGCCGAGTAACCCGACGCCGGCGAGTTTCTCGACACCGACGGCGAGACCCATGTCGACCTCGCCGGCCTTGACCGCCATGATCGCCGTTCGCAACGCCGTGGCGCCCGTAGCGCAGGCGTTCGACACGTTGTAGGCCGGGATCCCGGTCTGGCCGACCTGCTTCTGGAGCTGCTGGGCGATGCCGCCGCGGCCCATGAGGTTGCCGGCTGCGAGCACGCCGATGTCGGCCATCGTCACCCCTGCGTCACCGAGCGCACCGATGATCGCCTCGGCCCCGAGATCGACGACGTCCTGGTCGTAGTGCTTGCCGAACTTGGTCATGTGGATCCCGAGGATCCAGATGTCGTCGCTGGCGCTCATGAGGAACTCCTTTGATTGGTCTCGCCTCCGAGCTGATCGGGGCGTGAGGGTGTGGGTTCGGCGCAGACCGTCAAATCGGCTCGAACCCGTAGTTGATCGCCTCGACTCCGTGCAGGTCGGCGCCCATCGACGTCGTGGCCAGACGCACCCGCATCCCCAACGAGACGTGATCCGGATCCGATGGACAGTTGATGATGTTGCCGCGCACGCTCGTTCCGTCGCAGTCGACGACCGATGCCACGAACGGCACCTCGACGCCGGGCGCGGCGAACGTGACGATCGTGAACGACCGAACCTCGCCCTCGGTGCTCACGGCCGCCGTCCGGAATTCGGTGCCGAAGCAGCCTGCGCAGGCGTTGCGGCGGTCGAAATAGCGGGCGCCGCACGACGTGCATTCGTGGGCGACGAGGTGCGGGTCGCCGTTGTCGAGCACGAGGTAGTCGACGAACGGGATCCGGCTGGATGCGGCGGTGTCGGTCGTGGTGTCGGTCACGGTGGCCCTCCTGGCTCGACGGGTACACGTCGATCTTCCCCAATCCGATTCGGGACCGACGAGTCGGACGCCTGATCACACCCGATACGGATACCCGAACCAGTTGACGAGCTCCTGTTCCCACGCATCTCCGTCGAGCGCACGTTCGTCGACCTCGTCGTCGCGGGAGATCTTGATCCGATTGCGTCGGAGCGTGACACGATCCGGTCCGCCATCGAGCAGTCGTGTCGCGAACGGCTTGGATCTCCAACTCTTGTCCGGGTCGATCTGCATCGAATCGGACGCTGCGGTGAAGTCGTCGAGTCGGTGGGCGACACGTTTGAAACGGTATTCGGGGGCCGGCAGCCCGTCGATGTGGCGCGTGAGCGTGGTGCCCTGGGGGCTGCCGATCAGTTCGTATGTGGCGTTGCCGCCGTCCTGGGGACGCGTCGAATTCAGGGCGAGCGGTTGGATGAACGAGTCCCCGAAGCCGACGTCGACCAGGTACGGCTGGTCGAGGGTCACTTCCAGCGTCAGGTGCTCGATCACCTGGTTCGGACCGTCGAGGAGCACAGCCGCTCCGAGCATCGTGACGCGAAAGCCGATCGCGTCGAGCAGCCATGCAAATGCGCCGTTCAACTCGAAGCACCAACCACCGCGACCGCCGCGCACGATCTTGTCGACCGACGACTCGGCATCGGTCGTGAGATGGATTCCCTGGGTGATCGAGAGGTTCTCGAACGGCACGGCGGTCATGTGCAGTCGTTGCAGGTGGGCCAGCGTTGCTCGGTCGACCGTCGGTGTGCCGCCGAAGCCGATCCAATCGAGGTACTCGGCGACGTCCACCACGAGGTCGACGGTAACGGAGTGGACACCGCCAGGACCGATCTCGCTCCGCCGGCCGTCCTACGATGAGGGCGTGGGCGGGACCCGGTCGGTCGTCGGTGGGATCATGGTGGCGGCATTCGTCGCCGGTGCCGCGGTGAGCGCCGCCACGGTCGGGGGAGCCACGGCCGACGAACCGGCAGATCGACTCACACGACATCCGCGCACGTTCTCTGTCGTCGCCACGGGTGACTGGCTGGCGGAGCGCCTGGTGACCAACGCCGCTGCTGCCGCAGCGGCTGGAGACGGCGCCCGGTACGACCACGGTCCGATCCTCGATCCGATCGCTCCGATCCTCCGGTCCGCGAACTTGGCCATCTGTCACATGGAGACGCCGATCGGCGTGCCCGGCGCCCCGGTCGGGTTCGTCGGGCGGGCGGCGAATCGCCGGACACTGTTCTCGGCGCCGTACGAACTGGCCGCCGACCTGCACCGATCCGGCTTCGACCGGTGCAGCACGGCCTCGAACCATTCGAACGACCAGGGTGTCGGCGGAATCGCCACCACACTCGATGCGCTGGACGCGGCGGGTCTCACCCACACCGGCACCGCACGATCTCCGGCAGAGGCGATGCCGGGAGTCTTCGTTGTCGACGGCATTGCGGTGTCTCATCTCTCGTACGCCCGGAACTCGAACACGCCGTGGCCGGCAGAGGCCTGGCGTCTGAACCGGCTCGACGACGCCGGCGCGGTCGGCCGCGATGTCGCTGCTGCGCGGGCGGCCGGGGCCGAGGTCGTGATCCTCAGCGTGCACGTCTTCGTCGAGATGCGTTCGACGCCAGACGCCGACGACCGAGCGCTGATCGGAGCGATCACGCGGGACGCCGACGTCGACCTGGTCGTCGTCCACGGTCCGCACGTCGTGCAGCCGGTCGAGACGGTCAACGGGACACCCGTGTTCTGGAGCGTCGGAAACCTCGCATCGGGGATGGGTGTTCCGGGTCGCGGCAAGTACAGCGACCCGAGGGCGCTCGACGGGCTCATGGCCGCAGTGCGCTTCATCGAGCAGCCGGACGGGACGTTCGTCGCCACCGCCGACCCGATCCTGCTCTGTCAACGACGGAGCACACGTGTCGTCTATCCAGGGATCTCCGCTCGTGCCTGGTCGGGGTTGCCGCCCGGGGCCCGAGCAGACCTGGACGCCTGTGTCGCCCGGTCGGCGCCCGTGGTGGCCGGCCTGCGCTGACCCGGCGAGGTGGCGACCCCGTGACCCGTCACGGTCGATGCTCCCTGTCGCCCGGGCGTCGGGGACCTGGCAGCATGAGCGGGGAGATCTGACGTCACCGATCCGCCGGTGGCGCGACCGGGAGGTGGCCATGATCAACGACGAGGCGAACGAGCGGTCCGGTCGCGTGCCACTCGCCGAGGCGCTCAGCCTGCTTCGGCGCGCCGACGAGCTCACCGACGCCGGATTCACCGACGGGCTTCGAGACACGGTGGTGCGATTCGCCGAGTTGTTCGACGAGGTGTGGGACTCGGACCCGACGTTCCGGGAACGATGGAGGCCACGTGCAACCCGGCTGCGTCAGATCTTCAGTGGGCGCTACCTCGACAAACGCTTGCACGAGGCGGCAGACGAAGCGGGGATCAAGATCGCTCGACAAGTGAGCGAGCACGGCGGGCACTGGGACTTCCTGGGCGCGACCAGATACAAACCGCCGAAAGGCGGGCGCTCGCTGAAGCTGCGGGGAGCCTTCGAGCCGCAGAGCGCAGCGCGCTGTCGGGCCTGCATCGGCACGCGCGACGAGCGCTACGGCAAGGGGGAGGGCACCTACAGCATCGCTGAGCTGATCGTCTCTCCGGACGGCGAACTCCTGATGCTGGAACGAGACGTCACCGGCGGCGCCCGGCACCTCTGGGCGTACTACGTCGACGTCTTCAAGAACCGAGGAGCGGCCGAGGACGACCGGGTCACGAGTCCGGACATCATGGACGCCCGCATGCTGCCAGGCGCCTCGACCGGTGCGTGGGAGCACCGCACGGGCAGCATCCGGGTTCACCGAACACGGCTTCGGACGGGTGACACCGCATCCTGGCGGGCCCAGGCTCCGTGGCTCGACGGTGACCCGGAGTCCGGGATCGTCGTCGTGCCGCCAGCGCAACGGCGCGTTACCGACTGACGAGAACTCGAGAAGTTGCAGCCGACGTCCGCTGGGCGATGAGGACAACACGTCGTTCAGTCCCAACCGGCACCACGTACGAGCCGCCCTGCTCAGCCATCCTGAGCAGGGAGCGCCCTCGCCAGGATTCGAACCTGGGCACATGGCTTCGGAGGCCAATGCTCTATCCCCTGAGCTACGAGGGCGGGGGCTGCGGTAGATGTCGCAGCACGGCGAATCTAGCGGGTGCCCCGCGGTGACGCACCGACGACTCCGCCGCCGCAGTTCTCGTCAGAGCCCGTGCGTCGATGTTGCCAATCCGGACCGGCGCGCCACAATGGCTGCGTGGCCGACCCGATCTCGCTCGTCTCCGACCTGCTGGCACCCGTGTTCGCAGCGATCGCCGGGCGCCCCGACGCCCACGATGTCGACCCCGTCGTGCGGCCGTCCGAGCGTGCCGATGCCCAGGTCAACGGTGCTCTGCCACTGGCGAAGCAGATCGGGACGAGCCCTCGCGACATCGCCCAGCAGGTGGTCGACTCGGGCGTCCTCGGCGGCGTGTGCAGCCATGTCGAGATCGCAGGACCCGGCTTCATCAACCTGACCTTCGACGACGGCTTCCTCTCGGGGCAGCTCGACGTCGTGGCGACCGACGACAGGCTCGGCGTCCCGTCGGCGGCACTCATCCACACAGTCGTCGTCGACTACTCGGCGCCGAACGTCGCCAAGGAGATGCATGCCGGGCATCTCCGCACGACGGTGATCGGTGACGCGTTGGTGCGGATGTTCGAGTTCCAGGGCCACTCCGTGATTCGCGAGAACCACATCGGTGACTGGGGCCGGCCGTTCGGCATGCTGATCGAGCATCTGCGCGACATCGGCGAAGACGTCGCAGCGGCAGGTATGCAGCAGGGCGATCTCGACGGGTTCTACAAGGCAGCCAATGCGAAGTTCGCCGAGTCGGAGGAGTTCCAGGAACGCTCACGGGAGCGGGTCGTGAAGTTGCAGGCCCGTGAACCCGAGTCGATGGCGATCTGGCAGCGGCTCGTCGACATGTCGAACGACTACTTCAACGTCGTCTACGGCAAGCTCGGTGTGCTGCTCACCAACGACGATCTGGCGGGGGAGAGCAGGTACGAGTCGCTGATGCCCGAGGTGTACGAACGGCTCGACTCGGCCGGTCTCCTCGCAGACAGCGACGGCGCCAAGGTCGTGTTCGTGCCCGGATTCACGAATCGTGACAACGAGCCGCTACCGCTGATCGTGCGATCGAGCGCTGGCGCCTTCATGTATGCCACCAGTGATCTGGCGTGTGTGCTCGACCGCACCGAACACATCGGCGCCGATCTGTTGCTCTACGTCGTCGGTGCCCCCCAGGCACAGCACCTCCAGATGGTGTTCGAAGTCTCCAAGATGGCGGGCTGGTTGGAGCCACCGGCCGAGGCCGTGCACGTGTCGTTCGGCAGTGTGCTGGGCGACGATCGAAAGATGCTGCGGAGCCGGAGCGGCGACGCCGTGAAGCTGATCGAACTCCTCGACGAGGCGGTCGAGCGGGCCGAGACGGCCGTGGCCGACAAGAGCCCCGACCTCGACGCCGATGCTCGATCGGAGATCGCACGGATGATCGGGATCGGCGCCCTGAAGTACGCCGATCTGTCCACCGACCGCATCAGGGACTACGTGTTCGACTGGGACCGGATGCTCGCGTTCGAAGGCAACACGGCGCCGTATCTGCAGTACGCGCATGCTCGGATCTGTTCGATCTTCCGGCGTGCCGGCGTCGACCGCACCGACGTCCGGGGTTGCGTGATCACCCTCGACACCGCTCAGGAGCGGGAGTTGGCCAAGCGGCTGCTCGCCTACCCGACGGCGTTGGACGACACGATGTCGTCCTACTCGCCGCACAAACTGTGCACGTACCTGTTCGACCTCGCACAGGACTTCACGAGCTTCTACGAGCACTGCCCCGTGATGAAGGCCGACGAGCCGGTTCGTACGAGTCGGCTGGCGCTGTGCGACGTGACCGCACGCACGCTCGAGCACGGCCTCGGCCTGCTCGGCATCGCCGCACCCACTTCGATGTGATCGTCCTGCGCCGGTTCGGCGTGCGGGTTGGGGTGGTCGCGGGCGGATACCGTGACGCCGTGAGCTCGCTCCCGCCACGCCTCCTACCCGACACCTCCGCGGTCGGCGACGACGGATGGCTGACGATCGGCGGTTGCTCGGTCCGTGATCTCGCCGACGAGTTCGGCACGCCGCTGTTCGTGTACGACGAGACCCACATTCGGGCTCGTTGTCGCGAAGCCGTGGCGGCGTTCGGTCCGCAGCGGGCGGTCTATGCGACCAAGGCGTTCCTGTGCCGGGCGATGGCCCGGCTCGCCTACGAAGAGCACATGAACCTCGACGTGGCGACGGGCGGCGAGCTGCAGACTGTGCTGTCGGCCGGTGTGCCTGCCAGTGCGTGCGTCATGCACGGCAACAACAAGAGCGTCGCCGAGCTCCGCATGGCAATCGTCGAAGGCGTGCACCAGATCGTCGTCGATTCGTTCGACGAGCTCGATCGGCTCGACGCGTTGCGCGTCGAGGGGGTCGGGCCGGCACCCGATGTGCTGCTTCGGATCACACCGGGCGTGCACGCCCACACACACGAGTTCATCGCGACCGGGCAGGACGATTCGAAGTTCGGCTTCAACCTCGGCAACGGTGATGCGGCGCGAGCGGTCGAGCGGGCTCGCGCCTCGACGAGCGTGAACCTGGTCGGCCTGCACTGCCACATCGGTTCGAACGTGTTCGCGGCGGCGAGCTTCGGCAAGGCGGCCGAGGTGATGGCGAACTTCGCGGCACCTCTCGGCCTGCCCGAACTGGTGCTCGGTGGCGGCCTCGGCGTCGCCTACGTCGAGAACGAGGAGGCGCCAACGATCACGCAGTGGGGTCACGTGCTCCGCGACGCCTGCGATGCGCTCGGTGTGACGGCCCGAGTCTGCGTCGAGCCGGGTCGGTCGATCGTGGCTGCGGCAGCGATCACCGTGTACACCCTCGGCACGATCAAGCACATTCCCGATGTGCGCACCTACTTCTCGGTCGATGGCGGGATGAGCGACAACCCGCGCCCGGTGCTCTACGGCTCTGGCTACGAGTCGTTCTTGCCGCGGGCACCCTTCGCCGAGCGCGAAGTCCAGGGTCGGCTCGTGGGCAAGCACTGCGAGAGCGGCGACGTGCTCCTGTTCGACGCCAAGCTCCCGGCTGATGCCGCAGTCGGCGATCTGCTGGCGACCCCGGTCACCGGTGCCTACGGCCAGTCGATGGGTTCGAACTACAACCGCATCACCAGGCCGCCGGTCGTGTTCGTGAACGATGGCGACGCCCGCCTGGTCGTTCGGCGCGAGACCTTCGACGACCTCCTCGCCACCGACGTCGGCTGAACAATGATCACGATGACGCCTCAGCCAGTTCGATGATGTTCGCGATCTGGTTCACGCGGGGTCGGCGACCGTGGAATCGGATGCGCCCGTCAGCGGCGCTTCGATTTCAGGTACTGA
Organism: uncultured Acidimicrobiaceae bacterium; assembly: GCA_963792905.1. Lineage (GTDB taxonomy): Bacteria > Actinomycetota > Acidimicrobiia > Acidimicrobiales > Ilumatobacteraceae > Ilumatobacter. The sequence continues at coordinate 599,519 of CAWBYE010000019.1, forward strand.
CGGCCGAAGTCCCGAGACTCCTTGTCGGAGAGCGCGGCGGCGAGGGTGTCGGCGTCGTTGGCGTTTCGCCGGGTCCCGGCGATGTCTTCCATCACGGCGTTCACGTGTGTCTTCGTCGCCCGGAGCGAGAACGTCGGTTTCGATGCCAGCTCGGCGGCCATCGCCTCGGACTCGGCGACCAACTGATCAGCGGGTACCACTCGGTTGACGAAGTGCAACGCCATCGCTTCGTCGGCATCGAACGGCCGGCACGTCAGCACCAATTCCTTCGTGATCGCCGGCCCGAGCTCGTGGACCAGCCGGGGAATTCCGCCCCAGGCCAACGGAATGCCGAGGTCGACCTCGGGGATCGAGAACCGCACGTCGTCGGCCGCGAATCGGATGTCGCACGCTGCGGCGAGCACCAATCCGCCGCCCACGACGTGGCCGTGCAGCGCGGCGACCGTCAACGGTCGGCAGTCGGTGAGCGCCTCGGCTGCGACCCGGCCGAGATCGGCGTTGTCCCGCGGTGACGCGTCCATCGCCGGCGAACTGAAGTCGTCGAGGTCGAATCCGGCGCAGAACGCCCGGCCGGCCCCACGAACGACGACCGCCTTGATGGTCGCCGTCTCGTCGATCCACCGGCACGCCTGTGTGATTTCACGCAACGTGTCGCGCGACAGTGCGTTCAGCCGCTCGGGCCGGTTCAGCATCATCGTCGCGACCGGGGCGTCGCCACGGTGGATCAGCTTGATCGTCGACAGTCTCGGTTTCGCCATCCGCCCAGCCAAGCACGATGTCGCACACGGCGTTGAAGCGGGGCGGTCGGCCGTGTCATACGATCCGTCGATGGCGCGCGACATCGGCGGGTACTTCGACAAGCTGAAACGGCAGGGCGAAGGCGGTCGCCGCCTCGAACCGGATGGCGAACGTCGCGGACCCGAGTACGACGCATCAGAGTACGAGCACGCTGCTGAACCGACATCCGGTCAGCCGGCCGGATCGTCCGGCGGCCTGGCCGACATGTTGAAGGACATGCTCCGGAAGGGTCGGTCGACGGCGACCACGACGGGGAAACGGGCATCGGACAAGGCTCGGGGCACCGTCAACCGCCGCAAGTCGACGACGCAGAAGAAGTCCGCACGACCCCTTCCACCAGAAGGGGTCGTCACGATCGAGTACTCGCCGCGGATCGACGGCGACCCGGACCCGGGCGAGGTCGTGTGGACGTGGGTGCCGTTCGAGGAAGACCCAGATCAGGGCAAGGATCGCCCGGTCGTCGTCATCGGGCGACGTGGTCGCAGCCTCGTCGGCGTGCCGTTGACGACCAAGCAGAATAGCCGTGAAGCACAGATCGCGATCGGAACAGGGGAATGGGATCCGAAGCGTCGGAAGAGCTACGCGCGCATCTGGCGCATGCTCGACATCGACAGCGACAAGACCCGGCGCGAGGGTGCGGTGCTCGAACGCGGTCAGTTCGATGCCGTCGTCACAGCCGTCGACGAGTACTACGACGTCCGACGCCCAGCGAGCACCGCCGGCGACGACGACTTCGACTTCGACTACTGACGGGACAACTGACTGGCGACTCGTCGACGGGCGGCTGGCAGCTGCGGCATCACCGGCAAACTCCCTCGAAGGGTCGCGCGGCTGTGCCACTAGCCTGCCTGCGTGGCCAACGATCCCAGTGATGTGACGTCTCACCCCACCCCGCGCACCATCCGAATCGGACTGCTGGGCTGTGGCAACGTCGGTGGTGCGCTCGTTCCACTGGTCGAACAACAGGCCGCAACGATCGAAAGTCGAACCGGTCTGCGACTGGAGATCACCCGCGTCGCAGTTCGCAACATGTCGAAGGACCGCGGGTTGACGCTCGCCGAAGGTGTGCTGACCCGTGAGGCCCATGACGTCGTGGCCGACCCGGAGATCGACCTCGTGGTCGAGGTGATCGGGGGGATCGAACCGGCACGCGAGCTGATAGCTGCCGCGATCGAGGCCGGCAAACCGGTCGTCACCGGCAACAAGGAGTTACTCGCGAACGTCGGCGCCGAACTGTTCGCGCTCGCCGACCAGCATGGCGTCGACCTCCTCTTCGAAGCTGCCGTTGCTGGTGGTATTCCGCTCATCAGGCCGCTCCGTGAGAGCCTGCGCGGCGAGCCCGTGACCCGCGTGCTCGGTATTCTCAACGGCACCACGAACTTCATCCTCACCAAGATGAGCGAGGAAGGCGCCGAGTACGGCGAGGCGCTCGCCGAGGCGCAGGAGCTCGGCTTCGCCGAACGGGACCCGACGGCCGATGTGGAGGGCTACGACGCCGGGGCCAAGGCGGCGATCATCGCGACCATCGCCTTCGGTTCCCGGGTGGTCGCCGGCGACGTGTACCACGAAGGCATCAGTGGCATCACCGCCGCCGACATAGCCGTCGCCAAACGGCTCGGGTACGTCGTCAAGCTGCTCGGCATCGCCGAACGCGACGCGAACACCGGTGAGATCGCCGTACGCGTCCACCCGGCGATGGTGCCCGAGACCCACCCGCTCGCCAGCGTCCGCGAGAGCTTCAATGCTGTGTTCGTGGAAGGCGACGCCGTCGGCCAGCTCATGTTCTACGGGCGCGGAGCGGGCGGAGCGCCGACAGCCAGTGCAGTGCTCGGCGACGTCATCGACGCCGCCGTCAATCTCGACAAGGGCACCCACGGCAGCCTCGGAACGTTTGCGAAGGCCAAGATCAGGGCGATCGACGAGACGAGCGCCGAGTACCTGCTGAGCCTCGATGTGGCCGACGAGCCGGGTGTGCTGCACGCAGTCGCGGGCGTGTTCGCGAACCATGGCGTCAGTATCCGTGCTGCCGAGCAGGAGGGCATCGGACCCGACGCCCGCCTCGTGTTCATCACGCATTCGGCTCGCGAAGCAGACGTACAGGCAACGGTTCGTCATCTGCGTGATCTCGACGAGGTGCACCGGGTCGGCGGGTTCATCCGGGTGATCGGTTCCTGACGTGCAGTACGTGTCGACTCGCGGCGACACGCCCGGTCTCGGATTTACGGACGTGCTGCTGGCCGGGCTCGCTGACGACGGCGGGTTGTACGTGCCCACGGAGTGGCCGCAACTTCCCGACCTGGCCGGGCTGAGTTCCTATGCCGACGTCGCAGCGTCGGTGATGCGACCGTTCGTCGTGGACGACCTCGACGACCAGACCTTCGGGTCGCTGTGCCACGCCGCGTACGACGGCTTCCGTCACCCGGCCGTGGTGCCGCTCGTGCAGATCGACACACACCACTGGCTGCTCGAGCTGTTCCACGGGCCGACGCTCGCGTTCAAGGACGTCGCGCTCCAGCTCGTCGGGCGTCTGTTCGACCACGTGCTCGACCAGCGCGGGCAGCGGGTCACGATCGTGGGCGCCACGAGCGGCGACACGGGTTCGGCGGCAATCGACGGCGTCCGCGGCTGCGACCACGTCGACATCGTGATTCTCTACCCGGCCGGCCGGACCAGCGATGTCCAGCGCCGCCAGATGACCACCGTCGACAGCCCGAACGTGCACACGATCGCGATCGACGGGAACTTCGACGACTGCCAGGATCTGGTCAAGGCGATGTTCGGCGACGCGGCGTTCCGCGACGAGCTGCAACTGTCGGCGGTCAACTCCATCAACTGGGCACGCGTGATGGCCCAGATCGTCTACTACGTCGCCGCGTCGCAGGCGCTCGCCGGCGAGCCGACGTTCTGCGTGCCGACCGGCAACTTCGGCAACGTGCTGTCGGGATGGATCGCCCGCGAGATGGGCGCACCGATCACCGACTTCATCGTCGCCTCCAACGAGAACGACATCCTCACCCGCTTCGTCAACGAGGGCGACATGTCGGCTCGCCCGGTGGTCCCGACGCTCAGCCCGAGCATGGACATCCTCGTGTCGTCCAACTTCGAGCGCCTGCTGTTCGAGATGAACGGCCGCGACGGTGGGATCACGGCCGAACAGCTCCGGCTGTTTCGCGCGTCGGGCCGACTCGGCGTCGAACCGGACCAGCGTGCGGAGTTCATCGACGGCACGTTTCGGGCAGCCCGATTCGATGATCGCGAAACGCTCGAGGAGATCGCACGCGTCTACGCCGACACGGGTCTGCAGATCGATCCGCACACAGCGACCGGTACCGCTGCCGCCCGCCGGTTCTGCGGCGACCGTCCGATCGTCACACTCGCCACCGCTCACCCGGCCAAGTTCCCCGACGCAGTCGAGCGGGCGACCGGCGTTCGACCGGCCCTGCCCGATCATCTCTGCGATCTGTTCGACCGCCCCGAGCGGACACAGGCGCTCCCGAATGACCTGAAGGCCGTGCAGACGTTCGTGCGGTCGGTCGCACGTATCATCGCCTGACGGCCGACCGAGCGACCGCGTTCGATCTCGTTGAGATCACTGGTTGACCACGTCGTGTCCCGTCAGACGAGGTCGCTCGAACGTGACGGAACGCACGGGTGTTCGCAGTGCGTTGCGTCGAGGGTGCTGATCTGGATACACTCATCACACCTGGGGTTTCCCGGGTCGCACGTGTTTCGACCCGATACCAACTTCGAACGAGGTTCGGCGCGTTCCCAGTGAGCGACCGGCAGTTCGGAGGTATCCGTCGATCTGCCATCGGCTGACGCCAGACGTGTGTTTCCACTCGGAACCGTGGCGTTCCACGACGAATCGGTCGTCGCGGAACCCGGCCTCGCTCCGCACCCCCACATCACGGGAAGTAGGTCATCGTGACCGCACAGGCGCTCGAACAATCCGTCCTCGAATCGAAGGACAAGACGCAACTCATCCAGATCGCCGAGGCACTCGGCGTGAAGGCCAACACTCGCAACAAGAAGGCCGACATCATCGGGCAGATCCTCGCGACCACCGGCGGTGGTACCCAGTCCTCGCCGGCCGAGCAGGCACCGGCCGCCGTGAAGCGGTCCGCGGACCGGCCCTCGACCAAGGGTGCGGCGGCCGAGAGGACACCGTCATCCCCGCCTTCACCTCCAGCGGACGATGAGCCCAGAGCCGCCTGGGAGCTCACCGTCGACAACGGCGACGGCGCCGAGTCGACATCGCCCGATGCTCGACAGCAGCCGGCGGCGCCGGCCGCCGACCGCGGCGCCGATGAGCCGTCGGCCGACACGAAAGTCGACGACAGGCGGGCCGGCGCCAGGGAAGCCGGCGACACGAAGGCCGATGAGCAGGCGTCTGGCGAGCAGAAATCCGGCGCTCGGCCGTCCGGCGAGGCAGACACCAAGCAGGAACGCGGCGATCGGCAAGGCGGCCAGAACCGCAACCAGAACCGCAACCAGAACCGCAACAACCAGAACCGGCAGGGCGGCGGCAACGACGGTGACGGTGAATCTCGCAACAAGCGCCGCCGCCGCCGCCGGAAGGGTCGCGGCGGCCAGGACGGCCCGCAAGGTGAGGACCGCGAGCTGCTCGAGGACGACGAGAACAACGAGCCACAGAGCAGCGAGCCCGTCAAGGTCGACGGCTACCTGGATCTCCGCGACGAGGGCTACGGCTTCCTACGGGTCGACAACTACCTGGCCAGCAAGAGCGACTCGTACATCCCGGTCAAGCTCAGCCGGCAGTACGGCCTTCGCAAGGGTGACCAGGTCGTCGGCCTGTCCCGGCCGGCGGGTCGCAACGAGAAGAACCCGGCAATGCTCGAGATCCACACGGTCAACGGTCGCCCGCCCGAAGAGGCCAAGCAGCGTCCCCGCTTCGAGGACCTGACGGCACTGTTCCCCGATTCGCAGCTGCGTCTGGAAGATCCGTCCGACCCGACCAACATGACGGCGCGCATCATCGACCTCGTCAGCCCGATCGGCAAGGGCCAGCGCGGCCTCATCGTGTCGCCGCCCAAGGCCGGCAAGACGTCGGTCATGAAGACCTTCGTGCAGTCGGTCGAGAAGAACAACCCGGAGTGCAAGGTGATGGTGCTGCTGATCGACGAGCGGCCCGAAGAAGTCACCGACATGAAACGGATGGCCAAGGGCGAGGTCATCGCCTCGACGTTCGACAAGCCGAGCGACCAGCACACTCAGATCGCCGAGATGGCGATCGAGAAGGCCAAGCGGATGGTCGAGTACGGCGAAGACGTCGTGGTCGTCCTCGACGGCATCACCCGCCTCAGCCGTGCGTACAACCTCGCGGCGCCCGCAAGCGGACGCATCCTGTCCGGTGGTATCGACGCCGGAGCGCTGTATCCGCCGAAGCGCTTCTTCGGTGCGGCGCGCAACGTCGAGGAGGGCGGCTCGCTCACGATCCTCGCGACCGCACTGGTCGAGACGAACAGCCGCATGGACGACGCCGTGTTCGAAGAGTTCAAGGGCACCGGCAACATGGAGCTCCGCCTCGACCGTAAGTTGGCCGAGCGCCGGATCTATCCGGCGATCGACGTCGACGCCTCCAGCACACGGCACGAGGAGCTGCTGTTCGACCGTCGGCAGCTCCAGATGGTCTGGAAGCTGCGTCGCGTGCTCAGCGGCCTGGCCGCCGACGGCAACGCAGCGCCCGGCCTCGAACTCCTCGTCGACCGTCTCAAGACGTTCCGCACCAACGAAGAGTTCCTCACCGAGATCGCCAAGCAACCTGGCATGTGACGGTCGACATCGGGTTGCCCTGTTCGACCGAACGGTCGAACCGAGCCGAAGCGGAGGAGCCGGTGGGAATAGATCCGGGTTCCCTCCGGTAACATCAACAGTCCGATTTCCCAGGGAGCGTTCCATGCAGACCGATATCCACCCCGCTTACGACGACGTCACCGTCAAGTGCTCGTGCGGGAACACGTTCACCACCAAGTCCACCAAGCCGGGCGAGCAACTCGTCGAGTTGTGCAACGAGTGCCATCCCTTCTTCACCGGGAAGCAGAAGCTCGTCGACTCCGGCGGTCGCGTCGAACGCTTCAACAAGCGTTACGGCGACCGCAGCAAGAAGAAGTAGTCGTCGGCACGACGAAGTAGTCGTTGCGGCCTCGGCCGCCGACGCCTTCGAGACCGCCCCGGGGCGACCCGGGGCGGTCTCGCCGTTTTCGGCCTCGGACCGCACAACCCAGGAACTCATCGCCTGGCGCCCGCCATGTGTCAGTTCTGTGTCAAACTGACCGCCGACATTCAAGTCGGGTCGGGCGGCCGACGATGCTCCATGCATCAGCTGACCAGGGAGTCGTATGCCAGCCGTCGAAGATCTCAAACACCTCCTGCGTCGAACCGAATACTGCGCGCGCCCCGGTCGGGTCAATGCGCTGAAGGACCTCACGATCGAGGCCGCGGTCGACGACGTGTTGTCCGTCCCGGCCGATCCGGGTTCGGTGACGTTCACGGAGACGCAGGATTGGTCGAAGGGCGTTGAGCTGACACATTTCTGGCTCGATCGGATGGCGCACGACTCCCCGAAGCCCATCCAGGAGAAGATGGGCTTCTTCTGGCACGGCCACTTCTGCAGCGAGTTCAGCAAGGTCAGCTCGCCGGCAGGCATCAAACAGCAGATCGACACGTTCCGACGAAACGGCCTCGGCAACTTCCGTTGGCTCGCCAAGAAGATGTCCACTCAGATCGCGATGCTCCGCTATCTCGACAACAACCAGAACAAGCGGACCTCTCCCAACCAGAACTTCGCCCGCGAGCTCATGGAGTTGTTCCTGCTGGGTGTCGGCAACTACACCGAGGCGGACGTCGAGGCGGCCACTGCGGCCTGGACTGGTCACGCCGACGACTGGGAGACCGATACGTACGTGTGGCGGGCGGACTGGCACGACGGGTCGAAGAAACCGTTCCTCGGTCGAGAAATCAACGACGGTGGTGACCCGACGCAACACGGCGCCGAGACGATCGACGTGATACTCGGTGACGGCATCGTGCCGCAAGGTGCGAATATGGTCGCGAACCGAGGACGACCGACCCGCGCGGTCGCTGCGGAGTTCATCTCGCGGAAGCTCTGGCACGAGTTCGCCGGCACAGAGCCCACTGCGGCCGCCCTCGATGCGATGCGCCAGACGGCGATCGACAACAACTTCGAGATCGTGCCCTGGCTCCGAACCTTGCTGACTCGGCCGGAGTTCTACTGGGATCGCACGAAGCGGGGCCTGGTTCGCTCGCCGGTCGAGTTCATCGTCGCCGCGCTCGTGGCGACCGGCCTCAGGTCCGAGGAAGGAACGCCGCTCTGGCTGCTCGACGGGATGGGCCAGCGGCCGCTGTACCCGCCGAACGTCGCCGGGTGGAAGCACAACGCCTACTGGGTGAACGCCAGTGCGATGGCATCCCGAGCGTCGGCCGCCCGCAACATCATGTGGAGCACCATGGCCGGTTTCTGGGACGGTGACGGCAAGATTCATCTCGCCGGCGGCACGATCTCTCGCACCGAGATCACAGAGACCTGGAAGGACGACCCGGACCGGGTCGTCGACCGAATCCTCGAGCTGATGCAGATCGAGCCGTCCGCCGGCTCGCGAGCCGCCCTGTACCAGTACGCCCGCTCCGCGGAACGGTGGGAACGCCCCGACCTGGTGCAACTCGCTCTGATCGACCCCACATTCCACCTGGCCTGAGGACGTACGATGCTGGATTCCGACATCACCACCCGTGCAGCGCTCGCTCACCTGCACTTCCAGGAAGCTGACGATCACGCGATCGATCGGCGGCGGTTCCTGCAGCTCACCGGCATGGGCGTCGGTGCGGGCCTGATCGGGGGAAGCACGGGAACGCTCCTGGATGCGCTCGTGCCGGGCGGTGCCCCGTTGTCGTGGGCCGCAGGTCCCGTCGGTCCCACCGATGGCATCCTCCTGGTGATCGGGATGTACGGGGGGAACGACGGTCTCAATACCGTGGTGCCGTTCAACGACGGCAACTACTACGACATGCACGGCGGGCTTGCGATCCCCGGCTCGGCAACCCTGACGCTCGACGACAACGTCGGCCTCAATCCGGCGCTCACGACCCTCAAGTCCTTCTGGGACCAGGGAAAACTGGCGATCGTGGAAGGGATCGGCTATCCGACGGCTGATCTGTCGCACTTCAACTCCATGGCGTACTGGATGGCCGGTCAACCGAGCGGCGTCCCCTCCACCGGCTGGATCGGCCGGTGGCTCGATGGATACCTCGGCGGTACGAACGATCTCTATGCCGCGGCCGAGATCGGTTCGTCGGTGCCACTCCACCTCGTCGGCCAACACAAACGCGGCACGGCGGTCCCCGCCAGTCGCCCGTCGTTCGGCGCCGACAACTCCGATCGCGCCGGCAAGTCGTACAGCGCGATCCGAAGCATGCGGGCGGCGGCGACCGATTCGTGGTCGGGAGCGGTCGGCCAGGCCTTCGTGGACCAACTCGAGCTCGCATCGACGCTCGCACCGATCATTCCCGACGAGGATTCGCTGCCCGAGAGCGAGCTGGCCGCCAAGTTGGAGGTTGCGGCCCGGTTGATCAATGCGAATCTCGGGATGCGCGTGCTGACGGCTGGTTGGGGCGACTTCGACAGCCATGCCGGTCAGCCGGACATGCATCCGACTCGCATGGGTGAGCTCAATGAAGCCATCGGTCGCTTCTTCGAGGTGCTGGACCCCGCATGGCTCTCTCGGGTCACCGTCATGACGTTCTCCGAGTTCGGTCGTACGCCGTGGAACAACGACGGCGAGGGGACCGATCACGGTACGTCGGCGCCACATCTCGTCTTCGGTGAGAACGTCAAGGGCGGGATGTTCGGGCGGCGGCCCTCGATGGCCGGGCTCCTGCGTTGGGAGCGGATGCAGCATCACGTCGACTTCCGCTCGTACTACGCATCGATCATCGACGGCTGGCTCGGTGGCGGATCGAGTGACGTGCTCGGCGGCAACTTCGAGAACCTGCAACTGTTCAGCCGCGGTCCGGGAATCCTGCCCGGTGGCGGCATCGCGCCCGGTCCGGCGACCGTGACGAGCCCGTCGGAGTTCATCGCGCTCACGCCGAAGCGGGTCTGCGACACCCGCGTCGGATCCGGCGGCGTGCCGAGGCGCAAGATGCGTCGCGAGGAACGGATTCGCGTGAAGGTGCGCGGCGTCGCCGGTGTCGCGAACAATGCCACGGCGGTCGTCGCAAATGTCACGGCGGTCGAAGCCAGCGAGAACATGTTCTTCACGGTGTATCCCGGTTCGACGGCCCGGCCGACCACTTCGAACATCAACGGGGGGCCGGGTCGCCCCGTGCCCAACCTGGTCGTGATGGCCGTCGGCGCCGACGGGTACATCGACGTGTTCAACTCGCATGGCGAGACCCACTGCATCGTCGACGTGTTCGGCTACTTCGCCGACGGTGGCGGCGACCGCTTCGTGCCGGTCGACCCGTCACGGCTGTTCGACACACGATCCGGACATGGCACGCGCCCAGGGAAGCTCGGACACCTCCAGCCGCTCGACATCCAGGTTTCCGGCAAGTCGGGAGTGCCGGGCGCGGGGGCGACTGCGGTTGTCATGAACCTCACGGTGACCGAGCCCGAAGCACCCGGCCACGTGACCATCTCGCCGACAGGAGTCGCCACGCCCGACACGTCGAACGTCAACTTCTACGCGAGTGACACCGTGCCGAACCTCGCGATCTGCAAACTCGGCCGGGGTGGGAAGATCACGGTCAGCGGCGCTGGTGGCGCTCGCCACGTCATCGCCGACGTGTTCGGGTACTTCTCCTCGAACGGGGACAGGCTCCGGGCATCGCCACCGCGCCGGGTGCTCGACACGCGGATCGGTGTCGGCTCCGAGCAGCTGCCCGTCGGGCCGAGACGCCAGGCCGAGTTGGTGCTCGGTGGGTCCGGGGCCGTGCCACCGACGGCGACGGCGGTGGTGATGAACGTGACAGCGACGGAGGTCGCTCGGCCGTCGTTCGTCTCGGTCTGGCCTGCCGGTGAACCGAACCCCGGAACGTCCAACCTGAACCTGATGCCCGGTCAGACGATCGCGAACCTCGTGATCTGCCGGCTCGGCGAGGGCGGAGCAGTGACGATCGCCAACGAGCTCTCCGAGTGCCAGGTGATCGCCGACGTGCTGGGCTACTTCGTGGAGTAGTCCGGGAGTTACGCCGGGTACCGTCTGGCGGGTGACCGACGCCCAGGACGACGACACACGCCGCAGCCGCCTGATCGGTATCAAGCTGCGGGCACTCGTCGGCGATCATCTCGGCCGTTCGGTGTCCGAGCCGGCGGAGTTCTCACTTGGCGGAGCGCTGCGCGACGGCGACGACGCCTGGGTGTACCTCGACCGCCGCCCGGAGGATCGGTTGGGCGCTGCGCTGGGCTGGATGATCCGATCAGGTGCGTCGCGTCTGCACCTGATCGCCGAAGACGGCGTGGGAACGTTGGCCCGTCGGGCGCTCGAGTTCGACCTTCCGATTTCCGTGTGGCAGCCCGATGGTCGATCGCTCCTCGCCGCCGAGCCGACCTTGCTCGTGCCGTCGGCGCCGGCCCCCGATCACCACGAGATCTTGCGTCCGCTGATCATCGAGGGTGGTGCGGATCCGATCGTCGAGCATGGTGTGCTGACGGGGGAGGTACGCGGCCTCGAGGTGTGCCGCGTCGTCGACGCTGCGTCCGGTGCTACTCGGCTGGAGGTCGGCGTGGGGGAACACGACCGGGAGGCGTTCCAGATGCTGCACGGCGACGTCCCGACGGTGGAGTCGTTGGCCAGGGTCGTGGACACGGTGCGGGAACACCGGCGGCCGACGGCGGCGCCCCATCCGCTCAAGGCGCTGGGCGCGGAGCGACTCATCCGCTGGCGCGTGGAGCAACAGCCCGACCTCGTCGGGGCGACGGTGATCGCCGCAGCGCCACCGCCGGTCCCGCGGCTCAATCTGAAGGATCCGGTGCCGTGCGTTGCGGTCGGCATCAGCGCGGGTGGTGACCGGATCGTCGTCGTGTGCTCGTCGGGTGTCGATCTCGATCTGATCCCGTACGCAGCCGACGCCCGGCTCGCACTCGGCGAATCGGGCGTCGGTGGGGAGGAACTCGTGGTGGCCTTGCCGTCACGAGATCGGATCGGGCTGGTCGGCGAGATCGCCGACCGTTTGCGTCACTCGGTGTCGTTCGTGTCGGTCGACTGATCGTCGGTCGACTGATCGTCGGACGACGCTGCCTCGATGGCCGGCTCGGCCGGAGTGGTGTCGATCGCGATCGACCGGGTTTCGGGCTCGTCGATGGTGCCGACGCGAACGGTCAGGCGGCCGTCGAGGTGACGTGCCTGCACCTTGCCGGCGTCGAGCCGGCCGGCGAGCCTGAGCGAGCGCTTCCACTCGAATGAATCGGTCGTGGCGCCGAGCGTCAGCGTGCCGCCGGCGATGTCGACGCTGACGGCGTCGGCCGGAACTCCGGGCAGATCGACGGTGAGCACGTACTCATCGCCGTCCCAGCCGCCGTCGACCACCGGACTCGGGGAGCGGCGGGTGTCGTAGAACGAGTTGGTGAGCTGATCGAACGCGCGGTCGATCGTGCGGTCGAGTGGGTTGGTGGTGCGGTGACGAACGAGCATGGTGTGATGCCTCCTGTAGTGGGATTCTGGCCGTGGTGTGCGCTATCTGACAAGTAGGTGTCTGATGAAGACACTGATCAGTATACAGAAAACATGAGCGTATGCAACTCAAGATCGGGAACTCCGCCGAGCAGGTAGCCTCGCGGGGCCGTGATCGATCCAGGTCTGTCTGCCCGTTTGGCCGCCGTGGCCGATGAGTTCCGGGAACTCGAGGCGCGTCTCGCCGACCCGGCGACCACCGTCGACCCCGAGCAGCTCCGCGTGGTGTCGCAGCGGTACAAGGAGCTGGCGCCATTGGTGGAGACCCACCGTGTCCACACGGCACGGACCGGCGATCTCGACACCGCCAGGGAGATGCTCGAAGATCCCGACCCGGACGGCCATGCGATGGCCGCGGAGGAAGCGGTGGCTGCGGAACGTGATCTCGTCGAACTCGAAGAGCGGCTCCGCGAGTTGCTCATGCCGCGCGATCCACACGCCGGCCGGGCCGTGATCATCGAGATCCGCGGCGCGGAGGGCGGCGAGGAAGCCAACCTGTTCCGCGAGATCTGGTCGAGATGTACCTTGCCTACACGGCGAAGAGGAAATGGAAGGTCGAAACGCTCTCGCGCGACCCGAGCGACCTCGGTGGGGTCAACCAGGTGACGTTCGTCGTCCGCGGCGACGATGCGTGGCAGCACCTCAAGTTCGAAGGCGGCCCGCATCGGGTGCAGCGGGTGCCCGTCACCGAGAGTCAGGGTCGGGTCCACACCTCATCGGCCACGGTGGCCGTCCTGCCCGAGGTCGACGAGGTCGACATCACGGTCGACGAACGGGATCTCGAGATCGACGTGTACCGCTCGTCCGGTGCCGGCGGCCAGCACGTCAACACCACGGATTCCGCCGTCCGGATCACACATGTCCCTTCGGGTGTCGTCGTGACGATGCAGGACGAGCGCAGCCAGCTCCAGAACCGTGCACGTGCGATGCAGGTGTTGCGGGCTCGGTTGTACGAACTCGCCGAACGCGAGCGCAACGACGAGTTGTCGGCCGAGCGTCGCTCGCAGGTCGGTGGCGGCGGACGGAGCGAGAAGATCCGCACCTACAACTTCAAGGAGAGTCGGGTCACCGACCATCGGATCGGATTCACGATCTACCGGCTCGCCGATGTGCTCGCGGGCGACCTGGATCTCGTCGTCGAACCCCTGCTGCTCGACGAGCGAGCCCGACAGCTCGCCGACATGGAGACCTGACGTGGCGACGAGCGGTCCTTCCGGCGCCGTCGCGGAGTCGGCCGACTCGCTGTCGGTCCGTGAACTGCTGCGCCAGACCGTCGATGCCGTCGGCTCGCGGCACGAGGCCCGATGGCTGTGCGAGGTGGCGACCGGCCTCGACGGTGCCGAGTTCGACGAGTCGCTGGACGATCCCGCCACGGTCGGGATCGTGGCGCACCTCGATCGGATGGTCTCCAGGTACCAGGCCGGGGAGCCGCTGCAATACGTGCTGGGGCGTTGGTCGTTTCGGCACCTCGATCTCGCGATCGACCCGAGAGTGCTCATCCCGCGCCCCGAGACCGAGGTGGTCGCAGGCGTGGCGATCGACCTGGCCGCTCTCCTGGCCGATCGACGCCTTGTGGCCGATCTCGGTACGGGCTCCGGCGCGATCGGGCTGTCACTCGCCACCGAACTCCCACTCGCCGGCACGACCGTCTGGATGACCGATGTCAGCGAGGAGGCGCTCGCGGTCGCTCGTGCGAACCTCGCCGGGATCGGCTCCGCAGCCGCCAACGTCCGCATCGGTGCCGGCTCGTGGTTCGACGCACTTCCTGTCGACGAGTCGTTCGACGTGATCGTGAGCAACCCGCCCTACGTCGCCGACGATTCGGCCGACCTGGCCGCGTCGGTCGCCGAGTGGGAGCCGGCGGTCGCACTGTTTGCCGACGACGGTCTGCGCGACCTGCGGCTGTTGATCGCCGGTGCCCTCCACCGTCTGCGGCCGGGCGGCTGGCTCGTGCTCGAGATCGGGGCCGACCAGGGTGACGCGGTGTGCGAGCTCATGCAGATCGCCGGCTACGTGGAGGTCGAGATCCGACCCGACCTCAGCGGCCGCGACCGCGTGGCTGTCGCCCGAACACCGGGCTGATCACCCGACGTGCAACCGCCGTCAGTAGAGGTCGCCCGAAGCGCCGGCGTCGGTGGTCCCGCGGGTCGCTGCGAGCTCGCTCGCGTAGCCCACCCGAAGCGCCAGTGCATCGCTGGTGACCGTGATCATCCGAAAACCCTGATCGCGGCGTCGCTGCGTGAGCGCACCGGTGCAGTGGATGCCGGGCGTCACACCGTGTCGGCCGCACGCCTCGACGATGGTGGCCAGCGCATCGTCGAGCACGGTCTCGTCGGCGTTCCCGGACGGCTCCAGGCCCAGACTGATCGACAGGTCGGCGGGGCCCACGTAGATCGCGTCGATGCCGGGCACCGACAAGATGGCGTCGAGGTTCGAGATCGCCTCCCGGGTCTCGATCATGGGGACCACGGCGATGGTGGCGTCTGCCCAGGCCCGCTGCTCCTGGTGGCGTTGACCAGCCATGACAGGGCCCCAGCTCCGCGAGCCGTTCGGCACGTAGCGCGATGATGCAACGACTGCCTCGGCCTGCTCGCGCGTGTTCACCATCGGAACGATCACGCCGTGCGCGCCGGCATCGAGCGTCTTGCCGATGATGCCCGGCTCGTTCCACGGCACCCGGACGATCGGCGTGCCGCCGGCGAGCTCGATCGCCTGGATCATCGCGGCCGACTCGAGATAATCGATCACACCGTGCTGCGTGTCGATGCAGACGTAGTCGACGGGTTGCCGGGCGGCGATCTCGGCACCCACGAACCCGGGGATGCTGAGCCAGAACCCCAGCGTCTCGTCCCCGTCCGACCATTTCTCACGCAGCGTCATGTGGCGAGTCTGTCAGGTCGTCGGCTCGACGATGGATGCCGGGCGTCCGGCCAAGACCGCCAACGCATTGTCGATTGCGTGCTCGTAGAGCCGACGCCGGCCGGCGACGGTCGCGGACGCGATGTGGGGGGTCACGATCACGTCGTGCCGGTCGAGCAGAGGATGGCCGGCCGGCAGGGGTTCGGGGTCGGTCACGTCGAGGCCGGCGCCCTGCAGATGGCCGGCGTCGAGCGCAGCGAGGAGCGCGTCGTGATCGACCAGTGGGCCGCGGGCACAGTTGACGAGGTAGGACCCGGGCTGCATTCGGTCGAGTGCGTCTGTGTCGATCATCCCGATCGTCGACGGCACAGCCGGTGCGTGGAGCGACACGATGTCGGACATGGCGAGCAACTCGTTCAACCCGACCAGATCGACGCCTGGCACGGGTGACTCGGCGACACCCGGATCGGTTGCGATCACCCGCATGCCGAGCGCCTGAGCGGCCGCTGCGACTCGGCTGGCGATGCGCCCGATGCCGACGAGCCCGAGCACGCGGCCGTCGAGTTCGAGGGATCGCCCCACGGGTTCACCCTTGAGACCTGCGTTCGACCGTGCCATCTGATGAGGGAGGTGTTTGGTGACAGCGAAGATGAGCGCCATCGTGTGCTCTGCGGTCGACACCATCGGCGCGAGCGGCGCGTTGCAGACGATCACGCCGGCTGCGTGGGCGTCGGCGACGGCGACGTTGTCGTAGCCGACACCGACGCGTGAGATCACGGTGAGGTTCGGGGCGAGCGCGAACTCGGCCGCATCCCACTGACGTACGGCGCCGGCGATCACGGCGTCGGCCTGTTCGAGTCCGTCGTCGGTGCCGGACCCGACGATTGTCGCCCGGTCGTCGACCAGGTCGCCGTAGAGATCGGGAAATGGATGGTCGACGAACAGCACCGGAAGCTTGGACATGGGGCGAACGTAGCGCTCCTGTCCGCAGCTCGCTGATCCGGTAGCGTTCGATGCTCATGACCGACGAGCAACTGGCGAAGTATCGATCGAGCATCGACAACATCGACGCAGCGCTCGTGCACCTGCTCGCGGAGCGGTTCAAGATCACCCAGGAGGTCGGCAGGTACAAGGCGTCGGTCGGTCTCCCTGCCGCCGATGTCGATCGTGAGGCACAACAGGTTGCTCGACTTCGGTCACTGGCCGAGGAGTCGGGCCTCGACCCCGTGTTCTCCGAGCAGTTCCTCCGCTTCATCGTGGCCGAGGTGATCCACCACCATCAGAGGATCGCCGAGCACGTCGACGCGCCGACTGACTGATTCTCCCGATTGAATCGTCGGTGTGGAACGGTTCGACATCGCGGTCATCGGTGGCGGCCCCGCTGGTGCTGCAACGGCGATTCGTGCCGCACGCGCCGGCGCCAGCGTCGTCGTCGTCGAGAAGGGTGCCCACGGTCGCGACAAGGTCTGTGGCGACGGACTGACCCCCCGGGCCGTCGCCGCGCTCCACGAGCTTGCGATTCCGCTCGACGATGCTCACCGCATCGCCGGATTGCGGATGATCGCCGGCAAGCAGGTGCGCGAGCTTCCATGGCCCGACACCGGCCGGTTCCCCAGCTACGGGGCGGTGTGGCCGCGTCGTCGGCTCGACGCCGCATTGATCGACGCCGCCGTCGATGCGGGCGCCGACGTGCGTTTCGAGGTGTCGGGCGAGCCGATCCTCGATGAGCGAACCGGCCGAGCCACGGGCATCGACACCCCGCACGGCACCATCGCGGCCGACCTGGTCGTCGCCGCGACCGGCGCACCGGGCTCCGTTGCCCGCGCACTCGGAGCCGAGCGAGATCCCCGCGAGCCCTTCGGATTGGCGATCCGCGCCTACGTCGAGAGCCCCCGTCACGACGACGAGCACCTCGAGGCCTGCCTGACGATCCGCGATCCCCGCGGGACCTGGGTGCCCGGCTACGGATGGATGTTCCCGTGCGGCGACGGCACGGTCAACATCGGCGTCGGCGCACTTTCGACGATGAAAGGCTTCAAGGGTCTCAACCTCAACCACCTGCTCGACAGCTATCGGGGCCTCGTCGCCAACTCCTGGGACATCGGCCCCAACCTCGAACGACCACGGGCGTGGCGGCTGCCGATGAGCGCCGTCAAGCGACACGGTCCGGGATGGGTCGCCATCGGCGACGCGGCCGGACTGGTCAACCCCATGAACGGCGAGGGCATCGACTACGGACTCGAGTCGGGCATGCTCGCCGCCGACCTCTTCCTGGAAGATCCGACCAGCACGCCCGAACGCTACGACGAACTGATCGGGGAACGCTTCGACGGGTTCCTGCGGACGGGTCGGCGGTTCGCTTTCCTCATCGGGCACCCCTGGCTGATGAGGACCGGGCTCCGATTCGCCGTCGGTACCCAGGGGATCGCCGACATCACCTTGCAGGTGATGGGCAATCTGGTCGACTCGCAAACGCCCGGTGCCGCCGGCTGGACGATGCGCACCGCAGACCGCACACTCGCCGTCGCCGACCCGGTCCTGCGCAAGACTCGCGCCCGGGCCTGAACTCGGACGGACGCACGGCTGGTCTGCTGGACCGATCCGTCGGTACGGTGACGTGCCGTGACCACACGGACTCGTAGCTTCGGGATCGACATCGGCGGGAGCGGCATGAAGGCCGCACCCGTCGAGCTCTCGGACGGCGCACTCGCAGCCGACCGGTTTCGGATCGACACGCCCCAGCCGGCCACGCCGAAGGCGATGGCCGAGGTTGTCGAGCAGCTCGTGGCCCACCACCGATGGGACGGACCGGTCGGCGTGTGTCTGCCGGCCGTCGTGACCAAGGGCATCGTGCGCAGCGCCGCCAACATCGATTCGTCCTGGATCGGTGTCGACGCCGACGAGCTGTTCACGGCGGCGATCGGGCAACCCGTGTCCGTCCTCAACGACGCCGATGCGGCCGGCGTCGCGGAGATGACGTGGGGAAGTGGTCGGGGCCGGATGGGTGTGGTGATCTGCCTCACGTTCGGGACCGGCATCGGGTCGGGTCTCTTCGTCGACGGCGTGCTGGTGCCGAACACCGAACTCGGTCATCTCGAGCTCGACGGGCCCGACATCGAGAAGCGGGTCGCAGCGAGCGCTCGCGATCGCGACGAGCTCTCCTGGGAGGCATGGGGCGATCGCGTCGATCACTACTTGCGGCACGTCGTGATGCTGTTCTCGCCCGAACTCATCATTCTCGGTGGCGGGGCGAGCAAGAGGCCCGGCAAGTGGGTGCACCGCCTCGACTCGGGTTGCGAGATCGCGATCGCCGAGATGGCCAACAACGCAGGCATCGCCGGTGCGGCGCTGCTCGCACCGGGTGAATCGTCGTCAGCTCGGGAGTGAAACTGGTTCTCGCCGACCGCGAACGGCGATCACGACGAGCGTGATCACACTCAACGGCAGCACGAACCCGACGATTGCGATCGCGTACCCGTTCTTGATCGCGTGATCCGCGGAGTCGAGCACGAGCCAGGTGAGGTAGGCCGCATAGAAGCCGAGGAACATCGCCCCCTCCCAACGCAGCAGTGCGTACCCGTTGGCGAACATCGGCAGGCAGGCGATCGCGACAGCGATCATCACCGGAATGTCGAGCGACAGCGCGCCGTCGGGCACGACGAGGGCATTCGGTGACACGGCAGCCGTCAGACCCAGCACGGCGAGGATGTTGAAGAGGTTCGAGCCGATCGCGTTGCCGACGGCGAGGTCGCGCTGGCCGCGGGCGGCCGCGAGCACCGAGGTGGCGACCTCGGGGAGTGACGTGCCGATCGCCACGACCGTCAGGCCGATGACCAGCTCGCTGACGTCGAGCGCACGGGCGATGTCGGTCGCCGCCTCGACGAGTGATTGCGAGCCGACGACGAGCAGGAGGAGGCCCAGGAGCACGAAACCGATGTCGGCGAACGCCGAGCTCTCCCGGAGTCTCTCGGCAGTGAGCGCCTCGTCGTACTCGGTGGCGACGAGCGGCTGCGTCGAGCGCGTGGAGCTGATGACCGTCCAGGAGATGTAGACGACGAGCAGCAGGAGGAACAGCAGGCCCTCCCAGCGCCCGAGTCGGTTGTCGAGACCGAGGAGAAACACGAGCACCGACAGCGCAACCATGATCGGCACGTCGATCCGCACGATTCGTTGGGCGACCACCAGCCCACCGCCGACCACCGAGGCAACACCGAGCACCAGCAAGATGTTGGCGATGTTCGAACCGACGACATTCCCGACGGCCAGATCGGTCTCACCTCGCCACGACGCCCCGACGCTCACCGCCAGCTCGGGCGCGCTCGTGCCGAACGCCACGACCGTCAAGCCGATCACGACCGGGGTCAGCCCGGTACGTGCCGCCAACCGCGCAGAGCCGCGAACCAGTGCTTCGGCGCCGATCACCAACGCCGCGACGCCCACGACGAAGAACACGGGGGTCCAGATCGACATGGCTGGCCAGTCTGGCGGGTGTCGAGCGCGAAGTGAAACGTGCGAGTCGGTGAGTCAGCTGGGCTCGGTATGTTGCGGCTCGATCGAGCTTGAGCTCCTCGTAGCCGCGCACCTGATCAGGGAGTGATGCGATCGCCGTGGCTTCGTCGATGTTGTCGACAGAGAGGTGCGTGATCAGGATGTCGACGGCCGACTCGAACTCAGGGATCATCGCTCGTTCGACCTTGCGGACCTCGGCCCACCGGAACGGATCGGCGAGCGTGCCGCGCACCTTCTTCATGGCGCGCAGTGCCGTGAACGACGGTGTGGCCGTGCGTTCGAACTTGATCTTGCGACCCATGCCCGCCGATCGCAATGCAGGCGGATGCAGGTGGTAGGTCACCTCGGTGTCGGGCCCACCGACCGCCTGATATCGACGCTGGGACTCGTCGAGGAGCGCGAGCCGGGCGACCTCGTACTCGTCCTTGTACGCCATCAGCTTGTGGAGGTGCAGTGCCACGGCCTCGGTGAAAGCGGTCGAGTCGGTGCTCGTACGCTGCTCGGCTTGCCGGGCACGCTCGACGCGCTCGGTGAACCGGTGGGCGTAGGCCTCGTCCTGGTAGTCGGCGATGTCGTCGGTGAGCCGTCGGAGAAGCTGGTCGAGTGTCTCGACCGATGGCGCGGTGACGCCGGCCGCGGCCTCGACGAGGCTCGGTTGAAGGGCCCATTGCCGACCGAAACGGAACGCGGCGATGTTGTGCTCGACTGCCACGCCGTTGAGCCCGATCGCCCGCTCGATCGCTGCCGGGTCGATCGGGAGCGCGCCGATCTGAACCGCCACGCCCATGACGAGGATGTTGGCCGTCGTGGTCGCGCCGAACAGGCCACGGGTGATGGCGGCCGCATCGAGATAGCGGTTCAGGTCGGTTCGCGAGACGTCGTCGAGTCGCTGTCGGAGATCGGCCTGCTCGGGGTACTTCGACGCGCCCGGCTTGGCCACCATCTCACCCGTCGGTACGACGTCGACGGAGCCGACGACGACCGTCTTGTCCCGGCGGGCGCCTTCGCGATGGCTGTCGCTCGAACCCGCGAGCATGTCGAACGCCAAGAAGCAGTCGACGCCCGCCTCGTTGGCGTGGTTGGACGAAGCGGGGGCGTCGCGGCTGATGCGGACGTCGCTGGTGACGGGCCCTGCCTTCTGCGACAGGCCCGTCTGATCGAGACCGCGGACGTGCAGATCGTCGAGCATGGCTGCCGTTCCGATGATCTGGCTGACCGTCACCACACCGGTTCCGCCGATGCCGGACAGACGAACGGTGAAGGTGTCGGGGTCGACCACGCTGGTCGGGGCCGGCAGGTCGTCGAGCGATGGTGTCGTCGGGGTCGGTCGAGCCATCCCGTTGGCGTCCGGGTCGACCGTGACGGTGGCGAATGCCGGGCAGTCGCCCTGCATGCAGGAGAAGTCGAAGTTGCAGCTCGTCTGGTGGATCGCCGTCTTGCGGCCGTACGGCGTGTCGATCGGTTGAACCGACAGGCAGTTCGACTTGTCTCCGCAATCACCACAACCTTCACAGATCCGCTCGTTGATGACGACGCGGAAACCCGGCTTGGCCAGGGTGCCGCGGCTGCGGGCCCGGCGCTTCTCCGCCGCGCAGGCCTGGTCGTGGATGAGTACGGTCGTGCCCTTCACACCGGCCAGTAGCGCCTGGGCTTCGTCGAGGCGGGAGCGGTCCCAGACCCTGACGCCGTCGGGCACGTCGAGTCCCTTGACCCGCGCGGGGTCGTCACTCGTGATGATCACCTGCTGGACGCCCTCGGCGAGCAGCATCGTGGCGATCTTGTCGGCGTCGACGGCCCCTTGCGCGTCCTGCCCGCCGGTCATCGCCACGGTGCCGTTGAGGAGGAGCTTGTAGGTGATGTCGACGCCGGAGGCGATCGCCGCCCGGATCGCCAGGGAACCGGAGTGGAAGAATGTGCCGTCGCCGAGGTTCTGGACGAGGTGATCGCGCTCGACGAACGGTGCCATACCTATCCACTGCGCCCCCTCGTTGCCCATGCAGGTCAATCCGACGAGATCGCCGGTGCGCTCGGGCTTCATGAAGGCGACCATGGCGTGGCAGCCGATGCCACCGCCGACCAGCGTGCCCGGCTCGACCCGGGTGCTCGTGTTGTGCGGGCATCCCGAGCAGAAGAACGGCGCTCGATTCACGGAGAGCGGGATCAGGTTCCGATCGGGCTTGACCTGAGGCGGTGCGAGACGGTCCTCGAGCCGTTTGCCGAGGTGGTGGCGGAGCGCAGGAATGATGCGCTCGGCGTCGAGGAGCGAGTCGTACGGTATGAGCACGTGCCGATCCTCGTCGCGCTTGCCCCACACCCTCGGCCGATCGGCGACGTCGTAGAGCGCATCACGGACGAGCAGTTCGAGCGTGGGATTCTTCTCTTCGATGACGAGGACGTCGGTCAAGCCCTCGGCGAACGATCGGACGTCGTGTCGATCGAGCGGGATCGGCATCTGGAGCTGCCACAGTCGGATACCGGCCGACATGAGGTCGTCATCCGATCCGAACCCGAGCACCTCGAGCGCTTCGCGGAGTTCGTGGTAGGTGTGGCCGCAGGCGGCGATGCCGATCCAGTCGTCGCCGGTTCGCACGGTGACTCGGTTGAGCTGATTCAGCGCGCCGTACTGCCGGGCGAGTTCGGTGCGGACCTCGAAGAACTCGCGCTCCATCTCGAGCGTGTGCGGCATGATGAGGAGACCGTTCGGGCTCGGTTCGAACCGCCGTCCGTCGATGTCGAGCGTCGGGATGACGGGTTGTACCCGTTCGGGGTGCACGTCGATCGTGCCGGTGCCATCAGCGACCGGTGTCACCAGTTTGAGGCCCGACCAGATGCCGCACGCACGGGACAGCGCCACGGCGTGCCGGGCGAGGTCGAGCGCCTCCTGAGGGTCACCGGGGAAGAGGAGCGGCATGTGGAGGTCGACCATGGTGGCGTCGCTGGAGGATGGCAGTGTCGACGACTTGGCGCTCGGATCGTCACCGACGACGGCAACGACACCTCCGTGCGGCGCCGTGCTCGCGAACACGGCGTGACGGATCGCATCTCCGGCCCGGTCGATGCCGGGTCCCTTGCCGTACCACATGCCGAGGATGCCGTCGTACTTGCAGTCGTCGAGTGTGACGGCGACCTGGCTGCCCATCACGGCGGTCGCGGCGAGTTCCTCGTTGACCCCCGGCTGGTTGACGACGGGCAGATCGGGCAGGGTGCGGTTGGCCCGGTCGACTTCCTGGCCGAACATGCCGACAGGTGAGCCCTGGTAGCCGCTCACGAACGCTGCCGTGTTCAGTCCATGACGCCGATCGATCCGGATCTGGTCGATCGGGAGACGAGCGATCGCCTGGACGCCCGACAGAAAGACCCGGCCGTGTTCGGCGCGGTATCGATCGGCGAGCTCGTAGTCGTCGATCTCGGCCGTGTCCGGGGACTTCGCAGTGTCGGTCACGGAACCAGTCTGCCTCATCCTGCGGCACCCGTCACGGTGGTCTTCGCCGTTCGTTGCGGCGTCAGATCGAGCGTCGTGTTGGCGCCGCACAGGACGACACCGATTCGATCTCCGGTTGATCGTGGCGCCCAGGCCCCGGTCATGAGTGCTGCGATCGGCGTCGCTGCTGCGGGTTCGACGACGATGCGGAGCCAGTTCCAGAGTCGGAGGCGGGCGGCGATGACGTCGTCGTCGCCGACCTGCACATCAGTGGCGTCGACGGCTCGGAGCGCCCGGAACGGCGTCGCACCGACGTGGGTGGCGCCGAGTGCGTCGGAGGCGACGCCGGACACCTCGACGTCGACTGGTGTCCCGGCCCTCCTCGCGGCGGCGTAGGTCGCGGTGCCGTGGGTCTCGACCGCGACCGTCTCGGTGCGGTCGCCGTACCAGGCGGCGCTTCCGCCGCTGAGGCCGCCGCCGCCGCAGGCGAGCAGCACGGCGTCGAGGCCAGGCGACTGCTGATCCAGTTCGCGCGCACACGTACCGGCACCCGCCATGACGACCGGGTCGTCGTACGCATGGATCGATGTCGCGTGACGCTCGTCGAGATACGTGCGGCTCGCAGCGAGCGCGTCTGCGTAGACGTCCCCGACCTCGTGCACGACCGCGCCGAACTGGCGGAGCTTGGCCACCTTGGCCGGCGTGGCCGTGGTCGGCACGAAGATGTGTGCTTCGTGATCGAACTGCTGCGCCGCCCACGCGACGGCTGCGCCGTGATTGCCGCCCGACGCGGCCACGATGCCGCTCGATGCGATCGGCCGAGTTGCGATGAAATGGCTGGCGCCGCGGCCCTTGAACGAACCGCTGTACTGGAGGTACTCGAGCTTGAGCACGATCGTGGCGTCGATGCCGATCTCGGTACCGGGCACCTCGATCGTGGGCGTGTGGCGAATGAGCGGAGCGATGTACCCGGCGGCTCGGTCGATGTCGTCGGGGGTGACCTCGACGCCCGGTCGGGCGTCGGGTGTGGTCTCGCGGGCGCTCATCCTCGACATTCTGGGCGATGTGAGAGCAAAGCACCAGTAATCAAATGAATGATACTGCAAAGCTAGGCTTTCGATGATGGAGCTGCACCATCTTCGGTCGTTCGTGAAGTCCGTCGAGACCGGTTCGTTCAACGCGGCCGGCCAGGCTCTCAACTACACCGGCCCGGCGATCTCACAGCACGTCGGTGCGTTGGAGCATGAGCTCGGCGTCGGCCTCCTGACGCGCCATGCGCGCGGCGTCGTCCCGACCCCGGCAGGGCAGGTCCTCGATGCGCGTGGTCGCGAGTTGCTCGACCATGCCGATGGTGTCGCTCGCGAAGTGCAGCTCGCGGCGGCCACCGCCTCGACGGTGCGAATCGGTGCGTTCTCGACGGCCGCACAGTTCCTGCTCCCACCGGTGCTCACGTCGGTCTTGACGGCGCGCCCCGGGCTCGAACTGGAGTTGATCGATCGTGAGCCGCCCGAAGGATTCGCGGACGTGGTCGCCGGTCGCCTCGACGTCATGGTGACGCACACCTACTCGGGCAGTTCGATCGACGTTCCGGACCAACTCGCGGTCGAGCCGCTGCTGTGGGACCAACTGACGTTGCTGGTGCCGGAACGTCATCCGGTCGGACCATCGGTCGAACTCGCGGATCTGTCCGAGGCGCGTTGGATTTCAGGACCCGCCGACGCCCAGAATCACGTGGCGCTGGAGTGGGCTGCAGAGCGCGCAGGATTCGTGCCGGAGGTGGCGTTCGAGACCACCGACTACGCCGTCACCATGACACTGGTCGCCAACGGGCTCGGACCGGCGTTCGTCCCTCGGCTGATCCTCGCGAGCGCCCCCGCCGGGGTGCGAGCGGTCGAGGTGTCCGACGGCATCGATCTGCACCGACTGATCTCACTCGTCCACCGCGACCCGGTGCGCAGTGATGTCGTGGCCCTGGTGCTCGAGCAGCTTCGTGCCAGGGTGCCTGCGGATGGCAGCATGCGTTCATGATCTCCGTCGTCGGCGAGGCATTGATCGATCTCGTGATCACGCCCGACGGTGCCGTCGAGGCGAAGCTCGGTGGCGCGCCGTTCAACACGGCCCGTGCCTGCGGGCGCCTTGGCGCCGACGTCCGATTCGTCGGTGCGATCTCGGTCGATCGCTTCGGGTCGTTGCTCGGCAAGCAGCTCGCGGCGGACCGCGTCGACCTCGCACAGGTGACGCACGTCGACCTGCCGACGACCCTCGCGGCAGCCGAGTTGGACGACTCCGGCGCCGCGACGTACCGCTTCTACATCGACGGTACCTCGGCGCCGGCGCTCGACGTGCTGGCCGGCGAGGCGCTGGTCGCCGACATCCTCTTCACTGGCGGACTCGCGCTGGTACTCGAACCGATGGCTTCTGCGGTCGAAGTGGCGATCATCGGCGGTGGAGATCGTCTCGTGATGGTCGACGTGAACTGCCGACCGAAGATCGTGCCCGACCGTGACGCCTACATCGCTCGCGTCGACCGGCTGCTGCCGCATGTCGACATTCTCAAGGTCAGTGACGAAGACGTCGCGTACCTGCGAGACGGAACCGATCTCCACGCGTCGGCGGAGGAACTGCTCGGTTTCGGTCCGGCGGCCGTCCTCGTGACCCAGGGTGGGGACTCCGTCCAGCTGTTCACCTCTGCCGGCTCCGAGGTCGTCGGCGTCGAACCGGTCGACGTCGTCGACACGATCGGCGCCGGTGATTCGTTCGGTGCGGGTTTCCTCACATGGTGGGTCGGTGCCGGCCTCGCACGCAGCGATGCCGGCGATCTCGAGTTGCTCGTTCGCGCAGTGCGCGCCGCCAATCAGGTCGCCGGCGTCGTGGTGGGCCGTCGAGGGGCCGATCCGCCCTGGCGGAACGAACTCGATGGCGACTGGTCGGGCTGACGTCGCGCCGCCCGGATTCACGCAGAGGTGAGTGCGTTGCTCTTGTCGACTGCAACGATCAGGTCGACCCGACCGCGACCGACGTCGACGGCCACGGCACCCACGTGTTCGGCAGCTCTCTTCACCGCCGAGCTGCGATGGCTCGTTCGGATCACGAGGCGACTCCAGCTGCCGGCGCCGGCTCGTTCGATCGCTGCTGTCAGCAATGCCGTGCCGATGCCACGGTTGCGCCGACCCATCTGGACGGCGAGCAGGACGTCGCCGGCCGGATCGACCCGAACGGCCCCGACGACGCGGTCGCGTCCGACGGCGGCGAGTCGGAAGCCGTGCGACTGTCCGAGGCCGTCGATGACCGAGGGGAATGGTTTCGGGTTGTTCCGGGCGGTCGGTCCGAAGTAGCGCTGTTCGGCTCGCAACCCGGCGAGGAAGTCGGCGACTCCTTCGTCGAGTGACGGATGATCGGCGGCGGCGATGATGACGTCCGGATCGAGCATGTGTCGATCATGAGCTCGGTTCGTTCCGGGTCGACGACGTGCGTGTGTCGATCATGTTTCGGCCGTGATCGCCGGCGGTCGACGCCCGTCGGGTTCGGACCGTCGGGTTCGGACCGTCGGGTTCGGACCGTCGACCGGTCAGCGGATTCCGTCGGGTCCGTACGCCTCGTGCAGGCCGTCTCGGCTGAAGACCACTTGCCAGAGCTGCAGGTAGCGGGAGCGAAACCCGCCGGCGGAGACGAGCAGGTAGAAGTTCCACATCCGGCGGAATCGGTCGTCGTACTCGTCGGGCAGTTCATCCCAGAGTGCTGAGATGTTGGTGTGCCAGGCCATCAGTGTGCGGTCGTAGTCCGGCCCGAACCCGTGCCAGTCCTCCAGCGTGAGCGAGCCCTCGGCCGCCGCCGTGAGCTGGTTGGCGGTGGGGAGCATCGAGTTCGGGAAGATGTAGCGATCCATCCACGGATCGGTGCGGCCGCTTGCTCGATTGCCACCGATCGTGTGGAGGAGAGTCAGCCCGGATTCGTCGGTGAGGCATCGTCGGACGGTCTCCATGTAGGCGCGGTAGTTCTTGACGCCGACGTGCTCGAACATGCCGATCGAGCAGATGCGATCGAACCGTTCGGTGACGTCGCGGTAGTCCTGCACCCGGATCTCGACGGGAAGGTCGGCGGTCGCTTCGGTGGCGAGCCTCGCCTGCTCACGAGACACGGTGATCCCGACCACGTCGACGCCCGAGCGCTCGGCGAAGTACTTGGCGGCGCCACCCCAACCGCATCCGATGTCGAGCACCCGCATACCCGGCTCGAGCATGAGCTTGCGACACACGAGTTCGAGCTTCGCCTCCTGCGCGGCGTCGAGGTTGTCGATCGAGCTGCCGGACAGGCCGGGCGTGCGCCAGTACGCACAGCTGTAGATCATCGTCGGGCCGAGCATGTGCCGGTACAGGTCGTTGCCGATGTCGTAGTGCCGGCGACCGACCTCGTACGAGCGCTGACCCTTCTGAAGGTTGCGCACCTTGGCTTCGGCGACGCGGAGTGCGGAGGTGGGCGAGACGATGCGATCGGAGATCCGTGAGCGGTGTGCACGATCGACCATCTGATCGATCGCATCGCAATCCCACCAGCCGTCCATGTAGGCCTCGCCGAGCCCGAGCGTGCCGTGGGCGAGCACTCGCTGGAACAGTCGGTCGTCGTGCACTCGGACGTCCCAGGGTCGATCGCCGTCGATCCGGATGTCAGCTGGCTCCACCAGCCGCTCGAAATGCCGCCGCAGACGTGACATCAAGACCATGTTATCCGACCGTCGAACGCGCCCCGGACGAGCGCCGGTGTCGGGTACGGCGTCAGCGGCCCGGGCCTCACCAGCGGCCTGGTGGTCTGAACGTCGGGGCCGATGACAGCCGTCCCACCGATCGGCAGTCGACCTCACACCCGCTGACCGCACCCGTGGCGGCGATGTCGGCTGTCGTGTGTGGTCCTCCCAGCTCGAGTTCAGTCGGTTCCGACGACGTTGAAGTCCTCGTCGAGCTGGACGTCGACCTCGTTGCCGTTGTCGAGCGTGACCTCCACTTCGTAGTAGCTCTCTTCATCTTCGATTTCGGTTGCGGTGACGCGGCCCTCACCGGTGAACTCGAGTGCCACCGCGGCGGCTCTTTCGAGATCGGGGCCGGTGATGGGGACGTCCGGTCCCTCGGCGGCGTCCTGGCCGCTGTCGTCGACTTCGGAGGGCTCGCTCTGCGCCGCGACGGCGGTCGCCGCGATCGCCACACCTCCGAGGGCGAGAGCGGTCGCGGCGAGGAACGCCCGGTATCTGTTGTTCATGGCACTGACTCCTGTCGTTGATGTCGCGCGATGTTGCGGGACGAGTCCCATCGTGAGCGTTCCGAGCTGACGCTCGCCTGACTCGCTGATCCTCGCTCATCCTCGCCTGACTCACTGATCCTCTGCCGATCCGCTGCCGGCCCTTTGCCGACCCTTTGCCGACCGGACGGCTACTCGTCGCGAAGGAGTTCGGTGGGTTCGAGCTTGTTGACCAGGCGCGAGCCGACGAGTGATGAAACGACGGTCGTTGCGAGGACGAGTGCGACCGGGAGCCCGAGGGCCGTTGCCGGGATCGTGTAGGCGGGGTCGAGCACGAAGAGCGGGCGCAGGACGGCGACGAAGTAGTAGCCCATCGCGACGCCGACCGCGAGGCCGGCCACGGTGCCGGCGAGGGCGGCGATCCCGGCCTCGGCGCCGATGAGGAGGCGGATGGTGCGTGGCTCGAGGCCCTGTGCTCGCAACGTGATGTACTCGCGGCGTCGTTGCAGGAGGAGACCGAACACGAAGATTCCGATGGCGACCGTGGCCATCGCGAGGGCGAACGCGGAGTCGAGATCGACGAGCCCGGCGATGTTCAGCGCTGCAAGGCTCGACTGGTCCCGGTCCAGCGTGGACGTTCGCGTGGCGATGTGGAAGCTGCCGGCGGTTTCCGGTCCGCTGCGCAGCGTCGAGGCGGCATGTTCGAGAGCCGTGTCGTCGTCGGCCGGGCCGGCGGCGAGGAAGAAGTCGGGGTGTTTCGAGGGGATCGCCGAGGTGTGACGGTGGATGTCGAGCACTGCGTCGGCGCCGTCGGGGAAACCGGGCAGCCGGTCGTACAGTCCGGCGACGACGACCTCGATGTCGGTCTGGTCGGGGGTGGCTCGGGCGAGCAGGACATGGAGCGTGTCGCCGGGACGCGCCTGGAGGAAGTCGGCCATGTCGGAGCTCAGGAGGATCGTGTCCGAGCCGGGATCGAGTGAGCGGATCTGATCCGCGGTGGCCGCATCCACGGGAGCGACTTGCGGATAGGCGTCGGGATCGAGGGCGACCAGGTTCGCGGGATCGGATGTCCGGTCGCTTCGCAGGATGACGTTGCTGAGCCCGTAGATGATCGGCGTCGCGCGAACGATGCCATGCGTCTCGAACTCGGCGGCGTCGTCGAGCGTGTACGCACGGTCGGTGGTCGGGCTCGGACTGATTCGCATGTCGGCGCCGTTGGCATAGCGGGCGTCGGCGGCCTTGGCGGCGTCGTACGACGCCGTGAAGGCGGCGAGGCTGGTGGCGAGCGCGACGATCAGAGCCGCAACGATGGCCGCGTTTGCGATGGCCCACGGTCGGCGTCCGATGCTGCGGCGCATCAGCGCCGGAGCGGGGTGCCCGAGTTGTGGCGTCGTCGCCGGGCTGGTGCGGAGGAGGAGGTGGCCGATGAGCCGGCCGGCGGCGAGGCTTCCGGTGATCCAGACGGCGACCGGAAGGACGAGCAGACTCACGTTGAGCTCGACGGAGCGGCCGAAGTAGACCGATCCGGGCGTGCCCTCGAAGGCGCCGGCGGTGATTGCCCACGTGGTGCCCATGACGATCAGTATCAAGCCGGCGA
This sequence comes from uncultured Acidimicrobiaceae bacterium, assembly GCA_963792905.1. Classification (GTDB taxonomy): domain Bacteria; phylum Actinomycetota; class Acidimicrobiia; order Acidimicrobiales; family Ilumatobacteraceae; genus Ilumatobacter. The sequence continues at coordinate 629,643 of CAWBYE010000019.1, forward strand.
GGTCGAGTCGGGCTCGGCGCCACAGCGGCGGGCGGTTCGCGAGCTGCGCCCGGTCCTCGTTGATCTCGCGATCGATGGATCGTCGGCCGGTGAGGTAGAGCGCAGCACCGGTGGCAACGAATCCACCGAAGGCTCCGGTGAGCCCTGACGTGGCGAGCATGGTCGTGCTGGCCCGGTCGAGCGACGAGGTGCCGAGGATCGCCGCGGCGGCGAGGTAGCCGGCGACGAGGCCGATCGCGGCCGCGGTTGCGCTCAGCAACGTCGTACGCATCGCGAGCATGCGCAGGAGGTGGCCGCGACTCGCTCCGCGGATGCGCAGCATTGCCTGTTCGCGCCGTTGGGCCTCGGCCAAGACGTTCCCGGCGTACGCGGCGAGCATTGCAGCGAGGAGGCCACCAGGCAGACCGAGGAAGACGAAGAGTCGTTTGGCGACCCGGGCGTCGTCAGCGGCGACGTGGAGAGTGTTGGAGATGTTGTCGAGCAAGTAGTCCTGGTGAGCGGCAATCGAGGTCACGGTCTCGCCGATGCGCTCGGTCTGGATTGCAGCGGTTGCCGGGTCGGCCGCGAGGAGCGAGCGTTCGACGCTGATGTCGATCTCCCTGAGTGGGGGGCTCTTGAGGCGTCCGACTGCGGCGGCGGCCCGTTCGAAGGCCGGAAACATGTTTCGGGCGAACTGGTCCGGTGAGACGATGACAGCGAGCGGCGTGTAGACGAAGGTTTCGAGGTCGCCGCCGCGACGGCTGGAGAACAGAGAGCGCGACCGCGACAGGTCGGCGATCCCGGTGACGAGATACTCGACGGCGCTCCCGTCGGGGAGGTCGACGGCGACGGTGTCGCCGGTGCCGAGACCGAGGGTTGTCGCGGTTTCCGCGCTGATGGTCGCGCCGGCAGCAGAGAGTCGGCCCTCCACGATGACGATCGTCTCGTCGCTGTCGGCGTACTCGTGGTCGAAGCCGAAGATCTTGGCCGGTCCGGACGCGGTCCGGTCGACGCTGCGGAGCGCGTTCGTTCCGAGGTCCGCGATCGAGAGTGGGCTGGCACGCTCGACACCCGGCAACGCTGCGATCTGAACGGCGAGGTCGTCGAGCGTTGCAGTCGGCGGTCGGTTGGCGGCGATGGGGCTGATGGACTCGCGGCTGGAATAGGTGGTGCGCACGGTGGTGTCGTCGAGACGAATCTGCGTGGAGGCCTCGACACGGAACGTGATCGTGCGGGTCGAACCGGGTTCGATCGTGCCCAGGTTGAAACCGGCTCGGGCCGGACCCTGGCCGAAGGGGTTGCCGCGATCGGCGGTGCCGGTCGCGCCAACGGCTGTTCCGTCGATGGCGGACGAGCCAGGGACGTACGTGACGAGTGGTTCGGGAAGTGCGCGCACGGTGACCTCGTTCGCCGCGAGCTCGGTGGGGTTGGTGAGCTCGATGACGACTTCGGCTTGCTGTCCCCGACCGAGTTCGGACGGATCGAAGCGCTGGGTGAGTTCGATGGCAGCGCCGGCGCGCTGGGTGACGATGCGCTGCATGTCGATCGCCAGAGGTTCCACTGCCCGTTGGGTCATCGATGCGGAGAGCCCATCGACGAAGAACAGCACGCCGCAGAAGAGTCCGACACCGAGGATCACACCGACCATCGTGGAAACGGTCCGGCGGGGGTTGCGGAGGAGGTCGGCGATGACGTATCTAGCCGACATCGGTGAGTGCTCCGATCGCGGCCGCCGAGCGCATGTGGAGGGTCCGATCGGCCCGGGCGGCGATCAGTGGGTCATGGGTGACCATGACGAGGGTGGCTCCGATGCCGCGTTGTGTCGTCGTGAGCAACTCGACGACGCCGCGGGCGTTGTCCTCGTCGAGCGCTCCGGTCGGCTCATCGGCCAGGATGACCGAGGGACGGTGCACGACGGCCCGGGCAACGGCGACTCGTTGGCGTTGTCCCCCCGACAACTGATCGGGGAACCTCGATCTGAGATCACCCAGTCCGAGGTGTCGGAGCAGGATCAGCGTGTCGGTGTTGCCGCCGTCCACGCCGGCGATCGAGAGTGAGAGCGCGACGTTCTCTTCGACCGTGAGGTGGGGGAGTAGATTGTCTGCCTGGTACACCATGCCGACGTGCTGTCGTCGGAATCGCACCCGGTGCCGTTCGGTGAGCGCGGACACGACGGTGTCGCCGATCGTGATCGATCCGCTGGTCGGGAGGGCGAGTCCGGCGAGCAATCCGAGCAGCGTGGATTTCCCGCAGCCGCTCGGACCCATGACCGCGAGGCTGGTGCCGGCGTCGACGGTCATCGCCGGTTGGGTGAGCGCCCGAACGGTGGCGCCGAGCGTGCGGTGGTCGACGGTCAGGTCGGTCGTGACGACGGTGTCGGCCGAGCTCATCTGGCTTCGATCCGACCGTCACGGAGCCGGAAGCGCCGCTCGACGCGGTCTGCGAGTGTGACGTCGTGGGTGACGTAGAGGACGGCGAAGTCACCGGCGAGCACCTCGTCGACGACGTGGCCGGCCGTCTGGCCGTCGAGCTGGGCGACCACCTCATCGGCGAGCAGCAGCGCGGGACGGTTGGCCGACGCGACCGCCAGTGCGACTCGTTGTGCCTCGCCACCCGAGAGTTGCCGCGGCAGGTGGCCGGCCCGATCGCCGACACCGAGCCGACCGAGCAGCTCGTTCGCCCGGCGTCGTGCTGCGCGGCGATTGCGTACGGTCCCGAAACCGAGCGCCAACTCGACGTTCTCGGCTGCCGTGAGGAACGGGATCAGGTTGTCGGCCTGGAGGGCGATCCCGATGCGCCGGGCACGGAGTCGTGCTCGGGCGTCGTCATCGAGACCATGCATCGACTGTCCGTCGATCTCGATGATGCCCTCGGATGGTTGCAGGAGCCCGGCCATGAGCGCGAGCAGCGTGGACTTGCCGCTGCCGGACGCCCCGACGAGGCTGGCCTTCTCCCCGGGCCGGATACAGAAGTCGACGTCGGCGAGCACGTCGACGAGACCGTTGTCTGCGGTGAACCTCTTGGCGACGCCGTGCAGGGCGACGATCGGAGCGGTGCTCAATTCGCCCGCTCCGACTCGGGCGACTCGCCGAAAACGTCGCGTGCAGTCTCTCTGGCGTGAGCTTCGAGATCGAGCACCGTCCGGCTCGCCTCGGCCAGCCCGTCAGGGCTGAGCTCGACGAAGTTGAGGAGCTGGAACCGATCCTTGTGCAAGCTGGCATCGAGCGGGATGTTGTTGATCACCCCGACACCCGGGGCGTAGTACTTGTGCTCGTTGTCGGGCGCGCCGACTTCGCCTTCCTCGACGACACGGACGTCGTCGTAGCAGCCGAACTCCACGCACTCGTTGACCCCGACATCGACCGGGGCCGCGGTCTGACCGACTTCGCCGTCTTCGATTCCGATGCACCATCGGGGCGTGTCCATCGTGACGTCGGCCGGCGACAACACGCCGACGACCCAACCGTGGGCCTGGCCGAGCCAGGCGCTCTCGGCGTTGGTGTACTCGCCGCCTTCGTACTCCTCGGTGTAGCCGCCCATGATCCAGACGTTGCCGTCGTTGTCGACCGCGAGATAGTCCACTCCGACCTGGGCCACTTCGCCGGAGTCGGTCGACTCGTCCAACATCGCGATCGTCGGCACTCCGTCGATGATCCGGATGACGTCGGTCATCGTGGTGATGATCTCGTGGGGCACCTCGCGGTCGCCCACCAGGGTCGTGCCGCCGCGAACCCACTGGATGCCGGGTCTCGTGGGATGGTACGGGTTGGTGCTGAGGGTCGGATCCACGAAGTCGGCCGCGTCGAAGTCGAAGGAGGTCCCACAGTCCGTCTCAGCGCCACCCGTCGGCGATGCTCCCGAGGTCGGCTGTGCGGCGTCGGCGGGCGACGCCGTGTCGCTCCCGCCGCATGCCGCAACCAGTAGGCCGAGTGTGATCAGTGCCGCCGGGAAACGGAGCCGGAACGGCGAGGACGTCAGGTCGGTGGCGGTGCGCATGTCGTGTGTCCTTGGAGTCGGAGTCGAGGTCGAGCGTCCGGTCGAGCATCGGGATCGTTGTGTGTGGTTTCGGTTGTACGTCGCCTCAGCTGACTCGGACCTGACCGACCGCATCGGCGGCATCGCTGAGAGTCAGCAGAGGTTCAGGTCGGTTCCGGCTCAATCGGAACACCACCGCCCGCGAGGAGACCCATGGCCACATCGTTCTCGACCGAAGCCACGCTGCAGGTCGACGGCCTGACCGTGCGCTACGGCGACACCACCGCAGTCGATGCTGTCTCCATGAGCGCCCGACGTGGCGAAATCCTCGGGCTGCTCGGACCGAACGGAGCCGGTAAGACGTCGGTCATCAGGGCGCTCACCACGATCGTGCCCGCCGCCGCGGGGTCCGCCGTTCTCGCAGGCCATCAGCTCGCCGACGCGTCGGCCGTTCGATCCAGCATCGGGGTCCTGCCCGAGTCGAACGGCTACCCGGGGGGGCGCAATGGGATCGCCTACCTGCGCTACCATGCGCAGCTCTTCGGGATGACGCGTGCGCAAGCCGCGACGCGCGCACAGCGACTCCTCGGTCAGATGGGCCTCGGTGAGAACCGCGACTGCATCTCGACGTACTCGCGCGGCATGCGCCAGCGACTCGGGCTTGCACGGGCGCTGATCAACGAGCCCGCCATCGTCTTCCTGGACGAACCAACACTCGGCCTCGACCCGGCCGGTCAGGAGGACATCCTGGCCCAACTTGTCGAGATGGCAGTCGACCACGGCACCTGCGTCGTGCTCTGCAGCCATCTTCTGGACGAGGTCGAGCGCACCTGCGGATCGCGTCGCCATCATGCATCGCGGGCGCATCGTCGCCGATGGCACGGTTGACGAGGTGATCGCGCGCGCAGCCATCGGCGACCGCGTCCGGGTCCGCGTCCGGGTCGATGACGTCACCGCAGCAGCAGCCGCGCTGGACGTTACGACCGCAGTGCGATCCGTCCGGTTCGACAACACCCGTCCCGGCGACATCGACATCGACCTGGCCACCATCCCGAGCGCGCCCACGATCGCGCTGCGGGCGCTGCTCGACGCCGGTGTCGAACCACGCTCGTTCGACCTCGACGGCAGCCGCCTGAGCGACGCTTTCCTCGCGCTCACCGCACAGCCGGAAGCCACGATCCGATGACCGCAACCGCCACGCAGGACCGGCGCTGCGCCCGCTGGTCGGTCGTCGCCCGCCACGAGATCAACGACCTCTGGCTCGGCTCCAAGGGGCTCTCGGTACTGTTCGGATTCACCCTGTTGCTCGCTGTACTGGCCTACCTCGCCTCCGCCGACGCCGGCATCAACCTCCTCGACGCACGGGAGTCGGTCGGGGTGATCGTCCAGACCTCCATCGGGCTCGGGACTCTGGCCGCCCTCGTCGTCAGCGCCGACGCCATCTCCGGCGAACGAGAACGCGGCACGCTCGAAGCACTCCTCGTCACTCCCGTTCCGCGCCGCAGCCTCGTCGTCGGCAAACTGCTGGCCGCGACGACCATGTGGATCGCCTCACTGGTGATCTCGTTGCCGTTCGTGGCTGTCATGGCGGATGGTCTCGGCGTTGCGGCCGACGCGGTCACCGTACTCGTCGTCGCCGGCTCGCTGGTCGCCGCTGCGCTGACTGCGCTCGGCCTGGCCATCAGCGCCGTCGCGATGTCAAATCGCGCCAGCCTTGCCGCCTCGGTCGCTGCGCTGCTCCTCCTGGCGGCTCCGAGTCAACTCCCGGCCGTGAAGGCCAACGGGGCGCTGGGGTCGGTCCTCATCAAGGCGAACCCCGTCAGCGCAGGGCTCGCCCTCGCCGACAATGTGCTCGTCGGACAACAACCCTGGGCCGACCAGGGCAGCTACTTGATCTCGCCCATCTTCGCAGCGGCCGCGCTCACCACGCTTGCAGTCGCGCTCTCGACGCGCCTCGAACTCGGCGGTGCGCGATGAAGCTGCTTGTCGCGGCAGCGGCCGGTCTGGTCGTCTGGCTGCTCCCCGGCCCGACGTCCGCGCAGGCCATCGCTGACGACATCACCGTCGTGGTCGACCCGGTCGCCCGGTCGGTGACGCTCGGCGAGCATCTCGACATCACCGTGACCGTCTCCAACACGAGTGCCACTCCCTCGGTCGCCCTGGTCGCTCACATCGACATCACCGACCCGACACAGTCGAGCTCGGTCGACCCCGAAGACTGGACCAGCACCCTCTCCACGCCCGTCGGATCTCTGCGACCGGGCGCGAGTGCCACGGTGACCTGGCGGATCCAGCCCATCAGCGCGGGTACGTTCACTCTGTACGCAATCGCGCTCGCTCCCGGCGCTGGGACGGTCGCCGCATCGAATGTCCTGGAGGTCAGCGTCGACGATCAACGCAGCCTCAACCCCGACGGGATCCTTCCCGTTGCGATCGGCGCACCGGTCCTGGTCGGCGGCCTGCTCGCGGTTCAGCTCCGCCTCTCACGCCGAACCCGGCGATCCTCGGGCGTCGGGTGAACCAGACCCGCAGGCCCTCCACCCATACTGGAGCATCGTGAAACTCCTGCTCATCGAGGACGACAAGAAGATCGCCACGGCGATCAAACGGGGTCTCGAGGGTGAAGGGTTCACCGTCGACGTCGCGTTCGACGGCACCGATGGCCTGTGGCAAGCCACCGAGGGTGAGTTCGACACGCTCATCGTCGACCTGATGCTTCCCGGCACCAACGGGTTCAAGATCTGCCGCGCCCTGCGTGAAGCCGACGACTGGACTCCCATCATGGTGCTCACTGCCAAGGACGGCGAATACGACCAGACCGAGGCCCTCGACACCGGCGCGGACGACTACCTCACGAAACCGTTCTCGTTTCCGATTCTCGTCGCCCGACTCCGTGCCCTGCTGCGACGAACGACCGGCACGAACCCTGCCCCGATCCAAGCCGGGGACCTCCGCATCGACCCGGGCCAACGACGGGCCTGGCGAGGCGCGATCGAGGTGTCCCTCACGGCCCGCCAGTTCGACGTGCTCGAGTTCCTGCTGCGCCGCGCCGGTCAAGTCATGAGCAAGAAGGAGATCCTGGACGGTGTCTGGGAGTACGACTTCGACGGCGACCCCAACATCGTCGAGGTCTACGTGCGCAGGCTCCGTACTCGAATCGACGAACCCTTCGACCGGCACGCCATCGAGACCGTCAGGGGCGCCGGCTACCGTCTCGACGCCGAGGGCGGATGAGGAACGGCCGCTGCCCACATGAACCATCGTCTCAGCGCCCAAGCCGGTTCCCTACGATTCCGGCTGACCGTCCTGGCAACCCTGGTCGTGGCAGCGGTCCTGACACTCACCGCACTCGCATTGGTGACCGTGCAACGCCGTCAACTCACCGCGAACCTCGATGCATCACTCGAACAGCGTGCTCGACGCGGTCGCGGACGACTTCGCCACCGACGTGTCCACCGCGCCCCTGAACACCAACGACGAGGACCGTGCGATCCAGCTCGTCGGCCCGGATGGCCGTGTCCTGATCGCGACGTCGAACCTCGCGGACCAGCCCGCGCTGGCGAACCCGCTCACCGAGTCGCGAGGAGATCATTCGAACCAGCGACGATCTCCCGCTCGAGGACGACTCGTACCGGGTGCTCAGCCGCAGGGTCGAGACCCAGAACGGTCCAGCGGTCCTGCACGTGGCAGAGAACAGCGACGATCTGGAAGAAGCCGTCCGCAATCTCACCATCGCGTTGGCCGTGACGATCCCCACCGTCGTCGCCGTTCTCGCCGCGCTGATGTGGTGGCTCACCGGACGAACCCTCTTGCCGGTGGACCGCATCCGCGCTCAGGTCGACTCGATCTCGGCCAACAACTCGGATCAGCGTGTTCACGTCTCGGCGCACAACGATGAGATCAGCCGCCTCGGCGCGACGATGAACCAGATGCTCGACCGACTCACCGACGCCACCGAACGCCAGCGACGATTCGTCGCCGATGCCGCCCACGAGCTCCGTACCCCCCTCACCCGCATCAGGACGAATCTCGAAGTCGACATCGCGCAACCCGACGACGCTGATCACACCGCCACCATCCACGCCGTCCGACAGGAAGCGATCGACCTGCAACACCTCGTCGACGATCTGCTTCATCTCGCCCGCAGTGATGCAGGCCACACGCCCCATCGCCGCGAACCCGTCGATCTCGACGACATCGTCCTGCAAGAGATCCGCGACCTTCGCGCGGCCAATCCCGTGCAGCGGGTCGATGCAACCGGTGTCTCCGCCGCGCACCTCGACGCCAATCCCGACCACCTCCGCAGAGCAGTCCGAAACCTCCTCAACAACGCCGTCCGCCATGCCGAGACCACGATCAGTGTCAGTCTCGCCGAAGGCGACGACGTCGTCGAGCTGTCGGTCGCCGACGACGGTCCCGGTATCCCCGCCCAGCACCGGGCTCGCGTCTTCGAACGCTTCACGCGCGTGCAGGACGCACGTACGCGGGACAACGGAGGGACCGGCCTCGGACTCGCCATCACCCGAGACATCATCGAAGACCACGGTGGCTCCATCACCTACGATCCCCACCACATCGGAGCACGTTTCGTCATCACGATTCCCGCAACGGACGGGATCGGGACTCCGAGGCGCCGCCATGACCCCTCGTGAGCGCTGAGAGGCGACAGCCGTGCTCCGTGTGTCGCTTCGCTGGAAGGACGTCAGACGAGGTAGTGGCGGACGGCGAGGCGTTCGGCACTGTCGTCGCCTGGGACCGGAAGCTGGCAGGTGACCCGGAGGCCGGGCCACTCGACCGGGGCGAGCTGTTGGTACTCGAACGTCAGCAATCCCGCGCCGGGGTGGCGAAACCTGCGGATGCGCGTCTCGAACTGGGCGACATCGTGCTCGGGCCACCAGTCGGCGAACTCGGCCGAGTCTGCCGAGAGCTTGCCGACCAGCTCGGCGAATTGCTGGTCGCCCCGCAGGGCTGCCGCTCCGGCGCGGAACTCCGCAAGCGCCTGACGGGCATGGATGTCCCAGTCGACGATCAGCTCACGGATGTCCGGGTCGGCGAACAAGACCCACAGCAGATTGCGCTCGATGCCGTCGAGTTCGGCGATCTTCGGATACAGGCGGACCTGTGCCGGATTCCATGCGAGGAACTCCCAGCGAGGGCCGAGTACCGCGGCGGGCGCCGGTTCCATCGACTCGATCAGCCGAACGAGTGCGCTCGGTGCCTCGTGCGGTGCATCGACGGGGGCCGAGATCGGTTGTGCGAGCTCGAGCACGTGATCGAGGCCGGCCTCGTCGAGGCGAAGAGCGCGTCCGATCGCCGACAGCACATCCGGGGACGCATTGATCCGGCGTCCCTGTTCGAGCCACGTGTACCAGGTGATCGAGACGCCGGCGAGCATCGCGACCTCCTCGCGTCGGAGACCCGGTGTGCGGCGGGGGCCACTGCCGCGCGGCAACCCGACCTGCTCGGGCGTGACCGCATCGCGACGCGCCCGGAGGAAGTCGGCGAGCTCGGCCCGATGGTCCATCCGACCCAGTCGACCACAAACGACTCCCGTCAACCAGGTAGCTCCGACACCAGCCGCCCGATGTCCTCGCCCTCCCGCCCCGCCGACGTACTGGCGGCAGGGTTCTGGCGACGGGGTTGACCGCCGAGTGCGTCACAGCCCGGATACTCGTCGGGCGCACCCACACCCGCGACCACCGGGAGAACGAGCGACGAGGGGAAGAGGCGCGTGTCACGAGCGATCGTGATCGCCGGTCGTGCCGTCGATCAGCTCGCGCATGACGTCCATGTGCCCGGCGTGACGGGCCAACTCCTCGACCATGTGGATCATCACCCAGCGCATCGACACCTGGTCGCCGAACCACGCGGTGCCGGTCGCATCGAGGTCGATCTCGGCGACGGCGTCGTTGGCGGCGGTGCGGGCACGTGCCCAGAATGCGAGGACGTCTGCCGTCGGCTCGTCGGGGGCGACCCGGAAGTCGGCGTTCTCGTCGTCGAGATCGAACCCGAGCGGCTCGTGTGGCCGGCCGTAGGTGGCGCAGAACCAGCCGTACTCGACCGGCGCGATGTGCTTGACGAGACCGATCGGCGTCATGCCCGAGGGCAGCTTCGACGATCGGAGTTGCTCGTCGGTCAGGCCGTCGAGCTTCCAGAGGATCGCCTCACGGTGACGTTCGAGCGCGGCGAGCAGGCTCTCCTGCTCCCCGCCGAGCAACGGAACGATCCGGGCCATGGCTCGACAGTATCCCCGCTGGCTGTCGTGGGTCGCGACGGGTCTACGGTGATGGCGTGGCCCACCTCGATGTGCTCCTGTCCGATCTCCGACTCCTGGTCGATGTCGAGTCCCCGTCGCTCGAGGTCGAGGCGCTGTCGAAGTCGGCAGCCGTGTTGGCGAGCCTGATGCACGAGCGCACGCGACGCCAGGCGACCGTCGTCGACGGCCCGGTCGGCCCGCACGTGCACTGGTCAGGTGGCGGGGATCCGAAGGTGCTGATCCTGGGGCACCACGACACGGTGTTCCCGATGGGCACCGTCGCCCAACGGCCGTTCACCGTGGTCGACGGTCGGGCCACGGGGCCCGGCGTGTTCGACATGAAGGCCGGGATCGTGCAGGCGCTCCACGCGGTTGCGGCGCTCGATGACCCGAGTGGCGTCGAGATGCTGTTCACGGCCGACGAGGAAGTCGGCTCGGGCTCGTCGCGTGCGCTGCTGGAGGAGCGGGCCCAGGCGTGCGGCAACGTGCTGGTGCTCGAGCCGAGCGCCGACGGCGGCGCCGTCAAGACCGGTCGGAAGGGGTGTGGAACGTTCGAGGTGACCGTGCGCGGGCGGGCCTCGCACGCCGGTCTCGAACCCGAAGCGGGCGTCAACTCGCTGATCGAGGCGTCGCACCAGGTGCTGCGGATCGCAGAGATCGGTGATGCCGCTGCAGGCACGACGGTGACGCCGACGGTCGCCCAGGCCGGGACGGCCGACAACGTCGTTCCCGCGGAGGCCCGCATCCGAGTCGACTGTCGGGTGACGAGCGCGGCGGAGAAGGATCGCGTCGAAGCGGCCATGGCCGCCCTGTCGCCCGTCGATCCCGAGGCGTCGATCACCGTGCACGGATCGATGAACCGTCCACCGATGCCGGAGTCTGCGTCTGCCACGTTGATGCCCCTCGCCGAGGCGGCGATGCCGGGGGTCGGAGGCGTCGCGGTCGGAGGCGGGAGCGACGGCAACTTCACCGCAGCGCTCGGCATCCCGACCCTGGACGGCCTGGGCGCGGTCGGCGGAGGAGCGCATGCCGATCACGAGCACGTGTTCGTCGACACCATGGTCGGTCGGGTCGACTTGATCGAGGGCATCCTCCGGAGGCTCCTGTGACGGTCGTCGAGATCCGCGCCGACCTCGCCGAAGCCCACCGCCTCGCATGGCAGCACGTGGCCGCTCCGGGGAGTTGGTGGACGGGTGCACAGCGCGTCGAGCTCGCCGAGACCGTGCTGCTCGCAATCGCCGACGACGACCCGTTACCGCCGTGGGTCCGCGTGTCCACGAGCGACCGCCTGCCGGATCAGCGGGTCGCTCCGGATGCAGCCCACGACGCGGCCTATCGGATCGCGCGCCATGCCGGCACGATGACCGAGGACGTGTTCCGCCGATGGGCCGGCGAGATCGGCGAGCTGCCCTACGTCGAGTTGTGTGCGATCGTGTCGACAGTCGCGGCCGTGGCGCATTTCCGGCGCAACGTGGGCCTGGAGGTCCCGGAGTTCGAGCCCGTCGACGGCGAACCCACTCGTGAGCGCCCCTCCGAACTGGCCACAGCAGACCTCAATTGGGTGCCCGTCGAGGCGCCAGCCGACCAGGCGGCCGCCGTAGTCCAGGCGTACACGGCCGTGCCCGGTGAGATGGTGAACACGTGGCGGATGGCGAGCGCGCAGTACATCCCCATAGAGGAGATGGTTCACCCTGACTGGATGCGTCGTGCCGGTGGGTTGACTCGCCCGCAGACCGAGCTGGTGGCTGCGCGCGTCGCACAGCTCCGTGAGTGCTTCTATTGAACGACCGCCCACAGCAGCATGCTCAGTTGGAGCGGTGCGACGGCAGGGGAGGAGATCGATCTCACCGATGTCGCCAACGGGTCGGGCGGGCTCACCATCGATCACGGTGACGTACTGTTGCGGTTCGCCACCCAGTGTGCCGAACGTGACGACGCTGCGCTGGCGGTTGCCCGGTCGGATCTGGCCGAAGCGGCCGACGAGTCGTTCATGGTCGACGCCGCCGCCGTCGCGGCGAACTTCGAGATGATGACCCGCCTCGCCGACTCGACCGGTGCGCGGATGCCGAGCGACGTGGTCGAGTCGAGAGCGAGCATCATCGGTGCGATGGGCGTCGCCGACCTCACCTCGCGCCGCTAGCTCCCGCGCCTCGGTATCGGCGACCTACGGCGTGACGACGAGTTTGCCTGCGGCCTTGCGGTCGATCAGGGCCCGGAGGGCTTCGCCGGCCCGTTCCAGCGGAAAGCGGCCGGAGACGTGGGGTGCGAGTTTGCCGTCGGCGACCCACTCGATGAGCTGGTTGCTGATCTCGGCACTGCGTTCGGGCTCCTTCGCTGTCATCGCACCGTAGAACACGCCGACGATCTGGCAACTCTTCAACAGCGCCAGGTTCAGCGGGATCGAGGGGATGCCCGCCGTGAAACCGATCACGAGGAACCGTCCTTCCCATGCGATCGCCCGCAGCGCCTGTTCGGCCGTGTCGCCGCCGACACAGTCGTACACCACGTCGATGCCGTTGCCGCCCGTGAGCTCTTTGGCTCGTTCCTTCAGGTTCTCGGTGGAGTAGTTGATCGTCTCGTCGGCGCCGCGTTCGCGGCACAGCGCGAGTTTCTCGTCGCTCGAGGCGGCAGCGATCACGCGAGCGCCCATCAGCTTGCCGATCTCGACCGCCGACAGCCCGACCGCCCCACCGGCACCGGTGACGAGCATCGTTTCGCCCGCCTGGAGGTCGGCCCGATACTGCAGCCCGTAGAGCGTGGTGCCGTAGGCGTAGTTGAGGCCGGTGACCGCTTCGAACGAGACCCCGTCCGGCAGGCGCCGTGCCGCTCCGGCCGGGATCACCATGCGTTCGGCGAATGCTCCGGTCGTGCCGAGGCCGCCGGCAACGCGGTCGCCGATCGTCCAGCCGTCGATGCCGTCGCCGATCGCCGCCACCGTGCCGGCACCCTCGGTGCCCGGGATGTAGGGCAGTCCGGTCTTGAACTGGTACCTGTCCTCGAGCATCAGCGTGTCGGGGAAGGTGACCGGAGCCGCCTCGACCTCGATGAGGAGCTGACCGGGCCCCAGTGAGGGCTCATCGACCTCCTCGACGACGAGATCTTCCGGAGGTCCGAACGCCTTGCACACGACTGCTCTCATGGCGCCAGACAGTAGACGTGCTCCGTCGCAACCGTGCACTCAGACGGACCGCGCCGTCAGGCGCCAGTCAGCCCTCAGCCGTCAGTCGTCTGGGTTCATGGGATCGAGTTCCAGCATCCCGCCCTCACCGAGCGTGCCGACCTTGCGGTAGACGTCGAGCTTGGTGCGGCTGTCGGTGATGTCGAGGTTGCGCATCGTGAGCTGGCCGATCCGGTCGAGCGGCCCGAACGCCTGGTCCTCGACCCGTTCCATCGAGAGTCGATCGGGCTCGTACGTGAAGTTCTCGCCCGTGGTGTCGAGGATCGAGTAGTCGTCGCCGCGCCGCAATCGCAGCGTCACTTCGCCCGTGATCGCCGATCCGATCCACCTCAGCAGCGGCTCGCGCAACATCAGCGACTGCGGATCGAACCATCGGCCTTCGTACAGCAGCCGTCCGAGGCGCCGACCCATCGTGTGGTAGTTCTCGATCGTGTTCTCGTTGTGGATCGCCGTGACGAGCCGCTCGTAGGCGATGTGGAGCAGGGCCAGCGCCGGGCCCTCGTAGATGCCGCGCGATTTCGCCTCGATGATCCGGTTCTCGATCTGATCGCTCATGCCGAGCCCGTGACGACCGCCGATGGCGTTGGCCTCCATGACGAGGTCGACTCGGGAGTCGAACGTGCGCCCGTCGATCTCGACCGGCCAGCCCTCCTCGAAGCGGATCGTGACGTCCTCGGTCCCGATCTCGACGGCCGGGTCCCAGTGGGCGACACCCATGATCGGCTTCACGATCTCCATACCCGTCGACAACTCTTCGAGGGCCTTCGCCTCGTGGGTGGCGCCCCAGATGTTGGCGTCGGTGGAGTAGGCCTTCTCGACCGAGTCTCGATAGGGAAGATCGCGGGACTGCAGGAACTCGCTCATGCCGGTGCGGCCGCCCAATTCGTCGACGAACGCGGGATCCAGCCACGGCTTGTAGATCTTGAGGTTCGGGTTGACCATCAAGCCGTACCGGTAGAAGCGTTCGATGTCGTTGCCCTTGTACGTGGAGCCGTCTCCCCAGACGTCGACGCCGTCCTCCTTCATGGCCCGGACGAGCAGTGTGCCGGTCACGGCTCGTCCCAGCGGCGTCGTGTTGAAGTACGTCTTGCCGGCGGTACGGATGTGGAACGCGCCGCACTGCAGCGCCATCAGGCCCTCGCGAACGAGCTCCGACCGGCAGTCGACGAGTCGAGCTTCCTCGGCGCCGTATTGCCTGGCGCGCCCCGGAACTCCGGACAGGTCGGGCTCGTCGTACTGACCGAGGTCGGCGGTGTAGGCATAGGGAACGGCGCCGCGCTCGCGCATCCACGCAACGGCGGCCGATGTGTCGAGTCCACCGGAGAACGCGATCCCCACCCGGTCGCCGACGGGGAGTGACATGAGCACCTTCGACATGGCGCCCGAACCTATCGGGTGACCGATCGCTCGACGTCAGCTGGCCGGTGCTTCGCCGGACGAGCCCGAATCGCCGCGACGGTACATCCCGGTGAGTGATGCGATCGACACCGCGGCGGCCGCAGCGGCGATCGCGACCTCGACGACCGCCAGTGACGTCACCCGGCCGAGGTCGCCCACGCCGACAGCACCCACGACGCTTGCCGCCGCCAGGCCCAGCAAGGGGAGCCACCGCATCTGGTTGATCGTCGCGAGCAGCATCAGGACTGGTGCGACGAACGGGCTGAACCGGATGTACAGCGGCTGGGGGTCGGCGCGAGGTCCGAGCCACCACGTCGACAGCCCGAGCTGCACACTGGCGTTCCAGACCGCTGCGAGCCCGACGATGACCGAGATCCAGGTCGCCGCTGTGACGGCTCGCCAGCCGACCGACAACTCACCGGGTCGAGGTGGCCGCGGATGCCGACGCACGGAGACCTCGGCTGTCGGTGGCTCGAGAACCGGCGGCGCCTCGGCGACATCGGCATGCGGGCCGGGCAGCTCGGCGGAGTCGGACACGTCCCAACCCTAGAAGCAATCGTCGGGAACGACGCCGCCGAGCGGCGACGCTCTCCGGCTACCCTCGCCGGGGATGGATGCGCCGCGCGAGGTGTTCGAGAAGCTGTCGGTGTTCTATCCGATGTGGAACGAGGAGGACTACATCGAGCGTGCACTCACGTTCGGTCGTCTTGCCTGCGAAGGCCTCCTCGAAGCCGGCGACATCCGTGACTACGAGCTGATCGTGATCGACGACAAGTCGACCGACCGAACCGGTGAGATCGCTGATCGCCTGGCGGCTGCCGATCCGCACGTGGCGGTGATCCACCACGATCGCAACCGCAAGCTCGGTGGATCGATGAAGACCGGTTTCAGCGCTGCAACCGGTGACCTGATCCTCTACACCGACGCCGATCTCCCGTTCGACATGGCCGAGCTCCCGCGTGCTGTGCGGCTGCTCCGGGAGTACGAGGTCGACATCATCAGTGCGTATCGGTTCGACCGCACGGGCGAGGGGTCGCTCCGAGCGGTCTACACGTGGGTCTACAACGTGCTGATCAAGGCCCTGTTCGGGGTCAAGGTGCGCGATATCAACTTCGCGTTCAAACTGATCCGCACCCGCATCTTCGAGCACGTCGAGCTGCAGAGCGAGGGATCGTTCATCGACGCCGAGCTGATCATTCGGTCGACACGAATGGGCTACGAGATCATGCAGATGGGTGTCGACTACTTCCCCAGGACGCGGGGCGAGTCGACGTTGAGCTCGCCGGGCGTGATCGGCACGATCATCCGTGAGATGTGGTCACTGCGAGCCGATTTGGGCGGCATCAAGGCCATCGACCGGCAGGTTTGAGCGCTCCCTGGGCCGGATCGGCCAGCGCCGGGCCGAAAACTCCGGTGTTTCGGCACAATCCGGAACAACTGACGGTCGCGTGGAGTTTCGGATTGGTAGCGTGATCGTCATCCACGCACCCTTGGATTACTGACCCCGTGAACGCCCAGAACGCCCCTTCCAACAGCCCTGCGCGCTGGTTGCCCGCCGGTGCCGCCGCCGGCTTGGTCGCGGCCGTGGTCGTGGCGGGTGTGATCAGCGGAGCGGGTGGCGAGCCGACATCGTCGGCACCGATCGACGATTCCGTCGTCACGTTCGCACAACCGACGGCAGCGCCCGGTCCGAGCACAGTTCCGACCGAGAGCTACGCCGCCGTCGAGGAGTCTTCCGAGTCGGTCGACAAGGTGCCGCTCAGCCGGTCGCTGTCCAAGGGCAACTCCGGCGAGGAGGTCACGCGGCTCCAAGAGCGTCTGGCCGAGTTGGCATTCGACCCGGGTCCGGTCGACGGGCAGTTCGGCAGTCTGACCACCCAGGCCGTTTGGGCGTTCGAGAAACTCATCATGGGCGTGCCACGCTCTGATGCGACCGGTGTGGTCACACCCGAGATGTGGGATCGCATGCAGGATCCGATCAAGGTCGCGCCCCGCCGTCCGACCGGCGGCCTCGCCGATCACACCGAGGTCTATCTTCCGGAACAGACGATGGTCGTGTTCCATGGCGACGAGCCGGTGCTCGTCGCCCATGTCTCGACGGGGGAGTTGGCGGCAGGCGCCACCGGCTTCACACCGTGGTACGAGACCGCCGACGAGTACTGCGAGACGATCACGGTCGACACCGACCGCAACGGTGAGCCGCTCGAGGAGCCCGAGGAGAAGGCGATCTGCGGTCGCTCGTACACGCCGCCAGGCGTGTTCAAGGCATATCGCAAGGTCGAGGGGCAGCGGCTCGGCCCCCTCGGCGGCATGATGAATCCGATCTACATCAACCAGGGCATCGCCATCCACGGCGCCGACAACGTGCCCTTGACGCCTGCGTCACACGGCTGCATCCGTGTCTCGCAGTACCTCGGGAGTTCGATGCAGGACATCCTCGAACTCGGTGATCGTGTGCTCATCTGGGACGGTGTGACCGAGCCGGAGAACCAGTCCGAAGATGCGATGAAGATGCGGTGGGACTACGCCGATCCGAACGCCACGACGACCACCACGAGTACCACGACCACCACGACGACCACCGTGGTGCCTGCTCCGACCACGACCGAGGCCGCACCCGTCCCGGCGACGACCACGACGGTCGCGCCCACGACGACGGTGGCGCCGGCGACGACCACCACGTCCACGACGTCGCTGCCTGATGACGGCGGTGGTGGCGGCAGCGGTGGCGGCGACGCCGACGGCTGACGGGCGCGAGCGACGACTCGGTCACCGACGTGCGTGCACCGTGCGCTCGAACTCCTCGTAGAGCTCGAGCGAGGACTGATCGGCGAACGGCAGGATCTGGGTGAGATAGCAGCCACCGACCCCGTTCGTCCGATCGACCCAGAAGTAGCGGTGGCGAGTCCGGCCCGGCTCAGCGTGCCGAAAGGTCGGCCCGTCCGGCCGTCGACCTCGTGGAAGTGGAACGTCAGACCCCACGACTTCGGTTCGCGGGTGAACATCTCGACGTCGTCGGAGAACGCCGGATTCGCCGTCGGAAGCTGGGTGACGCGAAGGTCGCCGGATGTGGTTGGTGGCCATCTGCGCCACGGTGTCCGGCGCCAACCGCCTGGTCCCGTCGAGTGTCCCGTCGCTCAGGATCATGTGGACGAATCGGGCGTAGTCACCCATCGTTCCGTGCAGCCCGCCGCCACCCATCTCGAACTCGGGTTGTTCGGGGGCGGAGGGGCCGATGGCAGCCAACGCCTCGCCGGGAAGCCGGGCGTGCATGGCGGGCCGGCGCGATGCGACCGACTCGGCCGGGACGAAACTGGTGTCGGCCATGCCGAGCGGCCCCGTGAGGTGCTCGGCGAAGAACTCGCCGAGCGTCTGCCCGCTGACGCGCTCCACCATCTGCCCGGCCCAGTCGATGCCGATGCCGTACTCCCACTTGGTGCCCGGATCGAAGGCCAGCGGAACCTGCAGGGCGGCTTTCCGAAGGGAGAACACATCACGTGTCTCGGTTGCCTCGTACCACCGACCGAGATCGGCGGTCCTCAGGCTGTCGGCGTAGCCGGAGGTGTGTCGAGCTCGTGGTGCGGCCACCGGCAGGCGGCGGGCGCAGTCCCGTGGGCCCCGCCTGGTTCGGTTCAGCGGGTGAAACGGGCCTCGCAGGCGGTCAGCCCGCCGAGTGCCCCGACGCGGATCGCCGAGATCTTCTCGAATGCGGTACCGACCGCGTCGACGTTGGCACCATCGTCGCCTTCGAGGATCGCCATCCGGATCGCCTCGTCGAGATCGCCGGGTGAACTGCTGATTCCGTCGGGAGTGCCGTCGCCGTCGCGGTCGCCTTGGCGCGACGTGTTGCCGAGCGAGTCGGGTGTGATGTCGCGGACCCAGGCACCGGCGTAGCAGTCGCTGAGGAGCGCCCGCTGCTCGCCCACGAGTTCACTCCCGAGGGCCTGCTGTGCGAACTCGGCCCAGGCGACGCCGTAGTAGTAGCCGATCGTGAAGTCCCCGAACTCGGCGTACAGCTCGCGAACCGTCGGCTCGTGGAAACGGACCGTGCGTTCATCGGCGCACGTGACGACCGCTTCGGTGATGACTGTCGGCCGGTCGCACGCGAGCTCCGCAACCGTCGCGACAGGCAGCGGGAGGACGGGGTCGAAGCCACCCAGCTCCGTGTCCCAGAAGTGATCGAGGTCGTCCGCCAGGAACTGCGGCGCAGGCCGACATGTCGGTCTCGGGTCGTCGGAGCAGTCGTACGAGGCGTCGCCACCGCGTACGAAGTCGCTCTCGAAGATGAACTCGTTCGGAACGAGGGTGAGCGGGTCGTCGAGCAACTCGGCGCAGCGGGCGGGACCATCGATGAAACCGACCTGGAAGGCGCCGACCCGATCGAACGCGGCGCCGTGACCGCCGGGGACGAACTGATTGGTGCCAACGGGGTCGCGCACACTCAACATCGCGATCAGACCTGCGCGTACGTCGGCGTCACCCAACCGGAGGAGTTCGGACTCGCCGCGGTAGGCCTGACCGGTCCACGCACCCGCGAAGCAGTCGGCTTGCTGTTCGGTCAGGATCGTGGCGAGTCGTCGATCGAGCGCACCGATCCGCGACTGGACTGCGTGACCGTACTCGTGGGCGAGGACGATGCCCAGCACCGCGGGCCCGAATTCGGCGGCCAGCGGTGCCAGCACGTCCTGGTTGTCGTCGTCGTACACCATGAAGTCGTCGAGTTCGCAGTAGAACGCGACGAACAGCGTGAGGTCCTCGTAGGCGGTCGTGGGCTGGCCGCAGCCGGGAATGTCGCTCTGCCGCTCCGGGTAGCCGGCGAAGATGCCACCTGCGAGCGGTGTGAACTCGATGCCGTACACGGTCGGGAAGGTCCGGGACCACCACTGGTCGATATCGGTCAGTGCGACGGCAACGAAGGTGTCGTAGGGTCGCGCTGGCTTCGCCGGATCGACATTCACGACGTCGGCGATCGGGATCTCCACGTTCAGTGCCGGCTCGACGATCGGTGGGAGCGTCGACGCGGGTGGTGGCTCCGTCGTCGGGGCGACGGTGTCGTCGGGTTCGGGGAGCGTCGTCACCGGCGGTGCCCCGACGTCGGTATCGCGGTCGGCTTCATCCACCGGTGGGTCGGCCGCCGCCGACGACGGGAGCCGGCTCGAGTCGGTCGACTGGGCCGACAGGGTGACGACGCCGGGATCGACGCCGCATGCCGATGCGATCAGACCCGCGCCGACGGCCAGCAGGGACCAACGCCGCATTCGGCGCCACGGGTGGTCGACGGAGGCCATCGTCATCGAGTGTACGGAGCCTCCGATCGGGTCGTGGGTCGCTCTCAGGTCCCGCTCAGGCTGTTCATTCGAGCAGCCGTTCCATCTCCCCGATCTCGCCAGCTTGGGCGCCAGCCATCCCGCTCGCCATCTTGATCACCTCATCGTTGTCGGCGTTGGCCACCGCGAACTGGGCCATCTCGATGCCGCCGACGTGGTGAGCGGACATCAGCTCGACGAACAATTCGTCAGCTTCGCGGCCATCGAGTCGGCCGAGCAGATCGAGTTCGTCGTCGCTGGCCATTCCGGGCATGCTGTCGATGCCGGAGACCATGCCCATCCACACCATCGCCGTGTCGCTCTCGTTGATCTCGGTCTCACCGAACGACCGCAGCAACTGGATCATCCGACCGATTTCGATGTTCTGGCCCCGGACGATCTCGCGGGCGACGGACCGAAGACCAGGGTTGGTATCGGGAAGGTTGCGATAGATGATGCTCATCAGCACCGCCTGCTCGTGGTGAACCCGCATGTCCTGGAGGAAGCCGGTGTCGACGTCGTTGTGCTGCGGGCTGGCGTCGCTGTCGCCGACCATCCAGCCGACCATCCCGGCCAGGATCGCCGCCGTGACGACCACCGTGATGATGTTCATCGGGTGCTGCCACCATGGCAGCACGACCTGGTCGGCGTTGCCCGTGTCACCGACGGTCTCGTCCGAACGAGCAGTCGCTTCGGCCTCCATGCGTTCCAGCTCCACCATCTGATCGAGCGACAGGTCGGCGTCCGCGTTCATCCCGCCATTCTGCCAGCGAACGGCGGTCGTCCGGCGTCGCTCGATGGCAGACCGTCCGCTACGTTCGCCCCATGGGGAGCAGCGGCCGGGTCGGCCGACCACCGGCGGGGAACTCCGACGAGACCCGACGCCAGATCCTACGTGCCGCGCGTGAGCGGTTCGCCAGGGACGGCTATCGCGCGACCACCAACAAGTTGATCGCTGCCGACGTCGGGATCACCACGACGGCGATCTACCACTACGTGGACTCCAAGGCCGCGCTCTACTCGGCCGTCTACTGCGACACGATCGACCGGGTCTACACCGAGTTCGAACTCGCGGCCGACCAGAAGACTCACCTGCTCGCGAGGTACAGCGCCGTCCTGCGACGGGCGAACGAGCTGCAGGTCGCCGACCCGTCGATCTCCGGTTTCATCGTGGCAGTGGCACAGGAGACCCGCCGGCATCCCGATCTCCTGGCGCTCCTGAAGCCGCAACGCGGCCGGCACCAACGCTTCTTCAATGATCTCGTCGCCCAAGCTGCTGCCGGCGGCGAGTTGCAGCCAGACGTCGATCAGGCTGCGCTGGCCGACCTGCTCGGCGCCGTGCTCACCGGACTCGCTCGGATGACGAACGTCGCGGGCGATCCCAGCCGGTACACCGCGGCGGTCGATGCACTCGAGCGGTTCTTCGACGGCACGCTCGTGACGGCGCGCTGAGCCTTCGACTCGTCGTCAGCCCGAGCAGGCTCCTGCCGCGCCGATCGCCTGGGCGTTGATCTCCCGGACCGATGCTGCATCGGCGAGTTCCGATCCGAGGCAGTCGGTGTCGACCGAACTGTCGGCTTCGAACTGGGCCACCACGCTCGCTCGGTACGAATCGACGTCGATGCAATTCTGCGTCTGCTCGATGATCGCCTCGGCATCGGGGCTGATGTCGGCCGATCCTTCGCTGCCTGCTTCGACGATCAGTGTGGCGTCCTCGTCGGAGAGGCCGTCGGCGATATCGACGACGCAGTCACGGTCGACGACGATGTTCTCGTTCTCGGCGAGCTCGACGAACAGGTCTGCGACCTCTGTCTGCTGACCGCCGTCTCCCCCGCAGGCTGCCGTCACAACGGCGAACGCGACGAGCGCGCTCGATGACTCGGTTCTGCATGGGTTCCTCTCGCTCGCTCCGGTGCTCGAAGACTCTGGCACATGACGGCCCGCCGACAGGCGGATGCATCACCGAACCGGGGCGACCGGCCGACCTCCGACCGCCGACCGGTCGCGGACGGTGTCGATGGTCACGAGCACCAGGGCGATCCACACCAGTCCGAATCCGATCAGTCGGCTTGCTGGGAGCGGTTCACCGAAGACCAGCCAGCCGAGCAGGAAGTTGATCAGCGGTACCAGGTAGTTGGTCGGACCGAGCAGCGTGAACGGCACACGTTGTGCGGCGAACGCGAACAGCAGCAACGGGAGCGCAGTGATCGCGCCGGTGCCGAGGAGCAACAGCCAGTCGGCCCCTCCTGCTTCGGCGGGGATTCCGTCGGCGCGCAGCCAGCCGAGGCCGACCAGGGCCACTGCCGGCACGAAGAGCACCAACAGTTCGCTCGTGAGGCTCTCGATCGGGTCGAGTGGCACCCGCCGCTTCGTCAGCCCGTACCAGGACCACGTCGTCGCCAGCACGAGCGCCACCCATGGCATCCGGCCGTACGAGACGGTCAGCACCAGGACGGCGAGCATCGCACAGGCGACCGATGCCCGCTTGAGTGGCGTCATGCGCTCGCCGAGCACGATCACGCCGAGACCAATGGTGCCGAGCGGCGCGAGGAAGTAGCCGAGTGCGGTTTCGATCACCCGGTCGTTCACGACCGCCCAGACGTAGGTGGTCCAGTTGACGGTCAACAGCACCGACGCCAGCGTGATCCGGCCGAGGTTCGAGGGGGTGCGGAGCGCACCGGTCACCGTCGACCATCGACCGAGCACCGTGACGACCAAGGCCATCACGAGGCCGGCGGTCGACACCCGCCAGCCGATCAGTTCGAGTGCGTCGAGGCCGGCCAGCTGTTTCCAGTAGAGCGTCAGCAACCCCCACAGCGTGTAGGCCACGACGGCGGCCTGGAGACCCCGGCGTTGATCTCGGTCCACGCACCCACGCTACGCAGGCATGCTCCCGGTGCGGCACGGCTGCCAGACTTGCCCGCATGAACATCCGAGTCGGGCCCGACGCCGCCGAGCGAGCCGCCGTCTGGATCGCCCGGCGGCTGCGCGATGCACATCGACGCCGGGGCGAGGCGTTCCTCGCGCTCAGCGGAGGGAGCACGTCGCCGCCGATGATCACCTCATTGCTCGATCAGGACGTTCCGTGGGCAACGACCACCGTGTGGCAGGTCGACGAACGGGTCGCCCCCGACGGCGACACGGCCCGAAACGCTCGTCAGTTGGAAGTGCTGCCGTGCCGGGTTCGCCTGATGCCGGTCACCTCGGGTGACCTTCGGCGCGCCGCACGCCAGTACGGGGTGGCGCTTCCGGAGCGACTCGACGTCGTGCACCTCGGACTCGGCGACGATGGCCACACGGCATCGTGGCCGCCCGGCGACGCCGGCCCGATCAGTTCGCGGCGCCCGGTCGAACTCGTCGGTCGGTTCCACGGCCTGCCACGTATGACCCTGACACGCCGCGTGGTCAACGGCGCACGGTCGCGAGCGGTGCTGACGGTCGGGTCGGAGAAACGGGCCGCGGTCGAGCGGTGGTTGCTTCGCGACCGAACGCTGCCGATCACGGCCGTCCGAACGACGTCGACCTGGGTCTTCCTCGACCAGGCAGCGGCTCCGCCCGCGTTCCGGCCGAACCAGTAGCGTCGGGACGGTGAGCATCGAACCCGCCGCCGTGTCCGCCAACGTCGTCGACAGGACGCTCGCCGAGCTGTTCGCGCACGATCCTGGGCGGGCCGATCGGTATGTGGTGGAGGCCGGTGACCTTCGGATCGACTATTCGAAGCAGCCCCTCGACGACGACCTGGTGGCGGCTCTGCTCACGTGGGCCGAATCCGCTGGTGTGCCCGATCGCCGGGATGCGATGTTGGCCGGAGACCGCATCAACGTGACCGAGGACCGAGCGGTGCTCCACACGGCGTTGCGCGCACCGGCGGGAGTCACGATCGAAGCCGACGGCGAGAACGTCGTGCCCGACGTCCACGCCGTGCTCGACGCGATGGCGGCGTTCGCCGAGCGGGTCCGAGCCGACGACCGGATCACCGACATCGTCAACATCGGGATCGGCGGCAGTGACCTCGGCCCGGCGATGGTCGCCGGGGCGCTCGCAGCCTTCGGTCACCCACGATTGCGCACTCACTTCGTGTCGAACGTCGACGGCGCCGACATCCATGCGACGCTCCAGCGGATCGAGCCGGCCTCGACGCTGTTCATCGTGGCGTCGAAGACGTTCGGCACGATCGAGACGCTCACGAACGCCCGCTCGGCCCGGGAGTGGCTGGTCGACGCACTCGGCGAGGCCGCCGTCGCCGAGCACTTCGTCGCCGTGTCGACGAACGCCGAACGCGTCGCGGAGTTCGGCATCGACACGGCGAACATGTTCGGCTTCTGGGACTGGGTCGGTGGCCGATATTCGGTCGACTCCGCGATCGGCCTGTCGGTGATGATCCTGATCGGGACCCAGGCGTTCCGCGAGTTCCTGGCCGGTTTCCGGTCGATCGACGAACACTTCCGGACCGCTCCGCTGCAACAGAACGCTCCGGTGCTGATGGCCATGATCGGCATCCTCAACGCCAACGTGCTCGGACGCGGCACCAAGGCCGTGCTGCCCTACGCGCAGGAACTCGCCCGGTTCCCGGCGTACCTCCAGCAGCTCGACATGGAGTCGAACGGCAAACGGGTCGGTCTCGACGGTGAGCCGGTGGCCGGCGACACGGGCCCGATCGTGTGGGGCGAGCCGGGTACCAACGGCCAGCACGCCTTCTACCAGCTGCTCCACCAGGGCACCCGGGTGGTGCCCGTCGACTTCATCGGATTCGCGCGGCCGAATCATCCGTTCCAGAACCACCACGACCTGTTGATGGCGAACCTGTTCGCCCAGGCCGAGGCGCTGGCGTTCGGGCGGGCCAACGCGGCCGAGCCGCACCGGCACTTCCCCGGCGACCGCCCGAGCACGTTGATCCTCGCCGACCGGCTGACACCGTCGGTGCTCGGTCAGTTGATCGCGCTGTACGAACACATCGTGTTCGTACAGGGAACGATCTGGGGGATCAACAGCTTCGATCAGTGGGGCGTCGAACTCGGCAAGGAACTCGCCAACCAGATCACGCCGGAACTGACCGGCGATCCGAACCCATCGGCCCACGATGCCAGCACCAATGCCGCCATCGACTGGTACCGGCGACACCGTTGAGGCCGAGTCGGCCTGACAGGCTCGCCCGGTCGTTCACGGCGTGACGGACAGCATCGCAATGCTGGCGACGGTGAGGATGACGGCGAGCGACAGGAACCACACGCTCGTGGCGTATTGCCGATCCACGAATACGGCCACCGCAGCGCTGATGAGCACTGTCACGATGAGGCCCGCCCACGCCCATCGGTCGACGGCATCGCAGCTGGTCGAGTCCACCGGGGCAGTGTTCGTGCACCGTGTCGTCGCGCCGAATCCGACGCCGACCAGGACGACGAGCGCCAGACTGGCTGATCCCACGACCATGACGACCTGGGCCGCGATTGGCAGCCGCCGTGACACTCCCTCACCCGTTCGACGGCCACGTTGGTTGCCTGTCATCGCGGCGACGGTAGCCCTTGCCAGGGTCGCGTTTCAGGGAGAAGTGCGCTCGCCGTGCGGAACTTCGGGCAGAATCGTTCTTCTATGAGTGACACGGCACCGGCAATCGAACGAATCGGCGTGGTGGGCTGCGGCCTGATGGGGTCCGGCATCGCCGAGGTCTCGGCCCGCGCCGGCCTCGACGTCATGATCCGCGAGATCGACGAGTCGACAGCCGAGGCCGGGCGGGCGCGCCTGATCAAGTCGCTCGACCGCGGGCTCGGTGCCGGCAAGATGACCGAGCAGGAGCGCGATGAGGCGGTCGCACGTCTCAGCTTCACGACCGATGTCGCCGACCTCGCCGATCGGCAGTTGGTCGTCGAAGCCGTCGTGGAGGACGAGTCGATGAAGGTCGACATCTTCAAACAGCTCGATCGCGTGGTGACCACCGACGGCGCGATCCTGGCCAGCAACACGAGCTCGATCCCGATCATGAAGCTCGGCACGGCGACCGAGCGGCCGGAGCAGGTGATCGGTATCCACTTCTTCAACCCCGTACCGGTGCTGAAGCTGGTCGAGCTCGTCACGAGTCTGATGACGAGTGACGACACGACGGAGCGGAGCGAAGCGTTCGCGACCGAGGTGCTCGACAAGCGCGTGATCAAGAGCCAGGACCGAGCCGGGTTCGTCGTGAACGCACTGTTGATCCCGTACCTCCTGTCGGCGATCCGGATGATGGAATCAGGGTTTGCGTCGGCCGACGACATCGACACCGGCATGGTCGAGGGGTGCAGCCATCCGATGGGGCCGCTGCATCTGACCGACCTGATCGGTCTCGACACGACGCTCGCCGTCGCCGAGAGTCTCTACGAGGAGTTCAAGGAGCCGCTCTACGCGCCCCCGCCGCTCCTGTCTCGAATGGTCGACGCCGGACTCCTCGGCCGCAAGGCGGGCCGCGGCTTCTACGACTACCACCGTTGACGCATGGCCGACCGGGTCGAACGCCTGACCAACCTGTTGGCACTGCTGCTCGAGACGCCCGAGCCGCTCAGCCTCGTGCAGATCGCGGACGAACTCAGGGGCCAGTACCCCGACTCGAAAACGGCGCGCCGGGCCGCGTTCGAACGTGACAAAGCAGCGCTCCGCGAGATCGGTGTGCCGATCGAGCAGGAGATCGTCGGTGGAGCCGACGCAGGGCAGACGCGGTACTGGATCGATCGCGCACGGTACGAGATGGGTGGGCTGGATCTCGATGACGACGAGATGCGGGCGCTTCAGGTCGCCATGGCGGCGACGCGGCCCGGCTCGGCATCGGGGCAGGACGCCCTGTGGAAACTCGGTGGCGGGGTCATCGACCAACGTTCGACGGTGGCGGCCGTCGTGCCCGACGTCGCCGAGCTGCCCTCGCTACGCGGGGCCGTCGCCGAACGACGCGTGGTCCGGTTCGTCTACAACGACGTCGACCGGCTGGTCGATCCGTGGGGCCTGTTGCTCCGCAACGGATACTGGTACATGATCGGGTTCGATCACGGGCGGGGTGAGCGTCGCACCTATCGCATCGACCGCATCGCCAGCAGCGTCATGATCGACCACGACCGTGAGCGCTTCGAGCGGCCTGCCGACTTCGACCCACGTGCAGCCTTCCCCGACGATCCGAAGATGATCGGGGCGGACGCCAACGTGCCGGACGCACGCGTGCGGATCGACGAGCCGCGCGCCTCGGCCGCGGCGAGAGACCTCGGTGAGGACCGGGTCGTACGTCGGGATGAGGACGGCGCGATCGAGGTGATGGTGCCGTGTGCCAACGGACCGGCATTCCGTTCCTGGCTCTTGGGCTACCTCGAACACGCCGAAGTGCTCGAACCCCCGTCGGTTCGGTCCGATGTGATCGCCTTTCTCGAGGAGGCGCTGGCGTGACTGCAGCCCGCCGAGGCCCGCGCGCAGCCGAGGACCGGGTCCGCCGCCTGCTCGTGATGCTCCCGTGGCTCATGGAGCGCGGTGAGGTCTCGGTCGCGGAGACAGCCACGCGATTCGATCTCACCGAGGCAGAAGTGGTCAAGGATCTCGAACTCGTTGCGATGTGCGGATTGCCGCCGTTCGTCGATGAGCTGATCGACGTGTTCATCGACGAGGGAATGATCTGGGTCGGTGTGCCCCGCCTGTTCACCCGCGCACTGCGACTCAACGCCGTCGAGGCGTGGGAGCTGCTGGCAGCGGGTCGCGCGGCGATGGAGTTGCCGGGCGCCGATGCCGATGGCCCACTCGGGCGCGGCTTGGAGAAGCTCGCCGACGCGCTCGGCGACGACGACACGTCCGGTGTGCGAATCGATCTCGATCGTCCCGAAGCGGCGACCAGCCTGGCCGAGGCAGTCGAACGCGGCGAGCAGGTCGGGATCACGTACCGGAGTGCATCTCGGGACGAGGTCACCGAGCGCCTGATCCTGCCGCGACAGATCTTCACCGATCGCGGAGAGTGGTACGTGACCGCCGACGACGATCGATCGCGGCAGATCCGGATCTTCCGAATCGACCGGATCGAGTCGATCGAGCCGACGGGGGCGACGCCCGCGCCGTCGGACGACCCGCTTCCCGTCCCGGGCTCGTGGTTCGACGACGGTTCGATCCCGCGGGTGACCGTGCGGCTCGGGCCGCGAGCTCGATGGGTGATCGAGCGATATCCGGTCGACAGCGTCGAGGGCCCTGACGACGACGGATGGACGACGGCGACCTTCGCGATCGTGAGCGAGCCGTGGTTCACGCGAACGCTGGTTCGTCTCGGCGCCGACGTCCAGGTCGTCGAGCCGCCCGAATGGCGGCTGATCGCACGTGACTCGACCGAGCGTGTGCTCGCGCGTTACCGCCGTTCGTAGAACTGGGCGAGGTCGTCAGTCGAGTCCACCCGGTGTTCGGTGAGCAGGTGGGGCAGTGCTTCCGCGGTGGCTCGTGCGTCGTGTAGCGCATCATGTGGTCGATCGTTCGAGATGCCGTACCGTTCGCACAGGTCGCCCAGTCGGTGCGACAGCTGCCGTTCGGGATCGAGCGATCGCGACAGCCGCAACGTACAGAGCCGGTGACTCGGTGACACCGCCACGCCCGACCGGCGAGCTGCTCGTTCGATGAACTGCCAGTCGAACCGCACGTTGTGAGCCGTGAACACGGCGTTGTCGAGGCGGGCGGCGAGCTCGGCGAGCACGTCGGACTGCTTCGGTGCGCCGCGGAGGCGTTTGCGGGTGATGCCGTGCACATCCCGGGGGCCGACCCGTTGGAGGGGCCATCGCAGAGCGATCAACGACATCCACTCGTCGATGATCTCGCCGTCGTCGACCGTGACGACCGCAACCTGGAGGATGCGGTGCCGGCGCGTGGACAACCCCGATGTCTCGATGTCGACCACGGCGAATCGAGGCAGGGCGGCGATCCGCCCTCCGTTCGGGGGAAGGTTCGCCGGGTCGGAGCTCTCGGCGGTATCCACCCCCAGCAACCTAGACGGCGGGTGTGGCGGCGTTCGAGCGTCGGTACCGGAGCCCGGCGCCGACGGCGTGCCGTCGTGAGGTCGGTGAATCAGAGCAGTTCGGCGGCGAGGCTCGCCACGTCGCTGCGTTCGCATGCCGTCAACGTGACGTGTCCGAAGCAGCGCTGCCCTCCGAACGCGTTGGTGAGCACCGCGAGCGCATTGTTCGACTCGCCCAGGTACGGGGCGTCGATCTGGCTCGTGTCGCCGGTGAAGATCACCTTGGTGCCGTCGCCGATACGGGTCAGGATCGTTCGTAGTGTCGTCGGCTCGAGATTCTGTGCTTCGTCGATCACGACGATCTGGCGCTGCAACGATCGCCCCCGCAGGAAGGTGACGGATTCGAGCGAGAGCTGGCCGCGAGCCGTGAGTTCCTCGATCAAGCGACGAGCGTCGTGGCTGCTGTTGCGGTCGGTGAGCGCCACGATCGCATCGTGGATCGCCGACATCCAAGGGTCGAGCTTCTCCTCGAGTCCGCCGGGGAGGAACCCGACGTCGGCCCGGCCGACCGGAACCAGCGGGCGATACACCGCGACCCGTTCGTAGCGGGGCTGCTCGACGACCTGCTCGAGCGCGGCAGCGATGGCGAGGATGGTCTTGCCGGTGCCGGCGCGTCCGTCGAGCGCAACGACGGCGATCTCGGGGTCGAGCAGGAGTTCGAGCGAGAACCGCTGCTCCTTGTTCCGAGGTCGGAGTCCCCACGGCTCGGGCGCCGCGTGCGACAGGAGCACCAACTCGTTGTCGACGCGCCGGGTCAACGCTGATTGTGAACCGGATCGGAGCACAGCGAACTCGTTCTCGCTGAGCTCTGCTGCGGCATCGACCGCTCCGATCTCGATTCCCCCGGCGGCGTACAGGCAGTCGACGATCTGGAATCCGACGTCGATCACCGTCCATCCCACCGGACGCTCGGACCGGCCGTTCCTGGTCGGTTCGTGGGCGGCCGCGGCGACCCCGAGGTGGGCCGCCTTGATCCTCAGCGCCGCATCGTTCGACAACATGACCGTGGGGCTCCGGGCCGCCTGACCGAGCGCTGCGCCGATGATGCGGTTGTCGGGCACGCCGACGTCGAGCCCGTGTTCGATCAGCAGGTGCTTCTGGATGCCGTTGATCTCGATCTGGAGGGTGCCGTCACCGACCGGTACCGGATCTGCGAGCGAACCACCGTTCGCAATCCTGAGCTCCTCGATCGCCCGGAGCGCCGTCCGGGCGGCTCTGCCGACGTCGTCGGGTCGAGTCTTGAGCGAGTCGAGTTCTTCGACGACCGTGAGGGGAATGATGAGTGCGGCGCTGCCGAACGACTCGAAGCAGTGCGGATCGGCGATGAGGACGGACGTGTCGACCACGATTCGAGTCAGCGTGTCGTCGAATGTCGTGGTGTCACCTCCTGGTCGTTCGTCCGATGCGAGTGCGGTCTCGCCGGCGTTCGTCTGGAGGTCGGTCACAGGCACCTCGTGTGTGGCTCGGGTGGTCAGGGATCGTTGATGTGTCGTCAACGAGGGCAGTTGTAACCGACCTCGTCCTACCGGTGGGGGATGGTCGTCCCTTGCTGGGACGACGGCTCGTCGCCACGCCCTAACGTGCTCGGAATGGACCAGTCGACCGCCCCCGCAGATCCGACGTGCGTCTTCTGCGACATCATCGCGGGTCGAGCGACCGCCGATGTCGTCTGGGCCGACGACGAGGCCGTCGCATTCCTCGATCGATCCCCGCTCTTTCCCGGCCACACGCTGGTGGTTCCCGCTCGTCACGTCGTGCAGTTGACCGACCTTCCCGCGGCCCGGATCGGCCCGTTCTTCCAGCGGGTGCAGCTGGTTGCACAGGCCCTTCCGAGTGCGCTCGATCGTCCCGGGACGTTCGTGGCGATGAACAACATCGTGAGCCAGAGCGTGGCGCACCTGCACGCTCACGTCGTGCCCCGGCGCAAGGGTGACGGCCTGCGGGGCTTCTTCTGGCCGCGACAGGAGTACGGCGACGGCGA
Source organism: uncultured Acidimicrobiaceae bacterium (assembly GCA_963792905.1). Taxonomy (GTDB): domain Bacteria; phylum Actinomycetota; class Acidimicrobiia; order Acidimicrobiales; family Ilumatobacteraceae; genus Ilumatobacter. The sequence goes on from CAWBYE010000019.1 coordinate 660,711, forward strand.
ATCGGAACTGGTCGCCGATCGGATCCGCAGCGCGGTGGCAACGTTGAGTCCCGACATCGACCCCTCAGACCGTTGATCTACAAGGGCTCGGTCGATCCTCTCTTGCAAATGCAACTACATTGATAGTTGCATCAATGTAGTTTGGCGCCTTTGATGAAGGCAGCCCGACGGGCATCGAGACACAATCGCGTGACTCGTCCACCTCTGCGAAACAAAGGAAATCTCATGACCAAGGCAGAACTGATCGAAGCCGTTGCCGAATCCGCTGGCGTGTCGAAGACCGAAGTCGAGCGCACCGTGACGTCGTTCTTCGAAACGGTCGTCGCTGAGACGAAGAAGGGCGGCAAGGTCGCGTGGCCGAACTTCGGTTCGTTCAGCACCACCGAGCGTTCGGCCCGGACCGGCCGCAACCCGCAAACGGGTGAGCCGGTGCAGATCAAGGCCTCGACCGCTATGAAGTTCTCGGCGAGTTCGACGCTCAAGTCGGCCCTGAACCCGGGCCGGTGAACGACTGATGGCAGCGAGGACGGCTCCGGCCAAGAAGGCCCCGGCCAAGAAGGCTCCGGCCAAGAAGGCTCCGGCCAAGAAGGCTCCGGCCAAGAAGGCTCCGGCCAAGAAGGCTCCGGCCAAGAAGGCTCCGGCCAAGAAGGCCCCGGCCAAGAAGGCTCCGGCCAAGAAGGCTCCGGCCAAGAAGGCTCCGGCCAAGAAGGCTCCGGCCAAGAAGGCTCCGGCCAAGAAGGCTCCGGCCAAGAAGGCTCCGGCCAAGAAGGCCCCGGCCAAGAAGGCTCCGGCCAAGAAGGCTCCGGCCAAGAAGGCTCCGGCCAAGAAGGCTCCGGCCAAGAAGGCCCCAGCCAAGAAGGCCCCGGCCAAGAAGGCCCCAGCCAAGAAGGCCCCAGCCAAGAAGGCCCCAGCCAAGAAGGCCCCAGCCAAGAAGCGCTGACACTTCACAGGGAACGGTCGAGAGGCGAGCCATCCGGCTCGCCTCTCGTCGCGTCCGAACCGAGTGCCGTCGGGTCGCACATGTGGTCGGCGGGCCCTTTCCGCGGGTGCTCGGTCAGCGCGAGGAGGAGCTCACAGGTCGCCGATCCGCTTGAACACCTCGGCAAACGAGATGCCGTACGGGGTTCCGAGTCCGCGGAGCCGTTGGGTGATCCGCGCCCGGAACGCGTCGAGTTGGTCGTCGTCCAGCGCGTGCATCGTCGACTCGAACTGGCTCTCGTGGGCCTCGAGCGCTTCGATCTTGGCGCCTACCGAGTTGGCGACGTTCTCGACGTGATCCGGCTCGTCCGCCTCGAACAGCAACAGCGTGTCCGGCCGGTGGTGCCCGATGCCGTGCTCTGGGTAGAAATGCGGATCTCGGGCGGCGACGATGCCTTCGCAAGCCAACAGCCCGGCGTGGCGATGATCCGGATGCAGACGGTACCGCTTCCAGGGATCATGCCCCAGAACGACATCGGGACGTAGCTCACGGATCACCCGTGCGACACGACCGCGCGCCACGAGGTCACTGTCGAGTTCGCCATCGACGTACTCCAGGAACCGGCACTCGCCGGCCTGCTGCCCGGCGAGCCGTCGGGCCGCCTCACGCTGTTCGTCCTGTCGACGGCGTGCGAGCGCGACCTTGTCGACGTGGGGATCCCAGGTGCCTTTCGACCCGTCGGTGCAGACCAGGTGGTGCACGATGCAGCCGTCGGCCGCCCACTTCGCCAAGGTTGCACCGCAGCCGAACTCGACGTCGTCGGGGTGGGCTCCGATCGCCAGTGCGACGCCCGGTGTCGGGAGGTCGACGGACGGTTCCATCGTGTGGTGCCCCGGCTGACCCGGCTCGTTGGAGCTCATCGAGGCATCGCCTCCCCGAGGAACGGCCGGAGCACCGAGGCTGCGATCGGATGTCGACAGTCGTCGATGGTGTCGATGTCGATCGACAGCAGTGGGTCGGCACGAACCTGCACGGGGGAGCCGCTGGTGAGCGCGGCGTCGAGATGCCGCCAGAAGCTCGCTGCGCCGTACTCGGCGGCCATCGTGATGTCAGTCGGACGTGCCAGCACGTTCGTCCCATCTCGTCGGCGGTCGGGGATCAGCACGATCGTGTCGGGAACGATCACCGAGTTGAGACGGTCCGGCCGCGGTAGATCGCCGTGCGCGATCACGACCTGTTCGAATCCCTGACCCGCCAGCGTCTCCACGCCGACGTCGAGCGCGCCGTTCAAACCGAGCCCAGGGCCCCAGAGCACTCCGGCGCCGAGGCCTTCCGCCCACTCTGCGACCGCCTCGTCGTCACAGGCCACGAAGGTGGGAGTCGGCCGCAGCGCTTCGACGACGCGGGTTGCCATCCACCGGGCCAGGCGCTCGCGGTCTGCCTCCGACAGCGCGGGCGCCAGCCGAGCCTTGGCCGCGTGGAAGCCCTTGATCGGAACGAGAGCGGCCGTCTCCACCGATACGAGACTACGTCGTGTACCGGCCGTTCGTGGAGGCGTACGCGGCCCCTCGGTGCTCGGCCGGGGTTCGGGATCGTGCGACCGCCTACGCTGCCGTCATGATGCGATCGTCTGAGATCCGGGTGGCGGTGATCGGTGCCGGCTCATGGGGTACGACGGTGGCCGCGCTCGCCAGTGCCAATACACCGACGAAGCTGTGGGCGAGACGGCCAGAACTCGTCGAGCAGATCAACGCCGCCCGCGTCAACCCCGACTATCTGCCGTCCTACGCGCTGCCGGACCGGTTGCAGGCAACGTCCTCGATGGAAGAGGCGGTGAGCACGGCAGACGTGGTGGTGATGGCAGCCCCATCGCACGGCTTCCGCGAGGTTGCCAACCAAGCTGCGCCCTACCTCCGGCCATGGGTCCCGATCGTGAGCCTCACGAAGGGAATCGAGCGGGCGACGCTGATGCGGATGACCGAAGTCGCAGCCGACGAGATGCCCGGTCGGCCCATCGGGGTCATGACCGGTCCCAACTTGGCCAAGGAGATCATGGCGGGTCAGCCGGCCGCGAGCGTGGTCGCGATCCCCGATGCGACGATCGCCTTGGAACTGCAACGGATTCTCACCCGGCCCAACCTTCGCGTCTACACCAATCCCGATGTCATCGGCTGCGAGGTGGCCGGTGTCGTGAAGAACGTGATTGCGATCGCCGCCGGCATGGCCGAGGGTATGGAGTTCGGCGACAACACTCGTGCGACCATCATCACCCGCGGCCTGGCAGAGATGTCACGCCTCGGCGTTGCGATGGGCGGCGATCCGATGACCTTCGCCGGCCTGGCGGGCATGGGTGACCTGATCGCCACCTGCTCGTCCAAGCAGAGCCGGAACAACTCGGTCGGCCTGGCACTCGGTCAGGGTCAGTCGATCGATGACATCCTCGGGTCGATGAGCATGGTGGCCGAGGGGGTCAAGAGTTCACCGAGCGTGCTCGACCTCGCCCTTCGGTACGGTGTCGAGATGCCGATCACCGAACAGGTCGTCGCCGTCTGCCACGAGGGCCGAAGTGCGCGTGAGGCGCTCTCGGCGCTGATGTCGCGGAGCAGCAAGAGCGAACTGGACTGACCGTCGCCCCGATGCTCGCTGTACAGCACTCTGGGTCATCGGTGTGTCCGGTCGCCCCTCCGGCTCGTCCGGTCACCGCATTCCGACGTCCGGCATGATCACGACGGGGATCACCGGGCGGCCGTGGCGCGCTTCGATCACCCCGTCGGGCGGCATCGAACCGTGGGACGGGACGGCCCCGCTGAATTCGTTCGTCGCGGCCGATGACCGATGGCATGTTCCGCCCGAGGAGCCGTCGGTCCGTCAACAGCGTGTCGAGGGCACCGCAGTTACCGAGACGCGCGTGCGGGTGCCGTCCGGCGACGTCGTCCAACACGTGTTCAGCGTGGGTGATGCAGGTGGATTGACCGTGATCGAGATCGAGAACGAGTCGACGATGCCGGTCGCCGTCGCGCTCGATCGTCGTGACGTGCTGACCGACCGCCCGATCGCCGACGTCCCGATCGAAGGAATCGATCTCGCCGACACGGCGTTCCTGATGCCACTCGGGCATCGAAGCTCGGCGCGGGTCGCAATCGTCCACGATGCGCAACGATCCGGCGCGATCCCCGGCAGTGTCCCGTCGATGATGCAGGTCGTGCGGGGATGGCTCTCGCTCACCGAGCGGGCGAGCCGTTTCGTGCTGCCCGAAGGCGAGCGTGGCGCTGCCTTGGCGGAGGCGGTCACATCCGAGCGCTGTGAGATCGCGCTCGGGGCGGTCCCTCATGCGCGTGATGACCCGGCCGGCTTCGTGCTGTCACTCGGTGAACTCGTGAGGATGGGGGAGGCCCCCCATCATTGGATGCCGGAGCTGGTCGACGCGGTCGAAGCCCTGGGCCCGGTCGCGAGTTGGGATGCCGATGTCGCGTTGACGGCCGCAGCTCGGGTCCTGGCCTCCGCTGATGAGCATCGGGCCAGACGCGATCTCGAGCGGATCGCCGCTCGACGCTCGACCTCGGCGGTGCCATCCGAACCGCCGAGCGGCGTCCGCTCGATCGCTTGGCTGGAGGCTCGGTTGGCGGACGGCGGTGCCCTCTTTCCGGACGGGCTGCCTCCCACGTGGCTCGGCCAGTCGCTCGATGTCTACGGCGTCCCGACAGGGCCGGCCTCGTCGGTTTCGTATGCGATCAGATGGCACGGCGAACGGCCTGCGATCCTCTGGGAACAGATCGGCGAACCCGTGACGCTCACGGCTCCCCGTGCTGCGCCTGCATGGAGCTCCCGCGAGGCGACGGGCGAGGCATTGTGGCCGGCGCCCGAGGCCGACGCCGAGCCGCGTCGCGGCGTCGATCCGTCGGCGGAGCCGGGATCTTTCAGCTGAGTTCGTTCGGCTCGTTCGTCGAGTTCGTACCGGGCCTGTGGCGTTCGGCCCGCCCGAGCCGCCGCGCCAGCTCGGCGATGTGGTCCGGCCCGATCTCACAGCAGCCACCGATGATCGTCGCGCCCTGCTCGACCCATCCGAGGGCGATGTCGGCGTAGCTCGCAGGATCGAGGTCGTGCCGGTGGCCGAGCACGGCCGCCGTCGTGCCGGGTGCGAACTCGTCTGCGATGTGGGTGAATCCGTTGGCGTACGCACCAAACGGGACGTGTCCGAGCTCGAGGGTCGCGATCGCTGCCGTGAGCGCCTCGGGGACCGAGCAGTTGACGAGCATCGCATCCGGATGCAGCTCGCGGATCGCCGTCACGGCGTCCTCGAGCGGTTCCCCGCTGCGGAGCCGGCCCGAGTCGTCGTCGAGCAGCGACCAGCTCACCCAGACCGGCCGTCCGGTATCACTGGCGCCCGTGACAGCAGCGGTCGCTTCGTGGATCGATCCCATCGTCTCGCAGATGATCAGGTCGACGAATGGCGCCTGGAGCGATGCGGTCTCCGCGAATCGGGCGGTCAACTCGTCGAGCGGCAGCGTGATCTCGGGCCGATACGACCACCCGTACGGTGAGAGGCAGCCGGCAACCCGGACGTCGTCTCGATCGTCACACGCTTCGACGGCCAACTCGCACGCGAGTTGCTGAAGACGTTCGTAGTCGTCTTCGACGCCGGCTGGGCCGAGCCGGCACCGCGTGGCCGAATAGGAGTTGACGATGATCACGTCGGCACCAGCGTCGATGAATCGGCGGTGGAGGTCGCGAACGAGTTCCGGCTGGTCGGTCATCACCTGTGCCGACCAGAGCGGCGTCGGCGGCGCGTCGGACATCCGCAACAACTCTTGGCCCATGCCGCCGTCGAGCACCGTGACCTCGTGCAATGGATTCACGGGTGCCACTGTGTCACCCCGAGCGACCGTTCGCACCGCCGAATCGGTACCGAACGCGCCTCATGCGTCGCCGTCCGGTCGTGTGGTCGGGGTAGCGTCGGGGCCGATGGCACCCGGTCGGGCTCCCACCCGCAAGATCGAACAGGAAATGTGGGCGCAGGGCCACGAGATCGTCGTCGGTATCGACGAGGTCGGTCGCGGCGCATGGGCCGGTCCGTTGGTGGTCGGTGCGGCGATCCTGCCCGCGACAAGCGGGTGCTCGGTGTCCGTGACTCCAAGATGCTCAGCGAGCACGAGCGCGAGCGCCTGTTCGACCGGATCGCGGACTGGTGTGACGACTGGGCGGTGGGTGCGGCGAGCCAGGAGGAGTGTGACGAACTCGGCATGGCCGACGCACAGCGCTTGGCCTGTCGGCGCGCCGTCGCAGGGCTCGAGATCGTGCCGGACGTCGCCGTCAGCGATGGCAAGTGGAACTTCGTGTCGCCGACGGTGGCGAGTGTGGAGATGCGGGTCAAGGCCGACCGGCATTGCCTGAGCGTGGCGGCGGCGAGCATCCTCGCCAAGGTCGTCCGCGACCGGGAGATGCGTGCGCTTGCCGAGAGCTATCCGCACTGGTCGTTCGACACCAACAAGGGCTATCCGTGCCCGGTGCACAAGTCGGCCCTGCAGGGGTACGGCCCGTCGGCGATCCATCGGCGAACCTGGGTGTTCATGGACAACTACGTGCCCTGGACGGCCTGCCCGCGTGTGTATCGGCCCGAACAGCCGACGCTGTTCTGATCGTTCGGCACGTGGCGGGTCTGCGACCGAGCCCGGCCGAGGTCGTCGCCGTGACGATCAGCGCATGAGGCCGAGCGGCCGGCCCGTGGCGCCGACGGACGAACGATGCCGGGTGTCTCGCCGGCCTGGCGTGGACTCGCGTCCGCACGACGACCGGCCTCGACGTCGAGCTTGCGGACCCGATCGGCGGGTGGGTGCATCAACCTGGCGCGAACCCGGTCGGCCGGTCGGTGATCGTGTCGGTGCCGTGGAGCCATGCGGTCACCGCGGCCCGGCTGCATCGCCACTCGGTGCCGAAACGTCGTGCCGGAAAGTCACCACCGGCGATCCGTTCGAGCATGTCGCTCCGATGCACGTGGAGGAGAGTGGCCACGCCGTCGAGGTCGAGAATGTCGGTGGGGCCGGGAGATGGCGCCGCCTGCAACTGCTGCGACAACAGGTCTTCCACGACGGCTTGTTTGGTGCGCCCGTCGATCTCGATCCGGGCGTCCAACTCGGACAGCAACGGTGCCGAGAGCCGGACGAAGAGTGGTGCCTGTTCGATGCTCACGATCGAGATCGTAGCGGTTTCTGATATCGCGTGATAGCAAGCTGATATCATTCTCGGCATGGAGCGAGTCGGACGGACGTCGGTGACCGTCCTCCCGCTCGGCGTGGTCCGTCTACCGGACTGGCATCCGAGGGCCGCTGATGGAAGCTACGTGATCCAGGGGTATGCGATCGAACACCCCGACGGAGTGATCCTCTTCGACACCGGGGTAGCCGACGATCACCCCGTGATCAACGAGGTGTACGAACCGACGATGGTGCCGATCGTCGACGCCCTCGGTGCGGTCGGCATCGACGAGCGTGACGTCACGGCGATCGTCGACAGCCACCTCCACTTCGACCACTGCGGGCAGAACCGGAGTCTCCCGTCCGTCCCGGTGTACGTGCAACAGTCCGAGTACGAGTTCAACAGTCCGAGTACGACTTGATCGACAGACCCCATTTCACCGTGCCCGACCGGGCAGCGGGTCGAACCCGAACGCCTGCGGCTCGTCGAGGACGACGTCGCAGTCGCATCCGGCGTTCGGCCGGTCGCCACACCGGGCCACACCCCCGGTCACCAGTCGGTGGTGGTCGACCAGGGCGACCACGTCACCGTGCTCGCCGGGCAGTGTTGCTTCACCTGCGCCGAGTTCGCAACCAGTGATCCGGCCGTGGCCGACCTGCACGACCAGGTGTGTCCGTCCACGGCGCGCGACTCGATCGCTCGATTGCAGCACGTGGGAGCTGACGTCGTCCGTCTCAGCCATGCCACCACCCCGTGCAGGAGTCCACGATGAACCAACCGTTCCGATTCGCCGTCCAGGGCGGGGGTCTCGCCGACGGCGAGACCCTGCCGGCCGCCTGTCGTCACGTCGAGGCACTCGGCTACGACGAGCTGTACTCGTACGACCACATCGGCACCGCGACCGGCAGCGAGGCGAGCGATCTCGTCGACCCGTTCGTGCCGCTCGTCGTCGCTGCCGCTGCCACGGAACGGCTACGGGTCGGCCCGCTCGTTCTCAACAACGAGTTCCACCAACCGGCGCTCCTGGCCCGCACCGCCGCGACCGTCGATCGGATGACGGGTGGCCGTCTCGTGCTCGGCCTCGGCACCGGCTATGCCGAAGATGAGCACGATGCGATCGGTTCGCCGATCCGGCCACCGGGTGAGCGGGTCACCCGATTCGGCGAGTCGCTCGAGATCCTACGATCGCTCCTCGACACAGGAGCCGCCGACTTCGACGGAACACACGAGCAGGTGCACATCGGGTCGCTCGGGATCCGGCCGATGCAGGACCGTGTGCCGTTCCTGATCGGAGGGCACGGGCGTCGTGTGCTTCGGTTGGCCGGCCGTTTTGCCGACATCTTCCAGTTCACGGGCCTGACCCATGGTGAGCGCGGAGCACCGTCGGGCGGCGGGTTCGGGCTCGACGACTTGGTCGAACGCAGTCGCTGGCTCGAGGAGGCAGCCGGCGATCGGTATGACGAGATCGAACGGTCGGCGCTCGTGCAACTCACCCACGTCGGCGACGACGCCCCCACGGCGGCGGATCTGGCGGACCGGTTCCGCCTGCCGACCGAGGTCGTCGAGTCGACACCGTTCGCTCTGTTCGGCTCGTTGGAGCAGATCATCGACAAGATCGAGCGTCAACGCGAGTTGCTCGGCATCAGCCACTACGTGGTGCGAGATCCCGACGGATTCGCGCCCGTCGTCGAGGCGCTGGCCGGCCGCTGACGACCGTCGGCGCGGGCGCGTCACATCGGTCGCCCTCATGCGTCGCCCCGGTGTGGGCCGACGCCTGCTCGCCGATTGCTCGGCGGTACCGCGCAGCCAACGGCCCGGGCGATCCGTCGAGCAGTCAGGCGGGCAGCGCGAGCAGCGACAGGAACTCGGCGACGCCGGTCGGGTCGCTGAGCCGGTGCGCAGCGGCCGAGTCGCCCGGCCCGACGCGGACCGAGAGGTCGTGCTGGCTCATCAGACGGAATGCGTCTTCATCGGTGACGTCGTCACCCAGATACACGACGGGCGAGCGACCCAGCCGTTCGGCGAGATGCAGGAGTGCATCGCCCTTGCTCGCGGTGCGGGCCAGGAGTTCGACGACATCGCTCCCTGGCTTCACCTGGGCGCCGTCGATCATCCGTGACAGGTTGGTGACGGCTTCCGCAGCAGGTGCGGCGAGTGCGGCGTCGGCGGCCCGGGTGTGGAGCACGACGCTGGCGGGCTTGTACTCGAGCCAGGCGCCGTCGCCGGCCGCCTCGACGCCGCGGGTGGCGATGATCTCGAGTTGGTCGAACGTGTACTGCTCGTCGTCGTCGAGCGCCGGGGCGTCCTCGCCACGTACCTCGAGGCCGTGACTTCCGATGACGTGGAGTTCGGGTGGAAATGCGAACAGTCGGCTCAGGCTCTCGAGAGCTCGACCCGACACGATGGCCACCGTGGTTCGGGTGGCGAGCTCGGTCAACGCGTGATGGACGCCGGGAAGGAGCTCGGAGTCGTCGGCGTGATCGACGAGCGGCGCGAGTACCCCATCGACGTCGAATGCGACGAGTGCCGTGGCGAGATGCGGGCGAACGAGCCCGATCAGATCGGCCGGAGAGACGTCGGTCGGTGCGCTCACGGGTCGAGGACGTCCATGAACGACCGGGCCCAATCGCTGACGTTGGCCGATGCGATCGCCTGCCGCATCGCTTCCATGCGTGGTCGTCGTTCGTGGCGGTGCATCTCGACCGCGCGGACGATGACGTCCTCGAAGGCCTGTTCGTCGTGCGGATTGACGAGCAGCGCCTGGTCGAGCTCGTCGGCCGCGCCGGTGAATTCGGAGAGCACGAGCACGCCGTCGCCGTCGACGTGAGCCGCCACGTACTCCTTGGCGACCAGGTTCATACCGTCGCGGAACGGTGTCACCAGCATCACGTCGCCGGCCCGGTACAGGGGAATGAGCTCGGTCAGCGGCAGCATCTGGTGCAGGTAGTGGATGACAGGGAACCCGAGCCGTGAGTGAATCCCGTTGATCTCGCCGACGATCTGTTCGATCTCACGACGTTCCTCCTGGTACAGCTCGACGCCCTGACGCGTGGGCGTGGCGATCTGCACCAGTACATGGTGTTCCGGATCGAGACGCCCGTCGTCGAGCAACCGCCCGAACGCTCGCAGCCGGGCGCCGATGCCCTTGGTGTAGTCGAGGCGGTCGACGCCGAGGAGGATGACCTCGGGGTCGCCGAGTCGGGCGCGGATCTGCGCGGTCCGTTTGCGCGTCGAGCGGCCGCTGGCGAGCAGTTCGAAGTCGTCGACGTCGATCGAGATCGGGAAGTTGCTGACGACCACGTTGCGGCCGCCGAAGTTGACGAGCTCGTCGTCGACCTCGGTGGCGCCGACGAGCTGATGGGCGGCGGCGATGAAGTTGCGGGCACCTCGCTCGCGCTGGAACCCGAGCACGTCGGCGCCGAGCAGGCCGGCGATGATGTCGGTGCGCCACGGCAACCGCTGGAAGAGCTCGAGCGGCGGGAACGGGATGTGGTTGAACCAGCCGATCCGGAGATCGGAGCGCTTCGAACGCAGCATCGCCGGCGCGAGCTGGAGGTGATAGTCGTGGATCCAGACGGTTGCGTTCACAGGCGCCACGTCGGCCATGCGGGCAGCGAACCGCTCGTTGACCGCGACGTAGGCGTCCCAGTCGCCGCTGTCGAAGTTCGACTCCTTGATGGCGTCGTGATAGAGCGGCCACAGCGTGTCGTTCGAGAAACCCTCGTAGTAGTGGTTCATCTCGTCGGCGCTGATCGGTACCGGGTGCATCTCGATGCCGTCGGCGTGGATGACGTCGGAGGAGTCGTCGATCTGGCCCGTCCATCCGACCCAGGCCCCCCGGCTCTCCTGCACGATCGGCAAGAGTGCTCTCACGAGCCCGCCGGGGCTGGTCTCCCAGTCGCCGTCAGGCGTGCGGGTGACGGGCAGGCGGTTGGCGGCGATCACCAACGGACGCTTCGAGGTCGGTGGCGGGGTGGTGTCGTCGATGTCGGTAACGGTAGCGAACGCCGTGACCGGTCATGCATCTGCGACCGACACCGGTCCGGAGGATCGGTGTCAGGAGGATCGCCGAACGATCCCGGGTCTGATCGTGGCGCAGGTCGGTTCACCCGTTTCGCGGCCTCGAATCGACGGGTCGGACACACCGGCCCGTAGCGAGCGGTCGGTAGTCTGCGGCGCGTGCCGATCGATGTCGAAGCAGTCCGTGCCGTGACTCCCGGGTGCGAGGTCGTGACGCATCTGAACAATGCCGGTTCGAGCCTGCCTCCCGCGGTCGTCGTCGACCGGGTGGTCGACTATCTGCGCCGGGAGGCGATGATCGGCGGGTACGAGATCGCCGATGAGTGCCACGACGAACTCGAATCGGTCTACTCGGCGGCGTGCACGCTGTTCGGCGGTCGTCCAAGCAACTGGGCGTTCGTCGAATCCGCGACCCGTGCCTGGAATGCGGCGTTCTCGGCGCTGCGGTTCCAGGCGGGTGATCGCATCCTGACCACGCATGCCGAATACCCGAGCAACATGGGTGGGCTCCTGCGGGCGAGAGAGCTCCAGGGTGCCGAGATCGTCATCGTGCCCGACGACGAGCACGGACAGGTCGACGTCGCTGCGCTCGAGTCGTTGCTGGACGACCGGACCCGGCTCGTGTCGCTGATGCATGTCCCGACACAGGGTGGTCTGGTCAATCCGGTCGCCACGGTCGGGCGCCTGCTTCGCAACTCCTCGATCCTGTACCAGGTCGACGCATGCCAATCGGCCGGGCAGCTTCCGGTGAACGTGGACGACATCGGCTGCGACATCTTGTCGTTCACCGGGCGCAAATTCCTGCGTGGTCCACGCGGGACCGGAATGGTGTGGGCGAGCGACGCGGCGCTCGCCCAGATGGGCAACCCGGCCGGCGTCGACGGGTGGGGCTCGTCGTGGGACGCGCCGATGACGATCACGCCGTTGCCTTCGGCTCGTCGATTCGAGCCCTACGAGGTCTTCTTCGCCGGCAAGGTGGGCTTGGCCACGGCTCTGCACTACGCATCGGAGATCGGCGTCGGTGCGATCGCCGAACGTAACGGGGTGCTCGCATCGCGTCTTCGGAACGCTCTCGCCGGGATCGACGGAGTCTCGGTCCGCGACCAGGGAGTCGAACGTGCGGCGATCGTCACGTTCACCGTCGCGGGCCACGAGCCCGGCGATGTGCAGGCGATGCTGCGGGAGCGGCGCATCAACGTGTCGATCACGTCGCAGATGTCGGCCCGCCTCGACTTCCCGAATCGCGGCCTCGACGAAGTGGTCAGGGCGTCGGTTCACTACTTCAACACCACCGACGAGGTCGACTCCCTCGTCGAAGCGATCGCGAGTCTCGGCCGGAGCTAGGTCGGCGTGTCGTCAGCCCCGTTCGAGGGCTTGGGCGAGGTCGGCGACGAGGTCGCTCGCGTGCTCGATACCGACGCTCAGACGGACCAGGTTGTCCGGAACCTCGAGCGGAGAGCCGGCGGCCGATGCGTGCGTCATGGCGCCCGGATGCTCGATCAGGCTCTCCACGGCGCCGAGCGACTCGGCGAGTGTGAACAACTCGGTGCCGGCCGAGATCCGGCGTGCCGCGTCCTCGCCGCCGGCAGCCAGGAAGCTGACCATGCCCCCGTAGTCGCGCATCTGCTTCGCGGCCGCAGCGTGGCCGGGATGGTCGGGGAGCTGCGGATACAGCACCCGATCGACTGCCTCGTGCCCGGTCAGGAGATCGACGATCGCCCGGGCGTTCTCACAGTGGCGGTCCATCCGAACGCCGAGCGTCTTGGCGCCGCGCAGTACCAGGTAGCAGTCGAATGGCGACGGCACCGCACCGGCGGCGTTCTGGGTGTACCGCAGCCGGTCGGCGATCTCGTCGTCGTCGACTGCGAGGAAGCCGCCGACGACGTCGCTGTGGCCGCCGAGGTACTTCGTTGCCGAATGCAGCACGATGTCGGCGCCGAGGAGGATCGGCTGTTGCAGGTACGGGGTGGCGAATGTGTTGTCGACGACGACCATGGCGCCGCGCTCGTGGGCGATCGCTGCGATGGCTTCGATGTCGAAGCACGTCAGCAGGGGGTTGGTCGGGGTCTCGAGCCAGACGAGGCCGGTGTCATCGGGCCAATTCGCGACGACGGCGTCCAGATCACTCAGGTCGACCGCAGTCCACGGGAATCCCAGTGGCGACCAGACGTTGTTGATCAGGCGAAAGGTGCCGCCGTACGCGTCGTTGCCGAGCAGGACCCGATGGCCCTGCGACAGCAGACGCATGATGTTGTCCTCGGCCGCGAGGCCGCTCGCGAACGACAGGCCGTGTCGCGCTGCTTCCAAGGCCGCGATCTGCGTTTCGACCGCAGTTCTGGTCGGGTTGCCCGACCGCGAGTACTCGTAGCCCTTGTGCACCCCGACCTCGCTCTGTGCGAACGTGGTCGACAGTGAGATCGGTGTCACGACGGCGCCGGTGACCTCGTCCGGCTCCTGGCCGGCATGGATCGCGAGCGTCTCGAACGCCCACCCCACCTGTTGCTCTTCTTCTCCCATGGCTCCCTCTCGCAGTCGTCGTGGTCGTGGTCGTGAGATCGATGGTCGGTCAGTAGTCGGCGCGTGCGTCGAAGTACGTGAGGATGTCGGTTCGGGTGAGCACGCTGAGCGGTCGGCCGTCGGAGAGCACCAGCAGTGCCGGTGCCGTGTGCAGCATCTCGAGAGCCCGTTCGAGCCCCTGACCGACACCGATCGTCGGCAGGTGGGAGCCCATCACGTCCTCGACCGCGACGTCCATCACGCCCGAGTCGCCGGCGATGACCTCCATCAGTTCGAGCTCGTCGACCGATCCCGACACCTCGGCTGCCGCAAACGGCGGGGTGTTCTTGCAGACTGGCAGCTGGCTGACTCCGTTGGCACGCATGCGTTCGATGGCCGTCCGAACGGTTTCGTCGGGGTTCACGTACAGCAGGCTGTCGAGCGATGGGTTGCGAGCTTCGAGCACTGCTCCGACACACTGCTCGCTCTCGGTCGTGAACCCGAAGTTCGCCATCCAGGCGTCGTCGAACACCCGTGACAGGTAGCCGCGACCCGAGTCGGGGTTGAACACGACGACGATGTCGTCGGGAGTTCCTCGCTTCGCCACCTGGATCGCAGCTGCAACCGCCATACCACCGGACCCACCGATCAGAATCCCTTCGATCTCGCTGACGCGACGGGCCATGTGGAAGCTGTCGGCATCGGAGATGGCGATGGTCTCGTCATACAGCTCGGGCTGCCAGGCGGCCGGAAAGAAGTCTTCGCCGACACCTTCGACGAGGTACGGCCGACCGGAACCGCCCGAGAACACCGAACCTTCGGGGTCGGCGGCGATGATCTTGATGTCGGGGTTCTGCTCCTTGAGGTACCGGGCGGTGCCGGTGATCGACCCGCAGGTGCCAGCGCCGGCGACGAAGTGGGTGATCCGGCCGGCGGTCTGTTCCCAGATCTCCGGCCCCGTCGTCTTGTAGTGCGAGAGCGGGTTGTTCGGGTTGGCGTACTGGTTCGGCCGGAACGCGTTGCGTTCCTGCGTGAGTCGTTCGGCGACGCTGTAGTAGCTCTGCGGGTCATCCGGGGCGACGGCCACCGGGCACACGACGACCTCGGCCCCGTATGCCTTGAGCAGTGAGATCTTCTCGGGCGCGACCTTGTCGGTCATCACGAACACGCAGTCGTAGCCGCGCTGTGCGGCGACGATCGCGAGGCCGACACCGGTGTTGCCGCTCGTCGGCTCGACGATCGTGCCGCTCGGCTGGAGTTCTCCGCTCGCCTCGGCGGCGAGAATCATCTCCAGAGCGGGTCGGTCCTTCGACGATCCGCCGGGGTTGGTGGTCTCCATCTTCATGGCCAGCACCGCTGGCAGCTCCTCGATCTCCATCGTGCGCTTCATCCGGACGAGGGGTGTTCCCCCGAACAGATCGATCACCGAATCGGCGATCTGAGTTCCGGCGAGCCGGGAGTCAGCCATGGGCCGAGAGTAACGCTCCTGCGCCGTGAACGGTTCGTCGGTGTTTCTGGCTCACGCCGCGAGCGACTTCCAGAACGTGACCTTGTGGTCGCCGGCGCCGTAGAACTGACGGATCCGTGACTCCTCGACGAACCCGTGGTCCCGGTAGAACGAGCGGGTTCCCGAGTACGCCTCGGTCGACGACGTCTCGATGATCATCACCTGAGCGTGTTCGGTGCCTGCTCCCGCAGCATCGCCTCGACGTGTCGCAGGAGCACGCTGCCGGCCCCCGTGCCATGTGCTTCGGGTGCCACGGCGAGGAAGTACAGGTTCCAGACGTGGTGGCCGGACGGCTCGGGGGCGACGTCGGCCCCGCCCACGGCGCGTTCGCCGTGTTCGGCGACCAGCCATTCGTGGCTCTCCATCGAGCCGTCGAAGAATCCGTCCAGCAGCTGGTCGAACACATCGACCTCGTCGGCGTCGAACATCCCGTTGGCGACGGCGATCTGCTTGATGCGAACTTCGTCACCCGGAATTGCCGGTCTGACCGTTGGTGCGGTCATCACGACCGTCCACCCGCGCGGCGGTACGGTGCCGCGATGGCACGAATGGATGTGATCGGGGATCGCGATGGGTGGCGTTGCTGGTTGTGTGACGAGCCGGTCGATCCGGAGATGTCCGTGAACGACGGCCGCGGCCCGAGCATCGACAGCCTGATCACCGATCGACGCTCCAAGAAGAAGGGTGGCGCCCAGCCGGTCGAACGACTGGCGCATCGCGCCTGCAACACGGGCAAGGGCAAGGTCAAGCCGATCGTGCCCTGGGCCGGGCACCTCTTCGTGATCGACCCGGCCGTGATCCTCACGAGTGCCGATCGCCTCTCCCGCAAAGGCGGCCGCGAGGTGATGGCGCGGTGCCCGGACGAACACGACGCTCGCGAAGCCGCCGACTGGCTGGTCGACCGCCTGTCACGGCTCGACCCGGACTTGGAGGTGGCGGCCGAGATCGAACCGGGTGGCGGCCAGTTCCTGCTGGTGCTGCGCGCCTGATCGGTCGTCCAGGAGTGGTTTGAGTTCGACGACGGTCCGGCCGGATCGAGCCTGTCCGGATCCGGGCCGGAGGACCGAGGGGTGGGATGGACCGCGTCGGAGTGTTGGGTCTGGGCTTCTGGGGTCGGCGTCGGCGCGGGCGTTCGTCGCCGGAGGCCGATCGCCTGTGGTGTGGAACCGTTCGGCGGCGCGGTGCGAACCGTTCGAGTCGCTCGACGCGAGTGTGGCGTCCTCGTGCGCTGGACGCCGTCTCGGCCGCCGATGTCGTCGTGGTGTGTGTCCAGGACCACTCCGTGTCGACGGCGCTCCTCGACGACGCCGACGTGATCGCGGCGCTGGGCGGCAAGGTCGGGGAGCACTCCGGCACATTGCCGCCGTGTCGAACGAGGCCGGTCTCGACGTTCGAGGCCATGCGCCGCTCGTCAGCGGCGAGCGAGTCGTAGCGCATTCTGCGTGAGCAGGCCGATGACGAACGCGATCACCGTCACGAGCGCCATCGTGGCTCCGGTCGCCGTGGCGTGGTGATAGCTGATGAGGATGCCGATCACTGCGGACACGCTGCCGATCGCCACGGCGACGACCATCATCAGCGGCACCCGTGTGACGAGCAGCGAAGCCGTCGCCGGTGGTGCGATCAGAAACGCGAAGACGAGCAGGCTGCCCACGGTCTCGAACGAGGCGACGATCGAGAGCGCCAGCAACACCAGCAGTGCGAAGTGGGTGAGCTGCGGTCGGAACCCGATCAGCCGAGCCTGGGTGATGTCGAAGGTGCTGACCAGCAGGGCCCGATGGAGCACGGTCACCGAGCCGACGGTGATGGCGGCGACGACGACCAGCAGGCGCAGGTCGGTCGCGTCCACGGCGTTGATCGAGCCGAAGAGGAACCGTGTCAGGTCGCCAGCGCCGCGTCCGGTCTGTGCCGACATGACGACGACCGCGAGCGCAAGGAACCCGACGAACAGCACGCCGATCGAGGCGTCGTCGGGCAGCGGGGATGCGGTCCGGATGACCTGGACCCCGGCGACCATTGCGAGCGCCGCCAGCAGGGCGCCGACCGTGGTGTTGCCACCCAGCACGAATGCGATCGCGATGCCGGGGAGCACACCGTGAGCGAGCGCGTCGCCGAGGAAGCTGAGCCCGCGCAAGACGACCCACGTGCCGATCACGCTGGTGCAGAGCACCGTCAGCAGCGCCGCCCAGAGCGCATCGCGCAGGAACGGATTGTCGGTGAACGGCGTGATCCACCAGTCGATCGGATCGGTCAGCCAGCCCATCGTCGGCTCACCGTGTGAGCGCCTCCGCGATGCGGGTCGCGTTCGCCCGCATCATCTCGACGTAGGTGTCGGTCTCCGGATCGTCGGTGAGCGCGTCGGTCACCAGCGGAACCACGTGGACGCCCAACCGTTCGGCCAGTGCGTCGGCGTCGGCGGTTGACTCGAGTTCCTCGGTGAAGATCGCAGTGACGCCGCGTTCCTCGATGACGTCTGCCAGGTCGGCGAGGTCGGCTGCGTTCGTCTGGGCGAGCGTGTTCGTCGATGGGATGACGGTACCGACGATCTCGAGGTCGTACCGATCGGCGAAGTACGCCAGCGAGTCGTGACTCGTGACCATGATGCGGTCCTCCGACGGGACGGCAGCGATCAGTCCGACGATCTCGGCGTCGAGCGCGTCGAGTTCCGACCGGTAGGCGGCCACACACTCGTCGGTGCCGTTCGATCCCAACGCGGCGACGAACGAGTCGAGTGCATCGCTCACCCGACTCGGGTCCTGCCAGAGATGGGGATCGACAGAGTGTTCACCGGCGTCACCGCCGTCGTCGTGATCGTCCTGACCCTCGTGATCGTCGTGATCGTCAAGACCCTCGATCGTGTCGACGAACGCCGCGAACTCGATCACGTTGGTGTCGTCGGCAGCGACAGCCCCCAACAGATCGGTGAGCGACTCCTCGAGCCCGGCACCGTTGGCAACGACGACCTCGGCGTCTTCGAGCAGTTCCCGATCTCGCAGCGAGGGTTCGAACGTGTGCGGATCGGCTCCTGTCGGGATCATCGCCGGTACCTCGATGTCACAGAGAACCCTCGACGTGATGTCGGCCCAGATGCTCGTGGTGGCGACGATGCTCGCGGTCTCGCCTCCCGGGGCGTCCGACTCGCTGCCACAGGCCGCGAGCACGGCGGCCACGACGACGGTGGCGACGGTGGCGACGATGCTGCCACGCATCCTGAGAATCATTCTCACCATGATAGAGTGAGAATCACTCTCATGACAACGACGACTGATCCTCTCGTCGCCGCGACCGACGTGTGCGTGCACTACGGACCGACCGTCGCGCTCGCACCGATCTCGTTCGAGGTGCGGTCCGGCACCTCGGTCGCCCTGGTCGGTTCGAACGGCAGCGGCAAGACCACACTGCTGTCGCTGCTCGCCGGGCTGGTACCGCCGGAGGACGGTCGCATCTCGGTGAACGGCTCGGTGGCGATGGTCACCCAACATCGTGACCATCACCGATGGATGCCGCTGTCGGTCGACGAGGTGCTCCGTATGGGTCGCTACCCGGCCCGCGGGCTGCTCGGGCTGCTACGCCGAGATGACCGTGCGACGATCGAGCGGGCAGCCGACCGTCTCGAAGTGTCCCACCTGCGGCGCCAGCCGTTCGGCGACCTGTCGGGCGGGCAACAACAACGGGTGCTCGTCGCGCAGGCGCTCGCGTCGGAACCCGACCTTCTGTTGCTGGACGAACCCATCACCGGGCTCGATCTACCGAGCCAACTGCGCATCCTCGAGGTGATCGAGCAGCACGCCGAGCAGGGAGGCGCAGTCGTGTTCTCGACGCACCATCTCGCCGAAGCGCGCCGTGCCGACGTCGTGATGCTCATGGCCGGCTGCGTGCTCGCTGCCGGCCCTCCGGAGGACGTGCTCATGCCGGCGTTGCTGGCCGAGGCCTTCGGTGGTCGGCTCATCCGCGACGACGGCACGACGATCGTCGTCGACGACCACGGCCACGACCACGGTGAACCACATGCGCCCGAACTCGTGCCACATCATGGTATCCACCGGCACGACCACGACCACGACCACGACCACGATCACGACCACGACCACGACCACGATCACCCGAACGAGCGCACTCGGGACCGACCGATCGAGCGCACGGGTGACTCGTCGTGAACACCGATCCCGACCTGCACCGCTCGGTTGCGGCTCGGCTGTCGGACCACGACCACCAGTACACGGCCAACCGTCGTGCCGTGGTCGATGCCCTCGCCACTGCGGGGTCACCGATCACCCTGCCTGAACTGCTCACGGTCGACACCTCGCTCGCGCAGAGTTCGGCCTATCGGAGTCTGTCGGTGATGGCCGACGCCGGAATCGTCCGCCGGCTCGTGCACGTCGGCGACCACGCCCATTTCGAACTCGCCGAGCACCTCACGGAACACCACCATCACCTCATCTGCGAGGCGTGTGGCGCGGTCGTCGACGTCACACTGCCCGACCGGGTCGAGGAGGCGATGGACCGGACATTCCACGACGTCGCCGAGGCCTCCGGCTTCACGGCGTCGCACCATGCCGTCGACATCTACGGCGAATGCAGCGAGTGCATCGGCGACTGACGCCGTGTCAGGCAATGCGTGAGCGGTGACGGGTTCGGCGACCGGCGACGCCGAGCAACACCCGACGGCCGACGGCGCCGTCACAACGGCGTTGCCGTGCCAACCGACGTCTCGATGAACACCGCAGCCATCCGGCTCGCTCGGGTCGGTAACGAGGCCCGTGATCGGCCGCACGTCCGTTCAGGAGCAACCGGACGCGCACGACTCGACGACATCGAATCGCCGTGACCTGACCGTTCCGGTTGGTGGGCTGGCCGATGTCGACGTCGGTGAGGACCTCGGCTCACGACCGCACGGGTCGGCCATCAGGTGAGGCGGCGGACCCGCCCCGCACTCCGGCCGGGAGGGGCGGGCCACCTACGCTGGGGTGGGTGAACCGTCTCGTCTCGGCCGCAACGCTCGTCGCGCCCTTCGATCTCCGTGTCGAGCAGTATCCGTTCCCGACCGATCTCGAACCGGGTGCGGTGCTGCTGCAGATGGTGGCGTCTGGCATCTGTGGCACCGACAAGCACACGTTCCGCGGTGAGACCGAGCAGTACGCCGGCACCGAGTACGCCCGCTCCACCCCGTTCCCGATCATCCAGGGGCACGAGAACGTCGGCATCGTCGCCGCGATCGGCGATGGGGGAGCGGTCGCCTTCGACGGCACGCCCTTGCGGGTCGGCGAGCGCGTCGTCCCGGCCCCGAATCGGGCGTGCGGCCGGTGCCGATTCTGCACCGACGACTTCCCGTACTACTTCTGCCGGAACCTGGAGAACTACGGCAACTCGCTGACGTGTGGCGAGCCACCCCATCTGTTCGGTGGGTTCGCCGACTACCTGTACCTGCTCCCGGGGACGCCGGTGTTCCGTGTGCCCGACGGTCTGCCCGACGAGGTCGCCGTGCTCACCGAGCTGTTCGCCGTGACCCACAGCCTCGAGTTGGCGGCGAAGATGCCGCGCCCGGGTGGGTTCCGCCCCGGCGACACGGTGGCGGTGGTCGGGGTCGGCCCGGTGGGCGTGGTGCACGTCGCCAAGGCCGCACTGATGGGCGCGGCGCGGGTGATCGCGATCGATCGCGACGGGCCGCGCCTCGACATCGCAGCTGATGTCGGCGCCACCGACTGCATCGTCGCAGAGGAGGAGGCGGCCACCGTCGCCGCGGTGCGTGGGTGCGCGCCCGACGGCGTCGACGTGGTGGTCGACGCGACCGGGCACCCGGACAGCTTCGGTGTCGCCGTCGACGTGTTGCGTGACGGCGGTACCCTGCTCGAGGTGGGGGCGTTCGTCGATCTCGGCCCGGTCGACCTCAACCCGGCCGAGTTGCTCGGCCGCAACCTCAGCCTGGTCGGTGTCGCCGGTGAGGACGCTCGTGTCTACGCACCGACCTTGCAGATGTTGGCCGACCACCACACGACGGTCCCGTTCGACCGGATCGTGACCCACCGCTTCGAGATCGCACACGCCGCCGAGGCGATGCAGACCGCACTCGCCGCTGGCGACGCCATGAAGGTCGTGATCGTTCCCTGACCGTCCGTGCAGATCACCGATCGCCCTGACGCGACGGTTTGCGTGTCCATGGAGTGTTGGCCGCCTGCCGCACTGCCGTCCGGAGCTCACCTGGCAGTGATCCTGGACCCGACCGAGCGGTGCCGTGATCAAGCTTCTGCGCTGCCGTGGTCGAGGGCATTCGGTCTGTCGGAGTTCGGGTTCGTGGCGCAGGGGATCGCCGGTCCGGATCGGTTGGTGGGGGTCCGATGTGGAATCGTGTGTGCGCCGCCGTGTCGGCCCGCGTTTCCGTGGGTCCAGCATGTGTACCGACGACCGCAGCGAGGAGCAGCAGCCGATGACCGACACCCGAGCAACCCGGGCGCAGTCCATTCCGGAGCCCGATCCGGATTTCCGCACGCCGGATCAGGAGATGGCGGAGGAGGGCCGTGATGTTCCGGACGCAGCGGAGTTGTCGATCAGCCAGATCAACCCGCTCAATCCGCACCTGTTCGCCGAAGGTCGGTGGCACGGCCACTTCGCCCGACTTCGCGAGGAAGACCCGGTCCACTTCAACGAGTTGGCCAGCTCGGGTCGGTACTGGTCGCTCACCAAGTACGACGACATCAAAGTCGTCGAGGCCGACTGGCAGACCTACTCGAGCGCCAGTGGGATCTCCCTCGGGCTGCCGATCGACCAGCTCCCGCCGCCGGAACAGCGCATCATGACGTTCATCGCAATGGACCCACCGGAGCATCGCGAACAGCGGCGCACGGTCACGCCCTCGGTGCAGCCCCGCAACCTCCAGAACGTCGAGCCGGTGATCCGCGAGCGCACCGTCGAGGTGCTCGAATCGCTGCCCGAGGGGGAGACGTTCGACTGGGTCGACATCGTCTCGATCGAGCTGACGACCCGGATGCTCGCGACCCTGTTCGACTTCCCGTTCGAGGATCGACGCATGCTGACCCGCTGGTCCGATGTCGTGTTCGCGATTCCCGAGCCGGGCGGCATCGTCGAGTCGCACGAGCAGCGCCGCGAGGAGTTGCTCGAGTGCGTCAGCTACTTCTCACGGCTGTGGGAGGAGCGCCGCGAGAATCCGGGGCACGACCTCGTGTCGATGCTGGTGCACGGCGAGGCCACCAGGGACATGACGCCGATGCAACACCTCGGCAACCTGCTCCTGTTGATCGTGGGTGGCAACGACACGACCCGCAACACGATGTCGGGCAGCGTGTACGGACTCAACCAGTTCCCGGAGCAGTACGACAAGTTGATCGCGAACCCGGATCTGATCCGCAACATGGTGAGCGAGATCATCCGGTGGCAGACCCCGTTGCCGTACATGCGGCGGACCGCGACCCGTGATGCCGAACTCGGCGGCAAGCAGATCCGCAAGGACGACCAGCTGCTCATGTGGTACGTGTCGGCCAACCGCGACGCTGGACGTGTTCGACGACGCCGACGTGATCGACATCGAGCGGGCGAACGCCGATCAACACCTCTCGTTCGGGCACGGCATCCACCGGTGCATGGGCAGCCGCCTCGCCGAGATGCAGTTGCGGATCCTGTGGGAAGAGGTCCTCGATCGCTTCGAGCGCATCGATGTGGTGGGTGAGCCGACCCGCACGTTCTCGTCGTTCGTGAACGGCTACACCGAGTTGCCCGTGCGGGTCACGCGCAAGTAGCGGCGGTCGAGATCAGCGACTGCGTCGGCTCTGGAGGCGAGTGCCTCGGCCTCGGACCCCGACATGGAGAATGTGGTCGCCCGGATCGTTCCCTGCGGCTGCCGCGGCTCCATCCCGGTTGACGGTCCGGTTCCCCGACGGGCCGATCCGCAACCCCGGGCCACCCAACCGGCGAGCGGCCTGAGCGTCGCTCGCACCATGACAACTGAAGATCTCGGATTGCCGGCCGACTGCCCCGCGCCCTCGTCGCGATCACCCTCGACGGTGCCGTCGGTGATCGCGTAGAGCTCGAGGATCCGGTTCTTCTCGGCGTCGGCATCGGGGCCGGTCGGTTGTCTGAACGTCTTGATCACGTGCAACAACACGCCCTCCCTGCGGAGCAGGTGGGCGCGACACCCCCAACGTTGCCGGTCACGGCACTCGCCGGGCTGGGAACGTTGCCGGCTCGACGCCGATCTCGGCCATGCGGGTCGCATACGTGGCGTACAGCCGGCGTGCGGTGCCGTGCCGTTGCAGTGCCGACATCGCGGAGACGACACCCAGGTGAGCGCGTTCGTCGAATTCGTCACGCTCCAGCATTCGCAGGTACCGCCGGGCGGCCGACTCGTGGTCACCTGCCGCAGTGTCCGCTTCCGCGAGCTTGCCGGCGATCGTGAGATAGGCGGCACGCGCCTCCTCTCGGAGCGTGAACGCCCAATCGGCATACGGTTCCTCGGGGAAGAACTCGCCGACGTACAGCCGCTCGGCCGACCGAAGCAGTGCCAACCCGTGCTCATGGCGACCGACCGCCATGAGCCGGTCGCCCTCGGCTGCCTGGTCGAGGAAGTCGACGACATCGATCGAGAGATGGTCGTCGGACAACGCCACCGATGCCCGGTCGGCCCGGAGGTAGTGATCCGCCGGGTGGGCCCGCTCGGGGTCGAGCACGCCGCGAATGGTCGACAACGCCACCGACAGCCGATTCGCAGCCTTGGACGAGTCGTCGTCGGGCCAGAACTGCTCGACGAGTCGTTCGCGATTGAGGGGGCGCCCGCGCGAGGCGATCAGCACCCCGAGGAGCTCGCGGGCCACACGCGACTGCCAGGCCGACCGCGGTACCGGCTCATCGGACACGTTGACGGCGAAGCCGCCCAACGTACGGATCACGACGTCGACATTCGCCCGCTCGGTGGCGCGATCGACGGCGCGGCGCGCCTGGATCGCAAGGCCCTTGGCGCCGAGTCGGTCGAGGCGCTCGGCCGCCGACGATGCGAGCGCAGCCGCCGACGCCCCGTCCAACAACTCGGCGCGGGAGACGTCGACCCGAGCTGTTCCGATCGGCGAACCGATCGACTGCCACATCTCGCGGCTTTCCTCGAGCGCTCGCAATGCTGCGCCCTCATCGGGAGCGGCTGCGGCCTGTACCTCGAGCGCTTCGGCGGCAACCGCCCGAAGATTGCGGCGGCGGGCCTCGGTGACCGCGTCCCGGGCGGCGTCATAAGCGGTTGCCAGGTCAGCGCGGGCCAGGCTCACCCGCGCGTGCGCCAGCCAGATCCGACTCTGCCCCGCGGGGGATGCGAGCCCGTCGACGCGTTCGGTGAGGGACGCCACCAGCTCCGGGTCGACATCGGCGACCAGCGCCGAGAGCGACGCACACACGTGCACCAGCGCCTGGGCGTCGGCCTGTGCCCCGGCGAGTTCGATCGCCCGTTCATACGCCACGCGGGCGAGCACCCGGTCACCACGGGTGGCGTGCACGTCGCCGAGCACCATCTGGGTGTATTTCTCGTGGGCCGATCCGATCCGGCGGAACGTTTCCTCGGCCTGCACGAGCTCGCGTGCCGACTCGTCGAGCGAACCCTGGAGGAGCAGGCACTCACCGCGGTTGGTCAACGCCATCGCCCGCCAGACGTCGTAGCCACTCATGTCGGCGAGCCGTAGGGCGATGTCGAGCTCCGCGATCGCAGCATCGAGATCGCCCTCCTCGAGGAAGTGGGAGCCTCGGTTGGACCTGATCCGAATCGTCTGCATCACGTCGCCGCCCCGCTCGGCGAACTCGAGGGCCCGGAGGTAGTGAACGTCGTTCGTGGATCGGTCACCGTCGAGCGCGGCAATCATGGCGAGTACGGTGTGGACGGTGGCCGACGAACGCGGGTCGTCCGCTTCCTCCGCCAAGCGACGGGCCGTCTCGGCGACCGCCCTCGCCGCATCGCTGTCCCCGCGCATGTAGTGCGCGCTCGCCTCCCAGCTGCGGAGGGCGGCGATGGTCTCCGGGCGGGCGCCGTCCTCGATCGCACGAGCGAACGTCGACAGCGCCTCCGACACCTCGCCACGTACGTACTGGAGATAGCCGAGCCGGAGTGCGAGGGGAGCTGCGAGCGGGCCGTCGCCCCCACCGATCGAGCGGTAGAGGCGCTCGGCCGTCTCGAGGTCGCCGACGAGCTCGCGGACGTGAGCGTCGAGCAGCGTCAGATCCGGATCGAACGGCTCGTCGCGAATGGCATCGAGAAGCTGTGCGAGCTCGCGAATGAGTCCGTTGGCGATCATCTGCTCACCGAGCGAGGTGACGAATGTGCGCACCCGGGTGGCATCGGCGCTGTCGAGGAGGCACGACACCGCCGATGTCCAGTCACCGAAGTGGCGGTACCAGTCGGCAGCCGGGAGCAGAATCGCGGCGTGGGCTGACGATCTCGAACGTAGATACTCGCGGAGCACCGGGGCGATCGTGACAGCTTCGGGGTCGTCGGCGATCCGATTGACGAACGCGCTGGTGTTCACGCCACCCAGCAGCCGGGACGCGGCCGCTGACAGGTCCGGCAACAGGTCGTCGACGAGCCGCTGACTCAACCATGGCAGGTGCGATCCGGCTTCGAGGAGCGCCACCGAGTCGTCGGGTTCGGACTGGAGCACGTCGTCGGCGAGATAGTCGGCGAGACCTTCGTCGACCAGCCCGGTCCGCAGCCCGGTCACGCCGGTACGGCGAATCGCTCGGACAGCCAGCGCCACGGCCGCCGGCCAACCTCCGGTCAGCTCGCTGATCTCGTCGGCTGCGGCAGCGGCGTTCGGTGTGCCCAACAGCTCGGCGATCTCGTCGACCGTGAACGCCAACTCGTCGGCATCCATCTCCCGATGCTGGTTCGTGAGCCGCAGCCGCGCCGTCGGGAACGGCAGCGGTGAACGAGATGCGAGCACGACGCGGAGGCGGGGAGGCGCATGACGGCACAGGTCGGCCACGAAGCGCTCCGACGGTCCGCTCCCGTCGACCTCGTGCAGGTCGTCGAGGACGAGGACGAGGTCGCGGCTCAGCGTCGCGTCGAGATCCAGCGCGATCGCTGCGGCCAGCGACTCGGCGACGCCGTCAGAGCCGGCCGCGGCCCCCGAGGCACCGTCGATCGCCATCCACAGCTCGGCCGACAGCCCCGGTACGAGCAGGCGCAGGCGGCGAACCACATTGCGGGCGAACACCGACACGGAACGATCGGCGGAGGACACGGCGTGCACGACCCAATGCTGAGGATCGGCCACCGACGAGATGAGGGTCGTCTTCCCGGCACCAGCGCCCGCGATCAGCGAGATCAGGTGCGGCGCGTCCGATCCCGTCATCGGTGACTCGACTCGGTTGCGTCTGATCATGTTCGACGCGATGCGAACACTCGCATCCTTCCTCCAACTGCGCCGGCCCGGCGCGCGACACCAGCGTACGCCAGTTATCACTGCGGCTCGGCGTCACGTACACGTGGGTGTGCTCGGAGCGCTCATGGTGCCTTCAGGCAACCTTCAGCGCCGTTGTCAGGATGGATCGTATGAACGTCCGTGACGTCTTCGCATCGCCGCCGACCCGTCTGAGGGGGCGAGTCTGGCCGTGATCGCCTGCATCGTTCGGGTGCACGATGCAGCCGCGGGGCTCGCCGGTGTCGTCGAGTTCCCCGGATCGAGCCGCACGCCGTTCCGGACCGGAGACGAGCTGATCAGATTGATGGAATCATGGCTGCACGACGCAGCCGGCGATTCGAGCCCGTCCGAGACGGGCGGGGGTCCGTGATGCCGGGCGGCAGCCCGTATCGCCCGTGTCGAGCGGAAGATCTGACGGTCAGACCGCGCGACGCGATGTCGTGCACCGAGATCGGCGGGACCGCGGCGACGCGGCCGCGGCTCGGCCACCAACCTGGAATCATGTGGCGATGCGCGTCGGCATCAGCATCACGAGCGGGTTTCCGGGTCGGGACGGGGCGGAAGCCGTCCGGGCGGTGGTCGAACGTGGTCGCGTTGCGGCTCAGGCAGGCCTCGACCACCTGAGCCTGGGCGATCACCATGCGACGGGTGCCGCTCGCGCCTATGTCCAGAACGTTCCGGCGATCGGCCGGATCATGGCCGACTGGCCGGTCGATCGGTCGATCGGTCTGCTGCTCCTCGTCCCACTGTGGCACCCGGTGCTCGCTGCCGAGCAGATCGGCACGCTCGCCGCGATGAGCGACGCGCCGTTCATCGTGCAGACCGGGATCGGCGCCGGATCCGGGCAGTTCGCAGCAATGGGTGCGTCGTTGTCGACGAGAGGACGGGTGACCGACATCGCGATCGACGCCATCGACCGACTGCTCGCCGGCGAGACCGTCGACGTGCCCGAGATGAACATCGCCGGTGCGTCGATCAGCCCCCGCCCGCCCGTGCCCGTCGAATGGTGGATCGGCGCCGGGGCCGCACCAGCGGCGATCGAGCGCGCCGCACGGAAGGGTGATGCATGGTACGCGTCGCCGGGGATCGACGGCGACGAACTCCGGCAGACGGCGGATGCCTACCGCGCCGAGTGCGAGCGCCACGGCGCCGAACCGCACATCGCGCTCCGGCGGGACGTCCTGGTGGGCGATGACGACGCTGCGACCGAGCGTCTGGCCCGTGACGTGATCGAGCGGGGCTACCGAGGTATGGATCAGCAGATCATTGCGGGTGGCGTGGACCACGTTGCCGAGCGGTTGGTCGCGTTCGAGTCACTCGGCGTCGACGACATCGTCGCCCGCACGATCGCCGTCGACCAGTCCACTGCGCTCGCGAGCATCGAACTCCTCGGGCAAGTGCGGCGATTGATCGCCTGAGCTCAGGCCAGCGCCGTGACGAATGTCGGACGTGCCACGGCCCACCAGCGGCGTCGGCGGTCGAAGCGCTCCATGCCGCCCATCGAGTTCCACATCTCGACGAAGCCCGGTTCGCCGGCCTCGACATGGCGCCTGACGAACTCGCCGCCCCGTGCGATCGACTCGTCGAGGCAGACGAGCACCTCGGAGCGCCCCGCGCCGTCGAGGCCGTACGAGTCGGTCACCAGGCGAAGCCGGGCCGGGCGGTCGGCGATCGCCCAGCCGAGCTTCATTGCGTTGACGTCGTCGTCGATCGGCACACACATCCGGGCGTGTGCAGTGATGTCGAATGACCGCCGACCCGGCGCGGCGTAGTCGAAATCGAGCAGGGCGACGGCTTCGCCGGCGCGGAACACGACGTTCTCCATGCACACATCGTTGTGGCAGATCACCGGATGGTCCCCCGGTCGATCGTCGTGCAGCTCGCCGCTCCATGAACCGTCACGCGTGTCGAAGCCGATCGACGCGTCGTGCAGGCCGCGGAGCAGCCGCGCCATCGACGCGAGCGCGGCATCCGACTGCGCCCACGCCGCATACGGCGGAACGGGGACGTCGCCGGGCACGAAGACGAGGCGTTCACGGTCGCCGTCGATCGACAGCGGCTCGGACGCGCCATCGAAGCCGTTCGCCCGCACATGGCGGAGGAATCGGTGGATCGTGGCCGAGTGCCGGTTCGACGGCCGGTCGACCTCGTCGCCCACACGAAGCACGTCGCCGGCGTTCGCGACCCCTCCCTGGAGCACCTCGACGGGTGCTCCGTCCTTCATCCGCCGAACAGGCGGCCGACGAGCCCGGGCCTCGGTTCCTCGTAGCCCTCCGGCAACAGGTGCGGTGCGTGGCTGACGAGATGTTCGCCGACCTGCCTCGCCGACGGGTTCACCATGCCGACGTCACCGACGACGATCGTCGGCACCGTCTCGTTGCCGTTCGCGTAGTGACGCACGATCGCCGCGTCGTCGGGATCGTCCCAGATGTTGTGGTCGACGGTCTCGATGCCGGCCTTGTCGAGACCGCGGCGCAGCATCGAGCAGAAGCCGCAGCCCGGTCGCCAGTAGAAGTGGACAGCATCGGTGGTCATCGGGAAGTCCTCGTGTGTCGGGGCGTCAGGAGCCGCCGTCGTCCTCGACGACGGCGGCGAGGCGCTCCAGGGTTGCCTCCATGTTCGCCGGATGCTTCTTGGGGTAGCCGGCGAGCTCGATTCCCTTGCCGACGCCTGGAATGCACGTGGACCAGTCGAAGCTCTCGGTCACCTGGGTGGCGGCCTCGCCGTCGACTTCGACGGGTTCGAGTTCGTACCGCCAGCGGTGGCCGCCGAAGTGGGCCCACGCGATCAGGCGGTTCTCCTCGAACTCCTTCACGGTGTTCGAGATCCGGTAGGGCATCGGCCCCATCTTCATGTCCATGCCGAACTTGGAACCGAGCGCGAGTCGTTCTGATTCCCCTCGGATGTCCTGCACCATGCCGGAGCCGTCGATCTCGGGGTGGCGGGCCGGATCGGCCAGCACGTCGAAGATCGCCTCGGGCGTCGCCTTGATCACTCGTGTCACGGACACAACGTTGTCTGCCATGGCGTCACGGTATCGGGCGGATCGGGGTCCGTGACCCGGCGATGACACCCCGTCGGTAACGTTCGCCCCGTGGAGCAACCGGAGCGGTGGACGGTCGAGCAGGTGGCTGCCGTGGCGCCGTCGACACGCTCGATGGCGGCTGCCGACCCGCTTGCCCTCGCGGCGAGATGGTCGGCGCTCGGCGCTGACGACCGGGCGTTGTGGGGGCGGTGTCGTGGCTCGGGGGCCGAGCCGTACGACACGTCGGTCGACCACGTCGAGGTGGCCTGGCGGTGCACCTGCCCGAGTCGGAAGCTGCCGTGCAAGCACACTCTCGCCCTCCTGTTGCTGTGGGTTCGGGGTGGCGTCGGGACCGGCATGCGGCCGGAGTCGGTGGAGTCCTGGATCGGAGCGCGTGACCGTCGGGCGGGTTCCGAACGCGACCGGGGGAGTGGCACCGACGAACACCCGGTCGCAGGGCCGGGCACCGACGACGAGGTCGAACCAGGAGGTGCCGATCCGTCCGATCGAGGTGAACTCGATCGAGCGCGAGACGAGCGGATCGCTCGGATGATGGAGGGGCTCACGCAACTCGACCGTTGGCTCGAAGATCGGATGCGGACCGGCCTCGCCGACCCGGCCCTCGCCCGGTACGGCACGTGGGACGAACTCGCCGCCCGCCTCGTCGACGCACGGGCGGGAGCTCTGGCGAATCGGGTTCGACGTGTCGCCGGGCTGGTGGGCACCGGGCCCGATTGGCATGCCGACGTGCTCGCCGAGGTCGGGTTGCTCCACCTGATCGCGGAAGCCGGTCGTCGCGTGCCCGCCCTGCCGGGGTCGCTCGCCGACGCAGTCGCGACCGCGTCGGGGTGGCAGGTGCGCCAGGCCGACGTGCTCGCTGGTGTGCCCGATACCGACGAGTGGTTCGTGGCGGGCCGCAGTGATGCGCGTGAGGATCGGATCGAGGTGCGACGGATGTGGTTGTGGGGCACGAACACCGGCCGCTGGGCGATGTTGCTGTCGTTCGCCGCCTACCAGCAGACCCTCGACGATTCCTTCACCGTCGGCACCGTCGTGCACGCCGATCTGCACCGGTACCCGGGCAGGTCGCTCCGTGCGCTCGCCGGGCATCGGTACGCCGATCCACTCCCGCTCTCCGCTCCTTCGGTCGTGACGATCGCCGAGGCGTGTGCCTCGATCGGGATCGCGGTGGCCGCCGAACCCTGGTTGGAACGGTACCCGGCGACAGTCCGGGCGATGCCGTCGGTGATCGACGGGCACTGGGCGCTGACCGACGGCACCGGCTCGCTCCCGCTGATCGGCGACACCAGGGGATTGGCCACTCTGCTCGCCGCCTCCGCCGGTCCAGCGGTCGACATCACGATCGAATGGACCCCGCACGGTGTGCAGCCGCTCACCGTGCATCTCGCCGATCGAACCCTCGACGTCGGGCCGCGAGCCGACCCCTCCTTCGTGGGGGTCGCATGAGCCGGGTCGACGGCGCACCCGATCTCAACGGCTACTGGCGTGAACTCGTGACGGCTGCATTGCTCGGAACCGATCGCCGTCGACCGCCGGCACCACCCGCCGGTCCGATCGCCGACCTCGTGGCCGATGCCGTTCGACCCGACGATGCGTCGCGGATGCTGGCGACCGTCGCCGCGGTGTCGGCGGCGAGGCGGGCCGCGTTCATGCCCGGGCCGCCGTCCGGCCGACTGCAGTCTCCGGAGTTCGATCCCCGGCCCTGGTGCAGCGTTCTGGCCGTCGCCACGTGGCGACAGGTGATCGCGGAGTGGTCGGTGTTGGAGGACGAATGGGTGCTCACCGTGATCGAGCGGGGCCTCCGCGTTCCCCCCGATGCCCTCGCCGAGCTGCTGGTCCGCCATCGCGGTGATGCCGTTCGCCGCGCCCGTGTGGCCATCGCCGCCGGCCCGGTGGCAGGTTGGATCAGCGACCACGTTCCCGAGCTGGCGCCGACGGCCAGGGGCACGGTCTCGGTCGATGCGGTCACGATGCTTCCGGAGCTCCCGGTATCGCCTGAGCTGTCCGAGCTGCTCGATGCTGACGCTCACACGTTCGTGCAGCGGCTCCTGCCCGGTTTCGACGCCAACGACTACGGCCCCGCACACCGGGCGGTGCTGGTCAACCTCCTGGCGCGGTGTCGTCCGGAGGTCTTGCTCGACGCGGCCGACGCGCTCGAACGAACCCGGATCGGTCTGGCGCTCGCGCTCGCCGACCTCGCCCGGCTCCGTCATCGGATGCTGACCGACCTCGGCGCACCGGTCTGATCGTCAGCCGACCTCCTTGCCGTAGATCGCCAGGTAGGCCTGCAGTTCGAAGCCGAGTTTCGTGTAGAGCTGCAACGCGCCGCCCGGGTTGTTGGTGTCGACGCCGAGCGCCGCCTCGGTCATGCCTCGTTCGCGGAGCTCGATCAGGCTCATCGCGAGCAGCGCTCCTGCGATGCCCTGGTTCCGCCAATCGTGGTGGGTCGAGATGTACTCGGCATACCCCCGCAGGTATCCGCGCGCCTCGTTCTCCTCGGTATTGATGAAGCTCTTCACCTGGCCGACGACCTCGTCGCCCGCCCATGCGACCTTCCAGAGGGTGTGATCGCGGAACGGCTCGGCGAGCTCGGCGTCGACCATCTCGGGTGTCGGTTCCTGGAAGTCCCATTCGCCCCGGAACGCCTCCAGGTGGACCTCCCAGATGTGCCGGATCTGACCGGGTGACACCGGTCGCACTTCGACGCCGTCGGGCAGTGGGAGATCCGGGATGTCGTCGAGGTGGGGTCGGACGAGCGAAGCCCCCCACTCGACGGCTCCGTACCCGTGTGCCTCCAGCCACGCTGCCTCGCCGGTCGGTTCGAGTCCCGGCCCGGGATGACCGGCGTAGGCCCGGAAACGGCACGGGCAGTCGAGGGTGTCGGCCCACGCCAGCAGGTGTGCTTCCTGGGCGGCCAGCATCCGGTCGAACAGATCTGGTTCGAGATGGCCGGGCAGCAACGGCATGAACACGACCAGGTCGTGCAGGCCCTCGTCACCGGAGCGGCTCGTGCGGCCGTACCCGACGACCTCGTCGTCGGCTTCGATGACCACGATGTCGGTGTCGGGTTCGCAGTCGACCAGGTGGGCGTACCCGACGTCGAGCTGTTCGACGGTCGGGAGCTCCTCGTCGCCGACATGTTCCCGGTAGGCCGCGAGGACGCGTGTCATCGCCGGATGGTCGGGCCGGCCGCGGTAGGGCCGCGCGCGATAGCCCGGAGGCAGGTCGTGACGGTCGGCGAGATGCATGTGGCGACGTTACGTCGTCGGCAGAGGCGGGATCCTCGGGGTTTCCACGGCGCGCACTCGGCGTCTCTGGGCCGAGGTCCTCGGTCAGATGTCGTCGCCCTCGTGCTGCCCGGCGATCTCGGCGTCGAGCCGCTCGACGAGCGTTTTGGTCGCGACGGCGCGATAGCTCTCCTCGACGAAGTCGAGCAGCACCTCGCGCTCGTCTTCGGGAACCGTGTCGACGAAGATCGTGACCCACCCGTGTTTGCCGAGGCCGTAGCGGGTCGGGAACGCTTCGGGAAACGACAGTGCGTGCTCGTGCGACTCGGGCACCTTGACCGTGATGACCGGCCGGTCTGCGTCGGGGCCGCTGACGAACAGGAAGATCTTCTTGCCGACCTTGACCACTCGGTCACCCCACGGTGTATCAGGCCACGCCTCGGGGAACGAGAGCGCGAGTTCTTCTGCGGTGTCGACGAACGCCGGTGCGGGCTGGTTCACGTCGCCCAGTGTCGCGCAGGTGCCCGACGTCGCTGCTGCGACGGCCGGTCGCCGCACCCGGTGCGACACCCGCTCGGTAACGTCGGGACCGATGGCAGCGACCGACGAGATCCTCCGGCCTCATGCCGAGGCGCAGTACGCCGACGAACTGGCGGCACTCGGCGCCGCCGACGACCGTGAGCGGCCACCCAACTGGCAGCTGTCGCCGTGGGCGGTCGTGACGTATCTGGTCGGCGGAGAACTGCCCGACGGCACGGTGATCACACCGAAGTACGTCGGTCGCCGACGCCTGGTCGAGATCGCCGTCGCCACCTTGGCGACCGATCGGGCGCTGCTGCTGCTCGGGGTGCCCGGGACGGCCAAGACCTGGGTGAGCGAGCACCTGGCAGCTGCGATCAGCGGCAACTCGACTCTGCTCGTGCAGGGCACGGCCGGCACCACCGAGGAGACGCTGCGGTACGGCTGGAACTATGCCCGCCTGCTCGCCGAGGGGCCTTCCGAGAACGCACTCGTGCCGAGCCCGATCTACCGGGCGATGCAGCTCGGTGCGATCGCCCGGGTCGAAGAACTCACGCGGATGCCGTCCGACGTGCAGGACGCACTGGTCACCGCACTGTCCGAGAAGTCGATGCCCATCCCCGAGCTGAACTCCGAAGTTGCGGCCACCCGGGGCTTCAACGTGATCGCCACCGCGAACGACCGTGACCGAGGCGTCAACGACCTGTCGTCGGCGCTGCGGCGTCGCTTCAACACGGTCGTGCTCCCGCTTCCCGAGACGGCCGACGAGGAGATCGCGATCGTGTCGCAACGGGTCAACGAGTTGGGCGCAGCACTCGAACTCCCCGCGATCGCCCCGGCCGCCGAGGAGATCCGACGTGTCGTCACCGTGTTCCGGGAGCTGCGCGACGGGGTCACGGCCGATGGCGGCACCAGCCTCAAGGTGCCCAGCGGAACTCTGTCGACCGCCGAAGCGATCTCGGTGGTCACGAACGGGTTGTCGCTGGCCGCCCACTTCGGCGACGGTTCACTGTCGGCCGATGACGTTGCAGCCGGTGTGGTCGGCGCCGTGGTGCGCGACCCGATTCACGATCGTGTGGCGTGGCGCGAGTACCTCGAAGCCGTGGTGGCCGGGCGCGACGGCTGGGGCGACTTCTACGACGCCTGTCGATCCCTGGGCTGAAGGAACCTGCGTCACGCCATGGCCGTTCACCTGCTCGGGATCCGGCATCACGGACCGGGGTCAGCGCGTTCGGTCGTCCGAGCACTCGACGAGCTCCAACCGTCGATGGTGCTCGTCGAGTCGCCGGCCGAGACGACGAGTGCCTTCGAGTGGATCGGTGATGCCGGGCTCGAACCGCCGGTCGCATTGCTCGGCCACGTCGTCGATGACCCGCGTCGAGCCGCGTTCGCGCCACTTGCGTCGTTCAGCCCAGAGTGGCAGGCGATCCGGTGGGCGAACGAGCACGAGGTCCGGGTCGAGGCGATCGATCTGCCGCTCGCGAACACGCTCGCAGGCGTCCCTGACGACGGTGCGTTGGTCGAGGGCGAGGCACCCCTCGATCCGCTCGGCGCGTTGTCGGCGGCAGCCGGTGAGCCGGACGCCGAACGATGGTGGGACGACGTGATCGAGCACCGTGGCGAGGGCGGCCCGGCGTTCGCTGCCGTTGCCGAGGCGATGGCGGCGGTACGGTCGGGCACGATTCCGTCGGCGTCCGAGCTCAAGCGTGAAGCCCACATGCGTCAGCGGATCCGCGCCACGCTCAAGGCCGGCCACG
The DNA here is from genome assembly GCA_963792905.1 of uncultured Acidimicrobiaceae bacterium. Classification (GTDB taxonomy): domain Bacteria; phylum Actinomycetota; class Acidimicrobiia; order Acidimicrobiales; family Ilumatobacteraceae; genus Ilumatobacter. Next base: position 695,796 of record CAWBYE010000019.1, read on the forward strand.
ACCGAATCGTCGTGGTGTGCGGTGCGTGGCACGTGCCGGCACTCGACCTGCACGGCTCCGACGTTCCGACCGCGACCGCCGATGCGGCGACGCTTCGCCGGATGCCCAAAGCGAAGGTCGCGGTCAGTTGGGTGCCGTGGACGCACGAACGGCTCGCAGCAGGCACCGGGTACGGCGCCGGCGTCGCCAGCCCCGGCTGGTACGACCACGTGTTCCGTCACCCCGGCGGAGATGGCGTCGCCCGGTTCTTCGTCGATGCCGCGAGAGTCCTCCGGGATGCCGACATGTCGGCGTCGCCCGACCACCTGATCGCGGCCACTCGGATGGCCGAGACTCTGGCGACCATGCGGGGGCGGCCCCGGCCTGGCCTGGCCGAGGTGCTCGATGCCGCCGACTCGGTGATGGGTGGGCTCACGCTCGTTCGGCGGCAGCTCGTCATCGGTCAAGCGATCGGTTCGGTGCCCGACGACGCACCGCAGGTGCCCCTCGCACGCGATCTGGCCAAGCGACAGCGAGCGGCCCGACTCACTCCCGAACCGGACGACCGCACCGTCGAGCTCGATCTGCGAACGCCGAACGGGCTGCGGCGGTCCCATTTGCTTCACCAACTGGTCGCGATCGGTGTGCCGTGGGGAGCGCTCGAAGACGGGCGCGGCAGCAGCGGCACCTTCCGTGAGACCTGGCGACTGTCGTGGCGCCCCGAGTGGTCCGTACGTGTGATCGAGTACGCGGCGTTCGGTACCACGGTCGAGCAGGCGGCCACGGCTCGGCTCACCGAGCGAGCGCAATCGGCGTCGAGCCTCGTCGAGATCGCCACCGCACTCGACCGGGCGTTGCTCGCCGCTCTGCCCGATGCCGTGGACCCGATCGTTCACGTCCTCGGGACGCGTGCGGCGCACGATCCCGACACCGCACAACTGATGGCCGCCCTGGGTCCGCTTGCCCAGGCGCAGCGCTATGGAGACGTTCGCTCGACGGACGCCGTAGCGGTCGCGTCGGTGTTCGATGGGTTGGTCGTCAGGGTGCTGGCCGGGGTCGTGCCTGCCTGCGCATCGCTCGACGACGATGCCGCCGCGCTGATGGTCGAACGATTGAGCGGAATGCAGCACGCACTCGCACTGGTCGATCACGCGGCGCGGCAGCAGGCCTTTCCCCGCGTGCTCGAACAGCTCGGTGAGGGTGCCGGCCACGGGCGCGTTCACGGGCGGGCGACCCGCATTCTCCACGACACCGGCTACTGGTCGGCTCGTCAGGTCGAGCAACGTCTCGGTCGGGCACTGTCGGTCGGCACTCCACCCGCGACCGGCGCGGCATTCGTCGAGGGGTTCCTCGCCGGCAGCGGCACGGTGCTCGTGCACGACGCCGAACTGCGCTCGGTGGTCGACCACTGGCTGTCCTCGCTCACTCCCGGGGCCTTCGACGAGACCGTTCCTCTCCTCCGGCGAACGTTCGGCGCATTCGAGTCCGCCGAGCGTCGGCAACTCGGCCGGCTGATGGCGGGCGAGGAGCGCGAGGTCTTCGGTGGTTTCGGGCCCGGTCACGACGACGCCCGAGCCGCAGCCGCACTGATCACGGTCCGTCGACTCCTCGGTATCCCGGTGCCGGACGAGGAACGATCAGCGCCGTGACCCCCGCAGATGCGCCCGGGCGGGTGTCCGAAGCCGAACGGCTGCGACGCTGGAGGCTCGTGCTCGGTGGGGGAGAAGCCGATGGCACCGGTGGCGAGCTCGCCGGTCACGACCTGCGCATCGACGCCGCGATGGCGGCGGTCTACGACAACGACCAGCAATCGCGGTCACGCGGGCGCGGGTCGGGGCGGTCGGGTGGTCTGGGCCGGAGCGCGCCCCGCGTCGCCCGATGGCTGGGTGACATCCGCACCTACTTCCCGAAGCCGGTGGTGCAGGTCATGCAACGCGACGCGATCGAGCGGCTCGATCTCCGTCAGCTCCTGCTCGAGCCGGAATTGCTCGAATCGATCGAACCGGACCTTCACCTCGTCACCTTGCTGGTCGAGCTCAACCATCTGCTCCCCGACGAGACGAGGGCCACGGCGCGACAGGTCATCGCCCGGGTGCTGGCCGACCTCGAAGACCGCCTCACCGACCGCACGCGGTCCGCGGTCAGTGGCGCGCTGGCGCGAGCCAACCGATCGCGGCGGCCGCGCCCTGGCGACATCGATTGGCTCCGGACGATCCACGCCAACCTCCGCCACTATCAGCCCCGGTACGGCACCGTGATCCCGGAGCGACTGATCGGATTCGGCCGTCGTCAACGCAGCCTTGCCAAGGAGGTCGTGATCGCCGTCGACCAGTCGGGGTCGATGGCCGACAGCGTGGTCTACGCCTCGCTGTTCGGTGCCGTGCTGGCACAGCTCCCGTCGTTGCAGACGCGGTCTGATCGCGTTCGACACCGCGATCACCGACCTCACACCCGTGCTGCACGACCCGGTCGACGTGTTGTTCGGCGTGCAGCTGGGCGGCGGCACCGACATCGCCGAGGCCCTCGCCTACTGCCGCCAGCTCATCACTCGGCCGACCGACACCGTGCTCGTGTTGATCAGCGACCTGTTCGAGGGTGGCAACGCCGACCTCATCCGCGCACGTGTGGCGCGGTTGGTCCGTTCAGGTGTGACGGTGCTCTGCCTGCTCGCGCTCAGTGACGAGGGTGCGCCGGTCCACGATCGTCAGGCCGCGGCCGATCTCATCGAACTCGGCGCCACGGTCATGGCCTGCACGCCCGACGAGTTCCCCGCGGTGCTCGCTGACGCGCTCGAGGGAGCCTGACGCGCTCGTCAGCGGTTGTGATCGGCAAACCGGTTGACGTCTTCGCGGTGGCCGGCAACCACGATCAAATCGCTGGGGCTCAACATGGTGTCCCGGTCGGCGTAGGTGAATTGATGGCCCGCCTTCTTCACACACACGACGGTCACCTTGTACTCGGCCCGCAGACCGGATTCCCCGAGGGGCACACCCGACAGTTCGGGCGGCGCCGTCATCTCGACGATCACGAAGTCGTCGTCGAGAGCGACGTACTCGAGCACGTCGCCCGTGATGAGGTGCGCGACCCGCTTTCCCATCTCGGCCTCGGGATAGACGACGTGGTGGGCGCCAACCCGCTGGAGGATCCGGCCGTGGGCACCCGTGATCGCCTTCGCCCAGATGTTCTTGATGCCGAGATCGACCAATGCGGTCACGGTGAGCACGCTCGCTTCGATCCCGGTGCCGATACACACGACGGCGGTCACCACATCGGCCGCACCCACCTGCCTGAGGGCCTTCGGATTGGTGGTGTCCGCCTGGACGACGTGGGTGAGCGCGCCGGCGTGATCCTGCACGATGTGCTCGTTGGCGTCGATCCCGAGGACCTCGTAGCCCATGTCGATCAGGGTGTGGGCGACCGCCGAGCCGAAGCGGCCGAGTCCGATGACGGCGACCTCACCCTCGTGCTCGATGCGATTGGGCGAGATGCTCCGCAGCATCGTCTGGAGGATTTTCTCGGACATCGTTGCTCCTGGTGGATCGGCGGACCGGTCAGCCGATGATCGGTCGTTCTTCGGCGAAACGGTAGACGCGTGCGTGCCGTCGTAGCGCGAGCGCAGCGATGAACGTGACCGGACCGAGCCGGCCGATCAGCATGACGACGATCAACACGAGCTGGCCGCTTCGTGGCAGAGCGCCCGTGATGCCGGTCGACAGGCCAACTGTGCCGAATGCGGAGGCCGCTTCGAACATCGTGTCGGTCAGGTGGAACGGGGAGATCGCGGTCAGCGTGACGGCGGTGACGAACACGACCCCGACCCCGAGCAGTGCGACGGTCATCGCCTGGCGGATCACGTTGTCAGGCAGGCGGCGCTGGAACACGTTGACGTCCCGGTGGCCGTGAATCTCCGACCACATCGCGTAGCCGAGCACGGCGAACGTCGTGACCTTGATCCCGCCGCTGGTCGAGGCGGGCCCGGCACCGATGAACATGAGCGCGGTCATGAAGTTGAGCGTGGGCTCGCGCTGGGCCCCGATGTCAATCGTGTTGAAACCAGCGGTCCGCGGGGTCACGCCCTGGAACCATGCTGCTTGGACCTTGTCCCACACGCCCATCGGTCCGAGCGTGCCGGGATTCGTCCATTCGGCGACGAGCACGACGAGCGGCCCCATGATGAGCAGGACCGCCGTCGCGGTGAGAGTGATGCGGGTGTGCAAGCTCCATTGACGCGGCCGGACCCGCCGCCGGAATTCGACGAGGATCGGGAATCCCAGGCCGCCGATCACGAACGCCGCGGTGATCGGGAACACGACGAGCGGATCGTCGGCGAACCGAGTGAGGCTGTCGGAGTACAGCGAGATGCCGGCGTTGTTGAACGCCGAGATGCCGAGGAAGACCGAGTCGTACGCGGCGCGTCCGATACCGATGTCGTCGGCAGTGGCGAGATGGAGGAACAAGATCACGGCGATCGACAGCTCGACGGCGATCGTGATCTTGGCGATCGCGGCGATCAGCGAGCGGAGCTCACCGATGTCGACCGCACCGATTTCGGCCTGGGCGAGCATTCGCTGGCGCAGTCCCACCCGACGTGACGCGACGAGCGCGAGCACCGACCCGATCGTCATGATGCCGAAGCCGCCGATCTGGATGAGTGCGAGCAGGACGAGTTCACCGAAGAGCGAGAACGTGGAGACGTCGGTGGTGCCGAGACCGGTGACGGTCGTCGCCGACGTGGCCCAGAAGAACGAGTCGAGCCAACCGGGATGGGGGGCGTCGGCGTCGAACGCAAACGGGAGTCGGAGCAGGAGGGTGCCGAGCGCGATCAACGAGACGAACGCCGCCAGAACGAGCTGGGGTGGGTTGCGCACCACGTCGAGAAGCCGGCGGAACACCACGTCGGAACACATTACGGCGATGGTGAGGTCAGAAGGGCCCCATCCCGTTCTCGCTTGCGCTCGGGGGTGGGCGCTAGCGTGTGCGCCCTATGGGTCAGCTCGTCGGAGTCGTCGAAAAGCCGAGCAGTACGCCGGGCGTGGTTCGGTTCGAGCTCAATCGTTCGCTGTCGGGCATGGGACATGAGGGTTTCTCGTCCGTCCTCGATGCCGTGGGTCCCGAGCCGTCGGCAGCGTTGGCACGCCAGCTGTTCGCGACCGGCAAGGTTGCCGGGGTGCATGTGTTCAGCAACATGGTGACGGTCGACATCGAGAAGGGCTACGACTCCGATGGCCTGGCGGACATCGTGCGTGAGATGTACCGGTATTGGAAGCCCGGGATCAAACCACCGGAGTTCGACGATCTGCCGGCCGAGGAACCGACAGCCGTCGAGTCGGGTGGCGAGGAGGATGGCGCCCTGTCGGCGGCGGCGAAGCTGGTGCCGGCCCATCTGCTCGAACGTGGCCGTGCAGCTCGCGAACGTTGGAAAGCCAACCAGGGCTGATCTCGAGACCGCTGATCTCGAGCCTGGCGTATCGAACATTTGTTCGATAACCTGGCGGAGTGACCCTCGCGTCCATCGTCCCCACTCGTGACCGGTGTTTTCCGGTCGATGAAGCCGTGTCGGCGATGTTGCCCGACGCCGGTCTGGTGCGTGGTCGGGTGGTCGGGTGCACCGGTCCGGCGGCGATGTCGCTGTCGCTGGCGCTGGCGGCACGGGCGACGGCCACTGGCTCATGGCTGGCGGCGGTCGGGGTGCCGATGCTCGGGGTCGAGGCCGCGGCCGAGTTCGGGGTCCCCCTGTCTCGCCTCGTCTCGATCGACGCCGACGGTGGTCCGTCAGCGTGGGCCGAACGTGTCGGTGCTGCGGCCGACGGATTCGATCTGATCCTCACCCGCCCACCGGCAGGCGCCGAGCGGGTCGTCAGGAAGATCAGACAACGGATGCAGTCACGTGGTGTCGTGCTGTTCGCGGTGGGTCCGGTCTCGCCAGGTGTGTCCTGCGATGTCGAGTTCACCACGGCGTCGGTCGAATGGGCGGGGCTCGGCAAGGGGCACGGCTCGTTGATGGGTCGGCGTGCCGTGGTGCGCGTCGGTGGGAGGCGTGTGCCACGCCAGGTCGAGCGGGAACTCTGGCTGCCGGGTCCCGCAGGTGGTCTTGCAGTCGTGGAACGTCCCAGTGGGCAGGAACACGGTGATCACGAACTCGATGAGCATCACGAACTCACGGGGGCACATGCCGACGCTGATCGTGCCGATGCTGATCGTGCCGGTCGGTCGTTCGAGGTACTCGGCCGCGCCGGCTGACGATCGCCGATGGTCGTCGACGATGTCCCCCGGTTGGTCACCGTGTGGTGCCCGGACTGGTCGGTCCTCGCGGCACGGGTTCCGGCCGGGCAACCGGCGGCGGTGTTCCACGCCAACCGTGTGATCGCCCGGTCGCCGGCAGCCATGGCCGCTGGGGTGCAGCAGGGAGAGCGTCGGCGTTCGGCGCAGGGTGCCTGCCCCGAGCTTCTGGTGCTCGACCACGATCCCGACCGTGACGCCCGTGCGTTCGAGCCAGTCGTTCGCACGATCGCCGACATGGCACCCAAACTCGAGGTCGTCGAGCCCGGGTTGATCTGCCTGGCGGCCCGTGGGCCCTCGCGTTACTTCGGGGGTGACCAGGCCATGGCCGAGCGGATGGTCGAGATCGTTCGTCTGGCCACCGGGGCCGATCCGGGGGTCGGTGTGGCCGACGGACGGGCGGCTGCGTCGATCGCCGCTCGACGTGCAGCCCGTACACCATCGTGTGTGCTGGTGGTCCCACCCGGCGGTTCGACCGACTTCCTCGAGAAGTGCCCGGTCGCCTGGTTGCGTGAGTTGGGCGAGGTCACGCCTGAACTGGTCGACCTCCTCGTCAGGCTGGGTCTGCGAACGTTCGGCCAGCTCGCCCGTTTGGGCGCGGGTGACGTGCTCGCCCGGTTCGGGGCCGAGGGGCTCCACGCCCACCGTCTTGCCGGTGGTACCGACACTCGGGCCGCGCGTGCGGTCGACCCTCCACCCGAGTGGTGGATCGAGGAGACCTTCCTCGAGTCGGTCGAGCAACTCGAGACCGTGGTCTTCGTCGCCAAGCGTCTCGCGGACTCACTCGCTGCCCAGTTGGCAGCCGAGGGCCGAGTCTGTGTCCGGCTCGTCGTGATCGTCGAGACCGAGCACGGCGAACGCAGCGAACGGGTGTGGTACCGCGATCAAGGATTGTCGGCGCATGCGATGGTCGAACGGGTGCGTTGGCAGCTCGATGGTTGGATCAATCAGCCCGACGGCCTGAGTGGCGGGATCGCACTGCTCCGACTCGTCCCCGATGAGCTCCGCAGCGACGATGGTGCCCAGATCGGGCTGTGGGGTGGTCGATCACAGGCCGATCACGATGCGGCGCGGGCGATCGTTCGGCTGTGCGGCATTGCCGGTGACGGGGCGGTGCGAGTGCCGATGTGGGTCGGCGGTCGGCTTCCGACCGAGCGGTATCGATGGGTGTCGGCATCCTCGGTCGATCTCGATGACCCTGGTGACCGGCTGGATCGTGGCGAGGGTCCCTGGCCCGGCGGTCTGCCGACGCCGTCACCGTCGATCGTTCCCGATCCGCCGATCCCGGTCGAGGTGTTCGACGAGTCGGGGCAGGTGGTCCGGGTCAACGGGCGGGGAGAGGTGAGTGGGTCACCCGCCGTACTGGCTCTGCCGGCAGAACGTCATCGTCTGGCGGCGTGGGCCGGGCCGTGGCCGGTCGAGCAGCGGTGGTGGTCAGCTGAACGGGCGCGCCGGGTGGCGCGATTCCAAGTGGTCACTGATCAGGGGGTCGCCTACCTCGTGGGGGTCGAACAGCAGCGCTGGTCGATCCTGGCGACGTACTCGTGACGAGTGCCGGTCGCCGGTCAGGCGTCGGCCGTGACCTCGACCCCGACCTCGTCGGGTCGCATCGTCGTCGGGACACCGGTCGAGGCGAGCTCTTCGGCTGCATCGAGCAGCTCGTTGCTGATCCGGAATCCGACACCGCGCACGGTGTGGATGATCCGCATGTCGTCGGCGACCTGGTCGAGCTTCCGACGTAGGTTCGACAAGTGGACGTCGACCACGTGTGTGTCACCGACCCAGTTCGGTCCCCAGACCGATTCGAGCAGTGCGTCGCGGGACGCGACCTCGGTGGGTCGGCGGCAAAGATGCTCGAGCAGCGAGAATTCGATACGGGTCGCGGACACCTCGGTGTCGACGAACCGGATCTCGTGGCGACCGGTGTCGATCATGAGGGGACCCAGCGTGATCACGGCCTGCTGGATCGGGTCCCAGTTCGAACGCATCTCCCGCGGCCGGCGCAGCATGGCGTGGCAACGGGCGGCGATCTCGTCGGGGGTGACGGGTATCGAGACGGCGTCGTCGGCGCCGGATCGCAGGATCTCGACCCGGGCACGGTCGCGCCCGGCGGACTCGATGCACAGCAGGTAGCTGTCGGTGACGCTGCGGAGTTGCTGATACAGCGGCCGACTCTCCTTGTCGTGCATGTCGGTGTCGACCACCAAGACATCGGGTGAGAACGACTCGGCCAGGATCTCCACGGCATCGGCGTCGCTCGGAGCGCTCACCGCGAAGCCAGCTGAACGGAGGCCGGCCTCGTTGGTGCGCCGAAGACGAAGATCGTCGATGGCGAGCAACACTCGGGGGGAGAACTGTGTGTTTGGTTCCATGTGAGTCGTGTGCAGTCGGTCGGAGATCGGCTGTTGTTCACGTATCGGTTGGCGGGTCGACCGACTCAAGCGCTTTGTTCGAATTTCCTCTGGTTACGGTGGTCTCATGGCGGCCACTCTTCGGGAACAGGTGCGACGAACGGTCGCTGAGCGAGCACCGATCGACGAGGCCGAGCAGGCGTGTATCGCCGAGTTCCTCGACCACTTCGACGTGCTCGAGCATCCGTTCGACCGACAGGCAGACGCGATCCACGTGACCGGCTCCGCGATCGTGTTCGGCCCTCGCGGCGTGGTGCTGCTCAAGCACAAGCGACTCGGCCTGTGGCTGCAGCCCGGCGGCCATGTCGATGACGGCGAGTCACCCTGGGCGGCCGCAGTGCGAGAGGCCGCCGAGGAGACCGGGCTCGAGGTCGAACTCGTGTCGATGAATGCCGACGGCGTGCCGCCACTCGTGCACGTCGATGTGCATCCCGGCGGTCGCGGTCACACGCATCTCGACCTGCGCTACCTCGTCGACGGTGGCGAGGCTGACCCGGCACCTCCGGGCGATGAAAGCCAAGAGATCGCATGGTTCGACTGGCCGGCGGCGATCGAACGGGCGAGCGACGACCGCCTGTCGGCCCTACTGGCCCACCTCGCGAGCGATCGGCCCGAAGCTGCCTGACACCGGCGTGATGGTCACGTACCACCGACACCCGACCGCACGACGTTCGAGCACTCCGCTCCGCGCCGGTGGAGCCCGCCTTCCTCGTTGCGGCATACGTGCTCGGCCTGATGGCGCAGCGGGTCCGTCTCGCGCCGCTCGTCGGCTATCTCGCGGCAGGATTCGTTCTGCAGGCGTTGGACGACGAGGTGACCCCGGGTGTCGAGGTCGTCAGCGACATCGGTGTGCTGCTGCTGTTCGGAATCGGGCTGAAAGTCAAGTTCCGCTTTCGGGTTCGAACGTCATGGCACACGTCGTCGATCCTCGCGACCTCCAGCGAGTTCGGGCTCATCGTCGCGGTCATCGGCGTCGAGCGTGGGGGCTCGATACGCGCTGGACGTCCGCCATCGCGGTGGCGGTGTCGATCTCCTTCGCGTTGGCGGCTCCGCTCAACTCGCTGCGGTTCCAGCGGTACCGGAAGATGTCGCATCGGCTCGGTGGCCTCCAACGGCATCCGGTTCAGCGCGACGACGCCCTCATCGAACCTGTCGACGCCCGCGTGCTCGTGTTCGGCATGGGCCGTGTCGGCGTCGGCGCCTCTGACCACCTCGTTGCCGAGCGGGGGCCGGTGGTCGGCGTCGATCGGCGGGACCAGACGGTCGAGCAGAATGTGCGGGCCCGGCGGAACGTGATTCGCGGTGACGCCCTGGACTCGGAGTACTGGGAACGGCTGCAGCTCCACTCGAAGATCGACATCGTGATCCTTGCGATGAGCGAACATGACGCGAATCTGGAGGCGGTACGCCAGGTGCGGGCGTTCGAGCCGAACGTGGCGATCCTCGCGACCGCTCTGTTCGGCGACGAGGCAGCCGAACTCGACGACGCCGGAGCCGTCGAGGTCCGAAATCTCTACGACGAAGTCGGGCAGGGACTCGCCGACGAGGCGCTCGACCTGCTGAGAAGCATTCCGGACTGACATCGGCGGCGCCCGCGGACGAACCTGCGTGTCATCCCGTGCCGGCTCGGACACCCCGGCATGTCCGACGAGGCACCTCGCAACCCGTTTCTTCGGGTTCACCGGCAGGTGTCCCCCGTCCCGTCGAGCCACGCGGAGTCGACCAGGAGCGTTCCCTCGGACAGCATCGACGCGCAGCCGGTGATCGTCGGTGCGATCTCACCTCGCTCGCGATCCAGCCAGGTGAACGTGGCAGCGAACGTCGACCCGGTGATCGATTCCTGCACCCACGTGTCGCCCTCGGCGAGTTTGTCGTCGGCGGCCAGGCACACGACCTTGGCACTCGTGCCCGTGCCGCACGGCGACCGGTCGTAGGTGCCCGATGGGCAGCGGACGAAGCTCCGTGAATTCGCTCGGGGGCTCGTGGGCGGGCCGAACAACTCGACGTGGTCGACGTCGGTGAACCCCGCGGCGTGCGCTGCAGCCTGAACCCTCTCAGCCAATCGGAGCAGTTCGGCGCGGTTGCCGTCGAGCGAGATCGACGGCGCAGTCACCAGGAAGAAGGTGTTGCCGCCGAACGCCACGTCACCCGTGATGGTGCCGAACTCATCGATGTCGAGCTCGATGCCGGACGCCAGCCGGCGACTGGGGACGTTCGCAATGGAGACATCACCATCAGATGCCAGGTACGCCTCGACCACCCCCACCGCCGTTTCGACCCGATGGGGCCCTGGTGTGATCCGGTCGAGATGCCAGAGCGACGTGATCAGGCCGATCATGCCGTGGCCGCACATGCCGATCGGCCCGGATCGGTCGAAGAAGATCACGCCGGCGACGCAGGTGCTGTCGGTCGGGTCGACGAGGAGCGCACCGACCATCGGTTCCGATCCACGCGGCTCGCCGACCAGGTCGTCGCATGCGGCCTGGAACCGGGCCGACATGTCGGCCCGCTGGGCGGCCACGGTCTCCCCGGCGAGCTCCGGAAAGCCCGCGAGCAGCACCCGCGTCGGCTCGCCGCCGGTGTGGGAATCGAGGTATTCGATGTGCATGAAGTGGTCGGTCATGTGAACCTCTCGGCCGAGAAGCGGCTGATGTCGATGTCGGTCGGATCCCCGTCGATGGACTGGGCGACGAGGCGACCGGTGCCGAGACCCATGCTGAGGCCGGTCATCGCGTGGCCGGTCGCGATCGTCACGTTGCGCCATCGCGTCGACGGTCCGATGATCGGAACACCGTCTGGTGTCACGGGGCGCAGGCCGGCCCAGGTTCGGCGATTCGACAGGGTGGCGTCGAAGTCCAGGCGACTCCGCGTCAACGTCTCGATCTGGTCGATCCGCCGGGGATCGGGGTTCAACGACCACTTGCCCAGCTCGAACCAGCCGCTCAGTCGGAGTTCGTCACGGTACGGCGCCACCGCAATGTGTTGTTCACCGAGGAGCATGGCTCGACCCGGGCCGGTCGACGGACGGTCGACGGTCAGGCTCAGCCCGCGCGCCCCGACCACCGGCACCCGTTCGTCGAGCTCGTGGGCGAGCCGGCCCGACCAGGCGCCGGCTGCGATCACGAGGTGCTTCGCCGGGAATGTGCCGCCGGTGGTCGACACGCCGGTCACGCGGTCGCCGTCGCACCGCAGCCCGACGACCTCGGTGAGAGGGACGAGGGTGGCGCCGGCGTCTTGCGCCTGGTCGTGCAGGGTCCGAAGGAGCGAGGCGGGCCGCACACTGCCGTCGTCCGGGAAGTGGATCGCACCCACGACTGCCTCGTTGGCGGCGGGCTCGTATCGGCGGGTCTCGTCTGCGTCGAGCGAGTTCACCCGCACGCCGTGCTCCCGGAGTTCGTCGGCGTGGGCGCAAGCGAGCTCGAAAGCCTTCGACGAGCCGTAGACGTCGAGCAGTCCGTCGGCCACGTACTGGATGTCGGTGGTGGCTCCGAGCTCCCGCGTCAGTTCGGCGCTGAGACGCCCGAGCGCGTCGAGCGCAGGTACGGCGGAGTCGGCGGACCCAGCCGTGCAGTGTCGCATGAAGCTGAGCGCCCACGACCAGAAACTGGGCGACAGTGTCCAGGCGACGCTGAGCGCCCGGTCCGAACGCCCGAACTCGCGGCGGAGGGTGCCGAGTATCCCGGGGGCGGCGAGCGGAATCACGTGGCTCGGGACGATGTGACCGGCGGACCCGATGCCGCAGCCGGCGCCGATCTCGCTCCGGTCGAGAACGACGGTCGAATGGCCGCGGCGCACGAGCTCGACGGCAGTGGCCAGGCCGACGACGCCACCGCCGACGATGACGATGGCGTCGGCGTCGGCGTCGGGCGGAGTCCGCTTCGAGCGGACATCGTGGTGCGCGTCGCTCACGGTGATCCGGCGGAGGGTCGACGTCGTCGCATGGGACCTGCAAGGCTTCCGCAATGGCCAGTCATGTCTTCGATGGTGTCATGCCGGCGTTGATGACGCCATGCCGCAGCGACGGAGCCCCCGATGTCGATGCGCTCGTGGCATCCGCACTGCGGCTGAACTCCGCGGGGATGGGCGCCGTGGTGTACTGCGGCTCGATGGGGGAGTGGCCACTGCTCTCGGACGAGGAGCGCCAGCACGGTGTCGCTGCCCTGGTCGACGCAGGGCTCCAGGTGATCGTCGGTACCGGAGCCGTCAGCCCGGCGTCTGCCATCAGTCATGCCCGGCACGCCGCTCGAGTCGGCGCCGCCGGGCTCATGGTGATCCCGCGGGTGCTGTCGCGTGGAAGTTCGGCTGCCGCGCAACGAGCGCACTTCCGAGCCGTGCTGGAAGCGGGCGACGGGCTTCCGTCGGTGATCTACAACTCCCCGTACTACGGATTCACCACCGATGCAGCGCTGTTTTTCGATCTCCGGTCCTCGTTTTCGAACCTGGTCGGGTTCAAGGAGTTCGCCGGCGGTGATGCGCTGTCGTACGCCGCGGAGCACATCACCTCGGGTGACGATGACCTCTCGTTGCTCGTCGGAGTCGACACGCAGGTCGTGCACGGCGTGGTGAACTGCGGTGCGACCGGTGCGATCACCGGCGTCGGCAACGTGCTCCCGGCTCCGGTGCTCGAGTTGTTCCGGCTGGCCAGGCGCGCGGCCGAGGGCGACCCCGTCGCCCATCGATCGGCCGTCGAACTCGAGCGGGCGCTGCTCCCGCTGTCGACGTTCGACGAGGGCCCCGACCTGGTGCTGCACTACAAACATCTCGCGGTACTGACCGGGCACCACGAATTCGAACACTCCGTGCACGGCGACGACGCCTTGAGCCCGAGTCAGGCCGCCTTCGCCTGCGCCCAACTCGAGCGGTTCGAGGCGTGGTGGCGACAGACGGCCACGGCCATGTCACCGTCCTGACCGCGACCACAAGGGCGGCCGCGACGGCGACGGTCAGCGGTTCGGGTCGCGACCGGTGAGGCCGAGGAACTGCGTCATGGCGTCGGCATCGGCCTCGACCGCGACCGGATCACCCATCACGCCGTACTTGCGCAGCGTGTCGGCCATCGGCGTGATCGTGTCGAGAACGTGCTGGGCCATGGTCTGGTCGGTGTGTGCCTGCTGACCCGTGGCCTGTGCGAGGTCCCACGAGTGGCCGAGCGGGTCCCAGGCGACGAATCCGACCAAGGCGTCGACGGTGGGCTTGCCGAAGAAGAACTGGCCCTCCTGCTGCAGCACACCCTGCCGATCGAGCGCCGCGAGCACGTCGTCGCGAACGTGGTTCCATTCGGCGACGGGGTCGTCGCCGAGTTCGACGTCAGCCGGACCGACCATGTCTCCGGTCCGTGCGATCGCCGTGACGGCGTTCAGGACGCCCATCTGATGGGCCAGCACGTCGCGCGCACACCAACCCTCACACGGTGAGTCGTTCGACCACCGGTCGGGCGGCACACGCTGAACGACGGCATCGAACCCGTACAGGCTCGCCGTGAAGTTGCGGAGGTTCTGGCTCATGTCCGCACGATACGCAGGTCAGCGCAGAGCCTGGCGAGCCAGGGGCCGGGCCAGCCGCGCCCACGCGAATCGCAGGGCGACCAGCCATCGGCATCGATGTGCGCCACCATACGTCTGGTCGATACGTATGGTCGATGCGAGATCGAGACCGCCGCGCTGGTGCCGGTGGGTTCCGCGTCGCCGAGCAGAGGAGGACCCACACGTGAGGAGCCGGAAGTCCTGCACGATGGTGGCCGTGGTCGTCTCCGTGGTGGCGGCCGCGGCGGGACCGTCGCCGATCGGCGGGCCGGTCGGGCGGGCAAGCGCTGATACGGAGCGCGAGGCCGACACCGGTCGGATCGCGGCGGGTGGGGTGTTGCGGGTGTCGGTGCCCGAGGCGTTCGGTGGCAAGACGGTGATCGGTCAGCTGACCGTCGACCAGGCGCTCGGCCCGGGGTACGTGACGGCGTACGGGTGTGATGACGGGCTGCCGACCGATGCCGGTGGGTTGGTGAGTCGTTCGGATCTCAACTTCGACGGTCGGGTGTCGCCGGTGGCATCGAACCGGTTGGTCGTGCAGGCCGACGACGACGGAGACGTGTGCTTCTTCACTCTGCGGCCGGCGGCGATGGTCGTCGACGTCAACGCCGTGACGTTCGACACGGGCGTGACGTCGTTCCCGAACCGGCGGACCGACACGCGGGATCGGGCGGGGTCGGGTCGGGTGGCCGCGGGTGGGGTGTTGCGGGTGTCGGTGCCCGAGGCGGTTGGTGGCAAGACGGTGGTCGGTCAGTTGACGGTCGATCGCGTCGACGTTGCGGGGCATGTGACGGCGTACGGGTGTGATGACGGGCTGCCGACCGATGCCGGTGGGTTGGTGAGTCGTTCGGATCTCAACTTCGACGGTGGGGTGTGGCCGGTGGCGTCGAACCGGTTGATCGTGCAGGCCGACGACGACGGAGACGTGTGCCTCTCCACGTTGGAGCCGGCGGCGGTGATCGTCGACGTCAATGGCGTGTCGGATGTCGGGATCCAGTCGTTCCCGAACCGGCGGACCGACACGCGGGATCGGGCGGGGTCGGGTCGGGTGGCCGCGGGTGGGGTGTTGCGGGTGTCGGTGCCCGAGGCGGTTGGTGGCAAGACGGTGGTCGGTCAGTTGACGGTCGATCGCGTCGACGTTGCGGGGCATGTGACGGCGTACGGGTGTGATGACGGGCTGCCGACCGATGCCGGTGGGTTGGTGAGTCGTTCGGATCTCAACTTCGACGGTGGGGTGTGGCCGGTGGCGTCGAACCGGTTGATCGTGCAGGCCGACGACGACGGAGACGTGTGCTTCTCCACGTTGGAGCCGGCGGCGGTGATCGTCGACGTCAATGGCGTGTCGGATGTCGGGATCCAGTCGTTCCCGAACCGGCGGACCGACACCCGCACCGGTATCCCGCCGTCGGCCGTGCCGCCCTCCGTCGATCCCGACGGGGTGCCGATCTGGCCCGTGTACCGGACGCGGCCGCCCCTCGACGGAGTTGCTGCGCTCACCGGGCACCCGGCGAGTCGAACGGTCACACGTCGGCCGATCGTGGCGGTCAAGATCGACAACTACGGGCCCGCCCGTCCCCAGTGGGGGCTCGATCGAGCCGACGTCGTGATCGAGGAGCAGGTCGAAGGGATCACCCGTTTCATCGGTCTCTTCCACAGTCGGCTCCCCGCCGAGATCGGGCCGGTGCGGTCGGCACGGACCGGCGACATCGATCTCCTGAGCGGCATGAACCGACCCCTGTTCGCCTACTCGGGCGCGAACCCCGGCGTGACCCGGTGGATCGAATCCGCAGCCGAGTCGAGCGTGCTCGTCGACCACTCCGCACAGCGACACCCGTGCTACCGGCGCTCGGCCGAGCGGCCGGGCCCGCACAACCTGCTGTTCGATCCGACGTGCGCCATCGATGCCGTACCGGCCGGTGCATCTGCACCAGGAGCGGCACGCCCGCTGTGGGACGTCGCCCCGGTGTGGACGCCCCCCGGCGAGGTCGTGAGCTCGAACGACACGACCTTCGAGGTGGAGATGGACGGCGTCGACGTCGCCTGGGCGTGGGATGCGGCGTCGGGGGTGTACCTGCGGTTCCAGGACGGGCAACCGCACGTGAGCGTCGAGGAGACGCAGATCTCGGCGAATAACGTCGTCGAACTCGCTGCCGTTCACGTGCCGTCCTCGGTCGACGCTCGCTCCCCTCATCCGATCACCGTCGGCACCGGTGCCGCCGTCGTACACCGGGACGGCCAGGCGATCGACACGATCTGGTCCCGGGCGACCCCATTCGGCGCGTTCGAGTTCTTCACACCGGTTTCCGGCGCGTCGATCCCGCTCGACACCGGCACGACGTTCGTCGAACTCGTCCGGGCCGGTTGACCGATCGCCGCCCGAGCCACACTCGCGTTTGCGCGCGTGCGAACACATGTTCGATACTCGCGTGAGTGGGATTCAACAACCCGTCGTGGAGCTGGAGTGAGCTCGAGGCGACGCTCTCCGGGCGTCGAGGACGCGATGGTCGCGCGCCAGGCAGCTTGTCGTGGAACTCCGGTGGTGACAGCCCGGCGTGGGGGCGCAAACGGCAGGCGTTCGAAGCTCCACTGACCCGGGTGCCGGGCACCGTGCCGTACGCCGAGCTGCACTGTCATTCGAACTACTCGTTTCTCGACGGCGCATCACATCCCGAGGAGCTGGCGACCGAGGCGGCCCGGCTGGGGCTGGAAGCATTGGCTCTCACTGATCACAACGGGTTCTACGGGGTCGTGCGCTTCGCCGAAGCCGCCCGCGCCGTCGGTCTGCCCACCGTGTTCGGTGCCGAGATCACGCTCACCCCCGGGCTCGGCGACGAACAACACGTCACTCGTGCCGAAAGCGACACACTGTTCCAGGTCGACACGGGTGAGCTGCCCGACGCCCGCGCCCCCGACCCACACGGTCGCCACCTGCTCGTGCTCGCCGACGGCCCGGCCGGGTACGCACGGTTGGCGCGGGGGTTGAGCCTCGGACACCTGGCAGGGGAGAAGGGCGCACCGCAGTTCACCTTTGCCGATGTCGCCGACCAGGTAGGCGGCGTGAGCTGGGTGCTCACCGGTTGCCGGAAGGGAGCGGTGCCGTCGGCGCTGATGGCCGACGGCCCATCGGCGGCTCGGAGCGAGCTGGAGCAGTTGATCAGCGCCTTCGGGCGCGACCGGGTGCTGGTCGAATTGTGGGACCACGGCGATCCCATCGACTCGGTGCGCAACGACGCACTGGTCGAGATCGCCCATCGCACCGGCGTCGAGTGCATCGCCACCAACAACGTGCACTACGCCACCCCGGCTCAACGCAAGCTCGCCACCGCCATCGCTGCTGTACGCGCCCGCCGCAGCCTCGACGAGATCGATGCCTGGCTGCCGAGCTGCTCGGGGGCGCACCTGCGGTCGGGCGCCGAGCAGCTCCGACGATTCGCCCGGTACCCAGGGGTCGTCGAGCTCGCCGGTGAGATCGGCCGAGCTGCCGCGTTCGATCTGTCGCTGGTGGCACCCAACCTGCCACCGTTCCCGTGCCCGGACGGACTCGACGAGATGCAGTATCTCCGCCGCCTGGTCGAAGAGGGTGGGTGCAAGATGTACGGCGAACGCCCCGCGCCCGCCTCCGTGGCGAACGGCATGATCGGTGAAGACCTGTCGATGCGCGCTCGGGCATGGTCCACGATCGACCGTGAGCTCGACATCATCGAGCACCTCGGCTTCCCCGGCTACTTCCTGGTGGTGTGGGATCTGGTCGAGTTCTGCCGTCGCAACGACATCTTCTGCCAGGGGCGGGGGAGCGCGGCCAACTCGGCGGCCTGCTACGCGCTCGGCATCACCAAGGCCGACGCCGTGTCGCTCGGGCTGCTGTTCGAGCGGTTCCTGTCGACCGAGCGTGACGGACCTCCGGACATCGACATCGACATCGAGAGCGACCGTCGCGAAGAGGTGATCCAGTACGTCTACGAGCGGTACGGACGCCACCACACCGCTCAGGTTGCGAACGTGATCACCTACCGCGCCCGCTCCTCGATTCGCGACATGGCCAAGGCGCTCGGCCACACGACCGGGCAGCAGGACGCCTACGCCAAACAGATCGATGGATGGGGTGGCGTCGAGACCACCGCGGCACAACCCGATTGCACGATCCCCGAGCCCGTGCTCGACCTCGCCCGCCAGATCGAGGACGCTCCCCGCCACCTCGGTATCCATTCCGGTGGCATGGTGATCTGCGATCGGCCGGTGATCGAGGTCTGCCCGGTCGAATGGGGGCGGATGGAGCAACGCAGCGTGCTGCAGTGGGACAAGGACGACTGCGCCAACGCCGGCCTCGTCAAGTTCGACCTGCTCGGCCTCGGGATGCTCTCGGCGCTTCACTACGCAGTCGATCTGATCGCCGAACACCGTGGGTATGAGGTCGATCTCGCCACCATCCCCCAAGAGGACGACGTCTATGCGATGTTGTGCCGCGCCGACACCGTCGGGGTGTTCCAGATCGAGTCGCGGGCGCAGATGGCCACGCTGCCGCGCCTCAAACCGCGCCGGTTCTACGACCTCGTCGTCGAGGTCGCCCTGATTCGGCCAGGGCCGATCCAGGGCGGGTCGGTACACCCGTACATCCGTCGCCGCAACGGTCAAGAGCCGGTCACGTACCTGCACCCGCTGCTCGAGAACGCACTCGGCAAGACCCTCGGCGTTCCGCTGTTCCAAGAACAGTTGATGCAGATGGCGATCGATGTCGCGGGGTTCACACCGTCGGAGTCCGACGAACTCCGGCAGGCGATGGGGTCGAAGCGGTCGGCGGCGCGGATGGAGAAGCTCAAGGAGCGGCTGTTCGCCGGCATGGCCGAACGCGGCATCACCGGTGAGATCGCCGAAGAGATCTTCCACAAGATGAAGGCGTTCTCGAACTACGGGTTCCCCGAGTCGCACTCGGTGTCGTTCGCCTACCTCGTGTACGCGTCGTCGTGGATCAAGTTCCATGAGCCCGCTGCGTTCTGTGCCGCGTTGATCAACGCCCAGCCGATGGGGTTCTGGTCACCACACACGCTGGTGCAGGACGCTCGCCGTCACGGAGTGACCGTGCGCACACCCGACCTGAACGCATCACTCGCCGGGGCGACACTGGAAGATGAGGGCGCTTCGGTGCGGCTCGGCATCGACTCGGTGCGCGGGGTCGGCAGCGAGGTGGCGCAGGAGGTCGAGGCCGAACGGGCCGGACACGGGCTCTACACATCTCCGGAAGATCTCGTGCGGCGGGTGCCCGAGCTGACGTTGGCGCACCTGGAGGCGATGGCGACGGCCGGTGTGTTCGGCGAGTGTTTCGGGCTGGAGCGGCGGGAGGCGCTGTGGGCTGCCGGTGCGGTGTCCCAGTCGCGCCCCGGTCGGCTGCCGGGCATCGTGACGGGCGAGCGACCACCAACCCTGCCCGGCATGACACCGATGGAGGAGTCGGTCGCCGACCTGTGGGCGACCGGCGTGTCACCGGAAGGTCACCCGACGAGATTCCTCCGTGACGAGTTGGCGAAGCTCGGTGTTGTCACATCGACGGGCCTGTGGGAGTGCGAGCCATCGACGAGGGTGGTCGTCGCCGGGGTGGTCACCCACCGGCAGCGGCCGATGACGGCGCAGGGGGTGACGTTCCTGAACCTCGAAGACGAGACCGGCCTCATCAACATCGTCGTGTCGAAGGGGTGCTGGGCACGATTCCGATCGGTGGCGCGTGGCGCTCCGGCAATGGTGATCCGCGGCCGTCTCGAACGATCGGAGGGCGTGATCAACATCGTGGCCGAACGCCTCGCTCCGTTGCCGGTTCCCGCCGGCACGGTGAGTCGTGACTTCCGATAGGCGGTAGCCGGCCGCACGCGTCAGACCGAGGCTGCGCCCCGGAAGAGACGCTGGAGGCCGATCGCTGCTTCGCGGCCGACCTGTGTGAGTTGCTCCGCGTCGGCCCTCGGGGTCGCCATGATCGTGAGCACTGCGAGGTGCGCAATGGGGAGGATCAGGACGTGCCCGTCGTTCGAACGGTGATGGGCGACCGTCGTCGTCGACGAACCAACGGTGGCAACGAGCCGGTTCGACAGGGCGATCGCCGCTGCGGCCATCGCGCCCATGCCGGCTGGTTCGACGTGCGACTCGGCCGGGAACCGCGACGCCAGTGCGAACCCGTCCGTGCTGCTCACGAGCGCGCCGACGACACTCGGTACGTGCTCGACCAAATGGTCAAGCACCTGCTGCATCGACTGCGTGAGCTCGGCGGTCACGAAGTATTCATCGGCGGATCGTCGACTCGCCTTGAGGTGATCTTGACGTCAGACGCCGACGTCGACCGGGTGGGGTGGTATCCCGTCGTCGAGAAGGTCGGTCACGAGTCGACCGAGGGTGGTCGGGGCGAACCGGGTCGACGTGGCGGCGTCGATCGCCGACACGCTCCACCAGCGCAGTTCGTGGACGAACTCTGCTCGCATCCGGTCCCAGCCGATCGTCGGTTCCGGCTCGAACCGGTCGATCCGAACCAGGTGGATTCGGTCGTGCTGGCCGTCGTGGCCCGTGGTCATGGGAAACACGTGCTCGCGGTTCCAGATGTGTGCACCCAGATCGAAGTCGTCGAGGCCGAGCTCCTCGTGCAGCTCCCGGCGCAGGCCCTGTTCGTCCGTCTCGCCGTCGTCGAGTCCGCCGCCGGGCAAGGCCCAGACCGTCGCCGTCGGAAACTCGTACCGTGCGAGTAGGACATGACGGTCAGGGTCGAGCAGCAGCGCCCGGACGGCCTGCCGGAATTGCAGCGCCACCTCAGTCGCTCGGGGAATCGCTCAGGCCGTCGTTGAAGATCTTGTACATGTCGTACGTCTCCTTGCAGGCCTGGCACACGGGCAACTGTTTCGGATCGCGAGCCGGCACCCACACGTGACCGCACAGCGCTTCGATCGGCGTGCCATTGATCCGAGCCTCGAGCACCTTCGCCGCCGCTGACTCACCGGGCCCGACCTTCACGATGTGTGCGACGTCCGGCTCTTCCGTCTCGACGTCCTCGTCGACGTCGGGGATCACCTCGGCCGGCATCGTCTCCAGATCCGTCATCACTGCAGTCTGCCAGGGGACAACGGATCGGTCATGTCGTCGCCGACACCTCGCCGCTGCTCCAGGACGCTGTGCCGTGACGCCGAGAGCCCCTGACCAGCCGGGACAGACTCCTGATGCTCGCACTGGCGACCGCCTAGCCTCCCGGTGATGGCTGTGGAGTACACGACCCTGTCGGCGGCGATCGAGCCGACCGGGATGGTCGCTCGCGGTGGTTTCGCCGTCGATCCCGACGACATCGCAATGCCAACCGTGCCGTCGCTCGCCGACGGCCGGCCGTGCCGCACGGTCGTGGTCATCGGCAACATCGGCGGCGCGATGTGGCCACGCTTCCGGCGTGAGGAGTCGCCGGGCCCCGATCCGCTCGATCGATGGACCCGGGGCGTGCTCCGACCGATCGCAGCGCAGTTCGGAGCGACGTATGTGCATCCGAGCGATCGGCCGTTCCAGCCGTTCCAGCGGTGGGCACAGCGCGCCGACGACGTGTGGTCGTCACCGATCGGCCTGCTCGTCCACCACACGTACGGTCTCTGGCACGCCTACCGTGGCGCCTTCCTGTTCGGCGAGGACGTCCAAGGACTCCCGGCTGCGGGTCGACGAACTTCTCCGTGCGTGAGCTGCTCCGATCAGCCGTGTATGACGACCTGTCCGGTCGACGCCTTCACCGCCGACGGGTACGACAGCCAGACATGCGCTGCCCACGTTCGTTCGGGCAGCGACCCGGCCTGCCTCGCCGACGGCTGCGCGGCTCGTCGTGCCTGCCCGGTCGGCGTCGATCTTCGATACGGACCCGACCAGATGCGCTTCCACATGCAGGCGTTCGCCGGACCGTGAACGAGCCGCTCACCGTACCGACCGGTCCGGCGACGCCGGCCGGCTGGTACGCCGACCCGACTACACCCGGTCGATGGCGTTGGTGGAACGGTCACGCCTGGACGACGTTCGTCGCCGACACCGCACCGGCGCGTCGCAAGCCGCAGCTCCCGCGTTGGCTGAGCGTGCCGGTCGTCGTCTGCGCTCCACTCGTGGTGCTGCTCGTTGGCGTCATCGCCGTCACGCAACCGGTGTCGATCCTGGCCGGTCTCGTCCCGCTGGTGATCGTGCTCCCCGTGCTCTCCTGGCTCGATCGGGTCGAGCCGGAACCGACGGCCTCACGTGTCCACGCGATCCTCTGGGGCGCCTGCGTGGCGGTGCTGGTGTCCATCGTGGTCAACGTCCTGGTTGCCTTCTTCGTGAGCGATCTGGCGTCGATGGCGATCTCGGCGCCACTGATCGAGGAGGCATCGAAAGGCGTCGGAATCGTCTGGGCGCTGCGCAGGCGTGAGGTCGATGGTGTCACCGACGGCATCGTCTACGCGGGTTGGATCGCGCTCGGCTTCGCCGTCGTCGAGGACATGACCTACTTCTCGCTCGCCTCGATCGACGGGGATCTGCTCCCGGTATTCATCGTCCGTGCGATCCTGACTCCGTTCGCGCACCCGCTCTTCACGTTCTGGACCGGACTCGCGCTGGGGCGTGCGGTGCAGCAAGGGCGGCCGATCTTCCCGGCGACCCTCTGGGGGTTCGGGCTGGCCGTGGGTACCCACGCTCTCTGGAACGGTGCCCTTGCGATCGGTGAGATCCGGCCGGACGTGACCGAGGATGTCGCCGTCCGGGTCGTTCTCGTCACGGCGCTGCTGTTCGTCGTCCTCTTCTTCGCTGTTGCGGCGACCCTCGTGATCGCACGTCGCCGGGAGCAGCAGCAATTCGTGCAGATGTGGCCGTTCCTCAAGCAGCGATACGACCTGCCACCGAGCGACTTCGCATACCTCGTCGACTGGGCCTCGCTACGGAGCGCCCGGCAACAGATACCCCGTCGTGCTCGGCGGTCGTTCGATCAGGTGCACGCAGCGCTGGCACGCCTGGCGATGCTGCACGCACGCCTCAACGACCTCGATCCCGTCGACGAGCAGGTGCTGACCGCTCAGTTGTCGGAGGCCCGAGCCGAACTGGCTCGCAAGGTCGCCTGAGCAGGATGAGCGCACCCATGCCATCGGAGCTCAGGTGAGCAGGTCCGTGGCGATCCCGATCCAGAAATCGGTCGCGAGACCGAGGCTCTCGACATCGATCCGCTCGTTGTGGCCGTGGAAACGACTCCCGAACGCCGAGCTGTCGAAGTCGGCGGAGAACAGACCGGCGCCGTAGGCGACCCGACCCCGGTCGCGGTAGAAGCGGGCATCGGTTCCGCCGACCACGATGCCGGGAACGAGCTTGGCGCCCGGGTAGGCGACCTGGGTCTGGGTGGTGACCGCATCCCAGAGTGCGTTCCCGGTCGGTGACTGGGTCGGGTTGCCCTCTTGGAGCACGGTCATCTCGACCTGTGAGGCGAACTCGCCCAGCGCGTCGTCGAGCATGGCGTCGACGTCGGCCCGGGTGGTTCCGGGAACGGTTCGGATGTCGACATCGATGTCGACGGTGTCCGGGATCGTGTTCGTCTTGTCACCACCGAACGCAACATTCGGTGAGATCGTCGTGTGAGTGAGTGCGTGGCACGCCCGCGCGACCGGTGTCGGCAACGTACCGATGGCATCGAACGCCGTGTCGGGATCTCGCATGGCCGACTTCAGGTCGTCGGGAAGATTCATCGCCTCGAGTTGCGCCAGCCACGTCGCCGTCAAGTTCGGAGCGGTGCGGTACTCGGACAATCGGCGGACGATCTCGGCAGCCTTGATGATGGCGTTGTCGGCGGCGAACGGTGCCGACCCGTGCCCCGGGGTTCCGGTGATCCGAAGACGCCTCCACGCCAGACCCTTCTCACCGACATTGACCGTCACGTGGCGCTGCCCGTCGTCGTCGACCGATGACCACCCGCCGAGTTCGGTGAGCACGAACTCGGCGTCGACCACATCGGGATGATGTTCGAACATCCACTCCGCACCCCACGCGCCGCCGGCCTCCTCGTCGGCGACACCGAAGTAGATGAGATCGCCCTTCGGCCGGAAACCGGTCCGCGCCAGGTGACGAAACGCCACGGCCATCGACGATGTCAGGTTGAGCATGTCGATGGCGCCGCGGCCCCACACTTCGTGTTGCCCCTCGTCGTTGCGGATCAGTTCGCCACCGAACGGGTCGTGGCGCCATCCGTCGGGGCTGACGGGCACCACATCGGTGTGGCCCATCAGGCACAGGGATGGGGCATCTGGATCGCTGCCTTCGATACGGGCGACGATCGAGCCGCGCCCCGGGAGGGGCTCGTACCGTTCGACATCGAGCCCGGCCCCTTCGAGGAAGGTCTCGAGCAGATCGGCGTTTCGGGTCTCATCGCCCGACCCCGGGCTGCCGTCGTTGACGCACTCGTTGCGGATCATCGCCTGCAGCAGCTCGGTCGTCTCGCCGGTGAGTGTCGTGTCGGGCATGCCGCTCAGCTTACGAGGGCGCCGGTTCGCGCTCGGTCCGGGCGGGTTCCCGCGAGGTCGCGATGGTCTTCTCCCCGGATTGTGCGTACACTCGGTCCATGTACCTGCTGCTCACCGGTCTCGCATCGGCGATCGTGGTTGTCGGCCTGACGGCAGCGCGAACGCCTCGAGCGATTCCGCTGCGTGTACGCACGAGGCGCTCGGTCCGAGTCGTCCGGCGCGACTGAGTTCGGCGCTTGCGTCCCGGTGCCGCGGATCGCGCCACCGTCAACCGGCCAAGGTGACGAGTTCGGCTGTCATGTTGCCGCGGGCGCGTTGTTCCCACTCGCCGAGTTCGAGGAGCGGGGCGAAGATCGCATCTCGGTCGAGGAATGACCGGAGAACCGCGGATCGCCCCGTTACCCACCGGGCGTCACTCACGTGGTGGTACTCGCGACGGACGTTGCGCACGTAGTCGGAATAGCCGGCGGGTTCGGCGGCGAGCACGGCCAGGTCGGCGGCGAACAGGACGGCGTCGTCGACGGTTGCCCCGGCCGGGTCGTGATGTGCGGTCGCCAGGATCATGGCGTCGATCTGTGCGATCCGCGTCGGGTCCCAGCCCAGCTCGCGGAGGGCGCTCGTGGCCAGCCGACCGCTTGCGGCTTCGTTGTCGGCCGCCGTCGTGTCGTAGATCGCGTCGTGGAAGAACGCCGCAGCGATGATGGCGTCGAGATCCGAGACCGGCTGTCGCCGGGCGAGGGTCTCGACGTGGCGGACCGCCCAGCGGAGGTGTCGCACATCGTGATGGTGGCGATGGGGCTCTCGGTACCGGCTGAGCACCGACTCGAACCAGTCGTGCGATCCCGGACCGTCGCCGAGGTGACGCTCCCAGGCGATCCGAAGCTCGAGATGGCCGTCGGTCATGTGTCCAGTGTGCCAGTCTCGATGCCGTGACGATCCTGATCGACGAGGCGCGATGGTGGCATCGCGGTCGGCGGTGGTGCCATCTGGTGAGTGATTCGTCGCTCGTCGAGCTGCACGAATTCGCCGATGCAAACGAGATCCCTCGGAGGGGATTCCACGGCGACCACTACGACATCCCCGAGGAATTTCGCGATGCGCTGGTTGTGGCCGGAGCGACGCCGGTCGAGAGCCGAGAGCTGCTCCGCCGGCTGAAATCGGCAGGTCTTCGATTCAGCCCCGCGCAGCGACGCGCCTCGACGAACAGTGCGAACGGAACGGATCGCAGTGTCACCAGCGTGGTGGCTCACCCAGGCGATCACGCGGACAGCTGACCGTTCGGTCGATCACGAACCACTCCAGCAGCTCGACGCCGGCGAGCGACGCGATCTCGCTCATCTCCAACCAGCGGTCGATGTCGGCCTCGGACGGGATGCCGCCGTCGGGCCGAATCGAGGCGACGACCAGCGCACCCAGATGCTCGCTGCCGACGCCCTGGGTCACGAACTCGACGATCTCGATCGACGAATCCGGGTCGACGGTTCCGGTCACCGCGACGATGGTGCGCCCGCAACGCGTCTCGTCGAGGAGGAGCAGGATCGTCTCGGGTCGGAGCGGCCGGTGCATCGCGATCGAGATGGTCGACAGCGCTGTCGTCGGGTCCCGGATCGGGTCGAGACCGGCCCTCGGCATCCGGCGGTGGATGGCTGTGGGTTGCATGTCGTCCTCGTCTGGTCGTGCCACGTGATGGCGTCGTCAGCAAGGGGAAGTCGGTCGATGCCGACGATACGACGGGGGTGTGACACGTATGCCGTGGCGCCTCGACCGGACCGCTACGTTGGCGGTCATGGCCGACGTCACCATCTACCACAACCCGAATTGAAACTCCTCCAGCAATGCCGTGCGCATTGCCGACGAGCTGGGTGTCGACTACGAAGCGGTCGTCTACCGAAAGGATCCACCCGACGAAAGCACGCTCCGTGAGATCATCGCCAAGCTCGAGGACCCACCCACCGACCTCGTCCGGCGCGACAGCCTCTTCAAGAAGCTGGAACTCACCGATGATGACGTGCAGTCGGTGGATCAGATCGTCGCGACGATCCTCGCGAACAAGATGATCATGCAGCGCCCAGTGGTGGTCACCGACGCCGCAGCGATCATCGGTCGCCCCAAAGAGCGAGTCCGGGAGCTGCTGGGAGGCTGATTCCCGTCCGACGCTGGTGGCCGGGCCCGGATACCCTCGGCCATGACGTGAGCGACGGCGGCGAGAACGATCAACGGCGACGGGCCAAATGGCAGCCGCTGCTCGCGTTGATCCGTCGCCAGTGGAAGGGACTGACGCTCGGCGTCGGTGTCGGACTCCTCTGGACGGCCGGCAAGGTGGCCGTGCCGCTGCTCACCGGTCGTGCGATCGATCAGGCGATCGAGGGCCCGGGTAACTCGTGGGGCTGGGCAGTGCTGATCGCGTGCGCAGGCATGATCACGGGCACGTTCACCGCGCTGCGGAGGTATGTCGCCTTCGGTCAGAGCCGGCTGACCGAGCGGCGACTGCGCGAACAACTGCTCGAGCACATCCTCGGGCTGCACATCGGCTTCCATGATCGCGCCCAGACCGGACAGCTCATGAGCCGCGCCTCGAGCGACCTGAACCAGATCCAGGCGTTCGTCGTGATGATCCCGCTGACGCTGTCGAACGTCGCGTTGATCACCGTGGTCGGCGTCGTGCTGTTCGTCATCGACCCGGTGCTCGCCGTGTGCGCGCTGGCGTCGCTGCCGTTCCTCAACGTCGCCGCTCGCCGCTTCTCAGGGCGCATCCACCCGGCTGTTCGCGCGGTGCAACAGGAGCAGGCGCAACTCGCCAGCGTCGTCGAGGAGACCGTCGCGGGCATCCGGGTGGTCAAGGGCTTCGGCGCCGAGCAGGTGCAGTTCGACAAGCTGGAGGTCGAGGCCGACGACATCAAGCGCGAATCGCTGATCGCCGCTCGCTGTCCGGGCCACCTTCCTGCCGTTCATGGAGCTCCTGCCGGCTGCCGGAATCATCGCCGTGCTCGCCGTCGGTGGCCACCGTGTGCTCGACGGTCAACTGACGATTGGCGAGCTCGTCACCTTCAACTTCTACGTCCAACTCCTCGTCTGGCCGCTCCGTACCATCGGAATGACCGTGGCGTTCGGGCAACGGGCGGCCGCAGCACTCGAACGGATCGACGATGTGCTCGGGACCACACCGCTCGTCGCCGACGGCGACGAGGAGGCCGTCGAAGCCGGGAACGGCAGGGGTCGTGTCAGCTTCGACGGTGTCACGTTCGGATACGACTCCGGCGAACCGGTGCTCGACGATCTGCATCTCGAGGTCGAGCCGGGAACGTCGGTCGCACTCGTGGGCGCGACCGGTTCCGGCAAGTCGACGATCGCCCGCCTGCTCGTCCGGTTCTACGACCCGCAGCGGGGCTCGATCAGGCTCGATGGCGTCGACCTCCGCGACCGGAGCGTGCACGCAGTCAGGCGATCGGTCGGGCTCGTGTTCGAGGACACGCTGCTGTTCCACGACACCGTGTCGGCCAACATCGCCTTCGCCAACCCGGAGGCCGACGACGACGAGATCCGTCGCTGCCGCCGAGCTCGCGGGCGCCGCCGACTTCATCGACGACCTGCCGGACGGCTACGACACGGTGCTCGGTGAGCGCGGGTTCTCGCTGTCGGGTGGCCAGCGTCAGCGGATCGCGATCGCCCGCGCCGTGGTGAGCGATCCGAGCGTGCTGATTCTCGACGACGCCACCAGCGCCGTCGATCCCACCAAGGAACACGAGATCCGCTCGGCGATGCAAACGGTCATGGACGGCCGTACCACGATCGTGATCGCTCACCGTCCCGGCACGATCGCCATGGCCGATCGTGTGGTGCTCGTGGGTGACGGCCGCGTGCTCGCCGACGGTACGCACGACGAACTGCTCGCGTCAGACGACCGATACCGGTCGGTACTCGCCGCCAGCGGTTCCGTCGGAGCGGCGACGCCGGCACGAGGTGGTGGCTGAGATGTGGGCTGCCCACGCCGTCAGCGAGGACGACAAGCTCGACCGGGAGGAGACCAAGCAGGTCTTCCGCCGGGCAGCCCGGCTCGCCCTGCCGCAGCGTCGCCTCGCGCTGGCCGCCCTTGGCTTCATCGCGATGTCGACGAGCACCACGCTGATCGGACCGCTGCTCCTGCGCTTCGGCATCGACGAGGGCATCGACGCTGGCGACCCCGGCGCTCTGAACCTCGCCGTCGGGCTCTACATCGCGGTCGCCGTGATCGCCTTCCTGGGCGGTCGCCAGCAGTACGTCTACGTGAACCGGGCCGGTGAGGGGTTTCTCCGTTCGTTGCGACTGCGCCTGTTCGGGCACATCGAACGACAGTCGCTCGCGTTCTTCGACCGCAACCAGGCCGGCGTGCTCGTGTCGCGGATGACTGCCGACATCGAGTCGATGTCGGAGCTGGTGCAGTGGGGCCTCCTGCAGTTCGTGTCGGCCGCGATCCTCATCACGTTCGCGCTGGTGGTGCTGCTGATCATGTCGTGGCAGCTCACCCTCCTCGCACTGATGGTGATGCCGTTCATCGTGATCGCGTCGATTCGATTCCAGCGTCGCTCGAACGAGGCCTACCTCTCCGTACGCGAACGCGTCGGCGAGAACCTGTCGGCCCTCCAGGAGAACATCGCCGGCGTCCGTGTCATCCAGGCGTACGCCCGTGAGCCTGAGCAGAACCGGCGGTTCCGCGTGATCAACCGAAACCTGTACGACGCCCACCTGCACAGCGTGAAGGTCTCGACGTGGTATTTCGGCGTCGTCGAGTTCTGCGGAGTTCTGGCCACGGCGATCGCGATCGGGGCGGGCGGCTGGCTGGCGAAGAACGGCCAGGTCACGGTGGGCACCGTGGTCGGCGTCGTACTCCTCCTGTCGAGCCTGTTCGAGCCGGTCCAGCAGCTCTCACAGCTCTACAACACCGTGCAGTCGGCCACGGCCTCGCTCGACAAGATGTTTCAGATCCTCGACACCGAACCCGACGTCGATGAAGCCACGGATGCGGTCGACCTCCCGAGTGACGGCACGCTCGACGTCGATGTGGCGGCCTTCGCCTATCCCGGAACGGCGACGACCGTGCTCCGCGATGTCACCTTGTCGGTCGCTCCCGGCGAGCGTCTCGCGCTCGTCGGCCCGACCGGCGCCGGCAAGTCGACCCTCGCCAAGTTGATGGCCAGGCTCTACGACCCCGACGAGGGGTCGGTGCGGTTCGGTGGGGTCGACCTGCGCGACGGAACGCTCACGTCACTTCGCGATCGAGTGGTGGTAGTGCCGCAGGAGGGCTTCCTGTTCGACGGCACCGTGGCCGACAATCTCCGCGTCGCTCGACCGGACGCGACCGATGACGAGCTCCGGGAGGCACTCGTGGCGATCGATGCGCTGGCGCGGTTCGAGGCGCTCCCCGAGGGGCTCGACACCGAAGTCCACGAGCGCGGTTCGCGCTTGTCGGCGGGCGAGCGTCAGCTGGTGTCGCTGGCCCGAGCGGCACTGGTCGACCCGGCAGTGCTGGTGCTCGACGAGGCGACATCGAGTCTCGACCCCGGCACCGAAGCACTCGTCGAGCACGCACTCGACCAGCTCATGCCGCGGCCGCACCACGATCGTTGTCGCCCACCGACTGTCGACGGTTCAACGTGCCGACCGTGTGGCCGTCGTCGACCACGGCGAGTTGGTCGAGTTGGGCACCCACGCAGAGTTGATCGCCGAGGGCGGTCGGTACGCAGCGCTGGCCGAGGCGTGGAGGCAGAGCCAGCCGGTGTGACCCTGCTCAGGTCGGTGCAAAGACGAGGACGAACTCGAGCAGACCGTTGTCCTCGGTCGTGATGCCGGGGACGGACGGGTTCGAGATCCCGTAGTCGGCGAACACGACGGGGATGGTGCCGAGCACCCCGATGCGGCCGTTGGCGAGCTCGGCTGTGAGATCGAACGTCACCGGATTGGTCACGCCTCGCAGCGTGAGCTGACCCGTCGCTGCTGTCTCGACGGCGGCGCCCTCGACGGCCTCGGTGCCCAGTTCGATCGGTTCGGTGAGCACGAATGTCGCGGTCGGGAACTCGTCGGTCGACATGATGCGGCCCCTGAACTGGTTGTCGCGCCGGCTGTCGTCGCTCTCGATCGAGGCCACATCGACGACGAACTCCGCTGCGGTCACCCGGGCGCCGTCGATCACGAGCGAACCGGTGATCTGATCGGTTCGACCGACGCCCTCGGTGTCGACGCCGAACAGGACCTCGGTGACCCGGTAGCCGAGTTCGGACGGGTCCGTGATGCTCCAATCCACGCCATCGGTGGCCGACGGCGTCGTGCCGGCGGCCGGCGCGGTGGTCGCGGTGGTCGCGGGCACGGTCGACGGTGTCGTGTCGGTCGGCGGTTGCGTGGTGGGCTCGGTGGGCGCCGGCGTCGTCGCAGCGGCTGTCGACGAAGCCGGCACGGTCGACCCGGTGGTCGCCGAGTTGGTCGTCGTGGTGGCAGCCAGCGCAGCGTCGAGATCGCTCTGGCCGAGCTCGTCCGGGCTGTCGTTGAGCACGTTCGCGTAGAGGAAGATGAGACCGTAACCGACCACCAGGACCGCGAGCGCGCCCAGGAGGCCCCACTTCAGCCAGCGCGGGAATCCGCCGCCACCGTCGGCGGCATCGGTGTCGGGTGGGGTGGGGTCTGGTGCGTTCATACTTCCTCGCGTGTGCTCGGGGTGCCCGTTATCGGGCCTGTACGTCGTGGCTCGTCAATCGGTTCGCGGTGGTGAGTTCAGGGAGGCCGGAGTGCCGGTCAATCGTTGTCGGCGGCGTTGATCGCCCAGGCCAGGCCTTCCTGTTCGTCTTCGATGGCCATCTGCAGCCGCCAACCTCCGGGTGGCTCGTGGGCGTCCCATCGATACCACCGCAGGCTCTCGAGGAGTTCTTCGACCTCATGGGAGGCGGGTGGCCAGTGATCGAGGAGGTCGCCGATCGCTCCCAGCAGCCACCATGCCGAGAATCGCCCGATCGCCATTCCCCGCCGCCGGCCTCGGGCGCCGCCGGATGCCCCGGCCCAGGCCAAACGAGCAATGGCGTCGGCTGCCGTGATCTCGGCGACCCGGGCGGACCGCACGCCCAGCGCGCCCAGTGCATCGAGATGATCTCCCGCAACGCACACGGTCTCTGCCCGACCGGTGGAGTCGGTGGTCCAGGTGTCGAGCAACTGGCGAACGGCGAGTTCGGTCGAGTCGTCGTCGACGAGGTCGGCGCCGGTCGGGGGAGCAGCAGCGACGAGGTCGCCGCCGAGCGCGGGTTCGGGATGCTCAGCGCCGGTATCGGAGTACACCGACGCCGGGTAGCTGGGCTCCCACGGCTGGAGTGCGGCCGGGATGTCGAGCACGGGGGGCAGCTCGGCAATCGCGCCCGCCGGAACCGTCTCGCCCCGGATCGCACGTTCGTGGGCGATGAACGTCGCGATCGGCACGTGGTCCAGGTGCGGCGCCAGCTCGGCCCACGTGTGGTTGACCGCGACGACTTCGGACAGTGGTCCGATCGTGAACCGCCCCGATTCACCGTCGAGCACGGTGGCGGCCCATTCGACGGGTGCGAGCAGCGCGAGGCGGTACTCGGCAAGCGTGGCGGCCGGCCAGAGCTGGCGGCCGGTCTCCCTGGTGGCTGCGGCACACCGGTCGCGTAGGCGGAGCACTCCGGCCCAGTCGGCGGAGGAACAGCGGTTGTCGATCATCCGGACGAGGGCGTCGAGATCGACGACCTGGATCAGGTCGTCGAGTTCCTGATCGTCCGTTCGGTCGGGCACCGGGCACAGTGTGGCAGCGGATCCCGTCGACGCCGCAGACGGCGCCAGAGGTCGCTTTGTGCGGCCATGTCCCGGGTCGTCGACGCCATCGCACCTCCACGTTTCGGCGGTGGGTCCGGCGCGTCAACTCGTCGCCGGTGATCGCGTTCGCGGTGTTCTTCGTCTTCGGCATGCACGAGGCGGCCTGGGGCACGACGTCCGTGACGATCCGGCAGTGTGTCGTGCCGACCGAGTTCCAGGGGCGCGTCGCCAGCGTCAACGGCGTCGGCGTGTTCAGCACGCTGGTGCTCGGCGCGCTGCTCGGGGAGCGTTTGCGTCGCGTTGGGGCGTCACCGGCCCGCTCTGGTTCGGGTTCGTCGGCTCGCTGCGACGCTGGCCGCGATCTGGCGTCAGCTTCCGTCGATCGCCTCCGCCGACTCACCTGTGCGGGGCGGTATGCCCCTGGCAACGGCCCGATCAGCTTCGTCGTCGCCGGGTCCGAATGCGAGTCATCGATCGTCACGCTCGGGAGCGTCTCGGTCGTCAGATCAGCGGCCAGGGGTAGCGGTGGCCGGACTCGTCGTCAGGGAACCGACGTTCGGTCAGCAGCATCGTGGCCCGATGGCGCATCGCGGCGATCTCGTCATCGTCGAGGAGCGCCGCAATATCGATCGGAATCCGTTCGGCCATCGACGCAACCCGATCGAGCACGACATCGTCGATCGACTCACCTGCGAACTCCCAGATGACCGTGCGCAGCTTGTACGGAGAGCTGAAGCAGAGACCGTTGTCGATCGCCCAGACCCGGTCGTCGGCAAGGAGGCAGTGGCCCGACTTGCGGTCGGTGTTGTTGGCCAGGATGTCGAGCACCGCAATGTCGCTGCACTGGTCGTGTAGGTGCTCGAACTGCTCGTAGATCGTGAAGTAGTGCTCGCTGTGATCAGCATCGACGAACCACTGGAACGATCCCTCGCCGAGGGGGCCGTCCCGGATGACGGTCGGCGGGACCACTCCGACGCCGAGGCGCTCGCTCAGGAGGAACGCAGCTCGCTCGCGGCGATGTAACCCCGGTTCGAAGTCCCACAGCGGGCGCTCACCGCGCACAGGTTTGTAGACAGCTCGCTGCTCCACCGGTCCGTCGGAACCTTCGCAGCGAAGCGTGACGAGAAACGTCGCGTTGGAACTCCACGGCAGACGACCCTCGATCTCGGCCTCGGCGCTCATGAGGAACGCAATCGGGTCGGGGATCGGTGCCGACGCCAGCCGCTGGGCGGCGGGGAGCCTCAGTTCATCCTCGGACATGCGTGACCATCGGGATCCATCGGGAGGGCGCACCACTGACAGTTCGGCCGACCAGCGGCGACGACCCTCTCGGCGTGCTCGCAGAAGGCAGCCGCTTGCGCACGTGTGACGTAGACCCGGATGTGGCCGTCACGGCCCTCGATCGGCTCGCCGTCCTCGTCGTATGCGCCGACCTCTTCGAGCTGCACGATCATCTTGTCCGAGCTGCGGTCATAGCCGAGCCCGATCGGGCCGAGCACGAAGACCTCCTCGACCGGGGTGGCGAGTTCGAGCGCACCCGCCATCGGCTTGTCCTCGGGGGGAGGGAGGTCGTTGAGCACCCGTTGGAGGTATTGCACGATCGCGGACACCTGCTGCTTCTCGCACTTGACGGCAACGCGCTGGCGGCCGTGCCGGGCCTGGAGGAAGAATGTCCGATCGCCGGGCTCACCGATCGCGCCGGTGGTGAAGGCGTCGACCTCCTCGAACTCGTAGAACACGCTCAAGCCGGCACCACCCACACGATCGACACGGTCAGGACGGTGCCAGGTCGCGGAGCGACCCACCGGTCGAGTTCACGGTCAGCGCGATGGGGCCGTCCGTTGTCCACGCGATGCCGCTGATCGAGCACGTCGAGATCACGATCCGCTGAAACAGGTCGAGATGTGTACCCAGTGCGTGTGCCATGGCGGCCTTGATGGTGTCGGCGTGGCTGACGCAGACGATCGTGCCGCCTGGGTGCCGCGAACGCAGACGATCGAGTGCGGTCACCATCCGTACCTGCATCTCGGTGAAGCTCTCGCCGTTCGGGAAACGGAACGTGGAGGGTGCCTTCTGTACGGTTCGCCATTCGGGAAGCTTCATCAGCTTGCTCAGCTCGGCGCCGGTCCAGTCCCCGAAGTCACATTCGAGCAGACCACGGTCGATCTTCGGTCGAAGACCCACCGCCTTGCCGATCGGTGCTGCGGTCTCCCGGGCGCGTTCGAGCGGAGAGCAGTAGACGGCGTCGACGTGCTTCAGTTCGCCGATGCGTTCTCCGGCCCGTTCTGCCTGTTTCACGCCGTCGTCGGCGAGATGCAGGCCGGCGGCCCGGCCCGGGAGCAGCTTGCCCGTCGTTGGCGTCTGGCCGTGCCGGACGAGCAGGATCGTGGTCGGCTTGGTCCCGGTCGACTTCGCGGTCGGCTTGGCGGTCGTCCTCCGCGGCGACTTCGCGGTCGATTTCGCGGTCGATTTCGCGGTCGACTTCTTGGCTCTCGTGCTCGGTGGGGTCGTCGCGGCCCCGGTGCTCTTGCTCGCCATGATGCCTGCCAACCTACTGGCGATGTCCTCGCAACGGCATGCCGATCTCGCCCGTCTCGAGCGTGAGGTGATCGGCTGCACCGCGTGCGCCCGTCTGAGGGAGTGGTGTGAGCAGGTGGCGGTCGAAAAGCGTGCGGCCCATCGTGACGAGGCGTACTGGGGTAAGCCGATCCCGGGCTTCGGCGACCCCGACGCCAGGATCATGGTGCTCGGTCTGGCACCGGCCGCTCACGGTGCGAACCGAACCGGTCGGGTGTTCACGGGCGACCGCAGCGGCGATTGGTTGTTCCGTGCGATGCACCGGGCGGGTCTCGCGAACCAGGCGGCGTCGGTATCGGCAGATGACGGGCTCCGTCTCACCGATGCCTGGGTGACCGCCGCCGTGAAGTGTGCGCCACCGGCCAACCGTCCGCTCCCCGGAGAACGCGACGCCTGTGCACCCTTCCTTCGGCGGGAGATGGCGCTCCTCGACGATCTCGTCGTGGTGGTGTGCCTCGGCGGGTTCGGGTACGAGGCCGCATGTCGACACTTCGGCGTACGGCCACGCCCGAAGTTCGGCCACGGGGTCGAGGTGCCGATCTCCGGGGGCCCGACGCTGCTGTGTTCGTTCCATCCCAGCCAGCAGAACACGTTCACCAAACGGCTGACCGAAGACATGCTCGATGACGTGTTCACCCGCGCCGTCCAGCTCGGGACGGCGGGATCGTGACCGGACGGCCAGGTTGAGCCCGGCCGGCACTGATCACTTGGCAGCGAAGGCTGTGGGAACCGGATCGAGGGGGAGGTCGCACGGGAACGGTGCACGGTCGCCGCCACTGTGGTACCGGTACACGAGGCCGTCGACGCCGAGTTCGATCACCGACCCGTCGGTGACGACCGTGGCGTACACGCGGTCCGGCTCCGGGCAGCCCAGCGACGCGTCGGGCCAGGCGACCAGCACCGCCGTGAGCACCTCGATCGACTCAGGTGCGACGTCGACCCGTTCGGCGAGATCGTCGGTTGCGATGGTGACGAACGGCGCGAGTCCGCGATCGATCGTCCCGACCTCGTAGACGGTCACCGTGGACGGTTCCCCTGGCGGTGCGGACCCCGTCGCGGGCGACGTCTTCACCGGGGGCGTGGTGGCCAGCACCAGCGGGGTCGTGTTCTCGGTCGTCGGAGTCCCGCCGAGCGTCGTCGCGGATTCGTCGCTGGTGTCGTTGCTGGTGTCGTCGCTGGTGTCGTCGCTGGTGTCGTCGGTGGATCCGGTCGGAGGCGTCGTCGGTTCGCTGGTCGGTTCGGTCACGCTGGAGGGCTCCTCGATCGGTGTGCCGCCGGCATCGTCGTCGCCGTCGGCCTGGCACGCCGAAGCGAGGAACACGATCGACACGCAGGTCAGAACGTGCCGGAAATGTCGGGGTGCTCGGCGCATGACGACAGCGTACGCCCGCCGTTCCTCAGGATCGGCGCGAGCGACCACGGGCTCCGGCGCTTTCCGTTCGCGTCGTGCGGGAGCCCTGAACGTCGGGTTGCGTCAGCCTGCCGATTCGAGCGAGCGGGCGAGCAGCTGCGCTGTCTGGCGCAACCTGACCGTCGCCGGCGGTGTCGATCGCGACGATCGTGATGGTGTTGCCGGTGACGTCGGTGTCGACGATGTGCGTCAGCGATCCGGGCTGTGGGACGACCTCGACATCGAGCGACTCGACTCGGAGCAGCGGACACGCCGACCTGTCACACGCCTCGTTCGGGGCGCGCCGAGAATGGTGACGAACTCGCGGGTCTCGCCGAGGATGCCGACCACGGTCGGTTGAACATCGACCCGATGATCCCCGAGCCAGCCCTCGACGTCGTCGGCGTCGACGTATTCACCGATGACCAGCGCATCCACCACTGAAGCGGACTTCCTCGCCGAAGCCGACGAACTCGCCGAATCGATCGGCTTCTCCGTCTCGTGAGGCCCGTGCCGGAAAAACGAGTTCCCTGCTTCTGACCATTCGCGGGCGGCTCGGGTCGGTGTCGGTCAGGAGTAGATCTCGATGAGTCCGGCTGCGCCCTGGCCGCCGCCGATGCACATGGTGACGACGCCCCACTTGGCGCCTCGTCGCTTGCCCTCTTGCAGGAGGTGGCCGGCGCACCGAGTTCCGGTCATGCCGAACGGGTGACCGATGGCGATCGAGCCGCCGTTGACGTTGTACTTGTCGGGGTCGATACCGAGCTGGTCACGGCTGTACAGGCACTGGCTCGCGAACGCCTCGTTGAGCTCCCAGATGTCGATGTCGTCGACCGAGAGGCCGTGGCGGGCGAGCAGCTTCGGCACGGCGTAGATCGGGCCGATCCCCATCTCGTCGGGCTGACACCCGGCGACCGCCCAGCCCTTGAACGCACCCATCGGCTCGATGTCGCGGCGTGATGCCTCCTCGTCGGACATCATCACGACGGCCGCGGCACCGTCCGACAGCTGGCTGGCGTTGCCGGCAGTGATGTAGTTGCCCTCGCCGCGCACGGGCTGCAGCTTGGCGAGACCCTCGAGTGTGGTGGTGGGTCGGTTGCACTCGTCGCGGTCGACCGTGTAGTCGACGATCGTCTCTTCCTTCGTCTCCTTGTCGACGAGCTTCATCTTCGTCTGCATCGGCACGATCTCGTCGACGAACAGCTCCTGGTCCTGGGCTCGGGCCATACGCATCTGCGACTCGTAGGAGAACTCGTCCTGATACTCGCGCGTCACGTTGTAGCGATCGGCGACGATGTCGGCGGTCTCGATCATCGCCATGTAGATCGCCGGGTACATGTCGGTCAGGGCCGGGTCCATGTTGGCCTGTCCCCCCATGCCGGGGCTCGGGATCGAGATCGACTCGACGCCACCGGCCACGGCCACGTCGACGCCGTCGACCTTGATCTGGTTGGCGGCGACGGCGATCGAGTTGAGCCCGGACGAGCAGTGCCGCTGGATCGTGTTGCCGCCGGTGGTGACCGGAAGACCTGCCAGCAGAGCCGACAGGCGGCCCAGGTTGCCGGCACCGTGGGCGCCGTTGCCCAGGGCCACATCCTCGACCGCCTCGGGCTCGATCCCCGACTTCTCGACGGCGCTGCTGATCGCGTGCGCCGCCATCGACATGGCCGGGGTCATGTTGAAGCCGCCGCGGCCGGCTTTGGCCAAGCCGGTCCTGGCGTAGGAAACGAATACTGCTTCGCGCATCTGGGGCGCTCCTGTCTGGATCTGGCTGAAACGGGTGGAACGGGGCTGACCGAAGGTCGACGAACCGTCACGTCAACGCTAGTGACCGGGGGCCGCCGATTCACTGGCGGAGCCGCTCAGTCGGCGACGATCGCGTCAGCGAACAGTTGCCGCGACGGGTCATCTGGGTCGGCGCGAGCTCACACATGCGAAGGAGGCCGATTGCGCTCGTCGGCACAGTCTGGCAGGAGGCCCCGATAGCCTCACTGCACTGTGAAGTCCCGTCGTTCGATCATCGCTCTGGCCGCGGCCTCGATCACCGTGTTGAGCGCTTGCGGTGCGTCAGCCCCGGGTGCACGCGAGTTGGCGACCGAGATGGTCGCGACGCTCGATGTCAGCGACCCGGTCAAGGACTGCATGACGCAGGAGATCGCCGATTTCGGCCTGACCGCGGAACAAGCGACCGGGTTCGCCGACCTCGACGATGTCGCGGCGAAGGCTGCCGACGGGAACGAATTGGCGCTGCAGATCATGGGTGACTTCCAGAACGCTCTCGCTTCCTGCAACTGACCGACGCGCCGCGAACGTCGGCTGCCGTGCCGACCGTCATACGCTGCGGGATGCCGTTGCCGCCCGCCCCGCTTCGCTGATGGGCGCCTTCTACGGTGCGCTGGCCGCGCTGTCGATCGGAATCGCTGATCTGTTCAGCCGTCACATCGTGAACCGGCAGCGGCGCGAACGTCGCCGCAATGATGATCCAGGCGGTGGCAACGGTCGTGTCGTTCGCCATGTTGCTGGTGATCGCGAGTGAGTTCGGGTGGCGTGATGTCGCAATCGGGGCGATGAGCGGCGTCGGGCTCGCGCTGGGCCTGGCCTGCTATCTCGGAGGTCTTGCTCGATCGTCGTCGGCGGTCGTGGCTCCGGTCGTGGCCACACTGAGCGCCGTCGTCCCGTTCGGGTACACGGTGGTCAGGGGTGCGACGTCGTCCACGTGGGCAGTGTCGGGCGCGGCGGTTGCCGTCGCCGGCCTCATCCTCGTGACTGCGGGTGGTGAGCCGGTCGCCAACGTCGGCGCGGGGGTTCGGTGGGCACTGGCCTCCGGTCTCGGGTACGGCTTCGGTCTGGCCGTGGTGATCGAGGTGTCCGAGGAGAGCGGCGCTTGGCCGGCGGTCGCGCAGCGGGCGGCGGCGATGGTGCTCATGGTCTTGGTCGTGTCCCGTTCGCAGGGCCACGCTCCCTTGACCGGCGTTCGCATGCTCGGTGTCGCGGCCGGGACCGTCGCCGCGCTCTCGACGGTCTTCTACCTGCTCGGGGTACAGGCCGACCCGACGCCGGCCGTAGTGACGGCGTCGATGTTCCCGGCGGTGACGGTGGGGGTGGGCAGGGTGGTGTTCGGCGACAGTGTCAGCCGACTGCAGGTGCTCGGTCTCGGTGTCGTGCTGATCGGCGTCACCGCCGTCGTGGCAGCCTGAACCGGCCGTCGGCGCGCTCGT
This sequence comes from uncultured Acidimicrobiaceae bacterium, assembly GCA_963792905.1. GTDB lineage: Bacteria > Actinomycetota > Acidimicrobiia > Acidimicrobiales > Ilumatobacteraceae > Ilumatobacter. The sequence continues at coordinate 735,426 of CAWBYE010000019.1, forward strand.
GCTCGTCGGGCCACGATCGTTCGGTCATCACGCGGCGTGGGCCGGCGGCGCAGGGCCGGGCCGTCGCCGCCGGCGATGTCGTCGCCGAGATGGCCCGGCGTCGGTCTGCCAGATCGTGCCGTCGGGTCTCACCCACGTGACCGACCGATCGGCGTCGATGAGGAGGTTCCACCCACCTTCGTGGACCAGATGATGGTGTGTCTCGCACCGCGCGGGAGGAGGTTGACGATCACGGTCTTGCCGCCCCTCGTGAACCACTCGACGTGGTGGATGCGGCATCGGGAGAATCCGACCTCGCAGTGCGGGTGGCCACACGTGCGATACATTGCCGCCAGCATCCGACGCAGTTGGCGAGTGGCCGTGCGCCGTTCGGCGCAGAGCTGGTCGACCGTTCCGTCGGGCCGGATCATCACCGCTTGGAGCACCGCCTCGCAGCACAACCGCTGCATGGTGGCGACTGGGACCGGCTCACCGTCGATGGTCTCGCACAGCGTGTCGGCGTGACGGCCATGGCACATCGTGGTGCTGTCGGCGCAACATCCGTCAGTGGCATGAGGAAGCGTCCCGAGAGCTGCAACAACTGGGGGCGCACGACGTCATCGCCGAGCGAACCATCCACCTGCGAGGCGAAGACACCGCCTACTTCGTGCGACGGCTCACCAGCCCGAGCACCTGACACCACCCGTGGCCGGCCCGAGGACGGATCAGCTGCTGCCGAGCCTCTTCTCGTACCGGTGCGCCGGGACCGCGAACGCGCCCTCGGCGGTCACTGCCCGGTAGTCGATCGGGCCCGCATCCCAGCCAGTGCGTTCGTAGAAGCGCCTCGCCCGCGCATTGCCGGCCACCACGGCGAGCCAGGCCACGTCGTCGACGCGAGCGATCTGCAGCTCGGCCGCCGCGATCAGCACCGCGTCAGCCGCGCCGGTGCCGCGGGCCCGGCGATCGACGTACAGCTGCTCGAGTTCGTCGTCGACCATCATGGCGAACCCGACGAGGCTCCCTGTCGAGACGGCGACCGTGCAGTTCTCGATGCGATCGCAGGCGCGAGAGCGGAACGAGGACTCGGTGCGGTGGGCGAGCAGGCCGTCGGGAACGAAGCCGCAGTGGCCGTCGACCCACCCGACATGCCAGATCTCGGCGATGGTGTCGTCGTCGGCCGCGGGCCGCAGGACGACGTCAGCCATCGGCCGCGGCTCACGCGTCCTTCGGGGCCGCTTCGTCCTTGGGCTTCGCCTCGGCGGCGGGTGTGGCGGCCTTCTTCTTGGGCGGCGGCACGCCGACCGCCGGAGCCGGATCGGCGTCCTTCGGCCAGCGACGGCGGCTGACGATCGACAGCAACCGCAGGAGGCGCATCGCGGTCTCGTCTTCCTGGGCCGGTTTGGCGATGATCGAGCCGTCGGCGATCATCCGCTCGATGACCTGCTCACCGAGTTCGGTGCGCACGATCGTGAGTGTCCAGTCGTTGTCCTCCCCGATGCCGCCGGTGGCGACGTCGGAGTGCTCGGCAGCGAAATCGGGGCAGCTCTTGCAGCCCTCGCGGGTCCAGGCGTGGCACTCCTTGAGGTTGATCTCGTGGTACGAGCCGTCCTTCATCCAGATCTGGAAGACGCCCTTGATGTTCATCTTCGACATGTCCTGCTTCTTGAGGCCGTACTTGGCCTCGAACAGTTCGGTGAAGATGGCGTCGTCGAACGTCTTCGAGCAGAGCAGCCCGATGTTGAACAGGAACGGCTTCGACACCTTGCCGGCCTTGCGGTCCCACATGATCGGCGGCGACGACGTCTGGCACCCCATGCCGACCAGGGCCAGCCGCTCCATACCCCGTTCCTTCGCCTCGGGCAGCGCCAGCGGGTTGGCGCAGTACGTGTAGCGTGAGCCTGCCGTCGCCAGGATCTCGTCCTTCGACTCCACCACGACGGGCTTCGCCTTCCAGGCGTCGTCGTCCTCGACGCCCGACACGAGTGCACCATCGATGTAGTCGTGCTCGCGCAGCCAGATCAGCATCGCCGAGACGAGACCGCCGTCCTGGCCCATCTTGTGCACCATCTCGTCGCTGGCCCGGGTCAGATAGAGCTGGCGCCAGATGCCCGCCATGGCGTCGGGCTCGCGCACCCGTCCGAACAGGTGCATGTCGGCTGCCGGCTCCCACGCCCGGAAGCGGGGACACGCCCGCGTGCACGTCGTGCAGCCACCTTCCTCACCGAACCCGTGGATGCAGTTGTCGGCACCGAGCGATTCCTCGAGGTGGAACGGGATGTATTTGCCCTCTTCGTGTTCGTACCCGATGACGTCGTGGGGGCAGGTGACGACGCATCCGGCACAGCCAGTGCACAGGTTGTTCGTGATGACTTCGGCGTACAGCTCCTTCCACTGCGCCGTCCAGCGTTCCGGTTTCGTGGGGGGTGCACTCTCGGTCACCGTCATGTGAGCACCGTAGGCGATGCCCGAGGTGCGAACCTCGTCGTGTCCGGACGAGTTCGACGAGTCAGGCGTCGAGGCTCCCACGAAGGATCGAGCGACTGGAATGCGTGTCGTCGCCGTTCCGCGGCTCGATGCTGATGTCGACGATGCGGTGCGACGTGACATCGATGGATCCGGGGATCTCGTAGGTGCCAGGGCCGTCGACGAGGGCAACCGAGGCGATGTCGGTGATGTTGCCGTCGGAGTCGGTCTCGATCAGCCAGAGTTCGAGATCAGCGGGTTCGCCGAGGTCCGACGGGAATGCCGTGTCGTCGAGTTCGATGTCGAAACCGTCATCACTCTCGACCAGACGAGCGGTCGCTGCCGCCTCGGCACCGAGCGGATCGAATCCGTCGGGGTCGAATGCGAGTTCGGCCGTGGCCAGCACCTCGTCACCACCACCGATCGATGACACCGCCACGGCACCGACAGCGATCAGGGCGACTGCGGCCACCGCGCCCAGGAAGGTGGTGTTGAACCTCGACCGCCGAGCAGTGATCGGCACGACCTCGGCGCCCGAGTCATCCTGGATCGCCGCCTCGATGCCGACCCACACATCGGCGGGCGGTGCTGTGAGTTCGAAGTCGGTCCCGTCGATTTCGCTCAGGAGTGCTTCGATGTCGTCGACCTGGTCGTCCGGGCCGAACAATGGGGTCTCAGACATGAGACACCTCCGTGTCGTCGTTCAACTGCTCGCGCATGTCGTCTCGAATCTTCTTGATGCCTCGTCGAACGTCGCTCTTGACGGTGCCGATCGGGAGACCGGTTCGTTGAGCGACTTCCTGGTGGGTGAGATCGTGCACATACACGAGTTCGATGACTTCCTTGGTTCGATCCGGAAGCCGGGACAGGAGGTGCGCAGCGAACATGCGATCGACCACACGGTCGGTGGACGCCTCCTTGGACGGGGAGCGGTCGTCTTCGACCTCGTCGGCCCTGCGATCGGCGTGGCGCCCCTCGGAGCGCAGCTGATCGATGATGCGACGCTTCGTGATCCCCACCAGCCAGGCACCGAGTGCGCCCTTCGTCGGGTCGAACTGCTCACGCTTGCGCCAGGCGCTGACGAAGACTTCCTGCGTGGCGTCCTTCGCCGCCTCGGCCCCGAGCGCCCGTCGACACAGCGAATAGACGAGTGAGCTATGGGCGTCGTAGACCTCACGTAGATCGATCTCACCCCGTGAAAAGGCCAGATCGAACGAATGAGACTCCGAAGCCGTTGCCGACATGATTCGATCGTACCGGCGATGACGACAGTGCTGTCGTCCGGTCGGTGGGGCGAGGGTCAGGATTGACATGACGAACTGGTGGGCGAGCACCGGGGGGCCGGTGCTCGCCCACGAGGTTCAGCTGGCAGGTGGCAGGAGCACCGTGTCGATGATGTGGATGATGCCGTTGTCGGCCATGACGTCGGCGGTGACGACCGTGGCGTCGTTGATCATGACGTTGCCGTCGACGACGCTGATGTCGATCACGGCGCCGTTGACCGTCTCGGCGGACTGACCGTCGAGGCTGATCGCAGTAGCAGCGTCGACCTCGCCGGCGATGACGTGGTAGGTCAGGACCGAGGTCAAGGTCTCCGTGTCGGCAAGAAGCTCCTCAGCCGTGAGGCCGAGCTCCTCCAGAGCCGCAACGAATGCTTCGTCGGTAGGCGCGAAGACGGTGAACGGACCTTCGCCGGAGAGGGTCTCGACCAGACCGGCGCTGTCAACCGCGGCCACGAGCGTCGTGAAGATTCCGGCGTCGACGGCGACGTCGACGATGGTGCCGGCAGCGGCGTCCTCGCTCATGTCCTCGCTCATGTCCTCGCGGACATCTCTTCGCTCATGTCGTCAGACATGTCGTCGCCGTCGTGCGGTGGCAGGAGGACGGCGTCGATGGCGTGGATGACGCCGTTGCTCGCCTCGATGTCGGGAATGACGACGGTGGCATCGTTGATCAGGACCTGATCATCGACGACGTTGATCGAGATTTCTGCGCCGTTGACGGTCGCCGCCGTCTGGCCATCGAGGCTGATGGCCGTTGCTGCGTCGACCTCGCTGTCGAGCACGTGGTACGTGAGGATGGAGGTCAAGGTCTCGGTGTCGGCGAGCAACTCCTCGGCGGTGATGCCGAGTGCGTCGAGGGCCGCAGCGAACGCTTCGTCGGTCGGGGCGAAGACCGTGAACGGTCCGGGGCCCGACAGCGTGTCGACCAGGCCGGCGGCCTCGACCGCAGCGACCAGCGTGGTGAAATCGTCGGCGCCGGCAGCGACCTCGACGATGTTGCCGACCTCGGCGCCGGCTTCGCCGGTCGCCTCGGTGGCCTCTTCGGTCTCGTCGGCGGCGGTGACCGGCGTCGAGTCGGCGTCGTTGCCGTCGTCGCCACAAGCGGCCAGGCCGAGTGCGGCGACTGCGGTGATCGCAGCCAGGCGGATGGTTGGTGACTTCATGGTGTTCTGCTCCAAGTATTCGGGGGGTGAGTAGGTATGTGTCCCTCTTACGGATCGGCCCCGGCGACCGGATGCAGTTGCGAGCGCAACTTCAGATTCTCTGCGATCGGCGCATCACCACGGATCGACGTCGGCGCCTGACTGTTCGACGCACCAGTTCCACAGCGCCGCTCGTCGCTCGGGCGTGTCGGTGCTGCGTGTCTTGCCGAGCTTGTGGATCGAACGGGTCCGGCGATCGAGCCAGAAGTCACCTGATGTCGCCACCGGCTCGACGTCATCGGCTGCGAGCCAGACCATGGTGTCGGCACCCTCTTCGCTGGTGCGCAGTAGTGGTCCGACCACCTTGCGGAACGTGGGCAGCGACTCCTCGACCCCCGGTGTGTCGGCCCACCCCGGGTGCATCGCCTGGAAGACGACCTCGCTCGACGGCACACGCTGCGCCCACATTTCGTTGAGGGTCACCTGGGCTCGCTTGGCGCGGGCGTACTGCTCGCTGCCGCCGTACTCTCCCTGACTCATCTGCAGGTTCTTCAGGGTCAGCCCGGCGGTGTACATCCCGCCCGACGACATCGTGATGACGCGGCCGGGCGCGGCCGATCGCAACGATTCGAGCAGCAGGCTCGTGAGCAGGAACGGTCCCACCACCTGGCTGGCGATCGTGGCCTCGACGCCGGCTGAGTTCTCTCGGCGCTCGTTCGAGAGTGCGCCGGCGTTGTGCAGCAGCCCATCGATGCGTCCGAAGCGTGAGGTCAGGTCGTCCGCCATCTCGCGAACCTGGTCGAGTTCGCCCATGTCGGCGACCGCGATCGACACCTCGTCCGAACCGGTCGCGGCCGCGATCTCGTCGCGAACTCGGGAGGTCTTGTCGTTGCTGCGGCCGTTGACCACGACGTGGGCCCCGCGAGACGCGAGCTGCCCGGCCGTGAACCGGCCGAGGCCCGACGTCGAGCCGGTGACCACGAACGTGCGCCCTCCGAGCTCGTACGCGTCGAGGTCGTTCCAATCGTCGAGCCGCGATCGAACGGCATAGCCGATCTTCGTGAAGCTCGGCACGACGGGAGCTTCGATGAGGGTGTCGACGATGTCGCTGAAATCAGGCATGCCTCATGCATACCCGCCGATCGTGGAGGTGAAGCACCAGCGCCGAGACGGCCGGGTCAGACGGCGTCGTCGCCTTCCTCGCCGGTACGGATCCGGACGATTCGGTCGACGCTCGTGACCCAGATCTTCCCGTCGCCGATCTTGCCGGTCGCTGCTGCCTTGGCGATGGTGTCGACCACGAGATCGGCGACGGCGTCGTCGACGACCGCTTCGAGAACGACCTTGGGCACGAAGTCGATCTGGTACTCGGCGCCCCGGTAGGTCTCGGTGTGGCCGCCCTGACGGCCGAACCCGCGAACTTCGCCAACGGTCATGCCTCCCACGCCAGCGACCTTGAGTGCATCTTTGACCTCGTCCAACTTGAACGGTTTGATGACGGCGGTGACCAACTTCATGTGTGTGACTCCTCGATGGGCAGTGACGACGTTGTCGCCACCATCATGCCTGATGCGCCGCCTCCGCGTGTCGGCTCTGGTCGGGACCCTCCGACTCGTCAGCACGAGACTGCCAGACCAGGGTTCGTGGACACAACGATGGCGGCCGAGATCTTCCGCCACGTGGTGTCTCCGAGTTCGCTCGTCGATGGTGTGTCGAACACCTAGTGTGCGGAACATGCCGAGACTCGATGCGTTCGGAATCGTCGTCGACGACATGGCCACGGCGCTGGCGTTCTATCGCCTGCTCGGACTCGACATCCGCGCGGACGCCGACGCCGAGGGCCACGTGGAGGTCGCACTCGACGGCGGGGTGCGTCTGATGTTCGACTCGGTTGCCGTGATCGAGTCGTTCACCGACTGGGAGCCACCGAGTGGGGGCCGTCGGATCGGTCTCGCGTTCAGCTGCGACTCACCGGCCGATGTCGACGCCGTGCACGCTCAGGTCGTCGCGGCCGGGCACACCAGCCGAAGCGAACCGTTCGACGCGTTCTGGGGACAGCGGTATGCCACGGTCCTCGATCCCGACGGCAACCCGGTCGACCTGTACGCCGCGCTGTGATTCCGGCCGTGATCGACGTCGGTCCGCCGTCGACGAGGAATCGCGTGGATGTTCGGTTACGGTACGTGTCGCTTCGGTGATCGATGTGATCGCCGTTGGGTTCGCAGACGGGTCTGGTTCTCGCTGTCAACGTGAACCATCGAACCCCCGAACCCCTTGACTCGAGCTCGCGATCGTCGCGAGCCGGAAAGCGACATCATGTCCGTGACCACTTCTGTCACCTTCGCCCAGCTGGGCGTCCCCCCATTCATCTGTGACGCACTCGAGCGTCGCGGTATCACCGAACCGTTCGAGATTCAGGCTGCAACGATCGCCGACGGCCTCGCCGGCCGCGACGTGTGCGGCCGTGCGCCGACCGGCTCGGGCAAGACGCTGGCGTTCGGCGTGCCGTTGGTCGTCAACGCCGCCGATCTCGGCAGGTCGGCGCCGCGCCGTCCCGTCGGTCTCGTGCTCGCTCCCACTCGTGAGCTCGCCGAACAGATCACGACCGAACTGCGGTCGTTCTCCGACCGGGTCCGTGTCGAGGCCGTCTACGGCGGCGTCGGCTACGGCGCCCAGTTGACGGCGCTCAAGCGAGGTGTCGACATCCTGGTGGCCTGTCCCGGCCGACTGGAGGACCTGATCCAGCGCCGTGACGTCGACCTCCGCGAGGTGCGATTCGTCGTGCTCGACGAAGCAGACCGCATGGCCGACATGGGCTTCATGCCGTCCGTCCGGCGCCTACTCGACCAGACACCTCGCGATCGTCAGACCGTGCTGTTCTCCGCGACGCTCGACGGCGACGTCGCCAAGCTCACTGCCGAGTACCAGTCCGACCCTGTCCGACACGAAGTGGGTGAGGCCACGCCCGACATCAAGTCGGCAGTTCACAAGTTCTGGACCGTCGAACGTCTCGACCGGAATCCGGTCGTGGCCGAGGTCGTCAAGGCGGCTTGGCCGGCGATCATCTTCTGTCGCACGCGGCACGGAGCGGATCGACTCGCCAAACAGCTCGGCAAACTCGACCTGAAGGCCGCACCGATCCATGGCGGCCGCAGCCAAGGTCAGCGCAACAGGGCGTTGGACGACTTCACCAAGGGTCGCGTCCACGCCCTCGTGGCAACCGACGTCGCCGCTCGTGGCATCCACGTCGACGGCGTCGCCTCGGTCATCCACTACGACCCTCCCGAGGATCACAAGGCGTACGTCCACCGCTCGGGACGAACCGCTCGCGCCGGCGCCGAAGGCCTCGTCGTGTCGATGGTGCAGCCCGGTCAGAAGAACGAACTGCGCAAGATGCAGCGGATGATCGGGCTCGACGAGCCGTTCACTCCGCCCGAGGCCGAGCTGCTGCCGGAAGGTGCGCTCGCCGGCGAACGCGAACTCGCACCGGCCGGACCACCGGCACGTGAGCCCCAGGAGCGCAAGCGCCCGGGACCGCGGTCCGGTCGATCACAGCACAAGCACGGAGGCGGTCGACGCGGCACACGCCGAGACGGCAGCCGGCACGACGACGATCGTTCAGCCAGCGCTCGCGACGGCCGAGGTGACGGCCGGCGGTCACGCGACGACCGTGGCGCCGCCGGCCAGCGGTCGAGCGGCCCGAAGGCCAAGAAGTCGGGGCAGAGCGCAGCGAACCGCAAGGCCCGTCGCGCCCACCTGCAGCCCGACGCCAATCGCTGACCAACACAGCCGTGTGACTCCGTTCCCGACCGGTTCGACCGACGATCGAATACGCCGGATCGGCGAGTGGTTCCCGACCCTCGAACGCACCGTTGCAGGGCGCCGGACGCCCTGGCCCGCCCGCAGTGCGACTTCGCTGCCAGCCCGTTCGCGTCGGACCACAGCGCGACCCGTGGCTTCGCTCATCTGAAAACGGAAGAACCCGGGCCACATCGATGTGGCCCGGGTTCGCCCCTACCCCGCACGAGCGAGGGGGTGTGCGGTGCCCGCCTACACCGCGTCGGCACCTTCCTCGCCGGTGCGGATCCTGACCAGTCGTTCGGCGTTGGTCACCCAGACCTTGCCGTCACCGATCTTGCCGGTCGCGGCCGCCTGTCTGATCGTGTCGACCACGGCATCGACGTGCCCGTCGTCGACGACCAGGTCGATCGCCACCTTGGGCACGAAGTCGATCTTGTACTCGGCGCCCCGGTAGGTCTCGGTATGTCCTCCCTGGCGACCGAAGCCACGGACTTCAGTGACCGTCATACCGCTGATTCCGGCAGCTTTCAGGGCATCTTTCACGTCGTCGAGCTTGAACGGCTTGACGACCGCAGTGATGAGTTTCATGGTGTCTCGCTTTCGATTGCTGTCACGTCGTTGTCCTGGGGGTTGCCGCTGCTCATGCGTGGCTCATGTCCGGTGCATAGCCCTGCAGGCCGTGCTCGAGCACGTCGAGACCCTCGATCTCCTCCTCGGCCGAGACCCGCAGACCGATCGTCGACTTGATCGCGAAGAACAGTGCTGCCGTCGTGATGCCCACCCAGGCCAGAATGATGATCATCATGACGAACTGCATGGCGAGCTGGTCGAATCCGCCGCCGTAGAACAGCCCGGCGTCCTCACGGCCGAGGAAGACGTCGTCGTACTTGGCGAACAACCCCACCGAGAGCAAACCCCATGCGCCACAGACGCCGTGCACCGAAACGGCGCCGACCGGGTCGTCGATCTTGACCCGGTCGAAGAAGAACACGGAGAACACGACCAGGATGCCGCCGATGCCACCGATGATGAAGGCCGCGATCGGGGTGACGGTCCCACACGGCGCCGTGATCGCGACGAGGCCCGCGAGGACGCCGTTGCCGATCATCGCGACGTCCGGCTTGCCGGACTTCAACCAGATGGTGATCGTGCAGAACAGGCCACCAGCGACGGCTGCGAGCATCGTGTTGACGGCGATGGTCATGACGAACGCGTCAGCGAACAGCTCGGAACCGGGGTTGAAGCCGAACCAGCCGAGCCAGAGGATGAACACACCGACGATCGCGAACGGGATGTTGTGGCCGGGGATCGCCCTCGGCTTGCCGTCCGCGTCGTACTTGCCGATGCGTGGTCCGAGAAAGAGAGCACCCATGAAGGCGGCGATGCCGCCGGTCATGTGCACGATGCCGGATCCGGCGAAGTCGGAGTACACGGCGTCGCCGATGTTCATCTGGGCGATGAGGCCGGTCCCCCAGGTCCAGTGCACGACGACCGGGTAGATGATCGCGCACATGACCGTGGCGAAGATCAGGTACGAGCTGAACTTCGTTCGCTCGGCCATGGCTCCCGAGGCGATGGTGACGGCGGTCGCAGCGAACACGGCCTGGAAGAAGAACGTCGTCGCCACGGTGAGGTGGACGGCGGACGGGTCGTCGAGCCCGGGGAACGACGTCAGGTCCTGGCCATTGAGGAAGAAGGCCTCGGATCCGATCCACTTCCCCCCGCCACCGAACGCAAAGGCGTAGCCGCAGGCGAACCAGGCAGTGATGCCCACGATCGCGTCGGCCATGTTCTTGGCGAAGATGTTCACCACGTTCTTGGCTCGGGTCAGCCCTGCTTCGACGAGTGCGAAGCCGGCCTGCATGAAGAACACCAGGCAGCCGGCGATGAAGACCCAGATGTTGTCCAGGATCGCTTGGGTTTCGGACACGACAGCTTCTTGGCCGAAGACCGACGCGGGCGTGATCGCAATGATGGCTGCGACGCCGCCCATGCCGGAGATGATTCGAAGCGCACGTTTGCGCACGAGGTCCTCCTCAAAGGGGTTGATTGGTTCTGGTAGGGGTGTGCGCCCGGCGAGGGCCTCGTTGCCAGCCGGGCTGCGGGCACCGTAGAACGCTGTGATTTCCGCACTGTCTTGCCGATGTTTCCGCTGTGTGACCGGTTGGTGTGGCCGGTTGGTGCAGTGTGTGGTCCAGCACGGCCTGCAACGGTCGGCGAACCCGGTCGAGCGGCATCGACCGGCATCGACCGGACGAGGAGGCCGGCGTAGCGGAGCTTGCGGCCTGCTCCGGCACCGAGAAATCGTCGCATCTGGCCCTCGAAGCTCTCGTGCTTCCACGCCGGCTGCTTCCGGAGTGTCCGGAACGACTTCAGGTCTCGACCAGCCCCGACGGGCCGAACCGGGGGAGACTGACCGCCCGATCGCCTGGGCCCCGCCGATCACGCTCGATCCGAACGGCGTTCTTCGGTCTGCACTCAGTCGACGAGCATCCAGCCGCGGCGCCGCACCGTTCGAACGCGGTCGACGCCGACGCTCCGGCGGATGCCCACGATGAGCGAGTCGCACCGCCGGTCACTGAGTTCGGCGAGGCCGGCCCGACGGGCGAGCTCCTGCCGGCTCGTCACGCGCCCTGCGTTCGCCGCCAGAACGTCGAACACGGCCCGCTCCTGAGCGGTCAGACTCTCGAGGGGGTGAGGCTGCTCGGCCGAGGGGATCAGCGTGGGAAGCTCAGGAGCGGACCGTGTCACGCGATCAGACTGCACCCACAACGTCACCGCACGGTTCGAGCCGTGTAAACGGTGTGTGAACGGCGGGGCCGCCCACGGCCTGCACTCGACGGTGTCGTCGCCGTAGGGTTGCGACATGCACGTGGGGCTGTCCGTCATCTTCCAGAACCCGGGTCGTGCACGACCCGACCACGAGGTCTACGCCGCCGACCTGCGTCTCGCCCGTCAGGCCGAACCGCTCGGATTCGATTCGATCTGGAGCGTCGAGCACCACTTCACCGACTACACGATGTGCCCCGACGTCATGCAGTTCCTCACCTACATGGCGGGGTGCACCGAGAGGATCCAGCTCGGTTCGATGGTGTGCGTGCTCCCCTGGCACGATCCGCTTCGAGTCGCCGAGCAGATCTCGATGCTCGACGTGATCTCGGGCGGTCGTGTGGTCCTCGGGATCGGTCGCGGCACCGGTCGTGTCGAGTTCGACGGGTTCCAGGTCGAGATGACCGAGGCCCGCGCCCGGTTCGCCGAGGCGGCCGACATGATTCTGAACGGCCTCGACCGCGGCTATGTCGAATACGACGGTGAGTACGTGCGCCAGCCGCGGGTCGACCTTCGGCCGGCACCACCGACGTCGTTCCGAGGGCGAACCTATGCGGCCGCGGTCTCGCCGGAGTCGGCCGAGATCATGGCCAAGATGGGTGTCGGGATCCTGATCGTGCCGCAGAAGCCGTGGAAGACGGTGCGCACCGAATTGGCTGCCTACCGGTCGACGTACCGCGCCGCGACCGGAGAGATCGCTCCGCCGCCCTACTGCGCCGGCTGGACGTTCGTGGACGAGTCGGCCGACCGGGCCGAGGACATGGCGCGCCGGTACATCGGTGACTACTGGGACTCGATCGTCCGACACTACGAGTTCGACCAGGACCATCTCAGCAAGACGCCCGGGTACGAGTTCCACGGCCAGATGTACGACCGGCTGACCGCACCGGGCGGTCCCGAGGCGATGACCGAGTTCTTCGTCGGGCTGCAGGTGTGGGGCACGCCGGCCCAGGTGTTCGACCGCATCGTGAACATCCAGGACAACACCTACGCCGAGGCCTACATGGCGGTCTGCTCCTACGCAGGTATGCCCGACGACGAGGCCCAGCGGAATCTCCGTCTGTTCGCCCGTGAGGTGCTGCCCGAGCTCAAGAAGCTACCGCATCCGTATGAACGGCTCGGCGTGCCCGACGAGGCGCCGCGAGAGGACGCGCTCGCCGACGTCACCGCCTCGTCCTGGGTACCCGCCAGCCCGGCCTGAACGCCTGGGCCGACGCCGTGGACGGCTCGGTCGCTTCCGCCGCCCCCCGACTTGACCCGCGGGTCAAGTCGTTTGGCAGAATGGTCGGATGGACCTGACGTATCCCCGAGAGGCCGAGGACTTCCGGGTCGTGATCCGGGCCTGGCTCGAGAAGCACCTGCCCGACGGCTGGTTCGACGAGGGTTTCGAGATGACCGACGAGGAGCGCGGTCGCTTCAACCGCGACTGGCCCCGGAAACTGTTCGAGGGTGGCTGGATCTGTGCCACGTGGCCGGAGGAATACGGCGGCAGGGGCCTCACGACGATGCAGGGTGTCGCGCTGGCCGAGGAATTCGCCAGCGCCAAGGCGCCGATGCGTGGCGACTTCTTCGGGGACACCCTCGTCGGCCCGACCCTGCTCCAATGGGGGACCGAGGAGCAGAAGCGTGAGTTCCTGCCGGGCATTCTCAAGGGGCAGACGAGCTGGTGTCAGGGGTTCTCCGAGCCGAACTCGGGCTCCGACCTCGCCAGCCTGCAGACGTCGGCGGTGCTCGACGGCGACGAGTGGGTGATCAACGGACAGAAGGTCTGGACCACGCAGGGCCACAACGCGGACTACTGCTTCCTGCTCACGCGCACCGACCCTGACGTGAAGAAGCACGCCGGGATCAGCTACATGCTGGTGCCGATGAAACAGCCGGGCGTCGAGGTGCGCGGCATCACACAGCCCGACGGCACCGCCGAGTTCACCGAGGTGTTCTTCGACAACGCACGCTGTCCGAAGGACGCCGTCGTCGGCGGCGTCAACAACGGCTGGAAGGTCGCCAACTCGACGCTGGCGTTCGAGCGTGGCCAGTCGGCGACGACCGGCTACCGCCGCTTCGAGGAGGAGTTCCGGCTGATGCGCGAAGCGGCCGAGGCGAACGGTCGAATCGACGACGCCGAGATCCGCCAGCGCCTGATGCAGTTCTACACGAAGATCCAGATCCTCCGGATCAACGGCCTCCGCAACCTGACCTCGGCGGTGAGCGGTCGGAAGGACAGGGGCACAGCCGTGCTCGGCGCCACCAACAAGATGTTCTGGTCCGAGATGCATCAGCGGGCGATGGAGCTGGCGCTCGACATCTGGGGTGCCGACTCGATGCTGATCGACAGCGGGCCGTCGTCGAGTTCGTGGCCCGGCTCGGGCCGAGACCGGCGCCGCGACGGCTACCCGGTGAGCCCGATGATGTCGTCGTTCTTCTTCTCGCGCTCCGAGACCATCTGGGGAGGAACGAGCCAGATCCAGCGCAACATCGTCGGTGAACGTGTACTCGGGCTCCCGAAGGAACCCAAGCCGCCGACCGGGTGATCAGGTCTCGGGCTGCTCCTCGTACGCGGCGACGAACAACGTGATGCGCGACCCGGCGGGATCGTCGTCGTCCACGTCCGACGGAAATCGTTGCACGAGGGCCGTGACCTCTTGCATCAGTTCGCGGCGCCGTGCGTCGGAGAGACGGATCTCGCCGAGTGACAGCATCGAGCGCTCGTCGTCGTGCGGTGTCTCACCGATGCCGCCCGCCTCCACGAATCGCTGGAATCCGAGCTTGGCGACGTCGAAGAGCGATGACAGGGCGACGGACAGCTCACGCTGGTTCGTCGAGGTGAGGAGCTCGTTGTCGACGTGGAAGGACTTGGCGACCACCTGATAGCGCCGCTCGGTGACGGCGCCGACGCGTCGAACGGCCACGATTCGGATCAGTCCGAGGTCGGCCAGCCGGTTGACGTGGTGGTAGAGCCGAGTGATCGGGACGTCGAGCATGTCGGCGAGCTCGGCGACGGTTCTCGGCGACTTCAGACGCCGCAGGATTGCGCCCCGGATCGGGTGCGTGACCTCGGCGAGCAGGTCGAGATCGTCCAGGTCGAACTGCTCGTCCGGTGCTTCGCAGCCCGGAATGCTCTGCCACGAGTCGCTCGGTTCGTTCTCCACGGTGGGATGATATGTTCATCCGCTCTGAATATCTATTCAAACCGCTTGAATCATACTGTTCAACATGGTTGAATAAGGCGATGAGCGACATCTACGCACACACGCTGACTGCCAACCATCGACAACGTTGGACCCGCGAAACGGCCGACGTGGACCGCCGGCATCTGCGTCGCGCACTCGCGGTGCGGCGTCAGGCACGACATCAGGCACGACATCAGGCACGACATCAGGCACGACATCAGGCACGACATCGGGCACAACATCGCGACGCCGGATGATCGCGTCGACGCTCGGCCGTCGGTTCCTCACCATCTGGGCCGGTCAGAGCCTGTCGGCAATCGGCTCGGTGATCTCGGGCGTCGGGGTGGCGATCTATGTCTTCGTCGAGACCGGTGACGCGGTGTGGCTGGGGGTCGTGGCGGCGCTCGCCTCGGTGCCGTACGTGATCGCCGTGCCCTTGCTCCCCCTCACCGATCGAATCGCACGGCGGACGATGATGATCGCCGCCGACACGTTCGCGGTCGTCGGTCCAGCCGTTGCGCTCGTGCTCGCGTTCATCGGGCGGCTCGAGATCTGGCATCTGGCGGCGGCTGCCTTCCTCGGCGGCCTCGGCACCGCCTTCCAATGGCCGGCATCGCAGGCAGCGATCCCTGCGCTCGTCGACGCAGACGTGCTCGACCGCGCGAACGGGCTCTATCAACTCGGCCCTGCCGTGGGCATCGTGATCGGTCCAGCACTGGCGACACCGCTGGTCGCATGGTGGGGAATCGAAGCCGTGTTGTTCGTCGACGTCGCGACCTTCCTCGCGGCTGTGGGCACCACGTTGCTCGTTCCGTTCGACGACGTCGTGGACGATGGGGCGGTCGACGACGACGGCAGTTGGAGGGCAGTGCGTGTGTGGTTGACGGGCGATGGCCGTCCTTTCGTGACACTTCTCGCCGTCATGGCCGGCGTCAACTTCCTGCTGGCCTTCTTCAATGTCTCGCTGATCGTCGTGGCGACCGAACTCGGCGGCATCACACGCGCGGGCCTGGCCATGGGCGCTGGTGGCGCCGCCATGATCGCCGGATCGCTCGTCAGCGCGAAGCGTGGTGTTGCCCCCGACCGGATCGGTACGTTCGCCCGCGGTCTGACGCTCGCCGGGGCAGGCTTCGTCGTGGCGTCGCTGTCCGAGTCGTTCGTCGTGTTGATCATCGGCATCGTGATCGCACTGGGATCGGTGCCGGCGGTCAGCGCAGCCGTGTCGACGGTGTACCACGAGCGGGTGCCACCCTCGATGTACGGCCGGATGTTCGGTCTCCGGACGTCACTCGGGCGTGCGCTCGAGCCCATCGGTGCCGTCGCTGCCGGGTTCCTGGTGGCCGACGTCGCCGAACCGGCGATGGCGCCTGGCGGTTCGCTCGCATCGAGCGCCGGAGCAGTGATCGGCGTGGGCACGGGCCGCGGCGCTGCGCTGGTACTCGGCAGCGTGGGTGTCGCCCTTGCCGCCGCCGGGGTGTGGCTCGGCGCATCGACGGTGCGACGTGTGCTCGCCGCTCGGCTGGAGACGGACATCCACGGTGACGACCTCGACCTCGACCTCGACTCGGACCTGGACCTGGACCTGGACCTGGACTTCCACCTCGACCTCGTCCCGCCCGGCGATGGTGAGCGTGTGTCCAGTCCGTGACCATGTTCTATCGTCGTCGGAGATGGATGAACTGCTGACCGACGACGGCACCCCACGCGAGCTCGGTGCCGCACTGATGCGGCTCATCGACTCGATCGGTGACGATGAGCTCCGCGAGCGGCAGCGGCGCGCCGAGATCGACATCCTCGCCATGGGGATCACGTTCACCGTCTATTCCGACGGCCAGAACATCGATCGGGCGTGGCCGTTCGACATCATCCCGCGCGTGATCGACGGACGTGAATGGGACGCCGTGAGCGCCGGGCTCACGCAGCGTCTCCGGGCGCTCAACATGTTCATCGACGACCTGTACAACGATCAGCGGATCATCGCCGACGGGGTGTTCCCGGCCGATCTGCTCGAGGCGTCCGTCAACTTCCGCCAGCAGCTCCGTGGTGTCCGGCCCAAGCACGGGGTGTGGGCGCACATCTCGGGCACCGACCTCGTCCGGGACGACGACGGCCAGATGTACGTGCTCGAGGACAACCTTCGTGTGCCGTCGGGCGTCAGCTACGTCATCGAGAACCGCGGGGTCACCAAGCGGGCGTTCGCCGAGTTGTTCGAGCGTCAGCGCATCCGACCGGTCGACGGCTACACGGACGAGCTCAACCGCCTGCTCGTGTCGCTCGCCCCCGCCGGAATCGTCGACCCCCAGATCGCAGTGCTGACGCCCGGCATCTTCAACTCGGCCTACTTCGAGCACTCGTTTCTCGCGGAACGTATGGGTGCAGAACTCGTCGAGGGGGCCGACCTCGTCGTCGGTGACGACGACTGCGTCTACATGAAGACGATCAACGGGCTCGAACGGGTGCACGTGATCTATCGACGCATCGACGACCTGTTCCTCGATCCCGAGGTGTTCCGGCCGGATTCGATGCTCGGTGTGCCCGGCCTGATACGGGCCTGGAAGTCGGGCAACGTCGGACTCGCCAATGCGCCCGGCGCGGGCGTTGCCGACGACAAGGTCGTCTACGCCTGGATGCCCGACATCGTTCGCTACTACCTGGGCGAAGAGCCGACGATCCCGAACGTACCGACGTACCGCACGATGTACGACGACGAACGTCGGCACGTGATCGAGAACATCGGCGATCTCGTCGTGAAGCCCGCCAACGAGAGCGGTGGCTACGGCATCCTGATCGGCGACCGGGCCACCAGGGCCGAGCTCGACGCCGCGATCGCCGCGATCGAGGCCGACCCCAGGAACTGGGTGGCGCAACCGATCCTGTCGCTGTCGACGGTGCCGACCCTGGTCGACGAAGGCATCGAAGCCGCGGCACGTCGACCTCCGCCCCTTCGTGCTGACGAGCGACCGCAGCTACGTGACCCCTGGCGGGCTGACTCGCGTGGCGCTCACGAAGGGCTCGCTGATCGTCAATTCGTCGCAGGGCGGCGGGAGCAAGGACACCTGGATCGTCGACGGCCGCTACGGGACGCGGCCCGAGTCGGCCCCGCTCGGGAACGATCAGCAGGGCACCTGGCAGCAGTCCGGGCAGACGCAGCAGCAGGATGACAACTCATGACGGTCTTGCTGGCGCGGACCGCCGGCCGCCTCTACTGGGGCGCTCGATACGTCGAGCGCGCCGAGGACACGGCGCGCATCGTCCGCGCGTACAACGACCTCGTCGTCGACCATCCGGGCGATGAACTACTCCGCTGGGAGCCCCTGGCCGTCATCGCCGGATCGCACATCGACATCGACGTGCCGTCGACCGATCCGGTGGGCGAGTTCACCGTGCTGCATCACCTGCTGGCCGATCGGACGGCCGGCAGCAGCATCGCCACCAGCGTCGCCGTCGCGCGTGAGAACTTCCGCACCACGCGTGAGGTGATGCCCCGCGAGGCCTGGCAGGCGATCAACCAGCTGTCGCACTATGTCGACAGCGACCGCCAGCGGTGCGGTCGATCGGCAGCTACGCGATCGCTTCCTCGTCCGCGTCGTCGAGATCAGCCGTCGGCTGGACGGCATCCTCGAGTCGACGATGACTCGGTCCGATCCCTACCAGATCGTCCGGCTCGGGCGTCTCGTCGAACGGGCCGACATGACCACGCGTGTGCTGGGGGTCGCGGCCGCCGGCCTCCTCACCGACGAATCCGTCGATCGGCCCGACCACGTGACCGACGAGGTCAGATGGATGAGCGTGCTGCGTTCGGTGTCGGCACTTCAGATGTATCAGCGAGCGACGCGAGGCCCGATCGACGGGATGGCCGTCGTACGGTTCCTGCTCGAGTACGGCGCGTTCCCACGCTCTGTGCAGGGGTGCTTCGACGAGATCCGCCGCGTCGCCGGTGAGCTGCCGAGCCCCGGCGTGGTGTTCGACGCCCTGTCGGAGGCAGAGGCTGCGCTCGCCGCCGCACGTCCGGGCGGCGAAGGTGGCGCCGAACTCGACCATTCGATGGACCTCGTTCAGCGTGCGATCGACACGCTCGGCGACGCGATCTGCCGGCGCTATGTCGACGTCGTGATGTGAAGCGTTGATGTGGCCCACGATGCGAACACGACCGTGACCCTGGCAGGCTGTTGGCGACTATGTCGTTGACATCCACCCGGGCGGACGGCCAACCATTCCACCCGCACGGTGATCTGCGGGACCGGTTGCTCGATCCGGCGGCCCTCGATCACCGTCAGGCGCGCGCTGATCGTCTTCTGATGGCCGACGGTGCGGGCCATCTCGTCCACGATCTCCCGATCCGCGCCGACGGTCGATCAGCCGCCGTGACGAGTCGACCGTGGCGCCTCGATCCGATTCCGATCGTGCTCGACGCGGCGACGTTCCGGTGGCTTTCGCTGGCTGTCGCCGAACGGATGGAGGCGCTCGACGCGGTCGTCGGCGATCTCTACGGCGAGCAGACGCTGATCCACGAGCGGATCGTCCCAGCCGGCGCTCTGGGGTCGACCGACCGGTTCCGCATCAATGCCGTGGGATCACGCCCGCGCCGCTGGATCACGACGTACGCAGTCGATGTCGCGCTCGGCGCCGACGGGGCCTGGTACGTCGTCCAGGACATCACCGACGTCCCCGCCGGTGTGGGGTATTCGCTCCTCGATCGTTCCGTGATGTCGCGGGTCATGCCCGAGATCATGACGCAGGCCGACGTTGCGTCGATGGCCCGCTACCCCGTGTCGATTCGGAGCGCGTTGGCCGCCGCTTCAGGCGTCGAGAGCCCCCGCACCGTCGTGTTCTCGGCCGGTCTCGATCATCCCTCCTACGTCGACCACTCGTACCTCGCGGTGCAGCTCGGGTTGAACCTGGTCGAGGGCGCCGACCTCGTGGTGCGTCAGCGGCGTCTGTGGCTGCGGACCCTCGACGGGTTGGAGGGTGTCGACGTCCTCTATCGCCGGGTCGACGACCCCATGGTCGACCCGCTCGAGGTCGCGGCTCGGGGTTCCGTCGGTGTGCCCGGGCTCTTGCAGGCCGTCCGGTCGGGAGGTGCGGTGATGGCCAACGCGCACGGATCGGGCGTTGCCGAGGCTCCGGAGATCGCTCCGTTCCTCTCCGATGCCTGCTCCCGGCTGCGACAGATGGAACAGGCGCTCTCGCCGTTGCCTCAGGCACATCAGCCATTGGCGACGGCACCGTTGGCATCGAACTCGCTCGCAGGTGCCGTCGATGCCAGCGTGGTGATCCGTCTGTTCGCGGTCAACGACGGCGAGAGCGTGTCGGTGATGCCGGGCGGAACGGGGCGCGTGCTCGCTCCTGGCGACGATCCGCGCCTCCCGACGGCATGCCTGGCGAAAGACGTGTGGGTGCTCGGGCAGACCGTCGCGCCCGTCGTCGGCGCCCGACTGCCACAGGTCAACCTCGGACGCTCGGTCCCGACCCGGGCGGCCGACGCCCTCTACTGGACGAACCGTTCCGCCGAACGCGCCGAGGCGATGGCGCGCACGATGCGTGTCGTGGGATCACGCCTCGAGCAGGACCCTGGCCTGCTCAGCATGCACGGTGGTGCCTGGACATCTCGCATGATCCGGGTCGCCAGCGGAGCTCGGCGCAACGGCCATTGGTCGTTCGAGCCGGGGCCCATGGTGTTGAACACCGAGCTGTCATCGCTCGGTGACGCGGTCGCCGGCGAGATCGGATCGCTCCTGACCGAGGCCACGACGGTTCGTGAGTACCTGTCGGTCACCACGGGTCGTGTCCTGTCTCACCTCGCCGAACTCCGGTCGTCGCTCCAGGCACACCGGACGGTGGTCGACGACCTCGACGCCGTGCTCGCCGACTTCGCGGCATTGGCCGGGCTCTGGCGCGAGAGCACGGTGCGGGGCCCGGCGTGGCGGATCGGCGACACCGGGCGGCGACTCGAACGATGCCTGGTGATGCTCGACCTGATCGAGGGTGTCTTCGAGCCGGCTCCGGTCGGCACCGAACTCGACGACGACGTCGACACCGCTGCCCTCGAGGTACTGCTCGCCGCGAGCGAGAGCCTGGTTGCGTATCGTCGCCGGTATCGCAGCGATGTCGAAACCGAAGCCGCCCTCGACCTCGTCATCCACGACGAAGCCGAATCCGCGGTCGCTGGCCGCCTCGATCGCGACGTTGGCCGAACACGCCGGCAACGGAGAGGTGTCGATCGGCCCGGCAGTGATCTCGAACGCACGGTCGGCGCTCGAACTGCCGATCCCGGAACTGATCCCGACGCTGCGCGAGATCGTCGTCGGGGCTGGTGCCAGCGTGGTGAGTGAGTGGTTCTCGACGCCGGTCAATCCGATCATCATGCGACAGACCGGCAGCAACTGGTGAGCACGTATCGCGTGAGCCACCGCACGACGTACCGCTACAGCGCGCCGATGACCGATGGCTACACGGTGGCGTGCCTGGTGCCTCGCCCGACCGAATGGCAGACCATCGTGGATTCCGAGGTTCGACTCCTGCCGGCTGCGTCAGAGTGGGACTCGTACATCGATGCCTTCGGCAATCTGGTCAACCAGTTCGGCCTGCACGTCCCGCACGACGAGATGGCCGTCGAAGCCATCAGCGTCGTCGAGGTGACCGACCGTCCGACGCCGATCGATGCAACCCCGTGGGAAACGGTGGTCGATGCGATCGAAGAGCTCGACGGCGCGGCAGCTGTCGACGTCGGGTTCTACCGCGCCTCGTCGACGTTCGTCGATGCGGTGGCACTCGGACCGGACCTGTACCCGATTGCGAGCAGTGCGTTCACGCCTGGTCGCTCGATCGTCGAGGCGGCGGCGGCGCTGTGCCAGGCGATCTTCGTCGGATTCGAGTTCGACGCCGGATTCTCCGACGTCTCGACACCGCTCGAGAGTGTGCTCGGCGAGCGGCGCGGGGTCTGCCAGGACTTCGCCCACCTGGCGATCGGGTGCCTCCGATCCCTCGGACTGGCAGCTCGATACGTCAGTGGTTACATCGAGACCGTGCCGCCTCCCGGCGAGCCGAAACTGGTCGGAGCGGACGCATCACACGCCTGGTGCTCGGTGTGGACGCCGATCGCCGGTTGGGTCGACTTCGACCCGACGAACGGACACCTGCCGGTCAACGATCACGTGACGGTCGGGTGGGGCCGTGACTACGCCGACGTCACCCCCGTTCGAGGCGTGATGATCGGCCCGGCAACGTCGCAGGAGCTCGAGGTTTCGGTCGACGTCACCCGCATCGAACCGGTGGTGTGACACACGACCGTCGCCGATTCGGAATCGAATCGGGCGATTCGTCGTTGACTGCACAGCGATGGACACGATGACGGCGAACGATCTCCCGGCGGTGCCCGACCCGGCCGGTCGCCTGATCACCCGACCGTTCGTGTCGGTGACGATCACGGCGTTCGTGTTCTTCTTCTACATCGGCATCGTGCTCGTGACCGTGCCGCGGTTCATCGAGGACGAGTTCGGCTCCGGCGAGTTCGGCGTCGGTCTCGCCGTGGCGTCGTTCGCGGCCGCGGCGGTGGTCGCCCGGCCGTTCCTCGGTCGGCTGATCGAACGGTTCGGCCGGCGGACGCTGATGATGGCCGGCACGCTGGTCGCGGCGGTGGCGAGCATTGCTCGGGCTGTCGCACCGAGCTGTGGCACGTGCTGGTGCTGCGGGCCGTGATGGGGCTCGGCGAGGCCGCCCTGTTCGTCGGCGCCGCGACGCTGATCGCCGATCTGTCGCCGCCGAACCGACGTGCCGAGGCGGCGAGCTACTTCTCGGTCGCTGTGTACGGCGGCATCGGGCTCGGCCCGACGATCGGCGAGTGGGTGCTCGCCGACGACCGCTACACGTTGACGTTCGTCGTCGCCGCCGGTTCTCGGCGCTGGCCGCGGTCACGGTGCTCGGTGTGCCGAGGCGGGTCGATCGGTCTAGTCGCCGGCGGCGAGCGACGAGCGTCCGCCGTTGTTCCACCGCGCCGCGCTCTGGCCGGGGGTCGTCCTCGCGTCCGGGATCGCCGCGCTTCTCGGTCTATTCGGCGTTCCTGCCCGAGTACTCGCGGACCGTCGGACTGGTCGGGTGCGGCCGGGCTGTTCCTCGTGTACAGCGCGGTCAGCCTGTGCTCCGCCTCTGTTGCGGCGACGCTGCCCGAGCGGCTCGGTGAGCAGCTCATGGTCACGGTCGCGCTGAGTTCGCTCGCCGGTCGGGCTGACGCTGATCGGCCGTCGTCGCGCGAGCCGTGGGCGCTCTGGGTCGGTGCCGGCGTCGATCGGCGTCGGCATGGCGTTCATGTATCCGTCGCTGATGGCGAACGTCGTGAACCAGGTCCGGGAGTCGGAGCGGGCGAGTGCGCTCAGCTCGTTCACGATGTTCTTCGAGATCGGCACGATCGTCGGCGGGGTCGTCGTTCGGAGCGGTCGGCCAGCTGTTCACGAAGCAGGCCGGCTTCCTCGGCGGGGCGATCGTGGCGATGTTCGGGCTCGTCGCGCTGTGGCGGGTCTTCGGCCCGGCGGAGGCCGGTCGGGCGTCGGCCGACCCGACCCTCGCCAGCTCCTGACGGCGCGACCCCTCATCCACCGGCCGGCGCGCCGGCACCGGCCCACCCCTTTCGTGTTCTCTTCCGCTTCCCGCCCACCCCAGGTGCCGGAACCGGATGAGATCACGATGGTGCCGGACCCGTTCGTGTTCTCTTCCGCGTTCCCGCCGGCACCCCTCGTGGCCGGAACCGGATGAGATCACGATGGTGCACGTGGCCGGGTGATGGTGGTGCTCGGCGCACCAGGCCGGGGTCGCAGGTCGCGCACTACCCTCGGTGACCATGAGTTCGAGCGACACCCCCGTCGACATCAAGCCGCGTTCGCGTGACGTCACCGACGGCATCCAGAAAGCCGCGTCGCGTGCCGATGCTCCGTGCCGTCGGGTTGACCGACGACGACTGGGACAAGCCGCAGATCGGCATCGCCTCGTCGTGGAACGAGATCACGCCGTGCAACGTGTCGATCCGTCGCCTCACCGCGGCGGCGAAGGAGGGCGTGCGTGCCGCCGGTGGTGTGGCGCTCGAGTTCGGCACGATCACGGTGTCCGACGGCATCTCGATGGGCCACGAGGGCATGCGCGCCTCGCTGGTGTCGCGCGAGATCATCGCCGACTCGGTCGAGTGCGTGATGCACGGCGAGCGGCTCGACGGTCTGGTCGCGACGGGCGGCTGCGACAAGTCGATGCCCGGCATGATGATGGCGATCGCCCGGCTGAACCTGCCTGGCGTGTTCGTCTACAACGGCTCGACCCTGCCCGGCTACCTCAACGGCAAGGCGCTCGACATCACGTCGGTGTTCGAGGCGATCGGCGCCTGCGCGGCCGGCAACGATCACCGAGGACGAGCTCACGCGATCGAGAAGAACGCCTGCCCGGGCGAGGGCGCCTGCGGTGGCATGTTCACCGCCAACACGATGAGCTCGATCGGTGAGGCGCTCGGGTTGTCGCTGCCCGGCTCGGCGTCGCCGCCCGCCGTCGATCGTCGCCGCGAGGACGACGCCCGACGCGCCGGCGAGGCGGTCGTCGAGATGCTCCGGACCGGGCTGCGCCCGCACGACATCCTCACGAAGGGCGCGTTCGAGAACGCGATGGCGCTCGCGAACGCGCTCGGCGGGTCGACGAACGCGGTGCTGCACCTGCTGGCGATCGCGAACGAGGCGGGGGTCGAGCTCGACCTCGACGACTTCAACAAGGTCGCCGCACGGGTGCCGCACTTCGCCGACATGAAGCCGGGCGGCAAGTTCCACATGACCGACCTCGACCGGATCGGTGGCGTGCCCGGTCGTGCTCAAGCACCTGCTCGAGGAGGGCCTGTTGCACGGCGACGAGATGACCGTCACCGGCAAGACGATGGCCGAGAACCTGGCCGAGATCGACCCGCCGGCGCCCGACGGCACGGTCGTGTACCCGATCTCGAGCCCGATCAACGCCGAGGGCGGGCTCAACGTGCTCACGGGCTCGCTCGCACCGAACGGGTCGGTGGTGAAGGTCGCCGGTCTCTCGAAGGAGCAGCGTACGTTCGAGGGCACTGCCCGGGTGTTCGACGGCGAGGACGGTGCGATGGCGGCGGTGATGGGCGGCGAGATCCAGCCGGGCGACGTCATCGTGATCCGCTACGAGGGCCCCAAGGGCGGCCCGGGCATGCGCGAGATGCTGGCGATCACCGGAGCGCTCAAGGGTGCCGGCCGTGGCGCCGACGTGGCGCTGATCACCGATGGTCGCTTCTCGGGCGGCACGTGGGGCTTCTGCATCGGCCACGTCGCGCCCGAGGCCGTCGACGGCGGCCCGATCGCGTTCGTGCGTGACGGCGATCAGATCAAGATCGACGTGCCGACCCTTTCACTCGACCTGCTCGTCGACGACGCCGAGCTGGCGCGCCCGGCGCGAGGGATGGAACCGCAACGCTCCTCGCTACACGACGGGCGTGCTCGCCAAGTACGCCAGGCTCGCCCAGGGCGCCGAGAACGGCGCCGTCACGAACGTGACGTGACCGGGGTTCGTCGCCCGCTCAGCGTCAGCCAGGCCGTGACGACCAGTACGACCACGAGAGTCCACGAGCCGATGCTGAACCAACGCAGCACGCCTTGGACGTCGTCGCTGGCGGCTCCGGCGACGAACAGCAGGATCAAGCCGTAGCCGAGCCGGCCGGCGAGCGAGTTCAGGCTCAGCAGGGTGGCTCGATGGCGTCGCGCCGCTGTGCGGCGCGACGGCGGCGCTGATCAGCACCGGCGCTGCCGCCCCCTGGGCGCTCCGGAACGCGACCAGGCCGATCACGAACGCACTGGTCGACACCGCCATACCTGTGACGATCAAGCTCGAGAGAGCGGCGAGCCCGATCAGCGTCGCGACGACGCCGATGCGCTCGCTGATCGGCGCCACGGCGCGGGCCGAAGCCGCTCCGACGAGCGCAGTCGTGGCGTACACGACACCGGCGAGCAACGGTGTGGCACCGACGTCGTCAGCGGTCCGACCGAGCACCTCGGTCAGCCACGGTTGCGCCAACGTGAACGCGACGTGCTCGAGGGTGACGAGCACGATGCCGTAGAAGAAGATCCAGCCGAGGTAGCGATGACGGAGGTAGCCGAGGCACACCGAGATCTGCCGGACGAACGGCTCGGCGTGTTGCTCGACGGGTGGCTCCGTCAGCATCGACGCGACGACGAACTGTGCGACGGCGAATGCGAGTGCGGCCCCGAACACGATGCGGAGGTCGAACGAGCCGAGCACGCCGCCGAGCAGCACGCTGAAGGCTGTCGCCACGAAGCCGATCGAGCTGACGATCGACTCCCGCCGCGTGTAGGTGTCGGCTCGGTCGAGTGCTTCGAGCGTGTCGTAGTGGAATGTGACGTCGGTTCCGGACAGCGATGCGAAGCCGCCGGCGAGGAAGAACTGACCGAGCACGATCATCACGAACCGCTCGTCTCCGACCAGGAAACACACGTGGGCGATGATCCAACCGAAGGCTGCGACGCGCAGCGTGAGGGTGCGTCCGAGCCGGTCGCTCATCCAGCCGGAGGGGACCTCGAGGACGACGACGAACAGGTAGTACAGCGAGGACAGCAGGAGGGCGCCGTCGAGGTCGAATCGAGCCCGTGTGAACAGCACCATGATCGGCAGCCACACGAGCGCGTGGGTGAGCGCCTGGTGGACAGGGATCAGCCGGAGATTGCGCTCGAGCGCCGTTGCCCGTTCGTCGCTCGAGGTCACGCGAGCATTCTGACCGTCGACTGTCGCACCCGGACCACTGGCCGGGTGCGACAGTCGATCAGCTGTTGACGCTGGTGACCGCGACCGGGGTCGCCGCCGTCAACATGTCGTACACGGCCGAAGAGTCGGTCGCACCGGCCAGCAGGCCGTCGAGGACGGCCCGGTCGGCGTCGCCCTGCACGTCGAACTCGATCGCGACGGAGGAGAATCCGCGACGGATGTCGGCATCGATCCCCAGAACCCCGCGCACGTCGATGTCGCCCTTCACGGTCGATGACACGCTCGTCAGCTCGATCTTTCGGGCGGCTGCGCCCGTTGCGATACCGGCGGTGATGCAGGCAGCGAGGGCGTGCAGCACGTACTCCTGCGGCGTCGGGCCGTGTCCGTGGCCGAGCGTCGGGTGGTCGGCGGCGAAGGTGAACTCGTCGACGTGTACGTGGTCGGCGCCGGCGCCGTACCACTCGTAGATCGTCGACTGGCTCGCCGTTCCGTTGATCCATTCGTTCTTGGCGCTGAATCGGAAGGCGGCGAGGTCGCCGTTCTCCTTGAGCTTGGCGATCGTGCCGAACAGCTTGTCGGTCGGGACTCCGTTGCGCTCGGTGGCGGGTGCGGTGGTGGACACATCGGTTCCTTTCGGGTTGGATGCCCGTTGTCGGGCACGTCACCACGATGTGCCCCTCGGCGCCGAGAGTCTTGGAGAACGTCTGCAGAGATCGGGGAGATCCGGGTCGCCCGTAGCCTTGACGCGTATGGCCAGCGCCCCTCGATCCGCCCTTGCGTCTGCGATCGGTTGGACCATCGTCGCCCTGATCGGGATCTGGCTGTTCGGTCTCCTGATCGGCTGGATCGGGCTCGTCGTGCGCTCGATCGGATGGTTGCTGGTGATCGGTCTGCTGGTGGCTGCCTACTTGGCGATCAAGGGGCCACCCGACGAGTGACGGTTGCGCCGCATCTCCAAGAGGCGCCACGCTGCTCGCCAACCGACCAGGAATGCGCCGAGGAAGAGCGTGGCGACCACGACGAACGACGTCGCCGTGCCCCGGTCGAACAGGCTCCGACGCAACGCCATGCCGATGAGCACCGTGAGCGGCCACAGGACGAGGCCCGTGGTGAGAGCCGTCGGCCGGCGCCAGGCCCGGACGATGAGCCAGGCGAGCCCGAGTCCGATCAGGAACGGGGCTGCCGTCTCCAGCACGGCGATGTACGCCGACTCGCGTTCGTGGGTGCGGAGCCCGAGCGCCGCGAACAGCACGACCACGAACACGTCGAGCCCGACGGCGACCGGAAGGCGGTTCTCGGGTTTCACGATGTCAGTCTGGCGGCCGGGGCGCGACTTACGACCAGGCTTGCAGCGCAGACGGACCAACCCGTACCGTCGATGTGAACCCCGGAAGGTCGTCGAGCAGATGAACGACTCGACCTCCGGCGCCACGTCGAGTCGGTCCAGAGACATCACAGGCCGTAGACCCGGCGAGCGGTTCCCTCGAACATCTCGGCCCGTTCGTGCGGCGCGTAGCGTGCGGCGATCTTCTTGAGCGCGTTCCACAGCACCGAGTAGGAGACCGAGAGCCGGTCGACCGGAAAGTTGCTCTCGAACATGCAGCGCTCGGGCCCGAACGCCTCGATCGTGTGGTGGTAGTAGCGCGCCTGTGCGGCGACGAACTCGTCCGACGTCGGAGGTCGATCGGCAGTGTGCCATCCGAAGCCGTTGTCGGGCATCGCGAGGCCTCCGAGTTTGGCGACGACATTCTCGCACGAGGCGAGCTCGGTGATCCCGGGGGCCCACTCGTCGAAGACCTCGTCGCGTCGGTCGGCGTACATCCCGACGCCGAGGGGCGTGCCGAAGTGATCGAGCACCATCGTGGTCCCGGGGACGGCTCGGGCCAGTTCGAGCAACTCGGGATTCTGATGGTGGTAGTGCCAGGTGTCGTACGTCAGGCACCGGCGGCCCAGCTCTGCAACACCGGCCCGGAACGACGTGTCGAGGTACCGGTCGGGGAGTGCTCGCCCGGGGATGCGGAGCGCTTCGGGTTCGACCGGCCGCGAGAGCGCATCCCGGATCCCGACGAACCGCCCGCCCGCCGCCGCCTGGTGTGCGTCGAGAACGTCGGCGAGTCGCCCGGGGAGGAGGGAGAGGTCCGCGTGTGCCACGATCCCGGCGATCGGGGGTCCGTCGGGATACACCGCGGCGAGTCGTTCCGCGCTCGCAGCGACGAACTCGGTCTCACCGACGGGCCGCAGATGCTCGGGGCCGTCCGAACGGTACGCCGCGTGGCACTCGACGAAGACGGTGGCGACGATGCGGTGACCGGTGGCGGTGTCGGCGGCCAGTTCGTCGTTGCCGTACCGCAGGCCGCGACCTTCCGGCCAGAGGTGATGGTGCGGGTCGACGATCGGTGTGCCCGGGTCGACGATCGCTTCGACGACCTGACCCAACCACTCGCCGGTGCCGGGCTGCACGGACCGTCAGCCCTCGGACTCGAAGCCGCCCAGCGTTCCCTTGAAGAAGAGCAGCGGGAACGGCCCGTTGCCGTCCTGGTCGGCGTCTGCTTCCAACGCGACGACCCGGCCGAGCACGAAGTAGTGATCGCCCATCTCGTAGACCTGTTCGATCTCGCAATCGATCCATGCGACGGCACGATCGATGATCGGCGAACCCGTCGGGGCCGTGTGCCAGTCGACGTCGACGAAGCGCTCTGCCTCGTTGTCGCTCTTGGCGAACTTCCAGCACAGGTCGGCCTGGTCCCGGGAGAGCACGTTCACGCAGAACGAACCACACGTCGACATCGCCTCCCACGTGGTGCTGTTGGTCTGGGGCAGAAAGCCGACCATCGGCGGGTCGAGCGACACCGAGGTGAAGGATCCGATCGTGAAGCCGACCGGCTCCCCGTCGTGGGTGCCCGACACGATCGTCACGCCGGTCGGGAAGTGGCCGAGCACGTTCCGGAAGTCCTTGGCGTCGATGTCCGGTGGTTTCGTGGCGTCTGTCTCGCTCATCACCTTCGACACTAGATTGCGGCGCGTGACCGGCGCGACCTCGGCAAAAGCGACCCTTCGACGCGAGATGCGTGCGATGCGCAAAGATCTGCCCGATCGAGCGGAACGATCGGCACGGTTGTGGGCCCATGTCCGGGCCCGACCGGGCGTTCGCGATGCGGCCGTGGTGATGGCGTTCGACTCGGTGCCCGGCGAACCGATCACCGGGCCGTTCGTCGAGTGGTGCCGAGCGTCGGGCAAAGATGTCGTGCTCCCCGAGGATGATCCGGCGCCCGATCCGAGCAGGGTCGACGTCGTCGTCGTGCCGGGGACGGCCTTCACCGACACCGGGGATCGATTGGGGCAGGGTGGTGGATGGTACGACCGGTTCCTGCCCAGAACCAGACCGGATTGCCTCTGGATCGGCGTCGGTTTCGAACCGCAGCTCGTGTCGGCGCTGCCGGTCGAGGCCCACGACGTGCGTGTGCACCTGGTCGTGACCGACGCCGGTGTGACCGGACCGTTCGCATGACCGTCGCCGGTCGACCGGGGTAGCGTTAAGGTGATGTCAGCTCGATCGATGGCGCACGGTCTGCCGTCCCCGACAGTGGTGCGCTGACGTGAACTCCCACTGGCTTCGAGTCCTCTGCTACGTCCTCCTCGTCGTGTTGTCGCTGATCGCACGCCGACGTGAGCGGGCTCGGGCCGCCGAGGTCGACGGCGTCTGGCCGCCGTTCTGGCTGCTCACGGCCGGATTTCTGGCAGTCATGGCGATCGGTCGTGCCGGCGACATCGGATCACTCCTGGGCGACCTGGGGCACGGTCGCGCAGTCGACAGCGGATGGTACGAGACCCGACGCCCCCTGCAGGCGGCGATCGTGGTGGCACTCGGCGCGGTGTGGTTCGTCGTGGTCACGATCGCGTGCTGGCGAACCCCGGAGCGGCGGCGTCGGTATCTGCCGATGGGCCTGATGGTGGTCACCCTCGCGGCCTATGCAGCGATCCGTGTGGTCTCGCTCCACCACATCGACACACTGCTGTACCGTCGTGAACTCGCCGACGTCTGGGTCGGGACCGTGATCGAGATGACGTTGCTGGTCGCCACCGGGCTCGTGACCCTGTGGGTGCCGATGGGCCGTCAGGTCGGGGTCGACGAGTCGTCGTCGTCGGACTCACAGCTCGGGGCTCGTTCGTGACGCCTGCGCGGCTCGCCACCCACCAGGTCGATGCGATGGTCGCAGCCCTGGCGGTCGATCACGTCCGCATCGGCTGGCGGCCGATCGACGAGGCGCACATGACCTCGCTGACGGCCGCGGAGGCCGCGACCGTCGACCGGGCCGTGCCGCGGCGTCAGGCCGAGTTCGCCACGGGGCGCTGTCTGCTCCGGACCCTGATCGGAGGTGACGTCGAGATCCTGCGGGCGCCGAGCGGCGCACCCGTGCTGCCCGCTGGATCCGTCGGCAGCCTCGCTCATGACCACGAACTGGTGATTGCCGCCGTCGCCCCGTCGGATGCCGTCCAGGCGATCGGCATCGATGTCGAACCGGTTCAGGAGCTCGAGGCCAGGGTGGCGGAACTCGTCGTACGGTCGGACGACATCGTCCCCGACGCGCTCACGGCATTCGTCGCGAAGGAGGCTGCGTACAAGGCGTGGAGCGTGCTGGGTGGCGAGATGCTGGAGCACCATGACGTCAAGGTCGTCGTCGAAGGTGGTCGTTACCGCGCCGACCTCCGGGGAGCGTTGGTGGTCGACGGTGCGCTGGGCAGGGCCGCAGGCCGCGTCGTGGCGATCGTTGTCATCCCAGCCACGTGAGCGGCAACGGGCTGTCGACGTACCACTGGTGATCATCGAACGGGCTGGGCGTCACCTCGACACCGATGTCGGCGGCGTACACGTCGACTCCTCGCACGACACCGCCGGCGCACGTCCAGTCGATCGAGTCACACACAGTTCCCGGTGGAGCGGTCTCGTCGAGCGCTCCGGTCCAGTAGATCGTGACCGGCACATTCGCCGGTGAACACGCCTCGGCGGACGCATCGGTCACCGGGTCGTCGATGATGACGCCCGCCAGCCGGCCCTCGAGTTGATCGCCGGTGCAGAGCAGTGCGGCGGCCATCGACGCCCCGTTGGAGAACCCGTGGACGACGACGCGCTCGCAGGCCGCTTCGTCGACGGTGGCGGTGATGATGTCGGTGGCGGCCGCGACCCCGGAGTCGGTGTCGTACTCCCACTGCCTGCCACCCCAGGCCGTTCCGTTGCCATCGGGCGACAGGACGGCGACCCCGTCGTCGACGGTCGGCGGTGCTCCCTGTCCTCCCTTGCCGTGCAGTCGGACGATGCATCGTTTGGCGCGTACGTCGACGGCTTCCGGCTCGTCGACGGTGCCCTCACCACCGCAGCCGATGACAGCGGCCAGCAGCGGCGCTGCGATCGTCGCGGTTCGGAACCGTCGGGTTCGGATCACTTCTCGTCGAAGCGCTCGAGGATCGGCGAGATCGCTGCGCCGAGTTGGGGTGCATTCTCGGGGAAGAACATCGAGTGGTGGTCACCCGGCGTGGTCACCACCGTCAGCTCGCCGTCGATGTACGGAGTCCAGTGATAGTCCCACGGCTGACTCGGCCACACATGGTCGGCCTTCACGAGCAGCACGTCGACCGGATAGACGCGTCATCTCGTAGCGGTCGGCCGTCGCCGAGAAGTAGAAGAAGAGGTTGACATAGCCATCCGTGCCGACATCGGGCGCGAGGCCGAGCGCCCGTTTCTGGCTCGGGTCGACGGGGTCACCGGATCGATCGGGCATGAATCGATAGACGCGGCGTTTGATACCACGCTTGATGTACGGAAGTGCGGGCCCGAACCGGCCATTGCGCAGGTGGCCGGCGACACTACGGGCTCGCTCGGACGTGGTGGGTGCCATCTTTCCGGTGGGTGCACTGTCGAACAGGATCGCCAGATCGACCTGCTCGCCGAGTTCGTGCAGCTGACGTGCCATCTCGAGGGTGACGAGACCGCCGCCGGAGAACCCGCCGAGGAGGTACGGCCCGGGAGCGTGCGCCCGAAGCTCGGTCACATAGCGTTCGGCCATCGACTCGATCGAGGGGTCGGGGAGGTTCACCCCGTCGACGCCGTGGGCCTGGAATCCGTAGATCGGTCGCTGTCCCGACATTGCTCGCGCGAGGCTCCAGAGGAAGAGCACGTTCCCGCCGGCGCCGTGGACGACGTACAGAGGACGGCCATCGCCCGTCGGGCTGATCGTGACGAGGTGGCGAACCTCTGCCGGAGGGGCATCGGAGCTCGCCGTGTCGCCGCCGGGCGTTGGGACGACCGAGGCATCGTCGCCGCCGCTGTCGTCGCCGTTGGAGAGTCGCCCGTCGACACCGGGGTCGACCTCGCGCAGTCGTGTCGCCAGGGACTCGATCGTCGGAGCTCCGAGCAGGTCAGCCAGCTCCAGCCGGACACCGAGGTCACGCCCGAGACGGCTCATGAGGCGGATCGCGATGAGCGAGTGGCCGCCGAGGTCGAAGAAGTCTTCGTCGAGGCCGACGTCATCGAGGCCGAGCAGGTCACGCCAGATCTGGGTCACGACCGACTCGACCGATGCACCGGCGAGGGTCTCGGTCGGGGCGCTGGCGGCGGCGTGGTCGTGCCCGCCCACGGCGTCGTCTGCGAGCCGTCGCACGTCATCGAGGCGCAGGCTGCTCGCGATCACCCGATCGTCCGAACCGGACACGATCCGGTCGAACAACTCGACGCCCTCGGTCGCACTCAGGCCGTGCTCGAGGGCGAGGTCCGCCAACGAGCTGTGACGCGCCCTGGCGCGTTCGTGCGCTGGTTCGTGCGATCCGAACGAGTCTCCACCGAGCGGTCGGAGCTCGATTCCGGTGATCTCGGCGACGAGACCGCCGTCGAGGTCGCGGATGTCGAGGTCGGCAACGAGGTGATCCCCGTCGACCGGGCGGCGCACTGCGGTGGCTCGCACACTCGAGGGCAGCGGTGAGTTGGCTGCGACCCGCTCGTATCGAACCGGGACCCACGAGCGCGTCGTCTGCTCGTTCCGGGGCGAGCACCACGGCGGCCGTGGTCGCCAGATCGGTGATCGCGGGGTGGATCGACCAGGAGAGCGCATCGCCTGCAGCGTCGTCGAGTTCGATCGAGACCTCAGCCGACTCGTCGCCGCGACGGGCGTTCGTGACTGCGTCCCAGTGGGCGCCGAGATGCAGCCTGCCGCGCTGGGCCTCGAGTGGGTCCGCCACCTCGAGCGGCATCGCGGACGCGACGAGCGATGCCGAGGGTTCCGATTGCTCGACTCGGGCCTCGGAGCACGTCCGCCAGTCGAATCCGTCATCCTGCTCGACGGTGACCCGGTGTTCCGGGCCGGGGGAGACGGTGACGCGGATCGGAACGCTGGTTCCGTCGGGTACCACGACCGGCTCGAGCAGCGTGATGTCGCAGAGCGACGGGTTGCTGATGTCCGCTGCCAGGGCAGCGGTGTACATCAACTCGAGGTGCCCGGTGCCGGGCAGGACCGGCGTGCCGTCGTCGGTGCGATGCTCGTCGATCACCCAGTGGTGTTCGGGGTCGAGGCGACCAGCGAGAACGGTCGAGCCATCCCGAGTTGTCGCGATCGTGTCGAACACGGGGTGTTCGAACGGCTCCCGGTCCTCCGCCCCGAGGCGGGCTCGGCGGGCGGCGTCGGTGGCCATGCCCTCGATCGCCCAGAGGCCGAAGTCGATCGTCAGGACCCGAAGGCTGCCATGCCGGCCCGCCATCTGGTCGAGCGCGGTGTTCACGCCGACGTACGCGGCCTGGCCGGCCGGTGCGACGATCGCGCTCGTCGACCCGATGAGCACGAGCAGATCGGCACCCGCACGATCGAGCTGTTCGGTGAGCGCTACCGCGCCGGTGAGTTTGGGGGCGATGACGCGTGCGAAGTCGTCGTCGGAGGCCAATGCCAGGAGCTGATCGTTCATCACGCCGGCGGCGTGTACGGCACCGTCGAGGTTGCCGAGACGTTTTCTGGTTTCATCGACGGCGGTCGCCAGCGATCCGGCGTCCGTCGTGTCGCCGACCACGACCTCGACCTTCGTACCGTGCGACTCGAGCTGTGCGAGACGACGGAGTCGGCGACTCGTCGGGTCGTCGCGGCCATGCGTCAGTACCCACCGTTCGCGCTCGGCGCCGTCGGGTACAGGATCTCGGCTGAGGAGCGCCAAGTTGGCGCCGCGGTCGCGTGCCAGGTGTTCGGCAAGGGTGAACCCGACTCCACCGAAGGCGCCGGTGATCAGGTAGGTGCCGCCTTCGCGAATCGCCGACTCGGTCGAACTGGATGCCGCGAGAGGGGTCGATCGTTCGGCCGGTTGCAGGAGACGGCCGTCACGGATCCCGACGATCTCGGGTCCGTCGACGGTGATTTCGTCGGCGAGCCGATGGACGTCGATGTGGTCGTCGATGTCGATCAGGCGACCGTCGAGCGCTTCGTACTCCCGCCGTGCCACGCGGACGATGCCGCTGACGATCGCGTCCTCGGCGTGCGGGGCGGCGGCCTTGATCGCGAACGCCTGCCGGGTGACGGCGATCATCCGGGTCGTCACGGGTGCGTCTCCGAGCGCCCGTGCCCGGCCGGCAACGTCTTGGAACCATTCCGAAGCAGTGACACGACCGGGTTCGGCCGGGGGTGCCAGCGTGACGAGGCACGTCGACACTTCGACCATCGCCGGGTCGGAGCCGTGGTCGACGCGATCGACCACGAGCCCCCGATCGGAGAGATCGCTGATGAGGCGATCAGCGAGCGGATCGGCCGCCGCGGCATGCACGGTCCAGCGGTCGAACTTCTTCCCGCCGGGGCGATGATCGGTTTCGGTCCACTCGACCAGCCACGTGAAGTCGTCGAGATCGTCGAGGCGGTCGAGCTCGATCGGCGCAGGGCCGTCGGTTGCGAGTTCGGCGACCAGTGCAGCGGTGCGACGCTCGCCCGGCTCGATCCAGTGGTGCACGTGGTCGAACGCGTAGGTCGGCAGGGCGACACGCCGCCGGTCGGGACCGGTCAGCGATCCCAATTCGATGTCGGCGCCCAGCGCCCACTGCCGTGCGTATGCCTGCAGCGAGAACCCGGTGTCGTCGATGTCGTGATCGGGGTGTCGGAGTGCCGGTGCGACGCCGACGGGTCCGCCCTCGGTGCGGCGGGCGGCCGACGAGAGCGAATGTCCGGGACCGAGTTCACTGAGCACGGTGGGGCGATCGGCACACACGGTGCGGAGACCGTCGAGGAACCGGACGGTGCCACGCAGGTGGTCAACCCAGTAGTCCGGGTCGGTGGCCTGGGTCTCGGTGATCCACGTGCCGGTGAGGTTGGACGGATACGGGGTCTGGGGGGCCGACAGCGACACCGTTCGGACGACGGTCCGGAACTCGTCGAGGACGGGATCGAGGAGGTAGCTGTGGGCTGCTGCGGCCAGTGGAATCTTGATCGGTGATGCTTCGATCGCTCGCAACGCGTCGGCGAACGCATCGACGTCATCGGCTTGGCCGGCGATGACGCACTCGTCGGCGGCGTTGATCGTGGCCAACGACAGCGAGTCGGGCAGCATCGACAGGACCCGCTCCTCATCGAGTGGCACCACGAGCATGGCCGTGTCGGGGCCGCCGACCTGTTCCATCAGCTGTGACCGTTTGACGACGAGCGTCAGTGCATCTTCGAGGCTGATCACGCCGGCCAGGTGAGCCGCGACGTACTCGCCGAGGCTGTGTCCGAGCAGCACGTCGGGTTGCGCTCCGAACGCCATCCACTGTCTGGCGAGTGCCACCGACGTGACGAAGACCGATGGGAGTGACACGGTCGGCAGGCGGAGACGCTCGTCGTCGTCGCCCAGCTCGAAACCGGGCCGGAGATCAGGGCCGCCGAGATCGTGGACGATCGTGGCGCCCTGATGGCGAATCTCGTGGAAGGTCGCGAATCTCTGGTCCAGGCCGGCACCCATGCCGCGGTACTGCGAGCCGCCGCCGGGGAACATGAATCCCAGCTGAGCGCCGTCGTCGGGGCGTTCGGCGTTGAACGACCGGTGTCGGTCGGGCTTGCGGAGCAACGCAATCGCCTCGTCGCGGGAGGAGACCGTCACGACCCGGCGCTGCGGCATGGCGCGACGGCCGGTGATCAGTGTGTGCGCGACATCGGCCAGTTCGAGGTCGGGATCCCGTTCGAGGTGGTCGGCCAGTTGCTGAGCGGCTCCGTCGACGGACGTCTTGGTCATCGCGGACAACGCCAACGTCTGTTCCGGGATCGACGGGGGTGTCGGGGTCGGCGTCGGGGCTTCCTCGACGAGGATGTGTGCGTTCGTCCCGCCGACGCCGAGCGAACTGATGCCGGCGCGACGTGGGCGGTCGGCCGGCCATTCGACTGCGGAATCGGAGACCACGAAGGGCGACCGGTCCCAATCCACGAGCGGGCTCGGCGCGGTGTGATTGGCCATCGGTGGCAGCGTTCGGTGCCGGAGTGCCTGGACGACCTTGATGAGGCTCGCGGCTCCGGCCGCGGTGTCGAGGTGGCCGATGTTCGGCTTGGTCGACGTGAGCCGGCAGAACCCGTTCGCGTCGGTCGACGACCGAAACGCCTCGGTCAGGGCGGCCACCTCGATCGGATCGCCGACGGCGGTTCCGGTCCCGTGAGCTTCCACGAGTTGAATCTCGTCGGCCCGAATGTCGGCGACGGTCAACGCCTCACGCACGACGTCGGCGTGGCCGTCGACGCTCGGCGCCAGGAAACCGACCTTGCGAGCGCCGTCGTTGTTGATCGCGCTTGCCTTGACGATCGCGAGCACGGGGTCGCCGGCCTCGATTGCGTCCTCGAGGCGACGCAGGGCGACCATGCCGACGCCACTGGTCAGCACGGTGCCACCGGATGCTTCATCGAATGCGCGGCAGTGGCCGTCAGGCGAGAGGATCTCGCCCTCGTGGTAGGTGTACCCGACGCCGTGGGGCACCTCGATGGTGGCGCCACCGGCGAGCGCCAGATCGCACTCGAACGACAGCAGGCTCTGGACGGCGAGATGCACCGCCACGAGCGATGTCGAGCAGGCGGTCTGGACGTTGATGGCGGGCCCGTGCAGGTCGAGCCGATACGCGACGTTGTTGACCAGGAAGTCCTTGTCGTTACCGGTGTGCCGGAGCAGGAACCATCCCATGTTGTCGAGAACGCCGGGTGCGGTCAGCAGGTTGTTGACCAGGTAGGTGTTCATGCCACATCCGCCGAACACCCCGATCGCTCCGTCGAATGTCTCGGGTTGGTTCGTCGACATCTCGAGCGCGGCCCAGGCACACTCGAGGAAGTGGCGGTGCTGTGGGTCCATGACGTCGGCGTCACGGCTGCCGATCCCGAAGAACTCGTGGTCGAAGCCGGCCACGTCGGCGAGCATGCCGCTGCGGCGCACGTAGTGTGGATCGCCGAGATCACTCTCGGCCGCTCCGGCCGCCCTGGCTTCGTCGACCGATACGTCGGTCAGGCAATCATCACCGGCGAGCACTCGCTGCCAGAGTGCGTCGACGTCATCGGCGCCGGGGAACCGGCCTGCGATCCCGACGACGGCGATGTCGGTCTCTGCGTACCCGTTCGGTTCGGTCATCATGAACCACCTCCACCGCGCCTGGCGAGTGCCCGGCGACGCTTGGCACCCCGATCGCTTCCCGAATCGGGTGGACGGTCCGCTGAGTCGGAGCCCGCATCACCGAGTAGTCGATCCAGATGGGCGGCGAACTGCTCCACGGTCGGGAACCTGAACACGTCGGTCAACGAGATCGACGCCCCGGTTGCATCCGCCAGACTGCGGAACACGTTCACGGCGAGCAGCGAGTGACCACCGATGTCGAAGAAGTTGTCGGTCCGGCCGACGTCTCGACCCAGTTGACGGGTCCATTCCGCCGCCACGATCGCCTCGGTGCCCTCGGCGATCGGTCCACCGGCACCGCTACCACCAGAGGATTGGCCGATCTCCGGGAGGCGCTTTCGGTCGACCTTTCCGTTCGGTGTCAGCGGCAGCGCATCGATCGTGTCGAAGTGCGTGGGGACCATCGCCGCCGGCAGGCTCTCCCCGATCTGCTTGCGGAGCAGGTCGAGGTCGGGCCGCTGGTCGGGTGCCGGCACGACGAACGCGATCAGGGTCGGCTCGCCGGGGCCGCGGGCCACCACGACCGATCGAGCGACGGACGCATGCTGGTCGAGCACGGCTTCGATCTCGCCGAGCTCGATTCGATGTCCGCGAATCTTGACCTGACCGTCGCTGCGGCCCGCGAACTCGACGACACCGTCGTCACGGACTCGGGCGATGTCGCCGGTGGCGTAGACCCGTCCCGTTCCGGCCAGTTCGACGAAGCGGTCAGCGTTGAGTTCGGGTCGATCGAGGTAGCCCCGTGCGACGCCGTCGCCGCCGAGGTACAACTCGCCGAACACGCCGACTGGCACCGCTCGGCGGTGGCGGTCGAGTACATGGACCGAGGTGTTGGCGATCGGTGTGCCGATCGGGATCGTGCTGCCGATGTCGCCCACCAGATCGTGCGTGAGCGACCAGATCGTGGTCTCGGTCGGGCCGTACATGTTGGTGACCCTGCCGGCGACGACATCGGTGAGTTCACGGGCCAGTTCGGTGGGCAACGCCTCGCCGCCGACCATCATGTGGTCGAGGCGTGCGAGTGCCGCCCGTTCGGTGGGATCGGCCATGAGCATCGAGGCGAGTGACGGCGTGCACTGCAGGTGGGTGACGCCATACCGGTCGATCAGCGACGCGACGGTCTCGATCTCGCCCTCGTCGTCTTCGAGCCGATCGTGGACTTGGCCGAGCAGTTCGAGCGACGGCAGCACCAGGTCGGCATCGATGCCGAAGTCGATGAGGCAGGCGACCTCGTCGACGCCGGCACGAGCGGAGATCTCGACCATGTCGAGTCCATCTTCGACGGTGCCGAAGAGGCCGCTGGTCGACAGGTACCGATCGGCGGCCATTTCGAGGAGCTGGCGAATGTCGGCGTCGGTGAGGGACCGGAACGCCTCGTCGGCGTCTTTGCCGGCGCCGGCGAACGTCGGGAACGCAGACGCCATGTTCTTGATCAGTCCGACCGCGGTGCCGAGGTACTGGGTGAGTGGCTCGCGAGCCGTCTCGCGGGCGGCATCGCCGTCCGCGTCGAGGAACGTGTGGAGCATCAGCGTGACCTTGCCGTCGCCCTCGTGGCCGGCGGCGCGGTAGGCCGCTCGGTAGCGCTCGATGTTCTCGGTCAGCTGTTCGACCGATTGGCCGAGCAGGTGGGTCAGCAGGTTGACGCCGAGTGTGCCGGCGCGTTCGAACGACGCCGGCGAACCGGCAGACGTGAGCCACACGGGCAGCTCGGCCTGGACCGGGCGGGGAAGTGTGCGCACGGGCACGAGCTCGCCGTCGGGTCCGGGCAGTTCGACGGTCTCGCCGCGCCAGAGGTTGCGGACGGCCTCGATCCGGTCGGCCAGTTCTTCGCGGGCGTTGGCGTAACCGGCGGGGTTGAGCACGAAGTCGTTCGGCTGCCAGCCGGCGGCGAACGAGATGCCGACCCGGCCGTTCGACAGGTTGTCGACGACGCTCCATTCCTCGGCGACACGTACCGGTGAGTGCAACGGCAGCACGACGCTGCCGGCGCGAATCTCGATCCGTTCGGTCACGGCCGCGACGGCGGCCGCCACGACGCTCGGGTTCGGGTACGGCGCACCGAAGTCGTGGAAGTGGCGCTCGGGCGTCCAGACGGCCTCGAAGCCGTGCTCATCGCCCCATCGCGAGCTCTCCAGCAGGATCCGGTAGCCGTCGCCGGCCTGCGCATCGCCGGCTGCGAAGTGGAACAGGCTCATGGTCGGCGCCGATCCACCGAAGGACCGCACCGGCTGGAATCCGCTGTCCTGCTTCACCACGACGTGGAAGCCGCGGGTCAGCGTCCAGAGCAGTTCCAGGACCGAGATGTCGAACGACAGGCTGGTGACGGCCAG
This sequence comes from uncultured Acidimicrobiaceae bacterium, assembly GCA_963792905.1. Classification (GTDB taxonomy): domain Bacteria; phylum Actinomycetota; class Acidimicrobiia; order Acidimicrobiales; family Ilumatobacteraceae; genus Ilumatobacter. Next base: position 775,814 of record CAWBYE010000019.1, read on the forward strand.
CCAGACACCGGGATCGTCGTCTCCGATGACGGTGTCCATCCCGGCGAAGAAGTTGGCGACCTGGCGATGTTCGAGTTGGACGCCCTTCGGGGTGCCGGTCGAACCCGACGTGTAGATCAGGTAGGCGAGGTCATCGGCGGCGTGTTCGGCCGTGCCCGGTGCTGCTGCATCGTCAGTCCGGTCTGCCGGATCGATCACGATCAGGTCGCGGCGGAACTCGCCGACGACATCGGGCCGACCGATCACCACGGAGGTCGAAGAATCCTCGACCATGAACTGCAGACGGTCAGCGGGATAGTCGGGGTCGAGCGGGAGATAGGCGGCGCCCGCACTCAGCACAGCCAGCACCGAGCTGATCAGGTCGATGCTGCGCTCGAGCGCGATCCCGACCACATCGCCCTGGCTGACACCGGCTGCTCGCAGGCGGTCGGCGAGCACATCGACCCGTTCGGCGAGTTGCCCGTATGACACGGTGGTGCCGGCGCACGAGACTGCAGGTCGATCGGCCGACTCGCCCACGCGGTTCCGGAACTGCGCATCGATGGTGTCGACGGTGACGTCGACAACGGTGTCGTTCACGCCGTCGAGAACCATGCGGTCGTGGTCATTCAGGAGATCGATGTCACGGAGCGTGAGATCCGAATGGTTCTGGAGGGCCTCGATCACGTCGGCGATCCGACCGGCGAGGCCACTGATCGCTTCGTCGCTGCCGCGACCGCGGACCTCGATGCGGTCGGCGGCGACCGCGACGACGAGCGCGGCCGGGCCATCAGCCGGTTCGGTGGCCCCATCGCCGATTCGCAGCCAGACGACCGGAGGCATCGCCTGTGTCCGCAACTCAGGGTCGCGGTCGATCACGTCGGTCAGGAACGGGCCGTGCTCGAGCGCGAGACGGAGCCGCTCGTCGACATCGGCCACGTGGTTCGCCGCGGCGGCATCGAGGTCGACCTCGATGCGGAGTTCGGGCGGCGAGAGCAGTGGCGCGAGAGTGTCGATCAGCTGGTCGGTCGCCGAGTCGGACACGGAGAGCGACACCGAGTCGCCGTCGGCGCGGGCAGCGAGCACGACGGCGAGTGCCGCGGCGACCGTTGCGGGCTCGGCGGACACGCTGATCGTGGACGACGCGACCGGGAGCGAGGCGTCGAGTTCGTCGAGCGATGGGCTGTCGACGACGTCGTGGAGCTGTTCGCGCCACCAGTTCTCGTGGTCGCTGAGCGCCGGGTCGTGATCGGTCAGCGAACGTGCGAGGTCGGTCGACGGCGACACCTGTGTGCCGACCGGTTGCGCAGCGCGCCCGTCGGAGTGACGGACGTCGCGGAGCACGAGATCGCCCTCGACCGTGGCGATCCGGAGCCCGCCGGAGGGCTCGGTGACGATGGATCCGGGCGCGCTGCCGGTTCCCTCGACGGCTTCGGCATCGACCACGACCAGCGCCTCACCGTCGATGACCAGGTGAGCGGCGCCCACGGTGTTGACCACACGGTCGCCGACCTGGACGGCTCGGACGAACCGTGCGGTCTCGGCCGCTGGACGGTTGGGGTCGACCACGGCGACCGGGCGTTGGCGGCGGCGGTACATCTTCCCGGGCCGGTCGGGCTGCGGCTGACGCGGGAGTTCGCCGGCCACGATCGCCCGAGCCACGTCTCCGAACGACTGCGACCCGGCTTCGAAGCAGCGAGCGTTGAGCGACAGCGCCGAATCGCCGGGCTCGATCGGGAACGAGACGGTCGCGATCACGTCGCCGCGATCGACATCGCTCGTCATCAGATGCCAGGTCACTCCGTGGGTCGGTTCGTCGTTGGCGATCGCCCATGACGTCACATTCAGACCCGCATACTCCGGGAGCGGCCCGTCGTGGAAGTTGATGGCGGTCCTCGCCCGTTCCAGCACGGCGTCGGGCAGGATGTGGAGGTAGGCGACGCTGAACAGCACGTCGAACTGCTTGGAGGCGAAAGCCGGGGCGAGGTCGGCCGGCGACCCGAGCTCGATCAGTTCGGTGCCGTCTGCGGCCGCGGCCGCGAGTACGTCTGGATTGTGGGAAGCGATGGCCGTGACGTCGAGGCCGGCTTCACGGGCGATGTCGGCGCAGCGGACGACCAGGGATTGGTCGCCGACGAAGGCGCAAGTCGGTGCGCGGCCGTCTGGTGGTGTCGTCATTGTCACGTCCATGTCAAGTTCATCGGAGGGCGCCTCACGCTACTACAGCGGAATTCGGATCTTCCCAGAGAATTCACGTGACGTCTGCCGTCCTGGCTTTTCGTTGCCCGGACGTCGGCGGCGAGGTCGTCCGGGCGATTGCGGTCAGCCGGCTTCGGAGTGGGTGACGGGCTGCTCGCCCATCCACTCACGCAGAGTGTTCTTCAGCTTCGTCTGCTGGATGAACAGATCCTGTTCGGCCGGCGCTTCGCCGGCAGCCTGCGGCGCCTTGAGGTAGAAGCTGAGCCATTCCTGGACACCGCTTTCACCGGCGCGGTGCGCCAGGTCCATGAAGAGTGCCAGATCGAGCACGATCGGGGCAGCGAGGATCGAGTCGCGGCACAGGAAGTCGACCTTGATCTGCATCTCGTAGCCGAGCCAGCCGTAGATGTCGATCGCATCCCAGCCCTCCTTGTTGTCCCCACGCGGTGGGTAATAGTTGATCCGGACGACGTGGTCGATGTTGCCGTAGAGATCGGGGTACACCTCGGGCTGGAGGATGCCGCCGAGCACACCCAACTTGGACATCTCCTTGGTCTTGAAGTTCTCCGGGTCGTCCAGGACCTCGCCGTCGCGATTGCCGAGGATGTTGGTGGAGTACCAGCCGCGCATACCGAGCATCCGGGCCTTGAAACCAGGGGCCAGCATGGTCTTCATCAAGGTCTGGCCGGTCTTGAAGTCCTTGCCGGCGATCGGAACGCCGCGCCGCTCGGACAGCTCGATCATGCAGTCGAGATCCGTCGTCAGGTTCGGGGCGCCGTTGGCGTACGGCACATCCGATTGGAGCGCGGCGTAGCAGTAGATCTGGCTCGGAGAGATGTTGTCGTCGTCATCTTTCAGGCCCTGCTCGAACGCGGCCACGGTCGCGTGCACGTCGCTGGGCTCCTGGTAGGCCTCGGTGGACCCGCACCACACCATCACGAGGCGGTCGCAGCCGTTCTCCTCCTTGAAGTTCGCGATGTCGTCGATCAGGGCCAGCGCCTGGTCCCACTTGTTCGGGATGTCCTTCACCCGGACCCCTTCGAGGCGGCTCACCCACCGCTGGTCGAACACGGCCTCCATCGGCACGATGCCTTCCATCTCCTTGGAGATGGCGTCGAGGTCGCGGCCCTCCAGCACACCGGCGGTCTTGGCGGCCTCCATGGCATTCGGCGAGATGGGGTCCCAACCGCCGAACACGATGTCGTCGAGCGCGGCCAGCGGAACGAACTCGTTGATCTTGGGGTTGCGGTTCTCGTCCTTGGTGCCGAGTCGGATGTGCGCCATCTGCGTGATCGAGCCGATCGGGGCGACCGTGCCGTTGCGGGCGGCGATGACGCCGGCGATGAACGTGGACGCCACGGCACCCATGCCTGGCGTGAGGACACCGAGCTTGCCGGTGGCGGGCGGAATCTGTCGTGCAGTCATGCGAGTGATCGTAAGGATTCCTTGCGCGCTTTCTGTAACAGTGAAGTATATCTGAACTATCATGCGTCAGGTGACCAGCCTCCCCGACATCTCGATCCGTCAGTTGGAGTACCTCGTCGCCGTTGCGGAAGCCGAGACGTGGGCAGCCGCTGCTGCGTCGGTGGGAGTCAGTCCGTCGGCGTTGTCGCAGGGAATGGCGGAGCTGGAACGACGGGTCGGCGTCGACCTCTTCGAGCGCGATGGCCGTCGACGTCGGTTCCGCTCGTCGGCACAGCCCGTCCTCGACCACGCCCGGCAGGTGGTCTCGCTCACCGGCGACTTGGCGGCCTGGTCGGGTCGGCTGCGCTCGGCGCAGAGCGGGCGGGTCAGGGTCGGAATGATCGACGTTGCCGCCGTCAGACACTTCCCGGAAGTGTTGCGAGCGTTCCGCTCCGAACGGGCCGGGGTCGAACTGCGGCTCTCGGTGGCACCGTCGGCGACGCTGCTCGACGGTCTGCGCGCGGGCCACCTCGATCTCGTCGTGTGCGTCGAACCGCCGAACCCGCTACCGGGAATCGAGACCCAGGAGCTGCTGACCGAACCGCTCGTCGTCCACGCCCCGACCGGTGCCGAACTCGGCCGTGCGTCGGGGTGGGGGCCGTGGGTGTTGTTCCCGGAGGGTTCGTACACGCGCGAGGTGACCGCCGAACGGTTGACGGAGCTCGGCGCACCGCTCGTCGTCGCTGCCGAATCACACCAGCCCGACGTCCTCCTCGAGATGGTGGCGCTCGGGCTCGGCTGGACCGTCCTGCCGGCCACCGCGGACGAGGACCTGCCGAACGACGTCAAGCTCGGGCCTGAGCTCCTGCGCCGCACGCTCGTGCTGGCGCGGCGTTCGGCCTCGATTCACGACCCTGCGGTCGACGAGTTGGCGAACCGGCTCGAGACGGCCTGACCGAATGACTGGTCAGTCGATGTGTCGAAGGTCGTCCCAGAGGTCGTCCCAGGCACGGCTGGGTCGCTCGCAGTGCCACAGCGGTGCGCCCTGCTCTTCGCTGTCGATTTCGTGCGGCATGACGATTGGCGTCAGCGGTCGACATGCGTCCAAGAACGTCGTCGGGTCGCGGTAGCCGACGACGAGCACCGGGCCCGCTGTTCCCGCCGGACGGCGGACATCGGCGTACGAGTTGTGACCCGAATACGGCGCCGGCAGCTCTCGTCCGTACTGCTCGATCGCTCCGGCCTCCCCGTAGTTCGCGGTCAGGATGACGACATCTCGCCCAGCTCCATCATCGATGCTGCCGGCGGCTTCCTCGATCTGATCGACGAACTCCGGCCAGCCGATCATCTCGAGTGGTTCTGGGTTCACAGCGGTGATCGGCGAGCCCCCGAGGGAGGACACGGGAAGGATCGGCAAGACGAGGAGTGCCGTGATCAACCCGTTCGCAGCGATCAGGGTCACCGCGAGGATGCGATGCGCTCGGAACCAGTCGACGAACTGTGCGGCAGCGACCGCGATCAACGTGGGGAGTGCGCCGGCGGCGTAGTAGGGCTTGCCGGCAGTGGCGAGTACGAGCGCGAGCAACACGGCGAAGCCGACGGCGATGAATCGCCACGGTTCGAGTGCCCGGCCGAGCAGCTGCCGCCACCAGGCGATGCCGACGGCGATGCCGACGGCCGGCCCGATGAAGAGCACCTGGAACGGCATCGTGAGGATTCGATTCTCGGTCGCCTCGTCGGCGATGCCGGAGCCGAGTTCGAGCACTGGCCAGCCGTGGGTGGCCTGCCACCAGACGTGGGGTGCGGCCACGAGGAGCGCGACGGCGGCGCCGGCCGGCACCCAGCCGCTCTTGAGGAGTCGCCGCTCGGGGAGCACGAGGAGCGCCCCACCGAACGATGCGACGGCGAACAAGATGGTGAACTTGTTGAGCAGGCCGAGGCCGATCACCGCCCCCAGCGCCACGAACCATCGCCGGTCGCCGGTGCGAACGATGCGGCACAGCACCCAGAGGGCGACCGTCCACGCCAGCACGTCCAGGGCCGGCGTCGTCAGCATGTGACCGAGTGCGAGCACCGTCGCGGTCGTCGCTGTCGTCCAGGCGGTCAGCAGCGTTGCGGTGCGGTCACCCCCCAACTCGACACAGATGCCGGCACCGACAGCGACGATGGCCCCGGCGACGAGTGCAGGGAGGACCCGTATGCCGAAGACGGTGTCACCGAACACCGTTTGGGACAGCCGACCGGTCATCGGCGTGAGCGGTCCGTGGTCGACGTAGCCCCAGGCCGGGTGATCGGCGTTGACCATGAAGTACAGCTCGTCGCGGTGGAAGCCATAGCGGCTGGCCACGAGGAGCAGCACCACCACCGTCGCACCGGCGGGGAACAACACGCCCGGCTGGACTCGTTGCGTCGGCAGTGACGTCACGAGCGAATGGTAGGTCTGGCCCGACGCCCCGAGCCCACTCCCGCCAGTGGTGACATGGTCGACCCTCCGCGTCACCGTCCGGCGTCGCGCTCGTCACCGTCGCCGACATGCAACTGGGGATTCACGTCGGGCAGCAGAACATGACGATGGACGAGATGCGGACGCTCTGGCGGCGGCTGACGAGGCCGGCCTCGACTGGATCTCGGTCTGGGATCACCTCTACGAGGCGCCGCCGGCAGGTGGCACGATCCCGCACTTCGAAGCGGTCGCATGCTCTGGGCGCCCTCGCTGCCGACACGCAGCACGCCCGCCTCGGCTGCCTCGTGTTCTACGTCGGCTACCGAAACCCCGGTCTGCTCGCCAAGGCGGCGATCACGATCGACCACATCTCGGGCGGACGTTTCGAGCTCGGGCTCGGCGGCGGCTGGCACGAGTGGGAGGCCACGGCCTACGGCTACGACTTCCCGCCGGTCGGTCAGCGGCTCGACATGCTCGACGAGGCTGCCGGGCTGATCAACAGCTACTTCACCAACGAGCGCACCACTCACGACGGAGCGTACTTCCGAGCCGTCGAACGCATCGATGCTGCCCGCCCCGGTGAACGGGTCGATGCCGCTGTGGATCGGCGGGGTGGGCGAGAAGCGCACCCTTCGCATGACCGCACGTCACGCCGACGGGATGGAACGCGGCGTACGTCTCCCCCGACGAGTTCGGGCGCCTGAACGGCGTGCTCGACCGGCATTGCGCCGACCTCGGTCGCGACCCGTCGACGATCGAGCGTTCGATCAACGTGATGTTCAACCTGGGTGTCGACGAGGCGGCGGCTGCCCGCAACGAGGAGCAGCTGGCGGGACAATGGGGCGCGATGTGGGAGCGGGTCTCGTCCGGTGCGTTGCTCGGGACGCCGGAATCGGCCGTCGAGCGGGTGCTCGAGTACCGCAACGCAGGTGCCGACCTGGTGAATGTCGCCATCAGGGCACCAATCGACGACGATGCGTTCGAGGCATACCTCGAACACACGGTGCCGGCCGTCCGGTCGGCGGTGTCGTCCTGACGGCCGAACCCGAGATCGACGGTCGACACGCGAACGGCAGTGCCTCAGACGGGCACGAACTCGTCGCCGACCGTGATCGTGCCCGATGAGGCCACGGTCGCTCCCATGCCGAGCTGGTTGTCGCGCTCCCGGATGATCGTCTTGAGCACGCCGAGGTCCCGTTCGATGCCGGGTTGGGCGCGCGTCACCATCACACAGCGGTCGATCGGCTGACGGACCGACAGCGTCGCAGACCCGACCGTGATGAAGCCGGTGAGTTCCGCTTCGCCCGCGCCGCGCATGATCAGATTGATGCGGAACCGCCGGGCGTCCCAGTCGCCAAGCGTGTCGTCCGACACGAACGAGATGGTCGACCGTCCGTCGTGGAACGTGACGCCAGCGCTCTGCCAGGTGACCCAGTCGGTCTCGTGGTCGATGTCCATGGGGTTCTCGAAGGTGGCCGGCCCGTCGGCCGCCGAGCGCAGTTCGACGGGTCTGCCGATCCACTCCGACAGGTCGTCGTCGGTCGACACGTCGCGACCGTCCTCGGTGCGGATGTTCAGCCGACCCTCGACGATCGTGGCCGACAACATCAAGAGCGAGGGTTCGCGGCGCGCCGTCAGCACGAGGCCGGTGGAGGGATCGAAGACGCCCCACGCCCGATCGAACTCGATGCCGCGTTCGTCGACGGCCGTGCGCTGAAGGCGCTCACCACCGACGGACTTCACCGGGAACCTCCAGATCTCAGCCACCTGCATGAGCTCGAAACTATTGTCTGGACAAGCTCGTTCTTGCACCGGAGCCCCGGTTGTGCTCGAGGGCCCGTGTCCGTGCGGTTGCGTCGAACGGCACGATCTGGCAGACTCGTCACCGATGAGCCAAAACCTTCGCGCCCTCGTAGTACTCATCGACTAGCGCACCGGCCAATACCCGCCGCGTGCGCCCCGACCTCCCGACACGGGAGGTCGTTTCGTTTTCCGGACCGATCGCCAGACTCGACTCACGCACCGCCAGCTCCGCCCGAACCCGCCCCTCCCGAACCCGCCCCTCCCGAACCAGCCCCCGCCCGAATCCGGCCCGCACACCCGGCCCGCACACCCGGCCCCGCCCAGGAGAACCGCCATGACAGAAACGCAGACGATGACAGGGGCGCAAGCTCTCATCAAGGCGCTCGAGATGGAGCACGTCGAGGTGATGTTCGGTCTGCCGGGCGGTTGCATCCTTCCCGCCTACGACCCGCTGCTCGAATCGTCGATCAGGCACGTGCTCGTGCGGCACGAGCAAGGTGCCGGCCACATGGCCGAGGGCTACGCCCACGTCACCGGCCGACCGGGAGTGGCCATGGTGACGTCGGGTCCGGCTGCGACGAACATGGTCACCCCACTCATGGATGCTTACATGGACTCGATCCCGATGGTCGTGATCACCGGGCAGGTCGGCACCGCAGCGATCGGGAGTGATGCCTTCCAGGAGTGCGACACCGTCGGCATCACACGGTCGTGCACGAAGCACAACGAGCTGGTGATGACGGCAGACGACATCCCGATGGCGATTCGTCAGGCCTTCCACATCGCTACCACCGGGCGCCCCGGCCCCACGCTCGTCGACCTACCGAAGGACGTCCTGCAGAACGAGATGACCTGGCACTGGCCCAGCGACGAGGAGGTCACTGCGGCGCTGCCGGGCTACCGACCGAACACCAAGGGTCACCCCCGCATGATCAAGGAGGCCGCGAAGTTGATCATGTCTGCGGAGCGGCCGGTGCTCTACGTCGGCGGCGGGATGCTCAAGGCCCGCGCGGCCGGAGCGCTGCAGGAGCTCGTCGATCTCACCGGAATCCACGTCGTCACGACGCTGATGGCGCGTGGCGTCTTCCCGGACAGCGACCCGCTCAACCTGGGAATGCCGGGGATGCACGGGAACGCGGCGACCACGACCGCGATGCAGAAGAGCGACCTGTTGATCGCTCTCGGCGCCCGGTTCGACGACCGGATCACGGGCAGGGTCGACTCGTTCGCACCCGATGCCAAGGTCATCCACGTCGACATCGACCCGGCCGAGCAGGGCAAGGTGCGCAAGCCAGACGTCCCGATCGTCGGTGACTGCCTGCAGGTGACCGAAGCGATCGTCCGGGAGATCCGGGCGCTCGAGGAGCGCGGCGTCGAGCAACCCGACCGCACGCCGTGGAAGAGCCGTATCTCCGGGTGGCAGGAAATGTTCCCGACCGTGTACGAACAGTCGGAGCCCGGCGCGGCGCTCAAGCCCCAGTACTGCCTCGAGCAGCTACGCGATGCGGCGCCCGAAGGAACGATCCTCACCTCGGGCGTCGGCCAGCACCAGATGTGGTCGTCGCTGTACTGGCGCTTCGAGGAGCCGTACACGTGGGTCAACTCTGGAGGCCTCGGCACGATGGGCTTTTCGATCCCGGCCGCGATCGGGGCCAAGGTCGGCCGGCCCGACCGCGTCGTCTGGGCGGTCGACGGCGACGGCTGCTTCCAGATGACCGCTCAGGAACTCGTCACGGCCACGCTGGAGAACATCCCGATCAAGGTTGCGATCCTGAACAACAGCTGGCTCGGCATGGTTCGGCAGTGGCAGACCATGTTCTACGACGAGCGCTACAGCGAGACCGATCTCCACTCGGCACAGTGCCCCGATTTCGTCATGTGGGCCGAGTCGATGGGCTGTGTCGGGATCCGCGTCGAGTCGCCCGAGGAGGTCGCGCCGGCGATCGAGAAGGCGAACGCCATCAACGACCGCTGCGTCGTGATCGACTTCCGCACCGACGCCGAGGAGAACGTGTTCCCGATGGTGCCCGCCGGCCAATCGAACGACGACCTGCTCGTGCATCCGACACAGCAGTCGAACCGGGAGCTGTTGAAGTGAGCCCGTCCGACAACCGCTCCGATGCCACGCACCACATCCTGTCGGTGCTCGTCCAGAACCGGCCCGGTGTGCTGGCCCGGGTGGCCAGCTTGTTCGCCCGGCGTGGCTACAACATCTTCTCGCTCGCGGTGGCCCCCACCGAGGATCCGGGCAAGAGCCGGATCACGATCGTCGTCGACGTCGAGTCGGCGCCGCTCGAACAGATCGTCAAGCAGCTGTTCAAGCTGATCGACGTCGTGAAGATCAGCGAGCTCGACCCTCGCCGTTCCGTCGAGCGTGAGCTGCTCCTCGCGACGGTGCGGCTCCAACCCGACGAGCGGGGCCAGGTTCTCGAACTGTCGAACATCTTCGAGGGCAAGATCCTGGCCGTCGGCGCCAATGCGATGACCCTGAGTTTGGAGGGGCACCCCGACAAGCTGGATGATTTCGAGGAACTCCTCGGGAGCTACCACATCATCGAGCTGCAGCGCACCGGTCGCGTGGCGCTCCCGAAACTCGACCGCAAGGCGCGCTTGCGCCTCGCGAACTGATCCACACCCACACTTCACCCGCATTTCCATCCGTACTTCCACTACCTGAAAGGTTGGGCTGCCATGGCCGCCAACGTCTACTACGAAGCTGACGCCGATCCGTCCATCATCCGTGGCCGCAGGGTCGCGATCATCGGCTACGGCTCGCAGGGCCATGCCCACGCACTGAACCTGAAGGAATCCGGGGTCGACGTCTGTGTCGGTCTCCGTGAGGGGTCTTCGTCGAAGGCCAAGGCCGAGAACGCCGGCCTGACGGTGAAGACGATCGACGACGCCGCCGAGTGGGCCGACGTGATCATGATCCTCGCTCCGGACACCGAGCAGAAGACGATCTTCGACGAGCACATCGCGAGCCACCTGAAGCCCGGTGATGCCATCGCGTTCGCCCACGGGTTCAACGTGCGGTTCGGCCGAATCGTGGCGCCGGAGGACGTCGACTGCATCATGATCGCGCCGAAGGGCCCTGGTCATCTGGTGCGACGCACCTACACCGAGGGCGGCGGGGTGCCGGCGCTGATCGCCGTCGACCAGGATGCCACCGGCAGTGCGAAGGCACTGGCGATGTCGTATGCCGACGCGATCGGTGGAGCGCGTGCTGGCGTGATCGAGACGACGTTCCCCGAGGAGACCGAGACCGACCTGTTCGGTGAGCAGGTGGTGCTGTGCGGCGGACTGACCAAGCTCGTGCAATACGGCTTCGAGACGCTGACCGAGGCAGGCTACGCGCCCGAGATGGCGTACTTCGAGTGTTTGCACGAGGTCAAGCTGATCGTCGACCTGATGTACGAAGAGGGCATTGCGGGCATGCGCTACTCGATTTCCGACACCGCCGAGTACGGCGATCTGACCCGTGGGCCGCGGGTGATCACGGAAGACACCAAGGCCGAGATGCAGAAGATCCTCGGCGAGATCCAGTCAGGGCAGTTCGCCGACGAGTGGGTGGCCGAGAGCGAGTCGGGCCGTGGGAACTACCACCGCATGCAGGAGGAGGGCAAGGCCCACCCGATCGAGACCGTCGGTGCACAGCTGCGCTCGATGATGCCGTGGATCAGCGCCGGCAAGCAGTCCGTCGCCGAAGCCTCAGGCGGCGACAGCTGAAGCGGGCCGGATCGTCCGATTGCTGCGTTGCGTCTCACCGCTCGCTGCCACCAAGCGGAGAGGGCTTGTCGCATGTTCTCCCATTTCGTTGAGGCGTGCTGACGACGGCATGTGCTGTGCAGCTCGCGATTCGAAGAGGGTGTCTCGATGAGTGACGACGGTGACGATTCCGCAGCGCTGCGCCCGGCCGATTCGCGAGCGGAACGGTTGCACCGGTCGTCGGTCGAGTTCGGTTTGGACGCGGAGCAGGCCGAGTTGTTGGAGGCGTTGATCGACGCGGCCGGCACCGTGCCGGACGAACTCGGCGCGATCGTCGACGCACTCCACGATGCCGACGTCGCCGAGGCGGCGTGGATCCGCTGGAGCGACGACGGCATGCTCGGGGAACCGATCGACGCGCTGATCGTCCGCCTCGCCGACGTCGTGGATCCGCCCGCCGGCCTGAGTTGGTTGCGCGCCCGCCACCTCGCGTGGCACGGCCGCACCACCGATGCGCTCGAGTTGCTCGAGGCCGCTCGATCCTCGGCGAATCGACTCGTGCTCGCCGAACTCGCGGCGATCGAAGCCGACCGGAGCAACGCAGCGGGCGCTCGTGAGCTGTTGCGTGAGGCGGGTGCCGACGTCGACATCGATCTCGACACGGCCTTCGACCCGCACGGCGCCGATCGCGGGTTCGCGCAGGAGTTGTCGGAAGAGATCGCACCGTTCGCTGCTCTTCGTCCCAGGGCCATGGCCGGCCGGAATGATCGGTGTCCGTGCGGCTCGGGCAAGAAGTACAAGCAGTGCCATCTCGGACGAGAACTCCATCCGATCGAAGACCGCGCCGGCTGGCTCTACGTGAAGCTCATGCGCTTCATGCAGGTCAACTGTCCGCTGCTGCCTGCCGCCGTCGGTGACGACATCGTCGGTGCAGTGACCGACCCGGAGCTGCGCGAGATGGTGCACGACTCCTACCTGACGGTCGACCTTGCGCTCTTCGAAGGCGGGGTCGCCGAGTGGTTCCTGGACGCCCGACGTCAGTTGCTCCCGGACGACGAGGCGGAGCTCCTCACATCGTGGATCGGTGCGACCCGAACCGTGCTCGAGGTCGAGAGGTCACGTCCCGGGGCGATGGACGTCATCGACCTGGCGAGCCGCGAACGAAGAACGGTCGTCGACACCCTGCCCGACGCGCCGTTGGATGCCGGTTGGAAGATCATCGGGCGGCTGGTGCCGGTGGGTGACGGGTTCCGGGCGTTCGGGGGCTTTCTGCCCGTCAACGACGACATGGTCGCCTCGATGCTCGAAGGCTTCGCGACACGTCGGCTCGACACGGTGGCGCTCACGATCGGCCAGATCTTCGAGACCGCTGCGACCCAGGACGAGCTTCAGGAGGCCTTCACCCAAGGCCTCGACACGAGCGCGCTCGACGAGCTGCTCACCGAACTCGGTGGAGGCGTGGCCGACCTGGCCGACGACGAGGACGTCGGCGCGAACGAGGACGAGGATGACGACGAGGTCCTCAGCTGAGAGACGTGTGATGCGTCGTCGCCGACCTGCGGCGCGCAGGTGGATCGGCAGCCGCCCAGCGTAGAGTCGGGCCGGGCGCATGAAAGGGGAAGCAGTGGAGCCGACGCAGTACGGGGCAGAGGCGGTGGTGGCGACGCAGATCGGACACGGGTCGGCCGGTCGTGGCGCGGACTGTGTTCGTGTGACGACCGTGCTGGGTGAACGCGACGGAACCGTCGGGATCGCGTGGGCCACGGCCGTCGCGACACCGACGCTCGGCCATTCTCCGTTCGTGGTCACGGCCAAGCCCAACCTGCCGGTGGTTCCGGTCACCTTGCTGGTCCCGGCAGTGGGCGTGAGCGACCAACGTCACGCCGATCTCACGCTCGGGGCGGCTCAGGCGGGTGTCGCCGCAGCGGTGCTCGACCTGCAGATGGACGACCCCGACGGCGATCACTGCCTGATCGTGTCGGTCTGGGTCGATGCGAAAGCAGAGGCCGAAGAGGTGATCTTCGGCCACACGCGTGACGCAACGATGTCCGCACTGAAGCAGGGCGCCGCCGGCGGCCCGTGGCATCCCAACCTCGTGGCCGTCGAGACGCCGGAGAACGAGTACTTCCGTCGAACGGGTGGTCCGAACTCTCTGGGCGGCTGACCGGCCGGCGCGAAAACGGCCGCGTCCGAGCTCGGGTCGACTCGTAGGATGTCCGACCGTGCTGCACCTGTACGACACCGCGACCCGTCAGGTACGTGAGCTCGCCCTCCGCGAGCCCGGGAAGGTCAGCATCTACCTGTGCGGACCGACGGTCTACTCACCGCCGCACATCGGGCACGGCCGCCAGAACATCGTCTACGACGTACTGGTCCGCTACCTGCGGTGGTGCGGTCTGGAGGTGCGGTTCGTCTCGAACATCACCGACATCGACGACCAGATCATCAATCGGGCGAACGCCGAAGACCGGCCGTGGCAGGACATCACGCAGAAGTGCGAGCGCGTCTGGTTCGACGCCCAGTCGCGCATGGGCGTGCTTCGCCCCGATGACACCCCGCGCGCGACCGAGTACGTCGGCGAGATGGTGGCGATGATCGGCGAGCTCGTCAACGGTGGCCATGCATACACGACTGACGATGGCGTCTATCTCTCCGTCGATGCCGTAGCCGACTACGGATTGCTGGCCCATCAGTCGCTCGACGAGATGCTCGCAGGTGGCGGCGATCGCGAGGTGCTGGGCGCCGATCAGAAGCGTCACCCGGCCGACTTCGTGCTCTGGAAGTTCTCCAAGCCGGATGAGCCGTCATGGCCGTCGCCATGGGGCGACGGTCGACCCGGGTGGCACAGCGAGTGCGTCGTGATGAGCCTCGACCTACTGGGTGAGGGCTTCGACCTTCACTGCGGTGGCCAAGATCTCCGGTTCCCTCACCACGAGAACGAACGGGCGCAGGCCGTCGCGCTCGGGAAGACGTTCGCCAATCATTGGATGCACCACGCATTCGTCGACGATGCCGAGGGCGAGAAGATGTCGCGCAGTCTCGGCAACGTGCTGAACATGCTCGATCTCCTCGATCGTTACGACGAGCGGGCGTACCGCATGCTGCTCCTGCAGACGCACTACCGCAGCCCGGTACGGGTGAGCATCGACAGCCTCGAGTCGTCGCAGCGGACACTCGCCGGTCTCGATGCATACGCTGCTCGCTCGGCGGCGCTGCCCGCGGGCGAGGCCGATCCTGATGTGCTCGACCGGTTTCGCGCCTCGATGGACGACGACCTCGACACTCCGGCGGCGACGGCATTGCTCTTCGACTCGGTTCGCGCCGCCAACGTGGCGATCGATGCCGGCGACGACGCGACGGCCGCTCGGGCTGCGTCCACGGTCGCGCGAGATGTGCACAGCGCTCGGTCTCGAGTTGAGAGCCTCGGCCGACGTTCCGACCGAGGTTGCCGAGCAGGCGGCGGCGCTCGACGCTGCCAGAGCAGCGAAGGACTACGCCGCCGCCGACGCGATCCGCGCCGAACTCCAAGCCGACGGCTGGACGGTCGAGACCACCAAGGACGGCACAGCCCTCCGCCGCTGACCGCCACCTCGAACCACCGAGAACTCCGGCGATCGTCTCGGTGGACCCGCAACTCCGATGAGGTCGATTCGATGACGAAGCTACCAGTGAGTAGACACGACGGTTACCAGCGGGTAACTTGGCGTTATGGCCGATTTCTCGATGGAACTCAACGAAGACCAGCTTCAGCTCCAGAAGTGGATCCACGGCTTCGCCGAAGACGTGATGCGCCCGAACGCCCACGAGTGGGACGAGCGCGAGGAATTCCCGTATCCGATCGTCCAGCAGGCGGCCGAGATCGGCCTGTACGGCTGGGAGTTCGTGGCTGAGGCGATGTTGAACGATCCGACCGGGCTGACGTTCCCGGTCGCGATCGAGGAGCTGTTCTGGGGCGACGCCGGTATCGGAATGGCGATCATGGGCTCGGCCCTCGCTGCTGCGGGCATCGCTGCCTCCGGCACCCCCGAGCAGGTCATGGAGTGGGTGCCCCAGTGCTACGGCGACGCCCAGAAGCTCCAGCTCGGCGCGTTCGCAGCGAGCGAGGCTGACGCCGGCTCCGACGTCGGCGGCTACCGCACGAGCGCCAAGTACGACGAGGCCAAGGACGAGTGGGTGCTCAATGGCGCCAAGGCGTGGATCACGAACGGCGGCATCGCCGATGTGCACGTCGTCGTCGGCGTGGTCGAGCCGGAGTTCAAGTCGAAGGGCCACGCCAGCTTCATCGTGCCGGCCAACACGCCCGGTCTGAGCATGGGCACCAAGTACAAGAAGCACGGGATCCGGGCCAGCCACACCGCCGAGGTCGTCCTCGAGGACGTGCGGGTGCCAGGGAGTTGCCTGCTCGGGGGCAAGGAGAAGCTCGACGAGCGTCTCGCCCGTGTGCGTGAGGGTAAGCCAGGCAATGCCCAGGCTGCGATGCAGACCTTCGAGGCGACCCGCCCGTCGGTCGGCGCTCAGGCGCTCGGTATCGCACGGGCGGCCTACGAGTACTCGCTCGAGTACGCCAAGGAGCGCGAGGCCTTCGGCCGACCGATCATCATGAACCAGTCCATCGCGTTCATGCTCGCCGACATGGCGACCGAGATCGAGGCGACCCGGGGCATGATCCACCGGGCCGCGTGGCTCGGCAAGCAGAAGAAGTTCGTCAACGCCGAGGGCTCGATGGCCAAGCTGAAGGCCGGCCGCGTCGCCACGTGGGCGACCGAGCGGGCGATTCAGATTCTCGGCGGTGTGGGCTACACCCGCGACTACCCGGTCGAGCGCTGGCACCGCGACGCGAAGATCCACGACATCTTCGAAGGCACCGAACAGATCCAGCAACTGGTGATCAGCCGGGCCATATCAGGCCTGCGTATCGAGTGAATTTCGCGAACCGCTGAATTGTCGGTTCGACGAAAATCGCTTCCATCCCTACTCATCTCGCCACATGGCGACGATCCGGGAGAAGCAGCCGGGGGTGGGAGATCCGCGTGTTCACCGGACGCGACGATCGCGGCCGACCCACCCAGACCTCGCGAACCGTGCGCGGCGGCAAGCGTGACGCGCAACGCGTCGCCGTCGAACTCGAGGGTGGCCCGGGTCGCGCCTCGGCGGCTGGCCGGACGGTGCGTGACGTGCTCGACGAGTGGGTGGAGCACAACTCGGCCACGTGGGCATCGTCGTCAGCGCGCGACCAGCGCAGCAGGGTCGAGGCGATCAAGACCGACGACACATTGGCCAGGATGCCCGTCGCCCGGCTGTCGGTCGCCGACATTGAACGGTGGCACGCACGCCTTCGTCGCGCCGGCAAGCAGGACGCCGGGATCAAGAACCTGCATGGTGCCCTGCGCCGCGGCACTCGCCCAGGCGCAGCGGTGGGGGTGGGTCACGTCGAACGTCGCGGCACTCGCACGCCTGCGAACGTCTCGAACACAGAAGCGGGAGGCGATGACTGCCGATGATGTGCGGGCGGTGATCGCGGCGGCCACGGCGTTCGACCCGGCTGCCGGGCTGGCCCTGCGGCTTGGTGCGATTGCCGGCGCTCGACGGGCTGAGTTGGCTGCGCTGCGTTGGGACGACGTGCACGGCGGAGAACTGACGATCGACTCGGCCATCGAGGTGTTCAAGCGCGGCGACGGCAATCCGGAGTTGCGCGATGCGACGACCAAGACGGCCAACGTTCGCACTGTGACCCTCGACCAGGCGACGCTCGAGTTGATCGAGCGGGTTCGGTCCGAGCGTCAACCGTATGGCCCGTGGATGTTCGGGGTCGGCACCGACCTGGTGAACCCTGATCGCATCGGCTACTGGTGGCGCCGCGCCCGCGAGAAGTCGGGCATCGACACGAAGTGGCGTCTCCATGATCTCCGCCACTGGTCTGCGACCACGGCGATCGGACAAGGCCACGACGTGCGCACCGTCGCCGGCCGCCTCGGCCACTCCGACGCTTCGATGACGTTGCGGACCTATGCGCACGCGTTCGCGACTGCCGACCAGGCTGTTGCGAAAGGACTGGGCGAGTTCCTGGACGCGACCGATGTGTGACGCGTCGGCTCGTCGTCGGATCGTATGCTGGTGGTCATGCCAGTGACACTCGATCTGCCGCCTGAGGCGAGGGCTCGGCTCGAGGCCGAGGCGGCGCGGCGCGGGATCACGCTCGACCAGCTCGTTGCGGAGTTGTCCAACCAGTTCCCCTCGTCGGGCACGACGGTGGCTGACGATGCCCTGGGCAGGTTCGTGGGATGCGGCGACTCCGGCGATGCAGCGTGGGCGACGAGCGACATCCACGAACTCCGTCACGACGTGGCGCAGCGCTCGTCTGAGATCGTGTAGCGCCCGGTACTGCTGGTCGACACGAACGTCTGGCTCTCGGCGGCTGACGTGAGGTCCGAACGGCACGACGACAGCGTCGCCTTGCTCTCCGAGCATCGCGACGAGTTGGCAACGACCGTTCCAGTCATTGCGGAATCGTCGTGGCTGATCCTCGACCGGCTCGGCCCAGAGGCCCAGGCCCGCCTTCTCGACCTGGTCATCAGTCGAACGCTGGACCTGGTGGATCTCACGCATCAGGATTGGGAACGCGTTGCGGCCCTGTGCCGCCAGTACGCCGACTTGCGGCTCGATGCGACCGACGCCAGCCTGATCGCTGTCGCCGAGCGGATGAGGCTCGGTTCGATCGCGACGTACAACCACCGAGACTTCCTGGTCGTCCGTCCCGAGCACGTCGCGACGTTCGAGCTGCTGCCCTGAACCCGTCGTTCGCTGCTGGCAGAGGTCGGCCAACGTGGAGGGGAGTGCCTTGCCGTCTGAGGCGACCTGGAGCGATTCTGGGTTGACGCCGTCGGGTGGTCGGCCTGCGGATCTCGGCGGTTCGTGACTGGGGTGACGATCTAGCCTGATGGATGGAAGGGGGTGATCGTCGGTGGCTGTTCTGCCGTCGGGGACGGTGACGTTTCTGTTCACCGATATCGAGGGCTCGACACGGTCGTGGGAGGACGAGCCCGTGGCGATGCGCGCTGCCGTGGAACGTCACGACGCGATCGTGCGTGGCGCGGTCGGGGACCACGGCGGGTATGTGTTCTCGACTGCCGGGGACGCCTTCGCCGCGGCGTTCACGCGCGCTGGCGATGCGATTGCTGCGGCGCGTGAGGCGCAGGTTGACCTTGCGGCGGAGTCCTGGCCGGATGCGGTGGTGGTGCGGGTTCGAATGGGGATCCACACCGGCGAGGCGCAAGAGCGCGGCGGTGACTACTTCGGTCCGGTGCTGAACCGAGCGGCGCGGATCATGAGTGCCGGCCACGGTGGGCAGGTGTTGGTGTCGGCGTCGACGGCGGCGCTCATCGATTCGGGCTCGCTGGTCGATCTCGGGGAGCACCGTTTGAAGGACCTGAGGTCGGTGGAGCGGTTGTTCCAGCTCGACGCCCTGGCGGGGCGTTTCCCGCCGCTGCGCAGCCTGAGCGCCGTTCGGAACAATCTTCCGATGATGCGGGCACCGCTCTTCGGGCGCGAGCACGAGATCGCTCGTGTGTTGGAGTTGCTTGCTTCCAGTCGGCTGGTGACGCTGACCGGGGTCGGTGGTGTCGGCAAGACCCGCTTGGCGGTGGCCGCCGCGGCCGAGGCGGTCGATCAATTCGAGGACGGTGTGTTCTTCGTCGACCTCATCCCGGTCGGCTCCGGAGATCAGCTGGTCGGCCAGGTCGCCGAAGTGATCGGTCTCGAACGCGGCGGGCGGGTCGAGGAGCGGTTGTTCGAGTATCTGGCCGACCGCCGGGTACTGGTGATCCTCGACAACTGCGAGCACGTTGTGGATGACGTGGCCGGCGTTGTCGATCGGGTGCTCGATACCGAGGGCCGGGCGCAGCTGTTGGCCACGAGTCGTGAGGATCTGGCGGTGGACGGGGAACGAACTCTTCGCGTTGCGTCGCTTCCAGTCGAATCCGCAGAAGCCCCGGGCCCGGCAGTGGCCTTGTTCCTCGATCGCGCAGAAGCTCTGGGCGTCGAAGTGGGCGTGGACGGTGACGAGGCCGAGGTGGTCTGGGAGATCTGTGCCCGACTCGATGGCATCCCGTTGGCGATCGAGCTGGCAACGGCCCAGCTCGTGCAGTTCTCGCCCAGGGATCTGCTGGCCCGCCTGGATCGTCGCTTCGATCTGCTGTCGGGCGGCCGCCGTCGGCGACGTCAACGCCAGCAGACGCTGCAGGGCGTCATGGACTGGTCGTGGGAGCTGCTCGACGACGTCGAACAGATCTTGCTCGCCCGCCTGGCAGTGTTCTCCGGCGTCTGGGGGCTGGAGGAGGCCCTGGGGATCTGCGGTGATGGGGACGAGGACGCTGTCGCTACGACGCTCGGTTCGCTGGTGTCCAAGAGCCTGGTCCAACGGATCGACGCCGAGACGGCACGATTCCGGCTGCTCGAAACCGTCCGGCTCTACGCGCAACAGAAGCTCGTCGACCGCAGTGAGACCGACGAACTGCGCAACCGGCACCTGCGTTGGCACGTCGAGCGCGCTCGAGGCGACGCCCTGGAGATCAACGTGCTCTCGCTCGCCCACGTCTCCTGGTATCGGCGTGCGTTCGACGACATCGTCGCGGCGATCGACTGGGCGCTGGCCGTTGGCGATCACGAGGCCGCCGCGACGCTCGTCATCGCGGGATCATCACAGTCATTCGCCCAGATCGGGTTCGTCGGCCGCCGACTCGTCGATGTCGCCGACCGGCTCCTCGAGGTCGTGGATGACCCGCCGGCGCGCGCCCGGCTGCTCGTCGCGCAGGCATGGATGGCCTGGGCCGATTTCGACGTTCAGCTCATCCACCGCGCCGCCGATCGCGCCGTCGAAGTGGCACGCCGGGCAGACGATGCGTTCGCGCTCGTCCTTTCGCTCGCGTTCGCCACCTTCTTCCGGGACGACCAGAGCCGCTGGGAGGCGAACCTCGCCGAGGCCAGGGAAGTGGCCGCAACATCGGGTTCATGGGTCGTCGCCGACCTCGTGGACGCGTTCCTCGACGGCGCCCACTACGAGTGGGCCGACATGGAGCGACTAACCGTCGAGGTACCACGTCGCGTGAACAGTCGCGACATCGTCACCGTGATGGACATCGCCAACCTGGCCACCACGACCGCCGCTGCACTGGCAAAGGGGGACGGGCAGCTCGCCTCGTGGGCAGTCGGCAAGAGTGCGGAGCTCTCCCGCCAGTTCGGGCTGCCCGCGAACTGGTTCGAGTCCTACCACCGAGCGCTGATCGCAGCCCTCGACCTCGATACGGTCCCGGCGCGGCACACCTCGACGACGCGTTCAGGTTGGAACAGTCCGGTCGAGTCGGACCGGGAAGGGGGGAGTTCCTCCTCGTCCCCGCACTGCTCGCCGCTGGCCAGAACCGGCCATACGACTGCGCAGTCCTCCTCGCCGTCATCCGAGCCAACCCCGTGCCGATGAGCGAAGGCCACTCCGTAGCGATCTACCGGCGATTGCGGCGCCGAACACGTGAGACGTTGACCGAAGCCCAGCTGGTCGCAGCTCGGAACGAAGCGGGCCAAATCTCAGCTGCTACTGCGCTCACGAGATTCCTGTCCGCGTCCCACGGGCCGACCACGAGCAGACCGCAGGACAAGCCGACCGGTCGCCCAACGAGCACCGGATAGGTACACCTTCCCCGTACGCCTCCATGAACGTCAGCCACCGGCGCCTTCGCTCGATCAGATCCGGCAGAGGCAATCGGCGAGGCCGTCGACCAACCTGGAGCGGAATCACTCGATCGAACGTGCCGATCATGAGCGGGTTCACGTGGGCTTCGTCGACTGCCGATATGGGGCGTTCTCCGCAGATCAAAGTAGCCGGTTCGCCCCGCATTTCGTCGTCTGAGTGACGGATCCTCGGGGCTCACCGCCCAGGGCCGACGGCACCTCATCCGGGACAAGCGAACGCCACCCATGATTGCCGAGGTCGGCGCACGTATTCCCTGCGTTCTCCGTCGGGTACTCGTTCGCACCAGTGCCGTTCTCACGCTCTCGGCGAACCCGGTAATCGCGGGTTGTTTCCGAGCGGACGCTTGCTGCGACGCGTCTGCTTCCTGTGACGTCCTCGGATGGGGTCGGGTCCATACCCCTGGGCCCTTGTCCTCTAGCTGGAGTCATGCTGCGGGCCGAACCATGAAAGCAAGAAGAGGAGGCGTGGCTATGGAACTGTCTCGACGGGTCAGACTCGCTTGGTTGCCGATGATCCTCGGTATTGCGGGAGTCACGCTGACGGCTTGCGGGAGTGACGATGGCGCTGACATCGTGGAGGTCACGGGAACATCCTCCGGCGCACAGATTCAGGATGGCACGATCAGCAGACCCACCCTACCGACGACCGGGTGGGAAGGAACGACGCTTCGGGACTCGGTCTACCTCTATACGAACGAGGTGTCCGATGAGCGCGTGAGTGGGGAGCAGGAGACGACGGTCAACTGCGACTTCGTCGAGGACGGTGAGGCCGTCATTGGCGACTGCTGGGGTACGTCGGTCATCGAGAACGATGGTGGGACGTGGGACGGCACATTCACCGGAACGACGACGTGGTCGCTGAGCGAACCCGATCATGTGCACGTGATCGACTCCACGCTCATCGGCACGGGCGACTACGACGGACTCCGCTACGTGACAATCGCGGAGGGGAGCGATTACCCCTGGACAACAACGGGTCGTATTGAACCGGCGGACTGATCAGGAGCACGGGCCGGCCAGGCTAAGATGAAGTGCACCAATCAGGTAAGGCATCCCAGCGAGCAACCCCACGCCCACCTGATCCGGCACGATGATCGGCTCTCGTCAGTGGTTGCCGTCCCTGCAGCTGACCCCCAAAGAAGCGATCCGGGCGTTGATGCGCCGGCTGTCCGACGTCATCTACCGACACCTCACCGCCGACGCCCACCGCAGCGACTGAACCAAGGCGGGCCCGGGAGGACACCCAGGAACGACTCTGCATCCAGCGTCACCGGCCTCCCATCCTGAACAGCCGGCTCTTCGGACAAGTCACTTCCCGGACCCACCACCGACCCTACGACCACGCCCTCGCCACCGGCAAGGGCCTCACCCCACGCGCCACGACACCACCCGAAACTGCCCCTTGACACAAAGAGGCTTCGTTCCTGAGCGGTTTCAACCGGTCACTCGCGTCGCTGATATGGGCGCCCTCCAACGGCACTGAGCTGGACCGACGCCACGAACCGTTGGATCCCGTCCACACCGGGGCGATCTCGCTGATCATCCTGATGGGGGTGCCGACCAGCGAGGCCGCAGCAAACCGGAAGCTCCTCCCGGTGACGGCGGTGGGCAGTGGGTTCCTCGACAACACACCGATCGTCGCCATGCTGATTCCGGTGATCGCGGATCTCGGGACGTCGGCGCGCCGGGCGGTTTCGAAGATCTACATGGCGGTGTCGAACGCCTCGATCCTCGGCGGGGCGGCCACGCTGATCGGGACGTCGACCAACCTCATCATCGCCGGGCTCGCAGTGGCGGAGTACGGCGACGAACGCGCGATCTTCTTCCCGACCCGGATCGGACTTCCCGCCGCCGTGGTCGGCGTGCTGTTCCTGCTCGTCGTCGGGAACCGTCTCATCAGCCATCGGACCGCCGAGGACGACGCCGCCGCGATGACCGTGACCACGTACCGCGCCGACTTCCAGGTGGAGGATCGGTTGGTCGGCAAGACGGTCGGTCGGGCCGGGTTGGTCGCACCGGCCGGGGCGACGCTGCTCGCAATCCGGTCGCGAACGGTGAAGCCTCCGCGATCCTGCTCCGAGACGTTGTCTCGTCGAGGGCGACGTGCTCGAGTACGACGCGACGGTCAGCGCCGTCGGCAACCTCTGGACGACGATGGGCCTGATCGCTGCGACGCCGCCGGAGGCGTCGATGGGAACGAGTACGCACATCGGCTCGCCGAGGTCGTCGTCGCCGAGAACTCGTCCGCCGTCGGTCGGCGCCTCACGACATCCGAGGCGGCGAGCGTAAGACTGTGGCAGTCGCACGCCACGGGGCCGACCGCACGAGGCCGATCGCCGACGAGACGGTGCGCCCGGCAGATCTCGCCATCCTCGAGGTGGAGAGCGAGTGGCTCGATTCGCCGCACGACGACGACCTGCTGCTCGTGACCGAGTACGCCGGTATCGGGTCCAGCGTGCCGACCGTGCGGTCACGCGACGATGATCGTGGCGACGATGGTGCTGCTGTCCGCCTTCGGCGTCATGAGCCTGCTCAACGCGGCGCTCCTCGCCTCGATCGCGCTGATCGCCTCTGGCTGTCTGTCGTTCCGACGCGGCATGGCAGTCGATCGACTGGCAGACCTACGTCGTGCTGGCAGCGGCCGTCGGGCTGGAACCCGCCGTGACCGAATCCGGGCTCGCCGAGGTGCTCGCCGACGCGCTCGGAGTGATCGCCGGCGACAGCCTCATCGTGTCGCTCGCTGTCGTCTACGCGGGCTCGATCCTGCTGACCAACCTGGTCACCAACGCCGCGGCAGCCGCACTGATGTTCCCGATCATGGCCGGGATGATCACCGCCCTCGACACCGCCTGGCAGCCGTTCGTCGCCGTGCTCATGCTCGGGCTGCTCCTACGCATTCATCAACCCGGCCGGCTACCAGACCAGTCTGATGGTGATGAAGCCCGGCGGCTACAGGTTCGTCGACTTCGTGCGGGTCGGCGTCCCGCTCACGGTGGTCGTCGGCGCGGTCGCGATACCCCTCGCGGTCCTCTTCTACTAGCGATCGGCGGACGGGGCACTCGGTGCCTGTGCCGAGGTGGCAAACCTGCGCACTCGATCTGCCGCCGACAGCGCTCATGACGCGAGCTCCGCAACCCGATCTCACCCAACCGACGGCCACCCGGGATCGGCCGAAGTCCCGCGTCACAGAATGACGACCTGGTCAACGCACGTGTGACGCGAGAGCTGCCGCGGCGTAACGTTCAGCGATGAGCAATGCCGCTCGAGATCAGCGTGATGTGCCCGCGGCACCGCGTGGTTGCCCCACGATCTGACGGCGCACGAGCTGGCGGGGGCTCCCGTGCTGCCGTCGGCTGACGTTCTCGTGATCAAGGACCGACTGAACTTGCCCCGGTTTCTTGGACACGGGGTCATGGCAGATTCGGCTGTCCGTGGTCGTGGCGCCACTTGTCAGCGTATTCGGTTGGGGTGAGGTGGCCGAGGCGGGCTTGGTGGCGTTGGCGGTTGTAGAAGACCTCGATGAACTCGAACAGGTAGGCGTGCGCGTCGGCTCGAGTCTCGAACCAGATCGACCCGCGGATCGAGGCGATCTCGACTTTCAGTCGCGCCCAGAACGTCTCCATCGCGGTGTTGTCGTAGGCGTCGCCGGTGGACCCGAACGACAGGCTCATGTCGGCGTTGCCGGCAGCGAACGCGAAGTCCGGCGACGTGTAGATCGATCCCTTGTCGGCGTGGTGGATGACCTCGGCGGGGTGCCCGGTGCGGGCCAAGGCCATCGTCAATGCCGACACGACGAGGTTGGCGTCTTGGCGGCCCGAGGTGTCCCAGCCGACGATGCCGTGGTGGTAGAGGTCACGGATGCCGGCGAGGTAGAGCTTGCCGTCACCGCAGGCGAACTCGGTGACATCGGCGACCCATCGCTGGTTCGGTGCCGTTGCCGCGAAGTTGCGGTTCAACAGGTCCGGCAACCCGCCGGCGTCGGGCCGACCACGCCGCCACTTCTTCGACGAATGCGCTCCGACCAGGTTGTTCGTGCGCATCAGGCGCGCCACTCGAGACTTCGCCACCCGGATCCCACGCCGACGCAGCTGCCCATAGATCCGTGGCGCGCCGTAGGTGTTGCGCGAGCGCCGGTAGATGTCGGCGATGATCTCGAACAGCTCGACGTCGGCTCGGTCGCGTGCCGACGGGGTGCGGTTGACCCACGCGTAGAACGACGACCGTGGCACCTCGATGAGTTCGCACATCCGTGTGACCGGCAGATCCGCTTGGTTGTCCTGGACGAAGTGCAAGCGGATCAGCGCATCGTCTCGCGGGCGAAATATGCCGCCGCCCTCCTCAGGATCTCCTTGTCGGTCTGCAGCTCGATGTTCTCCTTGCGCAGCCGACGCAGCTCGTCGCGTTCGGACTCCGACAACGCATCGGGGTCACCGGCGCGGCTGTCGGCATCACGGGCTGCTTTGACCCAGTTCCACAACGTGCCCTCGGCGATGCCGAGCGATCGGGCCACCTCAGCGATCGGACGTTGCGAGGTCCTCACCAGCTCCAGTGCGTCCTTGCGGAACTGATCGGGGTACTTGTTCGGACGACCCATGACGGGCTCCTTCCTACACGGTCTCCCGCGTAATCAGGTGTCCAAGAAACCGGGGCAAGTTCAGACAAACCCAGAACCGTCACCGCCTCAACCGTCGCGGCGACCGATGCCTCAACCACGCGCTCTACATCGCACGACGAGTCTGGTGACTCCTCGAACACCAATCACCCCCAGAACTCACCTCTTGACAGACATCGAAGCGTCGCCTTCGAGCCGACCCCGGTCCACCTGCGACGGCCGAGGAGATCAGCAGATTTGGCACCGCGGAACCGGGACCGCGACCGCGTCGAGCACATCACCGACTGCATCCGTCGACTCGTCGGTGGCTAGCTTCGGTGGGCGTGGGAACGATCGCCGACCGTCTCGCCGAGCGTGGCCTCGTGCTGCCGCCACCTCTCCAACCACCACCCGGCATCGTCCTGCCGTTCTCGATGGTGCGGATCATCGGCGACCGGGCGATCGTGTCAGGGCACGGTCCGCAGGCGACCGACGGATCGGTCGCCGGTCCGCTCGGTCGTGTCCCCGACGAGGTGACGGTCGAGCAGGCCTACGAATCGGCACGCCTGACCGGGCTCTCGATCCTCGCCGATCTCCAACGCGCGCTCGGGGACCTCGATCGCATCGCGGCGTGGGGGCGGGTGTTCGGGATGGTGTGGTGCACCCCCGACTTCCACGCTCAGCCGACGGTGATCAACGGATTCAGTGAGCTGATCCTCGACGTGTTCGGCGTCGACGTCGGCGCGCACGCCCGCAGTGCCGTCGGCATGTCGAGCCTCCCGTTCCGCATCCCGGTCGAGATCGAGTGCGAGGTCGTCGTCAGGCCCTGAACGGCGCGCCGGTAGCCGGGCGCAACCGACTCACACACCGCTCGGCGAGACGCGAGTACGTCATGCGACGTTGCAGCTGTGAACCTCAGCCGAGACGATGCTCCGTCGGCGCCCGTTCAGTAACATTCAGCGATGAGCAATGCCGCTCCAGATCAGCGTGATGTGCCCCACGGCACCGCGGTTGCCCCGCGATCTGACGGCGGACGAGCTGGCGGGGGCTCCCGTGCTGCCGTCGGCTGACGTTCTCGTGATCGAGGACCTGACTAACGATGAAGATGAGGCGTTCGCTTCCGCACTTCGATCGTGAGACTTGTTGTCGACTCCGGCGTGTTCAGTGCAAGGAAGATGTCGGGGGTTCGGGTTTCGCTGCGCCCACCGCGTGATGTCGCGAGACATCGGAATCTTGCGAACCCGCCCCATTTCGGATGGGTTCGACCACGCGCCAGCCGCGATGGGTGACCGGCAACTTCCTTCCGTGGTCGGTGCGGGGGCGTCGGCGACGTCTCGCTCGGAGCGACGACAATTCGCCGGGTGATGGATACCCAGGTCCAGTACCGAGGCGGAACCGAGGCGGTTTCCTTCGAGCCGGCCACCCCGTACCCGGCTCCACAGTGACCATCACCATCACCGACTGCACGCCTCGTGAACTGCTGACCTTGGGGACGTGGCTCTCGACTGCCCACATCGAGATGTCGTTGCACGTCTCGTGCGGCGCTCGTAACGTGACGAAATGCGAGATGGGATCTTCATCTCCTACAGGCGGGACGATTCCGAGGCCGATGCGGGCCGTCTGCATTCCGATCTGGTGCGCGAGTTCACCCCGGATCGGGTGTTCAAAGACGTCGACAGCATCCCACTCGGTGGCAGCGTCCAGCAGAGGATCTCGGATGCGATCAGCAGCTCGGCGGTCGTCCTCGTCCTCATCGGTCCGAACTGGTCGCCCGAGAGGTTGTCGGCCCCGGATGACTGGGTTCGAATGGAGATCGCCAGCGCGATCGGGCATCGCATACCGATCATCCCGGTCCTCTTGCGTCGGGCCAAGATGCCCGATCAGTCGCAGCTGCCCGAGGAGTTGGCGAGCCTGGTCGACTACAACGCGGCCGAGATCGAGCACTCCAGCTGGCGGCGCGACCTGGCACCGATCGTCGAGGAAGTCGGGCTCCAGCTGCAGGGGGATGCACGCAGGGAGTGCACCGGCGGCGGATCCGAAGCCGAGGGAGGTGATCCGCTCAAGCCCGTGCCGCGGCGACTGCTGATCACAGTGGGCGCTGTCGTTGTCATCGTGATCCTCGGCGTGCTGGCGGCGGTCTCGTTGTCCGGACGACCCGAGGAGTCGCCGTCCACCACATCGGATGCGACGGTCGACGTCTCGGCGACGAGCCCACCGTCGGTCGAGCCCCCCTCGACCGAACTGATCCCGATCACCCTCGACAGCCCACTCGTCGAGGTCAGGCCGCCGGCCGTACTCACCGACGAGGGATACGTCGAGTTCCCGCAGGCCGATGCGGGAGAAGCGAAGCTGCAATTCACTGCGAACGCGTCCGCGGAGTACTTCGTGTGGGCTCGGGTCCGGATCTCGCCCGACGCGGTCGAGCTCGTGGACTCCAACTCGTTGTATGTGGTCGAGGGTGAGAATCTCGCCCGATCAGATGAGTTCGTGTGGGACTTCTGGGAGAGCCTGGTCTTCCCCGAACCGGGTCGTTGGGAATGGGACCGCATCAGCCGGCGCGGAGCGACAGGGTCGCTCGGTGACCACGCCGACAACCCGTTCACCGTTGCGGGACGTGCCGGACAGCCCTCGTTCTTCACCCTCGGGGGCCGGGAGCCGGGCGTGATGATCGAACGCATCTACGTCACGACGGATGCGACGTGGGAGCCGCCGGGGTGTGCAGCGTCGCTCGTCTGCTCCAGTCGGCGCACCGGTGCTGCCGAGAACGCGAACGACTGATCCTTACGGCACGGACGTTCGTTCAGTACCCCGTCCACATCGACCGGAGCGGTCGCTCGGTCGGCCGACCCGTCGTCACGCTGCGTCGTCCGCGAGGATCCCCACGATGTCGGATGGGTGTCGTCTCTCGGTGAACCTCAACGCGAGCAGGCCGGTCGACGTGATCGGTCCGGGTTGCAGAACGCTCCTCGCGAGGTCGGCCACGGCCTTGTCCTGGTCGGCGATCCGCTGCGCTGCGGTCGTCGACTCCATCGATGCGAGCGCGGTCGCGAACCGCCACGCTTCCTCACGGGCTCGGCCGATGCTGAAATTGATGACCGCCCGATCCGCGGCACCACCGACGTCGTCGACGAATCGGTAGAGCGGCGAGACCCGGTTCAACCGTTCCTGCACAGTCTGGATGAGCCCGGCCAACACCGCATTGATCTGCCTGAAGTCCGTCTCGAGCTCGACGATGTCCTTCCCCGGTGCGATCTCCGCGCACGCAATGCCGAGGTCCAAGTTGATGTGGGCATTCATGCCGAGCAGCAGGTGCTGCAGAACCGTCGGCCGCCACGTGTGCGCCGCACGGAAGGCCATTTGCCATGACTCGGTCGGCTGTTCGCCGCGCTGGTGCATCTGCACGGCATCGAGGTATCGCCGAGCGAAGGCGGTCGTCAGCGCGATCAAGCGATCCGGGGTCGTGAACGTTCCGCTGGCCAGACCCCGCTCGACTGCGTTCGTGACCCCGAGGTACATGGCGGCGAAGTAGCCGTTCGCGTCGCCGCGCGTGCGAGCGTCGTCGACGAGCGTGCGCATCTCGGACACCAGCTCGTCGATCATCGCGTCGCGATGCCGATCCGGCTGTCGAGACGCAGCGACATGTCAAGCACGATGATCAGATGGCGCCGGAAGTCGTTCGGGCAGGACACGCCCGCGGTCGTCGCGGAATTGCGCCTCGAACGAATACGCCTCGGCTTCGAGCGGATTGCGGTGATAGGCCGTCGGGTGGTCGATGTACGCGGGCAGCGATCCGCCGCCGTCGAGATAGCCGGTGCCGTAGGCGCACGCGAACTGCATGTCGCCACCGTGACGGCGTACCTGGTCGACGTGCACGATCTCGTGGATCAGCTTGACCAGCGCTCGAGGATCCAGCTCGTCGAGATCGTCGCGCCAGTAGATGGTGTTGCCGAAGGTCATGGCGTAGATCGATCCCTGCTCCCGAAACCGGTTGGGCGGCAGCCGGCACCGGGAGCGTACGCGGATCCGATGCAGATCGAGGTCCGGGAACAGCGGCTGGAGCCGGTCGATGGTGTCCGAGCGCAGCGGACGAGCCGGACGACCAACGTTGGCGATCTGGGCCGACCGCTTGCTCTCGCGGAAGACGGTCCTTCCCAGCTCGCACCCGATGGGGACGACATCGCGATCCCACAGACCGAGTGCATCGCCGACGGATCTGACGGTCGACCACCACGACATGTCACGATTCTGCCACGCAGGAACGCCATCTGTGGGAGTATTGTCACTCTCCGTCGCCAGCCCAGCGCGGATGAATGTTCGAAGGGGGTCTGATGCCGAGACTGCAGCAGGACACGTTCACGGTCTTCGTGAGCCACAAGTCAGCGGACAAGGAACTCGCCGACCTGGTCGCCGAGGAGCTGTGCAACCTCGCCCCCGGTCTCGTCGAGTGCTGGGTCTCAGGTCAGGCCCTCACCGCCGGCGTGGACTGGGACCGCGAGATCAAGAAGCAGCTCGCAGAGAGTCACCTGCTCGTGCTGCTGTTCACGACGCCGCAGCACACCTGGGACTGGTGCCTCTACGAGGTCGGGTTGTTCGTTCGTTTCGAGGTCGACGATGTGGTGTCGGTCGCCTGCCTGTTCGATCCGAACGGGTCACCGCCGGCGCCGCTCAACCAGGTGCAGTGCGTGCGCGCATCATCGGATGACGTTGCCAGGCAGCTGATTCGTCCCTTCTGCACCACGACCTGGAAGATGTCCGACACCTGGCAACGCGGCGCCCTTGCTCCGCACGTGTCGGACGACGTCGTCGATGCCGCAGCCGAGCGGATCGCCGACGGCTTCCGCCGTACCCTGGCCCACTCGGCGTCCGGTTCGAGCGACGACGTCTACCGGTACCAACCCTGTCACCGCATCGTGCTCGACCTCCGAGGCTGCTCAACGGGCAGCCCCTGGGACGGAATACCGCGCCAGGCCCGGGTCGTCGAGGGGGCCAACGACACGACCGGTTACACACTGTCGCTGTTCCGGGCGCACGACGGCAAGGCGGCGTGGACCTGGGGAGACCTGGTCGACGAGGTCGAAGGACGCAGCGCGCGGTGGCTTCGCGACCTCGACATGAGTTTCGTGCAGAGTCTGAGTCGGCATCTCTGGTCGCCGTCCATGGAGGTGATGGAGGTGTGGCAGCCAGACTCCGACCGACACCGCACCTATCGTCCGGTGGTCTACGAGGTGGTGCGGCGAACCGACGACGACGTGCCCGTCGAGGTGACGATCCTGCTGATCCCTGACGACTCGCACCTCAACGCATCGCCGCGATCATCCGTGGGTCGCCTCGCCGTAGCCGAGAACGGTCGACCCTGACACCACGACCGGCGTCGGCAGTCCGGTCACGCCGACGTCATGGTCTCCGATCCGTCCCGAACGTAGCGTTCTGCGAACGCCTCGGGGCCGATCACCATCAGTTCCCCTGCGTGCTGGCGAACGATCCAGTCGCCCGGCTCCGCATGCACCGTCGTCTCGAGATCCTCGCCCACCACGGTGTCCACGACGCACGACACCTCGGTCTGGTAGGCCGCGACCGGTGTGTGCTTGACCCACCGTTGAGCACCGACGGCCCGGTGCGTGCGCTCGAACTCGTGGCGGGCCACGCCGTACGACGCGTCACCTTCTGCCACCACGTAGAACGGACCCGTGAACCGCTGCGTGCCAAAGGGCGTGTCGATCACGGTTTCGGCTTTCGGATCGGACAGCTCGACGAGCACCGCCGTCTTCTCGAAGTCGTCACGCGGGCGAAAGCGCGCCGCACGGTCCTCGTCGAACCTGTACGCCGTCGGGTCCTCGGTCATCAGCGACAGGATAGGGACGGCGCAGCCGGGGTCCGTCCCGCGGAGTATCGCCGAGTTCGTCAACCGGTCGCGCCGGTCACGGTGGAGCGGAGCCGGAACGCCCGCTTCAGGAGCGCGAACCAGAACGCAGCGCCCACCGAGAGCGCGGCGGCGGTGATCAGCCAGCCGCTGATCGTTCCTGCGATCGCACGTCCATCCTCGAATCCGCACAGCACGTCCTTGTCGTTCTGGTCGGCACAGGTGCGCCAGAGCACCGGCAGGCCGGTGGCCACGAGCTTGCTGACCTCGTCCTCTATGCAGCGCCGGTTCGAGCAGTCCTCGATGCTGCCCTGTGTGCCTTGCGTGGCAGCGAGCTCGACGACCGTTTCGCGCACGACGTCGTTCTTGTACAGCTCGGCGGTGACATTGAGGGCGCTCACGTTGAACAGGACCGCAACAGACAACCCGTAGGCAACCATCACCAGTCGAGTGCGCTTCTTGTACCACGTCGAGACACGCGCCATGCCGTCGTCGAACCAGCCTTCGATCGCCAGTCGGAACTGGAGAACATCGCCCTGTGCTTCTTCGTAGAGCAACTGGAACTGTGAACGCAGTGGACGCGGCAGCTTGCTGATCTCGTTGCCGAGTCGGTCCCATTGCTTGTTCCCGTCGTCGTCCTCCGGAGTCAGGATGTCGACGAGCGCGCGGGCGAAGTCCGTCGGTGGGATGTGGCTGATCTTGCTCGGCTTGTTCAATCTCGTGGGGTCGAGCCGGCCGATCGCCGGATGGTCGAACAGACGAGTCGCCAACGAGGCCGCAGCGGTCCCTTGCGGCGGACCGGTATCCAGGAGCGGTTGGCGGCGGGATGGCGCTGCATCCAGGCGCGCGGTGATCCCCTCCTGCTGCGGTGCCTGCTCCGACTCATCGAGCATGCGGTTGATCGCGGTCCACAACGCCTTGGCTCGGGTGTTGAGGATCTTGCGGACGAACTCGTTGATGCCCGACACGGCCAGACTGCACACGAAGAAGACGAAGACCAGTCCGATGACGACGTCCAAGATGCTGTTCGCCAACATGGCGACCCCCTTCGCTGATCGGCACCGGTCCCGGGTGGCGGCTGTCGAAGACCCAGATAGCCACGATTCGTCGGGGTCGTCAAGCACGAGGCCGGCACCTCGGCCGGCCGCCGACCAGCACGGGCCGCGTCGAGCCGAACGCCGAGTGTGACGGCTGACCAGTTCACAGGGGTCGAGCGGTCGACTACTCTCAGTAGTGAACGGGTCACTCTGCCGGTTGGTTCTGGGGTATCGGCGGTCAGTGCCTCGGGAGGGGAATGTCATGAGCGCCGCCACTCATCCAACCGGGGTCCACGTCGATCCCGACGTGTTCGTCAGCTATCGACGAACCGACAAGGAATTCGTCGAGCGATTCGTGTCGGCGCTGGAGAATCAAGGTCCCGAAGTGTGGTGGGACGCGGACATCGGCGGTGGGGAGGACTGGCGAGACTCGATCGTGGAGAACCTCGTGGACTCCGACTGCCTGGTCATCGTCTTCTCGGAGTCGTGCAACGCGTCGAAACAGCTGGTGAAGGAGCTTGCGGTTGCCGACCACCTGAACAAGGTCGTGATACCCGTCAAGATCGACGATTCCGAACCGACGGGGTCCTTTCTCTACGAGCTCGCCTGGCGCAACTGGGTCAACGTCCATCCGGACCCGATGTCGAAACTCGACGACGCAGCGGCGCACATTGTCGCGAGTCTGAAGGAGGCCGGCTGGACGCGGTCGCCGACCCGCTCGGGGTCGAAGGGCGACGGGTTGCCCACACTGGTACCGCTCGCGCCGCCGGCCGACGAGACGCAGGTTCTCGCTCCGCCCGCAGCGCCAACACCGTTGGCGCCACCGATCGCGACCGCGCCCCAGCGCCCAGCTCCGCATGGGGACGGCGCGTCGGCGGTGCGGACGGCCTCGTCGATCCCCGATCCTGCCGAGTTCCGGTGGAGGGACGCCTTTCCCTTCCACTGGGCCGACTTCATCCTTCCGGTGCTCGCCGCCATCCTGGTCCTCCTGAACGGGGAGGACGGTGACAGCCTGTCGGTCACCATCGGCGACGCCCTGTCCGGTGCCGTGATGGTGTTGGCGATCACCGGGCTGATCGCGTTCCCGATTCGTTACTACCGTCGACGGGCCAATCCGTACCGGGTCGCTCGCAATCTCCTCCTCTCGAACGTCACCTTCGCCGTCGCCGGTGCCGCCGCCAGCTTGCTCACCGCATCATCGATGGTCGAGGAGGGCGAAACGACGGGCTCGGTCCAGATCGACCTCTCGATCGGCTTCCTGATGTTCGGCCTGCTCTTCGCCCTGATCTCGTTCGGCATCTTCTTCGCGCTCAGCAAGGCCAGGGCGAAGCGGGAACTCGAAGCACACATGAACACCGTCTGAGCAGGGGTATGACATGACCGACTATCCGACGTACTGGGACAAGCGCGTGACGATCGACAAGATCGTCGCGTCGAGGACATTCCAGGGGATGCATCCGACGATGCAGGAACGTGTACGCAGCCTGATCGAGGCGTCGGACGGCAGGGTCGGGCTGGGCCAAGGCCTCCGCGATCCGAAGCAGCAGCTTCAGATGTTCCTGAGCCGGCACGTCCCCGATCCGAACGGGAAGTACTCCTACGACGGCAAGCGGTGGAGCCGGCGCCCCGGCGTGGCGGCGGCGGCACCCCCGGGGATGTCGATGCACGAGATCGGCCTCGCCGCCGACATGACCGGCGACATGGCCTGGATGCGTGACAACGTCGCACGCTTCAACCTCCAGACCTTCGAGAAGGTCAACAAGGAGCCGTGGCACGTCCAACCGATCGAACTCCCACGCGGTCGATCCTCGTACCAGAGGAGCCCGGGCTGGGGGATGCCGCCGTGGAATGGCTCGGGCGGGCCGGCCCGGACGAAGACGAACACGGCGACCTCCGGGCCGACCTCGGCGGCGCCGCTCACCCCGGCACTGCGCGTCCGCCCTGGCGACAGCGGGCCCGCCGTGGACGTGCTCACCGAGGCGCTCATCGCTCGCGGATTGCTGCCGGACTCGCCAGCCGGCCGCACCGGGGTGTATGGACCCCAGGTCGTGACGATCGTCGAGGAGTTCCAGCGGAGCAATGGCCTCGCTGCCGACGGCGCCGTCGGTCCGCAGACCTGGGGTTCGTTGCTCACGGTGGTGAAGCCGGGCGACCGGGGTGCCCAGGTCGTCGTGTTGCAGGTCACCTTGATCGTTCGCGGGCTGATGCGCGATTCTGCGGGCAATCGTGACGGGGTCTACGGGAGTGCGACCCAGGACGTGGTCCGGCAGTTCCAGACCCTCGCTGGACTCGGGACCGACGGCGAAGTCGGTCCGCAGACCTGGACTGCGCTGATCGGCGAGAAGAAGCGGATCGCGGTCCAGACCCGAGGCGGTGGAGATGGCGGGGACGACGACGAGGTCGATCTGGACGACATCGACATGCTCGCCCTCTACGACGGCCTTCCGGCCGAGTGACGACCGTGCGCATCGGTGTCGCTCTGTCGGGAGGCGGCCACAGAGCATCGGCGTGGGGCACCGGCGTGCTCGCTGCCGTCGTCGACGCCGGGTTGGGGCCCGACGTCGTGTCGGTCAGTTCGGTGTCGGGCGGGTCGATCACCAACGGCGTGGTCGCCCAGAACCTCGATCTGCGAACGGCGACGCCGGACCAGTTCGACGCGGCCGTACGTGACTCGCTCGTGAACTATGCGCTGGTCGGGCTGTTCCCGAAGGGTCCGCTCACGAAGGGATACCTACGGCTCGTCATCGCCACTCTCGCACTTGCCATCCTCTCGATCGTCGCGCTCCTCGTGGCGTTCGTCGCTGCAGCCGCCTCGTGGATGAACGGCGCGACGGCCGCCGCTGTCCTCGTCGCCCTCGGGTTCGTCACGATCGTCGCATGGGTGGCGCTGGCCGTGCTCGTCGCCCGGCGAGGCAGTGTGGTCCGCTCGGCGATCGCCCGGACGCACTTCGGCGGTGCCCGTCGGTCACTCGGCACACGGCTCAACGAGATCGATCGCAAGGTCAACCACGTGTTCCTGACGACCGATCTCGAGGCGGGCGACCAGTTCTACCTGTCGCCAAGCTTCCTGTACGGATTCCGTGAGGGCATTGCCGATCCAGGGGTGGCGGGGACCGCGCTGGCCGAGGCCGTGCAGGCCTCGGCAGCGCTTCCCGGAGCCTTCCCTCCGGTCGCGTTGCACACCGGTCCGTTTCGGCGTCCTTGGAGGGTTCGCGGTGGCGTGCCCAAGACCCCGCCGGAACGCGTGATCCTGAGCGATGGGGGCGTGTACGACAACATGGCCGACCAGTGGGAGGGCGGCCTCGCGGACCGCATGAACAGGTGGCCGGAACTCGCCGAGATCCAGGATCCGGCCGACGTGCTGATCGTCGCCAACTCGTCTGCCGGCTGGGGCTGGGACCCGTTCGAGGCGACGGGTTGGCCGAAGCGCGAGGTGACTGCTCTGATGCGGAACCAAGGAGTGCAATACGACGTGTCGACCAGCCGCCGACGCCGCGCGCTCGTGCGGACCTGGATGGACAACGAGCGCAAGGGCGTCGGTCAGCGCGGTGTCATCGTCATGATCGATCGCAGCCCGTACACCGTTGCCGATGGGTTCGCCGACGACCCAGGAGATCGAGGCGTCCGGGCGAGGGAAGCGATTCAGTTCCTCGGGGACAGCAGCGATGCGCGCGAGCGTTGGGAGCGGCGGGCCTCGTCGAATGCGTCGGTGCCGACCGTTCTCGGTGCGATCGGCGCCGACGAGACGCTCGATCTGATGGAGCACTCCTACACGAGCACGCTCGTCGGCCTCTACGTCGTCGAGGGACTCGGCGAACTGCGTACGTTCGACCGGGTACGGTTCGCCGGCCTGTTGAACTGAGCCGGTTACACGATCGTGGCGAGCTCGTCGTGGAGTTCCTTGAGTGCGCTCGCCTGCTTCTCGTCGGGATGGAGTTCGGCGAGATCGAGCAGGTGGTCGAGCGTGGAGGACCGCTGGGCCCACGTCGATCGACTGTCGAACGCTGCCGCATACAGGTCGACGAGGTCGGCGCGTGAGGCGTCGACGTCGTCGTCGAGGAGCGCTTTGGTGAGTCGACCGTCGGGACGGGCAACCGCCTTCCAGTAGTCGCTGTCGTCGAACTCGCCGAGGATTCGTTCGAGCTCCTCGACCACCTTGCCCACCCCGGACGGCTTGCCGGTGATCCGGCTGCTCAGTTCCTCGAGTTGGACGTAGTTGAAGAGGGCGTACCCCTGATGGTCGCGCTCGTACGCCTGGAGGTAGGCCTGCGCTGCCGTGTCGAGCGCGGCGACGCGTTCGGCGCCTGTGGCGGTGGTGGCCTGCCGTTTGTAGTGACCGGCGCGGAGGGCGGCTCGTTCGCCGGACTCGCTGAGCCGCTCGAGCAGCGTGATCGTCTCGATCGACGCCTGGGCGAGTTCGGCGGCGCGCCGGCGATCGGCAGCGGTCGGTTCGTGGTCTCGCATGAGGGAGGCAGCGAGTCGGTCCCGCAGGTTGGCCAGTTGTTCGACGCCACCGAGAGTGAGTTGCCTGTCGCCTGCCTCGAGCGCCACCTCGTACCAGTGGATCGCCTCCTCGAACCTGCCTGCTGCCTTCCATCCTTCGGCGAGTGCCTCACACAGGTGTCCGTTTCGCAGCCACTTGCGCTCGTTGGCCGTTGCTGCAATCGTCGCAAGCTCGTTCTCGGTTCGAGTGCGATCGCTGCCGGAGGCCGCCTCCATGCCGACGCTTTCGATGCGATTGACGAGCTTGTCGAGCCAGCGGATGGCCTCCCGCACGGTCCTCGGTTGCTCCACCTGTGTTTTCTGATGTCGTGGGTCGCCGATGCGGGGGAGCGAGTATCCACCGTCGCCGTAGCACTGATACGCCCCCCACGTGTTGTGCTCCGGTGCCGCCCTCCAGGCAGCCCAACGAGCTTCGTGTACCGCGGGTCCGAACGCACGACCGTTGAGCATCGCTTGGTAGAAGGAGGTGGCGAATGCCTCTGCTGCAGCGTCGTGAACCGCCCACCCGGCGACGACGACGGCCCGGACACCGCAGTCGATCAGTTCGCGCGCCAGGCTGGCCCCGAGCCGGTTGAGGTTTCGTTGCGTGAACTCGACGGACCCGCGTTCGACGCCGAACGCGACCTGGCCGAGGTGGCAGCAGTTGAGGAACACCACGTCCGGGATCACGTTGAGCTGTCGGAACACGGACGCGGTCAGGAAGTCGTCGGGCCCGATCGCGACCCCGGTTCGGGTCGGGTCGTCGGGTTGGTAGAAGCCATGCGCAGCGACGTGGATGATCCGGTAGTCGTCGGCAAACAGCGCCGTCTCGATCTTTGCGGTGGTCGAGCCGGAAGCGGTTGAGTTCTCGCTGTAGCACAACGCCTTGACCGTGTAACCACCGAGCTCGAGTGCCTCGCTGACAGCCACCGCTTCCGCGAACGCAGCCTCGAGAGGGCCGGCGAGTCCGCCGACGGGCGGATTGCCGATCACGAGTGCTGTGGGGTTGTTCGACCGGCGCACGGACATGAGCTCGGGGAGCTTGAACTGTCGGACCAACGCAGCGCGCAGCGCCAGTTGTCCGCGTTTGCCGCGATCCGGGTTCCGGGCTTCGAGCATCTCCCATGGGATGTCGGCGGTCACGTCGTCGACTTCGAGCTGGATGTCCTGTGCGGCCATCAGATCCCACTTCAGCTGATTGGGGAACAGCAGCTCGAACAAGGTCGTGTGAAGCCCGGTCGTCGCGTCGGTCGTGGCAACCGCATCGCGCAGGATTCGCTCGAGCCGACGCCGCTCGACACGGTGGATCACGGTGCCGGTACGGGCCAGTCGGCCGCCGACGGTGAACTCCAGCTCGAGCTCGGCTGGAGGGGGGCGTCGGCGTCGACATGCTCGCGAAGGGAGCTGCGATCCGACACCCTGATGCGCCACCACGCGGCGTCGTCGGTGTCGACAGGGAGGCTCTCGGTCAGCGACCCGTCGGCGGACTTCAGCGTGGCCGGCGGATTGAAATCCTTCGAGGTCGTGACATCCTCGTCGGGTGTGCTCGGTGTCGCGACGCCTTCGTCGGCGGCCGTCGGCTCGGTCGGCACGTTCGGCTCGGCGAAGGACAGATACGCCAGCTCGGCCTCCGGTGCGTTCCGCTCCCACAGCTCGAGTTCGGTGTAGAACGCTCGCGGCCCGCCTTGGCGCGTGCGGAGATCCCGGTTCGCCTCGCACACGCCGTCGACCACCGCCCGGGCCGATGCCGAGATGCTCAGTCCTTGACCCCCCGTGGCTCCGAGCAGCACGCTGCTGATGCCGAGCTGGAGGGCTGTCTTGGCATCTCGCCGGTCAGCCTGATCCATCGCGTACCGAACGAGTGCAGCCCGTACCGCTTCCACCAGCCTGGTCGGCGTGAGTTCGCCGTACTCGCCGAGGCCAACCACGAGCACACCGCGGTGGGGATGCTTGCGACGGGGGGCGTCGATCAGCAACGACTCACCGATGCTCCCGGGATACCGGTCGGTGGCGAGACGGTCCAACAGCCGGCCCTCGTACCGACCATCGACGAACCCCTCCGCGCCCGACAGCGGCGTCGCCTGATAGTGCCCGACCAACACGGGGTGTGCCGCACGCTCGAGGCTGCCATGGACGACCGCCACGTCCAACCTCGGCTCGTCGCCGGCAGTGGTCTCTCGACCCGAATCGACCTCATCGGGCGCCGCCGCAGCGTCGGATCGGCGGTCCGCTGCGTGCTCGGAGTCGGCAGACCCGGACGTCGGCGTGTCGTATGTCCACGGTGGAGGAGTCATCGTGCTTGCGTCACTTTCGCGTGGTCGGGCCGTTACCGGCGATGACTCCGGGAAGGACGAGCGGTAGGAATCGGACGGTTCCGCCCACGGCTCGGTGAACTTGCTCCGGTAGTTGAACACCAGCTCGGGATGGTCGGTGCTGCGCACGATCAGTTCGAGGCACGCGGCATCGGGATGCTTGAAATAGGCGCCGCTCGTCGAGACGAGGAATCGGGGGCAGTCGATCGCCGCCAACAGGTCTTGTGTGATGTTCCGCGCGCTGCCGTGGTGGGGGAGCTTGAAACCGTCCAGGCGCACCGGTCGCTCGTCGACTTCGCGGCCGTATCGCATCAGCCCGGAGAGCAGCACGTCGTCGTGGGCGTCGCCGGCCAACAGCCATCGTTCGTCCAGATACTCGAGAATCAGCGCGATGCTGCTTCCGTTGGCTTTGGAGCTGTCGCCGCCGAACACGATTCGCTTGCCTCTCGTGCTCTCCGCTCCGGCTTCTCTCGCGGCGCGCTCATCCGCCTTCGCCTTTGCATCCTCGAGCGTCTTCTCCCATTCGCTGCGCAGTGAGAGGAGCTTCTCCGGCGTCGGCGAGAGCAGGACCAGTGTGAGACCACCGTGAAGCCGCACGCGCGGCAGTGGCCGGTTCGGTTCGACTCGTACGGGTCCGCCTCCGAATGCTTGGTTCCACGGCAGCTCTGAATCGGTGAGCACGTTGGCGAGGAATTCTCCCTGCAGCGCTCCCCGCGTTGCCGGCTCGTCCGACAGGTGGCGGTAGTCGTTGAACCAGACGTCCTCGTACCGCATCCCGAGGGCCTCATCCTGGAGGAGTTCGATCGCGCCACCGATGTGGTCGAGGTCGATGTGTGTCACCACCATCAGGTCGAGCTGCCGCTCGGCGACGTCGAGCTGTTCGATGCGTCGTCGCACGTCCTCGTAGGCGGTCGTCGGCCCGCCGTCGATCAGCATCCGGTGCCGGTCGTGATGTGGCCCCCACTCGATCCACAGTGCGTCACCGTGACGTGCCGGCAACATCTCGATCGACAGACCATTGGCGGCCATGCGCCACCTCCGCCGACAACCGTAGCTCGCGCGGAACGTGGCCATCTCACCGCGCTACGGGAGGCGAGAATCCGATCCGCCACGTCGAGTCGAGTGACGTCGAGGCGTTCAGGCGTTGGTGGCGAACAGCACCGCTCCCGTGGGGGACTCGACGACGAGGGCGCCATCGTTGCGGATCGTCAGCACTGCACCGTCATGCCCGGCGGTCTGTGTCTTGAACACCACCGTTGCTTGGAGATCGTCTGCCGATCGATCTCCGAAGATGATGAAGTTGCCATCTTCCTGCATCAAGGCGCCCGCATTGGGGTGGCCAGCGGTGCCGGAGGACCAGATCGGAGGCGCCGGCGGATCGTCGTTGTCCTCGACGACGAGGTTGCCATCGTTCTGCAGTCGGAGAAGAAAACGTCCGTTCGTCGAGACCCGGGTGTCGCCCACGAAGAGCCACTCGCCGGGATCGATCCCGTCCGACCGGATGTCTGATGGCGCGTTGCGGTCCTCCGCGACGCCGTCGGCCTGGTCGTCGGGCGGTGGTGCGACGTTCTCGTCCTCGCGTTGTGGTGCGATGGTTTCCTGAGGTCCCGTGGACTGCGGATCGGGCGGCGATGCGTCATTCGACGTCGCGACTGCGATCAGCCCGAGGACCACCGCAACAGCGAGGACCGCGGCGACCGAGGACCACACCCAGACCCGTGGCGGCCTCCGCTGATCCACCGCTGCGGTGTCGGCGACTCGTTCCGGGCTCGTCGGGAGTCGGTCGAACGGTTGCTCGGGGGCCAACTGATCGGGCCGGGCATCTGCCAGCGTCAGATTCCCCAGTGCGCGTTCGAGCCCGGCGAAACGGTCGTCGAGGGGGTCGCCGTTCCAGTCCGACAGGTCGAGGGTGTGCACATTTCGGAAGCGCAGGGGAACCCGGCACGGTTCGATGATGACCGGTATCAACACCGCTCGCTCGATCGCGGTTGTTGCTTCGGCACGTACCCATTCCGACTGCACAGACGTCGTCGACCAGAGAACGATGACGGCCCGGGCTTCGTCCAACTCCTGTTCGATCACCTCGTCGAACGACGTTCCGGCGAACAGGCGTCGATCCCACCAGACGTCCCAACCGCGATCGGTGAGGATCGAGGCGAGCCGCTCGGCACACGGCAGATCCTCGGCGGCATAGCTGAGGAACACCCTCGCGGCGACCGTTCGATCGCCGTCCGAAACCGAGAATTCGTCCACGGGTGAGCCCCTCTGCAGATCCCACCCTACGTCGGATCAAGACCGCGCACCAGGGTCGAACGACCACTCTGCGTGCTGGCCCATGCGCAGTAGCGATCGACCGCTCAGGAATCGGCGCTGGAGACGCCGGGCCACATGAGCGCAGCGAGCTGAGCCGCAACCGCATCGAGGTCGTCGTACTCGTCACGCAACCACATCATCGCGACGACCTGGATGGCACCGACCATCGCGTAGGCCCACGTGCGCGCCGGGGCTGCGTCGAGCCCGGTGCTCTCGCGCAGCGTGGTGAACCGGTCGACCATCTGGACCGAGGAACGATCGACCAACGCCCGGAACGACTCGGTGCCCGGCCCGCCGGCGTTCACGAACACGAAGAGGCTCCGATCCTCGTCGATGACCTCCAGGGAGCCGCGCAGCGCCGCCTGGAAGACGGCGCGTCCGTGGTCGTTCGCCGAGCCGCTCGGCGGCGGGACATCCGAGATGGCCCGGTCGACCGCCGAACTCATGGCGTCGACCAGTCGTTCCGACAGGGCGCCGACCAGTGCGTTCTTGTCGCCGATCGTCCGGTACAGCACCGGCTTGGTGACATCGGCGGCGGCGGCGATGTCGTCCATCGTCGCCTCGGGACCGTTCGTCCGGATCGCCTCGATCGCTGCCGCCAGCAGCTGGTCCCTGCTGGCAACGACTTCACCGCCCTTCGGCCGGCCCGGTCCGCGCCGCAGCGGGCGGGTGTCCGGAACCGGCGATGGATGGTTCACGACCACGACCGTACCAACGTCGCGACGGGGCTCGGCGTGCCGCTCGAGGGAAATCGTACTGATGGTAAATATGCCGGGCTGTGCGTGTTACGTTCGTCACATGACCGTCGACGAGACCACTCGCACCGAGCTTCCCTGGCACCTGCGCAACAACTGGGCGCCGGTGCTCGACGAACGCACCGACGTCGAACTCCGCGTCGACGGCGTCATCCCGACCGAGCTCCAGGGCACCTACGTACGCACGGGTCCGAACCCGGTGTCCGGCCGGTCGGACCACTGGTTCTACGGTGACGGCATGGTGCACGGCGTGCGCCTCGCCGGAGGGAAGGCCGAGTGGTACCGCAACCGGTTCGTGCAGACGCCCAACGTCACCGGCACCGGCGGAGGCGATCCGATGGCCAACATGGGCAACCTCGCTCGCGGAACCGGGAACACGCACGTGATCGCCCACAACAAGAAGCTGCTGTGCCTCGAGGAGGCCCACTGGCCCTGGGAGATCGACACCGAACTCAACACGATCGGGTACGAGAACTTCGGGGGAGCGCTCACCACGTCGATGACGGCGCACCCCAAGGTGTGCCCGACCACGGGTGAGCTGATCGCCTTCAGCTACCTCAGTCCGCAGCCGCCCTACCTGCACTACATCCGCATCAGCGCCGACGGTGTCGTGCAACAGCTCGAGGGCATCGACATCCCCAACATGGTGATGATGCACGACTTCAACGTCACGCAGAACCACGTCGTGTTCATGGACCTTCCCGTCGTCTTCGACCTCGCCTCCCTCGCGACGGGTCTGCCGTTCCAGTTCGATCGCAATGCCGGGGCGCGCCTCGGCGTGATGCCGCGAACCGGGACGAACGCCGACGTCCGCTGGTTCGACATCGACCCCTGCTACGTGTTCCACCCGGTCAATGCTCACGAGGTCGGCAACACGCTCGTGCTCCATGTGTCGCGCCAGCCGGAGGCATTCGGCACCAGCAACGACGACTACGCCGAGGTCGGGCGGCTGTGGCGCTGGACCATCGACCTCGACGCCGGCACCGTCACCGAGGAACAGATCGACGATCGTCCCGGCGATTTCGGCCGGGTCGACGATCGCCTGATCGGACTCGACGCGCAGTACGGCTACCTGATGGCGATGGCCGGTGAGGGCAACGCCGAGGAACCCGTGTACGGCTCGGCGTTGTGGAAGTACGACCTGCGAACGGGCGCATGTACCGAGCACCAACTCGGCGACGGCGTGCGCGGCGCCGAACCGGTCTTCGCGCCGGCATCGGTCGATTCGGGGGAGGACGAGGGGTGGATCATCAGCCTGTCGCACGACACGACGTCCGACGAATCGCGGTTGCTGATCATCGACGCACAGAACTTCTCGGCGCCGCCCGTCGCCACGATCCACCTGCCGCGGCGGGTGCCCTATGGTGCCCACGGCAGCTGGGTGCCGGACCACGTCATGGCGTGATCGCTCACGCCGCCATCGGGGAACAACGTCAGGGGGACATCGTGACAGGACCGCACCACCACGCACGCGGCCTCGGCGCCGCGGTCGCCGTCGCAGCGCTCGTCATCGCCGGGTGCGCGAGCGACGGGTCGAATGACGCGTCGACGCCGAGCGAAGGGTCGACCGGCTCAGCGCCGCCGACCGAAGCACCGCCGGCGGCGACGACCGCAACCGAGTCGTCGGCCGCCTCGTCCGGCACTGTTGCGTCCGACTCGAGTCCGGCGTCGCCGCCATCCGGTGACGAGGGCTTCGCGGTGCTCGATCCGCCGAGCGGTGAGCCGATCGTGATCGGCATGGTCAACACCGAGGGCACGCCCGGCCTCGACTTCCCCGAGATGCGAACCGACACCGACCTCGCCGCCGACTACCTGAACCAGCACGGTGGCCTGGGCGGCCGTCCGATCGAGATCGTGCACTGCGCTGCAGCCGGCTCGCCGGAGACGTCGCAGGCCTGCGCCCAGGAACTCGCCGGCAAGAACGTCGAGATGGTCATGCTGGGACTCGATCTGTTTCCCGGCTACGACACCTTCGCGGCATCGGGAATCCCGGTCACCGGAGCGCTTCCCATCCTGAGCGGCGACTACACGGCGGACGCGCTCTTCGTGTCCGGCGGCAATGCCACCACGATGGCGGCCATGGTGGCGCTCGCCGACCTCCACTTCGAGGCGGAGAGCGTCGGGATCATCAGCGCCGACAACGTCGGTGGCAACGGCTCCGAAGCGGCTCTGACCGCTGCGCTCGACAAGGCGGGCATCAGCTACGTCTCGATCAAGGGGGGTGACAACGAGACCGACGCCGGATTCCAGGGCCTGATGCGTCAGGCCAACGACGGTGACCCCGA
The DNA here is from genome assembly GCA_963792905.1 of uncultured Acidimicrobiaceae bacterium. Taxonomy (GTDB): domain Bacteria; phylum Actinomycetota; class Acidimicrobiia; order Acidimicrobiales; family Ilumatobacteraceae; genus Ilumatobacter. The sequence goes on from CAWBYE010000019.1 coordinate 820,723, forward strand.
TGTGCTGATCTCGCTGTATTCCGATGCCGGGTGTATCGGCGCGATTCGGGGGCGCGTGGCACTCGGCATCACGACCCCGGTGATCTCGACGCCGCTCTGTGCGAGTGCCGAGGTCATCGACGTCGTGGGCGACGACGCCGTCGGCTGGAACTTCGTCGCGATCGGCAGCGCCCAGGACACGCCGGCGACATCCGACTTCGCTGCGCTGATCGAACCCGGCCATGGCGATGCGAGCGCGACGTCGCTCGGAGTGGGTGCCCTCGGCGTCACCCAGATCATGACGCTGGCGCGGGTTGCGAACAGCGTCGCCGGGAGTGGTGGCGAGGTCACCGGAGCGTCGATCCACGCCGCGCTCGCCGCAGCGACCGACATCCGCAACTTCCCGAATGACAACCTGCTGGCGTGCGGGTCGGCGCCGGACTACCCGAGCATCTGCAGCTTCGAGTTCCCGATCGGCGAATACGTCGAGGGTGGCGAGATCCGGACGATTCCGGGCTTCGAGGCGTTCTCGGTCGTCGACTACCTGCCGTGAACATGCAGCGCCGATGTCGTGATGACTGACTACCTCTTCTTCCTGCTGCTCGGTACGGGCGCCGGTGCGATCATCGCTGCGTTCGGCCTCGGCCTCGTGATCACCTACCAGGGGTCGGGGGTCGTCAACTTCGCGTACGGCGCGATGGCGACGTGGTCGGCGTACGTGTACGCCGACCTCCGCCAGGGGAACTACACGTTCCCGATCCCCGGGCTCCCGGCCAGGTATCACTTCGGCGACGACGTCGGCCTGGCGTGGGCGATGGCGCTCGCGTTGCTCACGGCCGCTGGGATGGGCCTCGTCGTGTACCAGTTCGTCTTCCGGCCGTTGCTCAGGGCGCCGGGCCTCGCCAAGATCGTCGCCAGCATCGGCCTGGTGATCGTCTTCACCGCGCTCATCGAGCGTCGATTCCCGGACAACGCCGGCCTGCGAGTGGATGCGATCCTGCCGCGCGAACCAGTCACGTTCGCCGACGGGGTGACCGTGCCGCGCGACGGGCTGTGGCTCGTTCTGGTCGTCGCGCTCATCACCGGGGGATTCTTCCTCGCCTCGAAGTACACGCGGCTCGGTCTCGCAACCCGCGCCGCCGCCGGCAACGAGAAGGGAGCGGTACTGCTCGGCTATTCGCCGAGCGCCCTCGCCCGGGCGAGCTTCGTCCTCGCCTCGTTGGTCGGGGCGCTGATCGTCATCCTCGCATCGCCGATGATCCAGCTCTCGTCCGGGGTGTTCACGTTCGGGTTCCTCATCCCCGCGCTCGGTGCGGCGCTCCTCGGCGGTTTCCGGCACGTCTGGCCGACGGTTGCCGCCGGACTGTCGATCGGCATGGTGCAGTCGTCGTTCACCAAGATGCAGACCGACTTCTCCTGGTTCCCGCAGTACGGGGCTCGCGAGGGTCTTCCGTTCCTGGTGATCATCGTGGCGATGGTCGTGCTCGGCGAGCGGATCCCCGATCGCGGAACGGTCGACAAGTGGAAGCTGCCGAGGATCCCACCGGCGAAGGTCAGCCCGGTCAGCGTGGTCGCACCGGTCGCGTTCGCCATCGTCGGCCTGTTGGCGCTCGGGCCACTCTGGCGTGGGGCGATCATGACCACGACGATCGCCATGGTGTTGGCGTTGTCGTTGGTGCTGCTCACCGGTTTCGGCGGCCAGGCCTCGTTGGCGCAGATGGCGTTCGCCGGCGTCGCCGGGTTCACGTTGTCGAAGCTCGCCATGAACTGGAACATCCCGTTCCCACTCGCCCCGATCATGGCGTCGCTCGTCGCGATGGTGTTCGGTGTGCTCGTCGGGCTCCCGGCCCTTCGCGTCCGCGGGACGAACCTCGCGATCGTCACGCTCGCGGGCGGCGTGGCGATCTCGGAGTTCATCTTCAAGAATCCCAAGTACGTCGGGGACGTGTCGACCGGTGGCGCCAAGGTGCCGAATCCGAGGGTCGGGTCCTGGGACCTCGGCCTGATCCTGGGATCCAACGCCTCTCGGCCGATCTTCGGGGTGCTGTTGGTACTGGTCGCCCTGCTCCTCGCCCTCGCCGTCGCCAACGTGCGCCGGAGTTCCTCGGGACGCCGCATGCTCGCAGCGCGGTCCAACGAGCGCGCAGCGAGCGCGAGCGGGGTCGGCGTCGCACGGGTGAAACTGGAGGTCTTCGCGGCATCGTCGTTCATCGCCGGGATCGGCGGGTGCCTGATCGCCTATCGGTTCGGCACCGTGTCGGATGCCTCGTTCGGCACCGTCGCCTCGCTCACCGCGCTCGCAGTGGCGTACCTGGGTGGGATCACCTGCGTCAGCGGCGCCGCAACGGCGGGTGTGATGGCGACATCGGGCGTGGCCTTCTTCGCGATGGCAGAGGTCGTCGGCAGCCTCGGCGACTGGGCGGTGTTGATCGGGGGCGTGCTCTTGATCCTGACCGCGGTGCTGAACCCGGAGGGGATCGCCGGGGGAGTGCGTGCCCGGGCCAGCATCCATCGTCGCGCTCGGGTCCCTGGCTCCAGCGGGGCCGCCGTCGCTCTTCCCGCACAGGTCGGTTCTTGACATGGGGCTGCTCGAAACCCGCGGACTGAGCGTCGCGTACGGCGGGATCTTCGCGAACGGTGCGATCGATCTCACGTGTGAACCGGGAACGATCGTCGGACTCATCGGCCCCAATGGAGCGGGCAAGACCACGTTCATCGATGCGATCACCGGGTTCACGCCGCTCACCGCCGGCTCGGTGTCGTTCGACGGAACGGATCTCGCCGGAAAACGCCCGGACGAACGGGCGCGACTCGGTCTGCTCCGAACCTTCCAGTCGCTCGAACTGTTCGAGGACCTGACCGTCAGGGACAACCTCATGGTCGCAGCCGAGCGGCCGCGCTGGTACTCGTTTCTCGCCGATGTGTTCCACCCGACGCGGGGCGATCTCGATGCCGCGGGACGCGTCGACCAGGCGCTCGACGCGCTGGGGATCGGTCATCTCGCGGACACCCATCCTGGCGAGTTGAGTCACGGCCAGCGCAAGCTGGTCGGCGTCGGCCGAGCACTGGCTGCATCGCCCAAGCTCCTCCTGTTGGACGAACCTGCCGCAGGTCTCGACACCGCGGAGAGCCGTCAGCTCGGTCGCCATCTCCGGAGTTTCCTCGACCTGGGCGTGAGCCTCTTCCTGATCGACCACGACATGGGCCTGGTCCTCGACGTGTGCGACGACGTCTACGTTCTCGACTTCGGCAAGGTGATTGCCCACGGTCCGCCGGCTGCGATCCGCGCCGATCCAGCGGTGATGGCTGCGTACCTGGGGGAGCCGACGGTGAGTGCCGGCGATGTCTGACGAGTTGCTCATCGACGTCCGCGGGCTCCACGCGGGGTACGAATCGGTTCCCGTCGTGCGTGATGTCACGTTGAACGTCGGGCCGGGCGAAGTGGTCGTGCTCCTCGGCCCGAACGGTGCCGGCAAGACCACCACGCTCCTCACGATCTCGGGTCTGCTCGCTCCGCTGGCCGGGAGCGTGGAAGTGATGGGCGAGGTGGTCCACGGTCGCCGGCCCCACCTGGTCGCCCGCCGAGGGCTGGCGCACGTGCCCGAGGACCGCTCGCTCTTCTTCGATCTGACCGTCGACGAGAACATCCGTCTCGGGCTCACCGGTGGCCGTCAGGCGAGACGCGACGCGCACGAGCGAGCGATGGAGTTGATGCCGGCGCTCCGGCCGCTCGCCAAGCGACGCGCCGGGCTGCTGTCGGGTGGCGAGCAGCAGATGCTGGCGATGGCGCGGGCGCTGGTGTCCGAGCCGCGCTGCATGCTCGTCGACGAGATGAGCCTCGGGCTGGCACCGATGATCGTCGAGCAGTTGCTGCCGATCGTTCGATCGATCGCCGACGAGACGAGATGCGGCATCCTCGTCGTCGAGCAGCACGTCCACATGGCTCTCGAGATCGCTGACCGCGGGTACGTCCTCAGCCACGGCGAGATGGTGTTGGAGGGATCGGTCGAGGCGCTCTCGTCGAATCGCCATCTGATCGAGGCGAGCTACCTCGGTGAGGCGGAACTCGACCAGGTCGCTGATCCGGGTCGGGCTCGATGACCTAGGATCTGCGCAGGGATTCATCGAGGTGGCGACCGGGGGGTCGAGTTGCACAAGACACTGATCGTGGCGAACCGGACCGTTGGCGGCGAAGCGCTGGCGGACGAGGTCTGCCGACGCGTCGGCGAGGGGGAGTACGTGTTCCACCTGGTCGTGCCCGTCGCCAGTCCCGTGTCGGCGGCGGTGGCCATCGGCGCTGCCGCGGGCGACGCTGCGAACCTGTCGCCGACGGCGTCGTTCGAGGTCGCCGACGAACGTCGCATCGCCAGCGATCGTCTCGCCTACGGACTCGACTGGCTGAGGTCGCTCGGCGCCACCGCGACCGGCGAGCTGTCCACCGAGTGTGACCCCGCCGCCGCGGTCGCTCGAATCGTCGACTCCGAACACGTCGAAGAGATCATCGTGTCGACGTTGCCGACCACGATCTCGCGGTGGCTCCATCAGGACCTGCCTCATCGGATCGAACGCAAGGTGAAGCTGCCGGTCACGGTCGTGACCGGCACGGGCTGACGCCGTCGTCCGTCATGCCGCGCCGGGATGCCGGTGCGGTCCCGTACAGTCATCGCAGGGAGGCACACGGATGCAGGTGACGTTCTGGGGAACACGGGGTTCGATCGCCAAGGCCGGTCCCAGCACGGTGCGCTACGGCGGCAACACGTCGTGTGTGTCGATCCTCTCGGACGGTGGGACGCAACTCGTCCTCGACTGCGGTACCGGTGCCCATGGCCTCGGACAGCACCTGATCGCGACGGCCGACGGCCAGCCGGTGGACGGTCACATCCTGATCAGTCACACCCACTGGGATCACATCCAGGGCCTTCCGTTCTTCGCGCCCCTGTTCGTGCAGGGCAACACCTGGGACATCTACGGCCCGAGCGGTCTGGGAAGTTCGCTCGGAGAGATCCTCGCCGGCCAGATGGAGTACCGCTACTTCCCGGTCGAGATCGGTCAGCTGTCTGCCCATGTCGAGCATCACGACCTCGTCGAGGGCGACTTCGAGATCGACGACATCGTGATCTCGACGCGCTATCTCAACCACCCGGCGCTCACGCTCGGCTATCGGATCGAGGTCGACGGCGCCGTCGTCGTGTACTCCTCCGACCATGAGCCCTACGACCAGGAACTCGCGGTGGGCGGGGACCTCGGTCGGAATCGCCACGACGACGCCCACGCCAGGTTCGTCGCCGGCGCCGATCTGCTGATCCACGATGCGCAGTACCTCGGCGCGGAGTACCCCGACCACGTCGGTTGGGGCCACAGCACCGTCGAGTACGTCGTCGACCTCGCTCGACGCGCCGGTGTCCACCGTGTCGCCCTCTACCACCACGATCCCAGCCGGACCGATGAACAGATCGACGAACTCCTCGAACTCGCGCGGGCCCATGCGAGGGCGGCGGGCTACGACGGTGAGATCCTCGCCGCCACGGAAGGACGAACGGTCGCCGTCCGCGGTGATCGGCCGAAGCCGATGCGGCCCGGCACACCGGTCGATTCGGCGGTGACGTCAGCGCTCGGCTCGTACTCGAAACTCGCCGTCGTCTGCGCGCGGACCCAGGAGATCGCCGAGAGGCTGGCCGACGCAGCACGCGCCGAGCACCTCGAGGTCGTCGCCACCGCTGACCTGCGCGAGGCGTTCGCCGCCGTGAGCTCCCGCGAGCCGGGAATCGTCCTGATCGAGGCGATCGACGACGACCGGGACTTCGACCTCGTCGCAGCGATTCGCGGTCTCGGCACGTCGAACGGTTCCCGCGTCCCGATCATCATGGTGGGCCGGACCGAATCGCGGTGGCGACCGGATGCGGACGAGACCCGAATCACCGAGTGGCTGGTCTGGCCGGCGAGTCCGTTCTTCCTGCGCACGAAGCTGCGTGCCTGGTTGCTGCGACGGTCGAGCCGGTGGCAGAACGCGCCGCTGCCGGACGACGAGCCGCAGCGCATCGAGGCCCTCCACCGTCTCGGTGTCCTCGACACCGAGCCCGAGCCGCGGTTCGATCGCCACGCCGACGAGATCCGATCCACCCTCGACGTGCCCGTCGCACTCGTGAGCCTGGTCGACGCCGATCGACAGTGGTTCAAGTCGCACCGCGGCGTCGACGTCGTCGAGACGCCACGCGAGATGTCGCTGTGCGCTCACGCGATCCTCGGCGACGACGTGCTGCAGGTCGAGGACACCCTGGCCGATCCTCGATTCGCCGACAACCCGTTGGTCGCCGGCGAACCCCGTTTCCGCTTCTACGCGGGGATGCCGCTCACGCTCGATGACGGCAGCCGTGTCGGCACACTCTGCGTCGCCGACTACCGGCCGCGTCATCTCGATGACGACCAGCTCGCCGCCCTCCGCAGGGTCGCCGCCTCGGTCACGACTGAACTCCAGAGCGGATAGCCGGACGCGCCCGGTTCGGCGAGGGCTGGGGTGGCCCCGTCAATTGTTCGGGTCGGAGTACGCCTCGACGATGGGTGCGAGGTCGTCGGGACTCGCCCCGTGCATGATCACGGCGTCGGCGCCGAGGTCGAACTGGCCGCGCACCGCCGTGGCGCACTCGGCGGCCGACCCGGTCGCTGATGGTGCCAGCCACTCGTCGGGGATCAGGGTGGCGATGTGTTCGAGTTGTTCGGTCGTTGCGTCGACGTCGATCGCCGATCGGAAGCCGGCAACCAGCTCGTCGGCCCGGAACGCGGCGAGTACCGCCGGGTCCCACCGGTTGGTGTCGACCATCAGGTCGCCGTAGGCCTGCAGGTACGTGGCGAGTCGCCCGACGGTCTTCTTCAGTCGGACCGGCTCGGGAAGGTGATCGCCGATCGTGGCGAAGCACGACCACACGGTGACGGAGTCGGGATCGCGGCCCGCACGGTCGGCGGCGTCCTTCACGGTGCGCACGCAACGCTGCAGTGTCTCGTCGGTGAAGAACGTGTGCAGGATGACGTGGTCGAAGGCCCGCCCGCCCAACTCGAGGGAGTTCGGCCCGAACGCCACCAGGCCGAGCGGGATGTCCTCGTCGAAGGTCGGGTCGAGCCGCAGGACGGGATACGAACCGATCGGGCTGTCGTTGCCGATGATGGTGTCGCCGTGCCAGAGGCGTCGCATGACGTGGGCGAAGTCCTCCATCTGGGCGGTGGTGATCCTGGGAATCCCGTACGCGTCGAACATCGGGCCGATCCCGCGACCGATGCCGAGCACGAAGCGGCCGCCGGTGAGTCGGTGCATCGTGGTGGCGTACGACGCGGTGACCATCGGATGGCGCGTGTTGTGGTTGGTCGCGCCCGTGATGATCTGCAGGTTGGTGGACGCAACCGCGGCGGCCCCCGACAGGGTGACCGCTTCCTTGACGTTGAAGCGCTCGCTGATGAACACACTCCCGAGCCCGAGTTCCTCCGCCCGCCGACACTCCTCGACGAGATCCCGCGGATTCTGGGCACCGCCGGCGAGCGTGTAGAAGCCCAGTTCGGGGAACCTCGGCCCGGCAACGGTCTCGGCCGGAGCCGTGTTGTCGGTCATGCCGTCACCGGCGCCAGGGCAGGGGCCGGAACACGGGAGCGCATGAACACCGCCGCTCGAACCAGCGCCTCGGTGGCCTCGGGAACGAACCCGGCGAACGCCTGGTACACGTGCCACATGCCGTCGGCGAGATCGAGCGTCACGTCGACGCCGGCCTCGCGAGCGCGTTCGGCGAGGCGGGTGGAATCCGACAGCAACACCTCGTCCATCCCGGTCTGGATCAACATCGGGGGCAGGCCCGAGAGATCGGCGAAGAGCGGGGAGACACCCGGATCGTCGAGTGACACGTCGCCTGCATAGACCCGCGCCGCCCCGGCGATCTTCGACCCGTCGATCATCGGATCTGCGTCCGCTCGTGTGATCACCGACTCGCCCGAGCCGGTGAGATCGGTCCACGGCGACAGCAGGTATGCCGCGCCCGGGAGCGGGTCACCGGCGTCGCGCAGTGCGCAGAGCGCCGACAACGCCGCCCCGCCGCCCGCGGAGTCACCGGCGATCGTCACGAGCGCCGGGTCGACGTCGGCGACGAGTGCACGGTAGGCAGCCACACCGTCCTCGACCGCTGCTGGGTAGACGTGCTCCGGGGCGAGACGGTACTCGATCACCGTTGCGGTGGCCGACGCCCGCTTGGCCAGTTTGGCGACCATCGCGATGTGGCTGCGCGGTGAACCGACGACGTAGGCGCCACCGTGGATGTACAGCAGGTGTCGGGTCGGTGGCGTCAGGGTGGGTGTTGCGATGATCGCCGGCACACCGCCGACGAGCGTGTCGACGTAGTCGACGTGGCGCGGTCGTGGGAGACGGTCGATCTGGTCCATGCGTGCCCGCGCCTCGTCGATCGACATCTCGTCGCCGCTCGACAGCCGGGCGAGCATCCGTCGGACGAGGCGGGCGCGACGTGTGATCGACATGTCGACCGATCCTACCGACGGCCCCTCCGACGGTCCCGAGTCGTCAGGAGTCGTCAGGAGGCGTCGTCAGCCCGAGTTGCGCAGGCCGGTTGCGATCGCGTTGATCGACAACTGGATGCCTCGTTCGACCATCTCGTCGTGGTCGCCGTCGCGGAAGCGACGCAGCAGGTCGACCTGCATCACGTGGAGTGGATCGAGGTACGGATACCGGTTGCGCAGGCTGCGAGCGAGCAGCGGGTTGTCGGCGAGCGGTGTGACCGACCCGGTGATGCGACGGTGCCAGTGGAGTGTTCGGGCGTGCTCGTCGGCGATCGCTCCGAAGAGTTCGGTGCGCGTCGCGTCGTCCTCGACGAGGACGTCGGCGTACCGGCGGGCGATGTCGATGTCGGTCTTGGCGAGCACCATGCCCATGTTGTCGATCACGGTGCGGAAGAACGGCCAGTCCCGGTACATCTGCGACAGCCGATCGAGTCGTCGCTCATCGGGGTCGTCGCCGCCCACGAACGCATGCACCGCCGACCCGACCCCGTACCACGCCGGGAGCATCAGTCGGCACTGCGTCCAGCCGAACACCCACGGGATCGCACGGAGGTCTTCGATCGCCGCGGAGGCCGTGCGCGAGGCCGGCCGGCTCCCCACGTTGAGCTTGGCGATCTCGTCGGTCGGCGTGATCGAACGGAAGAAGGAGACGAAGCGGTCGTCGCCGTACACCAGCGCCCGATACGTGTCGTAGGCGAGACCGGAGAGCTCGCTCATCGTGTCGGCGTGGAGTTCGTCGTCGGCCGGGTCGTGTTCTGCGTGGAGCAGCGACGCCTCGAGCGTGGCCGCCACCACCGTCTCGAGGTTGCGGCGGGCCATGGCCGGGTTGGAGTACTTCGCGGCGACCATCTCGCCCTGCTCGGTGAGGCGAATCGAGCCGTCGACCGATCCGGGTGGGAGCGCGAGGATCGCCTGGTGGGCGGGCCCGCCGCCCCGCCCGACCGTGCCGCCGCGGCCGTGGAAGAACCGCAGGCGCACGCCGGCGTCGGCAGCGACGCGGGCGAGCGCGGTCTGCGCGGCCGAGAGGTTCCACTGCGATGTCAGGTACCCGCCGTCCTTGTTCGAGTCGGAGTAGCCGATCATCACCTCCTGGCGGTTGCGGCGCGAGCGCACCAGGTCGGCGTACACGTCGTTGGCGAGCAGCCTGGAGAGGACGTCGGCCGAGCGGTCGAGATCGTCGATCGTCTCGAACAGCGGCACGATGTCGAGCTGCGTGGTCGCCGCCCGCCCCGACGAAGCAGCGGTGACCAGCCCGACCTCCTTGAGGAGCACGGCGACCTCCAGGACGTCGCTGACGTCGTGGGCCATCGAGATCACGTAGTGGGGAACGATCGTGCGTCCGACGCGAGCGACGGCGGTGGCCGCCTCCCGGAGGATCGCGAGTTCGGAACGGGTGATGGCGGCGTGGCCCGACCTCGGGTGGCAGAGGAGCCGAGGGGAGTGGAGCTCGTCTTCGAGGATCGCGACCCGGCGGCCTTCGTCGAGCGTGAGGTAGTCGTCGCAGACCCCTGCGGAACGAAGCAGGTCGGCGACCACGGTCTCGTGGACCGCGGAGTTCTGGCGCATGTCGAGCCCGCAGAGATGGGCGCCGAACGTGGCGACCCCGTCGCGGACGGGCTCGACCAGACGCGCAGCGATCGATCCGGCGCCGTGGGTGTGCAGCGAGGCGGTGACCGTGTCGAGATCGTCGAGCAGTTCGGAGAGATCCTGGTAGGCCGCTCGCGGCTCGGCCGGCGGTGGACCGGGGACGTCGTCCTCGGGGGCGAGCACACTGCGTGCGTAGGCGTGGAGTCGGGCGTGCATGCCGCGCAGCGCCCTGCGGTACGGCTCGTCGGCGCGGAACGGAGACTCGTCGCCGGACGCCTCGGCGAGCGCGATGACCTCAGGTGTCGGGGTGACGAGCCGATCGGTCATCGAGAGTTGGTGTGACAGGCGATGCACACCTGCGAGGTGGTGTTCCAGCGCGGTTGCCGTCTGGCGTCCGATGGCGTAGTGCATCACCTCGTCGGTGACGAACGGGTTGCCGTCGCGGTCGCCGCCGATCCACGAGCCCATCGTGATCGCATTCGTGGTGTCGACGCGGTCACCGGTGACTGCGGCGAGGTCGTCCGCCAGTCGGCGCGTGAGGGCGGGCACGACGTCGAAGAGGCTCGCCGAGTAGTACCGGATCGCCTCGTTGATCTCGTCGCGGACGCGGAGCTTCGACAACCGGAGCAGCGCGGTCTGCCAGAGCAGCAACACGCGAGTGGCGAGTTCGTCGTCGAGCCGCTCGCGATCCCCGGGATCGATGGCCTGGCTGCGCTGGTCGAGCAGGTGGGAGATCTCGTCGAGGACCTCGAGCACGGTCTTGCGTCGCACCTCGGTGGGATGGGCGGTGATGACCGGGCTCACCTGGAGCTCGGCGACCACCTCGACGAGCCGACCGTCGGGAACGCCCGAGCGCCCGATGCGCTCGAACGACGCGGCGAGACTGCCGGGGCGAGGGGGGCTGCCGGCCGCGCGATGGTGACGGCTCCGGCGTTCGACGTGGACGTCCTCGGCGGTGTTCGCCAACAGCGACAGCCAGTCGAGCGCTCGCAGAACGAGGAGCTGTTCCGAGATCGGTTCGCGACCCAGGAGCTCGCGTATCGGCTCGACCGTGCTCACACCGGAGCGGCGCCCCTCGACCGACAGCCGGCGAACCCGTTCGACCAGTTGATAGGTCGATTCCCCCTCGGTCGCCCTGATCGCGTCACCGAGGAGACGGCCCAGCAACCGGATGTCGTCGCTGAGCGCATCGTTCGGTTGGTCGTGCACCGCTGTCTGATCCGACATCCATCCAGTCAAGCGCGTCCGCGGGCCAAGTGTTCGCGAGTGGGGCAGACTGGGCTCGTGAGGGTCGTGTTCGCCACCGCCGAACTGGCCCCGGTCGCAACGGTCGGCGGTCTCGCCGCTGCTGCCGCCGGACTCGGAACCGAGTTGCGGCGCCAGGGTGTCGACGTCGAACTCGTGATGCCCGACTACGACGGCGTCGCGCTCGACGACGAGACGGTCGTGGCGCTCGACGTTCCCGACTGGGTCGGGTTCGCGAGCGTGCGCATCGGAATCCACCCGGTGGCGGGGCGGGTCCACCTCGTGTCGGTGCCGGGCATCGCCCGGCCGCACCCGTACCTGCAGGCGAACGGCGAGGGCTGGCCCGACAACAGCGAGCGGTTCTTCCGCTTCGCCCGGGCGGTTGCCGCCTGGGTCGAACTCGATCCGCCCGACGTCCTGCATCTCAACGACTGGCACACCGGTGCCGTGTTGGCGGCGCTGACCGATCCGCTGCCCACCGTCCTCTCAGTGCACAACCTCGCCTACCAGGGCGTCGCCGACGGGTCGTGGCTCGGGTTGATCGGCCCCCGAGCCTCGCACTTCGAGTGGTGGGGTGACACCAACCCGCTGTCGGGAGCCATCGCGCTCGCCGACCGGATCGTTGCGGTCTCGCCGCACTACGCGACCGAGATCGTGACCCGGGAGGGGGGTTTCGGGCTCGACGAACAGCTCCGTCACCGCAGTGATGCACTCGTCGGGATCCGCAACGGCATCGACACCGACGTGTGGGACCCGGCGAACGATCCCCTGATCGCCGCACCGTTCGACCTCGACACGTTGGCCATGCGGGCCGTCAATCGCCGTGCGCTCCACGAGCGCCTCGATCTCTCCGGCGACGACGCCACGCCGCTCGCCACGGTCGTCACCGGACTCACGCACCAGAAGGGGATCGATCTGCTCGCCCCGTTGGTCGGCCTGCTCGAGCAGGTCCCGATGCGACTGGCGATCCTGGGATCGGGAGATGCCGGGCTGTCCGCCCACCTCCATCGGCTCGCCGCGGACCACCCGACGTCGTTCGCATTCGTCGACGGCCACGACGAGTCGTTGTCGCACCTGATGTTCGCCGGGGCGGACGTCTCTCTGATGCCGAGTCGTTTCGAGCCGTGCGGCCTGACGCTGATGCAGGCGATGCGGTACGGGGCCGTGCCGGTGACCACTGCCGTCGGCGGGCTCGTCGACACGGTCGTCGACGTCGACCTCCACCGCAACGGCACTGGGTTCGTTGCGGGCCGCACGACGTCGGAGGACCTGCTCGCAGCGATGTTCCGGGCAGCCCGACGGCTCCGCGACACTCGCCGGCGCGACACGCTGCGCAAGCGCATCATGTCGATCGACTGGTCGTGGAGCGGCCCGGCAGCTGAATATTCGGCGTTGTACCGCGAACTACTCGGCTGAGCGCTGCCTCGCTGTGTACGTTGGAGCGTGATGGCTGCCGAACCGACCGTGCTCGTGATCGTGCTCGCCGGCGGCGAGGGCAAGCGTCTCGCCCCGCTGACCAACGACCGGGCCAAGCCGGCGGTTCCGTTCGCCGGCACCTACCGCCTGATCGACTTCGCGCTGTCCAACTTCGCGAACGCCGGCTACCTGAAGATCGTCGTGCTCACCCAGTACAAGAGCCACAGCCTCGACCGCCACATCTCCCAGACCTGGCGTTTCTCGGCGATGCTCGACAACTACGTCACCCCGGTGCCGGCGCAGATGCGGCGTGGCCCGTACTGGTTCCAGGGGTCCGCGGACGCGATCTACCAGAACCTCAACCTGATCGCCGACGAATCACCCGACATCGTGTGCGTGTTCGGTGCCGACCACATCTACCGGATGGACCCGCGCCAGATGGTGGCGGAACACGCAGAGACCGGAGCCGGCGTCACCGTGGCGGCGATCCCGGTGCCCAAGCACGAGGCGACCGAGTTCGGTGTGATCGAGGTCGACGACGAGGGTCGGATCCTCGCCTTCCACGAGAAGGTGGCATCGCCGCCCACGATGCCCGGCAACGACCAGATGTGTCTCGCCAGCATGGGCAACTACGTGTTCGACACCCAGACGTTGATCGACGTGGTGACCCCCCGGGAGAACCAGTACACCGACCTCGGCAGCCACGTGATCCCGGCGCTCACCGACGCCGGCGTCGCACGCGCCTACGACTTCTCCAAGAACATCGTGCCCGGCCAGGACGATCGCGAGAAGGGCTACTGGCGAGATGTCGGAACGATCGACTCGTTCTTCCACGCCAACATGGACCTGATCGCGCCGGTGCCGATCTTCAATCTGTACAACGAGAAGTGGCCGGTGTTCACGTCGCGCCGGGCGCTCCCACCGGCGAAGGTGTCACGGGGGCGCGGCGGCGAGCCGTCGTTCGTCGACGGCAGCCTGCTGTGCCAGGGCTCGATCGTCTCGGGGTCACACGTCGAGCGGTCGATCGTCGGTCCCGGCACGTTCATCGACCACGATGCGCACGTCACCGACTCGATCATCTTCCCCGACGTCCACATCGGTCCCGGTGTGCGGCTGCACCGCTGCATCGTCGACAAGAACGTCGTCGTGCCCGAGTGGACTCGCATCGGACTCGAACTCGATGCCGATCGGGAGCTGTTCACGGTCAGCGACGAAGGTGTCGTCGTGATCGAGAAGGGCCGCAACCTCTCCCAGCGCTGAACGATCGCATCAGGGGTCAGACCCGTGATGCAATCGTTCAGGCGAGGAGGTCGCGGGGGGTCTGGTCGCGGGGGCCGGGGAAGGGGAGTGCGACCTCGGTCGCGTTGCGGCCGGCGGACCAGTGCGCGGCGGCGATCACGTCGAGGACCTGACGACCGAGCAGCGAGGTGGCCGGTACCGGTCGGCCGGTGCGGATGTTGGTCCAGAATCGTTTGAGCTGTGCGGCGTAGCCGTAGTCGTCGACCAGCGACGTCGTGCCGGTCGGCGCGCCCACCGGCACGACGTCGCCGTTGTGCTCGAGTGAGGGTTGCGGGTACAGCTCGGCGCGCAGCACGCCGCTCGCACTCGACGCCTGCAGGTCCCAGCTCGGTGTCGATCCCGGCTGCCAACCGACGACGATCGTGGCGAGCAACCCCGACGCGAACCGGAGTTTGACCGTGCCGTGTTCCCGGTCGGTTCCCGCGTCCGTGATCACGGCGGTGAGCGAGGTGGGCGTCCCTGCGCCCGCTTCGGCGGCCGTACGCAGGACGAGGCCGACCGGGTGGACGCCGAGGTCGAACAGCGCGCCGCCTCCCCACGACGATCCGTCGTCCTGCCGCCACGTCGGTGGCGCCTGAAGCGCCCGTGCAGACAGGTGGGTGAGTGCGCCGAGTGAGCCGACGTCGGAGAGCAGTGCATCGATCACCGGCGAGGCGACGAGATGCTCGGAGTACAGCACCGCCCGGCCCGTTCGCGCCTCGGCATCGATCAAACGGTCGGTGTCGGCGAGTGTGCAGGCGAGCGGAGCCTCGACGACCACCTGGTAACCGGCGTCGAGCAACCCGATGGCGTCATCGACGTGCGAGGCCGGGGGAGTGGCGACGATCGCGAGATCGCCGAGTCGCTTCGTCAGCAACGCGCCGTACGGCTGCGGTTGGGCGCCGACCGCGCGGGCCAGCGTGGTCGACCGCCCGAGATCGCGCGAGGCGACCGCCCGTACCGGCCAGCCGAGCGACTGGCAGGCTGCGGCATGCACGCTCGCCACCATGCCCGCCCCCCAGAGGACCACATCGGGTCGGCGCTGCATCGCCACTACATCCCTGCGAGTTCGGCCACGACGGGTGCGAACGAGTCGATCTCACCCGCGCCCACGATCACGTAGCTGAACCCGTAGTCCGCTCGGAGCGCCAGCAGGTCCTCGATGATCCGTGCCGGGCTTCCGATCAGCGCGTACGGGCTCGCGTCGAGCATCGCCTCGTCGACCGAGAGCGCCCGGGCGATCCGCTCGACGCGGCCGGCCCGATCGTCGGTGACCGCGTTGAAGAACGTGCGGATGTTCATCTCGATGTCGGCCAGCCGGTCGCCGGCCTGCTCGGCGACGATGGCGACCTTGGCCTCGACCGCCTCGGCCGTCATCGTCGCGAATGCTTCGGGGCCGAAGACGCCCGCATCGAGCGTGCCGTTGACGCCGACGATGTCGGCTTCACGCGCAGCGATGCCGAGCACACGTGGGCCACCGCCGCCGATCAGAATCGGTGGACACGGCGACTGGATGGGTTTGGGCCGGCCGTCGTAGTCGGTGACGCGGTAGTGCTCGCCCTCGAACGTGAACGGCTCCGGTCCCATTGCGCCCCGAATGACGGCGAGACCCTCGACGAACCGGTCGACGCGCACGCCGGCGCGGTCGTAGGGCAGCCCGAGCTGCTCGTAGTCGGAGATCATCCACCCGGCACCGAGCCCGATTTCGACCCGGCCGTCCGACAGCACGTCCATCGTGGCGAGTTCCTTGGCAAGGATCGCCGGGTGTTTGTAGTCGTTGTCGAACACGAGCGCGCCGGCCCTCAAGGTGGTGGTGGCATCGAGGATCGCCTGCAACGCGGGCATCGGAGCGAACTGTTCGGTGAAGTGGTCGGGCATCGTCGCCACCGAGTAACCGAGGGCTTCGATCCGACGAGCGGTGTCGCGCCATGATCGAGCGTCGGTCGGGGCGGACAACTGCACGCCGAAGCGGAACGGTCGGCTGGGAAAGCGGCTGGCAGGCACGCGAGCGAACGTAGCCGACACTCCGCCCGGTCGTCGGGCCTGCCGCCCATGGCGCAATCGGCGCAAGTATCGTGACCATCGCTGTGCGTCTCCTCGGTTTCATCCCTCGACTGCTGCTCGTCGTCGCTGCCGGCGCCCTGCTGGTCACGGCCACGGTGGTCGGTGTCGCTCCACGCGTGTGGTCGACCGCGAACTCCCACGAGGAGCTGCCCGTCGAGCTCCCCGAGTTCGAGGCGCTCGCCCAGCGGACGTACATCTACGACGCCAACGGCCAGGAGATCGGGATCTACGAACTCGAGAACTCCCAGCCGATCCCGTTCGAGGAGATCCCGCCTGACGTCGTCGACGCCTTCCTCACCGTGGAGGACAAGGAATTCTTCACCCACGACGGCATCAACGTCCGCAGCCTGATTCGCGCGACACTGTCGAACTTCGCGTCCGAAGCGCCCCAGCAGGGTGCCTCCACGATCACGATGCAGGTCGTCAAGAACGACTTCCTCGCCGGGCTGGAGCGCGACGGGCGCTACAAGCTCCTGCAGATCCACTACGCCCGGATGCTCGAGAAGGAGCTCTCGAAGGAGGAGATCCTCGCCCGGTACCTCAACACGGTGTTCTTCGGCAACAACGCCTACGGCATCGCCGCCGCCGCCGAGACCTACTTCGGCAAGACCGCTCAGGAGCTGACCTTCACGGAGGCGGCGTTCCTCGCCGGCCTCGTCCGCTCGCCGTCGGGGTTCGACCCGATCAATGAACCCGAGCGCAGCCGGGCACGCTGGCTGCAGGTGGTCGAACGTCTCGAGGACGAGGGCAAGGTCACCCCGGTCGAGGCCGAACAGCTCACCGAGTTCGTGTTGCCGTCGCGCGTCAAGACATTGCCGGACCGGTCGTACGAGCGCAACTACTACACCGAGGCGTTGCGCGACTACCTGCTGAACCGCAGCACCGTGCTCGGCGACACCTACCAGGAGCGCTACAACCAGCTGTTCCGCGGCGGCCTGCGGATCCACACGACGCTCGACGCCAATCTGCAGGCGATGGCCGTCCAGGCCCGCGACCGACTACCCGACACGTTCCAGGGCTTCGACGCATCGATCGTGTCGCTCGACTCCACCACCGGCGCCATCCGCGTGATGGTCGGCGGGCGAGGGTTCGTGCCCAACGAGCGCGAGGTCAACATGGCGATCTCGCCCCGCCAGACGGGGTCGAGCATCAAGCTGTTCATCCTCTCCGCCGCCGTGCAGGCGGGAGCGCAGCAGAACGATCTGATCGACGGTTCCGACCCGTGCCGGTTCACCGTTCCCGGCGACGACGACTTCGTGGTCGACGCGGTCAACGGTGGGCTCGCCACGCTGCAGGCGCAGACCACCAAGTCGATCAACTGTGCCTTCGTGCGCCTGTCGCAGATCGTCGGGCTCAACCGCGTGGTCGACACCACCTATCGGATGGCGCGCTCGCCCTACCTCTACAAGGACCAGCCGGCCTCGGAGCGACTTCCGATCGACCCGTTCATCAGCTTCGCCACCGGCGCCAACGAGTTGGCGCCGATCGACATGGCGTCCGGCGTGCAGTCGATCGCCAACGAGGGCGTCCACCACGAGCCGTACTACGTCGAGTACATCGAGAACGCAGCGGGCGAGCTCATCTACACCCACCTCGACCCCGGCACGGAGGTGCTCGATCGTGACGCTGCGCTCGAGATCGTGCAGATCATGAAGGGCCCGATCTACGGCGGTGGCACCGGCCGACGTGCAGCGTTCGACGACCGTCGTCCGGCGTTCGGCAAGACGGGCACCCAGGAGAACAACACCAACGCCTGGTTCGTCGGAGGCACCAAGCAGCTGTCGACGGCCGTGTGGGTCGGCGACCCCAACGCCTACACCCCGATGCAGCGAGTCCCCGGGCTCACCGACTTCGGTCCCAACGTCCAGGGCGGCCATTACCCGGCCGTGATCTGGAAGGCGTTCATGGAGCCGGCGCACACGCTGCTTCCCGTGGTCGACTGGGATCGCCCGCCGCCGCCGGAACGCCCGAACGCCCGCCTCTATCTGCCCGGCAACGAGTGCATCCTGGTCACCGTCGGACGTCCCGGCACGCGACGGTCCCGGTCGACCCGAACGCACCGACCACGACCTCGGCGCCCGACGCCGAGCCGGCCGAGCCGGTCGAGACGGCACCCCCGGTGACGATCGTGACCCGGTCGGTCCAGGTGGGCGACACCGTTCCGCCGGACGTGCTCGACCCCAACGTGCCGCTGCCGATCCTGCCGATCACCGACAATGTCGGCCCGTGTCGATGACCTGCCACACTGTGTGGCGATGACCCTCGCGCAGCTGCTCCTCGACCTCCAATCGATCGACACGTCGGCTGATCAGCTGACCCACCGGCGTGAGCACTCCGCGTTGCGCGCCGAGTTCACCGCGGCGAGCGAACGGGCGAAGGACTGGGAACGACGACGCACCGCGCTCCGCGCCCGCATCGACGAGTTGGGTGCGGTGATCGAGGCAGCCGAGACGAAGGGCGCCGAGCTGTCGGCGCACCGCCTGCGGCTCGAGCAGCAGCTGAAGACGGTGATCGCGCCGCGCGAGGCCGAAGCGTTGATGCACGAGATCGCCACCGTCGAGTCCCAACGCGACGAACTCGACACCCAGGAGCTGGCGGCGCTGGAGGAGCAGGCGTCGTTCGACGACCAGCTCGCAGCGCATCTCGCGGAGCAGGACGCCGTCGCCACGGCGGTGCGCCTCGCCGACACGGCGTTGGCCGAGGACGTCGCAGACATCGAGGCGGAACTGGCAGCCCTGGCCCAGCGGCGCGACGACGTGCGCGCGGAGATCGACGACGTCCACCTGGCCACCTACGACCGCAAGCGGGCCGCGTTCGGCGTCGCGGTCGCGTCGCTCGTCGGCAAGCAGTGCCAGGGCTGCCACCTGGAGCTGTCGGCCGCCGAGATCGACACCGTCAAGGACGAGGCTGCGGAGACGGGCGTCGCCGACTGCCCCGATTGCGGTCGGCTGCTGATCGTCTGAGCCGTGTTCTTCTGGTTCATCGGCACCGCGGTGATCTCGGTCGGTCTCGTGTTCCGTGACCCGCGCTTCGACTACCGCCTGCTGATCGTCGGCTCGGTGCTCCCCGTCGGTGAGGGGGTGTTCGGCGGGGCGAGGGTGCTGCACGGACTCGTGTTCAGCGTGCTGCTGCTCGCCGTGATCGTGCTGGCGACATCGGGGCGCAAGCCGATCCGCAAGGTGCTGCTCGGTCTGCCGATCGGCATGATCCTCCATCTCGTCTTCGACGGCGCCTGGAACGACACCGAGGTCTTCTGGTGGCCGTTCTTCGGCTGGTCGTTCGACGATGCGCCGTTGCCGGCCGTCGATCGCGGTGTGTGGAGCCTGCTGTTGGAGGCGATCGGGGTGGCGCTGTGCGTCTGGCTGTGGCGTCACAACCGTCTCGGTGATCCCGAACGGCGTCGAGCGTTCCTTCGTGACGGCCGACTCGACGCGGTCCCCGAACGTTTCGGCTGACCCGCCGACCACCACGTCGGCTGTGGAACACTGCATGGCGTGCTGATCCTCGTGCGACATGGCCGAACTCAGGCGAATCTGGAGGGCCGCCTGCAGGGCCGCCTCGACCAGGACCTCGACGACCGGGGGCGCCAGCAGGCGGTGGCGATCGCGGCCTACGTCCAGGACCGCTGCGAGGTCGACTTCGTGGTGTCGAGTCCGCTCAAACGTGCGGTGCAGACCGCCGCCGCGTTCGGTCGCCCGGTCGAGGTCGACGACCGATGGCTGGAGTTGTCGTACGGCGAGTACGAAGGGACGCCGCACGCGGATGTCCCGTCGGAGGTGTGGTCACGCTGGCGTGAGGATCAACACTTCACACCCGAGGGAGGGGAGTCGCTGGCCACCCTCGACGCCCGCGTCCGTGGAGCGTGCGACGAGCTGCTGCCGCGGGCGAGTGCTGCCAACGTCGTGGTCGTCAGCCATGTGTCACCGATGAAGTCGGCGGTGGCGTGGGCGCTCGGCGTCGACATCGACATCTCGTTCAACTGTCATCTCGACCAGGCGTCGGTGTGCCGGATCGCGATCCGCGGCGACCGCCCGATCCTGCTGACGTTCAACGAAACCGCCGACGTGCCCATCGCGCCGATCTCGTGAACGAGGTGCGCCCATGGGGCGCACCTCGTTCACGAGAATGGTCTCGGGTCAGCCGGCGGGGCTGGGGTACTGCGGCGGTGTCTTCGCCGGGCGGCGGTTCGGCGTAGATCGTCACCGCACCGTCGGGGTCGAAGAGCTTGGAGTCCGTCGGCCATTCGCCCGGAAGGTACCGCGTTCCGCCGTCGACGAAGGTCCACATGCCGGCGCCTTCCTTGCGGATCTCGTCGGGTCCGGTCGCCGCCGGATCCCACCAGATGAGGGTCGCATCGTCGACGCCGTTGTAGTCGGTGTCGGGCCAGAAACCCTTGTCGCCCCATGTGAGGTACGTCTGGCTGATGGCCGGCCTCGTTCCGCCGTAGGCGAACAACGCATCGCGCCAGCTCTGCGGCGTCAGGTCGGGGCCGGTCGCCTGCAGCATTGCGGCGAGCAGTGTGTAGTTGGGCATCAGCAGGCCGATCGTGTCCTTCGCGGGCGCCTCCTTGCCCATGAACCAC
Organism: uncultured Acidimicrobiaceae bacterium; assembly: GCA_963792905.1. Classification (GTDB taxonomy): domain Bacteria; phylum Actinomycetota; class Acidimicrobiia; order Acidimicrobiales; family Ilumatobacteraceae; genus Ilumatobacter. The sequence continues at coordinate 841,421 of CAWBYE010000019.1, forward strand.
TCGTAGAGCCCGTAGAACCCGGCGACCTCGGGCGTGAT
>CAWBYE010000020.1:0-18208 GCA_963792905.1 uncultured Acidimicrobiaceae bacterium
TCGTGAACGTGCCGGGCATCATTCCGATCATCTACATGCCGGCCACGGCCCGGATCGCGATCCCGCTGTTCCTGTCGCTGCTCGTCTGGGTGATCTTCATCGGGGTCGGCTTCAAGCACCAGGGCCCGAAGTACATCAAGAACGCCTTGATGCCGCCCGGAGTTCCCTGGCCGCTCTACATCCTGGTGATCCCGATCGAGTTCATCTCGACATTCCTCGTCCGTCCGTTCTCGCTGACGGTTCGACTGTTCGCCAACATGCTCGCCGGTCACATCCTGCTCGTCACGTTCGCGCTGCTCACCGAGGAACTCGTCCAGAGCGACACGTTCATCCTCAAGCCGGTCGCGGTCCTCCCGTTCTTCATGCTGTTGTTCATCACGGCATTCGAAGTGCTCGTCGGCTTCCTGCAGGCCTACATCTTCACCATTCTCGCTGCCGTGTACATCGGCGGTGCGGCACACCCCGAGCACTGACCAGCGCAGTTCTCATTCTCTCCCATCCAGACAGCAACAGGAGATCAACCCCAACATGGAAGCATTCAGCATCCTCGCCCAGGCCATTGACGCCGACGGCCTCAAGGCCGCCGAGGCGGCCAGCTCGGCCGGGTTCGCCTATGGCCTCGCGGCCATCGGCCCCGGCATCGGCATCGGTTACCTGGTCGGCAAGTCCGTCGAGGCGATGGCCCGTCAGCCCGAGGCCGCCGGCATGGTGCGCACCACGATGTTCCTGGGCATCGCCTTCACCGAGGCGCTCGCCCTGATCGGCTTCGTGGTGTTCATCCTCATCGGTCTGTGATCGACACGCACCACATATCCGTTCCACCGGTCTACGAATCCCACAAGGAGCTGACGTGCTGACTGCCGTCGTCACCAGGGGGAATCACATCGAGGTGTCGTTCGTCGCCGCCGAAGATGGCGAGGAGCACTCGCCCGTCGATTGTGAGTTCCCACTCGAAGAAGGCGAAGTATCGGAGTACCCCTGCCAAGAGGGGCCGAGCCCGATCGCGCCCGAGGCCAAGGAGCTCGCATGGGGCGCCGGTTCGTTCATCGTGCTGGCGCTGTTGATGCGCTACTTCCTGTTCCCCCGGCTCAAGAAGGGGATGGACGCCCGGTATGCGCACATCCGTGAGGGGCACGAGCAGGCCGATACCGCTCGGGCCGCGGCGCGAGCCGAGGTCTCCGAGTACGAGTCGGCGCTGGCCACGGTCAAAGCCGAGGCCAACGAACGTGTCGAGGCGGCCCGCCACATCCTCGAGACCGAACGCACGGCACGCCTGGCCGAGGTGAATGCGGCGATCGCGGCCAAGCGCGACGCTGCCGCCGCCGAGACCGAAGCCGCCCGTGAGGCCGTCCGCGGCGACGTCGTCGACGCCGCTACGGCCGTGGCCGCTCGCACGATCGAGTTGGCGACCGGCAAGGAACCCGACGTGGCAACGGTCCGGGGTGCCGTCGAACAATCCATGAGTGCAGGAGTGTCGTCATGATCCTCGCGAACCTCTTCGCCGCCGAAGACATCGATCCGGCGCGTTCGGTCCACTGGTTGTGGCCTGAGCAGGCTGAGCTGATCTACGGCTCGATCGCCTCGATCATCATCTTCGTCGCGATCTTCAAGTTCGCCGGCCCCGCTGTCAAGAAGGCGATGGCCGAACGAACCGAGGCGATCCAGGACGACCTCGACGCCGCCGAGAACGCACAGACCGAGGCGACGGGCGAGGCCGCCGACATCCGCCAGGCCGCCGGTGACATCGACGCCGAGCGCCAGCGCCTCTTCGCCGACGCCGACACCCAGGCGGAAAAGGTGCTCACCGAGGGCCGTGCCCGCCTCGACCAGGAGGTCGTCGAGCTCGAGGCTCGTGCCGACGCCGACATCGTGGCGGCGTCGGGCCGCGTGAACGACGAGCTGCGCGGGGAGATCACCCGGCTCGCCAACAACGCCACCGAACAGTTGCTCGCCGGTGGCGAACTCGACGTGGCGACCCAGCAGGACCTGATCGAATCGTTCATCTCACGTGTAGGAGCGAGCTGATGTCTGACGCACGGATCGACGGCTACGCCAGGGCGCTCTTCGAGGTCGCCCGCGCCGAAGGCACGATCGATGAGGTCGAAGACGAGCTGTTCCGCTTCGCCCGCTCGTACGAATCGAGCGACGAATTGCGCAGCGCACTGACCGATGATCAGGTGCCCGCCGCCATGCGGCAGGCGATCGTCGAAGATCTCCTGGGTGGCAAGGCCACACCGACGACCACCCAGCTCGTCTCGATGGTGGTCGGATCGGGTCGCGGGCGCGACCTGCCCGCGATCATCGACAAGCTGGTGGCGCGTGCCGCCAGCTCGAAAGACCTGGCGGTCGCCGAGGTGCGCAGTGCAGTTGCGCTCACCGACGACCAGCAGAACCGCCTCAAGGCGGCGCTCGCCAACGCCACCGGCAAGCAGGTGAATCTCAAGGTGATCGTCGACCCGTCCGTGCTGGGCGGCCTCGTCGCCACCGTGGGCGACACCGTGATCGACGGCAGCGTTCGTACGCGCGTCGATCAACTGAAGAGCCGTCTGTAGGACCCCGCACGATCAACCCAGGAAGCAACCAATGGCTGAACTCACCATCTCCGCCGCCGACATCGCATCGGCGCTCAAGAACAACCTGGAAGGCCTCGATTCGAGCCTCGAGGCCCGCACCGTCGGCCGCGTCGCCGAAGTCGGTGACGGCATCGCTCGCGTCTCGGGCCTGCCCGATGCCGCGGTGAACGAACTGCTCGAGTTCGAGGACGGCTCCGTCGGCCTCGCACTCAACCTCGACGAGGAATCGATCGGTTCGGTCGTGCTCGGCGACGTCGACAAGATCGAGGAGGGCCAGACGGTCAAGGCCACCGGTCGCATTCTCTCCCTCCCTGTCGGTGACGCAATGCTCGGTCGAGTCGTCAACGCGCTCGGCCAGCCCATCGACGGAGCCGGTGACATCATCGGCGGTATCGAGCGTCGCATGGAGGTGCAGGCGCCCGGCATCCTCGGTCGCAAGCCGGTGCACGAGCCGCTGCAGACGGGCATCAAGTCGATCGATGCGATGACCCCGATCGGCCGCGGCCAGCGTGAGTTGATCATCGGTGACCGCAAGACCGGCAAGACCGCCATCGCCGTCGACACGATCCTCAACCAGAAGGGTCTCGGCGTGAAGTGCATCTACGTCGCGATCGGCCAGAAGGGATCGACCGTCGCCCAGACCGTCGACACCCTCCGCCAGGCCGGAGCGATGGAGTACACCGTCGTGGTGTCGGCACCGGCCGCCGACTCGGCGCCCTTCAAGTACCTCGCCCCGTACGCCGGCTGCGCCATCGGCCAGCACTGGATGGAGAACGGTGAGCACGCGCTCGTCGTGTACGACGACCTGTCGAAGCAGGCCGATGCGTACCGCCAGCTCTCACTGCTGCTGCGCCGTCCGCCGGGTCGCGAGGCGTATCCCGGCGACGTGTTCTACCTCCACAGCCGGCTGCTCGAGCGGGCCGCCAAGCTGTCCGACGAGAACGGCGCCGGCTCGCTCACCGCCTTGCCGATCATCGAGACGAAGGCCGGCGATGTGTCGGCGTTCATTCCGACCAACGTGATCTCGATCACCGACGGTCAGGTGTTCCTGCAGGACAACCTCTTCAAGTCGGGTGTGCGCCCGGCCGTCGACGTCGGCATCTCCGTGTCGCGAGTCGGCTCCGCCGCTCAGACGAAGGCCATGAAGGCCGTCGCCGGTACGTTGAAGCTCGACCTCGCCCAGTTCCGTGAGTTGGAAGCGTTTGCGACGTTCGGCTCCGAGCTCGACGCCGTGTCGAAAGCACAACTCGAGCGTGGTTATCGACTCGTCGAGCTGCTCAAGCAGCCGCTGAACAGTCCGATGCCGGTCGAGGAGCAGGTGGTGTCGATCTTCTCCGGGACCAAGGGCTACCTCGACGACGTCGCGACCTCCGACGTGGTTCGCTTCGAACGAGAACTGCTCGAATCGATGCGCAGCCGTCACAGCGGCATGCTCGCCGACCTCCGTTCGGGCGGGATCCCCGACGGGCTGGCCGATGCCGTCGAGGCCTTCAAAGCACAGTTCCAGGCCGGCGGCGGTGACAGCCACCAGGTCGATCCGGCCAGCGTCGACGCCGACGAGTTGGGCGAAGCCGAGTCCCAGAAGACCCTCGCGACCGAGTGAGGCACGACATCATGACGACCGCCTTCGATGCCAGTGGTGCACCCGTCGATCGAGGTGGGGACGCGCGCGCCGAGGGAAGCGCCGGCGACGAGGCTGCGACCTGGGCCGACCGGACGGGTCGTGCTCGCACGTGTTCCGAAGTCGAGGTGAGTTGACATGGCAGGTGGACAAGAACGCATTCTGAAGGGTCGCATTCGGACGATGGAGGCCACCAAGAAGATCACGCGCGCGATGGAGTTGATCGCGGGTTCACGCATCGTCAAGGCCCAGCAGCGCGTACAGGCGGCCGTGCCGTATTCCGAGCAGATCACCGAGGTCGTCAAGGACCTCGCCGCGGCGGGTGCATCGAGTGACTCCCCGCTGCTCGGCGGGCGTGACGAGATCAAGAACACCTGCTACGTCGTGATCACCGCCGACCGCGGGTTGTGCGGCGGGTACAACGCCGGCGTGCAGCGCGCCGCCGAAGGCGAGATCAAGGCCGACGTCCTCGCGGGCAAGGGCTACGAGATCATCCCGGTCGGTCGCAAGGCGGAGAGCTACTTCAAGTTCCGTGACTACGACCTCGGGCAGCCCTTCCAGGGCTTCAGCGACAACCCGAGCTACGACGACGCGAAGGCCATCGGCCAGCACGTGATCGGGCTGTACGCGAGTGGTCACGTCGACAAGGTCGAACTGGTGTACACGCGATTCATCACGCCCGGGAGCCAGGAGGTCGTGCTGCGACCCCTCGTCCCGCTGTCGACCGAGACGGTGGTCGGCGGCGACGGCAAGGCCGGCTCCGACGACGGCACGGGTTCCGACTACGAGTTCGAGCCCGATCCGACGACGATTCTCGACACGCTCCTGCCGCGTTACGTCGAAGCTCGCGTGTGGGCCGCGCTCCTGAATGCGGCGGCATCCGAGCACGCCTTCCGCCAGCGCGCCATGAAGTCGGCGACCGACAACGCTGAGGACCTCATCCGCACCTTGAGCATCACGATGAACCGGGCCCGCCAGGCGTCGATCACCACCGAGATCATGGAGATCGTCGGCGGTGCCGAGGCGCTCGGGTCCGGCAAGAAGACCGACGTCCGTATCGTCGATCTCGATCAGAACATGGGGTTCGGCCAACGAGCTGCGCAGGGTGCAGCCGGCACGACGCCCACGTCCACTGTCCAAGATTTCGGGTCGACCGCCGTCGACTCGCACGAACACAACGGTTGAGGAGACTCACAGCCATGACCATGACAGAACCAGCAACCGGCCTGAAGGACGGACGCGTCGTCGGTATCGCCGGCCCGGTGATCGACGTCGAGTTCCCACCGCACTCGCTGCCCGAGCTGAACTCGGCCGTCCAGTTCGAGGTCGAACTCGAGGGCGAGACCATCACGGTGCTCGCCGAGGTCGCGCAGCAGCTCGGCCACGGCCGCGTGCGTGCGGTCTGCCTGAAGCCGACCGACGGCCTCAAGCGCGGCACGCCCGTGAAGAACCTCGGCCACGGCATCCAGGTGCCGGTGGGCGACATCGTGCTCGGCAACGTCTGGAACGTGTGGGGCGACGCGCTCGACCACCAGCCCGAGGGTCTCGACGAGGCGGAGCGCTGGGACATCCACCGCCCCGCCCCCGACTTCGACGCGCTCGAGCCGTCCGCTCGACTGTTCCCCACGGGCATCAAGGTGATCGACCTGCTCACCCCGTACGTCGCCGGTGGCAAGATCGGCCTGTTCGGCGGTGCCGGCGTCGGCAAGACCGTGCTCATCACCGAGATGATCAACCGTGTCGCCTCGCAGCACGGTGGTGTGTCGGTGTTCGCCGGCGTGGGCGAGCGCACCCGTGAAGGCACCGACCTCCGCCTGGAGATGATGGAGTCGGGTGTGTACGAGAAGGCCGCCCTGGTCTTCGGTCAGATGGACGAGCCGCCGGGCGTGCGCCTGCGGGTCGCCCTGTCGGCGCTGACGATGGCCGAGTACTTCCGTGACGTGCAGGGCCAGGACGTGCTCCTGTTCGTCGACAACATCTTCCGTTTCGTCCAGGCCGGTTCCGAGGTGTCGACGCTGCTCGGCCGCATGCCCTCCGCCGTGGGCTACCAGCCGACGCTCGCCGACGAGATGGGCCAGCTCCAGGAGCGGATCACCTCGACCCGTGGCCGGTCGATCACGTCCCTGCAGGCCGTGTACGTGCCGGCCGACGACTACACCGACCCGGCGCCGTTCACCACGTTCACGCACCTCGACGCCACGACCGAGCTCTCCCGTCAGGTGGCGGCGCTCGGTATCTACCCGGCGGTCGACCCGCTGGCGTCGACCTCGACGATTCTGGCGCCCGAGGTGGTCGGCGAGCACCACTACAACGTCGCCCGCCGCGTGCAGGAGAACCTCCAGCGCTACAAAGAGCTGCAGGACATCATCGCGATCCTCGGTCTCGACGAGCTGTCGGACGAGGACCGGCTGACCGTCAACCGGGCCCGCAAGATCCAGCGATTCCTCTCCCAGCCGTTCTTCGTCGCCAAGGTCTTCACCGGCCTCGAGGGCGAGTTCGTGCCGGTCGAGGAGACCGTCGAGAGCTTCGACGCGATCCTCAAGGGTGAGCTCGACGACGTGCCGGAGCAGGCGTTCTTGAACGTCGGTGGTGTCGAGCAAGTGCTCGCCAAGGCCAAGGCGCTCCAGGAGAGCTGACATGGCCAGCACCATGACGGTCGAAGTGGTCTCTCCCGAGTCGGTGCTGTACTCGGGAGAGGCGACGATGGTCATCACGCGCACGCTCGGGGGCGGCGAGATCGCCTTTCAACCGGGCCACGCTGCGTTCCTCGGGGCACTCCAGGAGTGCCACACCCGCGTCTACCTGGACAACGGCGACGTCGAGGACATCGCGGTGCACGGCGGGTTCGTCGAGGTCAGCGGCAACAAGGTCTCGATCCTCAGCGATTCGGCCGAGCTCGGTTCGCACATCGACATCGAGCGGGCCCGCGCCGCCAGGGACCGCGCCGCCGAAGCGCTGCAACGTGAACAGGACGCGAACGCGGCCGGCGACCTCCGGCGCGCCCAGGCCAGGCTGAATGCCGCACGCGTCGGTGTCTGACAGCTGAACGGTTCTGCTCAGCCGCGCCAGGCCTGGAAGGCCAACAGAACCATGACCAGTCCGATCGCGATCATGATGCGATCGGGTGATCCTCGATCGGCGGATGCGCTGCGCCATCGGGCGCGTTGCACGGTTGCGTCGCCCAGCTGACGGCGAGCCGACCTCCAGTAGCGCGCTCGTACCTGCAACCCGGTCGCCAGGAGGACGGCCGAGCCGGCGAGTGCCAACAGCCCCTGCACGATCGTCGTGGCGACCAGGCACAGCCCGAGCAGGACGACGGAGCCCACGATCCAGGTTGCGCCGACGTTGCGCCCGCGACGGACCAGGACATCGGCGGTTTCGTCCTCGGACGTGGCAGGCGCAAGGTGCTCCGGTCGCATCCCCGGTTCATCGGGAGGTGACAGCTGGTGCTTGAGCGCGGAGGTGCGCTCGCCCGAGTCTCGGCTCGCGATCGAACTCGGCGTACAAGCAAGCCTGCATGACAGCGACCGCGATCATGCCGCAGCGCCGGTGGTGGCGTCCTGTCGCTGTCGGTCACTCCGGCGTTTCCGAATCGAGCAGTGCGACGTGCTGCTCGCCACCGGGTACGCCATCGCACGTCATCGACATCGCGCGGTACCGTGCCCACATGGCCGACTATCCATTTTCCTCAGCCCTCGTGACCGGTGCGTCGTCGGGCATCGGCGAAGTGCTCGCACGTCGACTCGCCGCCGCCGGCGTGCCGACCGTCGTGGTGGCACGTCGAGCCGATCGGCTTCAGGCGATCGCCGACGACTACGACGGGGTCGAGGTGATGGCGGCGGATCTGCTCACGATGAAGGGGCAACGTGCCGTGGTGGCCCGCATCGCCGACGCAGCGCAGCCGATCGAGCTCGTCGTCAACAATGCCGGGTTCGGCACCAATGGCCTCGTGCACGAGCTCGACCCCGATCGGCTCGCCGACGAGATCCAACTGAACGTGATGGCGCTCACCCGGCTCAGCCATGCCGCCGTCGAGGCGATGGTGCCGAGGGGCCGCGGATGGTTGCTGAACGTGTCGAGCGTTGCGAGCTTCCAGCCGGCGCCAGGTCTCGCGGTGTACGCCGCCACGAAGGCATACGTCACCAGCTTCAGCGAGAGTCTGCACGAAGAGGTCAAGTCGCACGGGGTGAACGTGTCGGCGCTGTGTCCAGGCCTGACGAAGACGGAGTTCCAGTCCGTGAGCAACACCGAGCAGTACGCCGACGAGTTCCCCGCCTTCGCCTGGACCAGCCCCGAACAGGTCGTCGACGAGGGTTTGTCGTCGGTGATCTCGAACCGCACGCTTGCGGTGCCGGGTGCCCAGTACAAGGTCATGACCGCAGCGTCGAACGTGACGCCGCGCTGGCTGAAGCGCCGCATGTCGTCGATGATTCAGCGTGACTGACCGGGTCGAACTGGTCGAAGGCGACATCACGACGCTCGGGGTCGACGCAATCGTCAACGCTGCGAATACGTCGTTGCTCGGCGGCGGTGGCGTCGACGGGGCGATCCATCGAGCCGCCGGCCCCGAGCTGCTCGCCGAATGTCGCCTGCTCGGAGGATGTCGACCGGGCGACGCCAAGGTCACGAGCGGACACGGGCTACCGGCATCCTGGGTCATTCACACGGTCGGTCCGGTGTGGCGAGGCGGCGAGTCCGGCGAGACCGAAGTGCTCACACGGTGCTACCGACGGAGTCTCGAGGAGGCGGAGCGGGTCGGCGCTGATTCGATCGCCTTCCCGGGTATCAGCACCGGCGTCTACGGCTTCCCGGTCGGACCGGCTGCCGAGATCGCTGTCGCCGCGGCACGGTCGTGGATCGAGACCCACGACCGGCCCGGCCGAATCGTCTTCTGCTCGTTCAACGAACGCTCGACCGCGGCGATCCTGGCTGAGCTGTACGGTTGAGTGCCGATCCTCGGCCGACTTGGACGACGCTCGGCACTCGACGAGGCGACGCGCGTCGTCAGGTGTAGTCGATGGCGCTGAACTCTTGCAGCTTGCGGACGCGATGGCGGGCGTCGACGAGGCGAACGGTACCGCTGCGGGATCGCATGACGAGACTCTGCGTGCGGGCGCCTCGGTGGTCGAACCGAACCCCTCGGAGGAGCTGACCGTCGGTCAGGCCCGTTGCCGCGAAGAAGCAGTTGTCGCCCTGCACGAGGTCGTCCTGGTCGAACACTCGGTCGAGATCGAAGCCGGCGTCGAGCATCGCCGTCCGTTCCTCGTCGGACTGTGGACAGAACCGGCTCTGCATCTCACCGCCCATCGACTTGAGCGCCGCTGCGCTGATGACACCTTCGGGCGTGCCGCCGACACCGAAGAGCACGTCGACGCCGGCGTCAGGCCAGGCGCTTGCGATCGCGCCGTACACGTCGCCGTCGTTGATGAGGCGGATCCGGGCACCGCTCGCGCGGACCTCCTCGATCAGCTCGGCGTGGCGGGGCCGGTCGAGGATGATGGCGGTCAGGTCGCGTACGCTCTCTTGCTTCGACTTGGCGATCCACCGCAGATTCTGAGTGGCGCTCGCCGTGATGTCGATCGAGCCGACACAGTCGGGGCCCACGGCGATCTTCTCCATGTAGTACGAAGGCCCGGGGTCGAGCATGCTGCCACGCTCGCTCACGGCGAGTACGGACAGGGCGTTGTTGAGCCCCTTGGCCGTGAGTGTGGTGCCGTCGATCGGATCGACGGCGACATCGACCTTCGGATCCTGTCCGTCGCCGACGTGCTCGCCGTTGTAGAGCATCGGAGCTTCGTCCTTCTCTCCCTCGCCGATGACGACGATGCCGTCCATCTGCACGCTGGAGAGGCTGAGGCGCATCGCGTCGACTGCGGCCCCGTCGGCGCCTTCCTTGTTGGCGCGCCCGACCCATCGGGCGGAGGCGAGCGCTGCGGACTCGGTCACTCGGACCAATTCCATGGCGAGGTTGCGGTCGGGGCGCTGGGCAGCCGGATTGGGCATGTCACCACCGTAGCGGTGACATGCCCGATCGGTTCTAGTCCGCCAGTGCCGGCGGTGGTGCGACGAGTTGTGGACGACGAAGCCGTCGTCCTACCCGTCGCACCCGGCGGTGTGAAACCGCCCCGGCTCGAGCTTCGCGCTGCAGCCGGGCGAGCACGGCCTGCCGACGGAGCGCCTCGTGGCGCTCGGCGACGACCGGGCGGAGCAATTCGGGATGTGCTGAGAGGTTCATGATGATGTTCCTTGTCTGGGTGGTTGGTTGTTGTTCGACCCGCCGCGCGGCGCGCGACGGGGACCTGGTGAGAGAGGCGAAGGAGATCGGCCGACGGCCCGCGACGTCACGGGCGGTGAGATGTGGGTCGCGGCGGCCGGCGTCAGGGACGGTCAGCTGTCAGATGCCTGTCGGAGCGTCGGGCGACGCAGCAGTGCGTCGCGCTCGGACTCAGCAGCGGCCGAGGGCGCCGAACGGGGACATCGCTTGCGTGGGACCGGTGATGTCGGTCTCGGTGACGTTGTTTCGATTCGTCAGCATTGGCATGTCCTCCTCTCGTTCGGGCTTCCCATCACGGTGCCAGATCCGACCACGACGAGTCAACGGAGTTTCGCGTGTCCCGGCCCGCCTAGCCTTCGGTCCGTGGAGATCAACGTCGACATGTGCCTCGCCGGACGCGATCTCACCGAGCCGAAGCTCTCCCCGGATGCTTCGACGGTGGCGTTCGTGTCGAGGTGGGGAGCGGAGTCGGCGCTCGTCACCGTCTCCGTCGATGGTGGGCCCGAACGCATCGTCACGACCGAGCCCGCGCCGGCGCCAGGTCGGGGCCTCGGTGGCGGCTGCTTCACCTGGATGCCCGACATGTCGGGGCTGCTGTACGCGGCACGGGACGGTGAAATCTGGTTCCAGCCCGTGCCCGGCGGTCCGGCCCACCATGTGAGCGACGTGGGTGAGGATCGACGTTGCGAAGCCCCGTTTGTGTCGCCGGACGCCTCGAGCTTCATCGCAGCAGTCGACCAGGCCGAGATCTGGATCTGGCCGTTGGCCGGCGGCGACGAACCGAGTCGGCTCGATGACGGCTCCGCTGACTTCGTGTTCGATCCATACGTGGTGCCCTGTGGCTCCGATGCGATGTGGATGGCGTGGAACGTGCCGGACATGCCATGGGATGCGGCGCACATCGATGTCGTCCATCTCACTGACGGAACACGTCGCCGTTTCCGTGGCAGTGGAGCGATTCAGCAGCCGACGGCGATGCCCGACGGCCGAGCGCTGTGGGTCCGCGACGATTCCGGGTGGCTCAACGTGTGGCTCGAGGACGTGCCGCTCGTCGACGAGCCGTTCGAGCACGCAGGTCCGACGTGGGGGATGGGACAGCGATCCTGCGCGTGTTCGCCGACGGGCGACCGGGTCGCATTCGCCAGGAACGAGCGGGGCTTCGGTCGTCTCTGTGTTGCGGACACGAGCACAGGTGAGGTGATCGAGGTGGCGCGAGGGGTACACGGTCAACTGTCATGGGTGGGGGAGCGGCTCGTTGCGTTGCGTACCGGGGCGCGGACTCCGACCCAGGTCGTGAGCTATGACGTGACCACGTGGGATCGTCGTGTGCTGGCGATCGGCCCGGTCGCGGGTTGGGAAGCCGTCGATCTCCCCGAACCCGAGGCAGTCGAGGTCGAACACGACGGCGTCGTGCTGCACGCCCGCCGATACAGCGCGCGAACCGGCCGAACGATCTGTTGGATCCACGGTGGGCCCACCGATCAGTGGCAGGTCGACTTCAGGCCGCGTCTTGCGTACTGGTGGAGCCGCGGGTGGGACGTGCTCGTTCCCGATCCGCGTGGGAGCACCGGTCACGGTCGCTCCTACCAGCAGGCGCTTCGCGGAGCATGGGGCCGGCTCGACGTCGACGACACGGCTGCGATCCTGCGGGCGCATCATGCTGCCGGCGCCGGCACGCCCGAACGGACCGTGCTGATGGGGAGCTCGTCCGGGGGATTGACGGTGCTCGGGCTCCTGGCGGAGCACGCCGACCTGGCTGCCGGCGGCGTCGTGCTGTACCCCGTCGCCGACCTCGCCGTGCTCGCGGCGGAGAGTCACCGGTTCGAGGCCCACTACGGGACGACACTGGTCGGACCGCCCGGCGACGATGCCTACCGTTCTCGGTCACCCGTCACGTATGCGGGGGCGATCTCGACACCCGTGCTGGTGATGCACGGCGACAGCGATCCGGTGGTCCCACTGTCGTCGACCATCGAACTCGTCGACACGATCCGGGCTGCCGGTGGTGATGTCGAACTCGTCGTGTACCCGGGCGAGGGTCATGGCTTTCGCAGTCCGGCCAATCGACGTGACGAGTTCCGGCGGACCACCGAATTCCTGTCGAGGGTTGTCGGCGGCCGGTGACGGGTAGCGTCAACTCATGCCATTCGTGAACAAGTCGGGTGCCGACGACGAGGAAGAGAGCACTGACGTGGCGGCCGGAGCGCCTCCCCCGTCCGACCTCGACTTCGATCCGAACGACCCCGACCGGACGAAGGTTCACTACAACCTGACCGGCTGGGGGTTCGAGCAGCATGCCGAGCTCTCGGAGACTCTGGCCGAGCGCGGCATTCCCCACGTGTGGGACGGCGAGGAACTGGTGGTCCCCGAGGAGATCGAGGCCGCTGTCGACGCCCTCTTCGACGAGCTCGAAGCCGAGATCGGGCCGTTTCCGGTGCCGTTGCTCGATGGTGATCCGTCGACCGAATTCGGCCTCGACGAGTGGCCGCTGCGCGACCTCGAAACCCTCAAGCAGTCGTTGATCGAAGCCGAGATCCCGCATCTCTGGCAGGGTCGCACGCTGCTCGTCGCCCAGGATGCCGAGGACGTCGTCGACGACCTGCTCGATGCGATCGAAGCCGGCGACGTCGCATCGCTCGACGAGGACGCCGAGGCGCCCGACGGCGCTCTGCACGACCTGTATGCGGCCGCCGACCGGTTGGCCCGTGATTCGACCCATTCGGGCGGCCGAACGACGATCCTCGGTCTCGTGCCACAGCTGTCGCCGACGGTGCCACCGTTCGGGATGGCAGCGAGCGCGTGGGCGACGATCGTCGAGCGGGCCGAGGCCGTGGTCGAACAGTTCGAGGACGGAGCCGATCCCGACCGCCTGACCGCTGCGGCCGACGACCTGCGCTCGGCCTGTCGCCCCTACGTGTAACCCGGCGATGCTGCTCGCAGAACTCGAGGTGTTCCACACCCGACCGGCGGTCCCCACCCGTCGGGTCGCGCTCGGACATCTGGTGCTGCCGGTCGATCCTGCGCCCGGGTTCGGAGGTCTCCTGCTCGGCGCGGTCGTCGCCAATCACATCGGGGGTGTCGCCGCTGAACTCCGTGGTGACGTCGCCCGCCTCATCACCCAGATCGAGCGCAGTGAACGCGTCGTCCAGCCGCGGCTGCGGCATCGGTTCCAAGTCGACCGGCACGGGCTGTCGAGCAGTCGTCACCGCATGCTCGGCACCGGTGACGACGTCGAGTTCGATTTCGGGACCAACGGCAGCGATCTCGCGCAGGTGCTCGGCGCGGTGTACGCGGTCGAACGGCTCGACGTTCCCAGTCGACATCTCGTCGCACCGGCGCTCCTGAAAGCCACACGTTGGCATGGTCCGGTCGGTCCGGCTCTGATCGCCCACCTCGCGGGCGCACAGTCGACGGCGCTGTCGGTACTCGCGGACCCGAAGGCGTGGGCGCTCGAGCTGCTCGGCTTCCCGGCCGACGCCTCGGACCCGTCCAAGCGTGATGTCGCCAAGCAGTACCGCGTCCGAATGCGCGACGTGCACCCCGACCATGGCGGTGAGGCGTTGGACGCCAGCAAGGCGATCCTCGACCTGAACGAGGCACGTCGAATTCTGACCACCAAGGTCGCCACGTGACGCTGTTGCTCTACCCGGGCGCCGGATCGGACTCCAACCATTCGTCGCTCGTCGCGGCCGAGCACTGGGTCGCCCCCCATCCGTGTGTGCGCGCCGACTTCCCGTACCGCACGGAGGGCCGACGTGCCCCCGATCGGGCACCCAAGCTGCTCGCTGCGATCAGGGCGGAGCTCGAACGTCTCGACGACGATCAACCTCTCGTGATGGGCGGTCGATCGATGGGCGGCCGCATGTGTTCGATGATCGCGGCCGGCGCCGACGACCTGCCGCCGCCGACGAACCTGACAGGGCTGGTGCTCATCTCGTACCCGCTCCACCCGCCCGGCAAGCCCGACCGACTTCGGATCGAACACCTCCCCGACATCGCGGTTCCCACCCTCTTCATCTCGGGCTCGAGGGACGCCTTCGGCTCCCCAGGCGAACTCACCGAGTGGACGGCGACGATGCAGAAGCGTGCCAAGGTCGCCCACCTGTGGATCGAGGGCAAGGGACACGACCTGAAGGGCGCCGATCACACCATCGCCGGTGCGATCAGGGACTTCCTCGATCGTTGGGTGCGATGACCACGCGGTCGACCGGGTTGAGGTCTTCGAGCTCTCGGTGTGCGGTTTCGGGGAACATCGTCATCACCACCACCACAACGACCAGTTGCGCGAGCGCGACCACGCCGATCACCTGACCGTACGACCAACCACGGTCGAGCAGCTGGCCGACGAGGAGGAGACCTCCGATGCCACCGACCAGAGCTGACGCCGTCAACATGCCGGCGGCGCGCCCGCGATTGCCGGTCGGGAACAACTCGGCGCGGTACACGGCCAGCGCCGGGAGCGCGATGCCGCCGATGAACCCGCCTCCGAACGCCGACAGCCACATCAACGAACCGTCGACGGAGAACGACGTGAGCACCAGCAACGTCGCCACCGGCACCGTGATGGCGATCAGACGACGGCGCCCGCGAATGTCGGCCAGCCGTCCCCCGATGACCAATCCGATCCCGGCGGGCGTCGCGGTCGTGAGCGTGAACAGAGCGATCGTGCCGGCGTCGAAGCCGCGGATCTCGCGCAGGTAGCGATTCTGGAAGAAGCTTGCCGGTGCCACGAAGAAGTTCGCGCAGATCGCCACGGTCGCGAGGATCGCGAAGCGCCGCCTGTCGAGTGGGGGAGCGATGACGTGCTCGCGCACGAACCTCACGGTTTCGGGCAGGCGACGAGTGATGTCGACGGCGACGACGAGCCAGATCAGCGTGACGAGGTAGACGTACCGCCATCCGTTCGGGCCGACGTCCGCGAGGGGGAGCGCCATCACCGCGATGCCCGCGCCGAGACCGCTGGCCATGGCCATGACACTCACGGCGTAGGCGCGGCTGTTGCGCGGCATTTCCTCGGCCACGACGACGGC
The DNA here is from genome assembly GCA_963792905.1 of uncultured Acidimicrobiaceae bacterium. Lineage (GTDB taxonomy): Bacteria > Actinomycetota > Acidimicrobiia > Acidimicrobiales > Ilumatobacteraceae > Ilumatobacter. The sequence goes on from CAWBYE010000020.1 coordinate 15,499, forward strand.
GATCAGGAAGTCGAGGGCCAGGCCGAGCGGACGTCCGATCGCCTGCGTGGCGACCAGGATCGAAAACGTCGGTGCGAACGCGCCCATCGCCGTGATGATCGGCGCCGCCCACGCCACGATCCGCATCACCCGTTGTCGGCCGATCCGGTCGGCGAGCACGGCGAAGGGCAGTGCGATGATGATGCCGGCCCGAACGACGGCTCCGCCCACGCTGAATCCGAAGTCGTCGATCCCGAAGTCAGCGGCCGCGAACTCGGCGGTTTGCGTGAAGAGCGTGTTGGTGAATGCCGACGACATCGAAGCCGCCGCCAACAACCCGAGCACGAGCGCCTGGCGTTCGTCGATCCGGTCGGGCGGCGCCCACCACGGCGGTTTCGTCCGGGCTGGACGATCGAGTTGGCTCCCGCGCCGGCTGAGGTGTGCCCAGACAGGAAGTGCGAACAACCACCCGAACCACGGGATTCGCAGTTGGTAGCGCGTGTGTTCGACGATCCGTTCGCCGTCGGCGGTCAACGTGCGTTCGTAGGAGCAGAACGGTCCATCGGCCTGCTCGAAGGAGGCCTGGTCGGGTTCGGTCGCCAGCGTTCGCTCGCGGATGAGGTCCCGCCGCTCGGCGAAGAGTCGGTCACGCAGATGGGGTTCATCGGGCCACATGCGGGTGGCCGTCCGGTTGAACACGGGCGGAGCATACTGTCGCCGACCCGGGACGAACCGAGAGCTCCTTCGGGCTGGGCATACTGTGGGATGTGATGTCCGAGCCCGAGCGCTGTATCAGGGTCCATCATGCCGGACCACTCAGCGGCGAGGTACTGGTGCCCGGTGCCAAGAACTCGGTGCTCAAGCTGATGGCGGCCAGTCTGCTCGCTACCGGCACGTTCGAGATCACCAACGTTCCCGGCATCGTCGACGTCGGCATCATGGCCGATCTGTTGCGGGCGATCGGCGTCGCGGTGACGGAGACGCCGGAGTACGGCGTCGTCACCATCGAGAACGGCGGCGACCTGACGCCGGTGGCGCCACTGGAGCTGGTCGAGGGAATTCGGGCGTCGATCAACGTACTGGGTCCGCTGTTGACACGCTGCGGCGAGGTGACGATCGCAATGCCCGGCGGTGACGATTTCGGGTCGCGGCCGATCGACATGCACATCGCCGGGTTGCAGGCGATGGGTGCCCACTTCGAGTTCGACGGTGGCACCGTGTTCGCCCGCGCCGAGCGTCTCCGCGGCGCCGAGATCACCTTCGACTTCCCGAGCGTCGGGGCGACCGAGAACATGGTGACCGCGGCCGTGCTCGCCGACGGGTGGACGGTCATCCACAACGCAGCCCGTGAGCCCGAGATCATCGATCTCTGCGAGTTCCTCAACGAGATGGGTGCTCGGGTCAACGGTGCCGGAACGTCGACACTTCGGGTCGAAGGCGTCGAACCGGGTTCCCTGCACGGATGTGAGCACGAAACGGTGCCTGATCGCATCCAGGCAGCCACGTACATCGCGGCATGTGCCGTCACCGGCGGTCGCCTCGACCTCCTCAATGCGCAGTCGAAGCACATGGCGATGGTGCTGTCCCGATTCGGCGACATGGGGATGGAGATCGAGTCGCTGCCGTACGGCCTCCGCGTCGCAGCCCCTGCTCGGCTCCGATCGGCCGATGTGGCGACGTTGCCGTACCCAGGGATCGCCACCGACTACAAGCCACTCATCATCACGATGCTCTCCGTCGCTGACGGGGTCGGGGTGGTGACCGAGAACCTCTATCCGGGGCGTTTCGCCTACGTCGAGGAGTTGCAGCGCCTCGGTGCCGACATCAGGACCGACGGCCACCATGCCCTGATCAGGGGAGTCGATCATCTCACGGGTACCTCGGTCGTGGCTCACGACATCCGCGCAGGGGCGGCGATGGTCGTCGCCGGCCTCGCCGCCGAGGGCACCACGACGATCACCGGGGTCCACCACATCGATCGCGGCTACGACGACCTCGTCGGCCGACTCCGTCACGTGGGTGCCGAGATCGAACGAATCGGCTGCTAACCGGCCTGCTGACCGGGGTCGTCCGCCGACGCCTGCGGTTCGTCGTCCCGGATCTCGGCATCGACGTCCCGGATCTCGGCATCGACCCGCCGCTTGACGAGCGCGAGCAGACCGACGATCACCAGGATCGGCCCGCCGACGAGCAGGATCTCGTCCCATCCGCCCTCGTGGGCGAGGATCCAGACGACCAGCACGCCAGTCAGACTACGGCGCAGCGTCGCGGCCGAAACGGTGATTGAATAGTCCTTGCCATGCGAAGCAAAGTCGAAGCCTGCATCGAAGTGATCCGTCCGGCCCTCCAGGCCGACAACGGTGACATCGAGCTCGTCGATGTCGACGAGGCCACTGGAATCGTGTCGGTTCGGCTGGTCGGGGCCTGCGGAACCTGTCCGGTTTCGACACAGACGCTGAAGGGTGGCATCGAGCGGATCATGCGCGACCGCGTCGATGGTGTGACCGAGGTGGTCAATGTCGCCGAGGCCGAAGCTGCGATCGACAGCGCTGTCTGACAACCTGTCGGTCCATGGCTCGCAGCTCCGACCCGGACGAACTGTTCGGCGCGGCCCGATCGGGTGATCGCGCTGCACTGGCACGCCTGTTGTCGCTCATCGAACGCGGCGGCGAGCCAGGTCGCCGCGTCGGCCGACTGGCGTACCCCGAGAGCAGCCAGGCCTACACGGTCG
>CAWBYE010000021.1:0-84646 GCA_963792905.1 uncultured Acidimicrobiaceae bacterium
TCGACCGTCTGATTCGGCAAGGAGCTGACGTGGGTGGATGACCCCGTACTTCAGGAACGGCGACAACCGGCTCGTACCGTCGATCGCCGGAGTCGCGCCCATTGTGGTAGTTGTTGGAACCCGTCGTCCCGAAAGCGGCGCCATCTCGCCATGACGTTCTGCTTCTCGCCGGGCCGATGCCTCGAATTTCATCTCGGGGGCCATCCTCGTAGATTGCTTGATGGTGTCGTCATCGAGTTCCGGTGACCTGAGCCGTCGATGGCTGTCCACAGCTTCGTCACGCCCACTTCCTGGAAATGGCGCGACACCGAGAACGGTGGCCGTCTCGCCTGACTACACTTCCCGGCTCGATCGTGTAGGGTGAGCCGACACCTCGTAAGCGGCGACCGCCACCACGAAGCGCGTCGGCGACGTGCTCGTCGCGGCGTCGGCCGTACGGCCCGAAGTCTCTCGCTACGTACACCGTCGACGCGTCGATCTCGTCGGCGAGAGCCGTGACTTCGTCGACCGGGTCACCGCGCCGAACGACCAGAGCACCACCGGTGGCCTCGTCGAGCGCACGAGGAATTCGTGGAGGAGCGCCCGCCGCGGCCCGCCGGCGTGCTCAACGATGGATCGAGGACGAACAGCGGGAGCACCACCCCCGTCGCTCATGCAGCCCGAAAGCCGTTGCAGCAGCCTCGCTGCCCAGGCGCAGGCTGCCGGAACCACATGATCGATCTCGACGTCATGCGTCTATGATCTCCACCGCGAGGCCGGCCCGAACCTGGTGCTTGAAATCCACGGGATGTTCACTCGGGCTTCAGCGGCTCGAGGAACGGTTCTATGAGCCGCAGCAGGTTCAACACCTCGATGCGCGACTCCGACTCGCGGCGACCGAGCGCCCACCACACCATGCCGGCGACGGCCACGAGCGTCACCACTGCCCCGTACGCCAACGACCATTCCAGGCCGACGTAGTCGCCGACGAGTCCGGTGATCGGACCACCGATCGGGCACGACCTGGAGGAAGGCGACCGCTGTGAGCGCCAGGATCCGCTGGCGATGTCCTGGTGGGCACTGCTGGGTGATCGGTTTGATCGACGTGACGAAAGCCCGCCCCTCCGAGACCCATCGGGACGGCGAGAAGCAGCACCACCGCCACCATCGTCTGATCTACGGCGAGGGGTGAACCCGGCAACCGCAGAAGCACGATCATGGACGTTGGCGATGATCTCCATATCGTCACGACGGGTCGGCTGGCCGTGAGCAGCAGCGATCCCAGCAGGCTGCCGATACTGATCGTGGTGAGCACCAAGCTCAACCAGAACTGGTGATATCTACTGCTGCGCATGCGCGGCAACGCCACGTTATCGGTGGTCGACCGAAAAGGCGGCGATCAACGGCGACGACACGAACGGGACGAACAGGTCGCTACGGCGGATCAACCTGAGCCCGTCTCGGCGCTGTCCCGCCCCGCTTGCTGCGGGGCCCAATAGAACTTTCACCTGGTCGTCGACAGGAACAGGCTCCCGAGAATCGCGACAAACGACGAAGGCGTTCATCGAGCACGAAGCCGTCGAGGGGCCCGATCGAGGGAGCGAGGCATATCCGTTGGCCGAGATCCGCGAACCGGTCATGGTCGCCGTGTTGAGCGAGATCGCATTGGCGATGTCATCCTCCGGATACTCGACGCCGGCGACAGCCGCGCACGCTTTATCGTCGTATGATCATCACCACCAGGGCAAGCGACACGACACGATCCCCAGGTTGATGTGCTCGTCAGATCGAAGACGGCCAGTGCCACGGCCGTGGCAGGGCCAGTCCTCCCGGGCGATCATCGCCATCGCGTCGTCTTGCTCGCCGCGACCGGGTCGGTGAGCCGAGCAGCATCGGCGTCGCGCAGCGCCGTCAACACGCCATCGCCGGCGCGACCCGTCAGGCCGACGAACACGTACCGCGTCGCCGGACTGGAATCAGGTCGATGTTGAGCAACCCGAAGAAGAGGCGGGCGATCGATGAAGCTATCGGAAGGTCGGCCATTACGCGTTGCCCTGGTCGTCGACGATGATCTGGGGCTTGTAGTCCACCGCCGAGGCCAGGCGTAGCGGGCGGCGGCGATCGGCAGTCGCGGGAGACAGTCGATTGGGCAGCAGGCTTGGTGATGTTGCCGCGACAGGATTGCACGAAACGGCTTGTTGGAGGGTCGGCGCCACTTGTTCGGTAAGCAGTCCCGCGCGCCCAGGGCCACGCGCTGTCGGAGTGTGGGAGTTGTTCGCCGGGATATTGAGGTCAGCGCCGGTTCCATGTCGTCGGCCTGCCGGAAACGTGGTCAGTTGTCCGGGACCAGCCAAGGTTGTGGAGACACCGATGGTGGTCTTGCAGCTGATCGCCATCCAGTTGCGGTGACGGTTGTATGCGTGCCCATTCGGTGATGTAGCGCACCCAGCCCTCGGCGTCGGCTTCAACGCATACCACGTTCAGCTTTGGATGTCGCTCGAATACACTGCCGAACACGAGGGTGCCCATGATGTCCTGGATGCCGCGGATGATCCCGAGGAAACCGTTCAACCGTGAGCCGCGGTTTGCCGTCCAGGCGCTGCTGCGCCACCAGTATGTGGAAGCTGAAGGCAGGCCGAGATCGACAGCGGCCGCCCAGAACGGGTCCCACGCAGGATCGTCGTAGTCGGGCCCACCGTCGTCGAGTGTGCCGGGCTCCCCCGGCATCATCACGCCGCGGTTCGGCCTCGGCGATGGCGGAGAGGTCGGTGATCCCCTCGTCGATCGTGCGCAGAGCCGTCTGCCCCGCGCCGACAGTGGTCCGGCGCCTCGCGCAAGCACCGGCGATCCAGCGGTTGTACGCAGGCCGCAGCAGCTCCTCGATGTTGTCGCGGTTGCAGATCGCACCACCGCGGGGTATTACTTCGGCGGGATCGCGCCGGTGGTCCTGGTCGGCGAGTCGGTGCGTCGGGTCCCAGCCCGATCGATGGAGCTCGTCGAACGTCACCCCGGAGATCGACAGTTCGTTCGCCGGTTTCCCGGCCCCGGCGACGAGTCCCATGGCGATCGGCCGACCCATGCCGGGAATGACGAACACGTCACCGCGCTCGCCGTCGCGGACCATGTGCGGGGCGCGGTCACGGAACGCGGGGGTCGATGTGCGCGATGAACACAGTCGGGGGCTGCTCGGCGACGTGGACGACGAAGTCGGTCATGACCGGGAAGTCGAAGTTCATGCCCAGGCGCTCCAGCGCCGCGGACCACAGGCCACCGGCGTGGCGCCGGTCGATTCGCCGGTCGGCCACGATCTCGGTGTCGGCGCACGAGGTGCTGGCGGTAGCCGGTGGCACGCTGCAGCATCCTCGCCGCCCACCGGCGGGGCGATCGTGCACGATGTCGTGGGCATGTGCAGTCGCAGGTGATCGAAGTCGATCACGTCGACGTCGGCCGGTAGCCGGACGAAGCACACCGCGTCGCGGGTCACCGTCTCGGCGGTCATGCGGCACTGCTTGGCGACCAGCGTCGACCGGGATCCGCCCGTTCGGACGATCGCGCCCCGACCACTGCAACAAGGTGGTCGGGAAGCTGACGTCGCAGATCGTGCCGACATGGGCGCCGCCGTCGGACAGGCCAGGCACGGCTGCGGGATGCAGCAGCATCTCGGCGGACACGATCGAGGTTGCCGTGCGCCCAGTTGCAGCTGGGCACGTAGAGCAACGCATTGCCGTCGTTCTCGACAACCACTCGTAGGCGACCTCGCCGGGTGGACATCCACGCCGCTCGGACTCGGCCTGCGCCGACTCAGACCGGTCGGGCTCGTAGTTCGGGGGGTCAACGAGACGGAACATGTGCGGGTACCAGGCGATCACCCGGCTGCCGAGCTGTCGGTCCTCGACCCGTGCGCCGTCGAGAATCGCCCGTCGGATCTCGGGCTGCCCCATTCGGGCGACTCGCTCGGCCAGCGGCAGGTCGGCGATGTCGACGTACGCCGGGCTGAACATGAACGGGTGTAGCGTGGTCTCGAGGCCGAGCATGATCCCGACGGCGCGAGCGCCGACCGCCCGCGCATCGGTACGTCGGCCGCGCTCGACACGGCGAACCGGTCGAGTTCATGCGCCACTCCTCCGCCCGGCGAGGCGCCTGGCGATCGACACCGGGATCGGGGGACCCGATTGGGCCGCCATCTGCTGGAACAAGTCGATTTCGCCGTCGAGGTCGATGAAGTCGCTCACGACTTGGAGCACACCCTTGCCGACCGAGCCCAGCGCCTCGGCGATCCCGATCAGCTCGGCGGCCTCCGCCCCGTAGCGACGGTATCGGCTCGCCGAGGCTCGACTTGGGATTGAGCGTCCGGCTCGTCGGGGAGCCGAGCGCACCGCACTCGACCGCCTCGCGTGCGAGGTCGACCATCTCGGCGATGTCAACAGCGGTGGTGGGCTGTGGGTGGCGCCCCGCGGCCCCTTCACGTGCAGCCGGAGTGCGCCGGTGGCATCTGGGCGCCGGATCGATGTCGCGGGGCTTGCGATCGAGATCGTCGAGGTACTCGGGAAAGCTCGACCACTCCCACGACAAACCTTCGTGCCGTCCAGTGCCGGGGATGTCTTCCACGCCCTCCATCAGGCTCGATCAGACGAGTTCGGTTCTCCGGCACGACCGGAGCGAATCCCACCCCGCAGTTGCCCATTACGACGGTCGCGACGCCGTGCCAACTCGACGGAGCGAGCTGCGTGTCCCAAGTGGCCTGGCCGTCGTAGTGAGTGTGGATATCGACGAAACCCGGAGCGACGATGTGCCCCTCGGCGTCGATCTCACGGGTACCGCGCCCGTCGACCGAACCGACCGCGGTGATCACCCCGTCCGAGGCAGCAACGTCGCCGACGAATCGATCGACGCCCGTCCCGTCGACGACGGTGCCATTCCGGATGATGAGCTCGTGTTCGGCCACGACGCCGCCTTTCCTCGACGGTGACGCTAGCCCTGACGAAGTGCGAGAATGTGGTCGTGGGATACGCATCAGCACCTGAAGGTTGGTGGCAGGACTTCGTCGAGGCCCTGCCCGCTCGCACCTGCAAACTCGCGGTCACGCGGCAAAGACGGCAGCCCGCACGTGGCACCGGTGTGGGTCGATCTCGATCGCGGCGCAGGCCCTGACGGCGAGGATCAGATCGTCTTCATGACGAGCGCCGACACCATCAAGGGCAAGGCAATCCTGCGCGGCGGTCGTCTGGCCATGTGTTTCGACGACGAGCGACCTCCGTACACGTTCGTCACGATCGCCGGCACCGCGACCACCACCACCGACCGGGACGAACTGCTGCGCTGGGGCACCCGCATCGGCGGCCGGTACATGGGCGCCGACCAGGCCGAGGCGTACGGTCACCGCAACGCGGTACCAGCCAGAGATGATCGTCCGTGTGACGCCGATCGAGGTGGTCGCGAACGTCGACATTGCCGGGTGGGGCTGAGATCGACTCCGACGACGAACTCGACGAACTCGACGGACCGATCGATGAGTCGACGGGCGATCCGCCCGAATTCGCCGATGCTCGGCACAGTGTGCTGACTCCGATGGGCGAGGTCGAGTCGATCGGTAGTTTCGCCAATGGTCTCGGTGCTCGCCGCACGAAGATCGCCATCTTCGGCGTGGGTGGGATATTGATGCTCCTGGCGCTACTGACTGCACTGCAGTGACCCCATGACCGGCTGGACGTGTCCCGACTGCGCACGGACGTTCGGCCGTAGCCGCCAGACCCACGACTGTGCGCCGGGACTCTCGCTGGACGAGTACTTCTCCACCGGCCCGTCTCACGAACGACCCGTCTTCGAGACCGTGATGCGGCACCTGGACACCATCGGACCGGTCCACCTCGACGTCGTCTCGGTCGGCATCTTCCTGAAGAATCCTCGGAAGTTCGCCGAGCTCCGGCCGACCGCGACCGGTGGGTCGCAGTCGGGTTCGACCTGAGGCGACGGGCCACCCACCCGACGATCACCCGCAAGGTCGTCGAGTACGGAGGGAAGTACTGGCACATCGCCAACGTTGCGGAGCCCGATCAGATCGACGCGGCGCTCCGCGCACTGCTCACCGAGGCGTCCGAGCTCGCGGCGAAGTAGTCCGGTCAGTCGTCGAGCAGTCGCATGGCCACCATGCGACACGCTGCCGCCTCGGCTCGGAAGCGCACGGCTCCGGCGTCATCGCCCATCAACTCGGCGGTCTCGGCCATCTCGTCGAGCCGTTGAGCGGCGCGCAGCCGTCGATCGAGCTCAGGTGGGGCCTCCCGCATCCGCCGTTCCTAGCAGACCCCGATCCACAGATGGGAGCGCTCGCTCGACCGGCGAACCATGATGCTGACTTGTAATTCTGTAATCATTCATGGAGAATGGAAGACATGACCGATCCTTCCAGTATCGAATCGTGGTTCGCGGGCCGACTGCCCGATGAGTGGACCGCCGATGACGAACCGGCCATCACGATCGACCGAGAGGAGATCATGATCATCGTGACGATCGCGCCGCCCGAACTCGATCCCGACGCATCCGAAGCCGACCTGGCCGAAGCCGTCGCCGGCCGGGTCTCGGGCTTCCGGGAGGACACTCGGGATCGACGGATGCAGATCGCACGGGAGGCGGAGCACCGGTTCGACCGCAAAGTCGCGTGGGCGGTCCGCGTCGGTGATCACACGGCGCTGTTCACCCACCTCGCAGCACCCGTGATGACGCGCCTCCGCCAGCCCGAGCGTCAGGTCCTCGACACCCTCGTCGCCGCCAACATCGCCCGCTCACGTTCGGACGCGCTCGGCTGGTGCGTCCGCCTGGTCGGGCGCAACGTCGACGAATGGCTCACCGAGCTACGCGAGGCGATGCAGGCCGTCGACGAGGTCCGCGCGAAGGGCCCCGAGACCGACTAGCGCGGCTCAGCCGACGAGGGGCTGGAAGTTCGGTGGCCGCTTCTCGACGAAGCTCGCCACCCCCGCTCTGGAGTCGGGTCGAAAGCCGCCGGCGTCGCCGATGCCCTGCAGCACGTCCATGTCGGCACCCGCACACCGGCCTCGGCCACTGCCGGTGACGACGACCACCCGGACACCGGGGTCGCCCGCAGCGCGATCGAGCGCAGTGAAGTCGCCCTGATGGATCTCCGGCCCCAGGCGTTGAGCCGGTCCGGTCTGTTGAAGGTGATGATCGCCGCCCGATCCCGAACCTCGTTCAACACTGCGTCGTTCATCGAATCGCCTCCGTGGGCGACGCAACCCGGCAGGAGTCAAGTCCAACTGCCCGGGCGCGTTCGGCGGATCAGGCAGCGGCGGCGGACCCGACCAGCCGATGGACCGACGAGCGGGCGCCGATCTCACGACACGCCTGCACGAGCACCGATTCGAACCGTTCCGGGTCGGTGACGCACCGGTGGTGTCCGCCGGGGAAGTGTCGCAGCGTTGCATCAGGGATCGTTCGAGCGAGCCAGAGCTGATGTCGTGTGGGGACGACGTCGTCCTCGAGTGTGGCGATGACCGATGTGGGCACCGTGATCGACCCGATCCAATCCCTCGCGTCGTATCGCCCGATCTGGTGACCCGCCTCGACCACTTTGCCCCAGTCGTGTTGAGCCATCTGCTCCACGCCCCAGATCGCCTCACCCCGCATTCCGTTCAGTTTGGCGATCGCGGCGAGCGCCGACCCGGCGACGGTGTTGACCGCACCGGCGCCACGCACGGCCGACACGCCGGATGCCGCCCGGAACAGCATCCGAAGGCGGGCGTTCGAACGGAACGCCGCACTGGTCGAACAGAACACCAAGCCGTCGACCAGCGAACGATGACGTTGCCACAGCAGCTGAGCGATCGGACCGCCCATCGAGTAGCCGACCGCGATGAGGCGTTCGATGCCGAGGAGCTCTGCGAGAGCAGCCACGTCGTCTGCACAATCCTCGAGCCGAAAGGGATCGTCGTGACGGATGCCCTGGCCGTGGCCCCGGTGATCGATGGCGATCACCCTGAAGTGGCGCGAGAGCGCGTCGAAGTAGGGGTGCCAGTTGAGATCCGCCGTGGCCGACCACCCGTGCAACAGCAGCAACACCGGGGCGCCTGGCGGGCCGAGGGCTTCGCGAACGAACGTCGAGCCGCGACCCGGGATGTCGATGGCACGCGACCGAACGGGAGTGTCGGTCGATCCCGACGTCCGATCGCCGTGGTCACGAGCATGTTCTCCGCCTTTCGCCGAGTCGTCGCCATACAGAGGCGGTCGACCCGATGGCAGATACATCGGCCGGTGGCGGTAGGGGCTGGAGTTGCAGAGTTGTTACATAGCGTATTAGTTATGTAGCTATGTCGGGCACTGCTGATGCCGCCGATCCGGGTGCCACCGTCCGTGATGCCGCCGTCGGTGATGCCGCCCACCGTGGTGCCACCGTCTGCGATGTCCCCGTCCGCTCTGTCCCCGTGCGAGGCGACCTCCATCGAGAGCTGGAAACGCTCGAGCTCGTCCTGAAGGCCCTGGCGAGCACGCGTCGGCTGGAGATCCTGGAGTGGCTCAAGGATCCGGTGCGGTACTTCCCGCCGCAGGAGCACGGCGATCCGATCGTTCACGGCACCTGCAATCTCTTCATCGTCGACCAGCTGGGTGTCAGCCAGCCCGCCGCGTCACGCCACCTCCGGGTGCTCGTCGACGCCGGCCTGATCGTCGCCACCCGACGACGGGGTTGGACGTACTACCGGCGCAACGAGGCCGCCATCGAGGCCGCCACGATGCGCATCGCGCAGATCTGACCAATCCCGACCCACCAGGAGACCAGCACACCATGAACGAATCCAGCCCTGCCGACTCACCGGTCGCACTGATCGTCGGCGGAGGTTCCGGCATCGGCGCGGACGCCGCCCGCAAGCTGGCCGCCGACGGCTACCGGATCGGCGTGATGTCGTCGTCGGGCAAAGGTGAGGCGCTGGGGTTCGAGCTCGGCGGCTTCGGTTTCACCGGCTCGAATCTGGTCGTGAACGATCTCGAACGGTTCGTCGGCAAGGCGATGCAGCGTTGGGGCCGCATCGATGCGGTCGTCAACGGCGCCGGACACGGCCCGAAGGGCGACGTCTTGGAGATCAGCGACGCCGACTGGCACCTCGGCCTCGACTACTACCTGCTCAACGTCGTTCGAATGACCCGCCTGGTGGCGCCGATCATGCTCGAGCAGCAGCGCGGATCGATCGTCAACGTGTCGACGTTCGCAGCATTCGAGCCCGACCCCGATTTTCCGACGTCTGCGGTGTTCCGCGCCGGCCTGGCCGACTTCGCCAAGCTGTTCACCACCAAGTACGCCGGCCAGAACGTGCGCATGAACAACGTGCTGCCCGGGTTCATCGACAGCCTCCCGGAGAAGGACGACCGCGTCGCCCGCATCCCGGCCGGCCGATATGCCCGGGTCGAGGAACTCTCGGAAGTGATCGCCTTCCTCGCCTCCGAGAAGTCCAGCTACGTCACCGGCCAGAACATCCGCGTCGACGGCGGCCTGACCGCTTCGGTCTGACGGACGCGCCTCGAGCATGTTCCACCCGGCCGGTCGGTGGCCGAACAGCGATGTCGAGCCGGGAGCCAATACGATAGTTATTCCCCGACGCGACGAGGAGTATCAAGGTGACCGACATCATCGACGAAGGAACGTCAGCTGACGGCACACCGGCTCCGCCCGGTGGGCAGAGATACGCGGACCGCGATCCGATCTTCGGCGACTCGCCCGAAGGTGTCGACATCTGGCAGCGGGTGCCGTACGACGCCGCCGACTACGGACCGGTCGACGATTACGCGACCGATTTCGACCACGGCCACCCCGACTACAACCCGCGAGCCCCCGAGGTCTGGAAGGAACTCCGGGAGTCCGGTTGCCCGGTTGCGCACTCAGACCGCTACGGAGGCATGTGGGTGCCGATCACCCACGAGACCGTGCACGAGGTCGCCTACGACACCGAGAACTTCACGAGCCGTGACGTCGTGGTCTCGGTCGGTCGTCCCGGCGATCTCGCGCTCCCTGCGCCGATCGGCGGCGCTCCCCCGATCACGAGCGACCCGCCGTTCCACGCCATGGCGCGCCGCCTGCTCCTCCCACCGTTCGCGCCGAAGCAGATCGCGCCGTGGGACGGCGAGGTCCGATCCCTGTGTCGCCGACTCCTCGACCAGATGGGCGACATCACACCCGGTGAGACGGTGGTCGACGCCGCAGTGCAATACGCCCAGCACATCCCGGTCAACGTGATCGGCCGCATGCTCGGCTTCCCCGAAGAGGACGAGGAGTTGTTCCGCAAATTCGTGCATGACGCGCTCGAACGGATCAGCGAAGAACCCGGCACCCGGGAAGGCATGGACGATCTCGGCAAATACATCGCGGCCCAGATCGAGGATCATCGCGAGAACCCGCGTGACGATCTCACGAGCTACCTGATGAACGTCGAACTCGACGGCAACAAGCTCTCCGACGAGCATGTCGGCGGGTCCGTCATCCTGCTGCTCATCGCCGGCATCGACACCACGTGGTCGGCGATCGGTTCGTCGCTGTGGCATCTCGCCCAGAACCCCGAGCACCGCGCCCGGCTCGTCGACGACCCAGAGGTGATGACGTTCGCGCTCGAGGAGTTCCTCCGTGCATATGCTCCGGTCACGATGGCCCGCATGGTCGCGAAGGACCACGAGTTCCACGGCTGCCCGATGAAGCAGGACGATTGGGTGCTGCTGCCGTTCCCGGCTGCCAACCAGGATCCGGAGCAGTTCGAGCGCGCCGACGAGTTCATCATCGATCGCGAGCAGAACCGCCACGCCGCGTTCGGGCTCGGAATTCACCGTTGCCTGGGGTCGAACCTCGCCCGCCTGGAGTTGAAGATCGCGATCGAGGAGTTCGTCCGCCGATTCCCGAACTTCGAGCTGGCGGGCGATGTCCGGTGGTCGGTCGGTCAGATCCGCGGGCCACGCGAACTCCCCGTTCGTATCCTCGACTGAGTCAAGCGCTCCTCGCGACGCGCTGCCGGTCAGACGAGGTGCCCGAGCAACTTTCTCGTCACCTCGGTCGGGTCATCGTCCTCGAGCCATCTCGGAACCCGGAGCAGCCACCTGGTCAACCGACTCGGTTGCGTGACCACGTAGGCGAGCACGCTCACCACCTCGTCGAGTTCCTCGGCGGCTCGGGGGCGCTCGGCCGCGTCGAGATCGTGCAGGCGCTGTGCAGTCGCCCACGCTTGACCGCGGGCGCCGTCGAGCGAGAAGTTGAAGACCCGGCCGCCCCCCAGTGCGACGGCCCACTGCGTCCAGCCGCTGACCCGACCGAGGTCACGCAGGACGTCACCCTGCGTCTCGGCGAGGATGTCATTGATCGCGTCGAAGTCGGGACGGATCCCGTCGAGCGGCCGTTCGGCCCCTGCCAACTCGACGACCACCTGCGGTAGGTCATGGTTGACGTGTGCGTTGATGCCGAGCAGGAGGTGTTGGACGATGAGCAGCGACCCGTCGCTCGTCACGTCTTGGGCGGCTCGCCAGCAATCCGGCAGCGCACGAGTACCGTGACGCGGACCGAGGTACCAGTCGGCAAACCCACGGGCGAACCGTGCCATGCGCTCGCCATCGGCGAATCGACCGTCGGTGATGGCGATGTCGACGCGGTCCGTCACCCGGGCGTACATGGCGGCGAAGTAGCCGTCGGCATCGCCGGCATCGAGCGCCTCGGCCCGCAGTTGGTCGATCGTCGGCTCCAGCACGTCTCGAACGTACATCCCGACCCGCCGAGGCCGAAACGCCGGCCGGCGGTCCGGTCAGACCAGGAACCGGTTCGGGTCGATGAAATCGGTCGGGATCAGCGTGGGTTCGTCACCGGCGATCTGCGCGATCAGCTCACCGATGCCGGCTGCGTGCTTGAAGGCGTGCCCACTGCCACCGCCGCCGACGATCATGCGCGGGTCGCCGTGCGGGCGCCCGATCTGAAACTGATCATCCGGCGAACGGGTGATCATGCACGTCGTCGTGCGGGCCGGAACCGGGAGCAGCCCGGGAAACGCCTCACGAACCAGCGTCGACACCAGCGACCAGTCGCTCGCGCTGATGTAGCGATCGACCGTGTCCGGGTCGACGGAGCGGAAGTTGGGATCGTCCTCCGGACCGATCTTGACCCCGAAACCATCACCGGATCCGTGCCCCCAGACCCACTGGTCATCGTCCATCGCCCGGATGAACGTCGGGAACTGCTCGATCGCGAAGGACCGGTCGGTCCGATCACGCACGTCGAACCACGTCATCGGCGTCCGGACCGGCACGAGCGGGAGACCGGGCACCAGCTTGCCCAACCAGGGGCCGGCCGTCACCACCACCTGCCGCACCGTGAAGTCCCGAGTGGCCGTGCCGACCCGTGCGCCGCCGTCGACCAGTTCGATGTCGGTGACGCGTGTGTCGGTGAAGATCTCGGCGCCGGCCTCCCGTGCCGCGTCGACAGCTGCGACGACGGCGTTCTCGGGGAACGCGAGCCCCGCCTCCGGATCCCAGACCGCCACGTGACCGGGGGTCACGCTGGCGTGCTGTGGGTAGCGGTCGAGCAGCGCCGTTCGATCGAGCCGTTCGATCGGGAGATCATGGGCCGCTGCGGCCGCCAGCGTGCCGCTGATGACGTCGCTGCTCTCCGGGCCGATCATCACCGCCCCCGACCGGCGCACGATCGGGAGCCCTGACCTGCGCTCCAGTTCGTCGAACAACTCGCCGCTTCGTCGAGCCAGTGGCACCAGCTGCGGATGCTCGAGGCATGCGACACGGAAGATGCGGGTGTGACCGTGCGTCGAGCCTTGCACGTGGCCGGGATGGAACCGTTCGATGCCGATCACCGAGCGGCTGCGCGCTGCGAGCCGCCAGGCGGCGTTCGACCCCATGGCACCCAGACCGACGACCGCCACCTCTGCGTCGACATCCATGATCCCTTCCCCATCTCTCTCGTCGGTCCTCGCCCGATGTTGCCAGACATCGGCGGCTCCGCCCGTCAGGTGCAGCCGGACGATGACGATGACGATGACGGCAGCTGAGCCGACCACCCGCCCGCCGACAGCGGCGCCGCGGCGGCAAGTCAGTCGTCGAGTTTGAGGGCGTTGATGAAGACGTCGCCGGGAACCTCGACCCGCCCGATCGACTTCATCTTCTTCTTACCCTCCTTCTGCTTCTCGAGCAGTTTGCGCTTTCGGCTGATGTCGCCGCCGTAGCACTTGGCCGTCACGTCCTTACGGCGAGCCTTGACCGTTTCCCGTGAGATCACCTTGCCGCCGATCGCGGCCTGAATCGGCACGTCGAACATCTGCCGTGGGATCAGTTCCTTCAGCTTCTCGCACAGCCGCCGACCGTACGCCTCGGCGAACTCGCGGTGCACGATGGTGGAGAAGGCGTCGGCGACAATGCCGTTGAGCAGGATGTCGACCTTGACGAGGTTGGCCCGCTGATAGCCGGCGAGCTCGTAGTCGAGGCTCGCGTAGCCCTGACTGCGCGACTTGAGCTGGTCGAAGAAGTCGACGACCACCTCGGCCAGCGGCACGTCGTAGTTCAGCTCGACGCGTTCGGGCGACAGGTACTCCATCCGTTTCATCTCGCCGCGACGGCTCTGGCAGAGATCCATCAGCGCACCGGTGTACTCCTTGGGCGTGATGATCGAGACCTTGAAGATCGGCTCCTCGATCTCGTCGATCTTCTGGACCACCGGAAGGTCGGCCGGGTTCGAGACGACCGTCACGTCACCGGTCGTCTGCGTCACCCGGTACTCCACCGACGGCGCCGTGGCAATCAGGGCCAGGCCGAACTCTCGCTCCAGCCGCTCCTTGACGATCTCCATGTGGAGCAGGCCGAGGAAGCCGCAGCGAAAGCCGAAGCCGAGGGCTCCGGACGACTCGGGCGTGTAGGTGATCGACGCGTCGTTGAGCTTGAGCTTGCCGAGCGAATCGCGGAGGTTCTCGAAGTCGTCTCCGTCGATCGGGAACAGCCCGGAGAACACCATCGGCTTCGGGTCCTGGTAGCCGGGCAGCGGATCGGTCGACCCCTTCGAGGCGGTCGTGACGGTTTCACCCGAGCGGGCGTCGCTCACATCCTTGATGCCCGCGATGAGGTAGCCGACCTCGCCGGGGCCCAGCTCGTTCAAGGCGGTCGGTACCGGCAGACGGGCACCGATCTCGAGCGCTTCGTGATCGGCGGCGGCCTGAAGGAAGTGCAGCCGCGAACCCGACGCCATCACGCCGTTCATCACGCGCACCGACGACACGACGCCCCGGTACTGGTCGAATTGCGAGTCGAAGATCAGCGCCTGGAGCGGCGCCCCTGCATCGCCCGAGGGGGCCGGGATCCGTTCCGCGATCGCGTCGAGCAATTCGGGGACGCCCTCCCCCGTCTTGGCGGAGATCTTCAAGATGTCCTCGGCCGGTATGCCGAGCACGTTCTCGATCTCCATCGCGTAGCGATCGGGGTCGGCCGCCGGCAGATCGATCTTGTTGAGACACGCCACGATCTCGAGATCGTTCTCCAGCGCGAGGTAACAGTTCGCGAGTGTCTGCGCCTCGATGCCCTGCGCAGCATCGACGACCAGCACCACGCCCTCACACGCAGCGAGGGAACGAGACACCTCGTAGCCGAAGTCGACGTGGCCGGGCGTGTCGATCAGGTGGAACACGTGGTCGTTCCAGTCGACCCGAACGTTCTGCGCCTTGATCGTGATGCCGCGCTCACGTTCGAGGTCCATCGAGTCGAGGTACTGGGCTTTCATGTCACGCGACTGCACCGCGCCGGTGATCTCGAGGATGCGATCGGACAGCGTCGACTTGCCGTGGTCGATGTGAGCGATGATCGAGAAGTTGCGGATGCGGGACAGCTCCATGGCAGCCCCCAACGCTATCGGCGTGCGAGTTCGTCAGTCCCGCTCGCTGACGCCGGGCACGTCGCTGCGGTACACCCCGGACTCCAGGTACGCACGCAATCGGATCACGGAGTCGGCGAGGTACCGCGGCGCCATCTCGCGGAGCGACCGATTCTCGATCGCGATCAGATCGTTGAGGAGGAGCAGCGTCCGCCCGGCGAGCGCCGCTTGGAGCTGTTCGTCGGTGAACGGGGGCAGCGGTGCGACCATGCGATAGCCGTCGAGCAGCGCACTTCGGAATTCACCGTCGGGCGGGAGGTAGTAGGTGGTGATCGCCAGGTCCTGGGCGGGCACGCCGATGCCGGCATCGTCGAAGTCGAACACCGACATCCTCCCCCGCAGCCACTTCACGTTCCATTGGTGCAGGTCGGCGTGGATCGGCATCGGCCTACCCTCCCCGACCATCCGGTCGAACAACGGCGCAACGTGCTCGATCGCCTCGACGAGAACGTGCCGTTGTTCGATCGACACCAGAGGGTGCCCGGCGCTGAGCCGGTCGGGGCTGTCCATCATCAAGCCGTCGACGCGCTGGAACTCGGCACCGGCCGGGATCGCCCACTCTGCGGCATGCCGGTGCAGCACGGCTGTGATACGGCCCATCTCATGAACCGATGGCACCGTCGGCACGTCCAGATCGCGCCCCGGGCAGCCATGACAGCACGGCAACTCTGAGCACCGCATCCGACTCGGGGAAGTCGACAGCAGTGTGCAGGTCACCGTCGGCCGTTGCCAGAGGGGTCGGCACGACGAGTTCGGTGTCGGCGGCCAGCGCGGCCAGCCAGGCCATCTCGGCGTCGAGCGCCGCCAGCGGCTTGCGCCGAGTGACGTCGATCCGCAGCGCGTACTTGCGCCCCGTCGCCGTGTCGACCCGGAATGTCGTGTTGAAGCCGTGTTCGACCAGACGCAGTCGTGCCACGTCGAGCGGGTACCGGTCGAGCGCCGCAAAGGCCAGACGTCGCAGGCGGCCCACCTGAGCACGACTCGAGAGGTCGACGAACGCCATGCCGAGAGCGTAGAACGGCAACCGACCCGCAAGCGTTGGGGTTCCGACCGGCGCGCAGATAGCCTCAGTGCGCTGCTCGATGGATTCCGTCGAGCGAATGATCGACGTGACACCGACCGAACGAAGAGGGACCACCCCGTGGCCAACATCAAGAGCCAGAAGAAGCGCATTCTCACCAACGCCAAGGCTGCCGACCGGAACAAGGCCGTCCGCAGCGAGTTGAAGAGCCGCATGAAGTCAGCCGAATCGACCATCGGCGCGGACGGCAACGAAGACGCCGTCCAGGCTGCGATCAAGAAGATCGACATGGCTGCTCAGAAGGGCGTCATCCACAAGAACGCTGCAGCCCGGAAGAAGAGCCGCCTCATGAAGAAGGTCAGCGCAGGCGTCTGAACGCCGTCGAATCACACGAGGTCTGAACGGAGCCCGGGGCGAACGCACCCGGGCTCCGTCGCGTCACCGGTACAATCCGACCATGTTCACACGGATGAAGCAGGGATGGGAACTGACCAAGAAGGCGTGGTCAGTCGTGCAGGAGCATCCCGGGCTGGCCAAACTCCCCCTGACCGGAGGCATCCTCGCAGTCGTCGCTGCGCTCGTGTTCGTCGCTCCAGGCCTGTTCCTCGCCAGCGCCGACCCCGATGCAACCCGTCTCGTCGGCTACGTCTTGATCGCGATCGGGGCGTACCTCGCATCGTTCATCGTCGTCTACTACAACGTGATTCTCGCTGCAGCCGCCAACGACGCGCTCGAGGGGCGCCACCCCGACGTGTCGGCGGCACGTCAGACCGCCAAGAACCGGATTCCCACGATCGCCGGCTGGGCACTCGTCTCCGCGCTGGTGTCGCTGGCGTTCGCGATCATTCGTGACCGGGGTGGCATCGCCGGCCGTCTCGCCGCATCGTTCGGCGCCGCGATCTGGGGCCTCGTGACGTTCCTGGTCGTTCCGGTACTGGCACTCGAGGGCGTCGGACCGGTCGACGCCATCAAGCGTTCCGGATCGCTGGTCAGGCAGCGGTGGGGCCAGCAGGTGACCGGCAATCTCGTGATCGGTGGCCTCGCCACCCTGGTCACGTTCCTCGGGGTCGGCGCCATGGCAGGCGGAGCAGTGCTGATCGCCGGTGGCACTGCGTGGGGTGTTCTCGGCGGGATATTCGTCCTGATCGGTCTCGTGATTGCCGTTGGCGCATCGGTCTTCGCCGGTGCCACGCGCGGCGTGTTCGGCGTGGCGCTCTACCATTTCGTCGCCGAGGACCGGGCCGTCGGCCCGTTCACCACGCAGGAACTGTCCAGCGCCGCAGCTCCCCGACAGTGATCAGCGGCGAGCACCCAGCCGGCTGAGGCGGGCGACGAGCACTTCCATCACCAGCTCGGCCTGGAGGTCGGTGTCGCCGCGAAGGTCGCTGTCGGCCTGCGCCAGCAGCTGCATCGCCCGCTGCACGCCCCCGCCGGCCAGTCGCCGGTAGTTCGCCAGCGCCTTCTTGGCGGGGTAGCCCGGCCGGATGCCCATGGCAGTTGCAGCATCGGTCTCGTTGCGGGCCTCGGCGCCATCGAGGCGCGCCAGCTTGCCGTAGTGACCGTGCAAGATCGCCATGATCTGCAAGGGATGCCGCTCACCCCCGTGGATCATGCGCGCCATCAGCGTCAGCGCAGTGCTGGTCTGCCCGGCGTCGATGGCATCGGTGAAGTCCCAGGGAGGCACTCCTCCCGCTTCACCGAGAAACGGTTCGACGTCGGCCACCGAGATCTTGACGCCGTCACCGTACGTCGAACGGATGATCGAGAGGATGCCGTCGAGTCGGCCGACGCCCTCGCCGAGCTGGTCGGCGATCCGCGCCGCCGCGGCGCCGTCGAGTCGAATGCCGTGCTCCTCGGCCTCGGTCCTCACCCAGGTCTGGCGATCCTTCGGACGGTTCGGCGGGCTCGTGCTCGCCACGTGCCCGCCCGTCGCCTTGACGCTGTCCGTCAGCTTCTTCGAGAGGCGCCCACCGCCCGCGATGAGCACCAGGTCGGTCGTATCGAGCGGGTTGTCGAGATAGCCGAGCAGCGGCACGAGATCGTCGGCGTTGAACCGACCGACGCCCCGGACGACCACGACCCGCTTGTCGGTCAGGAACGGGAGGGTCTGCGCTGCGTCGACCGCCTCACGGAGCTCGTACTCGTCGCCGTCGAACTCGTCGACCAGCAGGCTGCGGTCGCCGTCACCGACGAGCTGCACCACGAGATCGTGAGCCTTGGAGCGCAGGATCGACTCGTCGTCGCCGGTCAGCAGGTGGATTCCCATGGCGAACCCGATTCATAGCAGTGATCGCATGCTCGGCGACAACCAGCCCCGTTGCGCCGGGCGGCAGTGGGCGACGCTGCGTCCGGGGTGACGATGGTGCGTGCGCTACCGCCGCCACCGCTCCGCGGCGGCGAACATGCCGACGACGGCCAGGAGCACTCCCCAGCCGATCCACGTCACCGTGCCGCCCGGTTCGAGCCGGGCGCCGAGCACCGAGATCGTGTCGACCCAACGCACACCGACTCGGCACGGGAACATCACGACCGGAGCGAGTGGGGGAACAGCCCCCGCGAAGAGCCCGGCCGGGAGGCCGTAGAGCATCACGAACCCGGCCACCGGCACCGCCAGCAGGTTCGCCGGAACGCTGACGAGCGGTAGCCGTCCGAACACGAGTACCGCTGGGACGACGACACCCAATTCCGCGCCGACCGTCACGCCGACGGGTGTTGCCAGGAAACCCAGCGCCGTGAGCCGGCGGGCGATCGGCGGGCCGATCGCCGACACACCGGCGGTCGCTCCGACCGACAACCAGAACCCGACGGATCGGACGAGCAGCGGGTCGATGAGCAGCAACCCGACGACCGCCAACCACAAGATACGAACCGGTGATCGCTCACGGCCCAAGACGAACGCCGTCGCGGACAACGACGCCATCGCACCTGCCCGCACGATCGATGGCTCGAAGCGGGTCAGGCTGACGAACCACAGGATCAACCCGAGCGTTATCGCCCATCGCCACCCGGGCCGCAACACCCGGAGCAACGGTGCCGCCGCCATCAACACGAACGACACGTTCTGGCCGGATACGGCCGTCAAGTGAGACAGACCGCTGGCGCGGAACCGCTCGATCATCGCTCGCGGCTGGTCGCGGTCGTCACCGACCACCAAGCCGCGGAACAGCGCACCGTCGTCGGCCGGAAGCACGGAAGCGGCACGCTCGAGCGCGGCGCGCACGCGGTTCGACGCCGTCGCGACCGGGCTACCCGCCGTCACGTCGCTCACCCAGTCGACCCGGAACTCGCCGACCACGTGCTGCCAGGCGACGCGTTGCTGACGCTCGGCCCGCAGGGCCCGCCGCTGTCCGCTGGCCACCACCGACTCCCCCGCCCGCCACGTCGCGACCCGCTGCCGTATCGCTCTCCCGCGCGCCCAGACCTCGAAGCGTTCGTCCTCGATCTCGACGAGCACACGGGTCGCGCTCCCGTATGGCTGGGGATCGTCGACCAGCCTGAAGCGACCCTCATAGGACCCGAGGTGGTGCGGTGCGAGACCCTCCCAGGCAGCGTCGGCCCGGACGGTGGCCACCCCGCCAAGCACCAGGAGCACGAACAACGCCCGCGGCACGAACGGCTCGGAGCGCCGGCATGCCAGCATCACGCCGCCGACCGCCAGGGCGATCCAACCGATGTCGTGCCACCAGCACCCGACGGCGACCACCGCTGCGCATCCGGCGACGAACCGGTCTCCGAACGGATGACGTACGACGTCGGGCACGAGGCCATAGGCTCGTCGCATCGAGACTGCCGTCCGCCACGACCATCCGGCCCGCGAGCCGGAGCAGCAACCTGCGCCTCTCATGGCCGGGCCACGGTGGTATCGCGCACGAATCCGCCTGCTCGGTCCGCTGTTCGGCCTGATCCCGATGGTGATTCTCGGCGCGATCGCGATGATCGCACTTTGGGCTGGCGACGGCAGGACATCGGGCCTGATCGGGCTGGTCGCCGGTGTGTCGGCCGCACCCGGGCTGCTCCTCGCCGGTGCGCCGTTCGCCGACGACGCCCGCTACCCGCTCGCTGTACTCGCGAGCGCCACGCTGTGGCTCGTGCTCGGTCTGTTGGCGTCACGCCGCGCCACCCGTGTGCCGACCGCGAACTGGCGGGACTACGCACGTGAGCTGTTCTGGCTGACGATCGCCGTCGTGCTGGGCGCCTGTGGAGCCCTGATCGCGGCCACCGCCGTGCTCGGCGAGTCGCTGCTCGCCTGATCACACCGTCACCAGATCGGCGACCGCAACCATTTTCGCCGGCCCGATGCCGGGAACCCGCTCGAGGTCGTCCACGGACAGCGAACGGACCGTGACGGTCACGGTCGTCGACGATGGCGGTCGCGGTGGCCGGCCCGATCCCGGGCAGCGTCTGCAGCAGCTCGACCGTTGCAGTGTTCAGATCGACGGGGCCGGTGATCTCGTCGGGTCGAACCGACCCGTCGGCGACGGGCGACGATGTGCCACCCGCAGGCACCGACGCCGGATCGACTTCTCCGGTGACCGGCACGTAGACGCGTTGCCCGTCGGTCACCGGTACGGCGAGGTTCAGCCCGTCGAGGTCGGCTCGGCCCGTCGGGCCACCGGCTGCCTCGATCGCATCATGGACACGAGCCCCGGCCGTGAGTTCGTAGACGCCCGGACCCAGCACGGCTCCGGCGACATGCACCCACGGCCGCGTGCGTGCGGCCGTCGGAACGGATTCGGACGAAGCCTCGCTCACCGTCGATGGCGGGGCGAGTGTCGAAGCCGAGGGCGGCGCCGCGGTGCCACCGGTGAAGGGCAGTTCTGCCTCGGTGGACGGAGCCGGTGTTCGCACCAGCCAGGCCAGGCCGGCGACGACGGCAACGACACAGACGGCCGAAACGATCAGGCGGCCGAGTCCGAACCAGGCCACCCATGCCTGGATCGTGTCACTCCACCGCCGTGGCGGCTGCGGACGTGGGGGGAGTTCCGGTGAGTCGGTCATCGACGACCTCCAGGTTCGGTGCGCTCGAGCGCACTCAGCTGTGGAGGAAGTCGGAACGGCTCAGCGTAGCGAGAGTTCGCCCGGACGACTCGTCAGAACAGACGGGCGGTCAGCTGTCTGCGGTAGTCCGCCGTGCGCGGGTCGTGTGGCCCCATCAACTCGAGGATGTCGACGAACTGCTGACGGGCGTCGTCGTCGGCCTTCACACGATCGAGCAGTTCGGTCAATGTGGCATCGTGATCGTCGTCGGGGGTGATCCCGAGCCGCGCCTTGGCGGCAACCACACGGGTCCGATCGGACTCGGGATGCGCGCCAGCAGCTGAAGCGCCTCGTCGGGCTGGCCCGCCTCGACCAACAGGTCAGCCAACGCCACGATCGCGTCTTCGTTCCCCGGCTCGAGCTCGAGCGCCTGCCGAAGCGACGCCTCGTCACCGGCCTCGATCAGGTCGGTCACCGCACTCTCCTCTGCCGTCGGGAGCAACTGCTGGACGAACTCGCGCACCTCGTGCTCACCCTGCGCACCCATGAATGCGTCCACCGGCTGGCCGTCTTTGAAGGCAACCACCATCGGGATCGATTGCACGCGGAAGGCCTGGGCGATCGACGGATTCTCGTCGATGTCGACCTTCACCAAGACCACTTGGCCGCCGGTCTCGTCGACGACACGTTCCAGAACTGGGCCAAGTGTCTTGCACGGGCCGCACCACGGAGCCCACAGGTCGAGCACGACGGCGGTCGTCTCGGATCGCTCGATCACCTCGGTCTGGAACGTTGCATCGGTCACGTCGATGGCCATGGGTGCACCCTATCGGCGCGTTCTTGCTTGATCCTGGGCTCGTCGCCGGGCGGGGTTGTACCCTTCGGTACGTGACCGACGACAGCCTCCGCTGGGTGGGCCCACAGCCCGACCTGAAGGATCCCGTGCTCCTCGTCATGCTCAGTGGCTGGATCGACGCCGGCGGAGCCGCCCGCGCCGCCGTCGATGCGATCGAGGAGGAAGCATCGGCCTCCCCGATCGCCGAATTCGACGACGACACCTACGTCGACTACCGGGCTCGCCGTCCCGTGATGGAGCTACGCGAGGGATTGCACTCGGTGCTCGAATGGGAGCGCATCACTCTCGCAGCCGGTCACGATCAGACCGGCCGCGATCTCCTGGTGCTGACCGGCCCGGAGCCCGACATGGCCTGGCACCGCTTTACCCGCGCGGTCGGTGAGATGGCCAGCCAGTTCGGCGTGAGACAGATGGCCCACCTCGGCGCCTATCCGTTCGCCGTGCCTCACACACGTCCGGCCCGACTATCGGTGAGCAGCCCGTCACAGGACGTCCTCGCCCGGGTGTCGTTCCTGCGGAGTTCGATCGACGTGCCGGCCGGTGTGGCGGCGTCGCTGGAACGCGAGATGCACGACCGGGGCATCCCCGCCCTCGGGATCTGGGCTCAGGTCCCGCACTACATCGCAGCGATGTCGTACCCGGCAGCGAGCGTGGCACTGCTCGACGGCGTCCGCGAGGCGACGGGCGTCGTCATCGACGGTGTCTCACTCCGCAGCGAGGTCCAGATCCAGGGGCGCCGCCTCGACGGAATGATCAGCGGCAACGAGGACCATGCCACGATGATCGAACAGCTGGAGCAGATCTACGACGCTTCCGACGACGTCGCCGGTATCGAGGGCGGCGGTCCATCGCTCGAGATGCGATCCGGTGACGAACTCGCCGAGGAGCTCGAGCAGTTTCTTCGCGACCAAGACTGAGGCACCGACCGACTGGCACCGTTGCGGATACGTCGCGTCATCAGGAGCGGACGGCGTCACATCGATCGCATCGATGGCTGCCGCGTCGCCGCCCAGCGCCGCGACGATGGTCGCGATGTTGAACCGCATCAGCCCGAGCCATGAGTGATCGGGGTCACCCGGTTCGCCCGGCAGGTCGTCATCGCGGAGATCGTCGACGTAATCAGCGCCGTTTCGGCTGCGATCTGACGGAGCACCGGCGACGGGAAGACCTCGCTCCCGAAGATCACTCCCACCCCGCGATCGCGAAGCTGGTCGATCAGCGCAGCGACCTCGTGCGGTGTCGGTTCGCTGAACGACGACGGCTGCACCGCCCCGACGACCTTCCAGCCGTACTCCCGAGCGAAGTAGGCGTAGGCGTCGTGGTAGGTGAGCAAGAGCCGCTCCGCCGGGGCCAGCGTGTCGGTCGCGATCCGAACCGCTCGGTCGAGCTCGTCGATGCGGCCGGCGAAGTCGTCATGATTCGCGTCGTAGCGGTCGCTGTGGTCCGGGTCGACGGCCGAGAGCACATCGCGCACGACCGTCGCAGACGAACGAACCATCGGCGGGTTGGTCCACAGGTGCGGGTTGGGTGAACCGGCGGATTCCGGGAACGAGAAGTCGAAGATGTCGTCGGGCTCGTCGAGCACCTCGTCGCCCAGCTCGCAGATGACCGCATCGCCGGCGTTCACCGCCGCCAGCTCCTTCGTGGGCTCTTCGAGGTCGAGCCCGTTCAGAAACACGACGTCGGCCTGTTCGAGTGCTGCAGCGACACGCGTCGTCGGTTCGTACGTGTGGCTGTCGACACCTTCGGGGACAATGCCTTCCACCCGAACGCCGCCACCGGCCGCGATCACCGAGACGATGGCGGTGATCGGAGCGACGCTCGCGACCACCCGAATCTCGTCGGAGCCGACCGGTGCGGCGTCGGCGCAGGTTCGTGCTGCATTGGTTCGGTCGGCTCCGGTCGAGCAACCGCCGACGAGCAGCACGGCAACCAGGACAGCCACGGCAGCCGGAACCGGCCGCCCGATCGAGCGCCGTCGGGCGTGCATCGCGTCAGTATGTCGAGCAACGGCTGCGATCGGGCGGTGCGCCGGGTCGGTACCGTTGCGGTCATGAAGATCGACACCGGACTCGGCGGCTCCATCGTCAACAGCGGCCGTCGGGCGGCAGAACTCGAGCGACAGGGGTACTCCGGAGTCTGGACAGCCGAGACCGCCCACGACCCGTTCCTCCCACTCGCAGCGGCAGCCGAGCAGACGACAGAGATCGAGTTGGGCACGTCGATCGCCGTCGCCTTCGCTCGTAACCCGATGCTGCTGGCGAACATCGGCTGGGATCTCCAGGCGCTGTCGCAGGGGCGATTCGTC
The DNA here is from genome assembly GCA_963792905.1 of uncultured Acidimicrobiaceae bacterium. GTDB lineage: Bacteria > Actinomycetota > Acidimicrobiia > Acidimicrobiales > Ilumatobacteraceae > Ilumatobacter. The sequence continues at coordinate 24,035 of CAWBYE010000021.1, forward strand.
CTCGGGCTCGGCAGCCAGATCAAGCCGCATATCACCAAGCGCTTCTCGATGGAGTGGAGCAGCCCGGCAGCACGTATGCGCGAGATGATCCAGGCGATCCGCGCAATCTGGGACACCTGGCTGAACGGTGCCCCGTTGCAGTTCCGCGGCGAGTTCTACCGGCACACGCTCATGACACCCTTCTTCTCCCCCGACCCGAGCGACCTCGGTGACTTCGGCGTGCCGAAGATCTTCCTGGCCGGCGTGGGCGAGTTGATGACCGAAGTCGCCGGTGAGGTGTGCGACGGCTTCTTCTGTCACGGCTTCACCACCGAGAAGTATCTCCGTGAGGTGACGATCCCAGCGCTCGAACGTGGACGGGCCAAGGCCGGCAAGTCGATGGACGACTTCGAGGTCGTCGGGCCGTCGTTCGTGGTGACAGGCACGACCGACGAACAGATGACCAAGGCCGCGACAGCTACCCGGCAGCAGATCGCCTTCTACGGTTCGACGCCGGCCTACCGCAAGGTGCTCGAGGTACACGGGTGGGGAGGGCTGCAGAACGAGCTGAACGCCCTGTCCAAGAAAGGTCAGTGGGAAGAGATGGGCACGCTGATCGACGACGAGATCCTCAACACGTTCGCCGTCGTCGGTGAACCCGAGACCGTCGCTCCCGAACTCGCACGTCGCTACGCCGATGTGATCGACCGGCTCTCGTTCTACGCGCCCTACGAGAGCGACCCCGGACGTTGGACACCCGTGATGCAGGCGCTCAAGGCGATCTGAGCGTCACGACGGCGTCGGTCCCCCCGGTCGATGCCGGCCTCAGTTCGATCTCGCCGTCGCCTGCGGCGACCAACTGCTGCGCGATTGCCAAGCCGAGGCCGGAGCCGCCCGGCGTCGCATCCGCTCCACGCCAGAATCGGTCGAACGCGTGCTCACGGTCGTCGTCGGACATGCCGGGACCCTCGTCGACGACGTGGAGCTCGATGTCCCGATCGTGCGGCGTGACCGAGACCGTGAGTCTGGATGCACGCGGTGACACCTCGACGGCGTTGTCGACCAGGTTGTCGATGATCTGTTCGATCCCGCCTGCGACGGCGAGCACCCGCACGCTGTCAGGAACGTCAGCGGCGATGTCGATGCCCCGCTCTTCGGCGAGCGGCCTCCAGTGCTCGACACGATCGAGGACGACGACACTCAGATCGACCGACACCGGCCCGATTGCGGCGTCTTCGGCCCGCGTGAGCGCGAGCAGTCCCTCGATCATCCGGTGCAGGCGGTCAGTCTCCGCGAGCGCGGCGTCGACCGTTCGTTGAGCATCGGGATCGGATTCCACCTGCTGCTCCAGTTGCTCGAGTCGCAGCCGAATCGCCGTCAGCGGCGTGCGCAACTGGTGCGACGCCGTGCCCGCAAAGGCTCGCTGACGGTCGACGAGCTGCTCCAGCCGACCGGCCATCGAGTTGAACGACGAGGCCAGGGACCGCACCTCGGGTGGACCTTCGTCCGATTCGGCACGGACGGCCAGATCACCGGCCGCCAACTCGTCGGTCGCCCGTCGAAGCCGCCGCAGTGGACCGGTGACGCTTGCCGCGAACACCCAGGCGACGGCGACGGCGATCAAGAGCGAGATGCCCGCCACGGCCATCAGACCTCGAACCCGTCCGGCCGCACGGTCGGACACGACCCGCTCGGGCGCGCTGAGGCGCACCGCTCCGACGCGGTCGACGCCGGAGAGCACCGGAACCGCAACGTAGAACAGGTCCTCGCCGAGTGTTCTGGAGAACCGCTCACCGGTGCGCGGCTGGCCGAGCACGAGCGCATCCTGGATCTCGGGTCGATTCGAGAAGTCCTCGTCGATCACCGACGGATCGGAACCGACGACACCCACGGCGTCGCTGTCGACGATCACCACCCTGACATCCTCTTCGCGGGCATACCGGGAGACCAGGACATCGAGCCCTGGCTCATCGGCCGCCGTGCCGTCCTCGAGTGCCTCTTCGGCGCGACCGGCGATGATGAATGCGTCCCGCTCCAGGCCGGTCACGAGCCGGTCCCTCTCGACACGATTCAGATGCCCGGCCAACGGGATGTCGTGCACGGCAAGTACGAGCGCCACCACCCCGACGAGCACGAGGAGCAGCCGGTTTCTCACGCAGTGCTCACTCGGGTACGTCCAACCGGAAACCGACACCTCGTACGGCGGCGATCCACGCAGGGTTCGCGAGCTTGCGACGGAGGCCTGCGACGTGGGCATCGACGGTCTTGGTCGGTCCGAACCAGTTGGCGTCCCAGACGTGTTCGACGATGTCGGTGCGAGTCCTGACGGCACCGGCGTCCTCGGCGAGAAATGCCAGCAGCTCGAACTCCTTGGGGGTGAGCGCGAGCTCCGACCTGATCTCGTCGGCCATGAGCGTCACCCGGTGGGTTCGCCGGTCGATCGTGAGCGGCCCGACACTCAAGATGTCGTCGTCGCTGATGTCGCTGCCGTCGCTCCCTTCGCGTGCGGCGCGGGCGCGCCGGGTCACGGCGCGGATGCGCGCAACCAGCTCGCGGAACCCGAACGGCTTGACGACGTAGTCGTCGGCGCCGAGTTCGAGCCCGAGGACACGGTCGAGTTCCTCGCCGCGCGCGGTGATCACGATGATCGGGACGTCGGACGCGGCGCGGATCGCCCGGCACACGTCGTAACCGTCCATGTCGGGCAGTCCGAGATCGAGCAACACGACGTCGCCCAGTGGGGCATGAATCGCCTCGGTGCCAGTGGCTACGTGGTCGACATCGAACCCTGCCGCGGTGAGCGACTCGCCGAGTGAACTCGCGATGGCGGCGTCGTCTTCGACCAGGAGGATCTGCACGCCTCCATTGTCGCCCGACCGCCACGCGAAGTTGAGGCTTGCTGTCAGATCTGCCGACTTCCCGATCGTTCTTGGACGTTTCTTGGACGAGTGCCGCCTCCCCGCTGGGACGGTGATCCGTACGTTGGTGCCACATCGGGAGACCGGGCAGCCGTCCACCTTCCCGAATCCCCCATTTCACCAGAGGACTGGAGTTCACAGATGAAGACGAAACTCGCCGCCGCACTCTCGCTGGTCGGCGTTCTCGGCGCCGGCTCGGCCGCTGCGCTCGTCAACACCCAGATTCTCGACGGCGGTCCGGCCGCTTCGGGCGCCTCGGCCGCGATCCTGCCTCCCCCGTCGACGATCGACGTGACGGTACCCGCCGTTGATCAGGCCCCATCGACGACGACGGCCGAACCGACCACCACGATCGGGACCGGAGCGCCGACTGTCGGTGTTCCGGTCGTCCAGACGGCACCTCCGACGACTCCCGCTGGGTCCGGATTCCTCACGGCCTTCAACGTCGGCGACGCCGGCGTCGTCACGGTCGATGTGCTCGACGGCCAACTCGTGCTCGTGTCCAGCGAGCCACAGCCGGGTTGGCAGGTCAGCGACATCGAGTCAGAAGACCACGAGGTCGAAGTGCACTTCTCGATGGGCACGGTCCGGATCGAGTTCTCCGCCGAGGTCGTCGACGGCCAGATCGTGCCGGAGGTTCATTCGAAGCGAATCGGCGGGTCACGCGCACCAGCTGCTCCGGCATCTCCCGCTCCGGCACCGCCTGCCGACCCGACACCGCCGATCGATGACGACGACGGATACGACGACGACGGATACGACGACGACGGATACGACGACGACGGATACGACGACGACGGATACGACGACGACGGATACGAGGACGACGACGGATACGACGAGGACGACGACGGATACGACGAGGACGACGAGGACGACGAAGACGACGAGGATCGCGACGATGACTGACCGTCACGAGTCGGCAGCACCTGATGACGATCGGGCCGAACGTCTGGCCCGGCTCCGGGCCCGCCGTGGCGCAGCGCCCGACAGCCTCCCGGCCCCGACGCTCGGAGCGTCGGTCACGGACCCTCAGCCGACGATGGTGCAAGCCGTCGAGAACGTGGCATCCGGTTCGATCCGACGTCGCCGGCCCGCCACGACCGCGAAGATCGTGACGGTGGGTGCATCGACCACGGCTCTCCTCGGGATGATGGCGGGCTATGGATTCGCCGGCCGGGCCGCCGAATCCGACACCGCTGAGGTGTCGACGGCGGCAACCGTGGACCCACCGCCTCCTACGTTTCCGCCCGCCGGCAGCGCTCCGACCACCACCGAGCCGGATCGTGTCGTCGTCGTCATCATCGATGCGACGAGTGGAACGGTGATCTCGGAGGCCGCTGTCTCGCTCCTCGACGAGGCCGAGCTCGACGCGACGATCGATCGGCTGCTGGAGGGAGGCGGCGAGCCGCCACCGGTATCGACGACTGCGCCGCTGTCCGATCTCGCAGCACCCGACCCGGCAGAGGTGCCGCCCGTCCCGACGACTCCGACGGTGGTCGCCCCGGCGACGGTCGATCTCGCCGTTCCCGAGCCGCCACCGCCTGCGCCGGCACCCGCTTCGGCGCCGGCGACAGCCTCGGCGCCCGCACCGGCGTCTGCGCCGCAGGCGGAGACCAGTGGCAGCTGATACCGGCCGGCGGCTCGCCGCTCGTGCCGACTCGCGGGTGATGGGTTGCGACACCAGTGTGGTCGTCACCACACAGGACGGGCCTGCGACCAGCGCACAGCTCGCACGCAGCGGCATCCGGCGCCTCAACGAGCTCGAGCGACGGTGGAGCAGGTTCATCCCGACGAGCGAGATCTCCGGGCTGAACCGGGCAGGAGGCGAACCACGTGCGGTGTCGTCCGACACGATCCGGCTCGTCGAGTCGCTCGTCCGGGCGTGGCACGCCACCGATGGTTGTTTCGATCCCACACTGCTCGGGGCGATCGTCGGGCTCGGCTATGCCGCGAGCCGAGACGACGCGACCCGCCGCACCTCGCTGCCCGCCGGGACCCCTCCTCGGGGACGCCCCGCCGAGATCGTCGTCGATCGCACTGCCGGGTGGGTTCGACTCCCTGTCGGCACGGTGCTCGACCCTGGCGGGCTCGGCAAGGGCCTGTCCGCCGATCTCGTGGTCGCCGAGCTGCTCGAGGCCGGTGCGGACGGCGTCGTCGTGACGGTCGGCGGCGATCTCCGTGTCGGCGGCACGGCCCCTGATGACCGAGCCTGGACCATCGACATCGCCGCCAGCGATGACGCCGGGGCCCGCCGACTCCGCATCGTCGACGGCGGTGTCGCCACGTCGACGACCCAGATCCGCACGTGGCGCCGCAACGGACGGTGGCAGCACCACCTGGTCGACCCGTCGACACTCGACTCGACCATGGGCGAAGTGGTGTCGTGCACTGTTCTCGCGGGCACTGCCGCGTGGGCCGAGACGTTCACGAAAGTTCCCTTCGTCGACGGACTGACTGACGGTCTCGGCCGACTCGAGGAGTTGGGACTGGCGGCGTCGGTGACGACCGCCGACGGGTGTCATCACAGCTCGGCGGGATGGCAGGAGTTCGCCCGATGAATCAGCAGGTCTGGTGGTATCTGTCGCGGAGTTCGGGGATCGTGGCGCTGGTCCTCCTGGTGCTGAGTCTGGTCTGGGGCGTGTTGCTCGCCACCCGCGTCCTGAGACCACATGACCGCCCCGCCTGGCTGCTCGACCTCCATCGGTGGCTCGGCGGCACGGCTTTGATCATGACCGGCCTCCATCTGCTGGGTCTGTACTTCGATGGATACATCGACTACGGGTTCACCGAGCTCCTCGTCCCCGGCACGAGCGACTATCGGCCGCTGGCCGTGTCGATCGGCGTGCTGTCGTTCTACGTGCTGGTTGCCGTTCAGGCGACGTCGTACATGCGTCGATGGCTCTCGAAACGGGTGTGGCACGGAGTGCACGTGCTCTCGTACGGGCTGGTGTGGGGCGCCGCCATCCACGCCGGAATGGCCGGCACCGACACCGTCAATCGGGTCTATCAGGTACTGGCACTCGTGCTCACGATGCTCGCCGTGGCGGCGACCGTGATCCGCATCGTCAGCCCGGGTCGATCTCGTCGCCCGTCGCCCGCCTGATGCCGTGGAGCCAGCGTCTGGCGTTCTCACCGAGTTCGTCGATGGCGTAGCCGCCCTCTTGGAGTACCACCGTCGGCAGGCCGAGCTCCCGGATGATGGCGCCGCATCGCTCGAATCCGTCGCCGGTGACCGCCAGATCGCTGATCGGATCATCGTGATAGGTATCGAGCCCGAGCGAGACGACCAGCGCATCGGCTCCGCACGACGCAACGTCGGCACACGCGGCGGTGAGGGCGTCGAGGTAGGCGTCGTCCTCCGTGCCCTTCGCAAGCGGGTAGTTCGACGTGGCGCCACGGCCGCGACCGCTCCCCCGTTCGTCACGGAAGCCCGTGAGGTACGGATACGCACGAACGGGGTCGCCGTGCAGTGACACGAAATGGACGTCGTCGCGGTCGTAGAAGATCTGCTGCGTGCCGTTGCCGTGGTGGTAGTCGACGTCGAGTATTGCGACCTTGCCTCCGGTGCTGGCGGCGACGTGGTGCGCGACGACTGCCGCGTTGTTGAAGAAGCAGTAGCCGCCGTAGGCAGCTCGGGGGGCGTGGTGGCCGGGCGGTCGACAGAGGCCGTACGCAACCGCTTCGCCACCGATGACGAGGTCGGCCGCGGTGAGTGCCACGTCGACCGACGACCGAGCGGCGTCGTACGTGCCGTGGGTGAGTGGCGTCGTGGTCTCGAAACACCACCAGCCGAGCCGCATGCCGATGTCGGTGGGCTCGTCGCCGAGTTCCATCCCGTCGCGGATCGCGGGGAGCGCAAACACATCGGGCACGACGTCGTGACTGTACGGATAGCTCTGCTGGTACTCCTCCCACGCCGTGGACAGGAACCGAATGAGACCCGGATCGTGGACCGCCTCGATCGGCTCGGTCCCCCAGTCATCGGGTGCCACGAAATCGAACGTGTCGTCGGCCGCCAGCGCGGCGCGGATCATCTCAGCTCGGCCGGGATGCTCGAACGGCTCCTGCATCCGACCGCCCTCGATCTCCTGCTCGGGGTGGTGGAGCCGGTGCCGCAATGTGTACACGACCTGCACTCGGCAATCATCTCATCGGGCGACTTGCCAGACGCCTCCGAATTGTTACAGAATGGTGACAGCGGGCGTTCTCCCCCAGGAGGTTGACATGAGCAGTCACGAGGCAAGCCGTCCGACGTACACCGGCCACCACGTACTCGACGAACGTGGCGACGACATCGGTCGGGTGATCGACGTGGTCTACACCGACCCCGACTCGAGCGACGACGGTTCGATGATCCCCCACTGGCTCGTCGTCGACCCAGGGCTTCTGCGGTCGGCCCACTACGTACCGATCGAGGGCTCGTACATCACCGAGGAAGGCTCGGTCGTCATTCCCTGGGACAGGCGGTGGGTGAAGTCGGCGCCGAAGGCCAGCGGTGACCATCTCCTCACGCACGACCAGGTCACGGAACTGGAGCAGCACTACGCCATGCCGTGACCCCGGGCCGGCCGTCGTCAGTCGATGAGTTCGAGGTCTTCCGCGAGGTAGTGCTCTTTGCACTTCGCTCGCTGGAGCTTGCCCGAACTCGTCTTGGGCAATGTGCCCGGCTTGACGAGCATGATGTCACGCGGCGGCAGGCCCGAGACCTCGAGCGCACGATGATGGATGTCGTAGCGAACGGCCTCGAGGTCGTCGGCGCGCACCTCGGCGACGACCACCACCGACTCCTTGCCCTTGTAGCCCTCCATCCCGAAGGCGATGACATTGCCGGCGCGCACGCCGGGGAGCCCGCCGACGGCCCGCTCGATGTCTTCGGGGAACACGTTGCGGCCGCCGACGATGATGACGTCTTTGATGCGACCACACAGGATCAACTGCCCGTCGAGGATGTAGGCGAGATCTCCCGTGCACAGCCACTCGTCGTGGAACAGCGCCTGGGTTGCCGCTTCACGCTTGTAGTAGCCGGGCGTGACCGAGGTGCCGCGCAGCAGGAGCTCACCGACGTGACGCTCGGGGAGTTTGTCGCGGCTGTCGGGGTCGACGACCATCAGTTCCATACCCGGCACGGCGGTGCCGAGCAGAGGAAGCCGCCGAGCACGCACGGCGAGATCATCGGGGTCGACGATCTCGACCGGTTTGGCCACTCGCGTTCGCTCGAGAACTTCGCGATCCACGGTGTCGCACATCAGGCCGGCGCCCCGCTTGGGGAACGATGCGCCGATCGCCGTCTCGGCCATGCCGAAGGCCGGAAACACCGCACCTGCGTCGAACCCGAACGGCTCGGCGGCTTCCACGAACGCCTCGACCGCCTTCGGGTCCACGGGCTCGGCCCCACTCAGCGCCAGCGTCAGCGACGAGAGATCGAGGTCCTCGGCACGTTTGAGCGCCCGAGTCGCCAACGCCCACGAGAAGTTCGGGCCGGCGGTGGCCGTCCCGCGGTAGTCGGAGACCCACTGCATCCAGTTGCCGGGGTGAGCCATGAAGTCCTGCGGCGCGGCCTGAACCAGATCGACACCCTTGGTCATCGGGAGCGCCAGGAACCCGACGAGGCCCATGTCGTGGTAGAGCGGCAGCCACGAGACCATCGTCTCACCGATGCCCAGTTCGGCGGCGTCGCAGCAGGCGTCGATGTTCGCGCAGAGCACACGATCCGGGATCATGACTCCCTTCGGCTCGCTCGTGGAGCCGCTGGTGTACTGCAGGATCACGAGCCGCTCGGGGTTCTCGTCGGGGAGTTCGAGGCGATCACCCGGGGGAACGTTCGGGGCACCGGGAAGAACCGATCCCATGGACTCGATCGGCGGATCACCGGCGATCGCCTCGTAGAAGGGAGCGAGCTGATCGTCGATCAGCACGAGCTTGGCGTCACCGTGCCGGATGCGCGCTCTGGTGGAGTTGACGAACTCGTCGAGTGACCCCATTCGCATCGGGAGCGGCAAGACCATCGAGGCGATGCCGGCGAGCCAGCAGCCGCGGACGATCGTGATCAGCTCACGGCTCGTCGGGCCGAGCACGGCGACGTGATCCCCGGGGAGGAGACCCTTGGCCTGGAGCGCTGCGGCGACCGATCGGGCCTCGTCGTGGATCTGGCGCCACGACACGTGGAACGGGCCGTCGGGAGCGACTGAATGGCCGACGAAATGTACGCCCGTACCGTTGTCGGCACTGTGCTCCAGGCGTTCGATCGTCGACATCGACGGGGCGGTCGAACTCATGGGACCGACGCTACTTCCCAACGACACCGGTGCAACACCATCGGGCCGGACGAGATGGCTACTGGCTGCCGTCGAGGCGGGTGGGCAGGTGGCCGTCTCGTTGGCGACGGATCTCGTCGTCGTCACAGTCACGGCACAGGAACTCGCGCTGGATGCCCTGGATCGACATCTGGGTGCCCCGCGACTTCTCGACGAGCACCTTCGGCATCGCCTCCATGTCGAAGCCGCCGCATTTCGGGCAGGACGGACGCGGGTCGCGAGTGAAGGTCAGCTCGCATGCCGAACAGTGCAGCTCGATCAGGTCGTCGTCCCGGCGGGTGCCGGTGAGGTAGTCGTCGACACCACAGTGGGCGCACACGATCTCGGTCGCCATGCCGACAAGCTAGCCATCCGTCGCGGAGTCAGGGCACGATCCCGAACGACGGCGCTCATCGGACTCCTGCGCCGTCCAGCGGCCAGTGGAGGCGGTCCGGTGCGAACCATCTTCTCGTCCGTCTCGCCTGATGCAGATCTGCCCGAACTCGGGCCTCGAGACTTGACACCATCTCTACGCTGGGGTGTTGTACCGGTTATCGAACATATGTACGATCGGATCATGTCGAAGACAACGGAACCCTCGTCCGTTCCGGGAGACTCCGACGGGCGCGACATCGACACCGAGATCGCCGAGATCGCAGGCATCTTGAACGCCCAGCACGGTCGGTTGGTGGCCGTCGTCGAGCGGGCGTTGAACGCTGGCCGCTGGAAGGCCGCCGACATCCACTCCCCCGCCCAATGGCTCGCCTGGAAGGCCGGCCTCTCACCACACCGAGCGAAAGAGATCGTGCGTTGCGCCGAACGCCGATCCGAGTTCCCACGCGTGAGCAGCGTGTTCGACCGCGGCCAACTCGCCGTCGACCAAGTCGTCGCCGTCATGAACGCACCGGCATGGGCCGACGAGCACCTCGCCGAGTTCGCAACCGTCACCACCGTGAGCCAGTTGCGCAAAACGATGGCCACACAGTTCTTCGACGAGGGCCCCGAGCCTGCCCCGGTCGAGCCGGCCACCGAGCAGCCCGACCGCCTGTCGACGTGGTTCGACGAATCCGGCCGATGGCGAATCAGCGGCTCGGGTGACGTCGCCCGTGGCTCGATCGTCGACGCCGCGCTCACCGAAGCCAAAGACGCGCTGTTCGAACGCGGCAACACCGACGCCACCTGGTTCGATGCACTCGTCGAGATCAGCGAACGCTCCCTCGACGGCGTGACGGCGGCTCGTGGAGATCGCTACCGCACCTGGATCCACCTCGACGCCGACACCGCCCATGCCCGCACCACATCCGGTCGGCGGATCCCGGATTCGGTTCGAAACCGGATCCTGTGCGACGGAAACGTGCAACCCGTCTGGGAACACGACGGCGTGCCGTTCAACGTCGGTCGTTCCCAGCGCATCGTGCCCGACCGCACACGCCGCGTCATCGAACGCCGCGACCAAGGCTGTCGAGTTCCCGGCTGCGCATCGACACGGTTCGTCGAGATCCATCACATCGTCCATTGGATCGACGGCGGCACCACCGACACGTCGAACCTGATCAGCCTGTGCAGCAGACACCACCGATCCCACCACGATGATCGGCTTGGCATCGCCGGCAACGCCGACAACGAGAACCACATCACCTTCACCGACCATCACGGACGAACCATCGAACGAGGCGGCCGACCCAAGATCCCCGATCGGCCTCCCGACGTCCCCGATCGGGGATACGAACACCCCTCCGGCGCGAACATGGACTACAGCTACTTCACCGGCTGGGTCCACCCCGACGTCTTGAGTGCCAGAAGAAGCCGCCACCAATCGTGACCCGAGCGGGTTCACGTCGGACGACTCGCGTCACCGATCTCACCTGACGCCCGACCGGGTACGTGGATCGATCTGTGAGCGTGATTGCGTGGTGCCTCTGGTCAACCCCCATCCGCAACAGTGCGCCGGTTCCCGGGTGCGCGGGCTGAGTTCGAGTCATTGGCCTGACCGCTACAACAATCAACCAGACCACACCGCCATCGGCAGCCCACCCGTCGGTCGAGTCAACGTCCTCTGAGGGGACAACACTCTAGGTAGGACGGCGTCGTGCTGCGGCGGACAGGCCGACACCGATCGCACAGAACGCGGCGGCGAAAAGGACTCCCAAAGTGCCTGCTCCGGTTTCGGGCAGGGAACCACCCCCAGGGGGCCAGACGAGCGAACGAACCCCGGGACCCGACTGCCGCCAGACCGCGTGATTCCGAGCTACCGAACCGCGCAACCGGACCGAGTTCGCCGGCGTTCCGGCGCAGCGCGGCGCGCCTTGGGCCGCGATGATCGAGCGGGCGAAGCACCGATTGGCTTGGTCAGATGTCAGCGGAAGATGTCAAGAGGGAAGTGCAGTGACACGACCCAGTTGGGTGCGTCGACGATCTCGCTGATCCGCAGGTTGGCCGCCGTGCTGCACAACAGGTACGCATCGGCTGGTTCGAGCCCGCGGTTCGTCGCGAGCCACTCGATCATGTACCGGGTCGCAGTGCGGGCATTCTCGTAGAGGTCCGGGCCGTGAGCAGTCGTGATGTGTACTTCTGAGTCCGACAGTGCAGGTCTGGTCCTTCTCCGGGCCTGGAACTCGGCGACGTCGAGGTCGCGGCGCACCGACAACTGGATGGTCGCCGTCATGGGCGATTCCACACCGGTCCCGCAGACCTCTCCATCTCCTTGCGCTGCATGGCAGTCGCCGATCGAGAACAGGGCACCGTCGGCGTGAATCGGGAGCCATGCCGTCGAGCCGGCCACGAGGTCCCTCGTGTCGAGGTTGCCGCCGTTGGAGCGCGGGGGAAAGGTGTCGAGGCGGCCGCTCTCGCGTGGGGCGACACCGATCACGCCGGGAAATGGCTCGGCGGGAACTTCGATTCCATCGGCGAACCTGCAGATCGAACCGTCGAGCTCCCAGTGGTGAAGGTGTGCCGAGTCGAAGTCATCGGCCAACAACCCGAGTTCCGGAATGTGACCGCTCCAGCCCCAACCCTTGTGTTCCATCTGCAAGATGTCGATCTCGAGGGTGTCGCCTGGACGTGCACCCTTGACGTAGATGGCCCCGCTCAGCGCGTGCGCGAGGCTCGGGTCGGCGCCGGCGAAGTCGTCGTCGGTCCACGTCGGTGTGACCTGGCCGATCGGTTCTGCACACTCGACCACCACCACGTCGCCCGACTCGATCTCCAACCGGACATCGACCTCGCGATCCCAATAGGCATGTGTCACTGTGTCGTCGAGGTGGTGTTCTGTCATCGCTGTCCTTCATGATGGTCGGCGTCCAAGCAGGTCGTATCGATCGTCAGACTATTCAGGTCCATCGCGGCGGTCGGGCCGAGCCGGTCATGCGGTGTTCTGGACGCTGCGAATATCGAGTGGGCATTCGATGGACGCGATGTCGTGGCGATACAGACGGTTGCGCCTCGCTGCGGTGGCGAAGCGCCGGCCCGGAGTTGCTCGCGCACCTCGCACGACACGGACTTGCCGTGGGACCGTGCTGCACGATCTTTCGGCGCAGCGCTCGACCGGGAGTGGGGGCGACGAGGTCACGGTGATATGCGCCGAGCGTCCGTCCTGCGAGCGTGAGCCACCGTGGTCCACGGTTCGAAGGGCACAGAAGGCAGGAGATGCGAGGTTCACGATCCGTTGAAGCGGTGTGCGCTGTGGTCGTGCTGTTCGCCTGTGGATGTACCGGCGATGAAGACTCAACCGACTCGACAGAACAGGCCGTTTCCGGCAGCCAAGCGGCGACCGCCGACGGCGGAGGGGTGGACGGATCGGCTGACAGCGACGAGCCGAACGCCGAGATCTCAGGTGTCTCGGCACCACTCCCGCCCCAAGCGGACCTCGTTGCCACGACCGAGTCCGGCCCGTTGACGGTCGTGCAGTTCATCGTCCCGCTCGACCGGCAGGAGGCGACGATTGCGTTCTACGACGACTGGACCGAGTCCCAGCCCGACGGGTTCCAGCGTGTCGAGGCCGAGTGTGGCGGCGTCTCGTGGCAGAACGCACCGGAGCCTGGAGCCGAGCGAACCATCATCGCGGTCTTGGCGCCGATCGCGGGCGACGATTTCGTGACGGTCACGCTGACCGTTGGTCCGGCTGAGTAGGTGTCGAGCCAGCCACTCCTCGTGCACGCCGCCGACGGCGAAGCGCTGATGAGGTCCCATGACGAGGGATACCACGACGAGTATCGATGATCACCCCCGAACGCCCAGCACGAGTTGCTCACAGGCGCCCACACTGACGTCGGCTGACCCGCCCGTCAGCCGTCCGGACCCGGCAGTCCTTCGCACCGGCGATGCGGGCAGGGCCGCACACAACGCGAGCGCCGCAACACCAGGCTCGAGAACGACGGACCACTCCCGTTCGGCCCAGGTCGCGTGCTGCATGTTCGCGGCGGATGTTCACGTCGGACGACCGGCGTGAGCCTCACGTCGTGGACGAGATGAGCTTGCGCTTGGTCGACCGATCGATCCTCAGGCCCGCTCACCGGTTGCTGCGGAGCGCCCGAGCCGCGGCATCGTGACCTGACCGGCAGGCGGCGACCACGTCGCTGCGCCAATCGGCGGTCAGGAAGCCGGCAGCGAAGGCATCACCCGCGCCGGTCGTGTCGGCGCCCCGTTCGACCGGCGTGGTCGGTACGTCGAACCGGTCGTCGCCCGCGAAGATCACAACCGGATCGGGGCCCTGCTTCACCACCGTGATCGCCTCGCACAATGGACCGTACACACCACCCAGTGCCGCCGCTTCGATCTCGTTGGCGAACACGAGCGAGGGACGAAGTTCGTCGAGCATCGACAACACCCCGCTGGCGCCGACCTGCTCGATCAGGGCCACCGATGACACGTCGATCGAGACAGCGATGTCCCGGTCGTGGGCCCAGCCGATCACGGTGGTCGCTGTCGCCGCGAGGGGGTCGGCTGCCAGCGAATACATCGGCACATGAAGGGTCGCGACGCCGTCCAGCCACGCATCGCTCGGCCGGTCGAGCTCGAGACAGGCGGCGCGGTCCGTGAGCATCGAGCGTTCTCCCGTCGGATCGACCAGTACCACGATCGTGCCCGTCCGTCCGGCTCGGCGGACGAAGCCTGCGTCGACGCCCTCGGCCTCGAGCGCTGCGATGAGCGCGGCACCGATCAGATCGTCGCCGACCTGTCCGAGGAACCGGCAGTCGTGACCGAGTCGAGAGGCCATGACGGCAACATTGGCGGCGCTGCCACCCCGCCGGCGATCGATCGACGCAGCGGTGTCCGACGCGATGTTGACCGGATCGTCGACCCGGATCGCGATGTCTTCGACGAGGTCGCCGAGCGTGGCCAGCACGATCTGACCCTACGACCTCTCGACGGACGACGACCGCTTTGGCGTCGCGTCATCGCTGACCACAGCCCGACAACTCGACGGTCCGCCGTGACCGGCGAACACTGACGGTCACCGAGCGTGACATGTGCGCCCGAGACTCTACGGAGAGCGGGCAAATCGCCGGTCGATCGCGCCAAGGCTTCACGCGTTCCCACCAACCGTCGCCGAGGTCAATAGGGTGGGGTCGCCCATCCGGTCGAACCGAGGACGAGATGATCCAGAACGCCAACTTCAGCTTCGACGACGTCGGCGTCGTCACCGTCCAACTCCACGAGGCGCCGATCGTCGTCACGTCCGACGAGGTCGACGCCCGACTCGCTCCGTTCTACGAGCGCACCGAGGGGAAGCCCGGGCTGCTCGAATCGCTCGCCGGAATCCGCGAGCGACGCCAGTGGCCCGAAGGTGTGTCGTTCACGGACGCTGCAGCGGCCGCGGGCGAGAAGGCGATCGCCGCATCAGGCGTCGACCGGTCGAGGATCGGCCTGATGGTCGACACGAGCGTCTGTCGCATGCGGCTCGAACCATCGAGCGCGGTCACCGTGCACAACGCACTCGGACTCCCGACGACGTGCTCGAACTTCGACCTGTCGAACGCCTGCCTCGGCTTCGTCAACGCAATGCACCTCGCCGGCGTGATGATCGACTCGGGTCAGATCGAGTACGCACTGATCGTCGACGGCGAAGGCACCAACCAGGTCTACGACAACACGATCAACTACCTCAACGAGCACGGTAAGGGTCTCGAAGACATCTTCGCCAACTTCGCCACCCTCACGCTCGGGTCCGGGGCCGCGGCCATGGTGCTCGGACGCCACTCGGCCAACCCGGGCAGCCACCAGATGCTCAAGGGCTTCTTCCGAGCCGCCACCCAGCACCACGAGCTGTGCGTCGGTTCGCTCGAGGGTATGACCACCGACACCAAGGCGCTCCTCGACGCCGGCACCGAACTCGCCAAGCTGGCATGGGACGACGCCGGTGCAGGTGAGAGCTGGGGCGGGCGCGACCGCTACATCCTCCACCAGATCTCCGAGGTGCACACGAACGCGATGCTCGATGTGCTCAACCTCGAAGCCGACACGGTGCCGAAGACGTTCCCGTTCTACGGCAACATCGGGCCGGCAGCGATTCCGATCACCCTCGCCCACGTGCAGGACACGCTCGTCGCCGGCGATTCGGTCGTCTGCATGGGCATCGGCTCGGGTCTCAACGCCGGGGTCATCGAACTCCGCTGGTGAACCACACCGAACCGGCCCGACTCCCGCCGCGGGGGTTGGTCGGTCTCGAACCGAGCTGGTCCCGTCTCGTCACCGCGGTCGATGACGACGGCATCGACCGAACCTGGCACGTGCTCGACAACTGGTCCGGGGCCGGCGATCCTCGACTCACGCTCCTGTGCGTGCACGGCAATCCCTCATGGTCCTACCTGTTTCGTGACCTGCTGCGAGCCGCTCCGCCCGATGTCCGCGTCGTCGCTGTCGATCATCTCGACATGGGCTTCTCCGAGCGAACCGGGACGCTCCGCCGCCTCGGCACACGGGTCGACGATCTCGGCGTGCTCGCCGATGCTGTCGACGTGATCGGGCCGGTCGTCACCGTCGCACACGATTGGGGAGGGCCGATCTCGCTCGGCTGGGCGCAGCGTCACCTCGATCGGGTCCGGGGCGTGGTGCTGATGAACACCGCCGTTCATCAGCCTGCCGGTTCACCGGCACCGACCGTGATCCGTCTCGTTCGGTCGAAGCCGATGCTCCATCCGGTGACCACCTCGACCACAGCATTCATCCGCGGGGCGTTCGAGCTCTCCGACGAACGGCCTGACGCTGCCACACGGGACGGCTTCCTGGCGCCGTATCGCACGTCTCGGCGACGTACCGCGATCGGCGAGTTCGTGGCGGACATCCCGCTCGAGCCCGAGCACCCCAGCGCGGAAACGCTCGACGCCATCGCCGCCGGACTCGACGAGATGGCCGAGACGCCGGTCTTCCTGCTGTGGGGCGCCGCCGACCGCGTCTTCTCCGATCTCTACCTGCACGATCTCGAGGCGCGACTCCCGCACGCGGACGTCCACCGCTATGCCCGCGCCGGCCACTTCGTGTCGGAGGACACGGACTGTCTCACCGCCGCACTCGACTGGATCGACGCGCTCGACGGCGAACCGGCCCGGCCGGCACCACCCGATTCGGCGCCGTCGCAGCTGCTCGACATCCCCGGACCGCGGGCGCCGCGCCTGGCGATCGCGGAGATGGTCGGCGATCGCAGCGAGATCGACACCGCTGCGTTCGGCGACCTCGTCGACGCGACGGCACGAGGTCTCGTCGGCGGCGGCGTCGACCGAGGTGATCGCATCGCACTCATGATCCCGCCCGGCATCGATCTCGCCGTGACGCTCTTCGCATGCTGGCGCGCCGGAGCGATCGCCGTACTCGTCGACTCCGGGCTCGGACGATCCGGGATGAGTGCGGCGATGAAGGCTGCTGACCCCGACCATCTGGTCGGCGTTCCGAAGGCGCTCGCAGCGGCGAGAACGCTGCGGTGGCCGGGTCGGCGGATCTGCACGACTGCGCTCGGCCGGGCCGTGGCGTCTGCCGTCGGCGCCGACGCCGACCTTCCGACCTTGCGAACGACTCCCGGCGAGCTGCCGCCTCGCGCCGCATCCGGACAGGTCGCGGCGATGGCGTTCACGTCGGGTGCAACCGGTCCGTCGAAGGGTGTGCTGTACACGCACGCGGGCCTCGCCGCACAACGCGATGCGATCGCCTCGCTCTACGACATCACGTCAGACGACCGGCTCGTCGCCGCCTTTGCGCCATTTGCGCTGTACGGGCCACTGCTGGGCATCCCGTCCGTCGTCCCCGACATGGACGTCGCCGCACCGGCCACGTTGACCGCGGCGGCCCTCGGCGACGCTGTCGAACGAGTCGGGGCGACCCTGGTGTTCGCATCACCGGCGGCGCTGACCAATGTCGTCAGGACGCACACAGAACTCACGCCAGCGCACCGGACGGCGTTCGAACGGGTTCGCCTGCTGCTCTCGGCGGGGGCACCGGTGCGACCCGGGTTGTTGCGCGACGCGGTTGCCCTGTTCCCGAATGCCACGGCCGCTACGCCGTACGGAATGACCGAGTGCCTACCAGTGGCCAGCATCACGCTTCCCGAGATCGAGTCGGCCGCCGACGGTGACGGCGTGTGCGTCGGCGTGCCGCTGCCGACGGTCGACGTCCTGATCCGGCCACTCGACGGCAGCGAGTTGACGAGCGACGCCGACATCGTGGGCGAGATCGTGGTGCGGGCACCGCACCTTCGGCTCGGCTATGACCGGTTGTGGCACACCGAACACCTCGCCTCGCAACCGCCGGGCTGGCATTCGACGGGGGATGTCGGACTTCTCGACCGGTCGGGCCGGCTCTGGGTCGGAGGCCGCACCGGCCACGTCATCACGACCGGCACCGGGCCGGTCGCGCCCGTGCGGCTCGAACAGCAGACCGAATCGTTGACCGGCGTCGAGTCGGCGGCTGCCGTCGGCGTCGGGCCGCCAGGTGTCCAGCAGCTCGTGATCGTGGTGCAGCCGACTTCCCCGCCCTCGTCGGCACGCCTCGCCGACCTCGATCTTCACGATCGGGTTCGGGCTGCAGTCGGCGAGCCGGTCGCAGCGGTGCTCGAGGTTGCGGCGCTCCCCGTCGACCGTCGCCACAACTCGAAGATCGACCGGGCTCGACTCGCCGACTGGGCGTCGAAGCTGTTGGCCGGTGGGCGGATCACCGCACCATGAAGGTTCTGGTCACCGGCGCGACCAGCTTGATCGGCCGCCACACGGTCGACTCGCTCACGTCACGAGGCGATGAGGTCACGACCCTCCAGCGCGCCGAGCACTCCTGGTTGCCCACCGTTGCGGGATCGATCACCGACCGCGAGACCGTGCAGCGGGCGTGCGCCGACCAGGACGCCGTCGTGCACCTGGCGGCGAAGGTCGGGGTCATCGGTTCGTGGGACGAGTACGAGCGCACCAACGTGTTCGGCACCGCGGTGCTGATCGAGTACGCCCGCGCCGCCGGGGTGAGCCGATTCGTGCACGTGTCGTCACCGTCGGTCGCCCACGCCGGGGAACCGCTGATCGGCGCCGAGGCTGCACCGGCGGACCCTGCGGCCACCCGCGGCCACTACGCCACGAGCAAAGCCATGGCAGAAGTCGCTGCGCTCGCCGCATCCTCCGCCGACATGCCGATCGTCGCCATCCGCCCGCACCTCGTGTGGGGGCCGGGCGACACCCAACTCGTCGGGCGGATCGTCGAGCGCGCCCGCCATGGGCGGCTCGCCCTGGTCGGTTCGGGAGCGGCGTTGATCGACACCACCTACATCACCAACGCAGCGGACGCACTGGTCGCCGCCGTGGACCGGGTGCCCGAGCTCGGCGGGCGGGCGCTCGTGGTCTCCAACGGCGAACCACGCACCGTGCACGAACTCGTCGCTCGCATCACGGCTGCCGCAGGTGTCGACTGGACGCCCCGGCGGGTCCCGGCCGCATTCGCGACCGCAGGCGGATCGATCGCCGAACGGATCTGGGACCGGACCGGGCGCACCGACGACCCTCCGATGACCAGCTTTCTCGCCGAGCAGCTGTCGACGGCACACTGGTTCGACCAGCGCGACACACGCGAGGCGCTCGGCTGGTCGCCGACCGTGCCGCTCGATGCTGGTTTCCGAGCGCTCTCCGACGCGTTCAGCTCACGTTGACGGGGTCGGGCGTGAAGTCGAGACGCCCGTGGTCGATGTGCGGGAGCACGTGCCGGGCGAACAGGTCGCACTCCGCTGCGTGCGGATAGCCGCTGAGGATGAAGGCCTCGATGCCGGCCGCGGTGAGCTCGTTGATCTTCGCCAACACCTGGTCGGGATCACCGACGATCGCCGCACCGGCGCCCGAGCGAGCACGGCCGACTCCGGTCCACAGGTTCTGTTCGACGTAGCCCTCGTCGTCGGCCCCCTCTCGGAGTTGCGCTTGTCGAGCGACTCCCGCCGAGGTCGAGTCCAGTGACTTGCTACGGATCGCGTCGCCCGTCTCGGCGTCCAGCTTCGACAGCAGACGCCTGGCCGCGTCCCGCGCCTCGCCCTCGGTCTCCCGAACGATCACGTGTGACCGCCAGCCGTATCGGAGTGAACGGCCTTTGGCTGCAGCACGAGCGTCCATGTCGGCCTTCACGTCGAGCACCTTGACGGTCACGTCGGGCCACATCAGGAACACGTCGGCGCCGGAGGCCGCACAGTCCCGGGCGGCCGGCGACAGCCCGCCGAAGTAGAACAGAGGGCTCTTGCCAGAGACCGTTCGTGCCCGAGGCGGATCGACCTGCAGCTTCACGAAGTCACCGTCGAAGTCGACGGGTCGGCCGTTCAGCAGTTCACGCAGCGCGTACATGAACTCCGTCGACCGGCGGTACCTGGGCTCGCTGTCCATCGTCTCGCCCGGCATCTCCGACGAGATGATGTTGATGGTGAGTCGACCACCCATCATCTGATCGAGTGTTCCGAGCTGGCGGGCGAGCTGAGGGACGATCATCTCGCCACACCGGATCGCCAGCAACATGCGCAGCGACGTCATCGGCGCCATCCCCGCCGCGAACACGGTGTTGTCGATCCCGAGCGCGTAGCCGCTGGGAAGCAACACGTTGTCGAATCCGTATCGATCTGCGGTGAGCACGATGTTGCGACAGTGCTCGAAGGTGCTCGCAAGTTGGGGGTCTGGCACCCCGAGGAACTCGTAGTCGTCGTCGCACAGTGCGCTGAACCAGGCCGTCTCGACCGTCATGGTGTCGCTCCCTCATTGGCTGTCGTGTCATCGGACGTCGTGTCGTCGGACGTCGTGTCATCGGACGTCGTGTCATCGGACGTCGTGTCATCGGACGTCGTGTCATCGGACGTCGTGTCATCGGCCCGGCGAGTCACCGGCGGTGGCGTTCATGATCTCACTGAGAAGGACCGGTCGCGCCATCTCGATGCTGCGATGTGCGGCGGCACCCATCGCGACGGCCCAGTAGCCGTCCTCCAAGGTGACCTCCGGGTCACCGCCGGCGCGGATGGCGGCGGCGAAGCGGACGTGTTCCAGATAGCTCGACCCGTGATGCAGGCCTTCGTGGGCGATCTCGTCGTCGTGGGCGACGTACGTCTCGACGTCACCGATCCAGTGCTGACCACGGCAGCCGACATGCACGGTGTTCGACGGCATCTTGGACTCGACCTTGCCCAGCTCGCCGACGACCGACATCTCCTCCTGCTCGGCGGTCGCATCAGCGAACATGCAGAGGTCGAGCAGTGCCCGGGCGCCGCTGGGGTAGTCGACGATCACGTACGCGTTGTCGAGGATGTCGGGGTGACGGCCGTCGTAGGTCTCGTCGAGGTGGTTGACGTCCTGCCCTCCCGACGCCATGACTCGGTACGGCCGCTCGTCGAGCATCAGGTTCATGAGATCGAAGAAGTGGCAGGTCTTCTCCACGAGAGTGCCCCCGGTGTTCGCACTGAACCGGTTCCAGTTGCCGACCTTCGGCAGAAACGGGAACCGGTGCTCGCGGATCGCCACCATACGCGGCCGGCCCACGGCACCATCACGCACGAGTCGCAACACGTCGGCTGCGGCCGGCATGTAGCGGTACTCCATCGCCATCCACGTGATCGCACCCGGCGGTCGGTGTGTTTCCAGCTCCAGCACGCGCTCGCAGTCGGCGACGGTCGTGCACAGCGGCTTCTCGATCATCACGTGCAGGTCGGTGGCGAGCGCATCGGGAAGCAGCTCGATGTGCGTGTGGTTCGGGCTCGCGATCACGACGGCGTCACACAGGCCGGAAGCCAACAGGTCGCGGTGGCCGGTGAAGACAGCGACGTCACCGCCGACGGCTCGTCGGGCCGATTCGACCGACGACGGGGTGGGGTCGCAGACGGCCGTCACCTCTGCATCAGGCAGAGCGAGGATGTTCTCGATGTGCTCGACGCCCATCATCCCCGTGCCGATGACGCCGTAGCGAATCCCCATGCGCTCAGTCAAGCGCACTCGATGAGTCCTCACCAACCGGGCCGTTCGGCCCTTTCTCCGAGTTCAGCGGTCGCGCGTCAGACGTCGGTGGTGGAGCTGTTGATCATCTTCCGCACGGCCTGAGCCATCTGTTCCCGCACGGGCGCACCGGAGATGATCACTCCGACCGCGTGTAATGACGTATGGAGGTGGCCGCGGCACAGGTGATGCTGCACATCGACCCCGGCCGCGGCGAGCGCCTCGGCGTATGCAGCGCCTTCATCGCGCAGCGGGTCGAACTCGCTGGTGAAGACGGCCGCCGCTGGCAGATCGACGAGCGATTCGGCGAGCAGCGGTGACGCCCGCGGGTCGGCGCGGTCGGAGCGGTCTGCGTAGTGGTCCCAGAACCACTCCATCAGCGGCTTGGTGAGCACGTACCCGTCTGCGTTCTCTGCCATCGAGGGATACTCGCTGGAGCCGTCGATCACCGGTGCGATCAGGAGTTGACCGGAGAGCGCCGGCCCACCCACGTCACGCGCCCGCTGTGCGGCGACGGCGGCGAGCGTGCCACCGGCACTCCATCCCGCGACGACGAGCTGCCCTGCGATCCCGCCGAGCTCGACGGCATGCTCCGCGACCCAGGCGAGCGCCGCCGACGCGTCGTCGACGGCGGCCGGGAATCTCGCCTCGGGCGCGTGGCGATAATCGACCGAGATCACCATGGTTCCGGAACGAACGCACAGGTCACGGCAGAACGCGTCGTCCGACTCGTGCGAACCGAGCACCCAGCCGCCTCCGTGGAAGTAGCACACGACCGGATGCGGCCCCTCGGTCGGCGGGCGGTAGAGCCGGTAGTCGAGGTCGCCTACGGCGCCGGGCAGTGCGCCGTCGACGATCTCGCCGACGTCGGGTCCGGGTGGGCTCTGCTCGCGCATCGCGATCGCAAATGCCCGGGCTTCCGGGACCGGGAGGGTCTCGATCGGCGGGAGCTCCAGCTCGGCCATCGCATCGAGCAGCAGCATCACGTCGAGCTGCAGCCGGTTGACGACGCCGTCGTTGACCTCCTCCCGTCCGCCGAGCCCGCGCCGCCGAAAGCCGAGATAGCCCTCCTCGACGACCCGGTCACACGTCGCTCGATAGGTGCCGACGCCGCCGACGTAGGGGAGGAAGACCCGCGGCTTGCCGGGCACGTTCGCACCCATGTACCACGAGTTCGCCTTCGGGTAGAGCGTGATGTCGGCGCAGTCGTTGACGTGCTGCACCCACCCGGCCTCGGCGATCTCGGTCGGCTCGATCGACTCGTACCCGTGCTCGCGCATGTCGGCCAGGGTGTCGACGATCCAGTCGACGTGCTGCTCGATCGATACGGCCATGTTCGACAGCACCGACGGGCTGCCCGGTCCGGTGACCATGAACAGGTTGGGGAAGCCGACCGAGGTGAGACCCAGATACGTCAGTGGACCCTGATCCCACTTCTCCTTCAGGGTGATGCCGTCGCGGCCGACGATGTCGACACCGACGAGCGCACCCGTCATTGCGTCGAATCCGGTGGCGAACACGACCGCATCGAACTCCATGGTCTCGCCGTCGATCTCGATCCCCGTCTCGGTGATCGTGCGGATCGGCGTCGAGCGCAGGTCGACGAGGCGAACGTGGGGCAGGTTGTAGGTCTGGAAGTACCGGGTGTCGAGGCAGGGTCGCTTGGTACCGAACGGGTACGTGGTCGGGCAGAGCAGTTCGGCGGTCTCGGGATCGTCGACGACCGTGCGGATCTTGTCGCGGACGAACCCGGCGAACGTGTCGTTCGCCGCCTCGTTCAGTCCGAGGTCGGTGAACGTGCCGCTCGGCGCCAGGAGTTCGCCTGCCTGCCACGCCTCCTCGAATCGTCGACGCCGCTCATCCGGGCCGACGGCGAAGACGCTCTCGGTCGGTTGTGGGGTCGGTACGCCCGCCCGCGACCACCTGGCGGACTCTCGATAGGCGTCTCGATCTGCAGCGACGGCCTCCCGCTTGGCGTCCGGGATCGGTCCGTTGCCGGCCGGCATCGAGTAGTTCGGGGTTCGCTGGAACACCGTGAGCTGGTCGGCCTGCTCCGCGATGATCGGGATCGACTGGATCCCAGACGAACCGGTGCCGATCACGGCCACACGCTTGCCGGTGAAGTCGACGTCGTCGTGCGGCCACCGGCCGGTGAAGTACACGTCGCCGTCGAAGCGGTCGGCGCCGGCGATGTCGGGTTCCTTCGGCACCGACAGCGTGCCGGTCGCCATCACGTAGTGGCGACACGACATCGTGTCGCCGCGGTCGGTGTGGACGCGCCACACCGAGGCGGCGTCGTCCCAGACCGCACGGTCGACGCGAGTCTCGAAGCGGATGTCGCGGCGGAGGTCGTACCGCTCGGCGACGTGCTGGAGGTAGCGCAGGATCTCGAGCTGGGTGGCGTACTTCTCGCTCCACTCCCACTCGGCGTCGAGCTCGGGATCGAAGCTGTACTGGTAGTCGAGGCTCTGGATGTCACACCGTGCACCCGGGTAGCGGTTCCAGTACCAGGTCCCGCCGACGTCGTCGGCGACGTCGAGCGCAACCGCCGACATGCCCGCTCCGCGCAGGCGGTGGAGCAGGTACAGCCCCGCCATCCCGGCACCGACGACCACTACATCGACATCGGTCTCGGTCTGTGTGTCCGGACTCATCACATCCCCCTCGGGTGTCGGCGGTACGCCGCCGTCATCACCGATCTTCTCATCACTGCGATGGTCCTTGCCCACCGAGCCTCACGGTTCGAGCGGGCTGCGGCGGTCGCCCGGTAGGGTCCATCCAAGCCGCCCACCACCTCGCCCACTACCTCAGGGGAACCACCAGTCATGATCTCGGAACCGATGCAGGACGCTCTGTCCGAACAGCTCAACCACGAGTTCTACTCGGCCTACCTCTACCTCGCGCTGTCCGCGTCATGCAGCAACGCCGAGTTCAACGGCGCCGCCCGCTGGCTCGAGACCCAGTACGAGGAAGAGATCCAGCACGCCACGAAGATCTACCGCTACCTCATCGACCAGGGCGTCAAGGTCCGGCTCGCAGCGATCGCGGAGCCGCCCGCCGAGTACGGCGCACTGCTCGAGATCTACGAGTACTCGCTCGCGCACGAGCAGTCGATGACGGCACGGCTGAACGATCTCAGCGACCAAGCTCTCGGCGAGAAGGACCACGCCACCTACAACCTGCTGCAGTGGTTCGTCAACGAACAGGTCGAGGAGGAGGCAACGCTCGGCGAGATCATCGCCAAACTCCGGCTGGTGAAGGACGACGGGTACGGCCTGCTGATGATCGACAACGAACTCGGCACGCGCACAGCAGCGCCCGCACCCGAGTAGCCGGCACCGAGGGCGTTGCGGCCGGCCGAACGAGGCTCGCACGCGATGAGTTCTCGACCCGAACCGCCGGCCCCGGGGCCCCGGCACGTCGACCGTGTTCTGAGCGGTGATCGGGCCTCGCGTGCGAGAGTATGGGTGTGGGAGCCCACCGCCCAGACGGCCAACCCCCCGTGACCGTTGCGTTGGAGTCGCTCCAGGTCGAGCACGCCGACGAGATGTGGTCGGTACTGGCAGATCAGGCGTTGTACGACTTCACCGGTGGTGAACCGCCGAGTCGTGAAGCTCTCGCCGTGCGCTACCGGGCGCAAGTTGGTGGCTCGGGGCGTTCAGAGGAGCGGTGGCTCAACTGGATTGTGCGTCGCACCGACAGCGGTGAGGCGATCGGGTTCGTCCAAGCGACCATCGTCGACGGCGTGGCCGACATCGCCTGGCTGGTGGGGGTGCGGCACCAAGGGCAGGGATTTGCGGTTCAAGCGGCCCGAGCGATGATCGGCGAGGTCGAGTCGTTGGGCGTCACCAGTTTCACCGCTCACGTTCACGTTGACCATCAACGCTCCCAACGTGTGGCATCAGCAGTCGGATTGGAACGCACCGGTGCGGTGGACGACGACGGCGAAGAAATCTGGGGCAGCTCCACGGGTTGAAACGAGGGAACTCGCCAACGCCTTGACACCTGGCCCGGGAGCGGACGCTGCCGCCTCGAGGAAACCGCTCGTGCCACGGACCACCGCGAGTGCGATGATGTCGAACATGGACACGCGACGTATCGAGCAGCCCCGGGCCGGGCGCTCCGTCGCGCACGTCCTGCGACTTCCGTAGCCCGAGGCGACCGCCTCGGGCAGCTACCAAGCGCCGGTAGCCCAGCGGAAGAGGCACAGGGTTCAGGTTCCTGGCAGCGCGGGTTCGAGTCCCGCTCGGCGCACATGGACAACGAACGAGGCACCGCATTCGAACACGTTGCGCCCGGCACCTGGGAGCGCGTCTCCACGCCGATCGTGGCTGCCGATCCGGGCCGCCCAAGCGAATCGACCATAGGCTGGTCCGTCGGTATGAGCGAGCAGACTGACACGACCACCGACACCCCGACCGGCGATACACCTCCCTACCGATACTCGGCCGCGCTCGCGGAGGAGATCGAGGAGCGTTGGCAGGATTGGTGGGACGAACACGCCACGTTCGAGACCCCCAATCCGACGGGCCTGCTGGGCGACACCGACCTGGCAGCCGAGCGCGGCGAGAAGCTGTTCGTGCTCGACATGTTCCCGTACCCGTCCGGTAGCGGCCTCCACGTCGGCCATCCACTGGGCTTCATCGGCACCGATGTGTACGCACGTTTCAAGCGGATGACCGGTCACAATGTGCTGCACACGATGGGCTTCGACGCGTTCGGTCTTCCCGCCGAACAGTACGCGGTCGAAACCGGTCAACATCCGCGCATCACCACGGAACAGAACGTTGCGACCTATCGGCGACAGCTGCGCCGTCTCGGGCTCGCCCACGATCCGCGACGCAGCGTGTCCACCACCGATCCTGACTACTACCGGTGGACTCAGTGGATCTTCAGCCAGATCTTCAACTCCTGGTACGACGACGAACTCGACCGCGCCCGCCCGATCAGTGAGTTGATCGCAGAATTCGAGTCCGGAGCGCGGACCGCCCCGGGCGGTCGTGTCTGGGGCGACCTCGATCCGGCCGAACGCACCCAGATCATCAACGATCGTCGTCTCGCGTACGTCAGCGATGCACCCGTCAACTGGTGCCCCGGACTCGGCACCGTCGTCGCCAACGAGGAGGTCACCGCCGACGGCCGCTCCGACCGCGGCAACTTCCCGGTGTTCCAACGCAACATGCGCCAGTGGATGATGCGGATCACTGCGTACGCGGATCGGCTGATCGATGATCTCGACCTGCTCGACTGGACCGACGCCATCAAGACGATGCAGCGCAACTGGATCGGTCGCAGCCACGGGGCGAACGTCCACTTCGCGACCGACGCCGGCTCGCTCACCGTGTTCACCACGCGCCCCGACACCCTGTTCGGCGCCACGTTCATGGTCCTCGCCCCCGAGCACCCGTACGTCGACGCGTTGACGACACCCGAACAGGCCGAAGCGGTCGCCGACTATCGCCGCGCAGCGGCTGCGAAGAACGAGATCGATCGCACCGACGACACTCGCGAGAAGACCGGTGTGTTCACGGGCGCTTATGCCACGAACCCGGTGAACGATGAACCGATCCCGATCTGGATCGCCGACTACGTGCTGATGGGCTACGGCACCGGCGCGATCATGGCGGTGCCCTGTGGCGATCAGCGCGACTTCGAGTTCGCCCGCCAGTTCGCGCTGGCCATTCGCCCGATCCAACGACCACCAGCAACCTGGTTCGAGGGTCGAAAGGTTCGGGCCACCCCGAGTTCGGCGCTCGACACCGGGCTGTGGCCCGAGGC
Source organism: uncultured Acidimicrobiaceae bacterium (assembly GCA_963792905.1). GTDB lineage: Bacteria > Actinomycetota > Acidimicrobiia > Acidimicrobiales > Ilumatobacteraceae > Ilumatobacter. The sequence continues at coordinate 51,422 of CAWBYE010000021.1, forward strand.
CTACGTCGGTGATGCGCCGTACGTGAATTCGAGCAACGAGTCGCTCGTCCTCGACGGCATCGACAACACGGCCGACGGCATCGCCATCACCAATGCTTGGCTCGAATCGAACGGGGCCGGTGAGGCGACCATCGGCTACAAGCTGCGGGACTGGCTCTTCAGCCGCCAGCGGTACTGGGGCGAGCCGTTCCCGATCGTCTACGACGTCGACGGCAACCCCCACACCCTGCCGGACGACATGCTGCCCGTCGAGCTGCCCGAGACCGAGAGTTTCTCGCCGCGGACCTTCGACCACGACGACGAGCACTCCAACCCCGAGAGCCCGCTCGACCGCCTGCCCGACTGGGTGAACGTCAAGCTCGACCTCGGCGACGGGCCCCAGTCGTATCGACGTGACACCAACGTGATGCCGCAGTGGGCCGGTTCGTGCTGGTACCAGCTCCGCTACTGCGACCCCACCAACGACCAGGCGTTCATCGACCCTGCGGTCGAGGAGTATTGGGTTGGCCCGCGTACCGATCGGCGCGCCGACCATCCTGGCGGCGTCGACCTGTACGTCGGCGGTGTCGAGCACGCCGTCTTGCACCTGTTGTACGCACGCTTCTGGCACAAGGTGCTGTTCGACCTGGGGTACGTGTCGTCCAGAGAGCCCTACGCTCGTCTGTTCAATCAGGGGTACATCCTCGCCGCGGCCTACAAGGACGAACGTGAGATCTACGTCGACGCGGTCTCGGTGGAAGAGCGCGACGGTGCATTCTTCCTGGACGGCAAGCCCGTCACCCGCGAGTTCGGCAAGATGGGCAAGGGTCTCAAGAACGGCGTGTCGCCCGACGACATGTACGACGAGTACGGCGCCGACACTCTCCGCCTCTACGAGATGGCCACCGGCCCGATGGATGCGTCGCGCCCCTGGGAGACCCGCGATGTCGTCGGCATGTACCGGTTCCTGCAACGGCTGTGGCGCAACGTCGTCGACGAGGAGACCGGAGACTGCATCGTCATCGACGTCGAGCCCGATGCCGACACGACCAGGCTGCTGCACCGCACGATCGATGTGGTGCGCACCGAGATGGACGCGCTGCGGTTCAACACCGCGATCGCGAAGTTGATCGAGCTCAACAACGCCGTCACCAAACTCGACGCCACGCCGCGCGTCGTGGCGGAGCAGATGGCACTGATGCTCGCACCGCTGGCACCGCATCTCGGCGAAGAGCTGTGGCGTCGGCTCGGCCACGAGGGTTCGCTGACCTACGCCAGTTTCCCGGTCGCCGACGAGCAGTTCCTCGTCGACGACATGATCGAGTACCCGGTGCAGGTCAACGGCAAGGTCCGTGGCCACATCACGGTGGCCGCCGACGCCGACGCCGCCTCCGTCGAAGCCGCGGCGCTCGCCGACGACAAGGTCCTCAATGCGACCGGCGGCGCGACGCCGAAAAGGTCATCGTGGTTCCTGGCCGCATGGTCAACGTCGTCGTCTGAACGACGCTCCGCCACGCGTTTGGCAAGAACACGGAAATGTTGGTGTTCCGGGACCTTTTCCCTTTACGAGGCGGCCCGATGCTGCGACAATGTTTCTCAGATCCCACGAGGTGCAAACTGGGGACGCAGACCCACGACATCGCCACGAGCGACGAACGTGGCTCCTGGTCCTGAAACTGTTCCGGGTCGAACGGAACCACCTCGTGGGTTCTTCGCGTCCGGCATGTCCTCGGCGACGAATTCCTGTGTCGTCCGCGAATCCATGCTCGGTCGGTTGAGGACCCCTCGGCCCGGCGATCCGGGAACACCGGTCACTGCGCGCCACGGACCACGACGAAGCCCGACGGTCCGTCGACTTCAGCCTCGCCTGCGGCGCGGTCCTCCGCTCTACAGCGGTCCACTCGGCGTACGCGCTCGGACGATCCCACTGATGTCGCGGACCTGGCAAAGGCGAGCTTCGAACGCCGACCACGCAGCCGGATACCCTTCGCACTGCAGCGGCGAGTGACAACCCGGGTCCGTGATTCGATGCGAACGAATCCGGATCGCGCAACGACGAACGATCGGCGCGTCGGGCTGTCACCCCGATGCGGCGTCGAGGGTCTAGATTCGATCTCGAACGAAACGGGCCGCATGTTCAGACGAGCGACTGCAGGCGATCGAGATCTTCTCGACGAGATGACCTTGGCGGGTGCGAGGCATTGGGGTCACCACGACGAACATCCCGAGGCCTATGAGGGTCTGGTCGCGCAACTGACGGCTGAGGACGGCCCGGAACACCATCCCGTGTTCGTTCTGGAGGAAGACGGTGAGGTCATCGCGTTCTACGAGTTGCGCGACCGGGGCGAGCACGTCGAGTTGCTGCGAATGTTCATACGGAACGATCTGATCGGCAAGGGGTACGGGCGTGTGCTGTGGAGCCATGCGGTCGACCGAGGCGCTCAGACGCACGACCGGATGCTGATCATGTCGGACCCGGGAGCCGTCGGCTTCTACGCGGCGGTTGGCGCCACGTTCGAACGGAGCCGAGAGGTCGCTCCCGGATTCTCCCTCGGCATCTTCTGGCACGACCTCGGATCGGCCTAGCCAAACGCTCGGAAGCGATCGGGACGGAGAGGTCGCGCCGCATCGCCGGCGCGAGGGCTGAGTGACTGCTCGATATCGGCGATCACCTCGTTCGACGGGTTGTCAGGGCGTTCGGTGGGCGTCGCCGCGGTGGTCGGCACGGAGCACGTCACGGTTCGCTCGCTGTCGTCGATCGTGCCGTACTGCGAGGTTCGGGACCACGTGTTCGTCCGGGCGATAGCGATCGCAGCGCTCGTCTGTCAGGACGCCGGATTCGATGGTTCGGGGAGCGATGCGAATTGTTCTCTGATCGTCTGGTCGGTTGGATGGCCCCAGCCGATGCAGAAGGGATGACCCGCCGGATCTGCGTATACCTGGAATCCTTCAGGCGCCTCCATGTCGTCGGCTTCGTGGAGTAGTCGGGCGCCGCACTCCATCGCCTCGGCGTGCGCCACCTGAGGATCATCGACGTGGAGATCGAGGTGAACCTGCTGGGCGTTGCCATCGGGCCAGTCGGGTTCGACGTGACCGACGGCAAGCTGTACACCCATCAGCCAGCGACCGTCTGCGTCGAGGACACAATGAAAGGTGTCATCGGCGTACACGCGGCCACCGAGCATGCGAGCCCAGAACGAGCTGACCGCATCGACGTCGGCAGCGTCGAGCACCACCACGTGTCGTTGCAGCTTCATCCGATGAGTCTGGCGCACGAGCACGGTGCAGGGCCAGAGCGGCTGCAGCACCCGGCAGGGTTCGAAATCAACCCAAACAGGTCAGTTGGATCTCCAAGTGCGTGCCGTTTGCCGGTCGGACGTGGACCGTCCCCAACGTGTTGTTACACGGGTGAAACCCCTACCGTGGCAGTTCACCCGGCGACCGCCGCGGGGTACTCGAGTGATGTTCGCCTGCGGCGGAATGATCTCGGCGGACGTGCTCGTGAGACGCCTTGAGCTCTCGTGTTGCAGGACCGACGGGTGACATCGAACGTGTCGTCTGAGAGGATGGTGCGGGAACGAACTCGGGGTGGTGTTGAGCCGGATGTCCCGTCAGCCTGATCTGGATCCGTCGGTTGCTGCATACGACAGGGAACTCGTGCCCTGGCTGTTCGAGCACTGGGCCGAACCGATGGTCGACCTTCTCGCACCGGAGCCGGGATCCCGCGTCGTCGATGTTGCATGCGGCAGCGGGCTGATCGTGCGTCACCTGTTGGACCGCCTGGACGACACGGGCACCGTCCACGGCGTCGACTTCGATTCGGCCATGTTGACCTACGCCGCGGCGACGATCGACGACCCTCGGGTCAGCTGGCATGAATCCGACGCAGCTCGCCTGCCGTTCGAGCCAACCAGCGTGGACCGCGTGGGTTGCCATCAAGGACTCCAGTTCTTCCCTGATCGGCTCGCAGCGCTCGCCGAGGTCCGCCGCGTGCTCGAACCGGGCGGGCGACTCGCGGTGGTCACCTGGGGCCGAATCGAGGACAACCCGTGGCCGGCAGCTCTCTCGTGGGCGGTCGGCCAGCTGGTCGGCGACGATGCCGGCGCGGCAATGTCGGTCGTGTGCGGCCTGGGGGATCCTGAGCTGGTCGGCGAATTGCTGCAGGAGGCCGGTTTCGAGGACATCCAGGTCGACGAGCGGGAGCACGCGGTGACACATCGGAATGTCGGAACAGCGGCGTCGGGGCAGCTCGCAGCGCTGCCGAGTGGAACAGCGATCGACCAACTCACTCGCGAAGAACAAGCAGAACTCGTCGACGTCATGTGCGCGTCGCTCGCCGGTCACATCGATGAGGCGGGCCGGCTCGACCTGACGTCGACCTGCATCTTCGCATCCGGGGTCAGCCCCGCCGGGGCCAGGTGAGACAGGAGTGACCGACGTGAGGAAGATCTTGGTGAGCGGTTGTCTCAACGGTCGCCCGATCCGATTCAACGAGACCAACGTCGAGGTCGAATCCGCGATGTGGGATCGGTGGCAGACCGAGGGGCGTCTCGTGTCGTTCTGTCCCGAGCTGGCAGCAGGATTCGGTGTGCCCCGTCCACCAGCCGAAATCGTCGGTGCCAGTGCTTCGTTGGTGCTCCGGCGGAAGGGAGTCGTGCTCGAGGACAATGGTGCCGACGTCACCGAGATGTTCGTCGCCGGCGCCGAGCTCGCGGTCGAGCGAGCGGTCGCTGCCGGATGCGTGGCTGCTGTGTTGACCGACGGCAGTCCGTCATGTGGCACGACCTACGTCTTCGACGGTGGCTTCGCCGGCGGCACCACACCGGGGATGGGCGTGACCGCACAACTGCTCACCGATCGAGGCATCGCCGTCTTCGCGGAGACACAGCTCGAACAAGCCGATCGGTATCTCCGCTCCGACCCGGACACGAGCTGACGGGTCGACGAGCGATCGAGATCACGACGGCGGATTCGCGAGCGATTCGGCACCGACCTGAACTGGCCCAGCCGATTCCATCTCCTCGCCCACGCAGCTCCGGCGGGCGGCCGTGCCGACCGTCGACGTGTGGGTCATGCACAGATGGGACACGAACGGGCAGGATGCCAGGAGCGAATCCACGCCATTGCAGTACGGAGGAGAAGGCGTTCCTCGCATTCGGCTCCTACACCAGGATGTCGTCGAGAGCAGCGAGGAGCAGCGTGACATTTCGCTGGCGCGCCGTGTGGCCCATCAGACCGATCCGCCAGCCCTTGCCGGCCAGATCGCCCAGACCGCCGCCGATCTCGATGCCGAAGTCGAACAGCAACGTCGATCGCACCTGTGCCTCGGTCATGTCGGTGGGAAGACGTGATTCCGGCACCCACACCGACGTGAGTTGTGGCAACCGATTCCCGGCCTGGGCGAACAGCTCGAACCCGCGGGCCTCGAGGCCGGCCTGCAGCTGGTCGCCGCACGCCTGGTGGCGGGCGCGCACCGCTACCGGACCCTCGTCGAGCGCAACGCCGAGGCCGGCATGGAGGGCGTACAGCATCGAAATCGGTGCCGTGTGGTGGTAGGCCCTCGCCCCGTCGCCGGTCACGTAGCCGGCGATCATGTTGAGATCGAGATACCACGACCGCGGACGCTCCCTGACCCGGGCGAGCGCACGATCGGACGCCGTGAGCGGCGCCAGCCCCGGCGGCACCCCGAGGCACTTCTGGGTGCCGCTGTAGGCGATGTCGACGCCCCAATCGTCGACCCGGAGATCGATTCCGCCGAGCGACGTCACACAATCGGCGAGCAAGAGTGCGTCGCCCTTGTTCGCACCGAGCACATCGAGGTCGTTGCGGACCCCAGTCGACGTCTCGGCGTGAACCACGGCAATGACCGCCGGTGACGGATGAGCATCCAGGATGAGCTGCGGGTCGACCGGAGTCCCCCACGCCACGTCGACCCGAACGACCTCTGCCCCGCAGCGTTCGGCGACGTCACACATGCGTGCACCGAAGACGCCGTTGACGCCGATCACCACGACGTCGCCGGGCCCGACGAAGTTGACGAATGCTGCCTCCATGCCTGCTGACCCGGTGCCGGAGACCGCGAACGTGAGCCGGTTCGCAGTCTGGAAGATCGCACGGAGCCGGTCGCCGACCTCGTCCATCAGGCCGATGAAGTCAGGATCGAGGTGCCCGAGCACGGGTCGTGTGAACGCCTCGATCACCTCCGGGTAGGGGTTGCAGGGACCGGGGCCCATCAGGATCGGGTCGCGATGAATCACGGCACACACCGTAGGTCAGGCATCGGCGACGAGTGAGATCTCGGACGCCTTCACCGATGCCCAGACCGGGCTCCCCGGTTCGGCTTCGAGCGCCGCGTAGCCGGCGCCGGTGACCTCGACGACGAACGGGTACGGACCTGCGAGACGGACCCGAACCCGACCGTCTGCGACGTCGACTCCGGCCACCGTGGTTTCCCAGACGTTGCGCGGGCTGCCCTCCGGTCGTTCACGGTGCAGTGCGACCGCTGCCGGACGAACGGTTGCGACCACCGGACCGTCGACCACGTGGTGCGCTCCCACGAAGAGCAGCCCTCCCCCGTCGACGTCGAGATGATCGCCGACGAGTCGGCCCCGAACCAGGTTGGTGCCGATCAGGTCGGCCACGTAGTCGGACCGTGGCGCCGCTGCCAACTCAGCCATCGTGCCCACCTGCGTGATACGTCCGCGCTCCAGTACGACCACGCGGTCCGCGAGTGCGTGCGCGTCGACGGGGTCGTGCGTCACCAGTACTCGATATCCGTCGACGCTGGCGATCCACTCGCGAAGGTCGCGTCGTACCGCACCGCGTGCCGACACGTCGAGCGCGGCCATCGGCTCGTCCAGCAACAACACCGACGGCTCGATCGCGAGCGCGCGAGCGAGAGCAACGCGCTGCGCCTGCCCACCGGACAGCGAGTCGGGACGTTGATCGGCGACTCGGCCCACACCGAGCCGATCGAGCGTTCGCTCCGCTGTCGCCCGCGCCGCACGCCGCGACACGCCGGTCGCCCGCAGCCCGAACGCCACGTTTTCACGAGCCGACAGATGACCGAACAGGCGATAGTCCTGGAACACGACACCGACACGGCGCTGCTCGGGCAGGACGAACACATCGTCGGCTGGCGCGTCCCAGACGACGCCGTCGACCTCGATGTATCCCGACTCGAGTGCCTGGAGGCCGGCGACCGCTCGGATCAGCGAGGTCTTACCGGCACCGTTCGGCCCGACGAGCGCCACCGTTCGACCCCGCTCGACCCCGAGATCGATGTCGATCTGCAGCTCGCCGACGTGGATCGAGCCGACGATCCTGAGCGTCATGACCGCGCTCCGAACGCTGCGCCCACCCAGCGTTCCCGCAAGCCGAACAGCACTGCGAACGACACGGCGACGAGGAAGAGACTCAGCAAGATCGCCTGGTCGGGGTCGTTCTCCAGCGCCAGGTACGTCGCCAACGGCACCGTTCGGGTCGTGCCCGGGAAGTTGCCCGCGAACGTGATCGTGGCGCCGAACTCGCCGAGCGCACGTGCCCACGTCAGCACGATCCCCGACACGAGGGCCGGTCGGATCGACGGGAGCGTGATCCGCCAGAACACGTAGCCGCTGCTCGCCCCGAGCGTTCGCGCCGCGTGCTCGCTGGATGGATCGAGCCCGCGGAGTGCCGCCTCCACGGTCAGCACGAGGAACGGCATCGCCACGAAGAGCTGGGCGAGTACGACGGACGCGGTGGTGAACGGGAGCGACACGCCGAACACCTCGTCGAGTGGACGGCCGACGATGCCACGCCGGCCGAGGGCGAGGAACAACGCGACGCCGGCAACCACCGGCGGTAGCACCATCGAGAGTGTGCACAGCGCACGGATCAGACCGCGGCCCGGCATCGACGACCGTGCGAGCAGCCACGCCAGCGGCACACCGATCACGACCGCGATCGCTGCAGTCACGAGCGATGTCGTGAGCGACAACCACAGCGCAGTGCGCACACTCTCGTCCCGGAGGACGTCATCGAATGACGACCAGGGAGCACGCACGATCAACCCGATGAACGGCAGCGCGAAGAACAGCACGCCCAGCCCACCCAACACGAACACGGCGGCCGGCGGCGAGGTGGCCGCCCGATCCCGTGTCGGTGGCGATGTCGTCTTCGTGGCCCGGTTCATGGTCCGGCGAATCCCGCTTCGGTCAGCGCTGCGGATCCGTCGGGCCCGAGGACGAACTGCACGAACTGCGCCGCACGGGTGTCATCGCTCAGGGCCACGATCGGATAGTCGGCACTCACGTTGCACGCCTCGTCGAACTCGACGGCATCGACACGCTCGTCGATGTCGGTTCGGTAGACCAACCCCGCATCGGCCTCACCGAGGGCGACCTTGGTCGCCACGGATCGGACGCTCGGCTCGAACGACGCCACCTCGACCCGGACGTTCGCGCAGTGCAGGACCTGCGTTGCGTACGCCCCCGCGGGCACCTCGGGAGCAGCGAGCACCACGACCGGACCATCCATGAGAGCCGGCAGGCCGTCGATGCCGAGAGGGTTGCCCGACTCGACGACGATCACCATCGAGTTGCGCGCGAACACCTCCGGTCCGTCCGGCACCGACCGTCCGACGAGTGCCCGGTCCATCTGCTCCGGGTTGGCGGTGGCCAGTACGTCCGCAGGTGCACCATCGGCGAGCTGCGCGACGAGCGATGACGAGCCGCCGTAGCTGATCACCACGTCGACGCCCGGATTCGCCGCCTCGAAATCGGCCTCGATCCGATCGAACGCGTCGGTCAGCGAGGACGCGGCGTACACGACGAGTTGGTCGTCCGACGATCCGCACGCGAGGAGCCAGAACACGGACGCCGTCAACGCCGACATGACGCTGCGGGATGCGGGCATCGGGCTGCACACTAGTCACATTCTGACTAGTTCGCGAATCGCTCCTACACTTCGGTCATGCCGGAGCCACCACTGCCACTCGCCGATCAGGTCTGCCTCGCGCTCGTCGCGGAGGGTCCGGTCCACGGCTGGGCGATCGTCAAGCTGCTCGCGCCCGACGGTGACATCGGCCGGATCTGGTCCCTGAGTCGACCGCTCACCTACCGGTCGATCGAACGGCTGACGGCCGACGGGCTGATCGAACGACGCCAGATCGGACGACGCGCCGAGCTGCGGATCACCAGCTCTGGCGTCCGCACCACCCTCCGCTGGCGCTCGGAACCCGTCGAGCACCTCCGGGACCTGCGAACCGAGTTCCTGATCAAGCTGCGGCTCGATGAGCGGGTTGGGGCGTCGTCGAATGACCTCGCGCGACGTCAACTCGCCGAACTCGAACCGGTGATCAGGGCGCTCACGTCGATCCCTGCTGCGAGCGCAGTCGACGTGTGGCGACAGGAGTCGGCGTGCGCAGCCGAGCGCTTTCTGCGCCAAATCGGTGACGGCCTAGTCTCGGCACCATGATCATCCACCGGAGCCCGCTCGCCGATGTCGACATCCCCGACGTGCCGATCACCGAGTTCGTCATGCGATGGGCGGACGAGACACCTGATCGAGCTGCGATCATCGACGGCCCGTCCGGCCGGACGTACACGTTCGCACAGCTCCGCGACCTGATCCATCGGTTCGCCGGTGGTCTCGCCGAGCGCGGATTCGGCACGGGCGACACCCTCGGCCTCATGGCGCCGAACATTCCCGAGTACGCGATCGTGTTCCACGCCGTCGCGGTCGCCGGCGGCACGATCACCCCGATCAACCCGACCTACGGCGCCGAGGAGGTCAGGTTCCAACTGCGAGACGCCGGCGCGTCGATGCTGATCACGATCGGCATGTTCGCCGAGACCGCGATGGAAGCGATCGAAGGCACCGACGTCACCGAGGTGTTGTCGCTCGACGGCGGGGGCGAGTCGGGCGCCGATGTCGGCGACGCCATGGCGCTGCTGGGCGAACCGCTCGCACAGGTACCGCTCGACGCGGCGACCGACGTGGTCGTGCTCCCCTACTCGTCGGGCACCACCGGCCTCCCGAAGGGCGTGATGCTCACCCACCGCAACCTCGTCGCGAACCTGGCACAGGCCGGACCGTGCATCCAGTTCGACACCGAGGGCGAAGCAGCCCTGTCGTTCCTTCCGTTCTTCCACATCTATGGCATGCAGGTACTCATGAACGCGTCGCTGGCCAACGGCGTCACCGTGATCACCATGCCTCGATTCGATCTCGAGCTCGCTCTGTCGATCGTGCAGGAACGCAAGGTCACGAGGTTCTTCGCGGTCCCACCGATCGTGCTCGCGCTCGCGAAGCATCCGCTCGTCGACGAGTACGACCTGAGCTCGCTCAAGCAGGTGTTCTCGGGTGCGGCCCCGTTGGGGGCCGAACTCGCCGCCGAGGCGGCCGCCCGGGTCGGGTGCGAGGTCGTACAGGGTTACGGCATGACCGAACTCAGCCCCGTGAGCCACTGCACGGTCGTCGGTGACTTCCGTCCCGGCACGAGCGGCGTCACCATCCCGAACACCGAATGCCGTCTCGTCGACCCCGAGACCGGCGAGGACCAAGGCGTCGGTGGGGAAGGCGAGTTGTGGGTCCGCGGACCGCAGGTCATGACCGGATACCTCAACAACGACGAAGCCACCCGGAACACGATCGACGGCGACGGCTGGTTGCACACCGGTGACGTCGCAGTGATCGACGAACATCATCACGTGACGATCGTCGATCGAGTCAAGGAACTCATCAAGTACAAGGGGTTCCAGGTTCCTCCGGCCGAGCTCGAAGCGTTGCTGATCGCCCACCCCAAGGTGGCCGACGTCGCCGTCATCGGTGTCGCCGACGAAGAGGCCGGCGAGTTGCCGAAGGCGTTCGTCGTACCGCAGGCCGGAACCGAGTTGACCGAGGACGAGGTCAAGGCACACGTGGCCGACCACCTCGCCCAATACAAGCACATCAGAATCGTCGAGTTCGTCGACGAGATTCCGAAGTCGCCCAGCGGGAAGATCCTGCGACGGTTCCTCCGCGACCAGTCCTGATCGAACTCCACGGACCGGTCGAGGCGAACATCATGGGCGTTGACTCCACCACCTTGCGTGAGAACTGCACGGAGTGTTGGAGGATTGCCTCAAGAAGATGACACAGAGTTCACCCGGGACAACACTGTTCTACTACCGTAGGTGCGTGATGAACTCCGGAACTCACGCTCTGCAATCGATCGCCACACGACTGTCAGGACTCGATCGACGCCGGACACTCGGCGTGGTCATGGCCATGGTCGGCGCCGCGTCCGTCTCGGTTGGTCTCGTCTCCGCTCCGGCCACGGCCGACGGAACGTTTACCTGCCCCGCCGGCACCTACGACGGAGTGCTCTACACATACGACGCTCCAGGGTCTGCGATCGTCGAGGTCGGCAACTGGCCGGCTCTCTGGGTCGGCGTCGGCCTCGGATCCGGATCCGAACACCGGCTCTACGGCGACGGCGTCACGCTCATGACCAACTTCGTCCTGCAGGTGGAAGCGGACACCGGCCAGTTGGCCAATGACGCCCACCTCTGCAAGATGAACCCGGTCGCCACGACGACCACGACGGTCCCCGACACCACCAGCACCACGACCACGACGGTCCCCGACACCACCAGCACCACGACCACAACGGTCCCCGACACCACCAGCACCACGACCACAACGGTCCCCGACACCACCAGCACCACGACCACAACGGTCCCCGACACCACCAGCACCACGACCACAACGGTCCCCGACACCACCAGCACCACGACCACAACGGTCCCCGACACCACCAGCACCACGACCACAACGGTCCCCGACACCACCAGCACCACGACCACAACGGTCCCCGACACCACCAGCACCACGACCACCATCCCGGTCACGACGACGACCGATTCCGGGTCCGGCGGCCCCACGACGACCACAACGGTCCCTGAGGGCACCACCACGACGACGCCGCCTGTGGAGATCACGACCACGACCGACTCGCGAAGCGGTGCCGCAACGACGACCGTCGGCGGCCAGTTGCCCCGGACCGGCACCGACAGCGCCCGCGCCTTCCTGACGTTCGGCTCGCTGATGATGCTGATGGGCGGCGTGCTCGTGCTGCGCTCTCGCCGGGACTACGAGTTCGGCTGAGGCCGAAGCGCCCGACGAACCACGATCATCGTCCCAGATGTCACGGTGAAGCAGGCGGAAAGACCTCCTGCTTCACCGCTGGGTGAAGACCGATCAATCGCCGGGTCCGCCCGAGATCGACTTCGACGGCCTCGCCCGCGGGCTGGCACCCCGGGCACCAGGTGATCGAGCGGCGCCACTCGGTCTCCTGATCACCCCGATACCGGAGGCGCCCGCCACAGATCGGGCAGGGGCGCTTCCCGACGCCGTGCACCCACCGGGCATCGGTGTGCAGGCGCCGGCCTGTCGTGTTCTGCGGCCCCCGCTCAGCGTTCGTGCGGATCAGCGCCGTGCCGACGGCGACAAGCCGGTCGAGGCCGACGATGGTGCCGACCGGTTGGAACGGACTGACACCGGTGATGAAGGGAACATCGTTGACGTAGATGTTTCCGAAACCAGCGACGTTCCGTTGATCGAGCAAGGCACCCGTGAGCGGAGCATCGGCTGTGGCGACCAGGCGGGCGACGATCCCGTCGACATCGGGCGCACCCGTCGGGGCGCAGAGGTCAGGGCCGAGATGGTCCGTGATCAGGTGCTCCTCGGCCGTGGGAACGATGCCCAGGATCGGCACGTTCACGCCTGTCAGGCGTCCGGAGCCGAGCCACAGTTCGACCCGCCGCTTCCACTCGGCCTCCCGGGACGGGCGCCCGACCTCGAACCCACCCGTCATGAGCAGGTGGGCGTGCAGGGAGCGACCATCGTCGAACCGGACGAACAGGTGCTTCCCGTAGGCGTCTGCACCGATCAACGTCGTGCCGGCAAGGTCGACACCCGAGAGTCGAGGGTCGCGCATCGCCGACCGCTCGACACGGTCGCCGCCGAACCGATCGGTGATGTGATCAGCCAACCGGCGAAGTGTGTCCCCCTCGGGCATGAGGGGAAGCGTAGGGGCGCGTGGCGTCAGCCCACGATCGTGACGCGGCCCGAGCCGAAGCACGTGAACGAGGAAGCGACCGCCCACCGACTCAGGTCGTCGTCGGCCAGCCACCGCTTGCGAACGTTCGCCACCGCACAGGCGATCGGTTCTCCGGCAGCGAACTCGCGGTGAACATCGGCGACGAAGTCCGCACACTCGAGATCGCGCACGACGGTCAGGGGCGCCAGGACCGAGGCGGCACCGCGTGCGAGCAGGACAGCTGACAGACCGAGCACCTCCGACCCGTCGGTCGTACCCTGTGCGCCTCCCTCGCAGCTCGACAGGACCACCAGCTGTGAGCGGACCCGCTCGGGCACCGCATCGAACAGCGTTGCCTCACCGTCGTGGAGCCGCAGCGTCGACAGCAGCGGGTGGTCCGACCGAAACGTGCCGTGGGCGGCGATGTGGACGAGATCGGAACCAGCGAACATCGATCGCACGGTTGCAGCAGTCGCGCCCACGCCGGCTGCAACGGCTGCTCCGCCGTGCGCGCCTTCGACACCTCGGCGCTCGGCCTCCACCCCGTCGAGTTCGGGACCGATCACGACGCCGACGGACCGCACGCCGGCGACGGCCCGCCGGTCGGCCTCGAGCCACACCTGGGCGTTCGGGGTGAGCGAGGCCGGTCGCTCCGCGAAGCTCGGGAGGCCCGACCAGGGGATTCCGTGGAGAATGTCGACCGGGACGAGGACGACGCCGCGGCCGTCCGGGAGCCCGAGCGGCTCGACGAGTAACCGGTCGAGTCGCTCCATCGCCCGTTCGGCTCGAGCGCTCGAGCCGTCGGGCTCGATCGCCGCCACATCGAGCCAGACCAACACGCTGTCACGGGCCCGCACGACCTCTCGTCGATCCCCGATCTCGACGAGGCGGCTGCCATCGGCATCGAACACAACCGCCCAGATCTCGTCGCCTGCCACGACCCACTCCACCAGGGTTCGGTCTCCGAGACGGGCACTCAACTCGCTCCGCAGACCGACGGCTCCCTCATCGGTGAGTGGTCGATGGCGCTCGCGCTCCAGGAGTTCGTCGTGGAGCGCCCGGGCGCGTGTGCCCTCGGCCGCAGCGAGAACCGTGTCGGCATCACCCTGTGACACGGCGAGTTCGATCGTCAGCTGACTCAGGTCGTGGCCGAGCCGCATCGCCGCCGAGCGCTGCTCCAGCGTCGCCGCTTCGGCGACGATGTCGTCGAGCAGGCCCAGCCCGGTGCGGCATGCGTTGAGCGCACCCTCGACGTCGTGATCGTGTGCCCGGACGAGCGCCTCGGCATACCAACCGGGCAGCGCGGTCTGGCGCTGCCCGTCGATCGTGCCGAGACGAAGCCGGTCGAGGTCGATCCGGACCTCGTCGAGGCGTCGAAAGCGCGACGCGGCACGAACCCGCTCGATGACGAGTTCATCGGCCCCGGACTGCCAACCACGGGCCCTGAGTTCGGTGGCGAGAGTCGCTGCACTCAGCAGGGCCTCATCGCAGTCGGCATCGGTGCGAGCTCCGCGGAGTCGCGCCGTGATGCTCACGGCGGCAGCGTGACCGAGCATGTCGTTGCGGCCCGATTCGGTGAAGATGCCTGCGGCCCGTTCGGCTGCGGTCACGGCGGGCCTCACGCGACCGGCGGCGAGCAGGGCACGGGCGACCATCAATTGGGCGTCGCCGATCAGCATTCGATTTCCACTGGGTTCGACGAGCTCGACGGCTGCCCGGCCGGCCTCGACGGCATCGAGCAGCAACCCCGAGTGCATCATCACCTCGGCCCGATCGATCTCCATCACGGCGACCGTTCGGGACGGATTGCCGGCCGCTGCGAACAGTGCTGCTGCGCGATCGAACTCGAGCAACGACTCGTTGAGCCGTCGAGCTCGACCGTGCAGGACTGCAAGGTTCGCCGCAGCCTGTGCCTGCACGACGGTGAGGCCCAATTCGCCGGCGATCGACTCGGCGATCTCGAAATCGGATGCTGCGGGCCCGAGTCGGCCCTGTTGCAGGAGCACGAGACCTCGGTTCAGGTGGACGCGATAGCGATCGCGCCCGTCGCCATCGTGCGCAAACAGCCGCTCGCTCACGTCGAACGCGGCGAGTGCTTCGTTCAGACGTCCGGCCTGGTGAAGCACGTAGCCGATCTGCATGCGGAACCGACCCAGGTCGACACCGGTCGTCTCGGTGGCCAGTTGCTCGAGACCGTCCAGCGCCTCGGCCAGATATCCCGCTTCGGCCAGGATGACCGAGGCCGTCATCGACACGGCCGAACGGATCTCGTGCGCGGTCGATGCCGACACCTCGAGAGCCGCCCGTGCGGCATCCAGCGCGTCGTGGAGCTTGCCCATCTCGTACAGCGAACGCGCCGACGCGCCCAGGGCGAGCGCTCGCTCGACGCTTCCCGACGAGGCATCGTCGAGCACCGCTCTCGATTGCGCCAGCGCTTCGGCCGGACCCCCCTGGACCAGCCGATCCCAGAAGGCGACATCGGAGAAATCGATGCGCTCACGTTCGGTCACGTGTCATGCTCTCATGGCCAGCACCCTGCCGTCGAAAGGTCGAGCATGCCACCGCCAACCACTCCATGGGATCGTCGCGTCCAGTTCCGGACGGGGGCGGGACCCGGATCCTTCGCGTACCGGCCGAACCAGGTCATCACCACTCGCGACGCGTTGCCCGCGATCGCCCGCCGACTGGGCAGGAGCGTGGCCGATCTCGATGTCGAGACGATCCTGGGTGATCGACCCGTCGACACGAAGTACCCGGACACGACGCCGACGGAAAAGTCCGCCCACGTGCCGGACACCGACGGGAGCGACACGACGAGTGATGACGATCTCGTGCTCGTTCGCGCGATCCCCGATCCGATCGCCCTCGGCGGTGAGCTCCGATCCCGAGGGTTCGCCGCACGGCCCAACCATGTGTTGTTCGCCCACCCCGTCGGCCGCGCCGGCGCCTCCGGAAATCCCTACCCGAGCGGGTCGCCGTACCCGAGCGGGTCGCCGTACCCGAGCGGGTCGCCGTACCCCAGCGGGTCGCCGTACCCGAGCGGATCGCCATACCCCAGCGGATCGCCATACCCCAGCGGATCGCCATACCCCAGCGGATCGCCATACCCCAGCGGATCGCCATACCCCAGCGGATCGCCATACCCCAGCGGATCGCCATACCCCAGCGGATCGCCGTACCCCAGCGGATCGCCATACCCCAGCGGATCGCCCTACGCCGACGGATGCTGTTGCTGCGTGCCCGATTGCGGCACGTGGACCGGCCAGCTCGTCGGTTCGCGTGATTCGACGGCGTCGCCCGCGGTCGCGCCGACCGACGACGAGTTGTCCGGTCGGAAACCGCGGAAGAACTCCTCGGGTGAGGTGCTCACCTGCAACGTGCTCGTGGTCGACACCGGTGGATCCAGCGACATCTTCCGCGCCGGCGCGAGCGCTGCCGTTGCCACACGCGACGCCGCGCTCGCCGCACGACACCTGCGAGACGCCATCGTGCCGTTTCCCCCGCCCGAACCGGACACCAACCGCGATCGGTGGGATGCGGACGGCAACGGCAAGCTCGACCCCGCCGGCGGGCACGGAACCTTCATCGCCGGCATCTTCTCGAACCTCGCTCCAGGCAGCCGGGTGACTCCCGTTCGTGCGCTCAGCTCGTACGGGGACACCGACGACGCCGCGATCGCCAAGGTCTTGAACGAGCAGTTCCCGGACAACGGCTCGGAAGAACCGCCGTACGACGTCGTGTCCATGTCGTTCGGCGGATTCTGCGACGACGACGACCCGCCGATCGCGATCGCAATGGCGATCTCGCGTATCCAGGCGCGCTACAACGGGTATGCCGCAGCAGCTCGGGCGGCGGCGGCCGAGGCTGCCGAAGCAGAGGCCATGCAGAAGGCGGCCGAATCGGGCACCGAATACGTACCCCAGCCCGATACGTCCGACGAACTCATCCGCGACCGTGTGGTGTTCGTCGCCTCGGCCGGCAACGAGGCCTCGTGCCGCCCGAACTGGCCGGCGTCGTTCGAGAACGTGATCGGTGTCGGTGCACTCGGACCCAGCGGTCCGGCGTGGTTCACGAACCACGGGCCCTGGGTCAACGCCTGCGCGCCGGGCGTCGACGTCGTCAGCACCTTCTTCGACATCGGGCCGGAAGCGGGTCACGACGCCGAAGACTTCGATGGCTGGGCCAAATGGAGCGGCACCTCGTTCTCGGGCCCGATCGTCGCGGCGTCGATCGTGTGGGAGTGGATCAATCGCGACAAGCAGGGGCTCCCCGGGGACGCCGCCGCCTGGCTGATCGACCGGCCCGGCCACTTCCGGTATCCGGGGCTCGGCACCGTCGTCAACACGCCCTGAGCTTCGGCGTTCACCGTCAGGATCGGAACGCACGTCAGGATCGGAACGCACGTCAGGATCGGAACGCACCACGGCCGCCCGGATATCGATCCGGGCGGCCTTGGCGTGCGACCGCGCCTCCGCCGGCATCGGTCGTCGGTTCCCGCCAGGGAATGGTCAACCGGTGATCCACGGGGTGACGACTGTGCCACTGGGCAGATCGACCTCGACCCGTGCCGGCAGCTCCGGTGCATCGACCACCAGTTCACCGAAGTCGTCGGTTCGATGATCGTCGACCGTCTCATCGGTGGCCACGCGACACGGCACCGACACGGGTGGTTCGATCATCACGATCAGCGTCGCCGGAGTCAGGTGCACACGAAGCACGAAGTCGTCGGCGCCGAACCGGAACGAGCGGCGATCCGACGACGTGCCGCGGACACCGACGAGTTCGTCGTTGGCCGAGTCGAACAGCAACTCGGCGAGTTCGGCATCGGCGTGTCGCCAACCGAATGCGGCACGGGCTGCTTCGCTCAGATGTGGCGGAATCGGCTCCACGTCGTCGAATGCGTCACCGATTCGATCCAGCAGCGTGTCGGGGGCATCGGGTGTGTCGCTCATGGCGTCCCTCCGGAGGTGTCTTCGAGCAGCGTTCTCATCTTGTCGAGGCATCGGCGTCGGGACGGCCCGAGCGAGCCAATGGGCCGGTCGAGCAGGTCACTCGCCTCGTCGTACGGCAGCGGCGGATCAGCGAGCACCAACACGGTGATGATCTCGCGACAGTTCTCGTCGAGTTGTCCGAACGCCGACCGAACGACCCGCCGTTGATCGGCTGCGACGAGATCGTCCGAATGCTCCCCCGAGTCGTCACTCAACGTCTCGAGGAGGTCGCCGATGCCGCCCGCAGACCCCCAGGACTCGGTGAGCGACACGTGGTTGCGACCCCGCTGCCTGACGATCTGGCGCACCTCGTTGCAGGCCGTGGTCGCGAGCCAGCCGGGGAGTTTCTCAGGTTCGCGGATCGTGTCGAGCCGCTCGGCGAGCCGAAGCCACGTGGCGGCGAACGCATCGTCACGCATCTCGCGGTCAGAGGTCATCATGTTGACCGACTTCCAGACCACACGCTCGAGACGGACGACCAGAGCGTCCCAGGCAGCGCTTCGCCCGGCGAGTGCCCCGGTGACCAGGTCGGCCAGGGGCTGCTCGGGCGAAAACCGGGACTCAGGCGCCATGTCGGGGACTCTACGCTCGTGGGAACCAGGAGTCGTGATGTCGGGCCCATGCAGGTCAGAGATGCGGTGTCCGAGCGCCTGATACGCGATCGTCAGGATTTCTCGCGTCGTTCCCCGGTGGCGCCGCCCGACATGAGTGCGAGCTGGCGCACGGAGTTCATGTTTCTGGCCGTCGCCGTGACGCCGAACGCCCGCTCGAACACACCGATCGTGAGTTTCGAGCGCCCGGAACCACTGGGATAGGTCACGTACGCCTCACGCCCGTCGATACGGAATCGATCGGGCGCGAACCGGTCGGCATCCAGTGGCGGCGTCGACTCGTCCGGAGTCCGATCGAAGAAGACCACGTGCAGGTACTTGGCCTCGATGACTCCGTGATCGGGATGCATCGCCGCGATCCGGCCCATCTCGGCGCCGGTTCGGACAACGACTGGCACCGTCAACCGATGGCGGCGTTCGATGGCGGCGGCGACCAGTGCGGCGATCTCGTCCGCGTCGTTGCAGGGGTGGGCGAACACGACGTTGCCACTCTGGACATACGTCTGGAGCTCGGTCATGCCCTCGGCGGCAAGCGTCGCGCGGAGTTCGGCCATCGCCAGCCGGTTCGCCCCACCGACGTTGATCCCTCGAAGCAGCACCACCCAACGACTGGCTTCATCATCGGTCATCGCACACGCACCACGACGACAGTATCGACATCGAGCCCTGCGCCGGCAGCCCGTTTGACAGCCCGTTTGACAGCCTAACGGTCGTTAGGTAGGTTGACGGACGTGCTCGCCTCCTCGCCCGCTCCGTCCGCACCGGACTCCGGTCGGGACCGGATCATGGACGAGGCGGCGACCCTGTTCCTGCGCCACGGGTACGACGGCACCTCGCTTCGCCAACTTGCCGACACGGTGGGCATGAAGGCCGGGTCGCTGTACTACCACTTCTCCTCGAAGGACGAACTCCTCACCGAGATCCTCCGACGCGGCATCGACGTCATGCAGACCGCGTTCGACAACGCCGAGGCCTCGAGCCACGGCAAGGGCTCGGAGGTCCGGGTCGGCACCCACGTGCGGGCCCACTTGGCGGCACTGTTCGAGAACGGGCCCTACACAGCTGCCCACGTCATGACGTTCCGCACCTCGCCCGAGGTCGTGCGAGACGCGGTCGTACCCCTCCGAGACGCCTACGAGGCTCGCTGGACGAACCTGCTCGTCGAGTTGCAGACGAACGGTCGGCTGCGGGCCGACACCGACGTCAACATCAGTCGACTCGCACTCTTCGGCGCCATGAATTCCTCCGTCGAGTGGTTCGATCCCGCCCGAGGCAACCTCGACCGGTTCGCCGAGTCGATCACGCAGCAGTTCTGGAACGGAGTCGCGGCATGAGACGAATCGCATCGAAGATCGACCCGTCGTCCGAACGGTTCATCGACAACTTCGAGCACAACGTGACCGAAGCCATGGAGCTGCGCACCCGCCAGCAGTGGGCGATCGACGGCGGCCCAGGCCGCGAACGATCGATCGAGCGTCATCTGTCCCGCGGCAAGATCATGGTGCGTGACCGGATCGACATGGTGATCGACGAGGGCACGGCGTTCATGGAACTCTCGCCGCTCGCCGGCTACGGGCAGTACGGCGACGAGGTGCCCGGCTCCGGGATCGTCACCGGCGTCGGCGTCGTGCACGGGATGCCGTGGATGTTCATCGCCAACGACGCCACCGTCAAAGGCGGATCGCTGGTGCCGATGGCGATCAAGAAGCACGTGCGGGCCCAGGACATCGCCCTCGAGAACGACCTCGGTGTGATCTATCTCGTCGACTCCGGCGGCGCGTTCCTCCCCCTCCAGGACGAGATCTTCCCTGACAAGGACCATTTCGGCGGCTCGTTCTACCGCCAGGCGCGACTGTCGGCGGCGGGTCTGCCCCAGCTCTCGGTCGTGCTCGGCGGCTGCACTGCGGGCGGCGCCTACGTGCCGGCGCTCTCCGACGAAGTGATCATGGTCGAAGGCATCGGCCGGATCTTCCTCGGGGGGCCACCGATCGTGAAGGCCGCACTGGGTGAGATCATCGAGCCTGACGACCTCGGGGGTGCACAACTCCACACGTACACCTCCGGCGTGAGCGACTACCTCGCCCAGACCGAGCGCGAGGCGTACGGCAAGCTCCGCGAGATCTGTGAGACGACATCGCAGCGTCACATCTCTGATCGCCAAACGTGGATCGACTGGGCCGACGACGTCGAACCGCCGGCCCATGACATCGGCGAGCTGTACGGCGTCGTCTCCGCCGACGATCGCATCCCCTTCGAGGCGATCGAAATCATCGCCCGCCTGGTCGACGGCTCACGTTTCCACGAGTTCAAGCCCGACTGGGGCGAGTCGATCGTCACCGGCTTCGCCCGCATCCACGGCTGCCTGGTCGGCATGATCGCCAACAACGGCATCATCTTCTCCGAGGCGGCCCTGAAGGCGACCCACTTCATCGAACTGTGCGAGCAACGTCGTGTTCCGCTCGTGTTCCTCCAGAACACCTCCGGCTACATGGTCGGTCGCGACTCCGAAGCCGGCGGAATCGCGAAGAACGGCGCCAAGATGGTCGCCGCCGTCGCCAACGCCACGGTCCCCCGCTACACCGTGCTGACCGGCGGCGCATACGGCGCCGGCAACTACGGCATGTGCGGACGCGGGTTCCAGCCGCGCTTCCTGTTCGCGTGGCCGAACTCCCGGATCGCCACGATGTCGGCCGAGACCGCGGAGACGGTGCTGGTCGACATCCGCCTCGCCGGTATGCGGGGCGACGAGACCACCGACGAGCACATCGCCGAATTGCGCGCCGAGGTCCGCGACCAGTACGAGACGCAGTCGAATCCGTACTACGCGACGAGCCGTCTCTGGGACGACGGCCTGATCGAACCAGAACAGACCCGCGACGTGCTCGGGCTCTGCCTCGCGCTCGCCGCCCGCCAGGACCAACCCGCGCCGGGCGCGGGTCTCGTCTACCGGATGTGACCCCGCAGATGACCCCGCAGATGACCCCGCAGATGACCACGCAGATGACCACGGACACGGAGACGTCGTGAGGATCCTGATCGCCAACCGCGGCGAGATCGCACGCCGCATCATCCGGACCGCCCGCAGACTCGGCCACGAGACCGTGGCGGTCTACGGCGATCCTGATCGCCTCGCCGCCCATGTCCAGGAAGCCGACGTACAGTACCGGCTCGGCCCGGCGGCACTCGCCGAGTCCTACCTCTCCCAGGAGCGACTGCTCGCTGGGGTCGACGAGACGGGCGCCGACGCCGTTCACCCGGGCTACGGCTTCCTCGCCGAGAACGCCGACTTCGCACGCGCCGTCGGCGATGCCGGAGCGCGATGGATCGGCCCGCATCCCGAAGCCGTCGAGCGGATGGGATCGAAGATCGAGGCCCGACGCATCGCCACCGACGCCGGCGTTCCCATCATCCCGGGGTACGACGCGTCCCAGGATCCCGACGACCTGGCGAGCGCAGCCGCCGAGATCGGCTTCCCGGTCCTCGTGAAGGCCGCAGCCGGAGGCGGCGGCAAGGGAATCCGCATCGTCCACGCGTCGGCCGGCTTCACGACGGCGCTCGCCGAGGCGTCGTCGGAAGCCCAACGGAACTTCGGTGACGGCGCCATGATCGTCGAGCGCTACATCACGCGACCGCGCCACGTCGAGGTCCAGGTCGTCGGTGATCGCCACGGCAACGTCGTGCACCTCGGGACCCGCGAGTGCTCCGTGCAGCGCCGCTATCAGAAGGTGCTCGAGGAGGCTCCGGCACCGAACCTTCCCGACGCAACGCGCCTCGGGTTGCACGAAGCCGCCGTGGCACTGGCCTCCGCCATGCAATACGACTCGGCCGGCACCGTCGAGTTCATCGTCGACGACACCAACGGCGAGTTCTTCTTCCTCGAGATGAACACCCGGCTCCAGGTCGAGCACCCGGTCACCGAGGAAGTCACCGGTCTCGACATCGTCGAGCTGATGATCCGATCCGCGCAGGACGAGCCGCTTTCGATCGGCCAGACCGACGTGACCTTCGACGGCCACGCATTCGAGTGCCGAATCAACGCCGAGAACCCGGCCGACGGCTTCAGCCCCGACATCGGCGCGATCGCACGACTTCGGTTGGGCTACGAGGATCCCCGACAGCAGGCACCATCAGGTCGGTTCCGTTGGGACGCCGCAGTTCGCCAAGGCGACGAGGTCACCGCGTTCTACGACTCGATGATCGCCAAGCTGATCGTCTGGGACACCGACCGCGCTGCAGCGCTGCAGACCCTGCGCGGCTGGCTCGACGGGTTCCGGCTCGACGGACTCGTCACCACCGGAGCGTTCCATCGCTGGCTCGTCGACCAGCCGCCGTTGATCGACGGCCGGATCACCACCCGCTTCCTCGACGAGACTCCGGTGCCCGCCGACCCGGCCGTCGCCGCGCCGATCGCAGCTGCGACCTGGAGGGAGCTCGGGCGTGGCACCGACAGTGGCCGACCGTCGTTGTTCACCCAACTCGACAGCTTCCGCGTCACACCACACCGCTCCAGCGTTCCGATCACCGTGCGGTCGGTCGACGGTGAGTTGCACGACATCGCGCCCGCCGAATTCCCCCAGGGTGCCACGCATCGCGCCAGCCACGTCAACGCCCACGAACGTCGGCTCACCGTCCTCCTCGACAGCTACCCGCATCACTTCACCGTCCCCCACCGATCCGAGATCTGGGCGGGCGAGGCAGTGAGTGGAGCGGCGCACGGCGACGCGGTCACCGCCCCGTTCCCCGGCGCCGTCACCGAGATCGCCGTCCGGCCCGGGCAGACCGTCGTCGCAGGTGACACCTGTGTCGTGATCGAAGCCATGAAGATGCTCCACACGCTGACCGCACCGACCGATGGCACCGTCGCCGACGTGCAGGTGTCGCCCGGTGACCAGGTCACGTCGAGTCAGATTCTCGTCACCTTCGAACCTGTACCACCGCCCACCGACCCCATCACCGACTGACCCCGCACGAACCCAGGAGCCCAGCGCCATGACACATCGCAACATCTACATGACCGACGAACTCCAGGCGATCTACGACCAGACGGTCGACTTCGTCGCCAAGGAGGTGACGCCGCACGGTGATCAGTGGGAGGAAGCCGGCAAGGTTCCCCGCGAGGTGCTGCAGCAGATGGGCGAACTCGGCATGTTCAGCCTCCGCGTGCCCGACGAGTACGGAGGCCTGGGCATGGGCATGCTCGCCTCGGCAACGCTGTCGGAGGCACTCGGATCATCGACGTACGCAGGGTTCGACGTCACGGTCCTGGTGCACACCGACATGGCGGGGCCTCACCTCGTCCACTCCGGTTCGCCGGAGCAGCTCGAACAATGGCTCCCCGGGATGATGTCGGGCGAGACGATCCTGTCGATCGGGGTCAGCGAACCCGACGCCGGCAGCGACGTGGCCGGAATCCGCACCAGTGCGGTGAGAGATGGCGACGGGTGGCGAATCAACGGCACCAAGACGTTCATCACCAACGCGGTCTACGGCGACCTCACGATCATCGCCGCGAAGACCGACCCCGACAACAAGTACGGCATCACGATGTTCCTCGTCCCCTCGGACACCGAGGGTTTCACCGTCGCCAAGAAGCTCGACAAGCACGGCTGGCGGTGCAGCGACACCGCCGAACTGGTGCTCGACG
The DNA here is from genome assembly GCA_963792905.1 of uncultured Acidimicrobiaceae bacterium. Taxonomy (GTDB): domain Bacteria; phylum Actinomycetota; class Acidimicrobiia; order Acidimicrobiales; family Ilumatobacteraceae; genus Ilumatobacter. Next base: position 75,710 of record CAWBYE010000021.1, read on the forward strand.
ACGTCTGGGTCGCCGACGACCAGGTGCTCGGCACCGTTCATCGTGGGTTCTACGAGACGATGCGCAACTTCCAGAACGAGCGGATGGTGCTCGTCGGCATGGGGGCAGGGGCCGCCCAGGCTGCGATCGACCGGACACTCGCCTACACGCAGGAACGAAAGGCATTCGACGGGCACCTCTACGATCTCGGCGCCATCCGGCAGCGGATGGCGATGAACCAGGCGAAGCTCGACGCCGTGCGGGCTTCGATGTACCACGCTGCGTGGCTCGGCGATCAGGGCCTCGACAACGTCAAGGAGATGTCGGGTGTCAAGGCGTTCGGCGCCGAAGCGATCAACCAGATCATGTACGACTGCGTCCAGTTCCACGGCGGAATGGGCTACATGCGCGAGACACCGGTCGAGCGGATGTACCGCGATGCCCGCATCCTGCCGATCGGCGGCGGGGCCACCGAGGTGATGCTCGAGGAGGTCGCCAAGCGGTCGATGGTCGGGGCGTGAGGTCGGCCGGCCGACTCCGATCGCTCCTCTTCGCTCCCGCGGTTCGGCCAGACTTCGTCGCCAAGCTCGCCGATCGGGGAGCTGACGCCGTGGTGATCGACTGCGAGGACGCCACGCCGGCCGGAGCGAAGGCAGAGGGTCGGTCGACGGCCCGAATGTTGGCTCCCGGCTTGGCCGCGGCCGGCTGTGAGGTCTTCGTGCGGGTGAACGGCGTACCCACCGAATGGTTCACAGACGATGTTCGCGACGGTCTGGTGGCCGAGCTTGCCGGTGTGGTCGTTCCCAAGATCGAGTCCGTCGCCGGGCTCGACGCCGCGTCGTCGGCACTCGATGCCGCCGGCTTTGCCGAGTTGGGAGTGCTCGCCGGGCTGGAGACCGCACTCGGCGTGGCCGACGCCCGTGCGCTGTTGGCCCACCCACGCGTCATCGCCGGGTACTTCGGTGCCGAAGATTTCATCGCCGACATGGGCGGCGTTCGCACGCCGAGCAATGCCGAGGTCGCAACGGCGCGGAGTCTGGTCGCGCTCGCCGCGCGACTCGCCGGGGTTCCGGTTCTCGACCAGATCGTCGCCGACTTCCGCGACGACGATCGCTTCCGGCACGAGGCAGCCGACGCCCGATCGCTCGGCTATGCCGGCAAGTTGTGCATCCACCCCGGCCAGGTGGCACTCGCGAACGAGGCGTTCGTGCCGACCGGCGACGGAGATCGACCGGGCACGGCGACTCCTCGCGGCCTACGAGGCGGCCTCGGCCGAGGGCGTGGCTGCCATCGACTTCGAGGGCCAGATGGTGGATGAGCCGCTCGCCGCTCAAGCGCGCCGCATCATCATCCTCGCCCGGTGATGTAGCGGTCGGATTCGACACCGACCGCTACGTCGGCCGGCGGTGCATCAAGGCGTCCCGAACGGCACGACACACGAGCACATCGTCCTGGTTGAACCCCAGATGCTCGAACGTGACGATTCCCTGCGTGGGTCGGCTCTTCGACTCCCGACGCGGCGGTCACCTTGGTCTCGACCCGCAGCGTGTCGCCGTGGAAGACCGGCGCCGGGAACGTGACCTCGCCGAACCCGAGGTTGGCCACGGTGGTGCCCAACGTGGTCTCGTGCACGCTGATGCCGATCACCATCGCCACCGTGAGCATCGAATTGACGAGTGGCCGGCCGAACTCGGTCTCGTTGGTGGCGTAGTCGAAGTCGAGGTGGAGCCAGGCCGGATTCATCGTCATCGACGTGAACATCACGTTGTCCGATTCGGTGATCGATCGTCGGATCGCATGATGGATCACCAGCCCCGGCGTCAACTCCTCGAACCACTTGCCCGTGTACGGCCGTTCCATGTGGGTGATCGTAGGTGGGCGGGTCGACCGGGCCTCAGACGAACGGGAGAGCATGCTCCACACTGGCGATTCGCGCCAGGCGGCGAATCGTGGCCGAGGGCGACACAGTGAGTCGGCTGCCGGCCGTCGAGCACTCATGCGTGAGGTGCAACAGGCCACCCAGCGCCGCCGAGCCGGCGAAGGTGACGTCGGTCGCGTCGAGGTGGCGGTCGCCGTCGGGCAGCCGCCGAACGGCTTCCACCACCAGTCCGATCGTCTGCGCGTCGATCTCACCCGACACTCCGACAACGTCGCCGACGGCGATGTTGATCAGCGACGCGGAGGTGTTCACCGCTCCGACGCTGTGCCCCGCCCGATCCACCCCCGCCCCCGAGGCCTCGAACCACCCGATCGGGTGACACGCCACCCCACCCGACGGACGGGCAGTCGACTGCGAAGGTTTCGCGAGCCCTTCGAGTGGGGAGATCCTGTTCATGACGATCTTCGATGCTCTCCGATCCGACCACGACACGCAGCGCACCCTGATCGACCTGGTCACGAGCACGACCGGAGCAAGCGACGGCCGCCAAGAGCTCTACGAGCGGCTCAAGGGTGAGCTCGAGGCTCACGCCGGAGCCGAGGAGAGGTACTTCTACGTTCCGTTGATGGACCACGATCTGACACAGGAAATGGCGCGTCATTCAGTGTCGGAGCACAAGGAACTCGACGACTTCATCGAGCAGCTCGACCGCTACGACATGAGCGGCCCGCAGTGGCTCCAGACCGCGCGAGGACCTGGCGCACCGCCTGCTCCACCACCTCGACGAGGAGGAACAGGAGGTGTTCCAACTCGCCGGCAGAGCACTGACCGACCAAGAGAAGACGGCGCTCGCCGACGACTACGAGGCCGACATGCGACGCCGCCGGGGCGACGGCTGAACGGCATCCGGCTCAGACGGTTTCGATGACCGCCACGTCATCCGCCTCGGGATGGTGGGCGGCGCAACCCCGCAGCGGCCACACGAAGGTGAGGGCACCCGTCCAGATGACGTGGGCGAGCAACGGTGCGGCCAGGTTCCGCTGCACGGCGTACAGGATGCCCCAGACCAGACCGCACGGCCGCTCCCGCCGGCATCAGGCCCAGTTCCGTTCGACGGCCTGGACCAGCGTGTACGTCGCCACGCCGGGGACGAGGCCGAGTTGGCGCTGCACCGACCAGCCGGAACTCGAATTCCTCCGCGACCGCCATCGCGATGAGTGCGATGAGGACGTCGCGGCGTCGGTCACCGGCGGCGATCGCGTAGCAGGTCTCGTACACGATCGATGAACGACGGCAGCACACGGCACAGCACCGCGTGCCCGACCTGGGTGGCCACCGACCAGCCGGCGCCGACCGCGGCCCCGGCGACGACGGCTTCGATCGTGAACGCTCCGACCGCATCACCCAGCTCACCGGACCGCCACAGGACAACCTGCCGACACCGCGGTCAGCACGTCGGCCGTGAGCCACGACCGCCGACAGATTCCCTGCCGTGGCGGAACGAACACGGAGGCCCAGCCCAGGGCGGCGAGCACGGCGACGGCGAGCGCCGAACCCGTCATGGGTGCATTCGCGGCTCGCGCCCGACGACCCGGCGACGACCCTCACGACCCGCCTTCGCCCTCGATGACCCGGATCGACACGCTGGCCGGGTCGACCCCGAGATGTTCGTACAGGTTCCGGGCGAATCCGTCGCCCGTCCGGCCCATGGACGTCGCCATGATCTTCTCGACGGCTCGGCGGCTGAAGCCGGGGAGCGGCAGATCGACGCACAGCGAGAGGTCGATCGCGAGCTTCGACGCCGTATCCCCGACCCTCGTGATCTGGTAGGTACCGTCGACGCCGGCACGTTCGGTTCTGCCGGGTGGTGGTTCGTGGTGGTAGTCGATCCGACTGATCGGTACGAATGTCATCCGCTCGGTGAACGTCGGTGCGACTTCGAGTCCGAGGCCTGAGATTCCGGCGAGCGTCCAGGTCCAGATGTCGCCTTTGGCACTGATCCGGTCGAGTAGAGGCGTGAGCTCGGCGAGCAGCTCGGGGTCGGTGAGGACGTCCCAGATCCGCTCGGGCTCGACCGGGACACTGGCGATGGAACGATTGCGCGATCGGAACTCGGTCACGATGCCTCGATACCCGTTCCTCGCACGAGCGAACCCTTCGGTGCCCGACCGTCACGGATCCGCTCGATGAGCCGCCGCGGGGCGCCGCCCAGGCCTGCGATCAGCGCGCGCCGGTGCACCCCGACCGGCTCGTGTCGGAGTCGGCGTATCGACAACCACGTCGCGCTCCCCATCGTGGCGACGGAGCCGAATCGAAACGCCATCCAGATTCGATTGCGTTCCTGCAGGAACAGGGTCTCGTCGGGCCGTTCACCCGTCGAAGTGCTGCGGCGGTGTTCCACGGTCGACTCGGGCACCACCCGGTAGCGCCACCCGAGTCGTCGACCACGACGCGCCAGATCGACGTCTTCGTAGTAGAGGAACAGTCGCTCGTCGAACCCGCCGGTTGCCGTCAGGAAGTCGGCATCGAACACCACGGCGCCGCCTGTGAAGATCTCGATCTCGCGGATCGACCGGTCGATCGGAAGCGGCTCGCCGCCACAGATGTCGGTTCCTGCACCGAAGCGGTCGATTTCCACGCCGAGGCTCGCCACCCCTCCGTCGGGATCGAGCAGTGCCGGCTGCACAGCGCCGACGTCGTCTGCTGCCAGCGCAGCCGTCAACGGCGCCAGCCAATCGACACCCACGACCACATCGTCGTTGAGCAGAGCGATCGACGACGCTCCGTCGACCGACGCGAACCCCAGGTTGGCTGCGGCCCCGTACCCACGGTTCTCCGTACGGACCAACTCGATGCCGTCGGCGAGGTCGGGAGCGATCATGGCCGACCCGCCGGTGTCGACGACCACCATCCGATCGAGCCCCCCGTGATCGCGCAACGCCCGAAGGCAGCGGTCGAGCACCTCGGCGGGCGCAGAAAACGTGACGACGATCGCAGCGACCACGCAGCGAACGGTACAGTGCCGAACCGTGACTGCCTCCACCCTCGTGACCGGAGGCGCCGGCTACATCGGCGCCCACACCGTCAGGGCGCTTCGCGAAGCTGACCGTCCGGTCGTCGTTCTCGACTCGCTCGAGCTCAGCACGGCCGACGCCGTGATCGACGCCGAACTCGTCGTCGGCGACATCGCCGACGAACGGCTGGTCGAAGCAGTCTGCCGCGATCACTCCGTCGACACCATCGTGCACTTCGCCGCCTACAAGAACGTCGGCGAGTCGATGGTCGAGCCGTCGAAGTACTTCCGCAACAACGTCGACGGAACCGTGCACTTGCTCGATGCTGCCCATCGAGCCGGCGTCGGGCGCCTCGTGTTCTCCTCGTCCTGCTCGGTGTACGGCACCCCTGAGCAGGTGCCGGTCGACGAGTCCCAGAGCATCGGCCCCGAATCGGTCTACGCCGAGACGAAGGCAATCGTCGAGCGGGTGCTGTACTGGTACGGCGCTGTCCACGGGATGCGGAGCGTCTGCCTGCGCTACTTCAACGCCGCCGGCGCGAGCTTCGACTCACGCATCGGCGAGGACTGGACGTACGCCCTCAACCTCATCCCGGTCGCGATCCGGGCGCTCCTCACCGATGGCGCCCCGTTGCAGGTGTACGGCACCGACTACCCGACGCCGGACGGCACGTGTGTCCGCGACTACATCCACGTCGACGATCTGGCCACCGCCCACATCGCCGCCATCGACTATCTCGCTGCCGGTGGCGAGACGACGGCCGTCAACGTGGGCACCGGAGTGGGGTCGTCGGTGAAAGAGGTCCTGGACGGGATCGAGCAGGTGGCCGGTCGTCCCGTGCCCCACGAGCTGGCGCCGCGGCGGATCGGCGACCCCAGCTCCACCTACGCCGACAAAACGCGCGCCCGTGAACTGCTGGGCTGGGAACCGAAGTACGGCCTGGACGAGATCCTCGACACCGCCTACCGCTGGCACCAGCGGCAGCATTCGACGTCGAGCTGATCATGGCGTCGGAGGTGTACCGGGAGCCGGTCGACCCGGCGGCCGACAACAATCCCCACAGCTACGCGCTCCAGATGACCGGGCGGGGGCACCGCGTGCTCGAGGTGGGTTGCTCGGTCGGCCATGTCACCGAACACCTCGTCGCAGCCGGGAACACGGTCGTCGGTGTCGAGATCGATGTCGAAGCCGCCGAGGCAGCCCGCGACTTCGCCGATCGAGTCCATGTCATCGACCTCGACACCACCTTGCTGACCGAGGTCGAGCACGACGAGTTCGACGTCATGATCTTCGGTGACGTGCTCGAACACCTCCGGCACCCAGGCCGAACTCTCGGTGACGCGTGCTCGTTGCTGGCGCCGGGCGGTCGTGTGATCATCTCGGTCCCGAACGTCGCCCACGTCGACGTGCGACTCATGCTGCTCGAAGGCCGCTGGGATTACCAGCAGACCGGGCTGATGGACGACACGCATCTGCGCTGGTTCACCAGAGCGTCGCTCCGTGAGTTGTTGCGTGACGCCGGACTCGTGGCGATCCGTCTGGAGCGGGTTCGGATCGGACGCTTCGGCAGCGACATCGAGTTCGACCTCGACCGGTCGCGAACCGACGTGCTCGCGTTCATCGAAGCCGACCCCGACGCATACACCTTCCAGTACGTCGTCGAGGCGATTCGTACCGACGACGCCGCCGGGCTGACCGACGCGCTGGCCGGCGACACCGCGGTCGACTGGCCCTCTCTCGATCACGCCGGATCGGTCGCAGCGCTCGACGCCGATGCCGCGAACCTCCGCACGCAAGTCAGCGTGCTCGAACAGCAGCGGGCGGCGTTGCAGGCGAACCTCGACGCCTGGGAGAACTCGACGCTCGCCCGCGCCGCACGGCCGGCTCGCGCCGTCTGGGCGCGGCTCAGGCGGACCGTTCGGCCGTGAGCCAGGAGGCCCGTCAGGAGACGTGGGTGACCCGATCGCCCGCACCACTCGCCACCGTACGGAGCTCGCACGAACCGGCCGTCTCGTTCGTGCTGGTCACCTTCGGCACCGGCACCGTCGTGATCGAGGCGCTCTCGTCACTCGTGCGTTCGATTGCCGGTACCGATCTCGACATCGAGGTCGTCGTTGTCGACAACGAGCACCCCGACCGCACCCGCCGGACCAGCAACCACCTCGTGCTCGACACGGCCGGGGTCCGGGTCGTGCGACCCGGCCGGAATCTCGGGTTCGCAGGCGGGTGCAACGAGGGTGTGCGCCACTCGACCGCCCCGACGATCGGTTTCGTGAACCCCGACGTCGAGTTCGACGCGGGCTGGATCGAACCGCTGCTCGACGCCCTCGAACGTGACGATGTGGCGATCGCGGCACCCGTGCTTCGCGAGCCGGACGGCATGGTGCAGTCTGCCGGCCACCAACTGTTCGCCGATGGTTCGACGGCACCGATCACATCGGCACCGGACCCTGGAGACACCGGACGTCCCGACTACGCATCCGCGGCCTGCTGGCTGATGCGGCGGTCGGTGTTCGACGAACTCGGTGGCTTCGACGAGGGCTTCTTCCCCGCCTACTACGAAGACGTCGACCTCGCACTGCGGGCGCGCACACACGGCGGGACCGCAGTGATCGGCGACTCCACGGTCGTGCACCATCGGGGCGCCTCGACCGCAGCAACCACCGTGCCCGACACGACCCCGCAGCGGCTCCACCTGCTGGAGAGCTGGCCGTCGCTGCCGTCGACCCAGCCGGCACCTCCCGGCTAGGTCACGTGGCTAGGAGTCGGTGGGCGGGGCGACGACGCGTGCGAGGGAGGCGACGGCCTCGTCGTGGTCGGCGACCGTTGCGTCGATCGCATCGAGTCGGGCGACGATCGCGGCAAGCCTCGACGAGAGGTCGTCCAGCGCTCCCCGCAGCTCGGCACGAACTCGGTCGGCGTCGGCAGACTGGACTTCGATCTTCGTCTGGAGGTCCTGGATCGCTGCCGCCTGGACCGCCAGCTCGGAACGCGTTTGATCGCCGCCGCGAACCACCCATCCGACCATGTTCTTCAACCGGCTCATGTCAATCCTCCGAGGTCGCAACTGCCTCTCGGCAGAGTCGGGCGATCAGACGCGATGAGTTAACATGGCCTATTGAACTCCGCCGCGAGCGGTCCAGTGTGCTTATCGCCGCGGAGGGATTCACCGCGTGAACCAGGTGCCGTCCGCGGCGCAGTCTCCATCATGTAGAGAGAAACCCCTTCTAAATCCCACAATCCAGACCTTGTACTACCGACCATAAGCCCAATGACGCTTTCCCGGTGGAGCTACGATGTGAATGTGAAATGAAACCAGTTTGCATGATAAGAAATGCAAAAATGATTACATTATTACAATTTAGTTTTTACAGGGTGTCCACAGCTTTTCAGGTTTCATTTTGCCTGACTATGCCTGACTTTTAGAAAAATTTTGCCTGACTTTTCAATAGGTGTGGGACCTCAAAAATTCCCATTCTAGTGTAGTTCAATAAACAAGACTAGTTACGTGACTCCATGAGCCACTAAAAACTCATTTTTTTACAAAAAATGTTTATCAAAAACAAAATATTCACTCAAAATCCAATTATTGATCTTCCTGATGTTTATGTAGAACAGACGGGGCTCTGCAAGGGGCGGTGCACCGAGTCAAATTTTTTGTAGGGTGAGAGCCCTGCTATAATTCACCTGCTTGCAGGATTGGACTGGGACACAGTCGAGTCAATGTTCAATTCGGTTGAAAAACTGTGGAAACAAATAAGTAGGTACTGTGTGGAATGTGGATTAATAAGTATGAAACACAAGTACCAAAGTTTGGACAGTTATTACTAGGGATGCAACCTGGCCCAAAATTTTCTCCGGTCCGGACCGGACCAGCGAATTTGGCTGGTCCGGTGTGGTCCGGACAAAATTTTGCCTTAAATTTATTGATTTATCACGGAAACTTGTCATGGAAAGTTTAGTGAAGGCTCAAATTCCCTTATTCTAATAATATTTAGCTATAACAGGTGATGTTTTGACAAAAATATTTTTGGCTTAAAATTTTTTCAAATTTTATGGCCACCC
>CAWBYE010000022.1:0-161293 GCA_963792905.1 uncultured Acidimicrobiaceae bacterium
ATTGGAGGAAGAACCATGGACTGGAAGAAACTGCTGACCGATGAAATCGAATCCAACTATGCGATCGCCGACCGACTCATGGGCATGGTGGACGAGGGGTCGCTCGACTGGAAGCCGGCGCACGGCCAGAACTGGATGACCACCGGCCAGCTGCTCATGCACCTGACCAGCGCCTGCGGCATCTCCTTCCAGGGATTCGTCACCGGCGACTGGGGTATGCCTGACGGGCCTCGACATCGACGACATGACGCACGAGGACATGCTGCCCAAAGCCGAGAAGATGCCCACCATCGCGAGCGTGGCCGAGGCGCGCCGCAGGCTGGCCGCCGACCACGAGCTGGCCGCCGAGATGCTCGCCGAGGCCTCCGAGCAGCGCCTCCAGACCAAGTGCCCCGCGCACCCTGGGCCTCGCCCGATGCCGCTCGGCCAACATCTGCTGGGCATGATCCACCATCTCGGCGCTCACAAGAGCCAGCTCTTCTACTATCTCAAGCTGCAGGGCAAGCCCGTGAACACGCACATCCTCTGGGTTGTGTAGAGCGCTACCCGGTCTCCGCGCAATGGAGCAGGAAGAGAGCAGGAAGAGAGGCGGGCGCCGGCGCGCCCGCCCCTCATGCATGAGCACCGGGCGATTGCTTATCGGAGCAGCACCATCCGCCGCGTGCGGCTGAACTCCGACGTGTCCAGTCGATAGTAATAGACGCCGCTCGCCACCGTCTGGCCGTGGGTGTTGCGCCCGTCCCAGGCCGCCTCGTGAACGCCCGCCCCCTGCGTCCTCGCGGTCGAGGCACCGATCGACGGTTGGCTCATGGCAGCCAGCCCGAGCAACGAGGCAGCGGCCAAGGAGATGCTCTACCACTTCGGCACTCCCACGGCACAGGATGCGTACCTCGCCGAGGATCCGAGCGTCGTCGCTCCGTCCGAAGACGTGACGGTGGCGTACAGCCCGCTGCAGCAGAAGGTCCTGGAGGCCGTTGCCGCCGCGCCGTCGGTGACCCAGTTCCTCGATCGCGACACGAGCCCCGAGTTCGCATCGAACGTCGCAGGACCGAGGTTCGCAGACTTCCTGGCCGACCCATCGTCGATCGACTCGATTCTCTCCGACATGCAGGAGCAGGCGGAAGTCATCCTGGCCTGATCATCCGATTCGTCCGCCACCCCGGCTTCGGCCGGGGTGGCGGTGGATCGTCGACAACCGAACGCCACGACCCGGGGGTACACATGGCGAGCACCATCGCGGATTCGTCCGCCACGTCTGATCCGACGCGGACGCCCAAGCGTCCCAAGACGCAGCGATACCGGAAGCCGTCTCAGTTCAGGGGGCGGGACCGAACGGTCTTCTACCTCATGGTCGGGATCCCGACTGCACTACACGTGCTGCTCGTCTGGGTGCCGACGGTCTCGTCCATCATCTTGTCGTTCAGCGACTGGAACGGGATCCGTTTCTCCGAGATCAGCTGGGTCGGGTTCCTCAACTACGAGCAGATCTTCACGGTCTTCGAGAAGGACTTCTGGCAGGCCGTGATCAACAACACGGTTCTGCTCGTGTTCCTCTTCCTCGGCCCGACGCTGTTCGGGATGTTCCTCGCCTACCTGCTCGACAAGAACATCAGGGGCACCCGCTTCTACCAGAGCGTGTTCTACACGCCGGTCGTGCTCTCGCTGGCCGTCGTCGGATTCATGTGGCAGAGCGTGATCTACTCCACCGACAACGGGCTCGCCACCCAACTGTTCGGCGGTGGCGAATCGGTCGACTGGATCGGGAACCAGTCGTTCCTGATCCCGTTCGGTGACAACTACGGGATCTCCAAGAACTTCATCGCCATCCTGGTCGCGATCGCGTGGCGGCACACCGGCTACATCATGGTGCTCTATCTCGCGGGGCTCAAGAGCGTCGACGCATCCCTGAAAGAGGCGGCGTCACTCGACGGCTGCAACGAGTGGCAGTCGTTCCGTCACGTCATCTTCCCCACGCTCAAGCCGATCAACGTCGTGGTCGCCGTGATCACGGTCATCGAGGCGCTGCGTGCGTTCGACATCATCTACGTCCTGAACACCCCCCGCAAGACGGAGGTGTTGTCGATCCTGACGACCAACAACCTGTTGGGCGAGGGCGGCGGCAACGTCGGTCGAGGATCGGCGTACGCCACGATCCTGTTCCTGCTCTGTCTGGGCTTCGTGATCTGGTACGTCACCAACCACTACCGCAACACCCAGGAAGGGGCTGAGTCCTGATGTCTGCCACCACATCCGAGACGTCGACCGAAGCCCTCATGGCATCCGAGTTCGAGCAGAACAAGGAGCCCCTGCGAGCGTCGCGCGTCGTGCTCTACGTCTTCTTGTCGCTGACCGCGTTGGTGTGGATCATTCCGATCTTCGGCGCGGTGTTCGCGTCTGTTCCGCCCGTTCAGCGAGACGGTGCGAGAGGGCGCGTTCAGCTGGCCGAACAGCTTCACGCTCGACAACTACCGCAATGCGTGGGAGCAGGGTGACATCCTGCAGAAGTACTGGAACACCGCCTTGATCCTGATCCCGGCACTGATCCTCACGCTGTTCTTCTCGAGCATGGTCGCGTTCGTGTGCAGCCGGTACAGCTGGAAGTTCAACATCACCTTCCTGGTGTTGTTCACCGCCGGCAACCTGCTGCCGCAGCAGATCATCATCCAGCCGCTGTTCCAGATGTACAACCGAGTCCCGCTGCCCGACTTCATGTCGAACTCGGGCAAGCTCAACGGCAGCACCTGGGGGCTGATCCTGATCCACGTCGCGTTCCAGAGCGGTTTCTGCACCTTCGTGCTCAGCAACTACATGAAGCTGCTCCCGAAGTCGCTCAACGAGGCCGCACGCGTCGACGGTGCGAGCATGTGGGTGCTCTACTGGCGGGTGATCATGCCGCTCACTCGACCGGCACTCGCCGCACTGGCCACGCTCGAGTTCACGTGGATCTACAACGACTTCTTCTGGGCGGTCGTGCTCGAACAGCAGGGTGCCGATCGGCCGATCACGTCGTCGCTGGCCAACCTCGGCGGTGAGTTCGCCACCGATGACAACCTCATCGCCGCGGCGTCGATGTACGTCGCCATCCCGACACTGATCGTGTACCTCGCGCTGCAGAAGCACTTCATCGCGGGCCTGACGCTCGGCGCCGACAAGGGCTGATCGTCATCGACGTCGTCGAGCTGCGATCGGATGCCCTGTGCGTCGTCGTCGGTCATGACGGCGGCATGCCCGAGTTCCTCTCGATCGGGCCGGCGATCGAGGGGTTCATGCCGGAACTGCTGGCCCGGCCGGTGGCGCATGCAGCCATCGACACCCCGATCCCGATCGGGATCATCGCCGACACGTCGACCGGCTACACGGGTCGACCCGGCTTGCGCGGGGCCCGCCCCGATGGATCGGCCTGGGCCCCTCGGTTCACCCTGCGCGACGTCGAGCGGCCCGATCCGGCCACCGCCGTGTTCCAGCTCGACGACGAGATCGCCGAGTTGGCGATGACGGTGACGGTCACGGTCGATCACGTCATGACCGTGAGTGCCCGCCTGCACAACGCCGGGCCGACGCCGTACGGGCTGCTCCAGCTGGCGCCGACGGTTCCGCTGCCGGCCCACGCCCAGGACCTCGTGACGTTCACCGGTCGTTGGTGCCGTGAGTTCCAGCCGAGCCGCACGTCGTTCGAGGCTGCGACGGTGATCGAGAATCGAACCGGGCGGACGTCGCATGCGCACCTGCCTGCGCTCTACGCCGGCAGTGCCGCATTCGACGAACAGCGGGGAGAGGTGTGGGGGGTGCAGCTCGCCTGGAGCGGCAACTACACCCTGATCGCCGAGCGCCTTCCCGACGGCAGACGGTACGTCCAGGCCGGGGAGCTGCTCGAACCGATGGAAGTCGAGCTCACGCCCGGCGCTTCCTACACCGCACCGGACGTCGTCGTGGCCTGGTCTGCCGAGGGACTGTCCGCGGCGAGTCAGGCGTTCCATCGATCGGTTCGGTCCCGTTCGCCCTCGGTCGGCTCTCGTCCGGTGATCCTCAACACCTGGGAGGCGGTGTACTTCGATCATCGCCTCGACACACTGCGGGAATTGGCGGATGTCGCGGCGTCGGTCGGGGTCGAGCGGTTCGTGCTCGACGACGGTTGGTTCGGGGGTCGACGCGACGACACCGCCGGCCTGGGTGACTGGTGGGTCAGCGACGCCGTCTGGCCATCCGGGCTGGCGCCGATCGTGGACCATGTCACCGGACTCGGGATGGAGTTCGGCCTCTGGGTCGAGCCCGAGATGGTCAACCCGGACTCTGACCTGTATCGCAAACACCCCGAGTGGACGCTGGCCACCCACGGCTACGAACCCGTGCTCGGTCGCAATCAGCTCGTGCTCGATGTCGGACGCGAGGAGGTGCGCGACTTCCTGTTCGGGGCCCTCCACGGACTCCTGGACGAGTACGACATCAGCTCCCTCAAGTGGGACATGAATCGTGACATCGTCCACGGTTCCCGGTTCGGCCGTGCCGGAGCACACGGGCACGCGGTGGGGGTCTACGAACTGATCGACCGGCTGCGCGCCGCCCATCCCGGACTCGAGATCGAGAGTTGTGCGTCCGGCGGCGGGCGTGCCGACCTGGGCATCCTTCGGCGTACCGACCGGATCTGGACGTCCGACTGCAACGATGCGGTCGAGCGTCAGCTGATCCAGCGCGGCTTTTCGATGCTGTTCCCGCCTGAGGCCATGGGGGCGCACATCGGCCCCGAACGGGCCCACACCACGCGGCGACGGCACGACCTCGGCTTCCGTGCTGCGACGGCGTTGTTCGGCCACCTGGGCATCGAGTGGAACCTGCTCGACGCGGACGAGCAACAGCGCCGTCAGGTGGCCGCCACGATCGAGCTGTATCGCCGCCTCCGGCCACTGCTCCACACCGGGCGAACGGTCCGTGTCGAGCATCCGGATCCGTCGGTGCTGGTGCACGGGGTCGTGTCCGAACACGCCGACCACGGCGTGTTCGCGTTCGTGCAGCTCGCCCCTTCGTCGACGACGGCGCCGGCGCCGATGCGCCTCGCAGGCCTCGATCCGGACCGCAGCTACACCGTGGGCGTGGTCGACGACATCGGCTCGGTGAAGGACGCGGGCCGGGTCCGTCCGGCGTGGCTCGACGGTGGCATCGGGCCGATCGGCGGGCGCCAGCTGATCGATCGAGGGCTGCAGCCGCCGATCATGCATCCGGAGTCGGTGTTGATCATCGAAGCGCAGGAGGCGCTATGAGTGAGGTACGGATCGACCCCTTCCTGGACACGGTGGTCCACGTGGTCGGCGCCCGGCAGAAGCGACCGAATCTGCCCTCGAGTGGCTGCCCGTTCTGCGTCGGTGGTGTCGAGGCGCCGGAGCCCTATGACGTGCGGTGGTTCACCAACCGCTGGCCGGCAATGGCCGGCGACCGGTGCGAGGTGGTCCTGTTCACGCCCGTGCACGATGCGTCGTTCTGGTCGCTCGGCGTCGACGGCGCCCGCAAGGTCGTCGACCTCTGGGCGAACCGGACCAGCGAGCTCGGCTTGCGCGACGATGTCGACTACGTGCTGGTGTTCGAGAATCGCGGCGCCGAGGTGGGTGCCACGATCGCCCATCCCCACGGTCAGATCTACGCCTACGACCACGTGCCGTCCCGGCAGACCAGACGCCTCGAAGCAGGCTGGCGGCCCGACGCGGAACCCGGCGATCGCCTCGTGGTCGATCACGGGCGATGGTCGGCGTGGGTGCCACACGCCCCGGCGTTCCCGCTCGCAGTCCAGGTCGCCGCAGCCGAGCCGCTCGGTGACCTGCCGTCGATGCGTGACGCCGACCGGGACGGGCTGGCTGCGGTGCTCGTCGACGTGCTCGCTCGACTCGATCGCCTCTACGACCAACCCATGCCGTACATGATGTGGCTCAACCAGCGTCCGACGGTGACCGACGGTGACTTCGACGATGCATGGTTCAACATCGAGATCGTGTCGCCGTGGCGTTCGGCGGGTGTGCAGCGTTTCATCGCTGCCGCCGAGGTCGCGAGCGAGGAATTCTTCAACCCGGTGATCCCCGAGGATCTCGCAGAGCGTCTCCGCAGCCTCGGCTGACCGAGCCGCCCAATCCCTACAAGGAACGGTCGATGGACCCCAAACGCTTCTCCCTCTACGGCAACAAGATCTCGCCCGCCCAGGACCGCAAGGCCCTGGAGTGGCAACAAATGTTCGTCGAACAGTTCGACTACGACCCCGACGAGCAGTACGAGCTGAGCGTGCACGACAACCCCCGACTGGGTGAGGTGCTCGGCATCCGCGACATCAGGCGCGACGCCGACGGCGACCCGATCGACCCCGAATCCGGCGTGGTCATCTCGACGATTCGAATGGGATACGGCCACTACCGGATCGCGATGGCCGGGGCGTCGGCGGCCCGGGCCATGGGGCGCACGCCCTACTGGCTCGATCTGCTCGCGATCCCGGGCATCACCCAGGACGCGATCAACTGGTGGAACACCAACTACAGCAAGTACTCGCGCTGTCGCAGCGCAGTGCCCTGTTCGACAAGTACGTCTGGGAGTCGGTGACGTCAGGTGACAAGACGCTCCCGGGACTCAACTGGCTGCTCAACAATCAGGCGATGGGGTGGCCGTGGCGGTTCCTCAAGGCGAACGCCCGGGACTACCGCAAGAGCGAGTTGTTCGCGAACCTGCACCACGCGATACCGTCCGACATGCCGATCCTCACGGCGCACATGTGGAACTGCATGGGCGCCGTGGCCGGTGGGATGACGAACGTCGTCGACATGATGTTCGACAATTGGCCGATGGCCTTCCAGCTCACCGAAGGCGCGACCCACGCGGTGCAGTCTCCGTCCGGCTACTACGGCTTCCGGATCATGAACCAGTTCGACGAGGACGACAAGATCCTCAACCCGACGCCGGCCCGTGCCATCGAGTACGTCGGCCATCACGTCGACCACGAGCTGGTCGAGAACATCGAGGTCGACTGTGCCGCCCGCCTGCGTCGCATGGCGAACGGCGAGCCGCGCCGCTTCGTGCTGACGATGGGTGGAGCTGGGGCGCAACGCGAGCTGTTCAAGGCGATCATCGACCATTGCCGGCCGATGATCGAACGCGATGAACTCACGCTGTTCGTCAACCTCGGAGACCATGCCGACAACTGGGAATGGCTCCGGGGCGAGTTGGGGCCCGCCGCGTCGGCGGTCCAGATCCATCGCACGTGGGAGGACGCCAAGGGGTTCGCCGACGAGATCCGCGACGGTGACGCGCGGGGCCTGCACGTGTTCCTCTTCGACAACACGTTCCACGGCGTGTACGCAACCAACTACCTGATGCGGGTCAGCGACGTGCTGATCACCAAGCCGTCCGAGCTCGCGTTCTACCCGATTCCGAAGATCTTCAACGCCCGTGTCGGGGCACACGAGGCGTGGGGTGCGATTCGTAGCGCCGAACTCGGCGACGGCACGATCGAGACGCGCACGATCCCACGGACGCTGCAGGCGATCGATCTCATCACCCAGGAGTCCGACCTGCTCGAGATGTTCTGCGACTGCATCGTCAAGAACAAGCACATCGGGGTCTACGACGGCGCCTACCAATGCGTCGCCCTGGCCACCGGTATGACCTGGAAACGCTCGCCCGACGGCAGCACCGTCGACCGCGGACGCTGATCGGCGACGAGGCTCACGTTGCTGCCGGTCATCGGAGAACTGCGTCCCTGGGCTGATCCGGCGCAGGTGCAGATGCACCGGTTGCCGATGCACGTCCCGCTGACGGGTTTCGAGCGCCGAGTGCTCGATGGCCGTTGGCGCATCGAGATGTTCGCGCATCCCGATCGGGTGCCGGCCGCCGCCCTGGTCGGCGACCGGGCGGCCGCAGTCTCGGTCGACGTCCCGGGCAACTGGACGGTGCAGGACCTCGGCGGGTTCGTCGACCTGCCGCACTACACGAACGTGCAGATGCCGTTCCCGGGACCGCCGCCTCGGCTCCCCGAGCGCAACGCGACCGGTGTGTACCGGCGGTCATTCTCCCTCCCTGCGCACTGGCTCCGACGGCGATGTGTGCTCCACATCGGTGGCGCCGAGAGCGTGCACGCTGTCTACGTCAACGGGCGCTTCGCAGGGTACGGCACCGACAGTCGGCTGCCGAGCGAGTACGACGTCGGCCGCTTTCTCGTGCGCGGTCGAAATGACGTGGCGATCGTCGTAGTGCGATACAGCGCACAGAGCTACGTCGAGGACCAGGACCAGTGGTGGATGGCCGGCCTGCACCGATCGGTCTGGCTGGAGTCCCGACCACCCGTACATCTTGCCGACCTGCCGGTCGCCGTCGGCTATGACCCGGTCACCGGCTCGGGCTCGGTCGCCGTGACGGGTGTGGTCGACTTCGGCGGTTCGCCCGACCCGGGATGGATCGTCAGGTCGAGCCTGCGCGGTCCGAACGGGCGCCGGGTCGGGCGAGTGATTGCCGCGGAGGTTCCGCACGTGGCAGAGCGACCGTACGTCTTCGAAGGGTTCCGGACCACCGCCCGCTGGAACCTTCGACGAGCGCGAGCCTGGAGTGCCGAGCAACCCGATCGGTACTCGGTGACCGCCGAGTTGGTCGACTCACGCGGGAAGGTGCATCACTCCGAGACTCAGATGGTCGGCGTTCGCAGCGTGGAGGTCCACGATCGGCAGCTGCTGGTCAACGGCCAGCCGGTCTGGATCTTCGGCGTCAACCGGCACGATCACCATCCCGATCGCGGGAAGGCCGTCACCGTCGATGACATCCGGGCTGATCTGGTCACGATGAGGGCGCACAACATCACCGCAGTTCGTACGTCGCACTACCCCAACGACAGCGCGTTCTACGACCTCTGCGACGAACTCGGCTTCTACGTCTTCGACGAGGCCAACATCGAGAGCCATGCCTACAACACGAGTCTCTGCGACGATCCGTCGTACCGGACGACCTGGCTCGAACGTGGCGCCCGCATGGTGGAACGTGACCGCAACCACCCGTGTGTCATTTCCTGGAGCCTCGGCAACGAGAGTGGCCACGGAGTCAACCACGACGCACTCGCAGCATGGATCCGGACGATCGATCCGACGCTGCCGCTGCATCACGAAGGTGAGATCCTTCACCGAGGGTGGGTCGGCGACGACACGAACGTGAGCGACATCGTGGGTCCCATGTACCCCTCCATCGACGACATCAGGGAGTACGGCGTGTCGGCGGAGGGTCAGCGCCCACTCATCATGAGCGAATACAGCCATGCGATGGGGAACAGCAACGGCTCGCTCGCGGACTACTGGGACGTGATCACGTCCACTCCCGGGCTGCAGGGTGGCTTCGTGTGGGAGTGGAAGGATCAGGTCCTGCGCCAGCGCACGGCCGACGGGGGTGTCCGGCTCGCCCATGGCGGTCAGTTCGGCGACACACCACATGACGGCAACTTCGTCGCCGACGGTTTGGTGTCGGCCGAGCTCGATCCCCATCCGGCGATGCGGGAACTGGCGTGGGTGTACCGGCCGGTGACGGTCGAGCGGCGCCGCGGTGACCTCATGATCTCCAACCGCCAGTCGTTCGCCGATCTGAGCGGACTCCGTGCGAGGTGGGAGCTGCAGGTCGGCGACGAGGTGGCTCGTGGCGGCGTGCTGCGGGTGCCACGGCTCGGACCACGATCGTCGGTGCCCGTGCCCGTGCCCTGCCACATCCCGGAGACCGAACACGAGGTCGTGCTGAGCATTCGGTGGGAGACGCGCCACGAGACCTGGTTCGCTCCAGCCGGTCACCTGGTCGCCTGGGATCAGGTGGTGCTCGGTCGTCAGCGCCGCGTTCGCCGGGTCCCGGTCCCCGAGCACGGCAGCATCGCCGACGATCTCGTGACACCACGGCTCAACCTGTGGCGGGCAGCAACCGACAACGACGGTTTCAAGCTGATGCCCGAGAAGCGTCGACGTCGTGCGCCGAACGTGGCCCTGCGTGACTGGCAGGAGGCTGGCATCGACGTCCGGCCGGCCGACGAGCTGGTCGACCATGAGGTTCGAGTCGAACAGGGCGAGTGCTCCACTGTCTACCGGCACGTGGTCGATGTGCCGGTGGCGCTCGCAGACCTCCCGCGCATCGGTGTCTCGTTCGAACTCCCGAAGCGGTTCGACCGGGTGCGGTGGTCGGGCCGCGGTCCCCACGAGAACTACCCGGACCGCAACCGGAGCGCGATGCTCGGCGTCTGGGAGGGTCCACCGGACGAATCTCCGTACGCCGTGCCCCAGGAATTCGGGCTGCGAACCGACTGCCGCTGGTTCGAGGTGATCGACTCGACGAGCGGCCAGGTCGTTCGGATCGATGCGTTGCGGCCCTCGCGGATGCACGTATCGGCGGTCGGTCACACGGCCGCCGACCTGTTCGCAGCGGCGAACGCGACCGAGTTGCCACCATCGGACCGGCTGGTCGTCTGCATCGACACCGCGGACCGAGGTCTCGGCACGGCGAGCTGCGGACCGGACGTGCTGCCGCGGTACCGGCTTCGGCCTGGTCGCTACGAGTTCTCGTACCGCGTGGCCACGCACGAGCGACGGTACTAGCGGCTGGGCGTCGGGCCGCGGGACACCCGAGATCGGTGGAGTGGGCGAGTACACGGGGGAGCAGCCTCAGAGGGCAGGCACCGGGTTCGGGGGCGGTCGACACACCCGGCGGTACGATCGGCGTCGTGCCGGGTTCGCCCTTCGAGCTGGTGTTCCAGGAGATTCCGATCTTCGTGTACGGGAACGCCGATCACTGTGCGGATTGTTCGCGGGTGTCCGATCCTGCGATGGCGAAGGCTCCGGTCGGGGCGCCGCCGCCGACGTTCGACATCTCGGTCTCGCTCGATGGCGCGATGATCGCCACGGATGCGTTTCGTGACCTGTGCCACGATGTTCCCGGCGCAGTCTTCACCCCGCTCGACGGAATGTCGGGCTGCTGGCGATTCGACATCGACGAAGTCATCCGCATCGACCGGTTCGACAGCCATGTCCGGGCCGGAACCACCTGTGAGACATGTGGGGAGCCCCGCTATGTCATTCGGGCCGGACCGTTGCACCTCCATCCGCACGAGATGCTGCAACGCGGGTTCAGCCGAACCGACGCCGGGTTCGGCGACACGGCCGATTTCGGTTCGACCCAACCGGTCTGGCTGCGACCGCACGTGCTCATCGACCGCGACACCGGCAGGGCGCTCAAGCAGTCCGGCTTGCTCGGCATCCACCTGATCGCTCAACCCGAACCCGAGATCTGACTCGTCAGATTTTCCGATTCGGGTGGCCGGATCGTCAGACGGTCAGCACGGAGGCGCCGGCGGACGGGCTACAGAACCAGACCCGAGCGGTGTGGCCCTCGGCGTCGTAGCGTTCGAGCACGTCGCGCTCGAACGCCCCGGCCTGATCGGTGGTGACCAGCGCCACCGCGCAACCGGCGAACCCTCCGCCGGTCATCCGGGCGCCCAGACAGCCTGGCGCAGCTTGCGCGACGTCGACGATCGCGTCGAGTCCCGGGCCCGACACCTCGAAGTCGTCGCGCAGACTCGTGTGGCTCGCACGCATCAGAGAACCGAATCCTGCCACGTCGCCGCGAGCGAGGGCTTCGGCAGCCTCCCGGGTGCGGAGGTTCTCGGTGACGACGTGGTGAGCTCGGCGGCGGTCGGTCGGGTCGCTGATCGTGGCGACCTGGGCGACGTCTGCATCGCGGAGTGCCCGGACACCGAGCGCCGCCGCTGCACGTTCGCAGGCTGCGCGACGATCTCCGTACGCGCCCTCGACGAGCGCACGGCGAGTGCCGCTGTCGATCACCGCGACCATGACCCGGTCGGGAATCGGAGCGGGTGTGAGGGTGAGCTCACGACAATCCATCAGGCTCGCGTGGCCTTCGACGGCGCCGGCCGAGATGAACTGATCCATGATGCCGCTCGGAACCCCGACCACTTCGTTCTCGACGCGTTGGCCGAGCCGGGCGATGTCGACCGGTGCCCAGGCCAGCCCGGCCCGCGCCAGCAGCCCCATGATCGTCGCGACCTCGATCGCGGCCGACGACGACAGGCTCGCACCCGTGGGGATGTCGGTCTCGATCGTCGCCCGCCAGCCGCCCGCCGGCACGCCGGATGTCCCGAGCAGGCTCACACAGCCGGCGATGTACCGCGCCCAGGCAGCGACGTCATGCGGGTCGGAAGCGGGGTCGATGACCACCTCGCCGAAACCGTCGGATGCGATCGTGACGGCTCCCGATTCGAGGTCGCCGTCCGACGAGATCGCGAGCACCGTGTCGAAGGGCAGCGCCATCGGGAGTGCGAAACCGTCGTTGTAGTCGGTGTGCTCGCCGATCAGATTGACGCGCCCGGGAGCCCGCGCGACCAGTTCGGGTTCACCCCACCGAGATCGGTGGGCGGCGACGGAACGGTCGTGAGCGGCGGCCTCGGGCACTACATCACGCTACTGGCTGCCGGCCGACCGAGAACCGCCGGGTCGCAGTTCGTCGCCCGCCCGATACGGTCTGGTGCGTGGACATTCGAATTGGTGTGACGCAGGCCCCCCGTGAGCTCAACGTCGAGGTGGACGACGGAGATCGCGACGATCTGAAGTCGCGCGTGGAAGCAGCGCTGTCAGGCGCCGCCGACGTGTTGTGGATCACCGACAAGCGGGGTCGGGAGCTCGGGATTCCCGCAGCGAAGATCGCCTACATCGAGGTCGGCTCCGCTGACAGCGATCGCCGCATCGGATTCGGGGGCTGATGGCGAGCGGAGCGGGTCCGTCGATCCTCGATCGCCGGCTCGTCTTCGTCACCGGCAAAGGCGGGGTCGGCAAGACATCGGTGGCCGCAGCGCTCGCCCACCTGTCCGCCAGCCGCGGGCGTCGCACCCTCGTGTGCGAGATGGACGCCAAGGGTTCACTCGCCGACGCGTTCGATGCGTCCCCGCTCGCCTTCAAAGAGCGCGAGGTCGAACCGAATCTGTTCGCGATGGCGATGAACACGGAGGATGCCCTCAGGGAATACCTCCGGCTGTTCGTGCGGGTTCCGTTTCTCGGAAAGATCGGTCCACTTGCTCGTACGTTCGACTTCGTTGCCGATGCTGCGCCCGGCGTGAAGGAAATCCTCACCATCGGCAAGTTCTGCTGGGAGGCCAAAGAGCACAACTACGACCTGATCGTCGTCGATGCCGAAGCGACCGGTCACATCGTCGCCCAGATCGGCGCGCCGCTCGTGATCCGCGACCTGGTGCAGGTCGGCCTCGTCCGTGACCAGACCGACTGGATGCTCGAAGTGCTGCACGATCCGACGATGACGGGAGTTGCCGTCGTCACCACGCCTGAGGAGATGCCCGTCACCGAAACGCTCGGTCTGCTCGACCGGCTCGCCACCGAGACCGGTGTCGAAGCAACCACGCTGGTTGCGAACCGTGTGCTGCCGGCACTGTTCGATCGTCGCCAGACGGCGATCGTCGATCGACTCGGTGACGTCGAGGATCTCCTGGTCGAGGCGGCCGGCAAGAACGTCCGTGCCGTCCTCGATGCCGCCCACATCACCGAGGCCCGCCGACGGATCGGCAGTGGCCACCTGAGCCGGCTCCGCGAGCACACCGATCTCCCGATGATCATGGTGCCCGAGCTGTTCACCCGAGCGACCGGTCGGCGGGTCGTGTCGCTCGTGGCCGATGCGCTCGCCGAGGAGTTCGACTGATGGCTCGCACCTCGCAACGCCCGGATCTGCTTGCCCTGCTGGCGGCAAAGGAGATGGTGCTGGTCGTCGGTGCCGGTGGCGTGGGCAAGACCACGACGGCGGCGGCGATGGCTGCAGCCGCGGCCACCGAGATCGGCGGGCGGGTCCTGGTCGTCACCGTCGATCCGGCGAAGCGGCTCGCCGATGCACTCGGCGTGGGGGAGATTCGCAACGAGGCGACTCGGGTTCCCGACTCAGCCTTCGAGGCGGTCGGCGTCGAACCGAGCGGCGAGCTGTGGGCGGCAATGCTCGACACCCGCCAGGGTTGGGACGAGCTGATCCGGCATCACGCACCCGATGACGAGATCCGCGACGCGGTGCTCGCGAACCCGCTGTATCAGAATCTGACCGGACGCTTCGTGCACAGTCACGACTACTTGGCGATGGAGAAGCTGCACGAACTTCATGCGACGGGAGAGTGGGATCTGGTCATCGTCGACACGCCGCCCTCTCGGAACGCGCTCGATGTGCTCGATGCGCCGCGCCAGATGAAGGAGTTCTTCGGCTCGCGCTTGCTCCGCTGGCTCACCGTGCCCTATCGCTCCCGCCTGTTCACGGTGGCGTCGCGGCCGTTCTATCAAGTGGCAGATCGTGTCCTCGGATCCCGGTTCCTGCAGGACATCGCCGAAATTCTTCATGCTCTTCCAGGCGATGGAACGTGGTTTCGTCGATCACGCGACCGAGGTCGAGCGCCTGCTCGGTGACCAGCGCACGACGTTCGTCGTCGTCTCGACGCTCGAGGCGGCTCCCAGCCACGAAGCGATGTTCCTGAGCCGTGAGCTGCTGCGCCGCGACATGCACCTCGGGGCGATCGTCGCCAATCGGGTGATGCCGACGTCGTTCATGGCACGCGGGTCAGCGACGAGTGCTCGCAAGCTCGTTGCGCTTGCGGGAGACGGCCTCGCCGAGCAGGTTGCCACCGAGCTGGGTGCCGACGAGACCGCGACCGAGGCCGTGTTGACCGAGATCGGTGGGCGTTTCCACCAGGTCGCAGTCGTTGCGACGAGGGAAGCCGAACGCCGAGCCGAACTCGCCGACCTGTCGCCCCTGCTCGTGGCCGCGCCAGTGCTCGACCACGACATCAACGACGTGGCCGATCTCCTCCAACTCGCCAAGCACCTCGTGCCATGACGGGTTCGCTGGATGATCTCCCGGTGGTCGGCGGTCGCCGCCTCGCCATTCGTGTCACCGCCGACGCGTTCCGTCAGGTCCGAGGCGGCAGCCCCTGGTTGTACGACGGCTCGATCACGTCGGTGAATCACGACGGTGCGCCGGGCGATCTGGCGGTGATCTTCGACGATCGTCGCAAGTTCGCTGCGATCGGACTCTGGGACCCGACGTCGCCGATCCGGGTCAAGGTACTGCACGCCGGATCGCCGGTGAAGATCGACGCTTCCTGGTGGCACGAGCGGCTGTCGGCTGCCCTCGATCGGCGGGGCGCCCTCTCCAAGGATCCGGACACGACCGCATACCGGTGCGTGCATGGCGAGAACGACGGGCTCCCAGGGCTCGTCGTCGACCGCTACGGCGACACCCTGGTCGTGAAGTTGTATTCGCCGGCCTGGTTTCCACACCTGCGGGCCGTGATCGCTGCGCTCGTGGAGTTGCTCGCTCCCGAGCGGGTCGTGCTGCGCCTCGGGCGGTCCGTGGCAGCGGGCGAAACGTTCGGATTGAGCGACGGTGACACGATCGTCGGATCGGCACCGAACCAACCGGTTTTTTTCCGGGAGCGGGGGCTGACGCTCGAGGCCGATGTCGTGCAGGGTCAGAAGACGGGGCACTTCCTCGATCAGCGCGACAACCGTGCGCTGGTGCGTGGGATGGCTGCCGGTGCCGACGTGCTCGACGTCTTTGCGAGCACGGGCGGGTTCGCGGTGTCTGCGGCCGCCGGCGGTGCATCGTCGGTCCACCTGATCGACCAGTCCGAGCCGGCGCTACGGGCGGCACGTCGCAACCTCGAACACAACCACCGCATCGCAGAGGTGCGCCGCTGTGCCGTTCACACCACCACGGGTGATGCCTTCCAGGTCCTCGCTGATCTCGCCGCCCGGGGCGAACAGTACGACATCGTGATCCTCGACCCACCCACGTTCGCCTCCAATCAGGCCGCGGTGCCTCGTGCGCTGGCGGCGTACGCTCGGCTCACCCGTCTGGCACTCGCCGTCGTCCGGCGCGGCGGCACCCTGGTCCAGGCGTCGTGCTCGAGCCGGGTCACTTCTGACGCGTTCGTCGAGTGTGTCCTCAACGCAGCGGCGTCAGCGGGGGCCGACGTGGTCGAAACGCGTCGGACGGGGCACGCGGTCGACCACCCGATCGGCTTCGAGTTCGGCGGCTACCTGAAAGCCGTCTTCCTCACGGTCCGCTCGACGCCGGATCGTCTCTGAGCGACGCGGCACGCATGGTCAGTCGATCGCCGGCTTGAAGAACGTGGCGATCAGCGGTTCGTAGTGCGAGAGCGGAGCGCTCAGGTAGTCGGGGTCGAACGCGGTCTGGTCGTACTTGGCGCAGAACTCCTCGGTCCGTTCGTAGTACGGCGAGTCGACGTACTTGTCCCTGGTGTCGCGGTCCATCCCGAGGTGGTGCCAGAAGTAGTACCCCTGGAAGATCCCGTGGTGCTCAACCATCCAGTGATTGGCCTCCGACACGAACGGTTTCACGATGCCGGCGGCGATCGAGGGGTGGTTGTACGGGGCGAGGGTGTCGCCGATGTCGTGCAGGAGCGCACACAGGACGTACTCCTCGTCGCGGCCGTCGTTCTCGGCTCGGCTGGCGGTCTGCAGAGAGTGCTCGAGGCGCGAGACCGGGAAACCTCCGTGGTCGCGTGCGAGCATCCGAAGCTGTTCGACGATGTTGTCAGCGGCCATCGCCTGGGTCACCGGGAGCTGGCTGGCGATGAGGGCCCAGTCCTCCTTCGTCGACTGATCGAAGGCGGTGAACTCGGCGCGTAGTTCGGTGTCGCTCATGCCGTCAGCGTACGGCGATCCCGGGAATGTCTGCGAGCCGGCCCTCGATGCGGCAGACTCGGTGTCCGTGTCGAAGCTCACCGAACTCGTTCGAGACCACACCTCACTCGACGTCGCCCAGTCGGCGCATCTGAACCGCCTCATCTCCGAATGGGGAATGCTCGCCGATTTCTCGTTCTCCGACCTGCTGCTGTACGTGAGGGACGCGGCCGGCACGTGGGTGGTCGTCGGGCAGGTCCGCCCGGCGACTGGGAAGACGATGTATCCCAACGACTGGGTGACGGCCACGGCGAACGAGTCGGAGGCGGCGGTGCTGAACCGCTCCTTCGACGGCGGAGTGGTCGCCGAGGGTGAGATCGAGGTCGAGGGCGTCGACGACGAGACCCGGATGACTGCGATCCCCGTGCTGTTCAACGGTTCGCCGATCGCGGTGCTCACGAGGGAGTGGATCGAGAAGGATGGCCGAGGGCCCGGTGAGTTGGAGCGGGTCTACGGTGAGATCTTCACGAGCTTCGTGCGGATGATCGCCTCGGGCGCGTTTCCGTTCCCGCAGCGAGTCGGTGACTCCAGTGCTGCCCCGCCGCGTCGGCGATGGCGCACTCTGGCTCGATGCTGCCGGACAGGTGCTGTACGTGTCACCCAACGCGAGCTCGGCGCTGCACCGTGTCGGCATCCAGGCGTCGGCGATCGGCATGCGTCTGGCCGAACTCGGCTTCCACGACGGCCCGGTCCGGCAGGCCTACGAGCGGCGCGAGCCCGTGATCGAAGAATTCGAGCAGGGGCCGAGCGTGACGTTGCTGTGCCGCTGCGTCCCGTTCCTCGACGGCGACGAGGTGACCGGTGGGGTGCTCCTCCTGCGCGACGTGACCGAGCTGCGCAAGCGGGATCGGTTGCTGTTGAGCAAGGACGCGACCATCCGCGAGATCCATCACCGGGTGAAGAACAACCTCCAGACGATCTCGTCGTTGCTCCGGTTGCAGGCTCGCCGGCTGACACATCCCGAGGCGATCGCCGCCGTCGGTGAGTCGGTCCGTCGCATCCGCACGATCGCCCTCGTTCACGAGGCACTCTCGCGGGAGCCGGGTGACGACGTGACGTTCATCGAGATCGTGCGCCCGCTGCTCCGGCTCGCCGAGGAGGGCCTGCAGTCGCCGGACCGGCCCGTGAAGTTCGCGGTGCAGGGTGATGGTGGCCGGATCCCTGCAGCGATCGCGACGCCGTTGTCGGTGGTCCTCACCGAGCTGCTCCAGAACGCGGTCGACCACGGATTCCCCGAGGGTTCCGGTGGTGGCTCGGTGGTGGTGCGTCTCGAGAACAACGGCCGCTCGCTCGACCTGTCGGTCATCGACGACGGTCGTGGGGTGGCGGCAGGGTTCACGCTCGATGCTGCAACGGGGCTCGGGCTGTCGATCGTCCGGACGCTCGTGACCACCGAACTGAACGGTGAGATCGTGATGCGCCCGTTGGCGCCTGCCGACGCGGAGCGTGCCGGTTTCACGACGGACCGCCAGCCTCGTGGCACGGTGGTCGAGCTCTCAGTGCCGATCAGCGAGGAGTGACATGGCGTCGCGCCCGACGGGTGCGCAGCTCCGGGTGACCGACCCGTCCGCCGCCGCTGTGGTCGGCATGGTGGTCGGCATGGTGGTCGGCGCTGTGGTGCTGCTCTGGTTGGTCGCGCTCGTCTGGTTCCGGCCCTGGATCGCCCACAACGACTTCGCTGTCTTCCGTATCGCGCTCGAGCGCGAGCTCGACGGCCACATCCGGCTCGTCGGCGCCCACTCACGTCTCGATGTGTTCCATCCCGGTCCGTTGCGTGAGTGGGTGTTCGCGGTGCCGTACTGGCTCAGCGGCCGGCGGGCGGCGGCGCTCCCGGCGATGTCCCTCGCGTTGAACGCCGTCTGGGTGATCTGGATCATCGCGCTCGCCCACCGACTCCGTCCGCGTGCTTGGGGTGCCGTCTGTGCGATCGGGTTGCTCGTGCTCGTGATCGCAGTCGGGCCGGATCTCGCGAGCCCGTGGAATCCTCATCTGGCGATCCTGCCGATGTACCTCGCGTGCTGGTCGGCCGTGTCGGTGCTGGGCAGGCGAGGCGAGGGGTCGATGGCGTGCATCGTTGCCGCGTCGTTCGCAGCGCAACTCCACGCGTCGGTTCTGCTCCTCGGCGGGGCACTCCTCGCGGCGGCGGTGGTGGGGCTGGCCGTGCAGCGGCTGTGGATCCAGACGGCGGGCGCAGTCGGCCTGGCGGTCCTGCTCTGGTCGGGTCCGATCATCGATCTCCGCAAGGGAGCCGATGCGAACCTCGTCCGGTTGGGCACCGTGGGCGCTGACGGCGAGTCGGTGGGGCTCGCCGTCGCCATGGGTCACGTCAGCCGGCTGGTCTGGCCGGGGACGCCGCTCGGTCGCGTCACCGTGCGGCCGAACGTGGAGGTGCTCCCGGGTTTCCACCGCTGGTGGCTGGTCGTGGTCGTGATCGGGCTGGTCGCTGCGATGTGGTGGTCGCTCCGGCGCCCAGCGCCTGGCGGCCCGACCACTGCCGGTGGGGCCGCGCGAGGCGCCGATTCCGACATGTCCGGAGATGCCGGTACGTCACGCGCGGCGGCCGAAACGTTCGACGGTCGGGCGCTCCCGCTGGCTGCGTGCGGTGTGGCGCTCGGCGTGCTGTTGGTCGCCACCATCTCCGTGTCGCTGTTCGTCGAGCCTGCGTACCGATACCTGTACGGCCCGCTGCAGGCGGGGGCGGTCTTCGCAGTGTCCGTGGTCGTGGGCTTCGCGGCAGCAGCGATCGAGCAGGCTGCACCGTGGAGCGTTCCGGACTGGTTGGCTCGAGTGGTGATTCCCGTGTGTATCGGTGTCGTATTCGTCACCGTGCCGCGTCTCGACGACGCCTCGGAGGAGCGAGCTCGCCTCGACGTCGAAGAATCGGTCCGATCGGCCCTGGATGCCCGTCCGGGTTGGACCACGATCGAGGCAGTGCCGCTCGACCTCAGGGGTGCCGGTGATCTCGATGCCGAGGTGCTCGACGTTGCACTGCGCAGTGGCGTCGACGCACGTTCGCGGCGAACTCAGCTCGGGCTCCCGGGGCCGGATTCGGTCGATGGTGTCTTCGGCGTCGCGATGTCGCCGGCGCTCGACTGCCTGCTGGGTGATCCGGGCGCCGAGGAGATCGTGCGGGGTATCACCGCGGCCGGTGAGACGTTCGCGATCGTCGCAGTCGATCGGGAGTCGGTCGGCTACGACGAGTGCATCGGTGATCCGCCGGGATGAACTGCGGCGTCAGCCGGCAGCAGACGCTGCAGCAGCACGGGCTGCGCGCAGATCTGCCGCTCGCTGGCGGCGGATGGTGCGTCGTTCGTCTTCGGACAACCCGCCCCAGATGCCCGAATCCTGGTTGGTCTCGAGTGCGAAGTCGAGACATTCCGAGGTGACTCGGCACTCGTCGCACACTCGCTTGGCGTGTTCGATGGACGTGAGTGCGTGACCGGTGGTCCCGACGGGAAAGAACAGCTCCGGGTCGGTGTCTCGACAGAGCGCATGGTCGCGCCAGGTTTCTTCGGCGGCGGCGAGAGCGATACTGGACGCAAGGATCGACACGGAGGAGCTCCTCGTAGGTGTTGTTGGGCGGTCCGGCGGACCGACAAGCCGCGGGGGTGGCGTTCCGCTGGTTCCTGTGCGGTGAACGGAGGGTGACGCCCGGCTTGCGAATCGTACGTTAGGCGCTGTCCGGACCGTTATCAAGAAGATCAGATAGAACGTCGCCTGCTATCTGTTTCGCAGATGGGAGCTTCGATCGCACCGCCGATGATGCGTCGACGATCGACCGTTCCTGCAACGATTGAGGGATGACGCTCGTGATCGCCCACCGGGGCGCGTCGCTCGCCGAGCCCGAGAACACGCTCGCTGCGTTCCGTCGTGCGGGCGTCCTGGGTGCCGACGGGGTCGAGCTCGACGTGCGCCGCACCGCCGATGATCGGCTCGTCGTCCATCACGACCCCGTGCTCGCCGACGGCCGACTGATCCGTGACACAGCAGCCGCCGACCTCCCGACCGAGCTCCCCGAGTTGCATGCCGCGCTCGATGCGTGTGACGGGATGTTCGTCAACATCGAGATCAAGAACGACTCGACGGAACCGGACTTCGATCGGTCCGACTGGCTCGCTCGCCGCGTGGCGGTCGAGCTTCAGCGGCGCGGCGCCGCGACCCGCTGGCTGGTCTCGTGTTTCCGGATCGAGACCGTCGACATCTTCCGCCGCCTCCTCCCGAGCGTCCGCACCGCTTGGCTGGTGATCAGCCCCACCGCCGAGGTGCTCGAGCGGGCGGCTGCGTCGAGCCACGTGGCCGTACACCCGGCGGTCGAGCGCCTCACCGCTGAGTCGGTCGGTGCCGCTCACGCCCTCGGGCTCGCCGTCAACACGTGGACGTGTGACGACCCCGTCCGGATGCAGGAGCTCATGACGTGGGGTGTTGACGGCATCTGCACGAACGCGCCGGACGTTGCGGTCCGGATCCGCGGCGGACGGTCAGCCTGACGACGCGGGGAACACCAGTCGCACCGCGTCGGGTACATGATCGAACTCGAGGCGGTCGACCCAGCCGAGGCAGTCGCCGTCGAGTTGGTACGGGAACGGGTCGTCGTGCGAGACGACGAGGTGATCGACGTCGCGCCATTCGACGAGATCATCGCTCGCCGTGACGCCACCTCCTTGAAGCGCCGAACCGAGACCCCGCAGTATCGATGCGACCCTGAGGGTGCGGAACGTCAGCACGACGAGCCGGCGATCGAGTGTCGCCGCCGGTGAGAGGTCGAGCGGTCGGTTGCCGAGATACGTGTACGGGTTGGTGTTCAGCACGATCGAGAAGTAGCCGTCCTCGATGATGCCGTGATCGTCGCCGTCGACCCGGAAGTGCGGATGCTTCCGGTCGTACCCGCGAATCCAGGTGGACAGCCCGGCCGAGATGAAGAGCGGATGACCCAGCCACCGCTTCAGCGACGCGTGTCGTTCGACCGCTTCGACGACCTTGGCGTCGAAGCCGATGCCGGTGTGGAAGCAGAAGAAGCGTCCGTTGACACGGCCGAGACCGATCGGACGAAGGTCGGCGGCGTCCAGTCCGTCAGCGAGCAGGTCGGCAGCTGCGACCGGATCATTCGGCATGCCGAGTGTGCGTGCGAAGACGTTGGTCGATCCGCCGGGCAGCACGCCCAATGCCGTGTCGGTACCGGCGATGCCGGTGGCGACCTCGTTGAGGGTGCCGTCACCTCCGTATCCGATGACGACATCGACGCCGCGTCGTGCGGCGTCGTGGGCAAATCGGGTCGCGTGTCCGCGCCGGTTGGTCTCGACCACGTCGACGTCATGGCCGCGGGCCAGGCGGCGGTGGACGACGACCGTGTTGCGCGCCGTGACCGATGACGCGAACGAGTTGACGACGAGCAGGATCCGCAAGATGCGTGACGGTAGCCGCGTTCCGGCGTTCCGTGTTGCAGCGTTCGCCGGCCACGCACGCCGCGGGCGACGCGAACTTTGTGTGCCTCCGGCTTGGGGCGACCTGCTACCGGTCGGTAGCTTGTGAATTCATGAACGTGATCGTGTGTGTGAAACAGATCCCCGATCCGGCCCAGCCGGGTGAGCTGGATCCCTCCGACAACACCCTCAAGCGCGAGGGCAAGCTGATCCTCGACGAATCCGACAGCTACGGCGTCGAGATGGCGCTGCAGCTCGTCGATGTCGCCGGTGGTGGCGAGGTGAGCATCATCTCGATGGCGCCGAACGACGAAGTGTCCGGCATGCGGACCGCGCTCGCCATGGGCGCCGCCAATGGCGTGCTCGTGTCCGATCCCGAGCTCGCCGGCTCCGACGCCTTGACCACCGCGAAGGTGCTCGCTGCTGCGGCCCAGAAGGTGGGCGAGGCCGACCTGATCATCGCCGGCACCGAGTCGAGCGACGGCTACACGGGCACCGTGCCCGAGCAGATGGCCGAGGTACTGGGTCTGCCGTCGATCACGTTCGCCAAGAGCGTGGCGGTCGAGGGCGGCATGGTGAAGGTGAATCGTCAGACCGAAGACGGCTACGACGAGGTCGAATGCCCGACACCTGCCGTCGTGAGCGTGACCGCCGGCGTCGTCGAGCCCCGCTACCCGAGCTTCAAGGGCATCATGGCCGCCAAGTCGAAGCCCGTCGACAAGGTCACCGCCGCCGACCTGGGTGTGACGCCCGTCGGTTGGGCCGGTGCCGGCCAACAGATCGTCGACATCGCCGAGGCTCCCGCCCGCGAAGCCGGCGAGATCGTGGAAGACGACGGCGAGGCTCACCTCAAGATCGTGGAGTTCCTCGAGGGCCTCAAGGTCATCTGAGCAGAGCGAAGACAGGAGAAACACGTCATGGGAATCAACAACATCTGGGTCTTCGCCGAAGCTGCGGAGGGCGCCCCTACCTCGGCCACGATCGAACTGCTGACCAAGGCCCGCGGCCTCGGCACCGTCTCCGCATTCGTCGTCGGTGACGGCGCCGGCATCGCATCAGGGCTCGGAGAGTACGGCGCTGCGAAGGTCTACTCGACGGGTTCGCTCGATGGCGCCCTGCCCGGTGCCGCCGGTGCAGCGGCCATGAAGGCGGTCATCGACGGGGGCGACTCGCCTGACCTCATCATGTTCCCGCAGTCGTACAGCGGGCGTGACGTGATGAGTCGGCTGTCGGTCAAACTCGACAAGACGTTGCTCACGAACAACACCGACGTCGCCGTCGACGGTGATGCCGTGAAGGTCACGACACCGGTGTTCGGTGGCGAGTCGATGGTGACCACCACGTTCACCGGGGCCGGTCCGTTCCTCGCGGGCTTCCGACCGAAGTCGTTCGAAGCGGAGCCGGGCGGTGCCGGAGCCGGCGAGGTCATCGCTGCTGCGGTGCCCGACCTCGGCGCCACCGGTGCGGCCAAGGTGACTGCGGTACACGTCGAGGAGTCGACCGGTCCAAAGCTCGATGAGGCCGCCGTGGTGGTCGCGGGCGGGCGTGGGCTCGGCGACGCCGACAAGTTCGCCATGGTCGACGATCTCGCCAAGCTGCTCAACGGTGCAGCCGGCGCGTCGCGTGCGATCGTCGACGCCGGCTGGGTGCCGTACTCGATGCAGGTCGGTCAGACCGGCAAGGTCGTGAAGCCGAGCATCTACATCGCCGCCGGTATCTCCGGTGCGACCCAGCACATGGTCGGCATGAAGGGCTCGAAGAACATTATTGCGATCAACAAGGACCAGGAGGCACCGATCTTCGGTGTCGCCGACCTCGGCATCGTGGGCGACGTCCACAAGGTGATGCCCAAACTCATCGAAGCCCTTCAAAACCGCTGAGCCGGGCCGAGGCGGCCGATCGCGACGTTCCGTCTCGCCGCTCTCCATCCGAAGATGGAGGGGCTCGCCGCGCCGTGCGCTCGATCACCTCGATCACCGCTCGGAACCGATGATGAGGTTCGTGGTGATGACGGCGAGCGGTCGTGCCGTCCGCCCGCGTGCCGCGGAAACTCTTCGGTGACGGGCCAGCGTTCGTTCGATGGATGGAGCTGAGCCAGGGTCCACGCCCGCCGACACGAGTTCTGCGGACGGGCTGATGTTGCACGGGCACTCGCATGGCGAGCCGCCATCGGTGCATCCTTCGGCCGGACGACTGCTGTGCCGGCGACGAAGTGGGTGATCCGGCCGGCGTAGCCCCCTCGATCGCTGCCGATGGGTGGACTTCGAGATGCACGACGGACCCTTCGTCGGCGAGATCGGCTCGATCGAAGAGGTCACGGCGGACGGGTTCCTGAACGAAGGCGACGACATTTCCGTCACCTCGTTCACCCTCGTGACCCGTGAGCTCGTTGCGACCGAGATCGTCCGGGCACTCGTCGGATCGATCGGACTGGTCGCGTCGGTCCCGATCGCCACGTGGCTCGCGGCATTATTCGTCACCGGTCCTCCGGACGACGCTCATCTCGCGGCGACCGACTCCGAAGGCATCTGAGACCACCGTTTCGGTGTCGGCGGCGGTGTGGCGTCAGAGGATTTGGGAGAGGAAGAGCTTCGTGCGTTCTTCTTGAGGGTTGGTGAAGAAGTGCTCCGGTGACCCGACCTCGACGATCTCGCCGTCGGCCATGAACACGACCCGGTCGGCGACTTCCCGGGCGAAGCCCATTTCATGCGTCACACAGATCATCGTCATACCCTCGTTGGCGAGATCCTTCATGGTGTCGAGCACCTCTTTGATCATCTCGGGGTCGAGCGCCGACGTCGGTTCGTCGAACAGGATCACCTTCGGCTTCATGGCCAGCGTGCGGGCGATCGCCACCCGTTGCTGCTGACCGCCCGAGAGCTGACCCGGGTACTTGTTGGCCTGGTCGGGGATTTTGACCCGCTCCAGCAGTTCCATCGCGTTCGCCTCGGCCTCGGCTTTCGGGATGCCACGGACGTTGCGCGGGGCGAGCGTGATGTTCTCCATCACGGTGAGGTGCGGGAACAGATTGAACGACTGGAAGACCATGCCGGTTTCCCGTCGGATCTCCTGGATGTTCCGCACGTCGTCCGACAACTCGATGCCGTCGACGACGATCGCCCCCTCGTTGTGCTGCTCCAGCCGGTTGACGCAGCGGATCAGCGTCGACTTGCCGGACCCGGACGGACCGATGACGACCACGACCTCCTGCTTGCCGACCGTGAGATTGATGTCCTTCAGCGCATGGAAGTCACCGAAGTACTTGTGCATGTTGCGCACCTCGATGATCGCCTCGCCGGTACCACCGGAGATCTGGGTGGCGTCGGCGTTGACCTGAACGTTGCTCATGATGAGAAGCTCCTGTGGGTGGCGAGGTGGGTGGCGAGGTGGGTGGCGAGGTGGGTGGCGAGGTGGGTGGCGAGGAGGTTGACGAGGGGGAGTGTTTGGTGGCAGTCGATCATCGGGTTCCCACCCCGAGTCGCGCTTCGAGGCGGCGGCTCTCCTTGGACATCGTGTACGAGAACGCCCAGAAGCCGAGCGCGACGAACAGGTAGGTGACCGGTGCGAGGCCCTTGCCCAGGAACTGTGGCTGGTTGTTGGCGATCCCGGCGGCGCTGAGGAACTCGAGGATCCCGACGACGGCGAGCAGCGACGTGTCCTTGAACAGGGCGATGAACTGGCCGACCATCGCAGGGATCACGGCTCGGAGTGCCTGTGGGAGCACGATGAAGCGCTGCTGTGATCCCGGAGCGAGTCCGAGCGCCTGCGCCGCCTCCGTCTGGCCCTTCGGAACGGCCTGGAGGCCACCGCGCACGATCTCTGCGATGTAGGCCGCACTGAAGCCCATGATGACGATGATCGCCAATGTGAGGTCAGCCGGTCGCTCGAAGTCGATCGGCAGGAAGAACGGCAGGAGCAGTCCCGAGAACAGCAGCAGCGAGATCAGCGGAACGCCGCGGATGAACTCGATGTACAGCACCGACGCCGTCTTGATCACCGGCAGTTGCGACTTCCGCCCGAGCGCTAGCAGGATGCCGAACGGCATACCCAGCGTCACGCCCACGACTGCCGTGAAGAGGTTGATCTGGAGACCGCCCCAATCCTCCCAGCCGAAACCGCTGAAGTCGATCGCTCGCACCACGAGTGCCGAGACGACGGCGGCCACCGCCGGGACGAGCCACTTCGCAACCTTGCCGGCGGTGGACGTCGCGGCGTCTCGGCGAGCCATCTCGCTGAGACCCCACACGAACACGACGATCCCGATCGAGATGCCGCCGAGCGTGGACGTTCCGGCGATCACGAGCATCGAGGCGATCACGAGCAACGCAGCGACGTAGACCGCACGCGTCCGAAGCGGCCTCGGCGCCGCCCATGCCAACTCTCGCACGATGAAGACGGTTGCGATGGCGGCGACGATGCCGATCCTCGGTGGCCACGTCTCGGCGAACGCCGAGAAGAAGATCAGAATCGCGATGATCGCCCAGAAGCGGCGGGCCAAGTTGAGCGAACTCGACCTGATCGGCTCGACCCCTTGCAGTTCGGCCAGTTCGTAGCTGTTGCGCGGAATCGCACCGGCCATCAGGCCGATCGTTGCCATCAGGATGAACCCGGATACCCACAGCCGCCAGAGTTCGTCATCGGGGAACTGCCCGATCATGAAGATCCTCAGCGTGTCGCGGATGATCGTGAACTCGATGTCGATCAACCAGGCGATCACCTGCCAGGCCAGGAATCCACCGATCAAACCGACGATGACCGTGATCACGGAGTTGAGCGGTGTGTTGAAGAGATTGACCTTCAGCCATTGACCCGGCGAGGTCGTCACGATCGTGCGCTCTCGTGGTTCGGGCAAGGGCACCGGATCCTCGCCGATGATGGCCATCCCGACCACGTCGGTGTCGAGGCCGGTCGCTCTGACGTCTTTGCTCTTGTCATCCATGTCAGCGCCCCACGATCTGAAGCCGGCGGTTGATGGTGTTGCCGATTGCCGACAACACCAGCGAGATCACGAGGTAGAGCAGCATCAAGATCAGCACCAACTGCGGCGCAGGGAGTGACTGCCCCGCCAGGTTGAAGATGATCGACGTCATCTCGCCGAAACCGATCGCGATCGCCAGCGACGTGTTCTTCGAGAAGTTCAGGAATTGGTTGATCAGCGGTGGGAACGCGATCCGCATCGCCTGAGGAAGGACGACGAATCGGTAGCGCTGGAAGCCGCTGAGCGCGAGTGCCTCGGATGCCTCGACCTGGCCGATGTGGACGGCCTGGATGCTGCCGCGGACGATCTCGGCGATGTGCGTTGCGGTGTAGAGCACCAATGCGGTGACGAGTGCGGCGTAGGGCATCTGCATGCGGACGCCTCCTTCGTAGACGCGGCCCGCGTCGCCGATCGTCGGGAGCGAGATCTTGGCGGGTCCGCCCAATACCAGAAAGGCGACTGCGCCGATGCCGACGAACGTGCCGAGTCCCCACAGCACGCGGTGATGGGCATGGCCGGTCTCGATGAACACCCTGGTGCGCCAGTACACGACGCCGCCGGCGACGATCAGGGCGGCCAGCAGCATCCAGCGGAAGATGACGAAGTTGTCGAGGCCCTCGATCGAAGGGAATGCGAAGCGGCTGTTGTTGAAGATGAAGGCGTTGAGCGGTGTCCACGACTCGGACGAGCGGGGGAATGCGGTGAGGTAGACGCCGGACCAGATGAACAGAATCACCACGAGCGGTGGGATGTTGCGGAAGAACTCGACGTAGCCGGTCGCGAGCTTGCGCATGAGCCAGTTCGACGACATCCGGGCAATGCCGACCAGCGTGCCGAGGATGATGGAGAGTGGGATGCCGATCACGATGATCCGCAAGGTGTTGAAGAAGCCCGCCGTGATCGCCTCGCCGACCGTATCGGCGGGTGTCAGCGGGTTGTCAGCGATCGTGATGCCGGCCGGCTGATCGAGGAAGTCGAAGTTGAGGTTGAGGCCGATCGCGTCCGTGCGTGCCCGGAAGTTGCGCCAGAGGTACCAGAAGATCGCACCGACGACGATCGCGAACACGACCTGGGCCATGATCGCGAGCACTTTGGTGTCGCGCCAGAGCGGTGCCAGTTGTTGGACGGACTTGTCGTACCGGCGCTGCCTGGCGACTCGGAAGACGTCCAGCACCAGCCGACCGAGCGTGTAGGCGATCGTTGCGGCGACGCCGATGGCGACGGCCCACAACAGGAAGATGATCATCGAAGGAACCCCCAGATGGTTCGATGTGTTCTCGTGGGAGGGGCCCGAAGGCCCCTCCCACGCATGGAAACTGCCGTTTCGTGACCGGCCCGCCGCCGGTCACGATGCGTTGATCAGCGGAACGGCGGGTTGTACATGAGACCGCCGTTGGTCCACAGGTCGTTCGGGCTGCCTTCGAGGGTCAGACCGATCGGCGCGAGGTTCCGTTCGAAGATCTCCTGGTAGTTCCCGACCTGCTTGATCAACTGGTAGAACGCGTCGGGCGGGAGGCCCAGACCGAGGTCCGTGGTCGCCTCGTTGCCGTCGGCGTCCGTGACCGGCTGACCGAGGAACGTCAGGATGCCCGAGTCCTCGCTGGTCAGGAAGTCGTCGACGTTCTCCGACGTCATGCCGTACTCCCAGGCCTGGATGGTGGCCATCGTGGTCCAGTCGACGATCTGTGCCCACTGGCTGTCGCCATCGGCGACGGCCGGTCCGAGCGGCTCCTTCGAGATGATGTCGGGAAGGATCGACGTCTCGAGTTCCATGCCGGCGGCGAACGAGGCCAGCTGTGACGCATCAGACGTCCAGACCTCGCACTGACCGGCCTGGAAGGCCGGGTTCAGCTCGTCGTTCGACTCGAACTCGAGCGGCGTGAACGGAATCCCGGCGTCGGCGAACGTCGCATTGAGGTTCGTGAGTGTCGTGGTACCCGTCTGCACGCAGATCGTGGCGTTCGCCATGTCCTCGAGCGTGGCGATGCCGCTGTCGGCGGCGACCATGAAGCCCTGGCCGTCGTAGAAGTTGGTGTGCAGGAATGTGGCCTGCTCGGCACCGTCGCGACTCTGCGGTCCAGGTCGTGTTGCGGATCAATACGTCGATCTCGCCGGACTGCAACGTCGGGAAGCGCTCGGCTGCTTCGAGCGCTTTGATGTCGATCGCTGTCGCGTCGCCGAGTACTGCAGCAGCCAGGGCCTTGCAGAAGTCGATGTCGAAACCGGCCGCTTCACCGGTAGCTGCGTCGACGGTGCCGAAGCCGGCCAGGCCGTTGTTGCCACCGCAGTTGAGCATGCCGCGGTCCTGGACCGCAGCGAGCGTGTTGCCGCCCTGGGTCGCTTCCACGGTGTCGTCCCCCGTGGCTTCCTCGCCGGTGCCGTCGCCGGTGCTTTCGTCGGCGGTGTCGTCGGTGGCGATCTCGTCGGCGGTGCCTTCGGCGTCGTCGTCATCGCCACCACACGCGGTCACTACGAGTGCCAACGCGGCGAGCGCGCCGGCAGCCTTCTGCCAGTTCTTGGTCGTCCCCCTGCGGGTCATACATCCTCCTGAAGTTGTCAGATCGCCGCGTTCTTGCGGTGACCGAATCTGGTTCACGCCACCGCGGACAGAGTCCCACGCAGCGAGGAATCGACAATATCAGGCCATTCGGTGCGGCTCGGCAAACGCGACCAACTCGCAACACGGTGTTCACCCGACCGACGCGCCAAACTGGCGGGATGTCCTCCTCGGTTCCGACCATCTCCACAGCCCGCTCTGTTCCGAAGTCCGCCGATGCGGTCGGTCTCGCTGTGGCCGCCACCGGAGCCGTTCCGCGGCAGCTCGGGGTGAACCGAGCTGGGCTGACAGCTCTCGGCTTCGCCGGCAACGTCGGCCAGACGATGGTCGTTCCCGCCAAGGACGGTCCGACGATGATCGCGGTCGGAATCGGCGATGATCCGTCGATCTCACAGCTTCGCGATGCAGCGGCGGCGTTCGCACGAGCATCCGGAACGGCGGCCGCGCTCGCGACCAACCTGGTCGACGCCGGACGTGCCGATCCGTCGACAACCGCGCAGGCGATCGTCGAAGGGGTCGTGCTGGCCCGGTACCGGTACACGGGTCTGAAGAACGACACCTCGATCTCGAGCCCCATGGAGTCGTTGGCATTGATCGTGCCGCCGAAGGTGGACAAGGCGGCCGGTGAGGGCGCCGCGGCGCGGCCTCGTCACCGCTCGCAGCGCTGTACTCGCCCGCGACTTCGCGAACAGCCCACCAAGCCACCTCACGGCACGCGACTTGGCTGATCGGGCCGGCGAGCTCGCTCTGGAACACGGCCTCGCCGTCGAGGTGTTCGACACGGACGCGCTCCAGGTGCTCGGCTGTGGGGGCCTCCTCGGAGTCAACGCGGGCTCGGTCGAGCCACCGCGCATGATCAAGCTCACCTACGCGCCGCGTAACCCCCGAGCGAGCCTTGCCCTCGTCGGCAAGGGCGTCATGTACGACTCGGGCGGCATCAGCCTCAAGCCGAGCAACCCGATGCATGCGCTGATGAAGATGGACATGTCGGGTGCGGCAGCCGTGCTGGCTGCAATGACCGCGCTCGAGGATCTGGGCTGTCGGAACCACGTCACCGCGTGGCTGATGTGCACCGACAACATGCCCTCGGGTTCGGCCATGAAGCTCGGCGACGTGCTCCGATCCGCAACGGCAAGACCGTCGAGATCCACAACACCGACGCCGAGGGCCGGCTGATCCTCGCCGACGGGCTGTCGCTGGCCGCCGAGACCGAGCCTGATGCGATCATCGACATCGCGACGCTGACAGGGGCCGCGATGTCGGCGCTCGGCCAGGAGATGGCCGCAGTGATCGGATCGGACGACGCCGTCGTCGAGCAGGTGAAAGCCTCGAGCGCATCGGTCGACGAGCCCGTCTGGCAGCTGCCACTCGCCAAGGACCGGTATCGGAAGCTGCTCGACTCGGTGGTGGCCGACATGAAGAATGTCGGCGGCCCGTATGCCGGAGCGACGACGGCCGCGATCTTCCTGTCCGAATTCGTCGGTGACGTGCCGTGGGCACACCTCGACATCGCCGGTCCGATGAACGTCGACAGCGACTCGGGCTGGAAGTCGAAGGGGGCGACCGGGTTCGGTGCCCGGCTGCTCATCGATGTTGCCATGGAGTTCTCGCCGGCGTGAGCGACCGTCGGGCCGGGCGCCCGAACTTCCTGTTCATCATGAGCGACGACCATGCCGCTCATGCGATTTCGGCCTACGGCAGCAGGATCAACACGACACCGCACCTCGACCGCATCGCCGACAGCGGTATGCGGTTCGACTCGTGCTTCTGCACCAACGCGATCTGCACGCCGAGCCGCGCTGCGATCCTGACCGGCACGTACAACCACGTGAACGGCGTGACCACGCTCGACACGCACATGGACAACAGCCTGACGACCTTCCCGAAGCTGCTCCGGGCAGCGGGATACCAGACAGCGCTCTTCGGCAAGTGGCACCTCGGCCACGGTCCCGAGCACGATCCGACGGGCTTCGACTCCTGGCGGGTGCTGCCCGGCCAGGGGCACTACCACAACCCGGTGATGCTCGACCACGACGGCCGCATCGTCGAGCGCGGCGGATATGTCACCGACCTGATCACCGACGATTGTCTCGATTGGCTCGGTCGAGCGCGATCCGGACCGGCCGTTCATGCTGCTCTGTCACCACAAGGCACCGCACCGCACGTGGGAGCCGAGCCGCGAACACTTCACGATGTACGACGACGTCGACGTTCCCGAACCCGACACCATGTTCGACGACCACGCCAGCCGCGCCGACGTAGTGCGGGCGATGCAGATGAACCTGATGGATCTCGATCCGATCATCGACCTGAAGGCTCCGGTGCCGCCGGGACTGACCGAGGACGAAGAGATCCGGTGGCGCTACCAGCGCTACATCAAGGACTACCTCCGGGTGATCGCCGTCGATCGACGACAACGTCGGCCGGATGCTCGACTGGCTCGACGACGAAGGGCTCACCGACGAACACGGTCGTCGTCTACACGTCCGACCAGGGCTTCTTCCTCGGCGACCACGGCTGGTTCGACAAGCGGTTGATGTACGAGGAGTCGTTGTCGATGCCGTTCCTCGTGCGATACCCCGCACTGGTCGGCGTGGCTCGTCGTGCGACGACCGGTTGAACGTCGATGTCGGCCCGACGTTCCTCGAACTCGCCGAGCGTCGACGTACCGCCGGCGATGCAGGGTGCATCCTCGTACCGCTGCTCGGGGGCGAATCCCCGGCGACTGGCCGACGTCGATGTACTACCGCTATTGGATGCTCGCGATACCGCCCACCACGTGCCTGCTCACTACGGGGTGCGGACGTCGACGCACAAACTGATCTGCTACTACAACGACCCGCTCGGTCAAGTCGGCGCGAATGGACCGGTCGATCCGGTCGAGTGGGAGCTGTTCGATCTCGCGAACGATCCCGCTCGAGCTCGACAACGTCATCGGTGATCCGACCTACGCCGACGTCGTCTCGGAGTGTGCGACGACTCGTCGGACTCCAGGCCGACGTCGGCGACGATCCGCACGACTCGTCCGTGACCTGGCAGGATCAGAGTGACCGAGTCGCGAAGAGTCGCCCGAAGCGACGCTCACGACGCGCAGTTCGCACTCCGTCCGTGCCGACATTGTCGGAGATCGACGGCTGACCGTCACCGCTGACCTGCGTGCGAGTCAACTCGCCATCGCCACGGCCTCGTAGGCACGAGCGATGGCGCCGGCGGGAACGCCGGCCTCGGTGAGGCGTCGCTCGATGTCGTGACGATCGGGCCGGACCATTCGCCGGGCCCACTCGTCGTGCGTTGCCTGGAGATCGTCGGGGAGCCGCCGGAGATGCCGCTGCGCGCGACGGTCGGGAACCGGCGGCGAACGGCGAAGCCGTCGCTCAGGGGTTGCGCCAGCCCGAACATCACGCATCGGTGAAGCGCCTTGCCGAACGGCGAGTTGTGGCCCTTGGTGAACGAGAGACCCATCGACGTGGCGGCATGATGCAGATCGAGTGTGAAGCCGTCCGGTTCGTGATCGAACTCGTCGGCGAATCGACGCATGATCCACGTCGCGGTCGGGCCGATGACGCTCGAGCCAGAACCGTTCGACGTAGGCGCTTCGGGGATCGTGGCCACGTGCGTCGACCACGGGGTCGATCCACGGCCGAATCGTCGCGTGCGTTGGGATGAGTTGGATGACGTCCACAAGTGCTCTCTTCGAGGTTCGGTGACCGAGGGGAAGCCGGACGCCCGAGTGGAGGGATCGTCGAGGCTCGAGAGGAAGCGGCTTCGCCACGACCGTTGCACACGCCGGAGTGGCGATCACCGGCGGCCGCACCACCGCTCGATCGTTCGCCGCTGGCCAGCGGTGGCCGATCTCGTCGAGCCGGGTCGCCGGATCACACGTGCCGGATCACGCATGCCGGAGACACGGGCCGATCTCGGAGTCACCGCCACGCACGGCGGCCGATGACTCGAGCCAGGCTGCGCTT
The DNA here is from genome assembly GCA_963792905.1 of uncultured Acidimicrobiaceae bacterium. GTDB lineage: Bacteria > Actinomycetota > Acidimicrobiia > Acidimicrobiales > Ilumatobacteraceae > Ilumatobacter. Next base: position 33,666 of record CAWBYE010000022.1, read on the forward strand.
CGCGCGCAGTGGCTCCGATCATGCCCTGCGCTGGGTCCGCCAGGCGCCGGCCAACTGCCGCGACTGCCCTTCCGACGTCGCCATGTGTGCGAGACTGAAGCGCCAACGGCGTGAGAACGAGATGATCAACAACTTGCGGCGCACGCCGAAGAATTCAGCGGCCACGGGGATCCCTGTCATGGTCGCAGGCACGTCGTTGCTCGTCATCGTGTTGAGTGCCGGCGCCACTCAGCCATGACCAGCGCTGCGACATCGACGTCCGGCACCGGCAGGCGAGGTCTCGGTACGTTCGGCGGGGTCTTCACACCATCGATCCTGACGATCCTCGGCGTGATCATGTATCTCCGGTTCGGCTGGGTCGTGGGCAACGCCGGTCTGCGGAACACGTTGATCATCGTCACGATCGCGACGGCGATCACCTTGCTCACCGGCCTGAGCATCGCCCAGATCTCGACCGATCAGGTGGTGAGGACGGGCGGGGCCTACTACATGGTGAGCCGGGCGCTCGGCACCGACATCGGCGGCGCGATCGGGATCCCGCTCTACCTGGCGCAAGCACTCTCGGTGGCGCTCTACACGCTCGGATTCGCCGAGAGTGTGAACGTCGTCGCGCCCGGCGTCCCGGCACGACCGCTCGCGCTCGCGACAACGGTGGTGATCACGGTGCTCGCCCTGGTCTCGGCGCGGACCGCGATCAGGGCGCAGTACGTGATCATGGCAGCGATCGTGCTGTCGCTCGTGTCGTTCTTCCTCGGTACCACCACTGCGCCGGCGGTCCCGGCGCCGCCGGGTGGCTTCGACCGGGAACCGTTCTGGGCGGTGTTCGCCGTGTTCTTCCCTGCCGTCACCGGGATCATGGCCGGTGTCAACATGAGCGGAGATTTCGCGCGAACCACGCCGGTCGATCCCGAGAGGAACACTCGCCGCGATCGGCGTGAGTTACGTCGTGTACATGATCATTCCGGTCGTGCTGGACCGTCGCGCAGACCCGACGGCACTCATCGACGATCCTCTCATCATGCGCCAGCTCTCGCTGTGGGGGCCGGCGATCCTCATCGGTGTGTGGGGTGCAACGCTGTCGAGCGCGCTCGGCAGCATCCTCGGTGCACCCCGGATCCTGCAGGCGCTCGCACGCGACGAGATCGTGCCCCGTCCGCTGCGCGTGCTCGGTCGCGGATCGGGTCCCGAAGACGCGCCGCGAGTCGGCACCTACGCGACCCTGGCGCTGGTGCTGGTGGTGGTCACGATGGGCGACCTCGACGCGGTCGCACCGGTGCTCACCATGTTCTTCCTGGCGTCCTATGCGGTGGTCAACTTCGTCTCGGCCGGCGAGAGGTTCCTCCGCAATCCGTCGTTCCGACCGACGTTCCGGGTCCATTGGAGTGTCTCGATGGCCGGTGCGATCGGGTGTGTCGCAGTCATGTTCCTCATCAATCCGGTGGCGACCGTGGTTGCGATGGCGGTCGTCATCGCCATCTGGGGTCTGCTGAGTCGGCGGCGGGCTCGTGCCCGTTGGGGCGACATCCGCCAGGGGCTGTGGATCAATGTGATTCGCTGGGCGACTGCGCACATCCGCCCGTCGTCGCACGCCAAGGGCTGGCGACCGAACATCCTCGTGCTGGCAGGAAGCCCGACGAAGCGTTGGTACCTGATCGACCTCGCGAACGAGCTGTCGCACAACCGAGGACTGCTCACGATCGCGACGATCCTGCCCGAGTCGGCGCCGTCGCAGCGCAAGCGGCATCTCGCCGAGACAGTCCGCGAACACCTCGCCGAACGTGATGTCGATGCGCTTGTGCGGGTCGTGTCGGCACCGACGCCGTACGTCGGAGCCTCGGTACTCGTCGAGGCCTACGGTCTCGGGAGCCTGGTTCCCAACACGGTGGTGCTGGGTGATGGCGAGACGACCTCCGACCCTGACGAGTACGCCACCATGATCCGTCGGATCCACGATGCAGGACGCAATGTCGTCATCGTGCGTGCGCCCGACGACACGACGTTCGGCGAGCGCAAGCGTGTCGATGTCTGGCTTCGGTCGATGCGCGACAACGGCGCGCTCATGATCACCCTCGCCGAGACGCTTCGGGCGGCCAAGTCGTGGCGGCGTGCAACGGTCACGATTCGCATGGTGGTTGCCACGGACGACGCCGCAGTCGAAGTCGCAGCCAATCTGCGGCAGATCTTGGTGCAAGCGCGGCTCGACGTCGAGGTTCACGTGATCGCCGATCATCGACCTCCGGTGAGCGTGATCGCGGAGTACGCCGGCGATGCCGACCTGACGCTGATCGGGGTCCCAGACCCGTGTGCGCATCTCGATGAGTTCCCGGAACGCTTCTCGACGCTGCTCGCAGAGATCGACGTCGAGAGCACGGGTCGCGTTCGTGCTCGCCTCGGCTGACGTCGACCTCGAAGCAATCCTCGAGTAGCTGCTGAAGACTCCCCTTCACCGGTGCCGATCCGTCGAACTGCGCCCGCTCGTCGTCGGGGACGCCCCGGTCGCGGTGTGAGGCGAGCACCTGCGGCTCGGTCGACCGGAGAGTGCCGTCGACACGACTCTCGGTTGTCGCCGTCGATCTCGACGCCGTTGAACCGGTGGTCGTTGACTCGGTAGCCGTCGAACCGGTAGACCGAGCGGCCGTCCTCGCCGGTCATGTTCCGACCAGCAGGAGGGGTCGGACCGGTTCAGAGGACGAGCGACAGGAGCCAGAACACCGGCAGACCGGCCGTGATGGCGTGCATCACGTTGCCGGAGCGCCTGACGATGACGAATCCGGCGACCATCGCGGCGAGTTCGGGTATCCCGGGCAGCTGGGCGTGTCCGTGGTCGGTGAGTGTCATCGATGCGACCATCGCGCCGATGGCCGCCGGGGCCACCAATGCCATCGGCGTGGTGGTCCATGCCGGCAGGTCCCGGTTGCCGAGCAGCACGAACATGCTCGCTCGAAACGCGTAGCTCCCGAGCCCGATCGCCACGATGACGAGCCAGGCGGTCATGACGTCACCTCCGCGGATGTCGCGTCGGCCGGCACGTCGGCTCTCGGGCTCGTCATCGTCGAGGGGCGGGCGACGAACATGCCGGCGGCGATGCCGACGAGTGCGGCGACGAGCACGGCCGAATGGAATGGGAGACCCACTCCGATCACGGCGAGGACACATGCCGCCAAGGCAGCCACGATCGAGCGGCGGTCGGCCATCGACTTGGCGAGCAGGCCGACGAGGGCGAGTGGAGCGGCGACCCTGAGTCCCACGGCGTCGGGGACCTGCGCCCCGACCAGCAGTGCGACGGTCTGGCTGGTCAGCCAGGCGCCCACGAGCCAGGTCGCGGCGCCGGCGTAGTAGGCCAGCCGGTCGGCCGGGTTCAGGTCTCCCTGTTCGAATCTCGGGACGCACGTGAAGTGCATCTGGTCGATGACCGGAACAGCGAGCACGAGTCGCCGACGAAGCGGCTCGTGTCGGAACCACGGTGCGATCGAAGTGCTGTAGAGCAGCAGACGGGCGTTGACCATGAGGGCCGACAGCACGATCACCGTCGGAGCGACGCCGGCGTCGAGCATCTGGAGCGTCGTGAGCTGGGCAGCGCCGGCGAGAATGAGCGGTGCGCTGGCGATTGCGGCGCCGCTGTCGATCTGCAGGGTTGCTGCGCTCGCGCCGATCGCCATCCCGAACGGAACGACGCCGACCACCATCGGCGTGATATCGCGAACGCCGTCGGCGAACGCCGTCCGGGAGCGGGTCTCGGTGCCGCCTGTGTCCGCCGTGTGTCGGAGCAGGGTGGTCACGACGTTGCTCCCACGAGAACCCGTTCGGGACGATCGCTCTGGTGCATCCAGGCCGGTACGTCGCACCGGGCGATCTCGCCGAAGGTGGGACGGCGGAACCGTTCGCTCCGCCACCATGTCCGGTACGTCTCCTCACCCATGGTCTCGGCCAGACCGGTCGTCTGGCTGCCGTGGGCGGCGAGGGCGCTCCGCTTTCGATCGAGTTCGGCGTCGGTGAGTTCGCACTCGAGACGGATCGTCGACCGTCCGACCGTCGCCGGGCGCCCGCCGGGCACGTCAGCGAAGATGCCGAGCCGATCGTGCATCTCGCGGTGCAGTGCCACGTAGTCGTGTGTCAACGCCGCGTAGAAGAGTTCCCCGACCGTTTCCCGGCGCCACGCCTCCGTCGTCCAGCGTGACACTGCCCGGTGGTCGGCGTGGTGTGTGATTCCGTCGGGACCGAACGTGACGACGGCGTCAGGCTCGACTTCATGAATTGTCGTCGAGATCATCTCGATCGAGCGTTCGTCGTCGGCGATGTCGCACTCGCCGTCGCGGAGACCCATGAACCTGACATCGGTGACCCCGAGTTTCGCCAGGCTGGCCCGCAACTCACGTTCGCGAGCTGCTCCGAACTCGTCGCTGTCGTACGTGGCCGGGTCGTCGGTCCCCTTCTCACCACGTGTGGCGGTGAGCATCGTGACCGACCCGCCGGCAGCGACCACTCGGGCCATCAGGCCGGCGGACAGGTACGCCTCGTCGTCGGGGTGCGCCCAGACACCGAGCAGACGCTTGGGAAGCGGCCGGTTCATCCTCATGAGGGAGTTTCCGACGGTGGTGTAGGCCGTCGCCGATGTGATGGAGTCGCCACGCTGGCTGTTGTGGCTGAAATCGCCGGTGTTTGAGTTCTTCATGTCGTTGCCTCGATCTCGTGAGTCGTCGTTGTCGTTGATGAGACGAACGTACGGAGATCGGTCGCTGCAGTCTTGGAGCGAGCATGGAGAGCACCTGGAGGTCTCGTCGTGCGGTTTCTCCATGAGTTCATCAGTCTGTCTCCAAGCCTCGAGCGGCCAATTTCTCGACGATGGAGACATGAATCAACAGATCGAACCCATCGCAGACCGCTACGACGTCATCGTCGTCGGAGCCCGAGCCGCCGGCGCTGCCACGGCGATGCTTCTTGCCCGGCGTGGGGTGTCGGTGCTCGCCATCGACCGGGCGCCGTACGGCTCCGACACCCTGTCGACCCACTCGATCAGTGGACCGGGTGTCCTGCAGCTGAGCCGCTGGGCGCTCCTCGACACCATCCGAGACGCCGGAACGCCGGTCACGAAGACGGTGGTGTTCAACTACGGCCCGGATCACGTGTCGATTGACGTCCCGACTCGCGGCGACGTCGACGGCCTCTACGCCCCGCGCCGGACCCTGCTCGATGCGGCCTTGGTCGATGCCGCCCGTGATTCGGGCGCCGATGTGCGCCACGGCGTGACCATGGTGCAGGTCACGCAGGACACTCGGGGCAGGGTCGACGGTGTCGAGATCGACGTCGACGGCAGTCGACGGACGATCGGCGCACACGTCGTCGTCGGCGCGGACGGGATGCGGTCACGGGTGGCGCGCCAGGTCGGCGCTCGAACCATCCACGCCGAACCGGTGGGCGCCACCAGCACGTTCGCCTACTTCGCGGGGCTCGCTGACGACACGATCGTCAATCACTACGGCGACGACCGGGTCGTCGGCGTCATCCCCACGAACGATGACCTGGCCGTGGTCTGGACCGGCATGCCGCTGGAGCGCTTCGACCGCGTTGCTCGCGGTCGCCTGGCCGATGCCCACCACGATGAGGTCGCCTCGGTTCCGGAACTCCATGCTCAGCTCGCTGGCCGGCAGCCCGTCGGCGGTTATCGATCGTTCCCCGGTACTCCGGGGTTCCTGCGCCAGGCGTGGGGCCCTGGCTGGGCGCTCGTCGGCGACGCCGGCTACTTCAAGGACCCGGTCAGCGCCCACGGCATCACCGATGCGTTCATCGGCGCCGAGTTGTTGGCTGATGCGCTCGGATCGGCCTTCGTCTGCGGGTCGGACCTCGCCGACGCGCTGACGCACTTCCAGGAGCAACGGGACCGGATGGCCGCCGAGATGATGCCGCCAGTCGTGGCCGTGGCGTCCTTCGCCGGCGACATGTCGGCCGTCAAGGACGGGTTCCGGGCGATGAGTACCGCGATGCGCAACGAGTGGCACCTGATCGAGTCGTCGTTCGGTGTACTCGCGACGTGCTGAGAAAGCTCGGCGGTCAGGCTGTCGAGCGGAGCCACGACCGCGGCCCGATCGCGAAGTGGGGCGCGAGATCGGGGTCGATGGCACGGAGTGTGTCGACCAGATCGTCGTAGCCGAGGGACACGCAGCCGCTGGTCGGCTTGCCGACACCGCTCGGGGTGTAGCTCGTGCGGTGCAGGAAGATCGCTGCGGCGAATGGTGTCTCGCCGGGCTCGTCGCCGGAGATCGGGTCGAGGTTCGCGCCGATGACCGCGGCGTGGGCGTACGCCTCGCCGAACGACTCCAACCACTCGTCGGGACCACCGCAGCCCGGCCGATTCACCAGATGTTGGTAGCGGGGTGTGTTGGCGGTTGCGCCCCAGCAGTCTTCCCGGCGAACTGAACGGTACGTGGCCTCGACGCCCGGGTCGGGGCGGTTGCCGAACATGCTGAAGGTCTGCCCGTCCCAGGCGGTCACCTCGCCGAGCGGGAAGACGCCGGCGGGTGTGGTGCCGTCGCCCGATCGCCGCTCGGGCAGCGGGCGCGTGCCGTTGCGACCGAAGACCGCTGTTTCGTCGGCATGGTTGCGGCAGAGCCAGGTTCCGCCGTCGGTGCGTACCGCGACCTCCACGGATCCGGTCGTGGCGGAGAAGTCGTCCGTCGCCATCACCACGAACTGCCGCACGCCATGGTGGCGGGCGGCGAGCGACCTGACCGTGTCGAGATCACAGGTGGCGGCGGGAGCGAAGGCGGTGTCCCGATCGGCCCGTTCGTCGACGGTCGCAGCGTCCAGGCCGTTCGTCGCTGCGTATGCGGTGCTGCCGAACAAGGCGAGCGACAGGACGGCGCGGGCGAGGATCACACCACGAAGTCTGGTCGGTCGACCGGACGCGCCACAATCACCTCATGGACAATCTTCCCGTCGGATTGGAGGCTGCATCGGATCGGGTCGCCTCGTCCGAGCGCATCGTCGTGCTCACCGGCGCCGGCATCTCGACCGATTCGGGCATACCCGACTTTCGTGGCCCGAAGGGCATCTGGACCAGGAATCCGGGCGCGGAGAAGGCCGCGACGATCCAGAACTACCTTGCCGACCCCGAGGTCCGTCGCGCCGCGTGGCTGAACCGACTCGACACGCCGGTTTGGACGGCCGAACCCAACGTCGGCCACGACAGCATCGTCCGCATCGAACGAAGCGGCAGGCTGCATGCGCTGGTGACACAGAACGTCGACGGGTTACACCAGGAAGCCGGGAACGATCCCGAGCACGTCATCGAGGTGCACGGCACGGTGCGCTACACCCGGTGCTGGGACTGCCGCGATCGGCGGCCGATGCGTGAGACGCTCGACCGCGTGCGGGCGGGCGAGGCCGATCCTCCCTGCCTGGTGTGTGGCGGCATCGTGAAGTCCGACACGATCAGCTTCGGCCAGTCCCTGGTGCCCGAGGTGATCGATCGAGCCCTCCGCGTGAGCGAGGAGTGCGACCTGATGCTGGCAATCGGCTCCACCCTGAGCGTCTACCCGGTCGCCAACTGCGTGCCGATCGCCAAACGTTCCGGCGCGGTCGTGGTCATCATCAACGGGCAGTCGACCGAGATGGATCATCACGCCGACCACCTGCTGATCGGTCAGATCGCTGACATCCTCCCGCGGCTCGTCCCCGGCTGAGCGGTGTCGGTGGCGATCCGCGACCGATGGAGCGGTCGATTTCCTGCCGAGCGAACCGCCGTCGGGAATACCCGACCAGGTTGGTAGGTTTTGACGTCTATGGCAACGTTCCGCGACCTGTTGACGTCAGCGAAGTCCGAGATCACCGAGGTGTCCACCGAGGGTGCAGCCGAGCACATCGCCGCCGGTTACGCCGTGCTCGACGTGCGCGAACCCGACGAGTATCAGGAGGGTGCGCTGGCCGGCGCGATCCACATCCCGCGCGGCCACCTCGAGTCACAGGTCGAGGGCCGGATCCTCGACAAGACCACCCCGGTCGTCGTCTATTGCGCCGGCGGTGTTCGTTCGGCGTTCGCCGCGAAGACGATGCAGGAGCTCGGCTACGAGACGGTCGAGTCGATGGAGGGCGGCTACGGCCGCTGGAAGGACGAGGGTCGCGAGTGGCGTCAACCTGCGTCGCTCAGCCCTGAACAGATGAACCGGTACAAGCGGCACCTGCTCCTGCCCGAGGTCGGAATCGAAGGGCAGAAGCGACTGCTCGATGCGAAGGTCCTCATGCTCGGTGCCGGCGGTCTCGGTTCGCCCGCCGCGCTCTATCTCGCAGCGGCCGGTGTTGGCACGATCGGCATCGTCGACATGGACGACGTCGATGCGTCGAACCTGCAGCGGCAGATCCTTCACAACGTCGACCGCATCGGCGATCGCAAGGTCGACTCGGCCAAGAAGACGCTGACGATGCTGAACCCCGACGTCGACGTGGTCACGTACGACACCCGGCTGGATGCGTCGAACATCATGGACATCATCGCCGGCTACGACGTGATCGTCGACGGCGCCGACAACTTCCCGAGTCGCTACCTGCTCAACGACGCGAGTGTGAAGCTCGGCATCCCGGTGGTGCACGGATCGATCTTCCGTTTCGAGGGCATGGTCAGCGTGTTCCACCCGCTCGACGGACCGACGTATCGCGACATGGTGCCCGAGCCGCCGCCCGCCGAGTTGGCGCCGTCGTGTGCCGAGGCCGGCGTGCTCGGCGTGCTGCCCGGCATCGTCGGATCCATCCAGGCACTCGAGACGATCAAGGTGATCCTCGGTCTCGGCGAACCGTTGATCGGTCGGATCCTCTCGGTCGACACCACCGAGATGGAGTTCCGGGTCTTCAATCTGCGCCCGGACCCGACCAATCAGGTCACGTACGAGAACCGTGACCGCATCATCGTGCAAGAACTCGACGGCCTCTGCGCACCCGGGCTGGCCCACAGCTGAACGCGCATCGCGGTGTGCGGCGATCGAGCATGGGCGATGTTCATGGCGAGATGATGCCGCGGGCGCTCGATCTGGCGACGGCGGCTCGTGAGCGCGGCGACCACCTGTTCGGGTCGCTGCTGGTCGTCGACGGAGAGGTCGTCGAGACCGCCCGCAACCGGATGGTGACCGACGGCGACGGCGAGCCCAGCCATGCAGTTCGTCGGCCCGGAGCGCGACGACGGGGCCATCGAACCCCACGTCGGTTTCTGGAAGCGTGACGGAGAGCCCGCTGGTTGATCTGCATCTGTGATTCGACGGCGACCGGTGCTCGACTCGGGGTGGAGTGGCGCGGACGCGGGTGGTGGCGCGCAGATCGTGAATCCGGTCGCGGTCGGACGGAACGGTTGTGGCACGGTGTGGCCGTGGCAGGGGTCGTGGCCGTCGAGCACATCGACGAAATCGGGATGACGCAGCGGGGATGACTGCGCGGCTCGTCGCGCTCTGCCTCGACGCGAACGATCCGTTCCGCCTCGCGCGTTTCTGGGCCGAGGCGCTGCGCTGGGAGATCGACGACGAGACCAGCGGTGAGCTCGGCCTCGTACCGACCGATGGCACCAGATTCCAGATCCTGTTCGAGCCGGTCCCGGAGCACAAGGCAGGCCAGAACCGCAACCATCTCGACCTCACGACCACGTCGATCGACGACCAACGGGAGACGGCCGCGACGTTGGTCGAGCTCGGCGGCCGCCACATCGACATCGGCCAACCTCCTGACGAGGATCACGTCGTGCTCGCCGACCCCGAAGGCAACGAGTTCTGCCTCATCGAGCCGGGCAACGAGTTCCTCGCCGGTTGCGGGCGCCTCGGAGCGATCAACTGCGACGGGACGCGCGAGGTGGGGTACTTCTGGAGCGAAGCGCTCGGGTGGCCGTTGGTGTGGGACCAGGACGAGGAGACTGCGATCCGGGCGCCCGACGGCACCGGTCCGCTCATCACCTGGAGTGGCCCGCCGCTGATCCCGAAGATCGCCAAGAACAGACTCCATCTCGACATCGCTCCGCCCCGCCACGTCGATCAGCGCGACGAGGTCGACCGTCTCGTCGCTCTCGGGGCAACTCGAATCGACATCGGTCAAGGCGACACGAGCTGGGTGGTCATGGCCGACCCCGATGACAACGAGTTCTGCGTGCTGAGCCCCCGATGACGAGCCGAACACCTGTACTCGATGGCGGCAACGCTCGGTAGTGCGGCACAGAATGGCGCCATCACACTCGTTCTGACCGAAGCAGTTCGTGGGCAAATCCCGCGGTGCGCAAGCCCGGCGAACGGACGTCCCACCGGTCGATGACCGCACCGTCCCGACTAGTTTCTGGCCATGGCGATCGAGGTCATCCCGTCCGGGCAGGCGTGTGGCGCAACGGTGCGCGGCGTTGATCTGACTCGTCCACTCGACGACGAGACCGTCGCCGCCGTTCGTTCCGCATGGCTCGAACATCACGTGCTGTCGTTCCCCGGCCAGCCGATGACCGACGACGACTTGGAACGGTTCACGCTGCACTTCGGCGGCTTCGGTGACGACCCCTACATCGCGCCGATCCCCGGCCGGGATCACGTGATCGCCGTGTGTCGGGCCGCCGACGAGACGGCGCCACTGTTCGCCGAGAACTTCCACAGCGACTGGAGCTTCCAGGAGCGCCCGCCCGCAGGCACCTGTCTGCGGTCGGTGGTCGTTCCGCCCATCGGAGGCGACACCCTGTTCGCGAACCAGCATGCTGCACTCGATTCGATGCCGGCCGAGATGCGCAAGCGGTACGAAGGGCTGACCGCGATTCACTCGGCCCGTGGTGGCTATGCGCCGTCAGGGTTCTACGGCGACCAGGACACCGAGGCCGATCGCAGCATGGACATCCGCCCGTCCGGGACCGCGATGGCGACCCAGACCCATCCCCTGATCCGCGCTCACCCCGAAACCGGCCGGCTCGGCTTCTTCAGTTGCCTGGGCTACATCATCGGCATCGAAGGTATGCCCGATGAGGAAGCGAGACTGTTGCTGTCGGAATTGTTCCACTGGCAGGGCCGCGATGAGTTCGTCTACCGGCACCGCTGGGAGCCGGACATGCTGGTGATGTGGGACAACCGGTCCGTGCTGCACAAGGCGACGGGCGGCTACGACGGCCACGAACGTGTGATGCATCGGACCACGATCGCCGCCGCGGCCTGAGCGTTCGGACGTCTGGAGAACCTGCGGAGATCGTGCGGCGAGCCTGCGGTTCGAGCCAGAGATTTGGCGGCGTCGCCGACCGGGAGGTTCCCGCCAAGTTGTTCCCGGTCGGCGCGCCGCTCTATCTTTCGGTCGGCCGGTGGCCGAACTTGATCACAGCGTTGTAGAAATCTGGGGATTTCGACGAGCGCGTGAACGTCAGTCCAGGAATTCGGGCTCGCGGGCGACGAGCTCGTCCCAGAACGGTTGGAACTGGAACCAACCGGCGATGTCGCTGCCCTGCGCCTTGTAGCCGTCCTCGCAGAGGTGATCCGGAATCACAATGGGTTCGCCGGCCGACTCAGCGAGGAGTTGGCTCTGGCACAGGCGTTCGAGTGCGATGAACCACCAGACGGCGGCATCCACCGAGCCGCCCGTGGTGATCAGACCGTGGTTCTGGTGGATCAGCGCCTTCCTGGTGCCGAGCGCCTCGCCCATCGCCCGACCAACGGCGGTATCGAGCACGACGGCACCGCTGCCCTCGTTGCACAGCGCCACGTCGTCGTAGAACATCGTGGCGTCCTGGCTGATCATCTTCAGCGGCTTGCCGAGCGTCGAGAACGTGCGGCCGTACATCGAGTGTGAATGGGCGGCGGCCATGACGTCGGGGCGCGCCTTGTGCAGCTCACTGTGAATGGCGAATGCCGCGGCGTTCACCGGGCGGTCGCCGACGACCACCTCACCGGTGTGATCGACGCAGATCAGATCGCTGACGGTCATCAACTTGAAGTTGTGACCGAACGGGTTCACCCAGAAGCGGTCGGGGAACTCGGGGTCGCGGACCGTGACGTGACCGGCCACCCCCTCGGCGAGGTGGAGCCTGCCCATCGTGCGAAGTCCGCAGGCGAGCCGCTGCTTGCGATGCAGCCGCTCGGCTTCGAAGTCGTCCTTCGGGGTCGTCGCCTCCTTCTCGAGTTCTGCGAGTTCGTCGTCGATCGTGTTCGCCATGGGAGGCCCTCGTGTTCGTGCGTGTGTCGGTCAGTGTGTGTCGGTCAGTGGTGTGTCGGTCAGTGTGGTGTGTCGGTCAGTGCATGGTACCCATCGCACGGCGGCCGAGCGATGCGTCGGTCAGGCGGGGTCGGTGCGCACGACGGTCTCCACGCGGTCGATCTCGTCGCGTTCCTGCACGACGACTCCCACGAGCACGAAGCCGATGCCGATCAGGTCGATCGCCGACGGCTCCTGGCCGAGCGCGACCCATCCGACGACCACGGCGGTCACGGGCAGCAGTGCCAGGAGCAGCGAAAACCGTCGGATCGGAATCCGGCGGAGGGTGAACTGGTCGATGCCGTAGCCGATCGCATTCGAGAACACACCGACCAGCAGGCACAGCGTCAGCAAGCGCGGGTCCAGCCACACGTCGGCGCTCCCGGGCGCCCCGATCGGCGTGATCGCGACCGCGCCGATCGCCAGGCCGAGCCCGAGCCCGGCGACGCCCCGATCGACCCGGGCGACCCGCGAGCCGATCACGATGTAGATCGCCCAGAGCATCGAGGCGGCGAGGATGAAGAGCAGTCCGACGAGGTTGTCGTCGATCTCGACGCCGCCGAGCACCATCACGCCCACCACGGCGAACGCGAGCGCACCTGCGTTCCGGCGACTGCGGGTGGTGAAGGCGGCGACCGCGATCGGGCCGATGAACTCGATCGTGACGCCTTTGCCGAGGTCGATCCGGTCGAGCCCGAGATAGAAGAACACGTTCATCAGCGCGGTCGCCACACCGAACACCGCCACCGCCGCGAGTTGCTCACGCGTCCATGTCATGCGCCACGGGCGTGACACCGCAAGCAGCACGAGCGCAGCGCCGATGACACGAAGCCACGCAACCGTCTGCGGTGCGACCTCGTCGAAGATCGAGACCGCGATCGCGGCGCCGACGTATTGGGAGATCGCCGAGACGAGGAACAGCGCTTCGGGCGGCAACGCCCGCAGTCGTTCGCCGCTGCTCTCCACGACGCGCAGTCTCGTCCAGGCGTCCGACGACTGCCAACACCCGCTGCGGCGTGAAACGCGAACCGTGAAACCTCATCGTGCGGGGACGGTCCGACTTGCGACGATGGAGTCGTGCCAGGTTCGACCCCGTCACCGCATCGCGCCCTCGTGCGACTCGTCCGGCTCGATGCCGGCCGCTGGGCCGCGCTCGCCGTGCTGGTCGCGGTCGGATCGATGCTGCTGCTGGCCGGGCCGCTGGTCGTTCGCCGGATCGTGGATCAGGCCTCGTCGGGCGCCGGAGCATCCGAACTCCGCAACCTCGCCGTCGGGTTTCTCGTCATCGTGGTGGCGAGTCAGGTCGTCGAGGTGCTCGTGGCCCGTTCGGCGACGATCTCGGCCTGGCGGACCACGAATACGTTGCGGCTCGACATGACGGCCCATGTCCTCGACCTCGACCATGAGTTCCACCGGCGTCACACACCAGGCGAACTGATCCAGCGCGTCGACGGCGACGTCACGTCGGTGTCGGAGCTCCTGGGGAGAGTGGTACCGAAAGCGCTCGGAGCCGTCCTGCTCATCGGCGGGATGATCCTCGTCGTGTCGGCCATCGACTGGCGCGTCGGGCTCGGCATGGCGGTGTACATCGCAATCGCGGTCGCGTCGGTGTTGCTCATGCGACACCGGGCGGTGGCGGAGTCATCGGAGGAACTCGGGGCGTTCGCACGCCTGTACGGCGGCATCGAGGAGCGACTCAACGCGTCAGAGGATCTCCGCTGCGAACGGTGCGGGCGGTCATGCGATGTGGCGATTCGTGGAGGACTCCGCCGGAGCCCTCGTCACCTCGGTGCGTCGCGAGTCTGCGTTCCTGGGGATGTGGTGGGCGGTCCAGGGTGCGGTGGTCGCCGGTACGGTCGTCTCCCTGGTGGCGAGCACAGCGCTCGTGATGAGCGGTGCGATGAGCATCGGGACCGCGTTCCTCCTCTTCCAGTACGTGTTGCTCATCGAACGGCCGCTCGAGGACGTCGTCCACGAACTCCAGACCGTGCAGAAGGCGACCGGCGCGATGCGGCGCGTCGCCGACCTGATCGCCGTGCAGCCGTCGATCGTCGACGCCGGCACGACCTCACCGGCGGGTGGACCGCTCGATGTGACGTTCGCCGATGTCGGGTTCGAGTACGGCGCCGATCAGCCGGTGCTCGCCGACGTGTCGGTCGCGCTCGGGGCCGGACACTCTGTCGGGATCGTCGGTCGGACCGGGAGTGGGAAGACGACGTTCTCGCGTCTCGTCCTGCGGTTGATCGAGCCGACGCACGGAACGGTCGCGCTCGGCGGCGTGCCGATCGTCGAGATACCGAAATCGGAGTTGCGGCGTCGCGTCGCACTCGTGCCTCAGGAGGTCGAGCTGTTCGGGGGTTCGATCCGCGACAACGTCACCCTGTTCGATCCGGAGCCGAGCGACGACGAGGTCATCGATGCGCTGCGAGCCGTCGGCCTCGACGGCCTCGTCGACGGTGGCATCAATCGAGCGCTCGGGGCCGGCGGCGCCGGACTCTCGGCCGGCGAGGCGCAACTCCTCGCGATGGCCCGAGTGTGGCTGCGCGATCCCGACCTGGTGGTGCTCGACGAGGCAACCGCCCGAGTCGACCCGGTCACCGAAGCAAAGCTGGAGTCGGCGATCAACAAGCTGATGGAGGATCGCACGACCCTCGTGATCGCCCATCGCCTCTCCACGTTGCGTGACGTCGACGAGATCGTCGTGTTCGACGACGGTCGCGTGGTCGAGCATGGCGATCGCGGCGCACTGGCCCAGGACCCGACCAGTCGATTCCACCGACTCTCGACTCTCGCACTCGACGACCTCGACGCGCTCGACGCGCTCGACGAACCGGAGGTGTCGCAATGAAGTCGTGGACCCTCGTCTGGCGTGTGATCCGGCACAGTCGCTGGACGTTCTGGGGAGGGTGGGCGTTGTTCGTCCTGTTCTTCACGCTGCCCGTCGCCATCGGCTGGGCATTGAGCCGGGCCTTCGACGCGCTCGCACGCGGCGATTCGTCAGAGGTGTACCGCTGGGTCGTGGTGCTCGTCGTCGTCGAGGTCGCCCGGATGGCCTCGATTCACGCCGGCGCGCTCGTCTGGGCTCGCGTCTGGTTGCAGATGCAGACGTTCCTGCGGGCGAACATGCTGGCCGCCCAGGTGGCCAGTGGTGGCCCCGAAGCGGGCCAGCCCGTCGGTTCGGCCGGTGAGGCCGTCACCCACTTCCGCGACGACGCGGAAGACGTCGCCAGGTTCATCGACAGCCTGGTCGACGTTTCAGCGGGCCTCGTCTTCACCATGCTCGCCGGCGTCGTGCTCGGGGCCACCAACGCCGCTGGCGCACTGGTGCTGGTCGCTCCGTTGGTGGTGGTCGCGATCGTCACGAAGTCACTCGACGCTCGAATCAGGAGATACCGGGCGGCGGATCGCGAAGCGACCGGAGCCGTGACGGGCCTCGTCGGTGACGTCATGGCAGCCGCGACGACGATCAAGGTCAACGACGCCGCACCCGCGGTGCTCGACCGCCTTCGTGTGCTCGTCGATCGACGACGGATCACAGCGGTCCGCGACCGTGTGCTCGACGAGGGGGTGTACACGTTCAGTCGGGGCGCCACCGATGTCGGTCTCGGGCTGGTGCTGATCGTGGGCGCCGGGGCCCTCTCGTCGGGCCGCTTCGACGTCGGGGAGCTCGCCCTCTTCGTCGCCTACCTCGGATGGCTGAGCTTCCTGCCCCGGATGGCCGGACGCTCGCTCGCTCGGTACAAGCAGGCCGGGGTGGCATTCGAGCGGATGGCGTTCCTCGTGGCCGATTGCGACCCCGAGAACACCGTGAACGCCCGGTCGTTGCCGATCGGCGTCGGCAAGACACGAACCCGGCCGGGTGAGGTGCGGCCGGAGCGCGTGCCGCTCGAGCGCTTCGAAGTGGTCGGCCTGTCTGCCCGCTATCCATCCGGTGTCGGGGTGGCCGATGTGTCGTTCTCGGTGGCGCGTTCGGAGTTCGTCGTCGTCACGGGGCCGGTCGGTTCGGGCAAGAGCACGCTGCTGCGAGCGCTCCTCGGTTTGGCGTGGCAGGCCGACGTCACCGGCGCGGTGTGGTGGAACGGTTCGCCGGTCGCGGACGCCGGTGCCTTTCTGGTGCCACCGAACGCGGCCTTCCTGCCGCAGGTGCCGCAGCTGATCTCCGACTCGGTGGCCGACAACATCGCCTTCGGCCGCGTCGACGCCGAGCGGATCGCACGCGCCATCGAGCTGGCGGTGATGGATGTCGACATCGCCGAGATGCCGCAGGGGGTCGACACGATGATCGGCCCACGAGGCCTGCGGCTGTCCGGCGGGCAACGGCAGCGACTCGCCGGGGCGCGGGCGATCGTGCACGATCCCGAGCTCGTGATACTGGACGATCTGTCGAGCGCCCTCGACGTGGAGACCGAACTACGTCTGTGGCAGAACCTGGCCGACGCGGGTATGACCGTGATCGCGGTGTCGCACCGCGCCGTGGCCTTCGACCGGGCCGACCGGATCCTTCGTCTCGAAGGCGGCCGGATGATCGCTGACGCCGTCGTCTGACGGGTTGCAGGACCGGGTCCGTGCCCGGCTCGTCGCGCTGCGGCGCGAGACTGCAGGCGTGAACCGTTCGATCGATCCGGACTCCATCGCTGCGCCGGCGGCGAACTACGCCCACGCGATGCTTTCCGAGCAGCCGACACGTTGGCTGCACACGTCCGGGGTGGTTCCCACCGCGCCTGACGGCAGCGTGCCCGACGACATCGGAGAACAGGCCGACGTGGTGTGGTCGAACATCGCCGCGATGCTCGATGTTGCCGACATGGTGGCGACCGACGTCGTCTCGGTGACCACTTATGCGGTGGTCGGTGAGCCACTCGGCGGCGTGATGGCGGCGCGAGACCGATTCCTCGACGGACATCTCGCAGCCTCGACCTTGGTGACGGTTCCGGCCCTGGCCCGACCCGAATGGAAGATGGAGATCGCGATCGTGGCGGCGGCTTCGTGAACCCGATCGACCCAACTGATGACGGTGCGCAGATGTCGTTCGACGGTCGGATGTCGTACGGCGACTATCTGCACCTCGACGCGGTGCTCGGCGCGCAACGGCCGCTCAGCGACGCCCACGACGAGTTGCTGTTCATCGTGCAGCACCAGACGTCCGAGCTGTGGATGCGGTTGGTCGTGCACGAGCTCACCCATGCGCGGGCGGCGCTCGCCGACGACCGTCTGCAACCGGCGTTCAAGATGCTGACGCGAGTCGCTCGCATCTTCGAGCAGCTGAACAAGGCATGGGATGTGCTGCGCACGATGACACCGAGCGAGTACACCGAGTTCCGCGATGCCCTGGGTCAGTCATCGGGCTTCCAGTCGTATCAGTACCGGCAGGTCGAGTTCATCCTCGGGAATCGCAACCTCGCCATGCTGAGACCGCACGAACACCGGCCGGAGATCCACGGCCTGCTCACCGCCGAGCTGGAACGGCCGAGTATGTACGACGAGGCGGTTCGCCTGCTCGCACGCAGCGGGCTGCCGGTGCCTGCCGCGGCCATCGAACGAGACCTCGCGGTGCCGCATGTCCTCGACGACGACATCGTCGCTGCGTGGCAGGTGGTGTATGGCGACCCTGAGCATTGGTGGTCGCAGTACGAGTTGGCCGAGAAGCTCGTCGACGTCGAGGACTACTTCCGTCGGTGGCGCTTCAACCACGTCACGACGGTCGAGCGGGTGATCGGGTTCAAACGGGGTACCGGTGGAACCGGCGGCGTGAGCTATCTCAAGCGGATGCTGGCCGTCGAGCTGTTCCCTGACCTCTGGCGCGTCCGCACCGTGCTGTGACGGGTGTCATCGACGCGTGGCATCCCGAGCTGATCCGGGCTCGCCACCGGCGGATCTGCGATGCCGTGACGGCGGCCGGCCTCGATGCGCTGCTCACGGCCGACCCGATCACCATCTCCTATGCGACCGGCGTCCGGAACATGAACGTGTATTCGATGATGGGTCCGTTCCGATACCTCCTGGTCGTTCCTGGCGGGTCCACCGTGTCGTACGAGTACGGCGGGGCAGAACACCTGGCCCGCGATTCGCCCGTGGTGACCGAGGTTCGAACCGCACCGGGCCTCACTGCGGTGAGCGGGCCGACCTACGCCGCTGCCAATGAGCGGTTCGCGGCCGATGTCGCATCCCTCACCCGTGGGCATCGCGCCGGGTCGGTGCGGCTCGGCGTCGAGCGGGTCGAGTTCATGCTCGCCGACGCCCTTCGCGACCACGACGTGACGGTCGCATCGGGAACGGAGGCGGTCGTCTCCGCCCGAGCGGTCAAGCTCGCTGCAGAGATCTGCATCATGCAGGAGGCGGTCGGCCGAGTCGAGGACGCCGTCGAGGCGATGCGCCCGCATCTGGTTCCCGGTGCCACGGAGATCGAGGTCTGGGCGGAGTTCCAGCGGCATCTCATCGCGCACGAGGGCGAGTACGTGTCGACACGGCTCGCCCAATCGGGGCCGCGCACGGTTCCGTACTTTCGGGAAGCCGCGCCGGTCCCGTGCGTCGACGGCGACGTGTTCTGCCTCGACACGGATGCGGTCGGCTTCGGCGGCTACGCCGTCGACTTCTCGCGTGCCTACCTCGTCGGGGACGGCCCGGCGACGAACCGCCAGCGCAGTCTGCACGGGCTGGCACTCGACCAACTCCGGCACAACGCACGCCTCTTGGAGCCGGGCCGCTCGTTCGAGGACTACGCCCGATCGGCATGGTCGATTCCCGATCGCTACCGCGCTCACTCGTATGGATGCCTGGCGCACGGTCTCGGGATGTGCGGGGAGTGGCCCTACGTGCCCCACGCCGTCGTCGGCCAACCGTATGAACTCGACGGTTCGTTCGAGCCGGGCATGGTCATCTGCGTCGAGAGCTACGTCGGGCATCCCGACGACGGCTTCGGCATCAAGCTCGAAGATCAGTACGTGATCACCGACGACGGGTCCGAACGCATGTCGACCACGCCGTTCGACGTGCAACTCGTCGGCAGCTGAACGAGGATCTTGCCGTTCAGCTCGTGCAACCAATACGTGACTTCCGGTCTCATCGGGTCGTCGACAGAGTCATTCTCGTACGCCGTGCAGAACACGGGCGCCAACTCGCGAGCACCGGCTGTGAGCGGGTCGGTCATGCGGTCCGGGCGACCGGGCGCTCGTCGGTCACTCGTCGTCGGGGAGGTGGAACTGTTCCACGATCTCGGCGAGGACCGCTTCCCGGTCCTGAGTGGCGTCGATGTGGGCGACGAACTCCTTGCGTTCGAACAGTTCGATGACCGGCTGAGTCTTCTCGTGATAGTCGCGCAGACGGTTGGCGAGGGCCTCGGGATTGTCGTCGGGGCGCCGAACGAGCGTGCCGCCGCACACGTCGCAGCGGTCTTCCACCTCGGGCCGGCTGGCGATCAGGTTGTAGTCGAGCCCGCAGACCGAGCACAGCCGCCGCGACAGCACCCGACGTTCGACCTCGCTGTCGGGCATCTCCAGGTTGATCACACCGTCGATGTCGTAGCTCTCGAGGAAGAACTCGGCCTGCACGGCGTTGCGAGGGAACCCGTCGACGATGAAGCCGAAATTCCAGTCGTGCAACTGCAACCGGTCCTGCACGACCGATTCGACGAGGTCGTCACCGACGAGTTGCCCGGAATCGACGATGCGTTTCACGGCGGCTCCGAGCTTGGTGTGGGACTGGATGTGCCATCGGAAGATGTCGCCGACGCTGATGTGGACGAGGTCGAACCGCTCGGCGAGCATCGCCGCCTGCGTGCCCTTGCCGCTGCCCTGGACTCCCATGATCACGAACTTGCGCATGCCCCATCGTCGCGCGAGACCGTCGGCTCGTCTCTGTTGCAGCGCGTTCAGGTCGACCTGGTGCGCGAAACGCATCGCCGCCCATGCGCCGTCGGGCGCGGCGACGTACGCTGGGACCATGGCCGACGACGTGCGCCGAACCGACTCCGGCATCGAGATCAAGCCCCTCTACACCGACGATGACCTCGCCGACTGGAATGCCGACGAGCAGCTCGGACTGCCCGGTCGGGCGCCGTTCACCCGAGGTGTCTACCCGTCGATGTATCGCGGCCGGCACTGGACGATGCGCCAGTACTCCGGGTTCGGCGACGCCGCCGCGACGAACGAGCGCTTCCGCTTCCTCCTCGACGCGGGCCAGACAGGGTTGTCGTGTGCGTTCGACCTGCCGACACAGATGGGCTACGACTCCGATCATCCGCGAGCTGAGGGAGAGGTCGGCAAGGTGGGCGTCGCGATCGACTCGCTCGACGACATGCGAGCGCTCCTGAAGGATCTCCCGCTCGACCAGGTCACGACATCGATGACGATCAACTCGACCGCAGCGATCCTGCTGCTGATGTACGAGCTCGTCGCGGAGGAGCAGGGCGTGTCCGCGGAAGAGATCTCCGGCACGATCCAGAACGACCTGCTCAAGGAGTACATCGCCCGCGGCACCTACGTCTACCCGCCACGGGAGTCGGTGCGGATCACCACGGACATCTTCGAGTACTGCGCGAAGCACGTGCCGCGCTGGAACACGATCTCGATCTCCGGCTACCACATCCGCGAGGCCGGTTCGACGGCGACCCAGGAGATCGCCTTCACGCTCGCGAACGCGATCGCCTACGTGCAGGCAGCGATCGACGCAGGGCTCGATGTCGACGAGTTCGCGCCGCGCTCGAGTTTCTTCTGGAACGGGCACAACCACTTCTTCGAAGAGGTCGCCAAGTTCCGGGCGAGCCGCCGCATGTGGCACAAGATCATGACCGAGCGCTTCGGCGCGAACGACCCGAAGTCGACGATGCTGCGTTTCCACACGCAGACGGGTGGGTCGACGCTCACGGCCCAGCAGCCGGTCAACAACGTGGTGCGGGTCGCGCTGCAGGCACTGGCCGCCGTGATGGGTGGCACCCAGTCGCTGCACACCAACGGCTACGACGAGGCGCTCTCGCTGCCGACCGAAGAGGCGGCGCGACTCGCCTTGCGCACGCAGCAGATCATCGGATTCGAGGCAGGTGTCACCGACACGCCCGACCCACTCGCCGGGTCGTACCTGGTCGAATCGATGACCGACGAGGTCGAACGTCTCGCCTGGGAGTACATCGAGCGGATCGACGAGATCGGTGGCGCTGTCGCAGCGATCGAGCAGGGCTACCAGATGGATGAGATCGAACAGTCGGCCTACGAGTACACGAAGTCGATCGACGACGACGAGCGGGTGATCGTCGGTCTCAACAAGTTCCAGATCGACGACGAGCCCGAACCCAGCGTGTTCCCGATCGATCCAGCGCTCGAACCGGCGCAGCAGGCCCGGCTCGCGGCGTACAAGGCAAACCGTGACGCCGGCGACGTGGCCGCCCGGCTCGAAGCGGTGCGCGAGACAGCCCGTGGCACCGACAACCTCCTCTACCCGATGAAGGAAGCACTGCGAGCCGGCGCAACGCTCGGCGAGGTCAGCGACGCGCTGCGAGACGTCTTCGGCCAGTACCAACCGTGAGGCGATCACGGGGCCGGCCGATCACCGGGCCGGCGTTCGTGGTTGGGCGACGGCGTGCTCCGAGGTCGCCTACTCGTCCGAGCCGGCGAGACAATTGCCCGGATCGCCTACCGTTTCGACCACAGATCGTGCGCTCGTCGAACTCCCGCCACCTCCGCCGGCGCTCGCAACGACATCACCGCCTCAGCCGTCGATGACGGCAACGTCGCAGCCGGCTGTCACGACGACAGAGCCGGCATCCCAGGTGGTCGAACTGGGCGAATGGGACTGGGGAGTTCCCTGCCGCGTTCCCGTCGGCCAATCCATGTCGGGCTTTCCGGAGAACATACGCACGTTCGACTTGGTGCTCACCGAATCCGTGGACGGCCCATACGGCGTCCCACCGCGGCGGTATCAACCGTGAGGTGGCCCACGCTGGGCGTCCTGCTGGCGTGGATCGTCACGTCCGGGTGCACCGGTGGGGACCGAGCGAACCCGGGTGTGGTCGAGATCGACGACGACCGCCCGCCCGACACGGCGGACGCGCTGATCGAGTTGCCGCCCGCGCCCGTCCTGACGAGTGAAGGGGACCATGCGACGGGCGTGGCCGGGGAATTGGCGCTCGGCGCGTTCGACTGGGGTCCGCCGTGCCGCGTCGTCGTCCATGAGGTCATCGGTACCGGAGGACCGCCGGTCGCCCGGACGTTCACCGTCGACGTGGCCGACGGCCCCGCCGGGGACGGTCTCGTGATCACGTTCGACGACATCATCGAGCAGGTGAGCGGGCTGACCGAGGAGTACGTCGCCGAGATGCTCTACCGCAACCTCGCCGTGCTGCCCGCCATGGAGCTGGACCCGGACGGCCGGTTCGTCGCCTTTCGCGATCTCGATGCCGATCTCGTCGCACTGGCGCGACGAGCGGGGATCGCGACCGCCGACCGGGCCGCCACGATCCTGGCACGGCAACCCGTCGTCGCCGAGACGATCCTCGACCGTACGGTGCTCGGATGGTATGGCTTCTGGCTCGACCACGACCGGTTGCCGCTGAATCCGGACCGCCTCCGCGCCGAGCGGTCACGCTCTGGACCGGCCGGCCCACTCCGGTGGTCGACCGAGACGTTCGCGGCGCCGGTGGTTCGCGAGCGCGACCGGCGCGGAACGGGACGGGATCGTGTGGCTCACGCACACGGAGCGCCAGGTCGACTCCGACTCCGGGCGCATCGACGCCAGTGCGATCGTTCACCCCGACGACCGCCGGCCGGGGTACGTCGTGTTGTCGATCGACGGGTTCACCGCCGGTGGACTCACGGCGTTCGCCGAACAGGACCGCCGCATCGTGACCTTCGATTGGGAGCATGCGGAGGGCTGCGAGTGATTCGGGGTGAGCGATCAGCACCCGCCGTGTGGGCGCCTCCCACGACCTGGAAGCGGCCGACGCGATCGGGCGTCCCTCGCGGTCGAGTCCGCGGCGCGTGGTCGCCGAGACATCTATGTGCGGCGGACGCCACCCTGACCGGCGGAGGTGCCCGGTCGACATGGGAGCTGCAGGTGCGCTGGCCGCGCTCTGGTGATCCCTGATCCGACGTGCGAGCATCTCGCGGTGGACTGGTTGGACCAAGCGACGTCGAGTGTTGCGACATCGTCACGACTGGCCGGGTGTCGGGGAAGCCGGACGAGATCGAGATCTGGTTCGGAGTCATGGACGAGACGATGTACCTCATCTCCGGTAACGGGCCAGGCGCCGACTGGTACCGCAACTTGTCCGTGCAGCCGGAGGTCGTCGTGAAACTCGCCGGCGCGGAGCACCCCGGCCGAGCTCGTGACGTCACCGACCCCTCCGAGCGGCGCGCCTGCGGCGACCTGATGGGCACCAAGTACGTGTGGGGAGGCGACCCCGATATCGGCCTCACCTACGACGCGTGGTGCTCTGACGTTCCGGCGATCGCCATCTCGTTCAACCGGCAGTGAGGGGATCGCCACCGAGCGTCGGGCGAATCACTGGACGTCACCAGTCGCGCCCCGTACGGTTGCGACCGCGGTACGGCGAAGTGTCGTGCCGGGGGACTGACCAGGGGGTACACATGTCTGATCAAGCGACTGAACACGAAGTCATTTCTGCCGAGCGATCGGGTGGCGCCGGCGGAGGGTTGTCGAGACGCTCCTTCGTCGGAGCGCTCGGTATCGCCGCCGCCGGCGGATTGCTCGCGGCGTGCTCCGGCGACGACGACGACTCGGTGAGCAGCGGGACCGACGCTCCTGACGAATCCGGTCCGGCGACGACGACGGGTGACGCAGATCTCGACGAGGCGTTGCAGGCCAGCGATCTTCCCGAGATCGAATGGGACCTCGCGACCAGCTGGCCGATCGTGCTCGACACGATCTACGGCGGTGCCGAGTTCTTCGCAGAGCGGGTGAGTGCGCTGACAGGTGGACGGTTCAAGATCACAGCGGCACCGGGTGGCGAGCTGGTGCCCCCGCTCGAGATCCTGCAAAGCGTCCAGACCGGTGCCGTACAGGCCGGTCACACGGCGTCGTACTACTACGTCGGCATCGACCCGATCACCCAGCTGAGCACGGCGATCCCGTTCGGGATGAACGCACGGGGCCACATCTCGTGGATGTACGAGGGTGGCGGCCTCGACCTCGTCCAGGCGGCGTTCCGCGATCGATTCGGCGTCGTCAACTTCCCCGCCGGCAACACTGGCTGCCAGATGGGCGGGTGGTTCAACAAAGAGATCACCGGCGTCGACGACCTGGGTGGCCTCCGGATGCGCATCCCCGGCATGGGCGGCCAGGCGCTCGAGAAGCTCGGCGTGTCGGTGCAGGTCATCCCCGGCGGTGAGATCTACCAGTCGCTGGAGAGCGGCGCGATCGACGCCGCCGAATGGGTCGGCCCCTACGACGACCTGAACCAGGAGTTCAACAAGGTCACGCAGTTCTACTACTACCCGGGCTGGTGGGAGCCGGGCCCGTCGCTCGACGTGTACTTCCCGGCCGACGAGTTCGACGGGTTGCCCGAGGAGTACCAGGCAGTGCTCGCCTCGGCGGCGGCGCATTCGTATACCCAGATGCTGGCCAAGTACGACACCTTGAACCCGCCTGCGCTCGCCACGATCAAGGAGAGCGATGTCACCGTCCTGCCATTCCCCGACGACGTGATGGAGGCTTCGGCGGGGGCGATCCAGGAGATCCTCGACGAGAACGCAGCCGCGGACGCGGGTTACAAGGAGATCCTCGACAGCTACCAGACCTACCAGGCCCAGCTCGGGCCCTGGTTCGGGCTCGCCGAGAAGGCGATGCTCGACTTCCTGGCCGAGTAACCAGACACGTCGCACGTCGTGGGTGCGCTGCCGCCGCAGCACACCCACGAGTGCGCTCGGGAGGATGTCCGAGTGGACGACAACGACAAGAGTGGCGTCGAGATGCACATCGAATACGTCGACGACGACCAGCACGGTCACGACGACCACGAGGTGTACGGGGACGCCGGACTCCGGCCGCGCGGACCGATCATGCGGATCCTGCACGGATATCGAACCGCCGCCAATGCGCTCGCAGGTGCACTCGGGGTGGTCAGCGCGTTTCTGATCTTCCCGACGGTCACGATCTCCGTCGTGAACGTCGTGCTCCGCCGTGTCGGAGCCGATCAAGGACGCAATCTGACGTCGAACTGGTTGATCGAGGCCCAGTGGTACCTCTACACGCTGATCTTCGTGTTCGGCCTGGCTCACATCCTCCGGGAGGGGATCAACGTTCGTGTCGACTTCTGGTTCGCCAATCGTTCGAGCCGGATCCAGTCGTGGATCGATCTGATCGGTCACCTGGTGGCGCTCCTCCCCTTCGCCTATATCGGGATCAAGTACAGCTGGCCGTCGGTCAAACTCTCGTGGGAAGCCCGGGAGGGCTCGCCCGACGCCGGTGGCCTCGCTCGATATCCGATCAAGACGGCGCTGATGATGGGCTTCGTCTTCCTGATGATCCAGGGCATCGCCGAGGTCATCAAGAACATCGAGTTCCTGCGTGGCCACGAGTACCGACATGAGTCGGACAACCCGGCACTCGCAGGCGGACAGACGTTCTCCGTCGACGACTTCGCGGTCGGTGAGTTCGCCGAGAAGGCCGGTCTCGCCGCCGGCGTGACCGACGAGAGGAGGGGCACGTGATCGACCCCGAGGTCCTCGCGCTGATCATGCTCGGCCTGTTCATGTTCATCATCATGATCGGGTACCCGGTCGCGTTCACGTTCGCCGGGACCGCGACGGCGTTCTTCCTGATCGGATGGGCGCAGGGCGACATGGAACCGCAGCAGCTGAATGGGCTGTTCAACCGTTGGTTCGCCGACAGCGCCGCCAACTTCACGCTGCTCGCAATCCCGTTCTTCGTGTTCATGGGGGCGATCTTCGAGAAATCCGGGCTGGCCGAACGCCTGCTGACCACGATCGGCGTGATCCTCGGCCCGTTGCGCGGCGGGGTCGCCATCGCCGTCGTGTTCGTCGGAACCCTGCTCGCTGCGGCGACAGGCGTGGTCGCGGCCACCGTGATCGTGATGGGCGTGCTCTCGCTGCCCGTGATGGTCAAGTACAAATACGACCACGAGCTCGCGTCCGGTGTGATCGTGGCGTCCGGCACCCTGGCGCAGCTGATGCCGCCGAGCCTCGTGCTGATCGTGCTCGCCCAGTTCATCCCGGTGTCGGTGGGACAGTTGTTCGCCGGGGCTCTCATTCCCGGAATCCTGCTCGCCACGTTGTTCGCGTTGTACGTGCTGATGGTGGCGTACTCGAAGAAGGGGAGTGCGCCGCCGATTCCGAAAGCAGAACGGACGATGTCGCGCGGTGAGTTGTTCAAGCAGTTCGTGCTCGCCGTGATCCCGCCCCTCGGTCTGATCTTCGCGGTCCTCGGTTCGATCTTCCGGGGCTATGCGACCGCGTCGGAAGCCGGAGCGGTCGGGGCGCTCGGCGCCATGGTCCTCGCGGCGCTGTACGGCCGCCTGAACCTCAAGGTGCTCTGGGGTGCTGCCAGGGCGACGTCGAACATCACCAGCCTGGTGCTCCAGATCCTGCTGGCATCGACGTTCTTCGCGGCTCGTCTTCGATCGCCTCGGCGGTCAGGACATCATCACCGAGTGGCTCGCGAACGTGCCCGGCGGGCTGTGGGGGTTCATCATCGCCTCGCACATCATCGTGTTCCTGCTGGGCATCAATCTCGAGTTCCTCGAGATCTCGTTCATCGTGATGCCGCTGCTCATTCCCGCTGCGATCGCCTTGAACGTCAACCTCGTGTGGTTCGCCGTGCTGATGGCGGTCAATCTCAACCTTGCCTTCATTTCGCCGCCGGTCGGATTCTCGCTGTTCTATCTCCAGTCGGTTGCGCCCCCGGAGGTCACAACCGCGCAGATCCATCGCGGCGCGATCCCGTTCATGGGTGTCCAGATCATCGGCCTGATCATCCTGACCGTGCTGCCCGAGAGCGTCGTCTACCTGGTGCGGAAGTCGGGACTCGGCAACGACGTCACGAACAACACCGATTTCATGCCGTGGGCATTCGAAGTCAGGTTGGTGTTGTGCATCGTGTTCGTGGCGGCCGTCGGAGCACTGTGGTCGTTGCGACTGCGACGTAAGTACGGACGAGACGATGACGGGGGCGACACAGGTGTCGATGTCCCCGAGGCGGTCATGGCCTGACCGTGCGTCGACGGCGGCTGATCGTGGGTGCCGGAGCGGGCGCCGCGCTGCTCACGGCGGCCCTTCGCGCTGTCGCAGGGGGTGCCGCACCGCCGGCGAGCGACTTGACGTTCGTCCAGGATCTGCCGGCCGACGTCCGACGTGAGTCGGACGAGACGTGGCGCCGGTTCACCGGTCGGTTCGCGGCTCGCACCTCGTGCTGGTCGTCCGTCTCGCTCGAACTCGTGCGCGAGGTCCCCGATGGCGACGCCCGCTACATCGTGAGCGCGAACCGTATCGAGATCCAGATCCCCACGACGCCTGCTCGATACCGAGAGTCGCTGGCCCACGAGCTCGCCCACCATCTGGAGCGGACGTGTCCCGACTTCGACGAGTTGCGCGCGGCGCTCCACCCGACGATGGGTGTCGGCGAGGATGGCTGGTTCGACGGACCGCGTTGGGCCGACACCCCGTCGGAACGGTTCGCGGAGGCAGTCGTCGTCCTGGTCAACGGCGAACGAGTCCGGCACGAGACCGAGGTCCCGGTCGATCCGGCGGTCGTCGGCGTCCTCGAACGGTGGGGTCGCGACGCGGACGGCGCCGCGGATCGCTGAGGTCGTCCGATGGGTCGATCGGTAGGTTCAAGGTGATGGAGGCCGAACGTCGAGTCACCCCCGGCCGGCTGCGACGGCTCACCGAGGAGTTGATCGAGGAACGACTCGGGATCATCGAACGTTCATCGATCCCCGACGTGCTCGTCGACGAGATCGATTATGCGTTGCGGCCGCCCCGGCATGAACGTCGCGTCCCGAGTTACGGATCCTTCGTCCTCCCTGAACGGCCCGTCGATGCCTGGTCCGAGCCGACGGGCCTCGACGTGGTGACCAGCAGCACCGCCGACGAGTTCGACGACGCCGTACGGCGGTATGCCGACGGTCTGACGAGCTGGACGGTCCGAACTGCGAACGGTGTCGACTCGATGGTCGTGTTCGACCGGGCTGCCGGCTCGGAACGGGACCTCGTCGTCCTGGCAGCGGCAACGGGGGCGACGATCGTGCAGCGTCACCCGAACGGCGATGTGCGATTGGTCGGGTCGTCCGGCGTCGCCCGTTGGGACGGGTTGGGCTGGCACACGGAGCCGCCGGTCGAATCATGGCTGCAATGGGCGACCTGCGGACTCGACGAACTGGACACGACCGCTCTCGGCCACCTGATCCGCTTCGCCGTGCACGACCTGGGAGCACAGGGCATCGGCGCGTTGCTCGTCTACCGGTCGGTCGATGGCGCAGGAATCGAGCAGCGACTGCGTGAGCCGCCGCCGCTTCGCATCGATCGGCCCACCGATCTGGCGCCCCTTCGTCATGTGCTGACCCAGACCGACGGTGCGGCGTTGTTCGATGCCGAAGGCAGATTGCTCTCGCTCGGCGTGTTGCTCGTCCCGACGCCCGAAGCGGAGGCGTCGGTCGACGCGGTCGGCGGCACCCGACACACCTCCGCACGGCGCTACAGCCATGACGACCCCGAAGCGGTGGTGATCGCCGTCAGCGAGGACGGCCCCGTCACGGTGTTTCGCCGGGGCGACGTGATCGGTCGATCGCGTTCGACGTGACCGCTCGACGGCCGCCACGTCCGAGCTTCTGCTACACCGGGCACCGTTGGCGGAGGTGAGACCATGGGTGTGACGAACAGGTGTACGATGCGAGCGGTGATCGCCGTGATCGCCGTGATCGCCGTGGTCGTCGGGCTGGCGGCTGTCGGCGGCCCGGGTGGTGCTCCGGCCCGTGCCGCTGCGCCGGCGATGTTCTCGGCCGACCCTGTGTGTCTCGCAGATCTTCGCCCGAGTCGTCTCGACACGCTGTTCGACACCGAGCCAGGGGGAGTGGTGGGTGCCGACTACCAGCGCGCACTGGCTCTCCCGGACGGCCGGGTGCTGTGGACCTTTCAAGATGCGGCAATCCGACTCGCCGCCGACGAGATCGTCATCGTTCACAACATCGCCGTGGTGCAGGACGGACGGTGCTTCACGGTCAAATACGGCGGGAACCGCTCGTCGCCTCGATCGATGTTCTTCTCCGCACGAACGTCGCCGTTCGAGCGATGGTTCTGGCCGCTCGACGCGTCGGTCGGCGATGACGGCCGGGTCTATGTGTTCGCGGCCGAGATGGAGGAGAGGGGTGCGGCCTACCTCACGCACACTGTTCCGGTCGCCACGTGGGTCGCCGTGTTCGACCCGTCCTCGGACACCGTGGTGGAGGAGCTGCGGCCACCCGACTCGTCGGCCGACCTGTACGGCTGGTCGATCACGAGCGACGCCACGTGGACGTACCTGTACGCACACTGCTACCGCCAGTTCGGATTCGACGACTACGCGTTCGTGCAGGCGTTCGATCGCTCCTGCTCGACGGAGATCACCGTCGCTCGCGTTCCGCGCGGTCGGCTCTTCGAACCCCTGCGCTATTGGGACGGTCGTTCCTGGCAGGCCGACCCCGATCGCGCCGTGCCGATCATCGAAACCATCGACCGCCGCATCAACGCCAACCAGTTCGAATGGACCGGCGCCCGGTTCGTGTCGGTCAACAAGGAGGGTGACTGGTGGGGCGACACCATTCTGCTGGCCGAGTCGACCTCGCCGACCGGGCCGTTCAGCGTCTACGGGCAGCTACCGGCTCCGGTGAAGTGTGCGGAGTGCAACTCGTTCTTCGCGACGTTGATCCCAGCCGTTGCGGCCGGACGAGTCGACAACTCGCTGGTGATCTCGCTCGCACACAACCGGTGGGACGGCGTGATCACGTCGCTGTACCGGCCGACGTTCCATCACGTCCCGGCACCGATCTTCCTGCCGGCGCGTTCGACGCTCGAGTTGCAGTTCGAGGAGGAGCCGTCCGTCGTCGCGATCAATGTGGCTGCTGTCGACCCGCTCGAACCGGGATTCGTCACGGTGTATCCCTGCGCGTCGGGCTTGCCGCTCGCCTCGAACGTGAATCACGTGAACGCACCCGTGGTCGCGAATCTCGTCCTTGCGCGACCGGATGAAGACGGCCGTGTGTGCCTGTACTCGCTGTCACCGACCAACCTCGTCGTCGACCTGTCGGGCACGTTCGGCTCCGCATCCCGTTTTACGCCGGTGGAGCGGCCGGTCCGCGTCGTCGACACCCGAGTCGGCACGGGGGCACCCGCCCGCCGTGTGGTCGCCGGCGGCGTGCTTCGTTTCGCCGTGCCAGGGGCGGCCGGGGCCGAAGCCGTCGCCCTGAACGTCGTCGCGGTCGACCCGTCGGCGGCGGGGCACCTCACCGTGTTCCCGTGTGACCGCGACCTGCCGACGACTTCGAATGTCAACTACATCACCGAGCCCGTCGTTGCCAACCTCGTCGCGGCACGGCCCGCTGCCGACGGAACGGTCTGCGTGTACTCGTTGGCAGAGGTCGACCTCGTCGTCGATCTCGCCGGCACCTTCGAGCGTGAGGGGTACGTTGCGCTCGACGACTCGATTCGACTCGCCGACACCAGAGACTCATCGCCGGTCAGCCGGCTCGCGGCCGGCGGCGTGTTCGCCATCGACCTGCCTGAAGCCGCTGCCGCTGCTGCTGCTGCGCTCAACGTCATCGCCGTCGAGCCGGCCGGGCCCGGCTTCCTGACGGTGTATCCGTGTGACGTCGAACGGCCCACGGCCTCCAACGTGAACTACGCCAACGTTCCGGTGGTGGCGAATCTGGTGCTCGCCCGACCATCGAATGATGGGCGAGTGTGCGTCTACTCCTCTGCCGCAATTGATGTCGTCGTCGATCTGTCCGGCTACGTGACCGACGACGCCGGCTACTCGGCGCCGGATGCTCCGATCCGCCTGGTCGACACCCGGATCGGAACCGGAGTTCCCGGACAGCTCGGACTC
Source organism: uncultured Acidimicrobiaceae bacterium (assembly GCA_963792905.1). Classification (GTDB taxonomy): domain Bacteria; phylum Actinomycetota; class Acidimicrobiia; order Acidimicrobiales; family Ilumatobacteraceae; genus Ilumatobacter. Next base: position 64,884 of record CAWBYE010000022.1, read on the forward strand.
GGCTGATCGGCGGGGCACGAACGGCCGACTCGAGCTGTTCGGCCTGCCGCGGTCATGTTCCCGGCGGCCGCAAGTGGGGTGTCCCCGATAGTCTGACCAACCCGTCCGACGGCGAGACGGAGCTGAGCGGAGAACGATGACACCAAGCCAGAATCCAGCTCTTTCGAACCCCCCGAAGATCTTCTGTCTGGGGCTTCACAAGACGTCCACCTCCTCCCTGGCGAACGCGCTCTACACGTTGGGGTACCTCGTGGACGGCTACTTCGACACTGAGCCGTTCGCCGATGACGAAGAGTTGACGAGCTACGTCGTCCAACGCGCCGGTTCGAGCGACGCCGTTCAGGACATGCCCTGGCCCGAGTTCTACCAGTTGCTCGACCGGAGCTTTCCGGGCAGCAAGTTCATCCTCACGGTGCGAGACGAGGACCGTTGGTTGCAGAGCGTGACGGATCACTTCGCCGACGAAGTCATCGACAGTCATGTGCGGTTCTACGGCGTGCCGGTCGCCGTCGGCTACGAGGACGTGTACCGCGAACGCTTCCGCCGCCACAACCAGGAAGTGATCGACTACTTCGCAGACCGGCCCGGGGATTTGCTCGTGATGGACGTTGCGGGTGGGGACGGATGGGAGCAACTCGGCGAGTTTCTCGGTGTGCCAACGCCCGCCTGGGACTTTCCGCGACAGAACGCGATGAGTCTGCACCGGGCCACTCGCTATCAACGGCACGCCAAGGCGGTGGTGCGATACCTGGCGCGTCGCACCCACCTCGATCAGTACCTGCCGGGCATGGGTGTCGTGTCCGCGTTGTCCGCGTACCCACAGGTGCATGCGATGTGCCGGCAGCTCGACGTCACCGTTGCGCAACTCGGAGACCAGAAGACCGACCTGGTGAGAGGTCGCCTCGAGGGTGAGGTTCGGTCCTGGCTCGAGGATCTCCTGTCATGGGCAATGGCCGTCGGCGCCCCGGGCGTCCCCGCAACCGTGGCCCAAGCGCTCGGCGCATGGCAACTCGACACCGCGTGGGATGAGCTGAGGCCATCCGTCCGGCAGTGGGCGGCCGACCTGACCGACTACGGCGACGGCGCGCGTGCCGCCGACGGCACGGCGGCGAGCGGCGCAGTACGCGAACTCCTGCAACTCGGTGAAACATACGGGTCCCACATCGACAGCCGGTTCGACGATGTCGAATCCTTTGCACCCCTCCGACTCGATTGACCGAGCGCCGTCGACTGTCGACCCGCTCGGACCGTGGTGCGAGCCGGTGGACGCCGTCGACACCTACGTTCCGGAACCTCCAGCGTGATCGGCGCCAATGTGTCGTCTCGTCGTCGAATGCCGGTCGCCGATCGACAGGCGGGTCGGTGCTCCTGCGCAGCTCGGCCTGACTGATTCGACCGTCTGATTCGACCGTCTGCTCAGTCGGCGATGTGATGGACGACTGGTTCAGGGCGCGCCGGAGCTTCGACCGAGCCGTTCGGCCAGCCGAGATAGATGATCCCGAGGATTCGGTCTCCGTGATCGAACCCGCACAGCTTCAACGCCCGCGGTGAGTCGATGATCGGTGCCGTCGCCCAGAAGGACGAGAGCCCGGCTGCCGTCGCACCGAGCAGGATGTTCTGGATCGCAGCCGAGACGGCATCCCGGTTCTCGTCGTGAAACGTCGGATGATCGTGCGGTTCGCAACCCACCACGAGTGAGGCAGGGGTGCGGGTGTACTTGGTCATCGTCTTGAGTCGCTTGCTCTCGTCGCCGACACCTTGCTCACACATGTCGTCGACGAACGCCTCGCCGAGACGAGCCCGACCGAAGCCCGTGAAGATCGCGAACTTCCACGGCCAGGTCTTCTTGTGGTTCGGGGCCCACGTACCGAGCTCACACAGCTGCTCGATCAGTTCGATCGGCACGTCCCGTTCGCGGTCGACCAGCATCTGGGTTCGTCGGGAGCGCGCCAGCTTCGCGAAGTCGTCGAGAGATGTCGTCACAGCGTTCAGGATGTCAGGCCGTTGCCCAGATCGACACCTCGGCGCCGTCACTACCGGCGGTGAAGCTCAATCCGTCGGGATCGGTCAAGCGCGCCGCATCGCCGGTCGCCAGCTGACCCCCTGGATCGAGCACTCCCGAGCCACGAGGGACGAACAGATGCACGTGACGGTCGGCCGGCACGTCGACGGTCACACCTGCTGCGAGGCGACCGCCCCACAGCACGGCGTCACGTTGGTGGATCGTGATGGCGCCATCGTGCTGCTTGCCGGACGCGATCGGGATGAGGCCACCGCCCGCCAGCTCCGCCGAGATGTCCACCTGCTCGTAGCCGGGGTCGATGCCGGCAGTGTCGGGCGGCACCCACATCTGCAGGAAGTGCACGTCGGTCGTCGAGCTCGCGTTGTGTTCGCTGTGGCGGATGCCGCGCCCGGCGGACATGCGTTGGGCCAGACCTGGGGTGATCACGCCGTGGTTGCCCTCCGAGTCCCGGTGCTCGAGTTCGCCTGACAGCACCCACGTGACGATCTCCATGTCGCGGTGGGCGTGAGTGCCGAACCCCGTGCCGGCGCGGACGATGTCGTCGTTGTTGACGAGCAGCAGGCCGTGGCGGGTGTTGGACGGATCATGGTGGGGCCCGAAGCTGAACGAGTGCTTGGAGTCGAGCCAGTCGAGCTTCGTGGCGAAGCGTTCGCCGGCACGTCGAATGTCGATCCGTGTCATGTTCCATGCAACACTTGCGAACGCAATGACATTCCCGTTCAGGCCGCACCAGGCGTGTCGGTAGTACCGTCTGCACGTGCCGTTGATCGATCTGTCCCACAAGCCCACCGGGTGGCGCAAGTGGCTGTTGAAGGCACCCTCGTACGTGTACCGGGCGCGGCTCGGCTTCCTGTTCGGCCGTCGGTTCATGATGATCGAACACCGGGGACGGCGGTCGGGCACGCTGTACCGCACCGTGATCGAAGTCGCCGGACGGCTGCCGGATCCGCCAGAATGGGTGTGCACGTCGGGAACCGGTCCGAACGCCGACTGGTACCGGAACCTCGTCGCCAACGGGGTCGAGGCAGTCTGGTTGGGCTCGACCCGACACCGGGCCGAGGTTCGATTCCTCGGACCCCCAGGGGCAGCAACGGTGATGGCCGCCTACGAGCGTGAGCACCCCAGGACCGCCCCCAAGCTCTACGACGCGATGGGCGTGTCGTACGACGGCACCCGCGAGGGGCTGGTCGCGATGATGGAGCGGATCCCGATGGTCGCGTTCCATCCGATCGACTGACGTCGTGGCTGCGCGACGCGTCGACCTCGCCCGTCGCACCCGTCGCGTACAGTCGTGGTCGTGGTCGTGGTCATGGTCGAGGTCGCATTTGCGAAGGCGTTCCGCCGGCACGTCGAGTGTCCGACGGCGTCGGTGCCGGGCGACAGCGTCGGCGATGTACTGATGGCCTACTTCGAGCAGCATCCACGCGTGCGCGGCTACGTGCTCGATGATGCGGGCGCGGTGCGCCGCCACGTCGCGGTGTTCGTGAACGACGACGTGATCACCGATCGGACGACGCTCGCCGACGCACTCGCGACCGGCGACCGGATCCACGTGTTCCAAGCACTCTCGGGAGGATGACCATGACCGATCACCGCGTTCCCCGGCAACGTCGGCCGATGCCGGCCGATCGCTCGCCGGCGCTCGCTCACCTGCACGCTGCGAGGGTCTGCCGATGAGCAACATCGCGTTGATCGGAACCAGGAAGGGCCTGTTCACCGTCGATCTCGAAGCGGGGTCGGTCTCCGAGCCGGCGTTCCGCGGGGTGAACGTCACGAACGCGGCGCGGGACCCCCGTGACGGGGCCCGTTACGTCTCGCTCGACCACGGCCACTTCGGTGTGCACGTCCACCGCAGCGATGACGACGGATCGACGTGGCAGGAGATCGCTGCGCCCGAGTATCCCGCCAAACCCGACGGTGTGTCGCACGTGAATCCGATGACACAGCAGGAGGTCGAGTGGGCGACGCAGCTCGCCTGGGTGATCGAACCCGGACATGTCGACGAATCCGGCGTGCTGTGGTGCGGCACCATCCCCGGAGGTCTCTTCCGCTCGGATGATCGAGGCGATTCCTGGCAGCTGGTCGAATCGCTCTGGAATGTCCCGGCGCGTGCGAAGTGGTTCGGAGGGGGCTACGACGACGCCGGGATCCATTCGATCTGCATCGACCCTCGCGGCCCGGGCCGGCTCGTCGTCGGGCTGTCGTGCGGCGGTGCCTGGCGTACGGCCGACGGGGGAGCGACCTGGCAGATCGCGGCGAGCGGCATCCGCGCCGACTTCGTCCCGCCCGACGTCGCAGACGATCCCGACACGCAGGACCCGCACATGATCGTGCGCTGCAACGCGGCCCCGGACGTGCTCTGGACCCAGCACCACTGCGGCATCTGGCGCTCGGCCGACAACGGCGACTCGTGGACCGAGGTCGCCCCGACCGGTGACGCAGCGGGGCCGTCGACGTTCGGGTTCGCCGTTGCCGTGCATCCGCACGATCCCGACACGGCTTGGTTCGTGCCGGCCGTGAACGACGAGGTGCGCGTACCGGTCGACGGCCAGTTCGTCGTGACCAGAACGCGAGACGGCGGCGAGAGCTTCGACGTGCTGCGCCACGGTCTGCCGGTGGCCCCGGCGTACGACCTCGTGTATCGACACGCACTCGACATCGACGACACCGGCGACCGGCTCGTGATGGGTTCCACCACCGGCGGCCTGTGGTGGACGCGCAACGGAGGCGACGAGTGGGAGTTGGTCTCCGCCAACCTCCCACCCATCGCCTCCGTGCGCTTCTGCTGAGCGGCGTCGGATCCTCGCCGGGGTCAGCCCTCGGGCACAGCCAGCTCGAAGGTCATCCGACCGCTGTGGATCGGCTCGGGGCCCTCCTCGGTTGAATGCGGGCAGGTCGGCCGAACCGGATCCCATCAGGATGCAAGGTCGGGCCTCGGCCGGGCAGGCCCGGTAGCCGCCGTAGTACTTCAGCACGACGGCGATCCGATGATGCTCGGGAAGGAGGTGCAGCACGTCCCACAGCAACTCGGCCGACGCAGGAAGGTCGGCCGATGGTTCCGGTGGGTGCTGCTGCATCACCCGGCGCTGCCGGATGAGCGAATGGCACCTGCCCACGACGATCGATCGCAGGAAGGCGCCGGGCTCACGCACGGTCGTGTCCGGGTCGTCGAGTCGGATCGAGTCCACGAATGACTCCTGGACGACCTCCTCCGACTCGGCGGCATTCCCGATGAGTGTGAGCGCGAGACGCACCATGCCGATGTACTCGGCGCGGTACAACGCTTCCAGCGTGGCGGCGGGCCCCTTCCGGGCCGCCACGTCGTCGGCGCTACGCAATCTCTCCATCACCCACTACGTCGCCCGAGAACCGCAAAGTGATGCACGAAATCTCATGTGTCGCTCGTCACGCTCTGATTCGCTGCCACCGAATGCGAGTCTCCCACACCCCGGACGCGCCGCCGCCGGGACCCGGAGGCCCCGGCGGTAGCGCGAACAGATGGGGACGGTGCCGACTTCAGGTGTCAGCCCGAGCGGGGCAGGGCGAGCATCAGCTCGACGCTCGCCGTGAACGACCCGTCGGAACTGTCGCCGGGTTCGCTCGTCTGCGTGGTCGTCCCGAAGCCGGTCACTCCCTCGAAGTCGCCGGTTCCACCGAGTACGTGGTCGGTCGCGGTCGTCGCGCCGAACCCGGACCAGAACCACTCGCTGCGCAGCATCAGCGTTCCGGTGCCCACCCCGTCGATCGCGGCGTCGAGCGTCCAGTCGAGCGTCACCTCCGCGCCGTTGGGCGACGACACGCCCGTCGCGGTGAAAGGACCGGCGATGTCGCCTTCGAGCGAACCGGTCCGCTCGACCGGCCATGGTTCGCTGACGTTCGGCTCGCCGGTCTGGGTCACCGTCATGTTCGCCGTCAACGCGACCCGCTCGGGCACCCGTGCCGTGCCGCCCGGTACGACCGGGGCCGGCTCGCCGAACACGATGCTGTCCACGATCGGTTGCACGGTGTCGGTGAACCACGCTGCCGTCGTCGTCGAGGTTGGCGGCGGCGAAGATGAACACGGGTTCGAACTCACCCATGTCGATCGACCAGAGCGCTTGCACCCGGTCGCGTCCGAACGGCACCGGGGTCGACTCGGCGTCGACGAGGTCGGCGGAGCCGCTCGCGGCCCACAGGCAGGGCGCCTCGCCCGGCGGGCAGAAGTCGGCGGTCGCGCCAGGCGTGGTGTCGAGGCGGATGAGGCGATAGCTGGCGTCCCTGCCGCCGACCTGGACCTCGGCGGACTCGACCACGATCACGTCGTTCGCGGCGATCCACGTGTCCATCCCGTCGGCGGGGATGCTGCCCAGCCCGCGCGTGCCCTCGGTGCGAGCTTGCTCGGCGTCGAACCACGATCCGACTCGGCCGATCGCCATGAACTCGCGGCCGGTCTCGTCGGAGATCAACTGGAGGCCACCCGGATCGTTCGTCACGAGGGTCCACGGGCCGGTCTGGCCGTCCTGGATGTCGACCGTGACCGGGGTGCCGATCGCGTCGCTGGTGTACGTGCCAGGCACGACCTGCTCGCCGGCTTCCGGCAGCTCACCCTCACCGGCAGCACCCTGGCCGAACGTCGAGATCCGGGCCGTCCCGCCCTCGATGAGCGGCCCTGGCGCACCGAGGTCCATGCTGTCGATGATCGGTTGCACGATGGTGTCGAACCACGCTTGTTCATCGTCCAGATTCGGGATCGCGAGGATCACCAACGGCTCGTAGTCGTCCATGTCGACGAGCCAGATCGAGTGCAGGCGGTCTCTGCTGAACGGAATCGGACCCGGCTCCGTGCCGACCGTGTCGGCCGAGCCGGTTGCAGCCCACAGGCACGGCTGTTCGCCGGGCGGGCAGAAGTCGGCGGAGGCACCCGGTGAGGTGTCGAGGCGGATCTGCCGGTACTGCGCCGGTCGGCTCCCGACCTCGACGTTCGCGCTCTCGGTGACGATGACGCCGTTCTGCTCGATCCAGCCGTCGATGTCGTCGGGTGGGATGCTCCCGAGGCCCGTCATGTCACCGTCGCGCGCCTCGTCGGCGTCGTACCACGACCCGACCCGTCCGATCGCCATGAACTCCCGGCCGCTGTCGTCCGACCAGAGCTGGATGCCGCCGGGCTCCTGGTTGCTCGTGAGCGTCCATGGAGCGGTCTGGCCTTCGTCGAGGGTGAAGGTCACGGTCACGCCGGGTGTGTCGCTCGTGTATCGGCCGGGAGTGACCTGGGAGTCGATGGGGGGCAGCTCCGTGACGGCGTTCGATGCCGTCTCGGGTTCCGGTGCCGGGGCGACGGTGGGTGTCGGAACGTCGGCGGGTTGTTGGACGCCGTCGTCGCGGTTGACGAGGGCGATGCCTCCGATGGCGATCGCCACGACCGCAGCCGCAGCTGCGACGAGGGGCCACCGCCGCCGGGTGAGTGTGTTCTCGGTGAGCATGATGATCTCCGTCTCCTGAAAGGGTTCCTGGTCGGCGATCCGGGATTGGATCTGTGTCCAGGCATCGGGTGATGGAGTGGCTCGGTCGGCGATCACCTTGAGGTCGCGCTGCACGGTGTCGGTGAAGCGACTCATGACGACAGCTCCTTTCGCATCGCACCGAGCGCTCGTCGCAGATGCGATCGAACGGTCGCGGCCGGGGGTGTCGATGATCTTGGAGATCTCCGAGGCCCGGTAACCGCAGTAGTACCGCAGTACCACCACGATGCGTTGATGTTCGGGAAGGTGTTCGAGCACGTCCCACAGCGACTCGGCCTCCGGGGGGAGATCCGGCGGCCGGGTCGGAGCGTGCAGGTGCATCACTCGCCGTCGTCGGAGGTGCGACCGGCACCTGCTCACCACGACGGTTCGCAGGTACGCGCCGGGCTGTTCCAACTCGTCGAAGCGGCGTGAGATCTCGACGAACGAGTCCTGCACGACCTCTTCGGCTTCGGCGTTGTTCCCGATGAGCGTGAACGCGAGGCGAACCATGCCGGTGTATTCGGCGCGGTACAACACCTCCAGCGTGGCGGCGGGCCCCTGTCGGACCGCCACGGTCTCGGTGTCTCGCAATTCCTCCATCATCCCCTACGGCGCACGACGTCACCGAAGTGTTGCACCCGTTCTCGTGACGCCCGCCACGTGGGTCTCTTGGCGTGAGCGATCGCGGGCTCCCAGCCCACGATCGTTCACCCGATACGTTCGACGTGGCATCCTCCACATATGTACGCAGTGGCAACGTTCCTCGTCGTGGCCGTCCTGTCCATGGCGTTCACGCAAATGGCTGCCGGAGCGTTGATCGCGACCGGGCTCCCGCCCGAGGTCGCCGCGTTCCAGGCGCGCTCGGCATTCAGCGGCGCCGGTTTCACCACGACCGAAGCCGAGAACGTCGTCAACCATCCGGCCCGCCGCCGCATCATCGGCACCACGATGTTCGCCGGCAACCTCGGAACGCCGACGCTGGTCGTGACGGTGCTCGTCGGCTTCTTGGCGCCCGGGCCGGGAAACACGACCGAACGCACCTTGGTGGTCATTTCAGGCCTCGCGTTCATCTTCCTGCTGATCGCGAACAAGCCGGCGCAGCGGCACCTCGCTCGAGTCGGGCAGCGACAGGCCCGAAAACGACTGCTGCCGCATCTCGAGGCTCGGATGAACGAGCTCTACGTGATCGACGATGATTTCATCGTCGGGTCGGTGAGGGTGGCAGACGATCCCGAGCCCACGGTCCGCAGCCTGCGCGGGATGGACGATGCGTTGCCGCGGGTGAAGGTGTTGGGTGTGTGGCACGGCGAGTCGTTCCTCGGGGCACCACCGGTGGACGTCGATCTGGATGCCGGCGACGAGATCATCGTGTATGGCCGCCGGGAGGACATCGACCGGATCCACCCCCGATCGATCTGACGCGTCACTCGGGTTTCTTGGCCCGCGAGGGCTGAACCCGTGGCGCCTCGTTCGGCATCTTCGGGTACACCGGTGGCCACGGCGCGTCCGGAACGCCATCTGCGATGTCCTCGGCGAAGCGTTCCACGAGGGGAGCAATGTCCTGAGGCTCGTCGTTCATCGTCGACCACGGGTCGCCGCGCTCGGCGAAGCGACCCGGCACCGTCAGCATCGTCAGTTCGTCAGGCACCACGTCCATCAGCTCGTCCCACGCGAACGGTGTCGACACCTGGGCAGCGACTCGTGGCCGCACGCCCCACGCGCCGAACACGTTCTTGTGCGGTGCATTCTGGTTGAAGTCGACGAACACCTTCCCGTCGCGCAGCTCCTTCCACCACTCGTCGGTGATCAGATCGGGGTGCAGCCGGGCGAGATCGCGGGCGACCGTGATCGACGCACCCCGCACCGCGAACGAGTCGTAGCCGTCGACCACACGAACGTAGATGTGCAGCCCCTTGCTACCGGTGGTCTTCACGTAGGACCGGATGCCGAGGTCGGCGAAGTACAGCCGAACGTACATGGCCGCCTCGCGGATGTGGTCGAATGTCTGCCCTGGCGACGGGTCGAGGTCGATGCGGAGCTCGTCGGACCACTGCGGCTTGTCTGCCGTGTACTGCCAGACGTGAAGACCGAGCACTCCTTGATTGGCGGCCCACAGCACGTGGGCGAGGTCGGCGATCACGAGCGCTCGGGAGGGGGTGCCGTTGATCGTCTGCACCGTGGTCGTGGAGAGCCAGTCGGGAGCGGACTCCGGAATGCGTTTCTGGAAGAACGACTTGCCACCGACGCCGTTCGGGTACCGCTCCAGCAGCACCGGTCGGTCCCTGATCCACCCCATCAGCGGATCGCCGACCGCGAGGTAGTAGTTCGCCAGGTCGAGTTTGGTCAGGCCGAGCTTGGGAAACAACACCTTGTTCGGATTCGTGATCGGCACCGGGCGCCCGTCGGCGACGAGTTCCACCGGCTCGCCGTGCTCAGCCATGGCCATGTCCCGACGCTAGCCCCGCGCCGCGGAGCGGGCGGACGGCGGGTGGGTCTGGGCCTCCCGGCACGCGCGGACGTCGTCCCGCTGCTGTTCTCACAACACATCGTGAAGTCCGACCGCGCCATATTGACAACTAGCCTGTCATTATGACAGGCTAGTTGACATGATGTACGACGAACTGGCTCGGGTGCTCGACGAGGCCAGGCTCACCATTCATCGGTCGGTGGTCGCGGTCGAATCGATCCACGAGGGGTCCGCCGTGTCGGTGCCCATGCGGGCTGTGCTCGAGTTCCTGCGCCGCGAGGGCAGCCACACGGTCTCCGCGATTGCTCGGGCGCGGAGTGTGAGCCGCCAGCACATCCAAGTGTTGGCCAACGAACTCCTCGATCACCGGCTGGTGGAGCGGATCGACAACCCGGACCACCGACGGGCTCCGCTCATCGCGCTGACCGACCGCGGAGCCGCGGAGATCGACCAGATGCACCGCCGCGAGCGCAGCACACTCGAGCCGCTGCTGCTCGAGCGTGACGAGATCACCGAGGCGCGATTGCGGGATGCCGCCGACGTGTTGGCAGAGATCGGCGCCGTCATGAGCGCCCACAGGGAGGCACGATGATCAAGCAGCGGCTCTTCGCCCAGTTCCGGAATCCCCACGGTCCACTCGGCTGGGTCGCCGGCAGGATCATGTCGAAACGCGAGTCGAACGTCGCCCGAACCCTGGCGACGGTCGACCTGCTCGAGCTTGCACCAGGCGATCGTGTCCTCGAGATCGGGCATGGACCGGGCGTCGGGCTGGAGGCGGCGCTGGCGGTTTCCGGCGATGTCGTCGGTCTCGAACGATCGACGTCCATGCGGTCGATGGCCGCCCGTCGGAACCGGGCGGCCGTACGTGACGGCCGCCTCGTGTTCGTGGTGGCGGACGCACAGGATCCGCCGCCCGGTCTCGATGGGTTCGATGCCATCTTCTCGAGCAACGTGTGGCAGTTCTGGACCGACCAGGTCGGCACGCTCGCAGCCTGGCGGGACCGCCTGGAACCGGGCGGGATCATGGCGGTGACATTCCGTCCGCCGCTCGCTGGGTCGACCGAGGCGGAGGCTCGTGAGGCCGGCGACCGGATCGCCGGGCAACTGGGTGAGGCCGGCTACTGCGACGTCCGTCTCGAACTGATCCCGGTCGGCGATGTTCCGGCGGTGTGTGGGCTGGGTCGTCGGTCGCCGGGTTGATCAGCTTGCGGCAATACATGCGAATCTGCTTATATGTTCGGAATGAGGGACGACGCAGGGTTCCGAGCGCTGGCGAACCCGACCCGGCGCACCATGCTCCGACTGGTCCGAGATGAGCCCTGCTCGGTGGGCGCACTGGCGGCCCAACTCGAGATGACCCAGCCGGCGGTGAGCCAGCACCTCGCCGTACTCCGCGATGCCGGCCTCGTCCAGGTCGAGCCGGACGGGCGCCGGCGGCTGTATCGCGCCGACATCGAGTCGATCAGTGACGTGCGGCGCTTCTTCGACGACTACTGGTCGCAATCCGTCGACCGGTTGGCGTCGGCAGCAGAGGGTCTCGCCGGACGACGTGAGGTCGCCTCATGATGGTCGCCTCATGATGATTGCCGAGTGCGATCGTGTGATCGCAGCTCCCGTTGATCTCGTGTGGTCGCTGATCAGTACCGCCGACGGGCTGACCGAGTGGATGGCAACCGAGGCGGTGGTCGATCTACGCGTCGGCGGCGTCATTCGGTGGGTTCACGACAACGGTTGGACGGTCGCCGGCACGATCCGTGAGGTCGCGCCCATGCGTCGGTTGTCGTACACCTACGGGTGGGAGAGCGGCGGGTTCCCGGTCCCGCTCGAGTCGAGTGTCGTCACGATCCAGCTGACAGCCCGCGGTGGCGTCACCGAGCTGTCGGTGCGGCACGACGGGCTGACGCCCGACATGGCCGATCAGCACGTGGGCGGCTGGGAGATGTTCGTCGGCAGGCTGGCAGACCGCGCCGAACGACTCGAGCCGGTCGGTGGCGCACCCGAAGGAGCGGCGCAGTGAGTTTCGACGGATTCGACCCGGCGGCGCTCGCGCTGCTCGACGAGCTCCCGACGATGACGGCCGAGCAGTACACATCGCACAAGGCAACCCTGGCCGCAGGTGTGACCAAGCCGGGCCTTGCACTGATCACCGAGGTGTCCGAGGAAATCGACGGCGATCTGACCGTTGTGCCGAGGAGTTCGGTGTCACCTCTGCACCGCGACCTCAGATTCGCGCCCGATGGGGCCCCGCGGTACAAGGATCACCTGCTCCTCACGACCTGGGAGGGGGCCGACAAGAAGGCCTCGCCGACGTTCTGGGTCCGGGTCGACGCCCGCCGCGCCGGATTCGCCAGCGGCATCGGGTTCTCACCGGCCGTTCGCGACCGCTGGCGCATCGCCGTCGGCGGAGCAGCCGGCGAGCAGTTGGCGTCGGTACTCGACGGGCTGGTCGCCGAACGGGGCGCCGAGATCGCGGGTGACCAGGTCAAGAAGGTGCCGGCGCCGTTCGACACCGACCACCCACGCGCCGACCTGCTTCGACGCACGGGCTTCCAGGTGCGGTTCGTCGACGACCTCCCAGCGTCGATCGGGTCGCCCGGGTTCGTCGAGTGGTGTGTCGAGCGACTCGCGACCTTGCTGCCCGTCCACCGCTGGCTGCTCGCGCAGCTGATCGACTGAGAGGAACCGTCATGCCCCAAACCGATGAGAGCCTGTTCTGGGAACTGATCGAAGAGCTCCGACTCGAAGACTCACGCGTCGAGGAGGGCACGATCATGGGTGGCCGATGCGCACGCGTCAGCGGTGAGTTCCTCGGGCTCGTCGACGACAAGGGCAGCGGCATGGTCGTCAAGCTCTCGAAGGATCGAGTGGCCGAGCTGATCGACCAAGGCGTCGGTCGGCCGTTCGCGCCGGCGAAGAAGGTCTTCAGGGAGTGGGTGTCGGTCCCGAAGCGCGATCGCCGGCGTTGGCGCTCGCTCCTCCTCGAAAGTGTCGAGTTCGTCGCGCCGGCCTGACGACCAGGCCGAACCGCGGGGCGGCGACGTACCCGTCGAGTATCTCGGCCGCCCGCTCTCGCACGTTCATGTCGAACGGGAGGAACGACGCCGGACTGGACGCTCCGCGGGTGTCACGGCGGGCAGGCGATGGACGAGCCGCAGGCTTCAGCTGTCGGTGGTCGCCGCCGTCGAAGTGGCTGAACGCACGGCGCCGGGTCGCCCGCCGACCGTTCCGTAGAGCACACCAGCGAGCACGATGACGCCGCCGATCGTGGTGGCGAGCGATGGCCGCTCGGAGAAGAACCACCAGGCCCAGAGCGTGGCGGCGACCGTCTCGATCGGGGTGAAGAGCGCAACCTCGGTCGCCGGCGCATAGCGGGGTGCCGTCGTGTAGGCCAGCCGTCCGAGTGGGTTGAACACGAGTCCCATGAGTGTCGCGGCGACGAAGACACGGGTCGGTGCGTCGGCGATCGACGCGAAGGGTGCCGCGATCAGTGCCATCGTCGCCGAACTGCAGGCGAGCGTCAGTGGTCGATTGATGGCGGGGGACCGGCGCCAGAGCACCAGGCTCAGTGACACGAGCAACACGGCAAGCACTGCGAGCATGTCGCCGTCGAGTGTCGGCGCACCGAACGAGGCGCCGACCACGATGACGACGCCGACGACGGTGATGCCGATCGCCACGGCGACACGACGTTGCGTTCTCTCACGCAGGAGCAGCCAGGCGAGCGCCGCCGACACGATGGGTGTCGATGCCACGATCACCACCACGTTCGACACCGCCGTGTTGTTGATCGCGCCGACGAAGGCGATCTGTGTGGCGCTCGAGAGAGCGACGAGACCGGCCAGCGTCAATGGCTCACGGCTCGCCACGCGCGCAACCGGCTCACGGTTGGACACCAGGAAGTAGGCGCCAAGAGCGATCGCCGACGCGACCCCGAACACGAACGAGATCGTCCACGCGTCGAAGTCGGCCGTCCGAATGAAGAACGAATCGGTCGACACCAGCAGCATCCCGACGCCGGCGAGCAGCCAGCCGCGCTCCCGCTCCTCGATCACCCCGTCAGTGTGTCAGGGCGCCGGCCCGACGGCGAGATGTCGTGACGACCCGGACGGCTCGGGCTCGGACCGCCGTTGCAGCCGCGATCAGTGGCCGGTGTGGAGGTCTTCGTTGAGCGCGCCCCAGGTGCCGGTCCGCTGCTTGACGACGATCTGCCCGGTCTGCCCGTCGCGAAGGAACATCATCCCGTGTCGGCCTGAGAGCTCGCGTGCCTTGACGACGCCGTCCGGGGTCATGACCGGTGTGCCGGCGGTGACATAGAGCCCCGCCTCGACCACGCAGTCGTCGCCCAGGCTGATCCCGATTCCCGAGTTCGCGCCGAGCAGACAACGCTCACCGATCGAGATCTGCTCCGTGCCACCGCCCGACAGCGTGCCCATGATCGATGCGCCACCACCGACGTCGCTGTCAGCGCCAACGACCACGCCGGCCGAGATGCGACCCTCGACCATCGACGTGCCGAGCGTGCCGGCGTTGAAGTTGCAGAAGCCCTCGTGCATCACCACGGTGCCCGCTGCGAGGTGAGCACCCAGGCGGACCCGGGTGGCGTCGGCGATCCTGACGCCGCTCGGTACGACGTAGTCGAGCATCGACGGGAACTTGTCGACACCGTGGACGCGGACGGACTGGCCGGACGTGCGGGCCCGCAGGCGCACGTCGTCGAGTTCGGCGACGGCCACCGGGCCGAGGTTCGTCCACACGACGTTGGTCAGGGCGCCGAAGATGCCGTCCATGTTGATCGTGTGCGGCGCGGCCTTCCGGCTCGAGAGCAGGTGGAGTCGGAGGTAGCCGTCGGCGACCGAACCGGGCGCCTCGTCGACGTCGATGGTGATCCGCACCGGACGGATGGTGACGTTGCGGATCGCATCGTGTTCGTCGCGCAGGCCGAGCTGCTCGTCGATGGCGTGCTCGCGCATCATCGCATCGTCGCCGTACTCACCCCAGCCGTACCATCGGAACCACGCATCGAGCACGGTGCCGTCCGACGCGATCGTCGAGAGCCCTGCCCCCCAAGCCGGACGTGTCATGTGACGCTCCTGATGGTCGGGACCGGCCTCCGCACCGCTTCGGCTGCCCCCTCCGTCCAGCTCGTCGCCGGCGCTTCCCCCGCCGGGTTCGGGTGGGTCGAATCGTGTCTCATTGCGGCTCCTCGGTCGGGACCTCGGGGGTCGGGACCGATGCCGTAGCTCGGACCGTCTCGGGAGTCACGGTTGCGTCCTGCTCGGGGCGGAGCGTCGGGAACAGGATCACTTCCTTGATCGAGTCGACGCCGGCGATCAGCATCGCCACTCGGTCGATCCCGATCCCGAGGCCACCGGTCGGGGGCATCCCGTATTCCAGTGCCCGCAGGTAATCCTCGTCGACGGTGCCGGCCTGGGCGTCGCCGGCATCCTTCGCGGCCTGCTCGTCCTCGAACCGAGCCCGCTGCTCGACCGGGTCATTGAGCTCCGAATAGCCGTTGCCGAGCTCACGGGAATCGACGAAGATCTCGAACCGCTCGGTGAGCCAGGGGTCGTCACGGTCGACGCGGGCCAGCGGCGAGATCTCGGTCGGATGACCGATCACGAACGTCGGCCCCACGATGTCGTCCTCGCACAGCGTCTCGAACAGTTCTTCGACCAGCTTGCCGCCACCCCATCGTGCCTCGACTCGGACGCCGTGCTCGCGGGCGAGCGCCCGGAGTTCGTCGATGGGCTGCGACGGGTGGACCTCGCGTCCGATCGCCTCGCTCACGTAGTCGACCATCCGCTTGCGCGGCCACGGCTCGGCGAGGTCGAACTCCTCGCCGCGGATCGTCACGATCGTCGTGCCGGTCGCGTCACGAGCAGCCTGGGTGATGAGCTCTTCGGTGATGTCCATCACGTCGTTCCAGTCGGCGAACGCCTGGTACAGCTCCATCATGGTGAACTCGGGGTTGTGGCGGGTGGAGATTCCCTCGTTGCGGAAGATGCGGCCGATCTCGAAGACGCGCTCCATGCCGCCGACGATCAGGCGCTTGAGGTGCAACTCGAGGGCGATCCGGAGGTACAGATCGAGGTCGAGCGTGTTGTGGTGGGTGACGAACGGCCGGGCGTGGGCCCCGCCCGCTTCGACGTGGAGCACGGGCGTCTCGACCTCGATGAACCCGTGCTCACGGAGTGTGCGCCGGAAGCTCGAGACCACCTCGTGGCGGATCTCGAACGTGCGGCGAGCTTCGTCGTTCATGATCAGGTCGGCGTACCGCTGACGGAATCTGGTGTCGGTGTCCGTCAGGCCGTGCCATTTGTCGGGGAGCGGACGGACCGCCTTCGCGAGCAGCTGCACCGTGGCTGCCTTGACCGACAGCTCACCCTTCCGGGTGGTCATCACCGTGCCAGTGGCGCCCACCCAGTCGCCGAGATCCAGTTCCTTCACGTCGGCGAACGGTGCATCGCCGGTGACCGCCTTCGAGATGAACAGCTGGATCTCCCCGCTGCGGTCGCGGATCGTGGCGAACACCAGCTTGCCGGTGTCGCGTTTGAGCATCAGCCGCCCGGCAACGGTCACCTCGTGCTCGGTTTCGGTGCCCGGTTCGAGCGCGCCCCATGCAGCCCTCACCTCGTCGAGCGTGTGCGAGCGGTCGAATCGGTAGGGATATGGCTCGACGCCTGCCGCCCGGAGCTCTTCGACGCGTGCGGTCCGTCTCACCTTCTCGGCGCCGAGACCGCTGCCGGTCGACACGTTCTGCTCGTCGGTGGTGTCGCTCACGAGTGAGAGACCGTAGCGGTTCGTTGCCGGGGCGACACCAGGAGATGCCGAACGGTCCCTACGATGCCGGTCATGTCGATCTCCCCCCGGTTCGTCGTGCGTACGATCGCGTCGATCGTCGGTCTGACCGTGGTGGCCGGCGGCGCAGTCGTCCTTGCCGCTTCTCTCGACGCAACGGCAGCCGTGTCAGAGCGCGCCGACCGCGTCGACCAGCCGCCCGGCGACATGGCCGTCGCCTTCGACATCGGCGAGGTCGATCGCTCCGTGGTCGAAGCCGCCGACCGGGTGGCGACACGCATCGGCGGGGTTGCCAGCGTGGGTCGCACCGGGTCGTTGGGCATGCAGCGCATCACCCGTCACTCCGTGACCGTGCATGCACCGCCCTCCGGCTACCTCATCCCGATGGTGTACACATCGCTGCCTCGGGGTTCGATCGGTCGGGTGATGGGCTCGGACGTCTCGGCGGTGCTCTCCCGCGACTCTGTCGTGATGAACGAGATGACCGCGGAGCTGACCGGCGCCGCCGTCGGCGACGTCATCGTGATGCAGGCCGCGTCCGGCTCGAGCGTGCCGCTGACCATCAGTGGCATCCGACCGCACGACCAGATCGGCTCGGCCGAGCTCGTGTTCGACCACGATGTCGCAATGCGGCTCGGCGCCACCGCCGACACCCGAGTGATCATCTACGGCTTCGACGACCGTGGGGCATTCGACGCTGCCGCGCAGGCGGAGGGGCTGGTCGGACGGAAGGACACCAAGGTCAATCGCAGCTGGGCCCCTGAGAGCCCCGACAGCACCCTCAGCACCGCTCGCGCCAAAGTCGCCCTCGGTGAACCGTGGTACCGATTCGGTTCCGACGAGTCGCTGATCATGCACCCGACGTGGAAGGCGACGAACCTGACCGGTGATCGTGTGCTGCTGAACGACACGATCCGGGTCAGAGCTCAATGCCACGTGCAGGTCGTCGGCGACCTGGAAGCCGCCCTTGCCGAGGTGGCCGCGGCCGGGCTGGCGGGAGCGATCGACGTCGCCAATGCCAACGCCTTCGGCGGCTGCTACGTGCCTCGTTTCAGCCGGGTCAGCGGGCAGATCGGGTTTCTCTCCCGTCATACGTACGGCATGGCGTTCGACACGAACACAACGACCAATTGTTTCGGGTGCCGACCTCGTATGGACTGCGGCGTGGTCCGCATCTTCCGCAAGCACGGATTCGCCTGGGGCGGCAACTTCCGGCGACCCGACGGCATGCACTTCGAGTGGGTCGGCGAGCGCCGTGACCAGATCGACTATCCGTCGGCGTACTGCCCCAACATCGTGTCGGGCGCATCGTCGGCCGACACGGATGGTTCGACGCTCACGAACCCGGCGACGCTCGGAATCGGCGTGTTGCTCGCCGGCGAGGACGCACTGACCGACGACGGAACCCACGACCACGGCAACGGCTGACCGGCGACATCCCTCGCCGGCAGAGGGCGGTCGGGCATCGTGGACGCCCGCTCGCGCACCGACGCTCTAGCCTGACGCGATGAGATTCGTCATCATCGGTGGTGGCCCGGCCGGCTACCAAGCTGCGACCTACGCCGCGCGGCTGGGTGCGCAGGTCACCGTGATCGAACGCGACGTCTTCGGTGGCGCCGCGAACCTGTGGGACTGCATCCCGTCGAAGACGATGATCGCCACGGGCGGAGCGATGAGCTTCACCCGCCGGCTCGACGGCATGGGCCTCGCCCAGTCGACCCCGGTCGTCGACACGGAGCGGCTGACGTCGCGGATCAACGGCATTGCCGCCGACCTCAACGACGACATCGTCCAGCTGCTCACGAGTCAGAGAGTTCGGATGCTCGACGGCGTCGGTCGGTTCACGGGCCCGAACACGATCGAAGCGACGGGTCCCGCCGGCACCGAGGTGATCGAGTTCGACAAGGCGCTCGTGTCGACCGGTTCCCGACCGCGGATCCCCGACTGGTGCGAACCCGACGGCGACCGCATCCTGACGACACGCGACTGCTACCCACCCAAGGTGTTCCCCGACAGCATCACGGTCGTCGGATCGGGCGTGACGGGCGTGGAGTTCGTGCACATGTTCTCGTCGTTCGGTGCCGAGGTCACGCTGGTCGTGAGTCGCCAGCACGTGTTGCCAGGCAAGGATCCGGAGGTCGCGGGTGTGCTCGAGGACGACTTCGTCGAGCGAGGGGTCAAGCTGCTCAAGGGAGCCCGCGCCGAGGCGATCGAACGGACCGACGACGGAGCGGGCACGATCGTGCGCTGTGACGACGGCCGGGTGGTCCGTTCGACGCACGCGGTGTTGGCGATCGGCTCGGTTCCGAACACCGACGACCTCCACCTCGACTCCGCCGGCGTCGAGGTGGACGATTGGGGCTACATCCCGATCAACCACCATTGCGTCACCAACCAGAAGCACATCTACGCCGCCGGTGACGTGTCGGGCAAGCTGCCGCTCGCGTCGGTCGCGTCGATGCAGGGCCGCAAGGTCGCCGAGCACACGATGGGCCTGCACACGATCGAACACCGGCACCTCGACTACGACAAGGCGGCGTCTGCGATCTTCACCGAACCCGAGATCGCCGATGTCGGTCTCGCCGAGGCCGAGGCCTTCGCCAGCGGCCGCAAGATCCGGGTGACGAAGGTGCCCTTCTCGACCACCGCGAAGGCGTTGATCAACAACGATCCGCCGGGTTCGTCAAGATCATCTCCGACCCTGCCACGGGCGAGGTGCTCGGCGGCTCGATCGTCGGCAATCACGCTGCCGAGTTGATCTCGGTCATCGCGCTGGCCGTCACCGCGAACCTCCGCGTGAGCGACATCGTCGAGAGTCTGCTCGTGCATCCAGCGCTCAGCGAGGCGCTCGCCGAAGCGGCCGAATAGCTACCCGCTCCGCATTCCGACGGCTGTCGGCGGCGTGGTCGGTGTTTCGGAAATTGATAACCGGCCGTTCCTGGTGGCCCGTGTGACTCCTTGCGACACTGGTCGACATGAACCCGTCGGGCCGCGTCGCCGCGCTGTTGTGCTTGGGTGGTCTGGGCGCCGTGGTGGGCGCCGTGGTGTTCACCGGTTCACCGGATGAGCGCGACGTTGGAGTGAGTCCGGCGACCCGATCCCGAGATCCGCTCAGGCGAGCCGCGTGAGCAGCATGCGTTGGCCGGAACCGGGCACGAAGAGGGCACCAGCGGCCGACAGCTTGGCGATGTAGTCGGCGTCGCCCCTCGTCGCGGCTGCCGACGCATCGACGCCGGCAGCGTCGGCGCTGATACCGATGAACGTCATGGTGCCGAACGGGCCGTACTCCTGCATCATCACGCCGACCGGCATGCTGGTGAGCGACGTCACGTGCTCGGCGATGTCGATGCCCCAACCGACGGCTTCCACGAACTGACCGTTGGCGATCTGCACGTTCGTGACGACCGCGTACGAACCAACCGGTGGCGGGTCGCCCAGCTCTCCGTGGAGCGGCGTCGCCAACGAGTCATTGGGCGGTGCCACCATGAATTCGGCGCCCGCGACGAGCTTGGCGGTGTAGTCGGCGTCGTCGGCGAGCGGCGCGGCCCGGTTCGTGAGATCGGCGATGCCATCGACCCGAACGGTGAAGGCCATGGCGCCGATCGGAGCCCCCATCCCGACCGACCACAGAGCGACCTCGGCGCCCATCTTGGAAGTCGCCTCCCCGGCCATGTCGATGGCCCAGGCGATGGCGGCTCCGGGCGGCCCGGCGGTCATCACTTGTCGCGAAACAGTTGCATTGTTGTCCCCATTCCAGTTGTGATCCACCCAGGTGGATCCCCCGTGACGGCGCCGTCAGTGGCGCCGCCGTGTTCACATTTGCACGAAGAGTGAGCGCTGTCGATGTGTCATCGGTCACTTTTCGTGGGAACGGACACGGTTATCACACAACGAGTAGCTGTCATCGCACTCGATCCCGAGGAGTGGGACGCAGCGGCTACTCGATCACGGCGACGACGTCGCCGCCACCGACCGTGTCACCGGTTGCGACTTTGATCGCCGCGATCGTGCCGGCCACCTCGGCGTTGATCTGGTTCTCCATCTTCATGGCCTCGAGCACCACGACGCCCTGGCCGATCTCGACGTGATCGCCGACGGCGACGAGCAGCTTCACGATCGTGCCCTGCATCGGCACCGTCACATCGCCCGACGCGGCACTGCCCCCGCCGCCGGAGGACGACCGCTTCTTGCGAGCCTTCGCCGCCGGTGCTGCGGTACCCACCGACTCGGGCACCCACATCTTGACGCCGAAGCGCTTCCCGTCCACCTCGACCGTCGTCGATCGCTCGACCAGCGGCTCGTCGTCGGACACGGACGGTGCCGTGGCGCCGGCCGTGACGCCCGACAGATCGAGTGTCTCCTCGACCCACTTCGTCGAGTGCTCGACGGCCACGAAGTCTGGATGACGGAGGATCGCGATGTCGGCGGGGATCGTCGTCGCGACGCCCTCGATGACCATTTCCTCGACCGCGCGGATGGTGCGGGCGATCGCCACCTCTCGGTCGCGGCCCCACACGATCAGCTTGCCGATGAGGTTGTCGTAGTACTGGCTGATCTCGTCGCCCGACTCGTAGCCCGAGTCGAAGCGGACGCCGAAGCCACCCGGTGGCACGAGCTTGCTGATCGGCCCCGGTGACGGAGGAGATTGCCCTCGGCCGGGTTTTCGGCGTTGATGCGGATCTCGATCGAATGGCCACGCCGCAGCGCCCCGACCTCGTCCTGGGTCATCGGTAGCTGCTCACCCGACGCCGCACGAATCTGCCATTCCACGAGATCGATGTCGGTGACCATCTCGCTGACCGGGTGCTCGACCTGGAGCCGGGTGTTCATCTCGAGGAAGAAGAACTCGCCGTCCTGGTAGATGAACTCGACCGTGCCGGCGTTGTAGTAGCCCACCGCCTTGGCGGCCTTGACGGCGGCCTCGCCCATCGCCTCCTCGACGCCGTCGGGCAGACCGGGTGCCGGCGCCTCCTCGACGAGCTTCTGGTGGCGGCGCTGCGCCGAGCAGTCACGAGTGGAGATCCAGACGCAGTTGCCGTGCTGGTCGCCCACGAGTTGGATCTCGATGTGGCGCGGCCAGGTGAGGTAGCGCTCGACGTACACCTCGTCGCGGCCGAAGAAGGCCTTCGCCTCTCGCCGCGCCGACGCCATGGCATCGTCGACCTCGTCGGCCGAGCTCACGACCTTCATGCCGCGGCCCCCGCCGCCGTATGCGGCCTTGATCACCACGGGCCAGCCGTTCTCGTTGCCGAAGTCGCGGATCTCGTCGGGGCCCTCGGCGAACTCGGTGGTGCCCGGCACGATCGGTGCGCCACCGCGCTGTGCGGCGAGGCGCGAGGACACCTTGTCACCCATCTCGTCGATGGCGTCCGGCGGCGGTCCGATCCAGGTGACGCCCATCTCGGTGATCGCACGAGCGAATTCGGCGTTCTCGGAGAAGAACCCGTAGCCGGGGTGGACGGCGTCGGCGCCGCTCTTGCGGATGGCGTCGAGAATCGCATCGGTGTTGATGTAGCTCTCGGCTGCGGTCAGCCCGCCGAGCGCGAAGGCCTCGTCGGCGAGCCGGACGTGCAGTGCGTTGCGGTCGAAGTCGGAGTAGACGGCGACGGTCTGGATGCCCATCTCGCGGGCGGCTCGGATGACCCGCACGGCGATCTCTCCACGGTTGGCGATCAGGATCTTCTTCAGCACAGATGCCAATGTAGATGTCGTGGGCCCGTCGGACTGTGTTCGTGGATCAGATCCCGGAGATCCGGGTGCAGCCAATTGGCCTGCCGACTGGTCCGTCGAGCACGTGACGGTGACCGGGAGCACCAACACCGACCTGCTGGCGGCGGCGGCCGCTGGTGCTCCCGATCGGACGGTGCTGTACACCGATCACCAGTCTGCGGGCCGTGGCCGCCTCGATCGGACCTGGACGGCGCCTCCGGGCACCAACCTGCTCGTCTCGATCCTGTTCCGGGTCGTTCCCGATGATCCGGGTGACGTGACGCGCCGAATCGGGCTCGCCGCGGTCGACGCGGCGCAACTGACGGCGGGTGTGACCGCACGGCTGAAGTGGCCGAACGACGTGGTCGTCGGCGACGCCAAGCTGGCGGGCATCCTGGCCCAGCGCGGGCCGGAGGGCGAGGTGGTGGTCGGGCTGGGCCTCAATGTCGGATGGGCCCCTCATGGCGGCGCCCGCCTCGGTGGCGGAGTATCGCCGGCCGACGTGTTGCGAGCTGTCCTGGCCGCGTACGACGGCCTTCCGCGAGACGTCGGCCAACGTTACCGCGCTGCGCTGTCGACGTTGGGACGCAAGGTCCGCGTCGAGCTGCCCGGTGATGCAGAGATCGTCGGCACCGCGATCGACATCGAGCAGGATGGCAGGTTGGTGGTGATCGACACCTGCGGGATCACACATCGGCTCTCGGTGGGCGACGTCGTACATCTCCGACCCGCCTGACGCTGCGAAGGAGGATCTCCGAGGTACCGTTTTCTCGGTGTCCGAGCCCCAGTCGAACTCCCAGCCCTCCGGGGTGCGCAGGCTGCGGTCGCGCTCGCCGTTGCCGTGGATGGCCTCGATCGCAGCGGTGATCGGTCTGGTCGGGGCAGCCGGTGTGTTGCGAGCTGCCGATGCCCGCACGAACGACATCGAGCGGATCGGTGGCCTCGAGTCGGTCTTGGCCGACGTCCCGGACGGTGATGATCCGTCGATCGAGTACCCGGCCGAGAATTATCTGCTCGTCGGTTCGGACACGCGGGTGGGTGCAGATCCTGCGTCGGCCGACAGCGCTGTCATCGGTACCGAGGCCGACGTCGGCGGCACGCGGAGTGACACGATCATGGTGTTGCGGCAAGAAAACAACGGCGGCGCAGCCCTGATGAGCCTGCCCCGCGACCTGTGGGTCGAGATCGCCGGCACGGGCAAGAGCCAGCGCATCAACACGGCGTACAACGAGGGCCCCGAACGTCTGGCGGCGACCGTCAGCGATTCGCTCGGCATCCCGATCCACCACTACGTCGAGGTCGACTTCTTCGGCTTCAAGAACATCATCGATGATCTCGGCGGCGTCGAGGTGTGCGTCGGCTACGGCGCCCGTGACGCCAACAGCGGACTGCAGATCAACCCCGGGTGCCAGATGCTCGACGGTGTGCAGGCATTGGCCTTCGCCCGGAGCCGTCAGTACGAGCAGTGGGACGGCACGGAGTGGGTCGTGGACCCACGCGCCGATCTCGGTCGTATCGAGCGCCAACAGCTCTTCATGCGGGCTGCCGTCGATGGGGCACTGCGCAAGTTGCGGTCGTCGCCGTTCGGCTCGGGCGACGTCATCGAAGCCGTGGTCGCCAGCGTCAGGATCGACGATCGTCTCGACCCGATCAAAGCGGGCGAGGCGCTCCGGCAGGCCGCCGAAGAAGGACTGCGCACCTACCGCCTGCCGGTCTACAACGACACGGTCGGTGATGCGGCGGTCCTTCGGCTCGACGACGGTGCCGACGAGGTGCTGCGATACTTCCGCGGTGAGGGTCCGGCTCCCGACGACTACGAGACCGGGATGACCGAGTCGGCGAGCGACGATGTCGCTCCGACCGCAGGCGATCCCGACTCGGGGAGCTGACGGCGGATGCCGATCGGCTCCGGCGTCAACCAATAGGCTCGACCGCGCATGAAGGCACTCATCCTGGCCGGTGGCGCCGGCACTCGGCTCCGGCCGATCACGCACACCCGCGCCAAACAACTGGTTCCGGTTGCGAACAAGCCGATTCTGTTCTACGGCATCGAGGCGATGGTCGCCGCCGGCATCACCGAGATCGGTGTGATCGTCGGCGACACGCGTGACGAGGTGATGGGAGCGCTCGGCGCCGGCGATCAATTCGGCGCGTCGATCACGTTCATCCCGCAGAATGCACCACTCGGGCTCGCCCACTGCGTACTGATCGCGAAGGAGTTCCTCGGCGACGACGACTTCGTGATGTACCTCGGCGACAACCTCATGGAGCAGGATCTTGCTGCGTTCGTGGCCGCGTTCCAGTCGGCCCGCTCCGGCAGTGAGCCGCCCGCCGCACAGATCCTCCTGAAGCAGGTACCGGACCCGCACCGGTTCGGCATCGCGTCGCTCGACGAGAACGGCCACGTTGTGCAGCTGGTCGAGAAACCCGAGGATCCCCCCTCGGACCTCGCGCTCGTCGGCGTGTACCTCTTCACGAAACGGGTGCACGACGCCGTCGAGGCGATCGAACCGTCGGCTCGCGGCGAGCTCGAGATCACCGACGCGATCCAGTGGTTGATCGACGAGGGCGAGCGGGTGCGGTGCGAACTGCTCACCGGGTGGTGGATCGACACCGGCAAGCTCACTCCGCTGCTGGAGGCGAATCGTCTGTTGCTCGAGAAGATCGAGACCGACGTGGCCGGAGACGTCGACGCCGACTCGCTGATCGACGGCCGCGTCGTGATCGCCGAGGGCGCTGTGGTTCGTAACTCGACGATTCGCGGGCCGGTGGCGATCGGCAGCGGCACCGAGGTGTCCGACAGTTTCATCGGACCGTTCTCCGCCGTCGGCAGCAACTGTGTCGTCACCCAGTCCGAGATCGAGCACTCGGTCATCATGGACGGTTCCTCGGTGATCGACATCGCCCGCCTGGAAGACAGTTTGATCGGCTCCGATGCCCGGGTGTCGCGCTCTCGGCAGCGACCTCGTGCGCTCCGCTTGATGGTCGGCGACCATTGCCAGATCGACGTGGAGTGAGATGGAGATCATCGATTTCGACGTCACAGACGGCAACATCAGCGGTCTGCTGGTCATCACGTTGAAGCAGATCTCCGACGATCGCGGCACGATCCGCGAGCTGTTCCGGCGGTCGGCGTTCGAAGCGGCCGGTCTGACCGACGTCGGCGACTTCTCCCAGATCAACGTCACCGAGACGCGACGTGGCGCAATCCGGGGTATGCACGCCGAGCAGATGAACAAGCTGTCGACGATGGCCGCCGGTCAGGCTCTCGGCGCCTATGTCGATCTGCGAACCGATTCGCCCAGCTACGGATCGGTCGCAACCGTCGAGTTGCGCCCGGGTGTCCAGATCTTCGTTCCGAGTGGTGTTGCCAACGGGTTCCAGTCGCTGACCGAGGCGAGTCAATACGTCTACTGCTTCGACCGGGAATGGCGACCCGGGATGCCAGGTGTGTCCTGCAACCCGCTCGATCCCGATTTGGCGATCGCATGGCCGCTCGCGGTCGACCCGGACGATCCGAGTCAGCTGTCGGCCAAGGACCGCTCGGCGCCGATGTTCGCCGAACTGCGAGGCGTATCGTGAGGCTGTTCGTGACCGGAGCGGCCGGGTTCATCGGCTCCAACTACGTCCGCTGGGTGCTCGATCACACCGACCACGAGATCACCGTCTTCGACAAGCTGACGTACGCGGGCAACCTGTCGAGCATCGAGGACGTCGTCGACGACCGTCGTGCACGTTTCGTCAAGGGTGACATCTGTGACCAGGACGCAGTCACCCAGCATCTCCACGGGCACGACGCCGTCGTGCACTTCGCCGCGGAGTCGCACGTCGACCGGTCGATCGCCGACCCGTATGCGTTCGTGACCACCAACACGTTCGGCACGAGCGTGCTGTGCGACGTCGCACTGCGCGCCGACGTGAGGCGGTTCGTGCACATCTCGACCGACGAGGTGTACGGCACCATCGATCACGGGTCGTTCACCGAGACCGACATCCTGACTCCCCGGTCGCCGTACTCGGCTGCCAAGGCCGGGAGTGACCTGCTGGCATTGAGCTACCACACGACCTACGGGCTGCCGGTCGTGGTCACCCGGTGCAGCAACAACTACGGGCCGTACCAGTTCCCCGGAAAAGCTGATCCCCCTGTTCACGACCAACCTGCTGGACGGCAAGACGGTGCCGCTGATGGGCGATGGCGGCAACGTACGCGACTGGATCCACGTCGAAGACCACAACCGGGCCGCCCACTTGGTGTTCGAGCGCGGTGAGCCGGGGGAGATCTACAACATCGGCGCCCACAACGAACTCACCAACCGAGACATCACCATGCGCCTGCTGGCACTCACCGGCCGGGACGAGTCCGCGATCGAATGGGTGCCGGACCGGCTCGGCCACGATCGCCGCTACAGCGTGAACATCGACAAGATCACGGAACTGGGGTGGGAGCCCGAGCGGGACTTCGACGCCGGCCTCGCACACACGGTCGAGTGGTATCGCTCGAACCGTGAGTGGTGGGAGCCGCTCAGCAGCGCGTGGGGCTCTGATGCGGGTCCTCGTCACCGGTGCGGCCGGTCAGCTCGGCATCGACCTCGTCGCTCACTGCGAACGCGTGGCGACGACGTCATCGGTCTCGATCGTTCGGGTCTCGACGTGTCGGATCGGTCGTCGGTGCTGGGGCTGATCACCACCCTTCGTCCGGATGTGATCGTGAACACCGCCGCCTGGACAGCGGTCGACGCGTGTGAAGGGGATGTCGATCGCGCCTTCCGGGTCAACGCGCTGGGCCCGCGTTGGCTGCGCGAGGCGTCGTCGCTCACCGGCGCACATCTCGTGCACCTGAGCACCGACTACGTCTTCGACGGCACGCTCGATCGCCCGTACCGGGAGTGGGACGAACCCAACCCTCGGTCGGTCTACGGCGCATCGAAGCTCGCCGGTGAGCGGGAGGTCGGTCCGGACACCTGCGTCGTCCGGACCTCCTGGGTGTGCGGGGCGAACGGCAACAACATGGTGAAGACGATCCTCCGACTCGTCGAGGAGCAGACGAGTCTGTCGTTCGTCGACGATCAGCGTGGTTGTCCGACGTTCACCGCCGATCTGGCGCCGATGGTCCGACGCCTCGCCGTCGACCGGAGGTCAGGTGTGTACCACGTGACCAACGGGGGGCCGGTCTCGTGGTACGAGTTCGTCCGAGAGATCGTCGCGGAGGCGGGCCACGACCCGGCGATCGTCCACCCGATCACCACTGCCGACCTGCACCCCCAACGGCCCGCGCCTCGGCCGGCCAACAGCGTGCTCGACAACGCCGTGCTGCGTCTCGGCGATGTGCCGCCGCTCCGGCATCACCGCGACCCGCTGCGCGAGCTCGTGGCGCACCTCACCGTGTGATCCCGAGGAGCTCCCGAGCTGCCTCGTCGCCGATGATCTCGATGTCGTCCCGTCGCAGTTCGCGTTCGAAGTGTGCGCGGTCCATGCGGAAGCCCAGCAGCGTGTCGGCAGCACCGCGCCGCAGGGCACGACGTGACCCGACAGGGTCGTATCCAAGCGAGCGGGTCACCCTCAGCGAGGGCTCGTTGTCGTGCCAGGCGCCCGTGAGAGCGAACTCGGCGTCGAGGGCCAGGAACCCGAACGTCAACGTGGCGACACGCATCTCCTTGCCCAGCCCTTTGCCTTGGTACTCGCGCCCGAGCCATGAGCCGGTCTCGAATTCGCCCAGCACGGGAAAGTCCTCGGCGGCGAGGTCGGTCGAGCCGACGATGGTTCCGTTGATGAACGCCGCAAATGGGACGCGCCAGCTCGTTGATGACGTCTGCGCTCGGGACCGCCAGTGGAATTTCAGCACGTCGCGGTCCAGTTGGGGTGATTCCACGTCGGTCCACGGAACGTAGAACGGTGCGAATGACGGATCGTGGACGCCGTCGGCGGCGAGTCTCGCAAGCCCCGTCGCGACCTCGTCGGTGACCGCGCGAAGGGTCAGGCGCGGCGTTCGGACCTCCACGTCGAACAGTGGCCAGTAGGGATGTGCCATGCCGTCATCCTGTCCGCTCGCCCTACCCTCGATCGGATGGGTTTCACTCGCGGCGAGTTGGAGGCGGCTCGCGACGTCACGGTGCCGGACCTGATCGGACCAGGCGTGCGGCTGCTGTTCGTCGGCATCAACCCCGGGCTGTGGACCGCGGCCAGCCAAACCCACTTCGCGCATCCCGGCAACCGGTTCTATCCGGCGCTGCTGCAAGCCGGGATCATCGACCGCGACATCGATCGGGGAGTCGGCATGAGCGACGCGGACCGCGCTCACCTGATCGAGCGGGGCATCGGCATCACCAACGTGGTGCACCGCACGACGGCCAAGGCGTCCGAGCTCACGGCCGTAGAGCTCCGCGCCGGCGGCGGTGACCTCCGAGCGTTCGTGGTCGAGCACCGGCCGGCCGTGGTCGCGATCGCCGGCGTCACTGCCTATCGAACTGCGTTCCGCCTGCCGAAGGCCACGACGGGAGAGCAGCCCGACCTCTTCGAGGGTGCTCGGCTGTGGGTCGTTCCGAACCCCAGCGGCCTCAATGCACACGAGACGATCGACTCGCTCGCAGAGGCGTACCGCGCACCTGCGGTGGCGGCCGGCGTCGTCTGAACATCGGTTCGATCGGTCGCGCGTGGCGACACGAAGGTGGATCACACGTGGGCCAGTCGCCATGATGGTGCGGTGCCGGAACCACTGCGCATCGCCTACACCGTCGAGCAGTGCTGGCATGCCGTACCCGGCGGCACGGCCGTCGCGGCACTCGAGGTCGCCCGGCGCCTCGCCGACCGAGACGACGTGGCGCTGATCGGCGTCGCCGGCCGCCATCGGCGCATCCCGGCGCCACCGTTCGAGCCACCGGCCGGCACCAGGTACCTGCGGCTCGCTCGCCCCTGGCTCTACGAGACGTGGAACCGGTTCGAGTGGCCCCCGGTCGAGCGGGCGACCGGACCGATCGACGTCTGCCACTCGACGACGGCGATCCCTGCCGCCACCGGTGCACCTCATCTGGTCACCGTGCACGACGTCGCCTTCCTCCGGACGCCGGAGCGGTTCACCGCGGCACGGTGTGCGGGTGATGCGACGGGGTCTCGACCGAAGTCGATCGGCCGACCTCGTGTTGTGCCCGAGCCAGGCGACGATCTGCGACCTGGTTGCCGAGGGCTTCGACGACTCGCTGATCCGTCATGTGCCGTGGGGCGTCGAGGCGTCGTTGGTCACCGAAGCCGATCGCACGCGGGTCACCCGCACACACGATCTGCCGTCGCAGTTCGTGCTCTTCGTCGGAACGATCGAGCCTCGGAAGAACCTCGCGGGGTTGGCGGCGGCCGTGCGAGGGCTCGATCTTCCTCTGGTTGCAGCCGGCGCCGACGGTTGGGGAGACGCAGGGTCGTCGGAGAGCGATGTGCAATTCCTGGGTTTCGTCGATGACGCCGATCTTCCGGCGCTCTATTCGCTCGCCACCGTGTTCGCCTACCCGAGTCTGTCCGAGGGATTCGGTCTTCCGGTTGCCGAGGCGATGGCGTACGGCACACCGGTCGTCACGAGCCGCGGTACCTCGACCGAAGAGGTGGCCGGAGGTGCCGCTGTGCTGGTCGAGCCGACCGACTTCGACTCGATCTCGGCCGGTCTTCGCGAAGCACTCGATCGTGCCCCCGAGTTGGTTGCGCTCGGATCGGCCCGCGCCGCCCAGCTCAGTTGGGGCGCGGCCGCCGATGCCACGGTGGCCGCATACCGCGAGGTGGCCGCATGAGGGTGGCTGTGAACCTCACCTGGATGGCGCCGGGACGCGTCGGTGGGTCGGAGGAGTATCTGACGCGCCAACTGATGGGTGTCGATTCGTCGGACTTCGAGATCGACCTGCTCTGCGACGCTGCCGTGCTCCACCATCATCCAGTCCTGGCCGAACGGTTCCGCACGACGGCGATGCCGTTCTCGGGTGGCCACCGTGTGATTCGGATCGGACTCGAGCACT
This sequence comes from uncultured Acidimicrobiaceae bacterium, assembly GCA_963792905.1. Classification (GTDB taxonomy): domain Bacteria; phylum Actinomycetota; class Acidimicrobiia; order Acidimicrobiales; family Ilumatobacteraceae; genus Ilumatobacter. Next base: position 95,352 of record CAWBYE010000022.1, read on the forward strand.
CGTGGCTCGCACTCCGCCTGCGCGGCGCAGCGGTGGTCCATCACGGCGGCGGCACCGTGCCGATGGTCGGACCGGGGCCGGTGGTGTTGACGATTCACGATCTGCAGTACCGACGGTTTCCTCAGTACTTCGGCACGGTGCGTCATCGATATCTCGATGCGATGGTGCCGCGTTCGGTCGCTCGTGCAGCTGTCGTCGCCGTCCCGTCCGAGTTCGTTCGGGGGGAGGTGATCGAGGCGTTCGGGGTGGCCGATCATCGGGTGGTGGTCGTGCCGCACGGTGTGCCCGCGACGGTTCGGCCATCGGACGAGATGATCGATGTGGTGCGTCGCCGCTATCAGGTCGGAGACCGGCCGTACGTCGTCTATCCGGCGATCACACATCCGCACAAGGGCCATCGGGTGCTCATCGACATGCTCGCGGAACTCGACGACTCGACCACGGTGGTCCTGATCGGTGGTCAGGGGGCGGTCGAGGAGGATCTGGCCCAGTTGATCGAGTCGAGTCCACACCGCGACCGGGTGGTCCGTGCTGGTCGGGTGAGCGATCGCGATCGGGATTCGCTCATCGCCGATGCCGACGCACTCGTCTTCCCGAGCGAGTTCGAAGGCTTCGGGGCACCGGTGATCGAGGCGATGGCGTTCGACACCCCGGTGGTCTGCAGCGACACCGAGGCGGTGGTCGAGGTCGTCGGTGACGCCGCGGTGGTCGTCGCCTCATCGGGTGGCGATGCGTGGGCGGCAGGAGTCGTGGAGGCCCGGTCCTGCCGCGAGCAACTCATCCGCCTGGGGCAACAGCGCAGGAGCAGGTACACGATCGACGCATCGGGTCGGGCGCTCGCCGCTGCGTATCGGCAGGCAGCGGGATGAAGATCCTCGTTCTGTGTCCGCACTTCGATCCCGACACGGCGCCGACGGGAACGGTCATGTCGCGAATCGTCGACGAGTTGGCGGAGCGGGGGCACGAACTGCATGTCGTGACGTCGTTGCCGTGGTACGCCGCCCATGCGGTGGATCCGGCTTGGAGCGGAAGTCGGATACAGACCGAGACCACCGTGTGGGGGTCGGTGACGAGGGTGCACCCCTTCCCTGGTGCCGACAAGTCGAACTTGTTTCGACGGGCACTCGGATTCATCGGCTTCTCTGCGTTGTCCGGTGCCGCGTCGCTCCGCGCCGGCGGCTGGCGCCGCCCGGTCGATGTCGTGTTCGCGATGTCGCCGCCGCTCACGCTCGGGCCGACGGCCTGGCTCGTCGGTCTGATCCGGCGCGCTCCTGTCGTGTTCAACATCCAGGACGTCTTCCCTGATGCGGCCGTTCGAACCGGGGCGATCACGAGCCGCGTGGTGATCCGCGCCGCGAAGCTGCTCGAACGGTTCGCCTACCGGAGGGCCGCCGCCGTGACGGTCTTGAGCGACGATCTGCGACAGAACGTGGCTGCCAAGATCGAGCCGTCGCTCCGGGATCGAGTGCATGTCATCACGAACTTCGTCGACACCGAAGCCATACGGCCCGGCGACCGGATGACCGCGTACCGCACAGAGCTCCGCATCGGCGACGAACCGGTCGTGCTCTACGCCGGCAACGTCGGTATCTCGCAGTCGCTCGATCTCGTGGTGGGGGCCGCCCGTCGGTGCCCCGACATCACGTTCGTGATCAACGGCGACGGCGCCGCCCGGGCCGACCTCGAACGAAGCGCCGCCGACGTCGCCAACCTTCGTTTCGCCGGGTATCAACCGGTCGAACGGCTGTCCGAGGTGCTGGCGACTGGAGACGTCCACGTGGTGCCGCTCCGGACCGGGCTCGGCGACGTCAGCGTCCCGTCGAAGTCGTATTCGAGCCTGGCGGCAGGTCGTCCGGTGGTCGCGTCGATCGACGGCGGTACCGAGATCCCGCGGCTCCTGGCGGCGTCGGGCGCAGGTGTCGCCGTTCCACCGGACGACCTCGATGCCTTCGTGGATGCGATCCAGGCCCTGACCGGCGACCCGGAGCGTTCCGCTCGACTCGGAGGTTCGGGCCGTGCATGGGTGGTCGCTGAGGCATCACCCGAAGCCGTCGGCGCTGCCTACGACGAACTGATCAGCATCGTTGTCGGCCGGGCAGGCCGCCCGCGAATGGCGGAATCGCCCCGGTAGCCTCGGTTTCGTGGCAAATACCTCCTCGTCGACCAAGAAAGCCGCCAAGCTCGCAGGCAAGGGCAAGGGCCAGAAGGTCCGCTTCCAGGGCGGAACCGTGTTCCCGCTCGCGGTCGCGGCGACGCTGATCCTCGGTCTGGCGCTCATCGTCTACAGCCGCCAGACGTTGCCGTCGGCCGACGACTCGCCGCCCACGATCAACGATCACTGGCACGCCGCGTACGGCTTCTACCTCTGCGACACCTGGTATCAGCTCGACGGTGACCTCGAAGAGCGTGACGCGAACGGCCAGTTCACCAACACGAACTTCGTTCGCACCGGGATCCACAGCCACAACGACGGCGTCATCCACTGGCACCCGTACAACTCCCGAGGTGTCGGCAAGAACGCCGACCTCGGCGTGTTCCTCGAGACCTACGAGGTCGAACTCGAGAACGACACGATCACGTTCCCGGAACAGAACGCGCTCGGCGGCCAGGAGGTCTGGGAAGAGGGCGTCACCCAGTGCGACGGCGAAGATGGCGAGGTGTCGGTCAAAGCTTGGGGTTCGTTCACCGATACCGACGGTGGCACCAGGTACATCGCCAACATGGACGAGGTCCACATCGACAACGACGGGATGGTCTTCGCGATCTACTTCACCGCAGACGGCGAGCCCCAGGTGATGCCGCCGTGGGCGCAGGACCTGCCACAGTTGGGTGCGGTCGATTCGGGTCAGATCTTGCCGGACGACCTGTTGCAGGGCACGACGTCGGTCGTGCCGACCGACAGCGTTGCCACCGACGACACCGAGACGGATTCGACGGACAGCTCCGACGGCTGATGTTTGCCGTCGTCCTGGTGGGTGGGTTCGGCACTCGCCTTCGCCCGCTCACCAACGACATACCCAAACCGATGTTGCCGGTGATGCATCGGCCGATGATCGTCCACCTGATCGAGCGGCTCGCCACGGCCGGCGTCACCGACGTGGTCCTGGCGCTGGGGTTCAAGCCGGAGCCTTTCCAGGAAGCGTTCCCCGACGGCGTGCACGGCGACGTGCGGATGCACTACGCCGTCGAGCCCGAGCCCCTCGACACGGCGGGTGCGATCGGATTTGCCGCGAGGGCCGTCGGTGTCAGTGACACGTTCATCGTGGCGAACGGTGATGTCATCTGCGATCTGGAGTTCGCCGACCTCGTCACATCGCATCGCAGGTTCGGTGGTGATGCCACCATCCACCTGACGGCGGTCGACGACCCGTCTGCGTTCGGTGTGGTCGAAGTCGACGATGCCGGCGCCGTTCGACGTTTCGTCGAGAAACCGGCTCCCGGTGAGTCCGACTCGGATCTCATCAATGCCGGCACGTACGTGCTGGAGCCGGCGGTGCTCGATCTGATTCCTCCGCTCGAGCGCTACTCGGTCGAACGGTCGGTGTTTCCAGCGCTCGTCGAGCACGGTCGACTGTACGGCATGTCGACCGACGACTACTGGCTCGACACGGGACGCCCTGATCAGTATCTCCAGGCCAACCTGGATCTGATCAGAGGTGTGCGGAGCACCGGCTCCGGAGGTGTGCACGAGCGTGCCGTCGTCCACGCGGACGCGATCGTGGTCGAAAGCGTGGTCGGTCCTGGAGCATCGATCGGTGCCGGAGCCACCGTCACCGATTCGCTCCTGTTGCCGAACGCGGTCGTCGGTCCGGGCTCGGTGATCGAGCGCTCGATCGTCGCCGGTGAGGTCGGCGGACAAGCTGTGGTCACCGACGCAGTCGTGGGTGCGGGCTACGCCGTGCCATCCGGCGCCAGTGTCGTGTCTCTCCGACTTCCCGACCCCGGGTGATCATCGAGTCGGTGTGACACGGCCCGCGGTGCGACCGGCCATGATGGGGTGATCATGAACGTCGTCGTCGTCGGAGGTGCCGGATTCATCGGCTCGCATCTCGTTGATCGCCTGATCGCCGACGGTGCTGCGGTCGACGTGGTCGACGATCTGACCCAGGGCAGCCTGGCGAATCTGGCAGAGGCGCGTTCGATGGCCGGATCGTTGAAGATCCATCACCTCGACGCGGCAGCTGACGAGTTCGCATCGCTGATCGGAATGCGCTCACCCGACGTGCTCTACCACCTCGCCACGATTCCGCGACCTGCACCGACGTCGACGGCGCTCGCCCGCTCGTTCGCTGTCACCACGTCGGTCGTCGAAGCGGCCCGCCAGCACGGTGTCGAGAAGATCGTCGTCGCGTTGCCGGCATCCGCCCTGTACGGCCGTCCGGCGAGCCGCGATCTTCCTCTGAAAGAGCGTCCGCTCGAACCGCGAGGGGTGCGAGGTGTGATCGCCCGCGCCACCGTCGATCTGCTCGCCGCGTACCGCGAGCACGAGGCTCTCGAGTTCACGGCGCTGGCTCTCGCGAACGTGTACGGATCCCGGCAGCGAGCCGACGGCGGCGTCGTGGCGTCGTTCCGGCACGCAGCGCGTGATCGCCGATCGCCGACGATCGCCGGCGACGGGCGTCGACGCGGGATTTCCTGTTCATCGACGACGCCGTCGATGCCCTGGCCAAGGCGGGAACCCGGGGGAGCGGGCTCGTCGTCAACGTCGGCACCGGCGAGCAGACATCGATCAACTCGCTGTGGACGGCGGTCGCGGGAGCCGACGCTCCGGAACCCGAGTACGTCCCTGCGCCTGCCACCGAGATCTCGCGGTTCGCCGTGTCACCTGTTCGAGCTCGGATTCACCTGTCGTGGTCGCCGTGGACGTCGCTCGATGACGGACTCGATCAGAGCCGCTGACCGGCAGATCAACGAACGCTCGCGAGGCACGCGACTGCGAGGGCCTCGGCGCGGTCTGGCGTCGACATGATCGATGGTGCGACCACGCACCGCATGCCCTCGGCCTCGACGGCTCCGGCCAATTCGGCGTCGACGGTGTCGACGACGAGCACCTCGGCGATCGGTGCGTACAGGCGTGCCACGCCGACCACCGATGCCTCCATCCCGAGCTCGACGAGCATTCGATCGGCCGGCCCCTTGAGCGCCGCGCCACCGACGATCGGTGAGACGGCGACGACGGATGATCGTCGGGAGGCGAGCATCGTGTCGATGCTCGGCAGGGCACGGATCGGACCGATCGACACGAGCGGGTTCGACGGTGCCACGACGACCACGTCGTCGGAGCCGATCGCACGCAGGACCCCAGGTGTTGCGTCAGCGGCGTGCTCGGACCGAACGTCGGAGACGGCAACCGAATGGCGGAGCCGCACGAAGTAGTCCTGGAACGATACGTCCTCGCCCGTCTCGGCGAGCCGAAGCACCGTGCGGAACCGGTGGTCGGTCATGGGCAGGAGCGACAGTCCGAGACCCCAGGCCTGCCGCGATCTCGCCGGTGACGGTGGTGAGATCGGATCCCTCCCGGAGCCGGGCGGTGCGGTAGAAGTGTGTGGCCAGGTCGCGGTCGCCGAGGTTGAACCAGGTCGGAGCGGCCGTGGAGCCGTCAGGACGCACTGCGACGTACCGGTCGAGCGCTTCCATGGTCCGCCAGGTCTCGCCGTCCAGACCCCGACCGCGTTCGGGGTCGATCGCTTCGGCGAGCGTGTAGGTGATCGTGTCCAGGTCGGGGGAGATCTCCAACCCGTGCAGCACCGTGTCGTCGCCGGTGTTGACCACCGCTGTCACATCCGCTGGGGGCAGCACCCGGATCAGACCACGCAGGAAGCGGGCCACGCCGACGCCGCCCACGAGCACCGCGACCCTCATCGATCGTCCGCTGCGTCCCGGTAGAGGTCGGCGAGTTGCTCAGCGGTGGCCTCCCAGCGGAATCGGCCGAGGTTGCGGTAGCCGGCTTCGATCATCTGGAGGCGGAGCCCGCCATCAGTGAGCACCCGGTCGATCGCGGCCGCGAACGTGCTCGGATCGCGCCCTTCGACCAGCTCGGCGGCGTCGCCGGCGATCTCGGTCACCGATCCGACGCTGGTGGCGACGACCGGAGTGCCGAGACCTTGAGCCTCCAGCACCGGGAATCCGAATCCTTCATCGAGCGAGGGGTACACGAGGACGGCCGCGTGCCGCACGAGCCACTGCTTGTCCACCTCGTCGACCCGGCCGAGCCGGTGGATTCGTGCCCGAATGCCGTCGTTGGCCCGCTGGATCGCTTCGTCGACCGCGGCCGAATCGTCGCCACCGGCACCGGCGAGCACGAGCGAGACATCGCCGTGGTCACCGCCGACCTGCTCGAAGGCGTCCACCAGCAGTGGCAGGCCCTTGCGGCGCTCTTCGGTGGCCACGCAGACGATGAACGGTCGGGCGCCGAACGCGTCCGCGAGCTGCGGGCGTTCGCCAGCTCCGTCTCCGATCGTCGGCGCACCGAGGAAGATCGTGCGGACAGCGGTCGGTGGCCAGCAGCTCTCGGGCCCGATCGGCGGTTGCGTCGGAGGTGGCGTGGATCCAGGCGCCCGAGGTCACCCGGCGGCGGAGCGCCGCCCCGGCTCTCCGCACGAGCGGGCTGGCCGCGCTCGGGTTCGCAGAGGAACCAGCAGTCGTAGACAGAGATCACGGTCGGCAGGTCCGACGGGGGTGCCGTGTAGTTCGTACCGTGCAACACGTCGGCGTGATCGAGCCAGCGTCGGGCGCTCGGCCAATCCATGCGCGACCAGACATGCGAGGCGACGATGCCTGGTACGGGCAGCTTCCGGTGACCTCGTTCAGCGTCGGAGCGGAAGCTGACGAGGTAGGGGTCGAGACTCAGGTCGGCTCGATCGCCCAGCGCCTGCAGCATGCCGCCGACCGCGACGCCGACACCGGTCCGGTGCCCGTACAGCGGGCCGCAGTCGATCGCGATCTCGAGGGGTGCAGCAGTCATCAGTGTGTGGCCGTTCGGACACGCCCAAGCTAGGCGACGATCGGTGAATCCGTCCGGGTCGGTCGCTCCGTTGCGTGGTTGACGCCAGAGTGCAGCGCTCGTCTGCGCACCTCTTAGACTCGCCCCCGTTCGTCGACGAAGGAGACACGGTGCCACGCGCTTTCATCACAGGAATCACCGGCCAGGACGGCCAGCACCTCGCCTCCTTCCTGCATTCGCAGGGGTACGACGTCTACGGCATGGTGAAGGGGCAGAGCAACGATCGCATCAATGCGGTGCTCGACGAGATGCCGTTCATCGAGACCGTGCCGGGTGACCTCGCGGATCTGCCGTCCCTCGTCGCGGCGCTCAACATGGCTCAGCCTGACGAGGTGTACAACCTGGGCGCGATCAGCTTCGTCGCGCTCAGCTTCGACCAGGCGGAGCTGACGGCGAACATCACGGGACTGGGCGTCCTGCGCATGCTCGAGGCGATCCGGATGGTCGGCGGCAGCCAGAACAACCCGATCCGGTTCTACCAGGCGTCCTCGTCGGAGATGTTCGGCAAGGTGCGGAGACACCGCAGAACGAGCAGACACCCGTTCCATCCGCGGAGCCCGTACGGCTGCGCAAAGGTCTACGGCTCACGACATCGTGGTCAACTATCGCGAGAGCTATGGACTTGTTCGCGTGTTCGGGCATCCTGTTCAACCACGAGGCGCCGCGGCGGGGTATCGAGTTCGTCACTCGAAAGGTCACCGACGCGGTGGCTCGCATCAAGCTCGGTCTCCAGCACGAGCTCGTGCTCGGCAACCTCGACTCCAAACGTGACTGGGGCTACGCCGGCGACTACGTGCGGGCGATGTGGCTGATGCTGCAGCAGGACCAGCCGGAGGACTACGTGATCGCGACTGGCGAGACCCACTCGATCGAGGAGCTCGTCGGGCGTTCGTTCGCCGAGGTCGGCATCGACGATTGGCGGCAGTACGTTCGACAGGACCCCAAGTTCTTCCGCCCTGCCGAGGTCGACCTGCTGATCGGCGACTCGTCGAAGGCCCGCGATCAGCTCGGCTGGACTCCGGAAGTCGACTTCGCCAGCCTGATCAGCATGATGGTGGCCCACGACCTCGAGATCGAGGCGGCGAAGGCCGGCATCGAACTCTGACCCGGCAGGTCGGCGACGGTCAGTTCTCGACCGGCATGTCGGTGATGGCGTCCATCACCGAATCAGGTGTGGGAGCAATGCCGGCTCGCAGTTGGTACCGGAGCACCACCGCGAAGCACGCCAACGCGGAGATGCTCGACAGCAGCAGCCCGATCTCGATGCGACGGAACAGCAGATCGCTCGACAGCCAGGTTCCGAGTACGAACACCACGACGGCGATCACCCAGCCGGCGGCGACGAACGCATGTCCTTGCAGGGCGATCACGGCCTGTGCCGTTGCGAGCCCGGCCATGTAGACGGCGCTCGATGCGGCCAGCATCGCCAGCGTCCTGCCACTCAGCGTTGCGCCGTAGACGGTGTCGATCGCGAAGGGCCCGATCACGAACACGCCGATCGTGCCGATCACGCCGACGGCGCCGACGAGCATCATCAGCTTCCGCAGTCCGTCGCGGAACTCGCCGAGTTCGTTGCGGGCTGCCAATCGTGACAGGCGGGGGAGCAGCGCGGCCTGAACCGCCTGGAACAAGAACAGGGAATCGCGCGCCAGCAGGACACCGAATCCGAACCAGACGACGAGTTTGGCTTCGTCCTCGTTGGCGAGCAGGTTGGCGGTGACCGGCCCAGCGTTCAACAACGCAGCTGCGCAGACCGAGCCGATGAGCAGCCACCCGAGATTCTGGGTGACTTCGCTCATGGGGGCCCCCGGACCCCGGGTCGGTCGCCAAGTCGCCGCGTAGCCCGACGACGACCACCGCGACGAGCGGTGAGAGGGCGACCGCGAAGGCGTATGGTGCGGGGTTGCTCACGCCGAGCGCGGCGAGGACGACGCAGGCGATGATGCGGATCACGCCGTCGGATCCGATCACGAACACGTAGGAGCGGAAGCGGCCCATGCCGGCGCAGATGCCGCGGGCCAGGTGGGCCGGAGCGTACGCTACGAAGGCGGTCGCGAACGCCGCCAGCATCCACCAGTTGCCGTCGAAGTACTCCCTCGTGACGGTCGGACTGGCGATCGCCAGGACCACGAGCACCGCAGCGGTGATCGCCGCCCCGAGGGCGACGATGCGGCGAACGACGGGCAGTCCTCCCTCGCCCTGTCGCGCGTCGGTGCGAGAGTGCTCGGCCCATTTCCTGCTCGAGGCGGGAGGAAGAATCCGGCCGCCAGCGCGAAGGTGGCAAACCACAACGCCACGATCGGCTTGAAGGCATCCTCGCCGCCGAGCGCTACCTCGCCGACCTTGAAGAACGCATAGGTGGCGAAGCCCACGATGAGGAGAGCGGCACCGACGGGCAGGGTGCCTTCAGGAAGGGGAAACGCGGCGGAGCGCAGGGGTGGCGGGCGAGGACACGAGGATCCAAGGTTACCGCCAGCCCTGCGCTCACGCTGGAAGGGTCACCGGGGGGTGGGTGACCCTTCGACGGGGACGTCGAGAAGCGTCAGCCGACCGAGTCGACGAGCTTGCGGACCTGGGTGCTGACCTGGTCGGTCAGCTCGCGTCGCCGCTCGTCGGCCTTCTGGACGGTGATGACCACGGCGCCGACACCCGCGTAGGCGGTATCGTGGGCGAATCCGGCGATGCGATCGACCGGCATCTCGATGCTCGGCAGCTCGACGTTCGGCAGCTCGAAACTGGGCAGCTCGACGTTCGGCATCTCCATGCTCGGCATCTCGACGTTCGGCAGCTCGATGTTGCGCACGTCGAAGCGGCTGAAGTCGAGCTTGGTCAGGTCGACATCATTGAGGTCGAAGTTCTTGAGGTCGTTCCAGTTGATCATGATCTGTACCTTCTCGTTGGTGATCCATTCGGATCTCGGATGGAGCCGGGTCGGGTGACCAGGTGTATTTGCAAGTGTGCCACAAACTGCTAGCTATTGCAAGCGTTCGGGAGGAAATCTGACACGTCTGGGTGTGATCTGCGTCACCTTGCGGGATCATCAGTGACCGACTGTCCACCTTGGCCGCCGCTAGCCTCGACGGATCGTGGAGACCGACACCCAACTCGCGCCGTCGGTCGTCGCCGTCATGGTCGTGCATGAACCCGGCGACTGGTTCGACGAGACCCTCGACTCGTTGGCCGCGCAGGACTACCCCAACCTGCGAACACTGTTCCTCGTGCCGGACGCCGACGACGACGAGCACGATGCGTTGACTGCTCGTATCCGTGGGGTCATCCCGACCGCCTTCGTTCGCTCCGTCGTCGGCAACCCAGGTTTCGGCACCGCCGTGAACGATGTGCTCCGACTGGTCGACGGCGACAACGGGTTCTTTCTCATCTGCCACGACGACATCGCCCTGGCCCCCGACGTGGTGCGGCTGCTGGTTGCCGAGTTGTTCCGATCGAACGCCGGCATGGTCGGACCCAAACTGACCGAATGGGACCACCCGAAGATGCTGCAGCACGTCGGCCTCGGCCTCGATCGCTTCGGTGAGGTCGACCCGATCGTCGACCCGGGTGAGGCCGATCAAGAGCAGCACGACGCCGTCCGTGACGTGTTCGTGCTGCCGTCGGCTTGCGTGCTCATCCGAGCCGACCTGTTTCGTACGCTCGGCGGCTTCGACGCCGCCATCTCGTTCTACGGGGACGACGTCGATCTCTGCTGGCGAGCGCACCTGACCGGTGCCCGGGTCATCGTTGCGCCGGATGCCAGCGTTCGGCACATCGAACGCCTGGATGATCGTCGACCCGACCTGAACCACCGAACGCTGCGTTCCCGCCACCGCATCCACGCGGTGGCCACGTTGACCGGCGGCTCGCGGCTGCTGGGCCGTTCGATCCAGATGGTGCTGCTCACCCTCGTCGAACTGGTCGTCGGTCTGTTCACCGGCCGGTTCGGCGAGGCATTGGCCTCGACACGCCGCGCTCGTTGGCCTGATCCCGCGCTCGGGTTCGATCATCGGCCGACGCCGCGCCATCCGCGGGCAGCGGGTCGTCCCCGAGCGCGAGGTGCTCGGGCTGCAGGATCGCGGCAGTTCCCGACTGACCTCGTACTTGAGAGGTCGGGACACCGAGACCTACGTCGGTGCCGAGGCCACCGTGAGGCGATGGCGGGAGGCGTCGTTCGGCCCGTTGCTCGCCTGGATGTGCGTCGTGCTGGCGGTCATCGTCGGCAGCCGCGAGTTCATCCGAAACGGCGTGCCGGCCGTCGGGGAGTTCCTCCGTTTCCCCGGGAGTCCCAGCGATCTCTGGGCGCACTACCGCGAGTCGTTCGATCCGCGTGGGTTCGGCGCAACCGCCGCACTGCCGACGGGCTACGCCCTGTTGGCGGTCACGAGCGTGGTCACGCTGTTCCAGATGGCCCTGCTGCAGACCGTGTCGGTCGTCGGGCTCTACCTCGTGGGTGCGATCGGCGCGTGGCGCCTCGCGACCGTGTTCCCGATGAACCGTGCACGGATCGCCGGCATGGTCATCTACGTCGGGACGCCGCTCATCCCAGGCGTCCTCGGCCGCGGTGACTTCTCGGCGCTCGTCTGGTTTGCGGCCCTGCCCTGGCTCGTGCACCTGGCCCGACGTGCGGCGGGGGTCGAGACTGCCGATCCCGGCGCCGACCAGTTCGACCTCGCCGACGGCATCCTCGCCGCCGGGTTCCGGCATCGCGCCCGTGCACTTGCATTCCTGACGCTCGTGCTCGCCACCGCGGCCGCATTCGTGCCGGTCGTGGTGCCGCTCTGGGTCGGTGTCGGAGTGCTGCTGTCGCTCGCCACCCTCCTGGCATGGAGCTTCCTGGCGGGTGGCGCTCTGGCTGCTGGTTGCGACCGGGATCTCCGCTGCGCTGGCCGTCGTGTTGAACATGCCGTGGTCGCTCGACTGGACCTGGGAAACCGTCGTCGGGCCGCAGCCCGCGAAGCCGACCGGCAGCAACGCCCTCGAGGTCGCCACGCTGGCGCCGGGCAGCGAGAGGTTCGCGGTCCTCGCGATCGCGCTGTATGTCCCGCTGCTGGCGTCGCTCGCCATCTGTCGCGCCTGGCGGCTCACGTGGAGCATTCGAGCGGGCGCACTCGTCCTCGGATTCGGCACGCTCGCCGTGTTCGCCGAGCGTGGCGCGATCGACGTCGCGCTTCCGTCCCGATCGATGCTGTCGGTGCCGATCGCGCTCGGCCTGGCGCTGGCCGGGGCCTCGATGGCGGGCGGATTCGGATCCGACGTCCTACGGCGCGGGTTCGGTTGGCGTCAACCGATCGGCCTCATCGCCGGTGTATGCATGGTCATCGGGCTCGTCCCGGCGACCTTGGCGATCGGGGACGGCGCCTGGCACACGCCGGAGACTCCGATGACGCGGTTGCTCGAGACGCAGATGCCGACGGAGCCGGGTGTCGGCGACTACCGGGTGCTGTACGTGGGTGACCCCGAAGTGATCCCGGTCGTGACCGGCGAGTATTCCCCGGGCATTGCCTACGGAGTCGCCGATGCCGGCGACTTCTTCTTCACCGACCGGTTCATCCGTCCGGCGACCCTCGCCGACGATGCCGTCGAGCGTGCACTCGGTCTGATCGCCGATGGCTCGACGTTGCGGGCCGGCCGAATTCTGGCGCCTCTCGGTATCCGGTTCGTCGTGGTGCCGAAGACCGATGGTGCCGTGTCGACCGTGGACGATCCGGTCCCGTTGCCTGCCGGTCTCCTTGCGGCTCTGCAGAACCAGCTGGACCTGGGCTCCGTGTTCGGTCCGCCGACATTGGAGATCTACGCCAACCAGGCCTGGATCCCCGTCGGTGCTCAGCTCACCGGGGCGACCGCGGAAGCGTCACGGCTTGCCGGCGAGGACTCGCTCGTGCAGGCGGATCTCTCCCAGGCGGTCCCATCGATGATCGGGGTCGATCGTCGCCAACCGTCCGGCGTCAACGAGGTCGCCCCCGGGGTTGTGCACATCGCCATCCCGTACGACGAACGCATCGAGCTCGAGGTCGACGGCACGCCCCTGCCGTCGAGGCCCGGCTTCGGCGTCACCACGGCGTTCGATCTCGAACAATCCGGGGCCGGCGTGCTCAGCTATGAGCAGGACCCGAGCCGCGGTTGGTGGCGGGCGGCGCAGATCGCCCTGTGGTTGGCGGTGCTGGTGCTGGCCGTGGGCGCCCGCTCGCCGTTCGGGCGTCGGCGCACGACCGAGCTGCACGACGAGACCCTGATCGACCTCTCCGAGGGACCGGCCGGTGCGATCGCCGGCGAAGCGCTGCCGGGGCCGGGGTGGGATGGCTCGGGGGTCGAGTGGGTCGACGAACCGGAGACCGACTGGGAATCCGATCCAACGACCCCGATCGGCGCTGCCGATACATTTCGGGCCGAGGCGGCGGAGGCGCCGCCGGATGCCGCCGACGCGCCCCGTGATCCCGACCTCGATCTGAGCCCGTTCGCCGAGTCGTCGGCAGCGGTCGGCCCCGAACCCGCACCTGGGTGGCCCGGGCGATCGATGGAGCGGCGAGCCGGTGGTGGACGACGACGGCGACGACGTCGATCTCGCCACGCTCGTGGCGCGGATGGACGGATCGCGATGCCTCTGACGACGGAGAACGAACGTGACGCGTCGCCTCCCGGCGCTGCTCGTGCTCGTCGCGGCGATCGGTGCGGTCATTGCGCTGTCGCGGCCACCGCTCGACGCGAGCACGCCGACGTTCAGCGTGTCGGCGAACGGCTGGATGCCGTCGGCGCCTCCGGTCGGTGGTCTGACCGAGACGTGGTTCTGTCCCGGCGTCCCGGCGACTGGCCTCGACGGCGTCGAGGGGGAGATCGTCATCAGCAACCGCACCGCCGACCGCATGATCGGCAGCGTGCTGCTGGTCGGCGTCGATCACGACCCGGTGCGGCTCGCTCTGGATGTCGACGGGTGGGCCTCGGCGACCGTCGACCTCGACGAGCTGCTCCCAGGTGCGATCACGGGGGCTGTGGTCGAGATCGACGGTGGCGGTGGCCTCGTCGAGCAGCGTTCGCTGCACCCCGCCGGCGACAGCTCCGCAGGATGTGCGAACGCAACCTCCGACACGTGGTACCTGGCCGACGGCTTCACCGTCGACGGCAGCCTCGATCAGGTCGTGCTCACGAACCCGTTCGAGCAGACGGTCGTGGCCAACCTCGAGTTCGCCACCCGGGAGGGATCACGCCGTCCCGGCTCCTACAGCGGGCTGACAGTGGCACCACGCAGCGTTCGGGTCATCGACCTCGGGGCCCCCGGGGCCGGTGCACAGAGCGAACCCATCCTGGCCGTGAGCGTCGAGTCGACGCGCGGTCGACTCGTCGTCGGTCGTGCGCAGACGTTCGTGGGTGGCGGGCGGGTCGGGAGTCAGGTCACCGTGGCCTCCCCGGCGCTGCGCGACCAATGGTGGTTCGTGGGACGGCGCGAAAGGTCCGGGAGTCAGTGAGCGATACTCGATCTACAACCCCACCGACGACGACGTCGAGGTCGACGTGCTCTTCGTCGGTATCGAGACCCCGGTGTTGCTCGATCCGATCGTGGTCCCGGCTCGTGAGGTCGTCACGTACGACCCGGGGCCGGAAGCCGAGTTACCCGACGGACGCCATGCGGCGGTGTTCGCCACCCAATCCGAACCGTCGATCGTCGTCGAGCGCGCCGTCACACGAACGGCCGGTGAGGCGACGGCGACCTCGGTGATCATCGGCGCCACACCACGTCAGGACGCGTACGTCGCAAGCACCTGGTACGTCGGGATGAGTCCCGAAGAACCCACCACCGAAGCGCTGATCATCTACAACGCCGACAACACTGCGGGCACGGTGTCGATTCTCGCTGTGGGGCGATCGGGCCCCGTTCCCCTCGACACGCTGAGCGAGATCCCGATCGAGCCGGCGTCGATCATCACGATCGACCTCACCGACGACGTGGCGTTGGGTCGCGATCTGATCGTCGAGAGCACGAGTCGGGTCTTCGTCGAGCGGTCGTTCCCGACCGGGCGCAGTGAGACCCGCACGTCATCCTGGGCTGTGCCGGCAGGCTGACTTCGCTGATAGACAGGTCATCGATGGGTCGCCTGCTCCTCGCCGTCGCCGTGGTCGTGGTGGTCGCCTTGATCGCCGACGTCGTGCGCCGCCGCCGTGGCGCCGACCCGCCGACGCAACCACACCATGAGATCCCGGCGCAACTGGACCGCTCCGACTTCGACGGGGACGGTTGGATGGTCGCAGTGTTCACGTCATCGAACTGCTCGACATGTACCGACGTCGTCAGGAAGGCGGACGTGCTCCGCAGTGACGAGGTCGCCGTGGCCACGGTGTCGTTCCAGGAGCGGCGGGACCTGCACGAGCGCTACTCCATCGACGCCGTGCCGTGCCTGGTGATCGTGGACGCCGACGGCGTGGTGCACGCCGGGTTCTTGGGTCCGGTGACCGCAACCGATCTCTGGGCGGCGATCGCCAATGCCCGTGAGCCCGGTTCGATCGAGGGTGGCGGTTGCGACCGCCACGAGCACACCCCGCCCACCTAGATGATTAGTTCCAAGGGGTTCGCGCGCTCCGCGCGATGATCCACCACTGGTTCACGAGGGTGTCCAAGATCAGGGGGCCTATACAAACCCTGATCTCGGAGGACACAGCGCATGAACCCTGACCTGGACACGCTCGCGACCCGACTCTACGTCACGATCGACGACCTGCTGCATCGACCACCCACAGTGGGCACCCGAGCGACCCGCGGTCGGGATCGCCCCGAAACTCACCGACGCCGAACTCATCACCCTCGCGGTGATCCAAGCACTGCTCGGCTACACGTCCGAAGCCCGCTTCTGGCGCCACGCCAACACCCATCTGCGCGGCCTGTTCCCGTATCTGCCGCAACGCCCCGCCTACAACAAACGGCTCCGCAACGCCGCGGCCACGATGCAACACATCATCGCCGCACTCGCCCAGGACTGCCCATCGTTCCACGACGACCTCTGGCTGGTCGACTCGACACCAGTCGAGTGCGGCCGCTCTCGTGAGACGGTGAAACGATCCGACATGGCCGGCTACGCCAACTACGGCTACTGCGCCTCGCACTCCCGGTTCTTCTGGGGCCTTCGCCTCCACCTGATCGCCACCCCGTCGGGACTGCCGGTCGCCTACGCGCTCACCGGCGCCAAGGCCGACGAACGCGACACCGCACTCGCGATGATCGAACTCGACCCGGCACTCGACGACCGACCCGGCCAGGTCCTGATGGCCGACAAGGGCTACCGCTCGGCCACGTTCGAGGCCGAACTCAACGACCACGGCATCACCCTGATCCGCCCGACCATCCGCTCGGAGAAACCAGATCGACCACTCACCCGATTCCTGAAACCGTTCCGTCAGATCATCGAATCGGTCAACCAGACCTTCAAAGCGCAACTCGACCTCGAACGCCACGGCGGCCGCAAACCCGCAGGCGTCTGCGCCCGCGTCCTGCAACGACTCCTCGCGCTCACCGCCGCGATCTGGCACAACGAAACCACCAACATCGCTGGCCCCGCACGATCACTCCTCGCCTACGACCACTGACCACCGACCCCTTGGAACCAATCATCTAGCGGACAGGGCGCACCTGGCGTCGGTCGCCCGAGGCCGCAGGTCAACGAGAACGTGTCGATCTTGGCGGGCGTGCCCTCGTGTCCTCCGTCGCGGATGGTCGTGTGGGGCCCTCCGAGTCCGTTCGCGACCGTCTCGCCGATGATCCCCGGGTCGCGACACCGGAAGGTCTCTCGGACAATGCTCGGGCAGTGATCTGCCAGACGTCGGGGTCGACGCCGAGTCCGACGTGTGTCGATCGGACCTCGATGTGTTCGACGTTCGTCGAGTAGCGGTCGATGCAGGCACGCCAGTCGACGACACCGTCGCGGTCGCGTGTACACGGCCGTGATCGGCGTGCCGATCGGGTTCGACTCGTCGAGCTCGGTCTGCAGCTGTTCGATCCGCCGGCACTCTTCCGCTCCCATCCGGTCAGCGCCGGCCGTGTAGGTGGGCCCGCCGATCGCCGGAGTGCCGAACGTGACCACCCGATGCACGAGCTCAGGGCGCAGCCGCGCCGTCTCCCGGGCGATCACGCCGCCGAGGGACCATCCGACGAGGTGGGCGGACCGTCCGGTCGCCGCGACCTGACGGTCCAGCTGCGCGATGAACTGGTCGCGTGCCGCCTCGACGTCGTTTCGGATGACACCGAGGCCCCAGCTCCTGGCATCGTGGCCGGTGCGGCCGAGGAAGCTGCGGATCGGCGCCAGTGACGATTCGGGCGCGTACCAGCCCGGAATCGTGATGGTGAGCCGACCGTCGCCGCGTGGTGCGTGTGCGAGCGACGGTGTGCGTGCTGCGAGCCGGAGCGGCTCGCGGAGGATGCCGATCTCGTTGAAGAGTCCGGCCCGGCGCGGCGGACCCGTGGGATGGTCGGCGTGCGGGAATCGCTCGCCGACATCGTCGGTCGTCCGGCCGTGCACAGCGACGATGTCAGTCGGGCGTGCCGGCCACGTTGGCGTCGACCTGCTCGTCGCTTCCCTCGTCGACGAGACCCCGCTGGATGAGCTTGCCGACGGCGGGGCCGTCGATCGTCTCGTGTTCGAGCAGCGACTCGGCGATGAGCTGAAGACCGCGGCGGTGCTTGCTGAGCAGCTCCCTCGCCCGGGCTTCCTGGCTGGTGAGGATCTTGGCGATCTCCTCGTCGAGCATCTTGGCGGTGTCGTCGCTGTATTCGCGGCCCGACGACATCAGGTCCTCACCGAGGAAGACCTGCTGCTGGCCGGAGCTCCACGCCATGGGCCCGACTGCTTCACTCATGCCCCATTCTCGAACCATCCGGCGGGCGATGCCGGTCGCCTGCTCGAGGTCGTTGGCGGCACCCGAGTTGAGGTGACCGAAGACGATCATCTCGGCCACCCGACCACCCATCGCCTTGCAGATCGTGTCCTCGAAGTACTCCTTCGAGTAGGTGTGGCGCTCCTGCGGGAGACTCCACGTGACACCGAGCGCCATGCCGCGAGGCAGGATCGTGACCTTGTGGAGCGGATCGCCGTTCGGGAGCACCGTAGCGAGCAGCGCGTGGCCACCCTCGTGGTAGGCGGTGGCCCGCTTCTCTTCTGCGTTCATGATCAACGACTCGCGCTGAGCGCCGAGTACCACACGGTCGCGTGCATTCTCGAAGTCGATGCGCTCGATCTGCTTGGAGCCGCGGCGCACTGCGATCAGAGCAGCTTCGTTCACGAGGTTGGAGAGGTCGGCGCCGGCCATGCCCGGGGTCGCCCGCGCCATCGTGTCGAGATCGACGTCGGGGCCCATCCGCTTGTCGCGGCTGTGCACCTCGAGAATCGCCTTGCGCTCCTCGTGTTCCGGCAGGGGCACGACGATCTGACGGTCGAATCGACCGGGACGGAGGAGCGCCGGGTCGAGGATGTCGGGGCGGTTGGTCGCCGCCATGATCACGATGCCCTCGCTGGTCTCGAAGCCGTCCATCTCGGACAGCATCTGGTTGAGCGTCTGCTCGCGCTCGTCGTGGCCGCCACCGAGCCCGGCGCCACGCTTTCGACCGATCGAGTCGATTTCGTCGATGAAGATGATCGCCTTGCCCATCCGGCGAGCCTGCTGGAACAGGTCGCGGACTCGGCTGGCGCCGACGCCGACGAACATCTCCATGAAGTCGGAGCCCGTGACCGACAGGAAGCCGACGCCGGCCTCACCGGCGACCGCCCGTGCGAACAGCGTCTTACCGGTGCCCGGGGGACCGACCAGGAGGATGCCCTTCGGCACCCGGGCGCCGATCTCACGGAACCGCTCGGGCATCCGGAGGAAGTCGACGACTTCGTTGATCTCGGTCTTCACACCTTCATAGCCGGCGATGTCGGCGAAGGTGGTGGAGGGGTTGTCGGTGGAGTAGGCCTTGGCGCGACTGCGGCCGATCGACATGACGTTGCCCATCTGGCCCTGCGCCCGGCGCTGCATCCACACGAAGAAGCCGATGATGAGGATGACCGGCAGCATCAGCCCGAGCATGTTGATCAGGAAGTTCGAGCTCGGATTGCCGAAGTTGTAGTCGACGGCACGCTCGTCGAGCAGCGCCTTGTCGGAATCGCTCGGGCCGTCGGCAGCGCCGGTGGTCTGGAACTTCGTGCCATCGGACAACTCACCGGTGATCTTGCCGGTGCCGTTCTCCCACTCGAGCGATTCGACTTCGCCGGCCGAGACGTTGGAGATGAACTGGCTGTAGGTGATCTCGTCACCGCTGTCGCTGGAGAGCAGGGTGGGAACGAGGAAGATCGCGAGAAAGACACCGATCGCGACCCACGGCAGCCAACGCCGCCACGAATTCGGTGTTGCGCCTCCGTCGTCGCCACCGCCGCTCGGAAAGCTCGGCTTGCGGTCGCGCTCAGGACGGGGGCCGGGACGCACGACCGCGCCCTGGCGGCGGCGGAGGCGGCGGAGGGGGCAACTTGTCCATGGAAACATGCTACGGCGCCTCGGGCCGGTTGCCTGGTCGTGCCGTCACGAACGGCCGGTCCCGAACCATGTCGGCTCGGAACGACATCGAATCGCAACGACGGGTCCACCGGCGGCTGCTCGCAGCGTCCTACGGTGCAGGGCGTGACCAGGCACTGCTCGAAGACGGGATGCAGCGAATCGGCTGCGGTGACGCTCACCTATCAGTACGCCCACGCGGCAGGTGTGGCTCGACGGACTGACCGCCGATCGCGACCCACACGCATACGACCTGTGTGAGCGCCACGCCGGTCGTCTCACGGCACCGCAGGGGTGGCAGGTGCTCGATCGCCGAATCGACCTGCGGCCCGATCTGATCGCCGTCTGATCCGGTCGGTCGCATCGCCGGGCCGGCGATCACCGAACGTGTCGCTTCGGGGCCGGAGTCGGCACGTGGTCGTACGAACCCGATGACCGCGGCCGGGTGTCGCACGACCCACCGCGATCGTGGGGACGACAAGGAACGCTGACCGCACGGTGGTGTCGTTCGGATCGTGCTCGAACGCTTCGGCAGCCGCCGAGTCTGCGCAATACTCGTGCGGTGACAGCGGTGGGGGTGCTTGGCCCGGTCGAGTTGGTCGATGACGCTGGCCGGTCGATCCGACTGGGGGGCGCGAACCGCGTGCCGTACTCGTGTACCTCTCGTTGCACGCGGGCCGCGTCGTCGCCGTCGGATCGCTGATCGACGCCGTTTGGGGTGAAGATCCGCCCGAGACCGCGACGAACACGCTGCAAGTGCACGTCTCTGCGTTGCGTAAGGCGCTGACGTCGACTGACACGCAGATCGAGCGAATCGACGGCGGCTATCGGCTCGGGCTGTCGCCGAGCAGCGTCGATGCGCACCGCTTCGAGGCCGCCATCGCAGAAGGGCGGGCGGCACTTCGCGGTGGCCGACACGATCGGGCCTGTGAACTGCTCTCGGGTGCGATTGCGACATGGCGTGGTCGTCCGTTTGATGGACTCGACTCGGTGCCGTTCGTCGAGTCCGCCCGGCCGGCCTTCGAGAACGGGCTGGACGCAGCCTCGGTCGAGCTTGCGGAATGTCTCGTGGAGCTGGGCCGGTACGACGACGCGATCGACGAGGCGGAGCGGCTGATCTCACGCTCCCCGTACGACGAACGTGGATGGGCGGCGGCGATGGTGGGCTACTACTGGGCGGGTCGCCAGTCGGACTCCTTGCAGTGCTTTCAACGGGCACGGCGGGTCCTCGGCGAGGAGCTCGGACTCGAACCGGGGCCCGCCTTGGTGATACTCGAACAGGCTGTCCTCGCTCAGGACTTGGCACCGCCGACCCGTGCGACTGGTGCCTCCGACACACGTCCGTCCACACCGGTCACGGTGGCGTCGTCCCTTCCCGCCGAGCGGCCGCTGGTGGGCCGCGCTGCGATCGTCGATCGTGTCGCCGGATGGCTCGGTTCGGGCGACCGGCTGATCTCGCTCGTCGGGCTGGGCGGGATCGGCAAGACCAGCGTCGCCAGCGCTGTCGCTCATCGGATCGAGACGAACGGCGGTGAGGTGTGGTTCGTCGATCTGTCTGCGGCCACGGAGATCGGGACGGCTGCCGACACGATCGCCAGAATGGTCGGTGCCGGCGTCGACGCCGACCCCATCGACGGCCTGATCGAGTGGGCCGCCGATGCGAAAGGTGTGATCGTGCTCGACAATCTCGAGCAGATTGTCGAGGCGCCATCGCTCGTCCGATCGCTGCTGGACGGCGGCAGGTCGATCCAACTCCTTACCACGAGTCGCAAGGCACTCCGGCTACGCGACGAGCGCCTCGTGGCGCTCCCGCCACTGCCCGTGCGGAACGCCGATGGGGTCGGTGACGACGCAACCCAGTTGTTCCGGCTGCGGGCCGAGTACGTCCGGTCAGACCTCGAAGCGATCGACGACGAGATCGTGATCGAGATCTGCGAGCTGACCGTGGGCATCCCGCTCGGTGTGGAGCTGGCGGCCTTGCAGCTCAGAGAGCTCTCGCCGTCGCAGCTGCTGCGGCGGCTCCGTGGGTTCCGGTCCGCCGCCCTCGACGCTTCCGGGACGGCCGATTACCCCGAACGCCACCAGAGTCTGCGTGTGATCCTCGACTCGACCACCGGGCTCCTCGTCGACGACGCCCTGACCACCCTCGCCCACGCCTCGCTCGCCGGCGGGCCGATCACCGTCGATCTGGTCATTGCCAGTTGCCTCGATGCCGGCATCGAGGCACTGGCCCATCTGGCGGACCTCGTCGAATCAGGTCTGATCCGCAGGGTCGACGACCGGCTCGCGGTCCCACCGCCGATCCGCCAGTACGTGGATGAGATCATCCCGCCCGGCGACTTCGCCGCCGCTCGAGACCACGTGTTCGCCCAGGTCGACAAGCTGATCGCAGAGGCCGACCAGCACTGGTTCAGCAGTGAGGCCGACCGACTGCGGGAGCGGCTGGTGGCCGACGCAGCCGCGATCGACGCGATGATCGCCGGCCGTCTGGAGCACGGCCGGTTCGTGCAACTCGCCGAGCAGGCACTCAAGCTGGGCCAGTACTGGTTGCACGAGAGTCGTCTGGCCGATGCCCTGTCGACGCTGGACACCCTGCGATCAGCCGACCTCGCAGTCGAGCTGGCGGCGAGGATCCAGTTGCTGACGGGCACGTTCGCGTCGTACGTCAACCGGAGCGACACGATCGAGCTGCTCGACCCGGCGCTCCGCAGCTCGACCGGCGTACCCGATCGCCTGGTGGTGAACGCCTGGTGCTGCCTCGGTGCATTCCACGCCCACCGCCACGAGGACGACGACCTCCGGGAGTGCGCAGATCGTGCAGCGGAAGCGGCCGCCGCGACCCGGGATCCCGCACTGGTCTCGCTGGCCCGCGACTTCGCCGGCTACGCCGCTCACTACCTCGGTGATGCCGAGACGGCAGTCCGGCTCAACCTCGAGGCCATCGAGGACGCCCGGCGGCAGGGAGACCGTCATGCGCTCGCGCTTCTCTTGGCGACGACGGCCGAGGCGATGATCGGCGTCGGCCGTTTCGAGGAGGCCGGTGCGTTGGTGACCGAGGCGTTCGACCTGGCCCGCGACGTCGACCTCGGGATCGCGCTGACCCTGGTGCTGATCATGCTGGGCGCCACCCAGATCGAACTCGGCCGCCCGGCGACTGCGTGGGGTTCACTCGTTGAACACCTGCGATTCACCCGATCCCGCTACCCCGACCCGCTCGCAGTCGGGGACTCGCTCGCCCAACTCGCCGCGGCCAAGGCCGCGATGGGCGACGACGAGGCGGCGGCCCGGATCTGGGGAGCCTCGGCGGCGATCCACGCCGACCATGCCGTCGATCCCGACCGCCGCCGTCCCCACGCGAATCAGCGTCGGCTCGACGCCTCCCGGGAGCGGCTGGGGTCCGAGCGCTTCGAGGCGTGTCGCCTCGCCGGTTCCGCGGACCCGGACCGGACGATCGACTCCATCCTCGGTGACGCCGAACCCAGCGCGTCCGGCTGACGGCGCGGACGCCGCAGACGGGTCGGACGCGACGAAGCGGGCAGCCCTTCAGGACTGCCCACTCCGTTCGCGTTCAGGTCCAGCAGAAACGCTGCCAGTCGCTGTAACCCGCCTGCCTCTTCCCGGCGACGTGCCATGGGCTCGTGACCCAGGAGTAGCCGTTCCAGTAGGCGGCTCGGACGCTGACGTCCCAACTGGTGTCCGTCACCGTACGACGGGGGGCAGTGCCGAGCGACTGCTGGGCATAGTTGTTGTGGGCGACGGAGTTGACGCCCGACCAGGTCGAGTACTCGGAGTGGCCGCGCGGGTTGCGGAGGTGGTATTGCCAGATCACGTACTGGCCGTTGACATAGCCGCTCTGCACGCTCGTCCGCGCCGTGATCTGGAGCAACCCTCGGGAACAGTGGACCTCGGCTGTGAAGTTGTTGGGGGAGCTGTAGACCGGGTTCCCGATGATCATGGCGTCGGCTCGAGGGGCGACCACCCCGAGTGTTGCGCCGATGGCGATGACGGCGCCCATGAGCAGCTGGGCCGCCCGCCGCCGCCGTCGGAACGCTGCAGGGGCGATGGGCGGACGTGCACCGAGGACCGGCTCGACGGTGTTGACCTTGTCGGTGGACATGCTGGTGCTGGCGTGGATCGTGGTGGACATGGTGGGCTCCCTTCGTTGTCCCCCGTGGGTTCGGGGGTTGGTGGGACCACCGTCTCCCGCCTCGCTGAAGATCCGCTGAAGACCCGATGAAGCGTTGATCACGCCGTCCCGGCCACCAACCGTCCGACGGGTCGACACATCGTCGGATCGGCGAAGCCTGACCGCCGAGGTCGGCCAACACGTCGGCCAACACGTCGGTCGACACGTCGTTCAACACGCCCGTCGACGCTGGGCTCGTGGGATGACCCGGCGTGTGGCGGCGGAGGTGCGGTATCGACCCGTAGCGATAACCTCCGCCGTCGTGAAGGGTGAGGCGACCACCGTTGCGACGTGGCATGACCGCGACCGGCCCGTGATCGGTCTCGGTCCGGCGTTCGGTACCTGGGCCGTCGGCTGGGGTGTCGGTTCGTTGATCGCGGCGCCGGTCATGATCTGGTTGCTCGGCGCGTCGCTCGGCGACGACCTCACCATCTCGCAGCTGGCCGCCGCGTCTGCGGCCACATGGGCTGTCATGATGGCCGCGCTGGTGTCGGCGAGTCGCCGGTTCGGGTCCGGCAACGTGCTCGACGACTATGCCGCATGGTTCCGGCCGATCGATCTGGTCGGTGTGCCGCTCGGTGTCGCCACCCAGTTCCTCTTCGTCCCCTGGCTGTATGTGCCACTTCGCGGAATCTGGCCGTCGACGTTCTCCGACGAGCGGATCGAAGAACGTGCGCAGGAACTCGCCGACAAGGCCGGCGGATGGACGACCGTCTTGCTCGTGGTCGTGGTCGTGGTCGGTGCGCCGATCGTGGAGGAGTTCGTCTACCGCGGTCTGCTGCAGCGCTCGGCGTCCACGGTGATCGGTGCCGGCCTGGCGCTCGTGTCGACCTCGGTGTTCTTTGCGCTCGTGCACTTCAGCCCGGTCGAGTATCCGGGCCTGTTCCTCGCCGGTCTCGTGTTCGGCGCCTGCGTGCTCGTCACCGGTCGGATCGGGCCGGCGATCGTGACACACGCTGCATTCAACGCGGCCGGACTCGCCGTTGTCCTCGACTCGGCGGGTTGACGTGAGCGGGTGACATGAGCTCCGTCGATCGAACTGACAAGATATGGACCGCCCATGAGTGAGGACCTCGACACGCCACGGCCCGACGCCGAACCAGTCGACCTGCTCGTCGACGACAGGTGGCGTGACCTCCAGGAGTCGACCGAGCTCGACCGCGGCGACGTCGGGGCGGACCACGCCGTCGACCACGCCGAGCCCGAACCTGCGTTCACGGAACGTGTGTGGCGCCGGACCGTTCGCCGTCCGAGTGAGTGGGCAGCGCGTCCATGGACGACCGACCGGATCATCCGCTACGTCGTGACGGTGGTATCGCTGTCGGTCACCACGGCGATCATGATGAAGGTCGTCCACTTCAACCCGCTGCGACCCGGCGCCGATCTGATCTTCGACGACACGACCCCGACCGGTGGCGATTTCGGCGCTCACGTGTGGGGCCCTGCATTCCTTCGCGACAACCTGCTCGGTTCGCTGCGCTTCAACGGGTGGACGATGGACTGGTACGGCGGCATGCCTGCGTACCGCTTCTACATGGTGTTGCCGGCCTTCGCGATCCTCCTGGTCAACCTGGTGCTGCCCTACGGCGTGGCGATGAAGCTCGTCTCGGTGCTCGGCTTGATCACCCTGCCGGCGTCGTGTTGGGCATTCGGTCGGCTCGCTGCGTTCCGCCATCCCATCCCCGAGATGTTTGCCGTCGGCGGGCTCGCGTTCGCACTCGACGAGAGCTTCAGCATCTATGGCGGCAACCTGAAGTCGACGATGGCGGGAGAGTTCTCGTTCTCGATCGCGCTGTCGCTCGGCGTGGTGGCGCTCGGGTTGTTGGCCAACGGGCTGCGCACCGGCAAGTACCGGGTCTGGGCGTCGGTCATGATCGCCGTGGCCTGCGTCTCCCACGGCATCGTGCTGATCTTCGTGGCGGTCGCGGCCGTGATCTTCTCGCTGGTCTGGATCGACCGCACTCGTGCGTGGTACTCGTTCACCGTCGGTGTCACGAGCGTGTTGTTGATGATGTGGTGGGCCGGGCCGTTCCTGTTCGACCACGAGTACATGACCGACATGAAGTACGGGGCGATCACCGACTGGTGGTCGATGTACTTCCCGCTCACGCCGGCGCTCGACATCTTGATCACGACGCTGGCGCTGATCGGTTTCGGCATGTGCATCCTGCGCCGCCAGCTCACCGGGGTCGCGCTCGGTGTCCTCGGCCTCGTGCTCGTGGCCGGGGTGTATCTGGCACAGGACAGCCTTCCCGTGATCGGGCTCCTGTGGAACCCGCGTCTGTTGCCGTTCCTGTACCTGGTGCGCTACCTGCTGATGATGATCGGCATCTACGAGGTGCTGTCGATCGGGTGGAACGTCATCAAGAATCGCCGCTCCAACGCCGAGCCGTCTGCCGCAGCGTCGTCGGTCTTCGCCGGAGCGGGTGCGCTCGGAGTGCTGATCGTGCTCGGTTTCATGTTCCAGGAACTCCCGTTCGACGGATACACCGCCGAGGAGGACGGCAGCCAGCGCTACGCCTGGGGGCCGTTCACGGCGACCGAGACCAATGCCGATGCGCAGGGTGACGGTTGGGCTCGTTACAACTTCCTCGGCTACGAGGGCCGCGACCAGTTCTACACCGAGTACCACCAGGTGGTCACCACGATGGAGGACATCGGCGAGGACGCCGACTACGGCTGCGGTAGGGCTCTCTGGGAGAACAGCGGCGACAACGGTCAGTACGGCACCACGATGGCGCTCATGTTGCTGCCGCACTGGACCGACGGCTGCATCGGCTCGATGGAAGGGCTGTTCTTCGAGGCGTCCGGGACCACGCCGTACCACTTCCTGTCGACGGCGGCGATGTCGAAGCAGTCGTCGAACCCGGTCCGCGAGTTGCGATACACCGACAACGATGCCGATGTCGGTGTGCCACACCTGCAAGCGCTCGGTGTCCGCTATGCGATGGTGCGCTCTCCCGAGGCGAAGGCCGAGGCGGCCGGCCAACCGGACCTGCAGTACATCACCACGTCGGCGCCGTGGGACATCTACCTCGTCGAGGGGAGCGACATCGTCGTGCCGCTCGACACGCAGCCGGTCGTGGTCGAGCCCGCGTAGCGGCGACCTGCGCGAGCGGAACCTCGAACTCGGCACCAGCTGGTTCCAGCACCGGGAGGAATGGGCGGCGATGCCGGCCGACGACGGCCCCGACTCGTGGCAGCGGGTCACGGTCCAGCCCGACCTGTCTCGGCGCGAGGGTGAGCCGGGGGAACCAGGACGTCGCGTCGACGTCGTGATGCCGACCGAGACGATCGAACCCGTGGCGCTGCCCGACGTGACGGTCAGCAACGTCGCGATGGGCCAGGATTCGGTCACCTTCGACGTCGACCAGATCGGTGTGCCGGTGCTCGTGAAGGTGAGCTACTTCCCGAACTGGAATGTCTCGGGTGCCGAGGGCCCGTATCGCGCCGGGCCCAACATGATGGTGGTGGTGCCGACCGACACCACGGTCGAGTTGACGTACGGCCGCAGCGTGGTGGACTACCTCACGGTGTTGCTCACGCTGGTCGGCGTCGGGTTGTGCTTCTACTGGCGCAAGGTGGGCGACGTCGTGCACGCCGACACCGTGCCGGTGTGGCGGCCACCCACGCCGCCGGAACCTGAGCCGTCGGGATACCCGGTCGCCTTCGACGACTGGAGCCTGCGGCCGCGATCTGAGCCGGTCGCTCTCGAACCGCTCCGCGACGGCGCCGGCCGGAGCGATCCTGCAATTGGCCCAGATGCCGATCGCGACATCGCTGAGCAGGGACGATCGAGCTCGCCGGACAATCCGCCCTCGAGTTGACCCTGGTCCGGCGGGGCAGCCATCGCGACCGCCGATAGCGTCGTGAATCGCCTATGTCAGTGCTGGATGAAATCGTCAAGGCCTACGACATCCGTGGGACGGTGCCCGATCAGCTCAACGAAGCGGTCGCGTATGCCCTCGGTGTCGGCTTCGCCAAACTCGTCGACACCGATCGTGTGCTCGTGGCGCGCGACATGCGTGAATCGGGCGTCGCCCTCGTCGACGAGTTCGCCCGCGGAGTGATGGAACAGGGACTCGACGTCGTCGACCTCGGTCTGGCGTCGACCGACATGATGTACTACGCCGCCGGTGTGCTCGATGCTCCCGGCGCGATGTTCACGGCATCGCACAACCCGTCCCAGTACAACGGCGTCAAGTTCTGTCTCGCCGGTGCCAAGCCGGTCGGGATCGACAGTGGTCTGGCCGAGATCCGGGCGACGTCGTCGACGGTGCTCGACGGTGTCGGTCCTCGCCCGGTCGGGACGGCGGGCTCCCGCAGCACGCAGGACGTGCTCCCCGATTTCGTCGAGCACGTCCTGTCGTTCGTCGACGTCGCCACGATCGCCCCACTTCGGGTGATCGCCGACACGGCGAACGGGATGGGTGGCCTGGTCGTGCCAGCGGTGTTCGAGCGGTTGCCCATGATCGAACTCGAGGTGATGTACGGCGAGCTGGACGGTTCGTTCCCGAACCACCCGGCCGATCCGCTCCAGCCGGCCAATCAGCGCGATCTCCGCGCCCGGGTCGCGACCGGCGAGTTCGACGTCGGGCTGGCGTTCGACGGCGACGCCGACCGGGTGTTCGTCGTGGACGAGACCGGTGAAGGCCTGAGCGGATCGACGACCACGGCGCTGCTGGCCTCGGCGGTACTGCGCAGCAATCCGGGCGCCACGGTGCTCCACAACCTGATCTGTTCTCGCTCGGTGCCCGAGGTGATCTCTGAGCACGGCGGTGTGCCGATTCGCACGAAGGTCGGTCACTCGTACATCAAGGAACGCATGCTCGAGACCGGTGCGGTGTTCGGCGGGGAGCATTCGGCGCACTACTACTTCGCCGGTAATTTCCGCGCCGACAGCGGCCTGATCGCATCGATGCTGCTGCTCGCGGAGCTGAGCCGGGCCGAGGAGCCGCTGTCGGTACTGCGCAAACCGTTCGAGCGGTATGCGGCGAGCGGCGAGATCAACACCCAGGTCGACGATCCGGCGGCCGTGATCGAGCTCGTGAGTGCGGAGTTCGACGAGTACGAGCAGGATCGCCTCGACGGCCTCAGCGTCGACTGTGGCCGGTTCTGGTTCAACCTCCGTCCGTCGAACACCGAACCTCTCTTGCGCCTCAACCTCGAGGCCGTCGACCGGAATGAGTGCGACGATCGCGTCGCCGATCTACTGTCTCTGATCACCCAAGCCTGACGGAGCCTTCCCATGAGCCTCGATCCCGCCCTCCTCGCCATCCTCGCCTGCCCCGAAGACAAGGGCCCGCTCTATTACGTCGAGAGCGAGCAGGTGCTGTTCAACCCGCGTCTCGGCCGCACCTATGAGATCCGTGACGACATCCCGGTGATGCTCACCGAGGAGGCCACGACGGTCGACGACGACGAAGCTGCACGTCTCGACGCCCTCATCACTGACGGCGCGATCGCGCCGACGTTCGAGCAGTGACCGCCCCGACAGCATTCGGCATGACGAACGGGTTACGATCGGTCCCCGTGAGCCGATCCCGCCTCCGTTCCCTGCCGCGCGCTGCGATGACCGTGGCGGCCGTGCTCGGTGCCGCCGTGCTCGGCATCGCCGTGTCACCCAACGCCGAACGCACCATCGCCGCCGAAGGTGCGCCGCTCGGTGCCGGCGGCGAGTTCCAAGAGATCCAGCCGGCGCGAATCTACGATTCGCGTGACGAGTCGCTGGCTCAGGGTCAATTCGGTCCGCGTCCGATGAGCGCCTCGGAGTCGAACCAGACGGTCGACATCGAGCTCGTCGGCCGTGGTGGTCTCCCCGACTTCGTCGATGACAACAGCGACGGCCAGGACGACAACGTGCTCGCCGTGGTCGTGAACATCACGGTCATCCAACCGACGCACATCGGTTTCCTCCGCGCGTACGGCACCGGATCGCCCGAGGGCACCACGTCGGTCGTCAACTTCTTCGCGGGTTCGGTGCTGCCGAACACGGCGATCATCCGACCCGGTGACGGCGGCAAGATGTCGATGCGTCTCGTCAGCCCGACGGCGCCCGGGACGAGTGACATCGCCGTCGACATCACCGGATGGTTCTCGACCAGTTCGTACGAGGAGCGTGGCGACCGTGTGGTCGCGATCGATCCGATCCGTGTGTACGACAGCGACCTGGCGCAGTTCGGCGCGGCGACGTTGAAGGGTCGCACGCAGATCGAGGTGCCGATCCGTGGCGCCGCCGAGGTGTCGAAGCCGAACTCGCCAGTCGTCCCGGACAACGCGAACGTGGTCGGCGTGATCGCCAACGTCACGGGGGTCAATGCGTTCCCCGGCAGCGTGCCGACGTTCATCTCGGCATTGCCGACCCCGGTCCCGGCCGGCACCGATCCGTCCACGAGCACCGTCAATCTCGTTGCCGGGCAGATCCGCCCGAACATGGCGATCCTGCCCGTCGGCCCCGATGGCTCGATCCACCTGTTCAACCTCCAGGGCGAGGTCCGGATGGTCGTCGACGTCGTCGCCTACCTCCGTCGTGGCGATTCGGAAGACACCCGTCAGGGCCGCGTCGTGCCGCTCGTGGCTCCGTTCCGTGCCTTCGACACCCGCGAACCCGATTTCGGCGATCAACCGTTGGGACCGGCCGAGGCCGAGGACTTCAGCTTCGAGAGTTTCGTCAACGATGTCAGCATCGGCGGCGAGCCGGTCGGACCACAGTCGGCGTTGATCGGCAACCTCACGGCGACGGGGCTGCAACGTCAGTACTCGTGGGCGCCCGCCGCGACATTCCTGACGGCGTTCCCGTCGCCGAATGACAACTCGTTCGTGCCGCTCGTGTCGAACATCAACATCGGCGAGAACGACACGGTCCCGAACCTTGCGCTGGTGCCGTACGGCACGTCCAGCCAGGGGCCGTACTCGATCCGGTTCTACAACCGGGCCGGTTACCTCGACTACCTCCTCGACGTCTACGCCGTCATCCTTCAGGACGACTGACGACGCCGATCGCGGCGTTCCGTCTCACCGCTCGCTGCCCGCAGGCAGCTCGGGTTCACCGCGCCTGGCGCGCGGTGCCTTCAGCTCCCCCTGATCCTCAGGTGCTTCGTGAGCGCAGGCTCTCGCGCCGCGACGGGTTCTCGTTGCCTGACCTCCCGGTGCGTCACGTCCGAGGTGTGCCACGTCCGAGGTGTGCCACGTTCCGGTAGCGTGATCGCCTCAATCAGCGCGGGCTGTTCCGAACGGCGCCAGTAGGCCCCGGCTCGCTCCATCCGAACTTGCAGTCGACCCCCAGGGTCACGGAGGAGAACATCATGACGTCCACCATCACCGCGCGGAACGACTTCCGGGTCGCCGATCTCAGCCTCGCCCCGTTCGGGCGCAAGGAGATGTTGCTCGCCGAGCACGAGATGCCGGGCCTGATGGCCATCCGCAAGGAGTACGGGCCGAGCAAGCCGCTGGCCGGTGCCCGCATCTCGGGTTCGCTGCACATGACGATCCAGACCGCCGTGTTGATCGAGACGTTGACCGAGCTCGGCGCCGAGGTGCGCTGGGCGAGCTGCAACATCTTCTCCACCCAGGATCACGCGGCAGCCGCCGTGGTCGTCGGGCCCGACGGCACCGAGGACGACCCGCAGGGCGTCCCGGTGTTCGCCTGGAAGGGCGAGACGCTCGAGGAGTACTGGTGGTGCACCGAGCAGATGATGACGTGGGAGGGTCACGACGGTCCGAACATGATCCTCGACGACGGTGGCGACGCCACGCTGCTGCTCCACAAGGGTGTCGAGTACGAGAAGGCAGGAGCGGTTCCCGATCCGACCGAGGCCTCGAACGCCGAACTCGCGATCGTGCTGGGGCTGCTCCAGCGCACGCTCAAGGACGACCCCCAGAAGTGGACCCGCATGGGGGCCGGCATCAAGGGCGTCACCGAGGAGACCACGACCGGTGTGAAGCGCCTCTACAAGATGTTCGCCGACGGCGAGCTGCTGTTCCCGGCGATCAACGTGAACGACTCGGTGACGAAGTCCAAGTTCGACAACCTCTACGGCTGCCGCCACTCGCTGGTCGACGCGATCAGCAGGGCGACCGACGTGATGCTCGGCGGCAAGCTGGCCGTCGTGCTCGGCTATGGCGACGTCGGCAAGGGCTGCGCGCAGTCGCTGCGCGGCCAGGGTGCCCGCGTCGTGGTCACCGAGATCGACCCGATCAATGCGCTCCAGGCGGCCATGGAGGGTCTCCAGGTCGTGCGTCTCGAAGACGTCGTCGACACCGCTGACGTGTTCGTCACCGCGAGCGGCAACTTCGGCCTGATCACCGCTGCCGACATGCAGCAGATGAAGCACAACGCGATCGTCTGCAACATCGGCCACTTCGACAACGAGATCGACATGGAGGGCCTCGCCCGCACCGGTGCGACCCGCGACGAGCTGAAACCCGGCACCGACGTGTGGCGTTTCGAGGGTGGCTCGCAGATCATCATCCTCGCCGAGGGGCGCCTCGTGAACCTCGGCTGCGCGACCGGTCACCCGAGCTTCGTGATGAGTTGCTCGTTCTCGAACCAGGTCATCGCCCAGATCGAGATGTTCAACAACATCGAGGACTACCCGCTCGGTGTCTACGTGCTGCCCAAGCGCCTCGACGAGAAGGTGGCCCGGTTCCACCTCGACGCGCTGGGTGTTCGCCTGACGCAGCTGACCGACGAGCAGGCCGAGTACCTCGACATGGACCCGGCCGGCCCGTACAAGCCCGAGCACTACCGGTACTGACGTGCACTCCCGGGTGCTCGCCGTCGATCGGGCGTCGAGCACCCGTGTGGTCAACCTGGCCGTCAAGGCCGCACTGGTCGCATCGTTCGTGATCGCGGTCGGGTTGGCGCCCGACACGGTCGACGGCAAGGCAATGGAATTCCGTGCGCCGCTGTTCCTCGCACCGGTCGTGGTCGTCCCGCTGCTGGCGCGGTTCCGGAACTGGTCGCCGTACCCGCACTCGGCCGATGCACTGCTGGCGGCTCCGTTCCTCCTCGACACGCTCGGCAATCTGCTGGGCGTGTACGACGAGTACCCGCGCACCGACGACGTGCTGCACTTCGTCAACTGGATCCTGCTCGTGGCCGCGTACCACGCCTTCAGGTTCCGGAACGTGCACGACCGCCGTGACGCGGTGCTGCTCGGCTACGGCTTCGGTGCGCTCGCGATCGTGTGGTGGGAAGTGCTCGAATGGGTGGTGAGCGAGGACGGTGTCGGTGGAGCGGGCGGCCTGGCGCTCACCTACGGCGACACCGTCGGTGACCTCCTGCTGTCGTCGACCGGCGGTCTGATCGGCTCGATCATCGCCGTCCGCTGGCTCGGGCCAGCTGAGAACTGACCGCCGACTTCGGGCGGTCTCGCGGGTCAGCGGTGAGCCGCCGGAGCGACTTCGGGATCGGCGTCCGACGGCGACGATCGTGCGGTCATGGCCGAGTCGACGCCGATGGCGATGATCCACCAGAGGGACACGACCAGGACCGTGGTGAGCACCACGGCGTGGCGGGCGAGTTCGATCGGCGCGCCGTGGAACACCAGGAAGGCATGCGGGATCGTCGTCAGAGCGAGGATCGCGGGCGGCGCCCACCGGCGGCGAGGTCGTCCGGTCCGCTCGAACCATTGGATGACGAACAGCGCGGCCAGCAGCAGCACGGTCGTGTAGGCGGTGCCTTCCTTCGGCCACAGACCGGCGAACGGCACGTCGGGTGGTGGGTCGGGATAGCGCGCGAATGTGTGGTCGACCATGCCCTCGGGGTGGTACGCCACGTCGAGCAGGATTGCCGGCACCGCTTCGATCGTGAAGTCGGGGTGCGCAAGGAGGAATCGTGCGTAGGTGTTCAGACCGGGCCCGCGGGCCCACGCATCCAGGGTTGCCGCGGTCTGTGGCTGACGATGTTCGGAATCCGAGGGGGGGGCGAGTGGTCATCGTTCCCGGCCCTGCATGCCGGCGAGCGTACTGCCTCGCGTTCCACCGACCCGCCGCGACAGGTCCCGGTAGTCATGGCTGGGGGTATACTGGGCGGTATGAACACGACGATCAAGGTCTCGACCTCGACGCGGGATCTCTTGAAGGATCTTGCGGATGCGGACGGTGTCACACTCGACGCCGAGCTGCGGGCGCTGGCCGCGACGCGAGCGGCAGCGTCGTATGGGGCTGGAGTTGGCGAGCGTCGACCTCGATCAGGCCGATGGCGCCTGGCTCGACATGGGAGCCTCTGAGGCGGGCGATGCGGGCCGGTGACGTCGTCGCCGTCGACTTCGGCATTCCGATCGGAAGCGAACCAGGCTTCGTGCGGCCCGCCGTCGTCGTCACGGCCGACGGCGTGCTCCAGGGAGCACCGCGCACGCTGCACGTGGTGCCGCTGACTTCGAACACCGACCGTTCGCTGCTGACCGAAGTCGTGGTGAGCCACGACGACGAAACGTCGGCAGCGCAGGTGCATCTGTTGACCACGGTCTCGACGCAGCGCATCGTTGGCGAGCCAGGTGTCAACGTCGGAGCGCTGGCACTCGCGCAACTCCGGTCGATCGCCGCCGACCTCCTCGACACCCCGTAGCGTCGCCTCCTCGAGTCCGAAGCGATCGATCGCAGGACTGAGCATCCTGTGTGTTGCACTCTGGCTGGGCGCCGCGTGTTCTGACGATGAACGTACGGTCCCGAGTGGTTCGACGGCCTCGCCGATCCCAGGGACGTCGACGCCGATCGGTTCGGATCTGCATCGCACCACCGCCGCAGGGGCGGATGACGGTGACTGCGCCACGGTGCGACTGGACCGTGGGGAGACGTGGGCGGAGTCGTGTCAGCCTGAACGCCAGAGGATCGCAGTGATCATGGCCCAGTTCCTGGACAACGTGGAGCTCGCACTCGTACGCATCCCGTCGGGCGCGTCTGTCGTCGGAGCGAGCCCTGCCGAGGACGTCCGTGTCTCGCAGGTCGGCGGATGGGTCGTTGTCGAGGGCGATGTGGCTCGGTTCTCCCTCGTCGTCGATCAGCCGGCTTCGTGAGCCTGACCTGTGCGTACACGGGACGACTCGTGGAACGCGAGCCGGTGGAGCGCTCGGTGTGTGATCCGAGTTCGAGTCGGGGCGTCGCCGGAGCGGGTGGTCTGGCGCTCACCTACGGCGACGCGGTCGGTGACCTGCTCCTGTCGTCGACCGGCGGCCTGATCGGCTCGATCCTCGCCGTCCGCTGGCTCGGCCCGGCCGAGACCTGACCGCAGGCGTCAGGCGGTCTCGGTCCTTCGCGGTGAGTCGGCCGGTGCGAGTTCGAGATCACGTGGGGTGGATGCCGGACAACGGCGTGCCCGAGGCGACCGTGCTGCTGCTGGCCGCACCCGACGCTGGTCGAGTGGAGGTCGAGTGGAGGTCGAGTGGAGGAAGCCTTGACAGCGGAGGCGGTGATGCCTAACCTTCGTCGTATTGCGAAATAGATCGTTGTTTACCGAAGCAATAGGGAGTGACGAGGTCGCAGCCGCGCGAGGGGAACCATGACGACCGGCACGAAGCTGAACCGATCGACCAGGGCAGGATGGTCGTTTCTCGTGCCCTTCCTCGCCGTGTACTTGCTGTTCGTGCTGTACCCCGTCGTGCAGGCGGTCTGGATGGGGTTCTTCGAGCGTGACCTGCTGACGATCGACCGGCAGTCCTGGATCGGGTTCGACAACTACGAGCGCATGTTCTGGGGCGACGGCCTCACCTGGCAGCTCGGTACGATGTGGCCCTGGCGACTCGCCGGTCTGTTGCTGCTGATTCCGGCAGTTCGGGCGTATCGACGCAGCCGGTTGTCGCTGCCGATGCTGATTGCCGTGGCGGCGACCATCGTGCTGATCTTCGTCGTGCTGATGGGGATCCACCCCGGCGAAGGCGGCCGCTGGTCCGACTCGCAATTCTGGCCGTCGTTCGGCAACACCCTCGTCTTCGTCGTGCTGTCGACGCCGACCATCGTCGGTGCCGGCCTCGCGCTGGCGCTCGTGCTCAACCGGCCCGGCCGTTTCATCGGGCTGCTGCGCACCCTGTTCTTCGCTCCCTACGTGCTGTCGGTCGCCGTGCTGACCCTGATCTGGGCGTTCATGCTGAATCCGCAGCTCGGCCTGATCGGCGACCTGTGGTCGACGTTGGGGTTCGACCCGGTCAGCTGGCTCAACGATCCCAACCTGGCGATGCCGACCATCGTGGCGGTGACACTGTGGTGGACCGTCGGGTTCAACGTCGTGTTGTTCCTCGCCGGGCTGCAGGACATCGACACGTCGCAGTACGAGGCGGCGGCGCTCGACGGCGCCAACCGGCGGCAGATCTTCCGGTACATCACCGTGCCGGGGCTACGGCGCACGATCCTGCTGGTCGTCGTGCTCCAGATCATCGCCTCGTTCCAGATCTTCGGTCAGGTGTTCATCCTGACCCGGGGCGGCCCGAACGGCGCCACGCGCGTCTCGATCCAGCACATCTACGAGAGCAGCGTTCCGAGATGCAGAGCTCGGCTACGCGTCGGCGATGTCGGTGTTCCTGTTCGCCGTGATGATGGTCGTGTCGGCGCTGCAGTTCAGATTCATGGGGGGAGACGAATCATGACCGCAGCCACCTACGACGACGTCGCACACGACGACGCCGCGACGGCGGAGGCCCACCGCCGGAACGCCCGCATCAGGAGGTGGTCGTTCAATCTCTTTCTCGCTGCAGCGGTCCTCATCTGGATCATTCCGCTGATCTGGATGGTGTCGCTCTCACTCAGCGACAACGACGCGCTCCAGCGCGACACGACGAGCCTGCTTCCGGTCGAGCCGACGATCGACAACTTCACGACCCTGTTCGAGAGCGGGTCGACGCCGACCTGGCTCTGGAACAGCATCATCGTGACGGTCGCCACGACCGTGTTGACCCTGATCCTGTCCTCGATGGCGGGCTACGCCTTCGCCCGCATCCCGTTCCGGGGCAAGAAGATCGCCTTCCCGCTGGTGCTCGCCGGACTCATGGTGCCCAAGGAAGCGATGTTCATCCCGCTGTTCCTGATCTTCGCCGACTTCGATCAGCACAACACGTACCACGCCCTCGTGCTGCCCCGCATCGCGGCGCCGCTCGGCGTGTTCATCATGACCCAGTTCTTCACCGCCATCCCGCCCGAACTGGAAGAGGCGGCGGTGATCGACGGTGCGAGCAGGTGGAAGATCTTCTGGAAGATCATGTTGCCGATGTCGGTCCCGGCGCTGACGTCGCTCGGCATCTTCACCTTCGTGCTCACCTGGAACGACTTCCTGTGGCCCCTGGTCTCGGCCACCGATCCCGAGATGTTCACGATCACGACCGGTCTCGCATCGCGGCAGGGCAACTTCGCGCAGGCGAACGCCCTCGGCGACCTCATGGCGCAGGGCGTCTTCGCCAGTGCGCCGCTCCTGATTCTCTTCTTCATCTTCCAGCGCCAAGTCATCCGCGGCATCTCGCTCGGAAGCGGAGGCAAGTGACAGATCGCGACCGTCTTCGGTCGTTCCCACAACACCATCACCCAACCGGTCGCCACCGGCGACCACGGGCCGGGGAGGGCCCACCACCATGACGACTCGACACACCCCTCGGCTCACGAAGAGCCTGGCCGTGCTTGCCGCACTCGCGCTGACGGCGTCCGCGTGCGGCGGCGACGACGACGACGCCGAACCGGCGGACGAACCCACCGAGGAGTCGGCCGGCGAACCGGCGGACGAACCCACCGAGGAGTCGGCTGACGAACCGGCTGACGACGTGGCCGGCGACGACGTCGTGCTCCAGTTCGCCCGCTTCTTCGGCGACTGCGCCGAGGACGTCGCCGACGTCACCGACGTCTCGCAGGCGACGACGGAGTGCGAGGCCATCCAGATCCTCGAGAACGCGTTCAACGCCGAGGACAACGGCATCACGATCGAGAAGGTCGGCGGTCAGGCATGGGGTGACTACTACACCCAGTTGAGCACGGCGTTCGCCGGCGGTGACGTCCCCAACGTGGCCGTCATGCACCAGCACCGGCTCCCCGACTTCGCCGGGCGCGATCTCCTCGCGCCGCTCGACGACGCGTTCGCTGCGAGCGACGTCATCGACTTCTCCGACTACACGGGTCCG
Source organism: uncultured Acidimicrobiaceae bacterium (assembly GCA_963792905.1). Lineage (GTDB taxonomy): Bacteria > Actinomycetota > Acidimicrobiia > Acidimicrobiales > Ilumatobacteraceae > Ilumatobacter. The sequence continues at coordinate 133,138 of CAWBYE010000022.1, forward strand.
GCGCAGTCCGCCGCCCAGTACGAGGGGACCACGTATGCGCTGCCGTTCGACATCCACGCGTCGCTCTGGCACGTCAACGTCGACATCTATGAAGAGGCCGGACTCACCGACGCCGACGGCGCCCCGATCATGCCGACGTCGACCGACGAGCTGATCGCGCAATGCGAGGCCATCGAAGCGCTCGACTACCAATGCTTCGCGCACGACTGGTTCGAGTTCGGCGTGGGCGCCCGCCTGTTCCTGGCCCTGGTCCAGCAGCAGGGCGGCACCCTGACCGATGCGGGGGTCGCGACCCCCGACTCCGCCGAGGGGGAGGAAGCACTGCGCTTCCTGAACGAGCTGTCCGCATACTCCGACCCGCAGCAGGGCTACACCGACTCCCAGACGGCCTTCCTGAACGGCGACGCCGCGATTCTCCACAACGGCACCTGGGTGGTCGACCAGTACAACCGTGAGGCCCCCTTCACCTACCTGGCGACCAACGTGCCGACGCTGTACGACACGCCGTCGGCCTGGGGCGACTCGCACATGTGGATGCTGCCGGCGTCGTCGAACGAGGACCCGGCGATGCTCGCGGCGTCGGTCACGTTCCTCGAGTACCTCTACGAGAACATCGAGAACTGGGCCAAGAGCACCGGCCACATCGCGCCGCGGACCTCGCTGCTGGAGGGCGACGCGCTCGCCGATGCACCGCAGCGTGAGAACTACGCCGAGACCGCCTCGATCGCCGGGCTCGTGCCGGCCGTCGAGGGCTGGGCAGGTGCCTGGGATGCGCTCGCCGAGGAGCTCAACGCCACGTGGGTCACGGGCAAGGACCAGGCCGCGGCCCTGGGCGATGCCGCTGCACGCATGAACGAGGAACTCGGTAGCTGACCCAGGATTCGTCCCCGGGGGATGACGACCCCCTGCCATCCCCCGGGGACGAGAGGATCGACGATGCGGCAGAGCAGAACGTTGGCGGACGGTTGGGAGTTCGCGCCCGATCTCGACGCACCTGCGGTCATTCCGGCGACGGACTGCTCGCCACCGCGGGGTGGTTGGCGTGCGGTCCGGGTGCCCGGCTACTGGCAGGAGCAGTTCCCGGAGCTGGCCCGGTCCACCGGCGCCGGTTGGTACCGAACCAGCATCGAACTCGACCACCTCTGGTTCGCCAGCGAGTCGCTGCTGGTGGAGTTCGGGGCGGTCGGGTACTTCTGCCAGGGCTGGCTCAACGGCCGCTATCTCGGCGCCCACGAGGGCGGGCACCTGCCGTTCTCGTGGCCGCTGGGTGAGGCCCCTCGGCTGGGGGCGAACGAGCTGCTGGTCCGCGTCGTGTCGCCCTCGGGCGATCGGAGCCGGTATCGGGAGTTCCCGTTCGAGGAGACCCTGCACGGCAAGCAGAGCTGGTACGGGTCGACCGGCGGCCTGTGGCAGGAGGTGCACCTGCACGCCCGTCCGGCGCTGGCCATCGACGAAGTCGACATCCGGGCCGACCCCGGTCGGCGAGCGGTCCGGGTCCGTGCCGACCTGACCGGGCACAGCGATCACGGCGGGAGCTCGTCATGTTCCAGGTGCTCGCTCCCGACGGAGAGGAGGTGGCGACGGCGACGGCGACGCCGGGCGATGTGGTCGGCATCGAGCTGGGTGACCGACCGATCGAGCTCTGGTCGCCGGACGCACCGGCGATGTACCACGTCCTGGCGCGGGTCGTGGTCGACGGGGTGGCCGTCGACATCGTCGAGCAGCGGTTCGGCTTCCGGACCTTCGAAGCCGTCGACGGGCGGTTCGTCCTCAACGGTGAGCCGATCCTCATGCGTGGAGTGCTCGATCAGGACTACTGGGACACCCCGGGGGTGCCGGGTTCGAACGAGCAGATCGCCGATCGTTTCCGGCTGGTCAAGCAGATGGGGTTCAACACCGTCCGGTGTCATACGAAGGTGCCCGACCCGCGGTACCTCGACATCGCCGACGAGATCGGGTTGCTGCTGTGGTGCGAGCTGCCGACCACGTCACGGCTCACGACGGCAGCGCGTGAGCGGATCGAGCGCACGCTGGCCGGCATGATCGCCCACGATCGGCACCACCCGTCGATCGTCGTCTGGGGGGTCGCCAACGAAGCATGGGGCTTCGACCTGCTCGGCAGTGCCGAGCACCGGGCGTGGCTGAATCGGCTGTACCACGAGGCGAAGTCGTTGGCACCCGATCGTCTGATCGTCGACAACTCGCCGTGCGTACCGAACTTCCACGTCGAGACCGACATCGAGGACTACCACTTCTACACGGTGATCCCTGAGATGCGCGATCGGTGGGATGCGTTCCTCGAGGACGTTCGTCGCTCGCTCAGATTTCACCTTCAGCCCGCACGGTGACGCCAAGCGGACGGGGTCCGAACCGCTCGTCGTCTCGGAGTTCGGGGCCTGGGGCCTCCCGAACCTGAGCGGCTTCGTCGACGCGACCGGGCAGGAGCCGTGGTGGTTCGAGTCCGGCCAGGAATGGGCGGCTGGTGCCGCCTACGTTCACGGTGCGGTCGAACGCGCCCGACTCTGGCACCTCGACAAGGTCTTCGGGAGTTGGGAGGCGCTGTGCGACGAGACGCAACGTCGTCAGTTCGAGACGCTGCGCTACCAGATCGAGACGATGCGATCGAGGCCGGAGATCGCCGGCTACGTCCTCACCGAGCTGACCGACGTCCATTGGGAAGCCAACGGCCTGCTCGACATGGCCGGCCACCCGCGAAGCTTCGGCGACCGGGTCGCACTCGTGAACCAGTCGCCGCTCGTCGTCGCCGAGTTCGACCGTGGATGCATCTGGGACGGTGAGCAGGTCTCGGTGGCCGTCACCGCCGTCAACGACGGGCGCGACCGCGAACACAGCCACCTCAGATGCGGCCGGACCGAGTCCGACACGGTCGACGACGGCGCAACCTGTCCGCTCCCGGCACACGGCCACAGCACGCGCACGGAGTTCGAGTTCACCGCGACCTGCGACGAGCAGCCGCGCCTGGCATCGATCGAATGCTCTCTCGTCACCGACGGTGCGCCGGCCGCGACCACCAACCGGCAGGTCCTCGTCATCCCGAGACGCGCCGCAGATGTCGACCGACATGTCGATCTCGACCGTCGACGAGCGACTCGCCGATCGGCTCACCGAGCTGGGCTACGACGTCACCGACGGGGATGCCGAACTCCGTGTGTTGCGCCGGCTCCGACCCGAGGATCACGACCACATCGAGCACGGCGGTCGTGCTCTCCTGCTCGCCGACGACGTCGATGCGTTCGGGCAGGGCTTCGGTGAGTTCCCGAAGTTCGAACTCCGGAAGTGGCGGGACGCACTCTTCGGCGGTGGCGAGTGGGTGTCGGCGTTCTCGTGGTTGCGTCGCGTCGGTCGGTTCTCGAAGCTGCCGGGCGGCCCGATGATGGACTCGTTCTTCGAGACCGTCGCGCCGTCGGTGGTCATCTCCGGCGTCCCACCCGCCCGCTACGAACACGACGTGCTCGCCGGCGTGTTCGTCGGATGGGTGCACCAGGTCGCTGCGCTCGTCGCGTGGCATCACGCTGGGCTCGGGAGCCTGTTGGTCTCTACGCTGCGATTGACCGAACGGCCGGTCGGGGAGGACCCGCTCGCCGACTGGTTGCTCCATCAACTGATCGCCACTGCCGAGGAACATTCGTGAGACACTGCTGACACCCACCGAACCGGCAAGGTGCTGGAGGTCGAGCTCGGGAGCGAGCACGGCACCCGGGTGATCCGCGCCCTCGCCAACGACGGACGCGCCGCGATCATGCAACTGCTGCAGAGCCGAACGCTCAACGTCAGCGAGATCGCCACGGCGCTCGGCGCCACCATGTCGGCGACCAGTGAGAACATCAAGGTGCTGTCCGAGGCGAGGCTGATCACCACCGAGATGACGCCGGGCACGCGCGGGCTCCAGAAGGCGTGCGGGCGCGCGGTCGACGCGGTCGCCATCAATCTGCCGGCGCCGTCCCCCCGGACGGGCCGAATGATCGAACTGTCGATGCCGGTCGGCGGATTCACGGACTTCGACGTCCATCCGACGTGCGGGATGCTGAGCGCGTCCGGGGCGATCGGGATGTTCGACGACGCACGGTCGTTCTACGAGCCCGAGCGGGTCGAGGCGCAGCTGCTCTGGTTCCACCACGGCTGGGTCGAGTACCGCTTCCCGAACCGGTTGGCCCGTGGCGAACGGGTCGACGAGCCTCCAGCTCAGCATGGAGGTGTGCTCGGAGGCGCCGCTGCACAACGAGGTCTGGCCGTCCGACATCGATGTCTTCGTCAACGACGTGCCACTGGGCGTCTGGACGAGTCCGGGTGACTTCGGCGACCAGCGGGGAGCCCTCACACCGGAGTGGTGGAGTACGGCGAACACCCAGTTCGGCCTGATGAAGGTCTGGCAGGTCACCGACGACCGGGTCGTTCGTCGACGGCGTGCGGATCGCCGACACCAACCTCGGCGACCTCGAATCGACGAGTCAGGACTTCGTGTCGGTTCGGATCGCCGTCCCGGCGGACGGTGTCAACGTCGGTGGCGTCAACATCTTCGGCGAGCGAGTTCGGGAACTACCCGCAGGACATCACGCTCCGGGTGCAGTGCGCCGACCCCGTGGTGCCGAGAGCTGGATGAACGGGGCGACGGGCGTCGCGCTCGCGTGCGTCGTGCCGTTCCTGCTGCCGGCGTGTGCCTCGAACGCAGGCGACCCCGTCGCACTGGACGGTCTGTCACAGCCACGCGGCCTGTCGGTCGACGGCGGGGAACTGTGCGTCGCCGAGGCCGGTCGGACCGACGGGCCGGGGGGTGCCGACGTGTCCGGCGAGCCCGACGATCCGGCCGGACAGATCGAAGCGGACACCGGGCGTGTCAGCTGTGTCCCCCTGGCCGGCGGCGACCCGTCCGTGGTCGTCGACGGGTTGCCGTTCGTCTACTACCCCGACGCCGCGGTGACGTCCGGTGCGGCCGACGTCACCCGGTCCGACGGGAGCTGGTACGTCCTGGTCGGTGAGTCGTACGGGGAGCGGTCGCGGAGCATCGTCGAGATCACGTCTTCCGGAACCCGGCTCGTGGCTGACGTCGGTCAGTACGCCGACGTCTCGAGCGAGGCGATCGGGTTTCATCGATCGAACCCGTACTCCTTCGTCCCTGCGCTCGACGGCTCGGGCTTCTTCGTGTCCGAGGCGGCGGCGGGGACGATCCTGCACGCCGGCGTCGACGGATCGGTCGAGCTCGCCGCCGAGGTGGCCGGCCACGAGGTACTGACCGGGTTGACGTGGGGAGCGGACGAACGCCTGTACGTCGCGTCCTTCGGGCAGCTGCCCCATCCGGTCGGGAGCGGCGCCATCGTCGCGGTGGACGCCGATGGATCGCACGAGGTGGTGCTCGAGGGACTGACGATGGCCGTCGACGTCGCCTTCGACGATGACGGCGGGATGCTCGTGCTCGAGTACGCGACGCCGCCCGACGACCCAGCGGGTGTCGAGGCCTACCGAGATCGAAGCGGGCGGCTGCTCCATGTCGCGGGGCCGGTCGACGAGGTCAGGGTCCTGCGCGCCGACCTGAACCGGCCGACCGCGCTCGAGGTCGTGGGCGACGACGTCTTCGTCAGCATCAGTGCCGGCGAATTCGCCGCAGCCGAAGGATCGGTCGTGCGGCTGTCGCTCGCCGAGCTCCTGCAGGAGGCGACGGGTGCGGTGTCGTCGGCGGGGTCCTGACTGCGGCAGCGCTTCGCGAAGCACCGGAGATTCGCCGCTGGGGCCGGTCCCGAACTCGACTCCACATGGTGGGGCCGGCGTGCGTTCTGACCAAGCGTGCGCAGTGCCGGCTTCCCGGCATCTGTGTGACACCATCATGAGGGGCTTGCGGCCCTCGCCCGAGGGGATGTAGTTGGTCGTGGGGCCGGGTACGTCGCGAAGGAATGGCGCGGTTGAGCCCGTGTAACACCATGACGGAGGAGCGTGCAGGTGTCCCAGATTGTTGCTTCGAGCACGTGTAGCACCCTCTTTGATTCACGCTCCGGGCGGTCCCGTCCTACTCATTGTGATCGGAGGTAGCGATGGACGTACTTGTTGATGTGTGTGCGGCGTTGGACGTGCACAAGGACCAGATCACCGGGTGTGTGCGCCGGTGGGCGTCGTCGGGGCGCAAACGGGTCAGCGAGGTGCGGACGTTCTCGACGATGCTGGCGGATCTGCGTGAGCTGCGCCGCTGGCTGGAGGCCGAGCGTGTGACGGTGGTCGGCATGGAGGCCACCGGCGTGTACTGGAAGCCGGTCTGGTATGAGCTCGAAGACGCCGAGGTGTTCGAGTTGAAGCTGTTGAACCCGACGCATGTGAAGGCAGTGTCGAGCCGCAAGACCGACGTCCGTGACGCGATGTGGTTCGCTCGTCTAGTCGAGTGCGACATGGTCGATGGGAGCTTTGTGCCGCCTCGGGAGATCCGGGAGTTGCGTGACGTGACCCGCTATCGCCGCCGGATTCTGGAGGACCGGGGTCGTGAGCTGCAACGGTTGCAGAAGCTGCTCGAGGACGCCCAGGTCAAGTTGGACTCGGTCGTGTCGGACATCAACGGCGTGTCGGCCCGGTTGATCCTGAACGCGCTGTGCGATGGTGAACACGATCCCGATGTGCTCGCCGATCTCGCCAAGCGCAAGCTCCGCGCCAAGATCCCGCAGCTGCGCGAGGCGGTCCCGGGTCGGTTCAACGAACACCATGCTCTGTTGGTGCGCGAACTGCTCGCACACGTCGACTACCTGACCGGGATCGAACAGCGCCTCGATGCACGAGTCGACGAGTTGATCGCCCCTTTCAGCTGGGCCCGGGACCTGCTGACGACGATCCCGGGCATCCGGAACCGCAACGCCGAGAACATCATCGCTGAGATCGGCGTCGACATGAGCGTCTTCCCGACCTCGGCACACCTGGCGTCGTGGGCGGGCATGTGTCCCGGCAACAACGAGTCGGCCGGCAAGCACCGATCCGGCAAATCCCGACGAGGAGACCCGTGGCTGCAATCCACGCTCGTGGAAGCCGGATGGGCCGCCAGCCGAGCCCACAACACCTCGATGCGAGCCCGCTTCTACCGGATCTCGAAACGACGAGGCTACGAACGAGCCGTCTACGCCGTCGGCCACCACCTCCTCGTGGTGATCTGGTGGATGCTGTTCGAACGTGTCCCCTACAACGAGATGGGCGGCGACTACCACGAACGCCGCGTCGACCCCGAACGTCGACGCCGCTACCTGGTGCAACAACTCGAACAACTCGGCCTCCAAGTCGACATCCAACCCGCCGCGTGAACAACCCCGAGGACGGGTCCAAGTAACTACGTAGCACCCCTTCGTCATGCTGTTCGCATGATGTTGCAGACTCGTTGTGCCGGGTGTGACCGGGTAGGGGCCGTGTTGTGTCGGCCGTGTCGTTTTTCGCTGGCGGCTCCGGCGGGGATGCCGGTCGGTGGCGACGTGATCGCCGCCGTACCGTTCGTGGGGCGGGCGCGTGACGTGCTCCTCGGGTTCAAGTACCGCAACCGGCGCCAGCTCGCCCACCACTTCGCCGGGTTGCTCGTCAACCGGCTGCTGGCCGAGGGCGTTCGCCCCGGCGAGATCGACGTGGTCACGTGGGCGCCCACCAGTCGTCGCCGTCGCCACCAGCGGGGTTCGACCAGGCCGAGGTGGTCGCACGGCGGGTCGCCGCCCAGCTCGGGCTGCCGTGCCGCCGGCTGCTCGAACGCGACTCGGCCAGTGCACCACAGACCGGGCTCGACCGGGCGGCCCGCCTGCACGGGCCCACGTTCCGGGCGTCGCCGCGCACCTCCGGCCAGTCGGTACTGCTGATCGACGACGTCGTCACGACCGGGTCGACCCTTCGCTCGGCCGACCGCGCGCTCCGCGACGGGGGAGCCCGGTCGGTCGTGCGAGCCGCCGTCGCCACCACCCCGGCGCTCGTCCACCGGGCCAACACATCACGACCCGATCGTCCGAAGCGGCGTCGGACGACCGACAGGGGTGTGGTGGTCCAGGGCCCATGGGCAGCGTGATCGCCGACTAGCCGGCGGCCCGACCGCGGGGCGTGCCGCCCCGCCCACGGCGGTGCAGCACCACCGATAGCATGGTGAGCCGCATGGGCATTCTCGATCGCATCCTCCACGCGGGAGAAGGTAAGAAACTCAAGGCACTGCAGGGCATCGTCCCCGACATCAATGCGCTCGCTGACGACATCGGGCGCCTCTCCGATGACGAACTGCGGGGCAAGACGGGCGAATTCCGCCAGCGTCTCGACAATGGCGCCACGCTCGACGAGATACTCGTCGAGGCGTTCGCGGTCACCCGCGAAGCCGCCGATCGTGTGATCGGCCAGCGTCACTACGACGTCCAGATGATGGGTGGCGCTGCGCTCCACTTCGGCTGGGTCGCCGAGATGAAGACCGGTGAGGGCAAGACCCTCGTGGCCACGCTGCCCGTCGTACCTCAACGGCGTCGGTGGCAAAGGTGTTCACCTCGTCACCGTCAACGACTATCTGGCCCGGCGTGACGCCGAATGGATGGGTCGCATCCACAAGTGGATGGGTCTCGACGTCGGTCTGATCATCCCCGGGTTCAAGTCCGCACCGGACGAGAAGCGCCGCAACTACGCCGCCGACATCACGTACGGGACCAACAACGAGTTCGGCTTCGACTACCTCCGCGACAACATGGCGCCACGGCTCGACGCCAAGGCGCAGCGTGGCCACAGCTACTGCATCGTCGACGAGGTCGACTCGATCCTCATCGACGAGGCGCGCACCCCGCTGATCATCTCCGGTCGCGTCGGCGACGCCGCCAAGCTCTACTACCGCTTCGCCTCGATCGTCCGCTCGCTGCGGCGTGACGACGACTACGAGGTCGAAGAGGACAAGCGCGTGGTCGTGCCCGACCGAAGACGGCATCGAGAAGGTCGAGGCTGCCCTCGGCGTCGACAACCTGTACGACGACGTCTCGGCCAACCTCGTGCACCAGTTCACCGTCGGCCTCAAGGCGAAAGAGTTGTACAAGCGCGACAAGGACTACATCGTCCAGGGCGGCGAGGTGAAGATCGTCGACGAGTTCACCGGCCGCATCCTCGAAGGGCGCCGCTGGTCGGAAGGCATCCACCAGGCCGTCGAGGCCAAAGAGGGCGTGAAGATCAAAGAGGAGAACCAGACCCTGGCCACGATCACGCTCCAGAACTACTTCCGCATGTACGACAAGCTCGCCGGCATGACAGGCACCGCCGCCACCGAGGCCGCCGAGCTGATGAACACCTACGGCCTCGGCGTGGTGCCGGTGCCGACCAACCGGCCGCTCGTGCGCGACGACCAGGCCGACCTGATCTACAAGGGTGAACTCGGCAAGTTCAAGGCCGTCATCGACGACATCGAGGAGCGCCACGCCGACCGGCCAGCCGATCCTGGTCGGCACGGTCAGCGTCGAGAAGTCCGAGCTGCTCTCGCGGCTGATGCAGCAGCGCGGCATCGAGCACGAGGTGCTCAACGCCAAGCAGCACACCCGTGAGGCCGACATCGTCGCCCAGGCGGGTCGTCTCGGCGGGGTCACCGTCGCCACCAACATGGCCGGTCGTGGCGTCGACATCCTGCTCGGCGGCAACCCCGAACTGATGGCGCGCGCACGAGGTGCAGAAGGAGGGCTACTCACCCGACCTGATGGTCGACGACTTCACCCTGCCGCCGCCCACTCGACGAGATGCCCGAGGAGTTCCAGGAAGACCGTGCCAAGGCGCTTCGCCCGCTACGACGAGCACCTCGCGGTCTTCAAGGAGCAGTGCGCCGCCGAAGGCGAGCAGGTCCTCGAGGCCGGCGGTCTCTACGTCATCGGTTCAGAGCGTCACGACTCGCGACGTATCGACAATCAGTTGCGTGGCCGCGCCGGCCGCCAGGGTGACCCCGGTGCGAGCCGGTTCTACCTCAGCCTCGATGACGAGCTGATGCGACTCTTCGCCACCGGCGCACTGCAGTGGGCGATGGGTCGCTTCGAAGAAGACGAAGCGATCGAGGCGAAGATGGTCACGAAGGCCATCGAGCGAGCGCAGACCACGGTCGAGACCAAGAACGCCGAGATCCGCAAGAACGTCCTCAAGTACGACGAGGTCATGAACGAGCAGCGCAAGGTGATCTACCAGCGCCGCGACCAGATCCTCGAAGGCGAAGACCTCAAGGCCGCAGCGGCCGAGTACCTCGCCGACGCCGTCGATGCCCTGATCGAGTCGCACTGTGCCTCGGTCGCGACCGACGAATGGGACGTCGACGGACTCGCCAGGGAGCTCACGCTCTTCTGGCCGACCAAGCTCACGCCGACGACCTCGGCAGCGTGAAGCACGTCCGACGAGCTCTACGACGTGATCATGGCCGAGGCCACGAACCACTACGAGCAGCGCGAAGTCGAGATGGGCGAAGATGTCATGCGTGAGGTCGAGCGGCAGGTCATGCTGCGCATCATCGACCAACGCTGGCGGGAACACCTCGAGGAGATGGACTACCTCAAAGAGGGCATCAACCTCCGAGCGATGGGCCAGAAGGACCCGCTGATCGAGTGGCAACGCGAAGGCTTCGAGATGTTCGGCGGCATGATGAAGGGCATCGCACAGGACTTCGTGCGGTACGTGATGCACGTCCAGGTCCGCAACCAGGAGGAACAGGCGGCGCCGAAGCTGGGCACGCCCCAGGTGCTCAACATGCAGACCTCGTCGAGCGACGACGAGCCGGTCATCGAGCGGGTTCGATCGTGCTGCGGCCCAGGTCGCCGCCGACGACGGCATCGAGGCACCCGCGGCCGCACCGGCCTGCAGCCACGACCAAGCCGAAGACGGTCACCAAGGACGCCTTCGAGAAGACGCCACGCAACGCACCGTGCCCGTGCGGCTCGGGTAAGAAGTTCAAGCAGTGCCACGGCGCAAGCTGAGCCCGAATGCGTGACTTCACCGACGATCTGCGTGAGCAGCACCGCCGTCTCGACGAGGCCGCCGACTATCTGAAGATCGCCGACAGCCGCGATCGTCTCGTCGAGCTCGAATCCGAGATGCAGCGACCCGATCTGTGGGACGACGCCGATACTGGCCAAACGGGTCAACACCGAGTACGCCAACGTCAAGGACGACCTCGACACCTTCGACGGCCTCGCCGAACAAGCTCGACGACGCCGAGGTGCTCCACGAGATGGCCCGGGAGGTCGACGACGAGTCGCAGGAAGCCGACATCGAATCGCCGAACTCGCGACGATCAGGAGCCACGCTCGACCAGCTCGAGCTCCGCAGCCTGTTCACCGGCGAGCACGACGATTCGACGTGCATCGTGCAGATCAACGCCAAGGACGGCGGCGTCGACGCGCAGGACTTCGCCGAGATGCTGCTGCGCATGTACGCCCGCTGGGCCGAGCAGCGCGGCTTCGAGATCACGCTCAACTACGAGTCCGAGGGTGTCGAAGCCGGTATCAACTCGGCCGAGTTCACGCTCAAGGGGCGGTACGCCTACGGGCTGATGACGAGCGAGCGTGGCACGCACCGCCTCGTCCGCATCAGTCCGTTCGACAACCAGGGCCGCCGCCAGACGAGTTTCGCGGCCGTGCAGGTGTGGCCCGAACTCGACGAGCCCGACGTCGAGATCAACGAGGCCGACATCCGGATGGAGGTCTTCCGGGCCTCGGGCGCCGGCGGTCAGCACATCAACAAGACATCGTCGGCGGTTCGCCTCATCCACGAGCCGACCGGTCTCGTGGCGAGCTCGCAGGAGGAGCGCAGCCAGCTCCAGAACCGCGAGCGCGGCGATGAACCGCCTCAAGTCGTTGCTGGCAGCGAAGATCGAGGAAGAGCATCAGGCCGAGCTCGACTCGATCGCCGGAAAGCAGGCTCAGGTCGGATGGGGCAGCCAGATCCGCTCCTACGTGATGCAGCCGTACCAGATGGTGAAGGACCTGCGCACCGAGGTCGAAACCGCGGCGGTCGACGCAGTGTTCAACGGTGACCTCGATCAGTTCATGGAGGGCTACCTCCAATGGAAACGCGCCGAGACCGCTGACGCCGGCTGAGCCGGCTCGCCCGTCGACCGGGCGTATCAGCCGGCGACCGATGCCTCGAACGCCGGCTGCAGGTGATCCCACATCGTGCGGTACGGGTCGCTGCGTTCGCTCGGGTTCGGCTCGGGCGTTCTCGTGTGACATCCGTTTGCGCTTCACGAACGAGCTCACGACGATCGCCGACACCATGCCGACCAACACCACCTGCAGCTGCAGTCGCAGCCACCATCGATGCAGCTTCAACACCGTGGCCGGTCTCCCTTCGACGCTCTCAGGTCGGGTCCGTGTTGCCGGTCGCATCCACGTCGGGCAAGGACCCCTCACATCGCTCGCCGGGTGCCGCCATGTGACGGGACGATGACGATACGCTCTGAGCGCCTTCGGGCAGGAACCACGCCATGATCCGTCTCGAGAACGTCACCAAGAGCTACGCCGCCGATGTCATCGCGCTGCAGGACGCGAGCTTCGACATCGCCAAGGGCGAATTCGTCTTCCTCGTCGGCCCGTCGGGCTCCGGCAAGAGCACCATGTTGCGTCTGCTCAACCGGCAGGATCGACCGGAGCGCGGCGCGGTGTGGGTGGCCGGCCGCAACATCATCGACATGCCGCCCGGCCGGGTGCCGCACCTGCGCCGCAACATCGGCAACATCTTCCAGGACTACAAACTCCTGTCGAACAAGACGGTCTTCGAGAACGTCGCCTTCGCCCAGGAGGTCATCGGCAAGCCGAAGCACGTGATCCGCCAGCAGGTGCCCGCCGTGCTCGACCTGGTCGGCCTGGCCGGTAAGGAAGAACGATTCCCACACCAGCTCTCCGGTGGTGAGCAGCAGCGCGTGTCGATCGCGCGAGCGTTCGTCAACCGACCGCTGATCCTGATCGCCGACGAGCCGACGGGCAACCTCGACCCGAACACGGGCGAGGGCATCATGCGCCTGCTCGACCGGATCAACAAGACCGGCACGACCGTGGTGATGGCGACACACGACCAGCGCATCGTCAACACGATGCGCAAGCGTGTCATCCAGCTCGACCGCGGCGTGATCGTCCGTGACCAGGCGCGCGGCGTCTACGAATAGGACCCGCCGATGTTCTCCCGCCTCGCGTACACCCTCAGAGAGACCCTCGCCGGTTTCCAACGCAACGTGACGCTCACCGTTGCCGCCATCATCACCGCGGCGATCTCGCTGCTGATCTTCGGCCTGACGTTGCTCATCCAAGACGGATTCGACAACCTGCTCGCCCGATGGGAGGGCGGTGTCGAGATGATCGTGTTCGTCAACGCGAACACCGCACCCGATGGTCTGCAGCTGATCGAGGACACGCTCGACGAGCAGGTCGGTACCACGATCGACTCGTGGGTCTACTGCGATGTCGAGTGCTCGCTCGCCGACGCCGACCGGGTACTCGCCGGCGACCCGACCACCCGTGAACTGCTGAACTCCGACAACATCCCGACGCTCTACAAGATCGTCCCGACCGACGGGACGGACGTCGAGTTCCTGCGCGGTCTGAAGGAGCGCTATCTCACGTTGCCGAGCGTGACCACGGTGACGCTCGCCGAAGAACAGCTCGATCTGATCAGCAAGCTCCAGAGCTTCGTGAGCGTGTACACCACCGGCCTGTGGATCGCGCTGATGTTCGCGTCCGGACTCTTGATCTGGAACACGATCCGCACGGCGATGTTCGCCCGGCGACGCGAGATCGAGGTGATGAAACTCGTCGGAGCGACCGACTGGTTCATCCGCCTGCCGTTCATGCTCGAGGGGCTCATTCAGGGCGTGCTCGGCGGGTTGCTCGCCGTGGTGACGATGCAGTTCATCAACTGGCGATGGACGATCGGCGTCGAGGACTTCCCGGACGCCTCGGGAATGACCGCGCTCGTCGTGGTCGATGGGTACCAGTGGACCGTCGCGATCTACATCCTGGCGTTCGGCGCGCTCGTCGGGATGATCGGCTCCGGCATCGCCGCCTCCCGCTTCCTCGACGTCTGATTCGGGCCGGTTGGCGCCGTGGCCGTGTTCCGTCTCGGCTTTCGTAGCCCCCAAGCGGCGGCGTCTGGAACTACTGCGACGATCCGGAGAATCGTTCGGCTCGGGCCCGGAGACGGCTCTGATGGCTCGCCCTGGCGCTCCCGGTGACGGTTCCCGGCACAGCGGCGGCGGCCGATGTCTCGGTGCGATCACGTGGTCGGTACGTTCGGGACGTGCCCAACTTCTCTGAGATCTTGTACGACGTCACCGACCACATCGCGACGATCACGTTGCACCGCCCCGACAAGATGAACGCCTTCACCGGCACGATGATGCACGAGATCCTCGCGGCGCTCGATCTCACCGACGGCGACGACGACGTGCGGGCCGTGATCGTCACGGGAGCGGGCGATCGGGCCTTCTGCGCCGGCGCCGACCTGTCCGGAGGGGAGCAGACCTTCTCGCGTGGGGGCAGCGACGTCCAGACCGACGCCGGGGTGCCACGAGACGGCGGTGGTCTCGTGTCGTTGCGCCTCTTCGAGTCGAAGAAGCCGGTGATCGGCGCCTTCAACGGCGCGGCCGTCGGTGTGGGAGTGACGATGACCTTGCCGATGGACATCCGAATCGCCAGTACGACGGCACGGTTCGGGTTCGTGTTCGCTCGCCGAGGGATCGTGCCCGAGGCCGCATCGAGTTGGTTCCTGCCACGCGTGGTCGGAATCAGCCAGGCGCTCGAATGGAGCTTCTCCGGTCGCGTGTTCGGCGCCCAGGAGGCGCTCGACGGAGGTCTCGTGCGGAGCCTGCACGAGCCGGACGAGATGTTGGCTGCGGCGCGATCGATCGCCGCCGACATCGCCGAGAACGCGGCGCCCGTCTCGGTGGCGCTCACCCGGCAGATGATGTGGCGCATGCTCGGCGCCGACCACCCGATGCGGGCGCACAGTGCTGACAGCCGGGCGATCCTCGAACGGGGCCGCAGCGCCGACACCCGCGAGGGCGTGACGAGCTTCCTCGAGAAGCGACCCGCCGTCTACACCGACCGCGTCAGCACCGACGTCCCGGACGTGTTCCCGAACTGGATCGAACCCGGCTTCGAGTGAGCGGGGCACGTGCCGTCGGAGGAGATTCTGATCTGCGGCAAGAAGCTGTGTCCTACGACACAACTCGCGTCAGGAATATCTCAACTCCCCGGAGGTTTCAACCGATACAGATCGTGGAACACCGACCACGACATCATCGACCGACACACGACAAAGAGCAGCATCATGACGACACTTCTGAACGAACACATCGAGACCGGCGACGTGATCGAGATCACGGTCGGCGACGACGTCATCTCGGCGTTGGTGCTCCTGGCCGCCGATCAGGCAGTCATCCTGGACGCCTGCGACGGCTCGACGCCGTTCGTCGTCAAGCGCGACGAGCTCGTCGAGTACCGCAAGTTCAACCCGGCGGCCTGACCCCTCGGGCCGCCCCCACCAGACCGCCAACCCCAGCTTCCCCCTAGGCTGAGCGCCGTGACTTCCGAGTCAACGGCGCTAGCCTTTTTCACGTGTCGGTGGGGCATCGTTCTTCGAGCGGCTGGTCGACTCGTTCTACGAGGGGGTGGCCACCGATGACCTGTTGGCCCCGCTGTATCCCGAGTATCCAGATTTCACCGGCGCCCGTCGTCGCCTGACGCTGTTCCTCGTCCAGTACTGGGGCGGGCCCACGACGTACTCCGACGAGCGTGGGCACCCTCGGCTGCGCATGCGTCACCTTCCGTTTCACGTCGGTCCCGACGAGCGCGATCGCTGGCTGCATCACATGGCGGAGGCAGTGGACGCGACCTGCGGCGACGACCAGGCCGACATTGCGACCGAACTGATCGGGTACTTCGTTCCTGCTGCCGAACACCTGCGTAACGACACGGGCCTGCCGGTCACGTCGGCGAGCTACCCGAAGGGCTGACGTGCCAGCGATCGTCGTCGACCAACTCCGCAAGTCGTACGGCGACCTTCGCGCCGTCGACGGGGTCTCGTTCCACGTCGCCGAGGGCGAGGTGTACGGGCTGCTGGGTCACAACGGCGCCGGCAAGTCGACCACCGTCGAGATCCTCGAGGGACACCGGAAGGCGACGTCCGGCGAGGTCTCGGTGCTCGGGTTCGACCCCAAGGGCGGTGGCCGGGAGATGCGAGACAGGATCGGCATCGTTCTGCAGACCTCAGGTATCGAGAGTGAGCTCACCGTTCGTGAGGCGATCCTGCTGTACAGATCCGTCTATCGACGGCAGCGGCCGGTTGACGAGACCCTCGACCTCGTTGGTCTCGATGCCAAGGCTGATGCGAGGGTCGGCGCGCTCTCGGGTGGCCAGAAGCGACGACTCGACCTCGCACTCGGCATCGTGGGCTATCCGGAGGTCTTGTTCCTCGACGAGCCGACGACCGGGTTCGACCCCGCGGCCCGTCGCCGATCCTGGGAGATGATCCAGGGTTTGTGTTCACTCGGGACGACGGTGCTGCTCACCACGCACTACCTCGACGAGGCCGAGCATCTCGCAGATCGAGTCGGCGTCCTGGCCCATGGGCGCATGGTGGCCGAGGGAACGCCTGAGTCGCTCATGGCGCAGGCGCCGACCACGTCGATCAGCTTCGATCTTCCCGAAGCGGTCGACCCGGCGCTGCTGGCCCTGCCCGCTGATGCGATCATCGGGAACGGTCTGTGCGCGATCGAGACGACGCATCCCACCCGAGTGCTCGCCGAGGTGATGGGGGCTGCCGTTGCGAGCGGCACAGAACTGACGGGGATCTCGGTCCGCCGCCCGTCGTTGGAAGACGTGTTCCTGGGGCTCGCCGGCGAGGTGTCGGAATGAACTGGCCGTCTTCGATCAAGCTGCTCCTGGGTCAGGTTCTCCATCAACTGCTCACCTTCTGGCGCACTCCGGTCGCGCTGTTCTTCACGTTGCTGCTCCCGCTGATCATGCTGTTGCTGTTCAACTCGTTGTTCGGCGACCAGACCGTCACCATCGAGGGCGGTGAGTGGCCGGTCAGGCAGTTCTACACGGGCGGGTTGGCAGCCTTCACCGCCGTGTCGGCGACCTACACGAACCTGGCGAACACCGTGCCGATCCGTCGTGAGGAGGGGGTGCTCAAGCGCTGGCGGAGTACGCCGGTGCCGACCGGGGTCTACATCGGCGGTTTCGTGGGTTCGGCGATCGTGCTGGCATTCATCGGTGCCGTGTTCATGTTGGCGGTCGGCGCGGTGTTCTACGACCTCGAGATCGACGCTGCGAAGATGCCTGCTGCCCTGGCCTCGTTCGTGATCGGCGTCGGTTCCTTCGCCGCGCTCGGCATGGCGGTCGCAGCCCTGGTGCCGAATGCGAGCTCTGCTGCCGCCGTGGCCAACGCGACGATCCTGCCGCTTGCCTTCGTCTCGAACGTCTTCATCGTCACGGGCGACGATGCCCCTGGTTGGATGACGGCGCTCGGCGACTTCTTTCCGTTGAAGCCGTTCGTCGAGAACATCCAAGATGCCTTCAATCCGTTCATCGATGCACCCGCGTTCGATTGGTACCGCAACTACTACGTCGCGCTGTGGGGAGTCGCGGGGTTGATCGTGGCCATCAAGTTCTTCAAATGGGAGCCGGCCCCGGGCGGTGTTTCGTCGCGTCGGCGCCGTGCTGCCAAGCAGGCAGCCGGGCAGTCGGCGGATTGACGCTCACGCAAGCGCGTAACAGGCCACCGCCGCAGCGGCTGCGGCATTGAGCGAGTCGACCGAATCTGCCATCGGGATCCGCACGGGTGTCGCGGCGTCGATCACGCTGTCGGACAATCCCGACCGCTCCGCCCCGATCACGAGTGCCCGCCGACCCTCGGGTCGGACGGTGCGGATGTCGTCCGCGTCCGGCCGGGGGGTCAGCGCGAACACCTCGCAGCCGGATTCGACGAGCGATCCGATCTCATCCATCAGGTCGCGCGTGCGAGCGTGGGGGAGCACGAATGCTGTGCCCATGGCGACCCGCAGGGAGCGGCGGGACAGCGGATCGGCACTTGTGTGATCGAGCAGCAGGCCGTCCCACCCGAGCGCGGCTGCGTTGCGAACGATCGAGCCGACGTTGACCGGGTTGTCGACACCTTCGACGATCACCAGTCGCTTGCTGCGTGCGACCAGTTCCCTGGCCGAAGGGCGCGGTGGCCGATGAAACAGGGCCACGATCGGCTGCGGCATCCCCAAGTTGGTGATCAGACGGCGGATGTCTTCCCCGCCGATGAAGACGGCGCCGCCCGCATCGGCGACGGCGGTTGCGATGGGTGGGATCCGGTCACTGTCGGCCAGAGCGGCGTGCGGTCGGCACCCGGCGGCCAGCGCCCGCTCGACGACGAGATCGCCCTCGGCCAGGAAAAGGCCTGCGCCGGCATCGTCACGACGATCGGCCCGGCTCGCGAGCCCTCGCTCGTTGAGCCGGAACCGTTCGAGTCGCGGGTCGTCGACGCGGTGGATGATCTCGAACTCTGCCACGTCGATCCCGATCGGTGATCTCGTCAGTAGTAGTACGGAAAGTCGGCCCAGTCGGGCGACCGCTTCTCGAGGAACGAATCCCGTCCCTCGGCGGCCTCCGAGGTGCCGTAGGCGAGTCGGGTCGCCTCGCCGGCGAAGATCTGCTGCCCGACGAGCCCGTCGTCGACGAGGTTGAACGCGTACTTCAACATCCGTTGCGCCGTCGGGCTCTTCGCACAGATCTCCCGAGCCCATTGCAGCGCTGTCGCCTCGAGCTCGGTGTGCGGGATCACCGCATTGACGCCGCCCATCTCGTGCATCTGCTGCGCGGTGTAGTCCCGACCGAGGAAGAAGATCTCCCTGGCGAACTTCTGGCCCACGAAGCGGGCGAGATACGCCGACCCGAAGCCCCCGTCGAAGCTTGCGACGTCCGAGTCGGTCTGCTTGAAGCGAGCGTGCTCCTCGCTGGCGAGGGTGAGGTCGCAGACCACGTGCAGGCTGTGCCCGCCCCCGGCTGCCCACCCGGGGACGACGGCGATCACGACCTTGGGCATGAATCGGATCAGTCGCTGACACTCCAGGATGTGGAGCCGTCCGGCACGCGCCGGTTCGATCGTGTCGGCCGTCTCACCGTCGGCGTATTTGTAGCCGTCGGTACCGCGGATCCGCTGATCGCCACCCGAACAGAATGCCCAGCCACCGTCGCGCGGCGATGGGCCGTTCCCGGTCAGCAGCACGCACCCGACGTCCGACGACATCCGAGCGTGATCGAGGGCGGTGTACAACTCGTCGACCGTGTTCGGACGGAATGCGTTTCGGATTTCTGGGCGGTCGAACGCGATTCGCACCGCGCCGACGTCGTTGGCGCGGTGGTAGGTGATGTCGGTGAACTCGAAGCCGGACACCTCGGTCCACAGCGACGGGTCGAAGATCTCCGAGACGGCAGCGCTCATGACGACATGTTGGCCGGTGGATCGGGTTCAGGCCGCTATCCGGCACGCCTCGGTGCTGCGGAGCCGCGTCTTCAACGCCCAGGCGAGCAGCACGACCGACAGCATCGCCAGGATCGGCTGCGCCGGAGCGAACCAGTCGAGTGCGCCGGTCGACCCGACCGCGACGACCACGAGCTTGTTGCATGTCGGGCAACCGATCGCGAAGAACGACAGCACGCCGGCAGCGCCGCCGACCTTGCCGGGGCGATCCAGTTCGTCGTCGGCCGCCGGGTCGATCGTGCCCGGATCGCGGACGTACGTGGCTGCCAGGAGGCCGCCCAGGACGGCGGTGACCACGAGCACCGGGTACGACCACCACGTGACGTCGACAGGTCGGCCGAAGACCGGGTTCGGGATCACATCGCTGGGGACACCGACGGCGAGCGTGAGGAGCAGGCCGGCGACGAGTGCCGTCGCCCAGCGCCGTGCACCCCAGTTCGCCATCGCCTGCATGCCGAATTCGATCGTACCGACGTTGGATGTCGGAATCGGGGCGGGGCTACGGTTCCGGCGTGCCGAACGCTCTGTCGATCATGCCCGTTGCCGGGCTCCCGGAGATCGAACCGGGCCATGACCTGGCCTCGCTGATCGGGAACCGGATCGAGCTGCTCGACGGCGACATCGTGCTGATCACGTCGAAGATCGTGTCGAAAGTCGAGGGGTGCGCCGTCGACCTCGACGAGGTCGAGCCGTCGGAGTTCGCACGGGTGTGGGCGACGAAGTGGGACAAGGACCCGAGAGTGGTCGAGGTGGTCCTGGCCCAATCGAGACGCGTCGTTCGTCAGGTCGGACCGGTGCTGATCACCGAGACGCGGCATGGCTTCGTGTGCGCCAACGCAGGTGTCGACCAGTCGTCGAGCGGGGCGCACGGTCGAGTTCTGGTGCTTCCGGTGGACCCGGACGCTTCCGCCCGACGGGAACGTCGACGTTTTGCCGAACTCGGCGTCGATGTCGCTGTCGTGATCACGGACACGTTCGGACGACCATGGCGCGAGGGCCAGACCGACATTGGCATCGGTGTCGCCGGTCTGCGTCCGTTGTACAGCTACATCGGCCAGCAGGACCCCCATGGCCACGAGTTCCGCGTGCAGGAGATCTGCATCGTCGACGAGTTGGCGGCTGCCTCCGAGCTCGTCAAGGGCAACACCTCACGGGTCCCGGTCGCCGTCGTGCGCGGTCTGGAGTGGGAACGCGACGACGACGCCACGATGGCTCCCGTCATCCGGGACTCGGAACGAGACCTCTTCCGCTGACGCGTCACGGTCGGCGTTCATGGCCGGACACGGATTGCACGCCCACCCGACACCAGGGGTCAGCATCGACTACTTCGCGGCCGGAGCCGGCCGACCACTGGTGCACGGCATCACCGAGAGCCGTCGAACGTGGGATCCACTGGTTGCCCCGTTGATCGCCGCCGGCTATCGCGTGATCACCCTTGATCTGAGAGGGCACGGCGCATCGTCGAAGGTCGCCCCCTACGACCTGGCCACGATGGCCGGAGCGATCACGGCGCCGTACCTGTCGCTCCACGGCATCGATCCCGTCAACGACTACGAGGGGTGGTTGACCAGCAGGATTCCGTCGGCGACCGTCGAGGTCTGGTCCGGCCTGGGCCACTCTCCGCATCTCATCGAGTCCGATCGATTCATCGCCCGTATCGCCGAGTTCGACGGCGGCTGAGCTTCAGGAAATGAGCGGGTCGGGGCGGCCGATCGCAGTCGTCACGGACCGCCACGCCAGGTCGACCTGGGGCGCCGTGAGTACGTCGGGCGTCGTTCCGGCCATCCACGTCGACAACGACCGACCGTCGATCGCTGTGTGTCCGGGCATGAGATCCACCGCGATCTCGGAACCCTCGTTGACACCCCAGTGCACGGTCACGAGGCGATCGCTGCTGATGCTGCACCGTTGGAGAGCGTCGTCGAGTCCGGCGCGAGCGATCGCCGCCTCCCCGATCGCACGGGCGTCGACTTCGACCATCGGTGGCTTCGGGAGGGGATCCATGGTGGTCCGCAGGGCGTAGACACCGGGCGGCCCGATCGACGACGTGGCCGACACCGTCCAGGCGGTCGGTGCCGATCTCGTAGACGACCCGCCACGGCGGGCTCTCGAGTTCACGCAGGGCATTGCTCGTGAATCGGTCGGCCGGCGGGACGGGCAGATCCTCGTCGCCTCCGGCGTCGTCGAAGCGGTGCTTGGCCCAGATCGTCACGGCCGGAACGACCACGGCGATCACGACCACGGGGATGATGATCTCTGGTCCCATCGGCCATCGAGTTTCGCAGCTTCAGCCCGACGGATCGGTGACCTCGAAGAACGTCTGCATGTCGTGTTCGGTCAAGTGGTCGTCGACCAGGCAATTGAGGCGAAAGAACCCGGTCTCGTCGAACAGGACCGTGACGGTCGCGTCGGCGCCCGGCGCCGCGGGCTCCGCGTAGCCCACGCGGTTGCCCTCGGGGTCGACGACCTGGAGGTCGTGGATCAACCCGCCGGTGTTCACCAGCTCGAACGTCACTTCGTCGCCGACCCGGATGTCGACCGCGTCGGTCGCGACGTAGCGGTAGCGGTCGCTGTCGTCCTCGACCTCCAACCCGATTGCGTAGCTGCGTTCCGGCTCGGCTCCACTGTTGCTGCCGCAGGCAGCGGCGACGAGCAGGAGGATGGCTGCCGCCCGCTTCATGGCGAGCACCTCGGAGCGGTCGCTCCGACGTGCTCCGTCCGTAGGGTGACCCGATGCGGCTCGGAATCGACCTCGACGGCGTCGTCGCCGACTTCAATGCGGGTTGGATGCAGCTCCATGCCCAAGAGTTTGGCAGCGATCTTCGCCCGGAGATGGTCGATGCGTGCGATTGCCTCTGCCCACTTGGTGGATGTGCGGACATCCGGACGTTCTGCAACGGCGCGAGCCCGAAGGAACACGGTCCGTCGATCTTCCGGTATCCCGAGCCGTCTCCGCTCTCACTCGGGTCGTTGCGATCCTTGCTCTACCGGTTCGAGATCAACATCCGTGCCTCTGCAGTTCTCGGCATCCTCGGAGCCGGTGGCATCGGTGGGGCGCCGGCCGACGCGATCCGCTTCGAGGAGTTCGGTCACGCCGGCCTCGCGCCGGCCGGCGTTGCGCTGATCGTCGGGACGATCACCGTCGACCCGATCTCGGGTGCCGGCCGGTCGGTCGACCTCGGCCCTGCCGTGGCGATGTACGCGGTGAACACCGGACGATCGTGATGGTCGACCGACAGTTCATTCTCGGCGTCGACCTCGACGGTGTCGTCGCCGACCACACCGGCCGATTCCGCGAGATCATGGCCGAGGTGCGCGGTGTCGAACCCGAGTCGATGCCGTTGGAACGCTCCTGGGACTTCCACGAGTGGGGGTTCGATCCGGAGGACTACGAGCAGTACCACCGGATCGCCGTGATGGAACACGACATGTTCCGCACGATGCCCGTCATCGACGATGCCGCGGACGTGCTCTGGCGGCTCTCGGATGCCGGGATCTGGATCCGGATCATCACCCACCGCCTGTACGTGCACTGGGGGCACGAAAAGGCCGTGGCCGACACGGCGGTTTGGCTCGACATCCACCGGATCCCCTACCGCGACCTCTGCTTCCTGGGTGCCAAGCCACAGGTCGAGGCAGACGCCTACATCGATGATGCGCCGCACAACATCACCGAGCTCCGCGACGCCGGCAACACCGTGATCGCATTCGACCAGCCGTACAACCGCCATCTCACCGAGGGGCTCCGAGCGACGACCTGGGCCGAGGTCGAAACCCTCGTCAACGACCTCGCGGCGGCCCATTCGGGTGCCCTCGAGATCCAGCTTCCCGGGATCGATGCGGGCGCCGATCGGCTGACCCGGCGGCACCGAAACGCCAACGGTTCCTGAGAATTCTTGGTACACCCGTACCTGCGGGGTGGTTTGCGCACGGGGGAGTGACTGGTTATGGTCGAAGGCCTGGGCGTCGGGTGCTCCGCACGACCCGGATCCATCTACCAGGGGAGACACAATGGATTGGAAGTTGTTCGACCGGATGCGTCGTGGCCGAAGTGCGGTACACGTCGACACGATCGAGGCGTACCAGCAAGGCAAGTTGAGCCGCCGAAGCTTCATCCGCCGGGGCACCATCATCGGGTTGTCCATGCCGACGATGGCTGCCGTCATCTCCGCATGTGGTGGCGACGACGACGACGCCGGCAGCGAGTCCGCCGAATCGACGGCCGAAGCGACCGGGGGTGAGTCGACTGCCGAAGCGACGGCCGAGTCCACCGCCGAGGCCCCCTCTGCCGGTGGTGAACTGACCGTCGGCATCCAGCAGGGCGACGCGACCTCCGGTCTCGATCCGCTCAACATGCTCGACCTCGGCACGTACTGCGTGGTGACGCAGAGCTTCGAGTACCTCGTCGGCCTCGCCGACGACGGTGGCATCGGGCCGACCGCACTCGCCACGGAATGGACGCCCAACGACGACGCCAGCCAATGGACGTTCCAGCTCCGCGACGGTGTGATGTGGCAGGACGGCACGCCGTTCACGTCGGCCGACGTCGCCGCAACGCTCGATCGCATGGCTGAGGCCAACGCCGGTGTCGGCGGTGCATGGGTCGTCGGCTCGACGGAGACGCCCGACGATCTCACGGTCGTGATGAACCTCGAGAACCCGAACGGCAACCTGCCCGTGCTCGTGTCGATCTACAACGCGCAGTCGCCGATCACGCCGGTCGACTACGCGAGCGGGACCACGCTCGACGAGAGTCCGAACGGCACGGGAGCGTGGGTGCTCGACTCGTTCGATCCGACGACGTTCACGTCGACGTTCGTACCGAACCCGAATTGGTGGGGCGGGGCCGTGAACCTGGATCGCATCACCCTGCAGGGCTTCGACAGCGGCGGCACGAAGGTGGCCGCCATGGCGTCCGGCGAGATCGACGTCATCCAGGACTTCACCGTCACGGACGGCAGCAACCTGCTCGAGCGACGACAGCGTCACCGTGTTCGGCCGCCCTCGGCGAACCACCGCAAGATCTGGTTCGACACCCAGCTCCCCGAAGGGTGGGCCGTTCACCGACCCAGGCGTGCGCCAGGCAGTGGCGTACGCCGTCGACCGCCAGCGGATCGTCGACACCGTGTACCAGGGCGAGGCGATCATCGGGAACGACCATGTCGTCTACGATTGTTTCCATCGTTCGACCCCTCCCAGGAGCAGCGCCCCTCGACATCGAGATGGCGCTGCTCCTGGGAGGAGGTCAACGATGGAAACAACTCGTAGACGACATGGTCGTTCCCGCCTCGCCCTGGTACACGGTGTCGATCCGCTGGCGGTCGACGGCGTACGCGACGGCCTCGCGCGCGGCGGAGTCAACGGCCCACCTTCGGGGAGCTGGGTGTTGAACCAAGATATTGCGGTGGTTCGCCGAGGGCGGCCGCGACACGGTGACGCTGTCGTCGCTCAACAGGTGCTCGTCCGTGACGGTGAAGTCCTGGATGACGTCGATCTCGCCGGAGGCCATGGCGGCCACCTTGGCGTCGCCGCTGTCGAAGCCCTCAGGTGATGCGATCCACGGCCCCACCACCAAATTCGGGTTCGGTACGAACGTCGACGTGAACGTCGTCGGATCGAACGAGTCGACACCGCGCTTCCGTGCCGTTCGGACTCTCGTCGAGCGTGGTCCTCGCTCGCGTAGTCGACCGGCGTGATCGCGAACTACGCGTTGTAGATCGACACGAGCACGGGCAGGTACCGTATCGAGGTTCATCACGACCGTGAGATCGTCGGGCGTCTCCGTCGAGCCGACGACCCATGCACGGCCGACGGCGTTGGCCTCAGCCATGCGATCGAGCGTTGCGGCGACGTGGCCACGTGAACGGCGTGCATAGTCGCATCACACCGTTCGCGGAGCTGGAACATCCCATTGGCTGGCGTCGTGGTTGGGCGTCCATTCCGTGAGCAAGTGCGGTGCGGCCGATCCGTCGTCGGCGAGGCCGACGAGGTACTCGAAGCTCTGCGTCACCACGCAGTACGTGCCGAGGTCGAGCATGTTGAGCGGATCGAGACCGGAGGTCGCGTCGCCCTCCTGGACATCCGAACGGTCAGTTCACCACCGGCAGAGGGGGCCTCGCACTCGGCCGTCGCTTCGGCAGTGACGACTTCGCCCCGTGCGCGCTCGATTGGGCGGACTCGCTGCCGGCGTCGTCGTCGTCGCCACCACATGCGGAGATGACGGCAGCCATCGTCGGCATGGACAACCCGATGATGGTGCCCCGGCGGATGAAGCTTCGGCGGCTCAACTTGCCTTGCTGGTACGCCTCGATCGTGTCGACGTGTACCGCACTTCGGCCACGACGCATCCGGTCGAACAACTTCCGAGATGCAATTATGCATCCCCTGGTAGATGGATCCGGGTCGTGCGGAGCACCCGACGCCCAGGCCTTCGACCATAACCAGTCACTCCCGTGCGCAAACCACCCGCAGGTACGGGTGCTGCCCGAGAATTCTCAGGAAAAACGTGGCGTTTCGGTGCACCCAGGTGCACCACATCGATCCCGGGAAGCTGGATCTCGAGGGCGCCCGAATGGGCCGCCACGAGGTCGTTGACGAGGGTTTCGACCTCGGCCCAGGTCGTCGCTCGGAGCCCCTCGGTGAGATGGCGTGTGGCTCGGCTGGTCGAATGCGATCACGGTGTTCCAGCGTCGGAGCTCGGTGATGTTGTGCGGCATCATGGCGTCTGCGACTACCTGTGGCTTGGGAACCGGTGGAGGTGCTCGAGCCAAACCGCCGTCGGCCACGGCCTTTTCCGTGCCCCAGGAGTCGCCGTACAGGCGGTGGGTGATGATCCGGATCCAGATCCCGGCATCCGAGAGCCGCAAGCACGTCCCCACAGCCATCGTCGATGACGGGCATCGTCCGGAACATGCTGGTAACCCCATCACAGCGATCCGGTGGTGCTGCTCGTAGTCCTCCGGATCGAACCCCACTCGTGGAAGTCCCAGGAGCGTTCCAACGGCATCGACTCGGGTTCGACACCGCGCACCTCGGCCATGAGATCTCACGGAGATCCGCGGTGTGGTCGGCGAGACCGTCGAGGTGGAGCACGCCGAATGAACTGTCGGTCGACCATCACGATCGTCCGGTGTTCACCATTACTACATCGCCACGGCAGGCCGTAGACCGACCGGCCGGCGCCCGAGATCGGGTCGACGGTGATCGCCCCGACGATCAGCGCAACGCCGGCACCGGCGAGCGACCGAGAAACTGCTCGAAGCGGGACTCATCAGCGGCGCCCGCCGATGCCACCGGCTCCGAGGATGCCGAGAACTGCAGAGGCACGGATGCTTCGAACCGGTCAGCAAGGATCGCAACGACCCGAGTGAGAGCGGAGAGCGCTCGGGATACCGGAAGTCGACGGACACGTTGTTTCGGGCTCGCGCCGTTGCAGAACGTGCGGTATGTCCGCACATCCACCAAGTGGGCAGGGCAATCGCACGCATCGACCATCTCCGGGCGAAGATCGCTGCCAACGTGGGCATGGAGCTGCAGTCCAACCGGCATTGAAGTCGGCGACGACGCCGTCAAAGTCGAATTCCGAGCCGCATCGGGTCACCCTACGGACGGAGCACATCGTTCCGCTCCGAGGTGCTCGCCACCGGCGGCAGCCATCCTCCTGCTGGTCGCCGGAACGCAGCTACGCAATCGGGTTGGAGGTCGAGGACAACAGCGACCACTACAGCTACATTGCGGTCACATCCAGCTTGGCGACGAAGTGACGTTCGAGCTCGGTGAATCCATGACCTCCAGGTCGTCGACCCCCGAGGGCAACCGCATGGGCTACACGGAGCCCGCGGCGCCGGGCGCCAACACGACCGTCACGGTCCTGTTCGACGAGATCGGGTTCTTTCGCCTGGATGACGACCACTTGACCGAACACGACATGCAGACGTTCTTCGAGGTCACCGATGAGAAGTTGGGCTGAAGCTGCGAAACTGGATCGGCCGATGGGACCAGAGATCATCATCCCCGTGGTCGTGATCGCCGTGGTCGTCCGCCGTGACGACCTGGCCAAGCACCGCTTCCGACAACGCCGGAGGCGACGAGGATCTGCGTCGCCGGCCGACCGATTCACGAGCAATGCCCTGCGTGAAGCTGAAAGCAGTGGCGGGTCGCTGCTGCGATCGGCACCGACCACCTCGACGGTGTCGGCCACGTGGTGGTCGCATGGATCCCCTCCGAAGCCACCGGTGGTCGAAGCTGACGCCCGTGCGATCGGGGAGGCGGCGATGACCGCGCCAGACTCGACGACGCTCTCCAACCGTGCCCGGCCTCCATGGTGCACTGGGGTGTCAACGAGGGTTCCGAGTACGCGGTGGATCTCATGCCCGGACACACAGCTGCGGTCGTTGTCGACGTGAGACACAACACCCCGACGTACTCACGCCGCCCCAGGTCGATGTCGGCGTGGCGGGGGGTCCGTGACAAGGCGCAGCCCGACCCGCTCATTTCCTGAAGCTCGGCCGCCGTGCGAACTCGGCGATACGGGCGATGAATCGATCGGACTCGATGAGATTGGGAAGAGGCCGGACCGGACTCGACGGTCGCCGACGGAATCCTGCTGGTCAACCAGCCCCTCGTAGTCGTTGACGGGATCGATGCCGTGGAGCAACTGACGCGGCGCGGTGATCGCTCCGGCCAT
>CAWBYE010000023.1:0-157050 GCA_963792905.1 uncultured Acidimicrobiaceae bacterium
AGGAGGCCGCCATTCGACGTCCTCACCACACCAAGACGACACCACCGGTACCATCCGCGCGATCCGCGCCGGCATGGCTGCGTTCAAACCGCATCGCGTCGATCTTCGGGATTCGACTGGACAGATGCGCCGGACCCGAGTGCACGGCTCCAACCGCTCGCCGGAGTCGTCGATCGCTGCTCCGACATTGACGTCGCAGCGCCGTACGCACGCATCGATCGGCGAGCTCGCAGCCGGTCACTTCGACGACGACTTTGGTGACGACTTCGCTGGGAACCCCTTCGACGATGCGACGGTCGACGATGTCGCACTCGATGATCCGGCGTTCGTCGACGAGGAGTTCCGCTTTCGCGATCGTGACGACGTGCCGCTGTCGGCGGTCGAGCCGCGCCGCGTCGGCATCGGCGCGATCGATCCGCTCCTCGCACGTTTCGGAGCGTTGGCACTGGTCGGCGTCCTGCTCGTCCCGGTGGCCTTGTCGCTCCGCTCGTCCGAGCCCGAGTCGAACACGGTGCTCATCGAATCGCCGACCGCGACCGATGTCGTCGGCGACACATCGGCATCGCCGGACGCGGCCGGAGCGAGCCAAGACGGTGCGACCGCTGCGGACGGCGCGGCATCTGCGACCGACGCTGCCGGCACCGATGCTCAGACGACGGCCTCGTCTGGTGCCGGTTCCGAAACCTCTGAAACGGCGACCTCCGAGCAGTCGGGGAATGCATCGGCTCCGTCCAGCGGTGACGTTTCGACGTCAGCCGACGACGGTGCCGAAGCGCAGACCGACGCGCTCGAGGACGATGCGCAAGGCGCCGCCGAGAACGCTCTCGACCAGCCGGCGACCGTTGATGCTCCGGCCGAACGCATCGTGCCCGAGTGCCCGCAGACCTACACGGCCGGCGCCGGCGACTCGTGGTATCGCATCGCCGATGCCGCCGGCGTCGCGCCGAGCGCGGTCATGTCGGAGAACCGGGCGACCGGCGACACCGTGATCCTGCCCGGCGATGAGATCTGCCTGCCGGACGACGCGACCATTCCCGCGCCGCCAGCCGATCCTGCTCCCGACACGACCGCCGCTCCCGACACGACCGCCGCACCGGCCACGACCGCCGCACCGACGACAACGAGTGCACCGGCAGCACCCGCCTCGGTCGAGGAGGTCAAGGCGTTGATCCGTCAGACATGGCCCGTCGAAGAGCACGAGACGGCGATGATCATCGCCCAGCGCGAGAGCAGGTTCAACCCACGCGCCGACAACAACTGGTGCTGCTACGGGGTGTTCCAGATCTACTTCGAGGCCCACCAGGGCTGGCTCGACGACTTCGGGGTCGACCAAGCATCCGACCTCTTCGATGCCGAGAAGAACATCGCCGCCGCGTATCACCTCTACGACCAGGCCGGCGGCTGGGGTCCCTGGGGCTCCTGACACCGGGAAACGAGGTTCCGTTTCACCACCTCGGGCCCTACACTGTCGCCTCTCAGCGCCCGTAGCTCAACGGATAGAGCATCTGATTACGGATCAGAAGGTTTGGGGTTCGAATCCCTACGGGCGCGCTGAACGGATCAGGTGATCTACCAGGTCTGAGAAGCAGCGAGGACCTCATCGATTCGGTGAGGTCCTCGGGCGTTTTCGCCCCGTGTATGCACGATGTATGCAGAAGGGGGATCAACGTGGCGTGGAAACGGACCAGCCATCCAACGGCTCAGAAGCAGCGCGGCCGGTGGGTCGTCCGTGTCGACGGCATCGACACCGTGTCCGGAGCCAGGGAGCCGCGCCAGCTCGGCACGTACCGCTCGCGTCGATCGGCTCGGTCGGCGGCATCGTCGTTCGCCGCTTCCGGCGAACGCGGAACGGGGCGTGACACGGTCGCCGCGGTCGTCGACCGGTGGGTTGGCCGGCAAGGTCGACGTGCCGAACAAGACGCGGCGACCAACGCAGACTTCCCTACCTGTTCACGCTGTTCCTGCTCGGTCGACGACGAGTTGCTCGCCGTTGGCGCCGAGTTCGGCGAGCAGGCCTGCGGCGAGTTGGGTTGGGCGGTCGTCGCGACCGCGCGGGCCCATCGCGAGGGCGATACGGCCGAACTGGAGCGTCGACTCGCGGACTGGGACGAGCGAGCAGTGGCGGAGCCCGTCGACATCGACGGCATGCATCCGTCGCACCGCGACCTCCGCAACCTGTTGCAGGCGCGGTACGGCACGGCGCGAACCGCCGCCGACGCTGCATCAACGTCCCGACCGACGCTGACCGCGCAGGTCGAAGACGTCATCGACGGAGAGGTGCTCGGATGGTCCAGCGATGAACCCGGCGCGAGTGGGGAAATCGAGTTCCTGCCAGTTCATTGCGAAACTGTAGACCAGCATCTTTGGCCGGTGGTCCGCCACGTCCTCTCGGACGCCGTCCAGAACGGCGAGCTCGCTGCGGAATGACCTCAGCTGGACGGTGACGCGTCACCTTGCGTCGGCGCTGAGCACGAATGGCGACGATGAACCGATCTCAGCGCCACGTGACCGCCGTGGCCTTCGGAGCTGTTTCGATCGTCATCGGACTTGCGGTCGATCGAGTCTGGAGCGGAACGCCGTCGGGCGGATGTACGCACCGAACTCCGACGTCGCCTTCGAGCCTTCATCGGAACAATTCGCCCCCTGTTCGCCGGAAGCGGTCATCGTGGCTCCGGAAGCAGGCGTCGGTCCGACCGTCCGGAAGCAGCGGGGCAGGCGGGTCGCGATCTCGAGCGGCGTCGAGACCCGAAACCGGGCCGGCCGCAGAGGCCACGCTGACGATCGAGGCCGACCGTGTCGCGGTCAGGTCACGCCATCGGTTGCCGCGTCCGACGTGACCGCAACGTGCGTCGCCCGATCCGGTCGAGGTTCGGTCCGGTCGATTTCCACCGACTCGATCGTTCCAGCCGGTTGCCCGACGGAAAAGCTGGGTATGGGATGACCATGCGACGCATCTGGGTCGACCGGACGATCGAGGCCCCCGCCGATGTGGTGTGGCGGCTCCTGACGACGACGCAGTACTGGCCGGCGTGGGGGCCCAGCGTCCGCAACGCCATGCTCGATGGTGACGAATTCGGTCCGGGCGCAACGGGGACGGTGGAGACGGTTGCCGGTCTGACCGTGCGCTTCGAGATCACGACGGTCGTCGAGGGACGCCACTGGTCCTGGAACGTCGCCGGGATCGGCGCCACCGAACACCGGGTCGAGCCGCTGGACGCGACGCGATGTCGAGCCGGATTCGGTGTGCCATGGGTCGCAGCGCCGTACACCGCGGTGTGCACGATCGCATTGCGGCGACTCGACGCGCTGGCGATCGAGATCGCAGGCGCTGCTCGCGAGGGCTGAGCGTCGGCCGGCCCCGACGCGGCCGGCCGCGATGTGGCAGGGTGTCGGCGTGGAGCGTTCGACAGAGGGGTGGACGTTCGCGGATTCAGCCGCGATCGAGTGGAAGGATCTCGGCCCTGGAATCGCCATGAAGACACTCGGCGGCGCGGATGGCCGGGTGATCGCGATGTTCAGATTCGATGCCGGCTACGTGGGCGGCGTGCACGAACACACCGACGCGGAGTTCACCTACGTCCTCGACGGTTCGATCGTGTCGAACGGCGTGCTGATGGAGACCGGCCATTCGTATGCAGCCGGCGCCGGCACGACGCACAGCGAGTTTCGCACCGACACCGGCTGCACCGTCGTCTCGGTCTTCCCGATGCGGAGCTGACGAAACCCGACCGCGCTGCCGACGTTCGAGCTCGTGGCTGGTACGGTGCGACCGTTCTTGGGTGAGTCGCCTCGCTTGGGTGTGGAGCGGAGACTCGACGTGGCGGCCTCGCTCGATTCGAGACAGAGAGCGAGGAATCATGGCAAAGGCCAAGAAGAAGGTCACCCGGTGGTCCGACGGTTCGATCGACGTCGAGGAACTGGGACCCAGCGAACGAATCGCCCACGAATTGGTGAGCGAGTTCGCGGACCTCGCGCCCTCGGTCGAGAAGATCATGGATGCCGAGATCAGCGATGACGGCCGGAGCGAGGCGCTGGAGCTGTTCCGGGCTTCGCTGGGAGCGATCGGAGATCCGAATCGTGATCCGCGGGCCGCAATCACGGCGGCCGGTGGCACCCCACCACCCTTCAAGACCGAGTGATCGTGGTCGCGGGGATGGCGCACCCGACGTGAGCAGGGTGGACACCCCACCAATGCGTCCGTCCAACCCGTGAAATCGAGCGCAGAATCGGGTGAATATCGTCGATATCGAGTGGGTTCTGCAAACTCCAGTCCAAGAAGTAGATCGGCCATTCAAGTCGACCGGTGGCGCCCCGATGACGAGGCATGAAGTTCGTACGACGAGCGTCGCTGGTGTTCAGCCTGGTGTTGATCGTCGCCATTGTCGTCGGCTACGTGGCACGGACCTCGGAGCTGGCCGGAGATCGTGATCTCAGCCTGTCGGCGTCGGCCGAACTCGGCTCGGCCCAGTTGTCGTCCCTCGTCGATGCCACCACGGTCGCCGCTCGCGCCGCAACCGATCCAGCCGACACCGCCTCGGCGCTCTCGTCGATCCGGTCCGGTCTCGGGGTCTGCGCCGTCGGCGCAGGGACTCGGGCGTGCAGTGATGACGGCCCGATGCCCGATTCGGCCGATCTCGAGCGGGAGCAAACGCGTCGTCGCGACGGTACCGACGATGCTCCCGTCGAGGCGACGGTCACCGTCTACGACTCGCTCATGACGATCCGGGCCGTCGGCCCCGAGGTCACGGTCTTCGCGAGTTCGACGGCAACGCTCGACAGCGTCCGACCCGGCCATTCGATCAAGGTGACGACATTGCTGCCGGCCGGCGTGGGTGTCGGCGGCTTCGCCGACGACCAGGGCCTGCGACAGACGTCCACCCTCGCTGATCTCGAACCCGCCGTGTACGTCGTCGCGACCGGCCCGAGCGAGGTGAACCTCCCGCCCGAGGAGTACCGCTTCTACGTCATCATCTTCACGCTGGCGGTGGTGCTCATGTTGCTGGCTGGTGCCACGCTCTTCATCGAACAGCGGAACCTGCTCGAGCGGGCCAGCTTCGACGCACTCACCAAGCTGCCGAACCGCAGTGAGTTCGAACGCCGGGCCGCCGACCTGCTCGTCAACGCCGAACGTGCCGAGAATGGCGCCTGCCTGCTCCTGTTCGACCTGAACGGATTCAAGCAGGTCAACGACACGCACGGGCACCACGCCGGCGACGAGGTGCTGAAGATCGTCGGTTCCCGACTTCGCAAAGCGGTTCGCGACGGCGATGTCGTGGCCCGCTGGGGCGGCGACGAGTTCGTCGTCGTCATGCCCGGCATCGCCACCGAGGAGATGGGCAGCCGCCGGGCGTTGCAGCTCGCCGAACAGATCGCCGGGCGCACCAGGCTCGACGGAATCGACGAGTCGTTGCGGGTCAAGGTGAGCGTCGGTGTGGCCGTCTGGCCCGATCACGGCACCGACCTGGAAGACCTTGTCATTGCTGCCGACCGGGCGATGTACGAGGCCAAGCGAGAGGGCGTGACCTGCCGGGTCGCGACTACTCGCCGCACCGAAGCCGAGATGGTCCACACGCACGTCTGAGCGTCGGCTGTCTACGCTGCGGGTGTGACCACCGTCGATCACGCTCTCACGTCCAAGCTCGCTGGATTCGGCACGACGATCTTCGCCCAGATGTCGGCCCTGGCCGCGTCGACCGGCGCGATCAACCTCGGTCAGGGCTTCCCCGACACCGATGGGCCCGACGAGGTGCTCGACACCGCGATCGAGTCGATCCGTTCAGGCGTCAACCAGTACCCACCCGGTCCCGGCATGGCGGTGCTCCGGGAGGCGATCGTCGAGCACCAGCAACGGTTCTACGGGTTGGTGTACGAGCCGGAGACCGAGGTGCTCGTCACCGCCGGGGCCACCGAGGCGCTCGCCGGAGCGTTGCTCGGCATGCTCGACTCCGGCGACGAAGTCGTCCTGTTCGAACCGATGTACGACAGCTACCAGGCGTGTATCGCGATGGCCGGAGGTGTGCTCAAGCCTGTCGTCCTCCGACCCGGCGACGACGGTCGGTACGGATTCGACCCCGACGAGTTCGCCGCAGCATGTTCGCCGGCCACCAAGCTGATCCTGCTGAACACGCCCCACAACCCGACCGGCAAGGTGTTCACTCGCAACGAACTCGAGTTCATTGCCGACATCGCCAGGGAGCGCGACATCCTGGTCGTCACCGACGAGGTGTACGAGCACCTGGTGTTCAGCGGTGCCGAGCACGTGCCGATGGCGACATTGCCCGACATGGCTCAGCGCACGTTGACGATCTCATCGGGCGGCAAGACGTTCAACACGACCGGGTGGAAGATCGGCTGGATGAGCGGCCCGGCTCCGATGATCGACGCAGCCAGGACCGCCAAGCAGTTCCTCACGTTCGTCAACGGCGCGCCGTTCCAACCCGCCATCGCGGCTGGTCTCCGACTGTCGGACGACTTCTTCACCGAACTCGCTGCCGACCTGGAGCGCAAGCGCGATCGGCTGATTCCGGGGCTGGAGGCGGCCGGGTTCGTGACCTACCCGCAGGAGGCGACGTACTTCACTACGGTCGACATCCGCCCGATTCGCCCCGACGGTGACGGCATCACCTTCTGCCTCGAACTCCCCGAACGAATCGGCGTGGTCGCCGTTCCCACTCAGGTCTTCTACGCCAATCCGGAACACGGCCGGCATCTGGTGCGGTTTGCGTGCTGCAAGCGCCTCGATGTCATCGACGGTGCTGTCGAGCGCCTCGCCCGGCTGGGCGGCTGACGTGCCTGGCCTCCGGGTTGCGGCAGTCCAGCACGACATCGTCTGGAACGATCGCGACGCCAACTTCGCTCGGCTCGCCCCGATCATCGCTCGAGCCGTCGGCGGTGGCGCCGATGTCGTGCTGCTCGCAGAGACGTTCGCCGTCGGCTTCGGCTTCGACGACCCGGACTTCACGACCGAGCCCGAGAGCGGCGCGTCGTCGCAGTTCTTGGCGGGTTGCGCCCACGAGCACGGTGTGTGGGTCGGCGGCTCGTGCCCAGAGATCCTCGCCGACGCGCCCGCCGACGATCAGCGCCCGTCGAACTGTTTCGTCCTCGCGGGCCCCGACGGCACGCAGCACAGATACCGCAAGATCCACCCCTTCTCCTTCGCCGGTGAGGACCGGTTCGTTCGTCCCGGGACCGAACTCGTCACGATCGACATCGAGGGCGTTCGTGTCTCGATGTTCGTCTGCTACGACCTGCGGTTCGCGGATGAGTTCTGGTCGCTGGCCCCCGACACCGACGTGTACCTGGTGCCCGCCAACTGGCCGGAGGCGCGACGGGAACACTGGATGACCCTCCTGCGGGCCCGTGCGATCGAGAACCAGGCGTACGTGGTCGGGATCAACCGGGTCGGGTCGGGTGGCGGGATCGACTACTCGGGAGACACACGGATCGTCGACCCGCTCGGCGAACTCCTCGCCACCGCCAGCCGGGACGAGACGATCGTGTTCGCCGACGTGTCGACCGAGCACATCGCCGCGGTGCGAGACCGGTTCCGCTTCCTGCCCGATCGTCGCTGAGATCCGTGTCTGGCTCGAGAGGCGATCTGGTCACGATCCGGTCAGGGCTCTGACGCACCACTCGAGCAGCCAGCTCAGATACCCGTAGAGCGCGTACTCCGGTGAGTCCTCGAAGCCTTCGGCGACTTCGCCGGCATCAGAATCGTCCGAGACGTCGAGCATCACGCCGAGCACGAGTCGGATCGAGTTGATCGACTGCATCACGGCCACCAACTGCCCTTCGTCGATCGTCGTCCGTGCGCGCAGGGCACCGTCGATCACGTCGAAGGCAGCGAGCTTCGATTGCACGAGTTCGTCGCGCATCAACCGCTGGTACTCGGTCTCCATCTCGTCGTCGTCGGGGTAGGCGACCGGGAAGAGCCGGGCGATCAGCGTCTGGGCCTCGTCGTCCGGTTCCGGGTGGATGAGGAGTTCTCGGATTTCGCCGATGAGACGCCGTACGACGGCGGTTTCATCGGCGCCGAGATCCACGACGAAGCCATCACCCTTGCGGCGGACAGGCGAACGGAAGCGGCTCATGGACGTGGCCGGTCAGGCATCGGGACCGTCGCGTTCCATCGTGGCCCACAACCCGTGCTCATGGAGGCGGAACACGTGCATTTCTGCCTGTTCGCGGGTGCCGTTGGCGACGACGGCGCGGCCCTTGTGGTGCACGTCGAGCATGAGCTCCGTCGCCTTTTCGTTGGAATAGCCGAAGAGTTTCTGGAGCACGAACGTGACGTAGCTCATCAGATTGACGGGGTCGTTCCACACGATCACGATCCACGGATGGTCCGGCGCGGTGCGCTCGTCGACGTCGGGTTCGACGACCTTGGTCGGTTCGAGCGTCGTGGGCACGACACCATTGTGCCCGGAACGACCCACCAACGGGTCCTCCGACGTCCTGACGGAACTCGATGACCGGTGGCGTTGGTCCGTTCGCCGGCGGGGCCGTACGATGGTCCCACTATGGCCGTCGGCAGCCGACCCCTCGTCCCGTCCCGGTTGGCGCCAGGCGGCATCGTGCATGGCTCGCGACTGCCGGCGACTTCCACGATCGGTGCCTACGTCGCGCTCACCAAACCGCGCATCATCGAGTTGCTCCTGATCACGACGGTGCCCACGATGGTCCTGGCCGAGCGAGGGTGGCCGTCGACCTGGCTCGTTCTCGTCACGCTGCTCGGTGGCACGCTCGCGGCCGGTGGCGCCAATGCCATCAACATGTACGTCGATCGCGACATCGACAAGCTGATGGTGCGCACCCAGAACCGGCCCCTGGTCACCGGGGTCATCGCACCGCGCAACGCGCTGATCTTCGCCGTCGTGCTCGAGATTCTCGCGTTCGGTGTGCTCTGGGCCGGCGCCAACTTGCTGGCGGCGGTGCTCGCGCTGTCGGCGACGGCGTTCTACGTCGGTGTCTACACGCTGTGGTTGAAGCGGACGAGCCGTCAGAACATCGTCATCGGTGGCGCTGCCGGAGCCGTTCCGGTGCTGGTCGGCTGGGCGGCGGTACAGAACGAACTGTCGTGGACGCCGATCGTGCTGTTCGGGGTGATGTTCTTCTGGACGCCGCCGCATTTCTGGGCGCTGGCGATCAAGTACGCCGACGACTACCGAGCGGCCAACGTGCCGATGTTGCCAGCTGTGGTCCCGTTCGAGCACGCGGTCCGCCAGATGATCGGGCACACCGTTGCGATGGTTGCCTGCTCGTTGATCCTGATCCCGGTCGCCGATCTCGGACTGTTGTACTCGGTCACCGCTGTGGTGTTCGGCGCGACCTTCATCGCCGCCACTGTGTGGCTGGGCAGGAACCCGACGGCGTCGGCATCGATGCGGGTCTTCGGATTCTCGATCACCTACGTCACGGTGCTCTTCGGGGCGATGACGCTCGACATCCTGCTGTGACAGGTTCCGACCTCCCCGGATTGCTCGAGCGCCTCGGCCTGGACCGATCGGACGTGTCCGACCTGCTCGGCAGGCTGACCGAGCGGATCACGGTCGAGGTCGAAGCCGTCGAAGCGGATCAAGCTGCCGGCGGCGCATGGCCGAGCGCCGACTTCGCCGATGTCGCAGCCGGCTGTGTCGACGACGAATCGATGCAGAGGGTGCGTCGGCGCGGATGCGTCGTGGTGCGCGGCGTCTTCGAACGGGAGCAGGCAGTGGAATGGGATCGTCAGATCGCCGACTACCTCACGATCAACCGTTTCGAATCCACCTTCGCGGAGCGATATCCGGAGGCGGCCTCGGCGGGTTCGCGGATCTGGGGTGTCTACTGGTCGCCGGCGCAGGTCGCGGCACGGCAACACCCGAACATGGAAGCGACCCGGCGTTTCCTGAACACATTCTGGCGACATCGGTCCGACGAGCACATCTGGTTCGACCCGGACCGTGACATCGGGTACCCGGATCGGCTTCGCCGGCGCGCCCCCGGAGTCGAGTCGAAGGGTCTGTCGGCGCACTCCGATGCCGTTTCCAGCGGCGGGTGGAGGGTCGACGAGAACGTCCGCGTGTTCCGCCACGTCCTTGCCGGCGATCCTGACCGATACGACCCTTGGGATGCGGCACATCGCACCCTCGCCGAACAGGAGCCGACTGCGCCGTCGAGCGTGTTCCGGACGTTCCAGGGCTGGACGGCTCTCTCCGACATGCATCCGGCCGACGGGGTACTGCATGCGATTCCGATCCCACTCGCCGCTGCGTACATGCTGGTCAGGGGAATCGCCGGCGAACTCGGGCTCCTCGGTGACGAATCCGAGGCCGCGCCGCAGCGTTTCCGTGCCGACGACCTCCTCATGCGCGCGATGGTGCCGATCCCGCCGGTCGGTCCCGGCGACACGGTCTGGTGGCACGGCGACATCATCCACTCGGTCGCCGAGGCGTCCAACCAGGACCGCTGGGGCAACGTGATGTACATCGCCGTGACGCCTGCCTGCCCGCGCAACGATGTGTATCGATCGTCGATGCTCGACCGCTTCCAGGGCGGTCTCAGCCCGCTCGATTTCCCCGAGGAGCACTTCGAGGCCGATTTCTCGGGGCGCCCGTCCGTGGACGATCTGAACACGATCGGGCGGGTCCACTTCGGGCTGCCAGTGGTGGCGCAGTGAGCCCGAGGAGTCTCCGGCGGTTCGAGTCGACCCGGATTTCCTGTTCGACGGGGCTCGGCCAGTAGAGTTCGGCTCGGTAGTGTCGTCACGTCTTTCGGGCGCTCGAAACCTCACATGTACCAGGCCAGCGAAGTTCAAGGAACGAACCACGTCTCATGACGACGATCGATACACGTCCAGACACGGCGCTCAGCGACGACGGGTCGCGTGACTCGGCCGTCGTGTCGTTCTTCGTTGGTGTCGGGGCCTGGCTCGTCACGACCGACCACAAGCGGATCGGGCGGATGTACCTCGGCGTCGGGATCCTCGGAGCCGTCGCGGCCTCGGTGCTGGGTCTCGTCCTCGGACTCGAGCGGGTCGACGACAGCGGCACGATCCTGCAGAGCAACGCTCTGCTCCAGACGTTCCAGTCGTACCGGGTGTCGCTCGTCTTCGCCGCCGTCGTGCCGATGGTCCTCGGCCTCTCGGTCGCCGTCGTCCCGCTGCAATTGGGCGCTCGTGCGATCGCGTTCCCCCGGGTGGCGCTGACCGGGTTCTACTCGTGGCTGGGCGGGCTGGGGCTCACCATCGGGGCGCTGGCTGCCAACGGCGGGATCGGTGGTGGCGACGATGACGCCGTCGACCTGTTCCTGGCCGGTCACGGCCTGATGATCGTCGGTCTCCTCGCGTCCGCCGGGTGTGTGGCGAACTCCGTGCTCACGACACACGCTCCCGGCATGACGATGCGCCGGGTCCCACCGTTCGCCTGGTCGGCACTGATCGGTGCGCTGGGCATGCTGTTGGTGCTGCCGGTTGCGTTCGGCGTGATCGTCTTGTTGTTCCTCGATCATCGGTACGCACAGCTGAACTTCGGCGGCGCCGAGGGTATCGGCGCCTGGATCGGCTGGATGTTCACGGTCCCGGCCGTGGCCGTCTTCGCAGTGCCCGCCGTCGGCGTCGCTGCCGAGTTGGTCCCCGTGACGTTCAAGACCCGTCAGCCGATGCGCGGCGTGATGTTCGCCGGCATCGCCCTGATCGGCGTCACAGCGCTGGCCGCCACCACGCAGCAGTTCGTGCACGATGTCACGCTCGACACGACGGGTCGTGAGTTCCTCGAGGGCGTCGTCCCGATGCTCGTCTTCGCCGGTCTCCCGCTGCTCGGCATGTTGATCGTGTTGGGGCTCACGGCCTTGGCTGCCAAGAACGGTGTCGGCCGCCCGAACATCAGCGCCCCGTTCATCTTCGCGTTCTTCGGTCTCGGCATGATCTTCGTCGGCCTCCTCGGCAACTTCGTCATGAGCATCTCGGACCTCGAGCTACTGGGAACGACGTTCGAGGAGGGCGCCACGCTCTACGTCGTGTACGGCGCCGCGCTGAGCGTGCTGGGAGGCGCCGCCTTCTGGGCGCCGAAGCTCTGGGGCCGGACGATGCCCGACAAGCAGCTCATGCCGCTGGCGCTGCTCGGTGTCGTCGGCACGATCCTGGCGGCCCTGCCGCTCTACCTGGCCGGTTTCTTCGGCCAGACCGGTGGCATTCCCGCCAACGACGCCGACGTCGCAGCGATTCTGTCGCTCGACGGTGTCGACTATGGCTCGATCTGGAGCACGCTGTCGCTCATCGGCCACGGTCTCGTGGCGCTGACGGTTCTCGCCTTCGTCGGCCTCATGCTGAAGACGTTCACGGGTTCCGGCGATCGGGCCGACGACAATCCGTACGGCGGTCAAACGATCGAGTGGGGCACGCCATCACCGGCGCCCACCCACAACTTCGAGCATGTGGCCACCGTGGCGTCACCGACACCGCAATTCGATCTGACCCACGAGGGGAGCCAGTCGTGAACACGGGTCAGCTCGCCCTTCCGCCGGCCGCACCGCCCGCGCCACGCCGTCAATTGCTCATGGGTACCGCGCTCGCGTGCGTTGCCGGCACGATGCTGATTGGCGGCATGCTCTCGGTCTGG
Organism: uncultured Acidimicrobiaceae bacterium; assembly: GCA_963792905.1. Taxonomy (GTDB): domain Bacteria; phylum Actinomycetota; class Acidimicrobiia; order Acidimicrobiales; family Ilumatobacteraceae; genus Ilumatobacter. The sequence goes on from CAWBYE010000023.1 coordinate 12,594, forward strand.
GTGCTCCTGCGCGAACGGGTCGTCGATGCAGGTGGCCGCTTCCCGGTCGACTACATCATCCCCGAGGTCGCCAGCAACGTCATGTTGATGACGATCTGGGCGCTCTGCCTCTTCGCCCAGTGGGCGGTCTATTCGGGGCGCCGTAGCGATCGCGCCCACACGGCGTTGGCCCTGGGTGTCACGGGCTTGTTGGCGATCGCATTCATCAACGCCCAGGCATTCGTGTACGTCGACATGGGCGTGGCGATCCGCGATGACTACTACGGCGCGTTGTTCTACGGTGTGACGGGCACGATGTTGGCGCTCGTCGTCGCCGGTCTGGTGTTTTCCACGGTCGCCGCCTTCCGGTCGCTCGGCGGCCGCCTCCGCGAGACCGAGGTTCTTGCAGCACACGCCCTGTACTGGTATTTCGTTGCCGTCGCGTTCAGCGCGGTCTGGTTCGTCGTCTACGTCACCAAGTGAGTCAGCACCCACGATGTTCACCACCGGTTCCAAACTCCTGATCGGCTCCGCCGCCGCCGCCGCCGTGTTCGCGGTGGTGTACGGCGTCGCGCAAGGCGGCACCCTCGGCACGATCGGGCTGATCTCAGCCGCGGTAGCGCTCTCGTTCCTCGCCGGGTTGAATGCGTTCGTCCGCGACTCCAACGTGTCGGCAATGGACCATGACACGTTCGAGGTGTCGGCTGCCGCGCAGGCGACGGCGAGGCCGAGCTTGTGGCCATTGCTCGTGGGGCTCGGGGCGACGACGCTGACGCTCGGGCTCGTCACGACGACGGCGTTCTTCGTGGTCGGCCTGATCGTCCTGATCGCCGGCAGCCTCGAGTGGCTCGTCCAGGGGTGGAGCGAGAGGGCTTCGGACGACACGTCGTACAACGACGAAGTCCGCGAGGTCATGGCCGATCCGCTCGAGATCCCGGTCGCGGCGGCGATCGGCGGCGGCATCGTCATCTACGCGTTCAGCCGCGTCATGTTGGGCCTGCCCTCGAAGTCGGCAACCGTGGTCGCGTTTTCGATCGTCGCGGCGATCATCCTCGGTGTCGGCGCGTTCATCGGGTTGCGGCGTGGCACCTCGACGACGTCGATGATGGGTGCCTTCTCGGTCGCAGCGATCGTGCTGATCGGCGCCGGAGCCATCTTCGGGCTGAACGGCGAGCGGGAGATCGAAGAGCACCATTCGACCGGCTACATCGCCGAGGAGGACGAGTGCGGCACCGAGGAGACCGAGGCCGACGAGAACGCCAGCCAGACGGTCGCTGCGAAATCGAACGTGGCGGCCGAGATCACCTACGACGGGTCGGCGCTCACGGCTGACGTACCCGGCTACGACGGCGAGTTCGACGCACTCACACTGCCACGATCGAACCCGAGCAACCTGATCTTCATCAACGAGTCGGGAGAGCACGCTCGGTTGGTGATCGAGATGCATCCCGAACCCGTCGACGGTGAGCTGGTCGCCGCCGAGCGGTTGTGTACGTCGTTGGTCGAAGAAGGCGGCCAGCAGTTCCTCACCGTCGAGTTCGACCGTCCGAGTATCGCCGTGGAGGAGGGCTACGAGCTCATCGTCGCCGGCTCCGACGCCTCGCTCGAAGTGGTGGTTCCGTGAGGCCGTCAGCTACCATGACCGAGAAAGTACGGACAAGTCCCCCCATGACCGAATTCCGAACCCCCCGCCCAACCCTCCGAACCATCGGCGTCGCCGCTGCCGCCGTGGTCCTCTCGTCTTGCGCGACGAACGCTCCGCAGGACACCTGGGCGCCGGAGGGCGAGTACGCCCAAGACATCCACAACCTTCAGTGGCCGATCTTCATGATCGCCGGCATCGTCGGCCTGATCGTGTTCGCCGTCGTGGGTTTCGCCGTCTTCAAGTTCCGCGACCGCGGACAACCGATCCCGGAGCAGTCGCACGGCAATGCCCTGGTCGAATATGCGTTCATCGCTTTGCCGGCTGTCCTGCTCGCCGCCATCTCGATCCCGACCGTCGGTCTCGTGATCGATCTCAACGACACCGACAACGCCGAGTGTGTGGTCAACGTCACCGGTCAGCAGTGGTGGTGGGAGTACGACTACCCGATCGATGCCGACGGCAACATCTGCGGGTTTGCGCCGAGCGGCGATGCAGCCCCGATCATCACCAGCGGCCAGCTGATCATCCCGACCCAGGCCAAAGTCGTGATCCGCGGCACGAGTCGCGACGTGATCCACTCGTTCTGGGTGCCCAAGCTCAACGGCAAGCGCGACATGGTGCCGGGACGCGTGCACACCTGGAACTTCCAGGCCGACCAGCCCGGCATCTACGCCGGGCAGTGCGCCGAGTTCTGTGGCCTCTCGCACGCCAACATGCGCATGGAGATCGTCGCCCTCGACGACGCCGACTTCCAGACGTGGGTGGACAACCAGCTCGCGCCGTACCAGCCGCCCGAGGAGGGTTCGCTCGCAGCGCTCGGTGAGACCACGTTCGTTGCGCAGTGTGCGCGCTGCCACCAGGTCGACGGTCTCACCGATGCCGACGGTGAGCTGATCATCTCGCAACCGGAGAACTTCGTGTGGAGCGGCGCCGCTCCGAACCTGTCGAAGCTGATGACCCGCAATACGTTCGCCGGCGCCACGTTCGATCTACTCACCGAGCAGTGTCGACCGTTCGTGTGGGACGCCCCGCCTGACGAATTCGGTGCTCGGTACCTCGACGGCGTCACCAAGCCGTGTCTCAACGAGGTGCAGCTCAAGGAGTGGCTCCGCAACGCTCCCGCGATGAAGCCGATGTACACCGACCCCGAACTGCTCGAGCCCACCGACGACCTCGTTCGCGGGATGCCGAACCTCGCACTGTCCGAAGACCAGATCAACGAGCTGGTCGCCTACCTCCTCGAGCGCAAGTGAGCGTGACCTGAATGGCACTGATCGAACGCCCCCGCAGCACCGAGACGCTGGAGCCCGCCGTTGCGACGCCGGAGTCCACCTATGGTGCGTTCCGCCGACCCGTGCAATCGACCGGCTGGAAGTCGTGGCTCTTCACGATCGACCACAAGAAGCTCGGCATCATGTACGGCGTCACCGCGATGTTCTTCTTCCTGGTCGGCGGCTTCGAAGCGCTCCTGATCCGCCTGCAGCTCGCCGGCCCCGACGGCACGATCCTCAGCGCTGACTACTACAACCAGATGTTCACGATGCACGCCACCACCATGGTGTTCCTCTTCGTGATGCCGATGGCGGCCGCGTTCGCGAACTACTTCGTGCCGCTCCAGATCGGTGCGCGTGACGTGGCATTCCCCCGCATCAACGCGTTCGGCTTCTGGTGTTTCCTGTTCGGTGGCATCTTCCTGAACACCTCGTGGCTCCTCGGTGGCGCAGCCGACGGTGGCTGGTTCATGTACGCCCCGAACTCGTCGGTGCCGTTCTCGCCGACCAACGGCATCGACTTCTGGGCGCTGGGCCTCCAGATCACCGGCATCGCATCGCTGACCGGTGCGATCAACCTGATCGTGACGATCATCAACATGCGGGCACCGGGCATGAGCCTGATGAAGATGCCGATCTTCAGCTGGATGATCCTCGTCGTGCAGTTCCTGTTGCTCTTTGCGATCCCGGTCATCACAGTGGCGCTGTTCCTGCTGATGTTCCAGCGAACATTCGACGCACAGTTCTTCTCGGTCGAAGCAGGTGCCGATCCGCTGCTCTGGCAGCACTTGTTCTGGATCTTCGGCCACCCCGAGGTCTACATCTTGATCCTGCCCTCGTTCGGCATCGTCTCCGAGGTCCTCCCGGTCTTCTCGAAGAAGCCGCTGTTCGGCTATCCGCTCGTCGTCTTCTCCGGCGCCGCGATCGGTTTCGTCGGCTGGGGTGTCTGGGCCCACCACATGTTCGCCTCCGGACTCGGCCCGATCTCGGTCTCCGTGTTCGCGGTCGCAACGATGGCGATCGCAATCCCGACGGGTGTGAAGATCGTCAACTGGACGATGACCCTGTGGGGCGGCAAGCTCCGGTTCACCGTCGCCATGATGTTCGCGATCGGTCTGATCATCCAGTTCACGATCGGCGGCCTGTCGGGCGTCACCCACGCGGTGGCTCCATCAGACACCCAGCAGACCGACACGTATTACATCGTCGCCCACTTCCATTACGTGCTGTTCGGTGGCGCGATCCTCGGTATCTTCGCGGGCCTCTACTACTGGTGGCCGAAGGTGTTCGGCAAGATGCTGTCCGAACGGCTGGGCAAGTGGAACTTCTGGGTGATGATCGTCGGCATGAACCTGACGTTCGGGCCGATGCACATCATCGGGTTGCAGGGCCAGCCCCGTCGCATGTACCAGTGGACGGAGAATCGGGCCGGTGAGGGCTTGTTCGACCTCGGCTTCTGGAACCTGGTGGCCTCGATCGGATCGTTCGTGCTCGGCATCGGCGTGTTGCTCTTCTTCATCAACGTGTTCGTGTCGCAGCGCAACCATGGCCCGGCGCCGCTCGATCCCTGGGACGCCCGCTCGCTCGAGTGGATGACCACGAGCCCACCCAAGGAACACAACTTCGATCAGATCCCGACCGTCGGTCACCTCGACGAGTTCTTCCACCGCAAGTACGAAGATCGCGGCGAGGACGACCACCACGACTTCCACCAGGTCGCCACTGCCGAGACGATCCTGGCCGAGCAGGAAGCGAACGCCGACCCGCACATTCATCTGCCGTCTCCGTCCTACTGGCCGATCATCTTGGCGTTGGGTCTTCCGATCATGGCGTACGGCGTGATCTACAACATCTTGCTGATCGCCGCCGGTGCTGCGGTCGTCCTGTTGGCGATGTTCGGGTGGGCGCTCGAGCCGCACACCGCGAGCGAGTCCGATTACGACCCGCCCCCGCCGGAAGGTGGCGCCGAGCTGGAGGTCGCCGCACATGGCTGACGTCGACCTCACGCAACCGTCGCACGAGACCGGCGAGCACGACGACCACGACGACCACGACGATGACCACGGCGAACACGTCACGTCGACCGGTCTCTCGAACAACAAGCTGGCGATGTGGCTCTTCCTCGGCTCGGAGTGTCTGCTGTTCGGCGGACTGATCTCCACGTACATGCTGTACCACGGCCGGCACTCGGAAAACCTCGGCCCGGACCAGGTGTGGGACATCCCGTTCACCTCGGCGTCGAGCTTCGTCCTGCTGATGTCCTCGCTCACGATGGTGCTCGCGGTCACTGCGGCGAATCGGCGGGACGATCGCAACACGAACCTGTGGTTGACCGTCACCGCACTGCTCGGGTCGCTCTTCGTCGCCGGCCAGGTCTACGAGTTCACCACCTTCTACCGCGAGGGTCTCGGCTTCACGACGAGCCTGTTCTCGTCCAGCTTCTACACACTCACCGGCTTCCACGGCGTCCACGTGTCGGTCGGCGTGATCATCCTGCTCGCCACGGTTGGCATGAACATGAGGAAACGGATTCACGGCAACAAGGCCGAAACGATCGAGCTGGTCGGCCTGTACTGGCACTTCGTCGACATCGTGTGGATCCTGATCTTCACCCTCGTCTACCTGATCCCGGCCTGATGGACGTCTGGAGCAACGCATGAGCACCGCCACGACACCCGACGCCCCGGCGCCGCACACCGATCCCCACGATCATCCGGGCGAGCACTGGACCGACCTCCAGTTCGTCTACCTGGCACTGGCGCTCGCAGTCATCACTGCGGTCGAAGTGCTCATGAGTTACACGATCGATTTCTGGGGCCCGTTCTTCCTGCCGGGACTCATCGGTCTCATGCTCGTCAAGTTCTTCTCGGTGGTGATGTACTTCATGCACCTGAAGTTCGACAGTCGCCTGTTCAGCGTGATGTTCTACCTCGGACTCGGCCTCGCGGTCGTCGTCTACTTGGTCATGCTGTTCACCTTCAAGTTCTTCGAGTGAGGCTGGCGGCGATGGAGTTCATGACCGTCGTTCCGCTCCGGTTCCGCCTCGCACCTGCCTACCAACCGCCGCTCACTCCCCTGGAGCAGGCCATCTGATGACACCCACGATCTCACTCGCTGCCGACGTGACCGTCGATCCACTCGCGTTCCAGTGGCACCCCGAGGTCTGGCTCCTCGTCGCGTTTCTCACCGGCGCCTATGTCTACATGGTCAAGGTGATCGGTCCGCGTGCCGTCCCGCCCGGCGCGCCCGTCGTCTCGCGGATGAATACGGTCGCCTTCCCGCTGGCGATGCTCACGCTCTGGGTCGCTTCGGACTGGCCCGTGCACGACATCAGCGAGGAGTACCTGTATTCGGCGCACATGATCCAGCACATGATGCTGAGCTACTTCCTGCCGCCGCTCGCGCTGATGGCGACGCCGGTCTGGCTCGCCAGGACCTTGCTGGGTGACGGCCGTCTCTATCGTGCGGTGCAATTCCTCGCCAAGCCCGTGGTGGCAGCGGTGTTGTTCAACGCGATGGTGATGATCCTGCACATCCCGCTGCTCGTGAACGCGTCGCTCGACAATGGTGCGCTGCACTATTCGTTGCACGTGCTGGTCGTCGGTTCGTCGCTCCTCATGTGGATGCCCGTGTGTGGCCCGATCCCGCAGTTCCGGATGGGCGTCGCCGGCGCAATGATCTACCTCTTCCTGCAATCGGTCGTGCCCACGGTGCCCGCCGCTTGGCTCACGTTCGCCGAGGGCATCGTCTACGACGCCTACGACCAGCCGGTTCGGCTGTGGGGCATCAGCGCCGTCCAGGACCAACAGCTCGCCGGTGCCGTGATGAAGGTGGCGGGCGGCCTGTTCCTGTGGTCGATCGTCATCTACCTGTTCTTCAAGAAGTTCGCTGTCCGCGATGACGAGTCGTACGACTTCAAGCGTCGAGGCAAGATGCCGTCCAGCGAGATCACCGGCAACGACGACACCCCGCTCACCACCGCCGACGTCGAGCGAGAGTTCGCACGCACCACTCCGCCCCCGATCGATCCCTGATCGATCCCTGATCGATTTGGGCGAATCGGCACGGGTCTCCGACGTGGAGGGCAACTAGCCTCGCCGTCGTGATCGACGTCCGGCTACTTCGCAACGACTTCGACGGCGTTCGTGCGGCGCTGGCGCGCCGGCACGACGACGGGTCGCTCGAGGCCGTCGATCGTGCGCGCGAACTCGATGTCCGACTCCGCGAGATCGGTGCAGAACGAGACGAGTTCCGGGCCCGGGTGAACGCCATCTCCAAAGAGGTCGGAGTGCTCAGACGCAACGGAAAAGTCGACGAGGCCGAGGCCCTGCAGGCCGAGAGTCGCGAGATCGGCGAGTCCGAGAAACGTCTCGCCGCCGAACACGACGACCTCAGCGGCGACCTCCGCGAGCTCCTGCTCGTGATCCCGAACCTGCCGCATCCCGCCGCCCCTGACGGAGCGACCGAGGCCGACAATCCGATCGTCACCGGACCGTTCGTGCCCGACGAGTTCGCCGAACACCAGCGGCTGCCCCACTGGGAGACCGCCACCGAACTCGGGATCCTCGACAACGAGCGCGCCACAAAGATCGCAGCCTCGATGTTCACCATGCAGCGTGGGGCCGGTGCCACGCTGGCCAGGGCGCTGTGCCAGCTGGCGCTCGACCGCAACGCCGACGCACACGAGGAGATCCGCGCCCCGTCGCTCGTCTCGACGGCGACGTTGACAGCGAGCGGCCAGCTGCCCAAGTTCGCCGACGACGCGTTTGCGATCGAACGTGACGACCTGTGGTGCATCCCGACCGCCGAGGTGCCGCTCACGTCGATCTATGGCGGTGAGATCCTCGACGTCGCCGATCTGCCGATGCGGTTCATGGCGTACAGCCCGTCGTACCGCCGCGAGGCGGGCTCCGCCGGACGCGACACCCGCGGCATGCTGCGTTCGCACGAGTTCGACAAGGTCGAGATCCTCGCGTTGGCGACCGCAGAACACGCCCCCGACCTGCTCGATGACATGGTCGCTCGCGCCGAGAGCCTGATCTCGGAGTTGGACCTCCCGTACCGAATCATCGAGATCTGCACGGGTGATCTCGGCCAGAGCCATCACCGCAGCTTCGACATCGAGGTCTACGCTCCCGGTGCCGATGCGTGGCTCGAGGTCTCCTCGATCAGCTGGTTCTCCGACTATCAGGCTCGTCGTGCCAACATCCGCTATCGACCGGTCGGAGACGACGGGCAGCCGCTCAAGGGAACCGAATTCGTGCACACCTTGAATGGTTCCGCGCTCGCGGTCCCCCGCGTCTGGGCGGCGATCGTCGAGAACTTCCGGAACGAGGACGGTTCGATCACGGTGCCCGAGGTTCTCCGTCCGTACATGCGTGGCATCGAGCGGATCGAGCGGCCATGAGCGATTCGCTCGATCGTCAGTCGTCGATTCGTGACCGTCGGGTGCAGTACGAGACGGCGGGTCTCGACATCGCCGACGTGACGTCGGATCCGATCGAGCAGTGGCATCGCTGGCACGCCGACGCCCTCGATGCCGGAGTTGCCGAACCGAACGCGATGACGGTCTCGACGGTCGATCTCCACGGCGTCCCCGACGCTCGCATCCTGCTCACCCGCGGCGTGGATCGATTCGGTTTCGTGTTCTACACGAACTACGAGTCGTCGAAGAGTCGCCAGATGAACGCCAAGCCGGTCGCGGCCGCGACGTTCGCCTGGCTCGACCTGCACCGTCAGGTACGTGTGCGTGGCACGGTCGAGCGCGTCAGTGACCAACTGAGCGACGCCTACTTCGCCACTCGGCCGCGTGCGAGCCAGATCGGTGCCTGGGCCTCGCCCCAGTCCGAGGTGATCGCCGACAGAGCCGAACTGGATCGGTTGGTCGCTGCGCAACGCATCGCCTTCGAGCACGCCGAGGTGGTACAGCGTCCGGCGCACTGGGGCGGTTGGCGGTTGGTGCCCGACGAGTTCGAGTTCTGGCAAGGCCGCCCGAGCCGGCTCCACGACCGCATCCACTATCGGCTCGTCGACGAGCGCTGGCGCCTCACGCGCCTCGCCCCGTAGTTCGTGCGAGCGGACGGTTCTCGAACACCAGATCCGCTCATCTCGTCGCGAACGTTTCGCGAAACGATTGCCGGGTGCGTTTGCGTCCCCGACCCGGGGAGTCCAACCTGGGTGCCATGCCAACCACACGCGTGCTCGTCGTCGACGACGAACCGACCGTCCGCGAGGTCGTCGTCGGCTATCTGCGACGTGACGGGCACGACGTCAGCGAGGCCGATGACGGGCCGACCGCGCTCGCGCTGCTCGATGGGGAGGAGTTCGACCTGGTCGTTCTCGACATGATGCTGCCGGGCGTGAATGGTCTCGACATCCTCCGTCACATCCGATCCATGGGCGAGATGCCGGTGATCATGCTCACCGCCCGGGCCGAGGAATCTGATCGGGTCGCCGGGCTCGAGCTCGGCGCCGACGACTACGTCGTGAAGCCGTTTTCGCCGCGCGAGCTGGCAGCGCGAGTCAACGGGGTGCTGCGTCGTGCCACCCCGAAGGTTGCACCGGTCGGCGCCACCCTCGAGTTCCCTGGCCTGACGATCGACAACCGTTCACGCGAAGTCTGGCTGGACGGCGAACTCGTCGAGATGACCCCGAAGGAGTTCGAGGTGCTCGCCCACCTCGCCGGCTCACCGCGGCAGGTGTTCTCGCGTGCCGATCTGCTTCGCGACGTCTGGCAGTCCTCACCGGACTGGCAGGACTCGGCCACGGTCACCGTGCACGTTCGGCGGATCCGCAACAAGATCGAGTCCGACCCCGAGAACCCCCGTTGGATCACCACGGTCTGGGGCGTCGGCTACCGCTTCGAACCATGACCCGCCCTGGGCTGAACCGTCTCGGGCGGAGGTTCATGTGGGCGTCGATGGGTGTCCTCGCCACCGCGGTGATCATGATCGTGATCGCCGCCCAGCGGATGTTCATCAACAACCAGGATCTGGGATTCCTCTTGTGGATCCTGATCCCGGCCACGATCGCAGCCGCTGTCGTGGCGTACCTCCTGTCGGCTCCGATCGCGCGCGACGCCAGCCTCCTGAGCGAAGCCGCAGCGCGCGTGGGCAGCGGAGACCTGACGGCACGCTCGGGTGTCGTGCGCGCCGACGAGCTGGGTGATGCGGCCGTCGAGTTCGACCGAATGGTCGACCGCCTCGAGGCCGTCGAGAAGGAACGGGCGTTGATGCTGTCGTCGATCTCACACGATCTCCGGACCCCACTGGCGGCATTGCGGGCATCAGTGGAGGCGATTCGCGATGGCGTCGCCGAAGATCCGGATGCGTCGCTCAACGGTATGGAGCATCAGGTCCAGGCGCTCGCCGTGCTCGTCGACGACCTCCAGCTGCACACGAGGCTGGCCAGTGGCACGCTGGTGATGCGGCCGACTCGGATCGACCTGACGGAACTGGCTGACGAAGCGGTGGAGACGCTCCGCCCACTCGCGACGGCGAGCGAGGTCGAGCTCGTCATCGTGGCCACGGATCGCATCGGTGCGACAGGTGATCCGGCCCAGCTCGCCCGTGTGTTCCGCAATCTGATCGAGAACGGGATCCGTCACACGCCTCGGAGCACGAAGGTCACCGTCGAACTGACCGTTCGAGGTGATCGGGCGGTCGTCCGAGTCGTCGACGAAGGCGACGGGTTCCCGGCTGAGCTCGGCGAGCGGGTGTTCGATGCGTTCACCCGTGGCGACCCGGCACGTGACGTCCGGACGGGCACGGCGGGGCTGGGACTGGCCATCGCCAAGGCGATCGTCGGCGAACACGGCGGCGAGATCGGCATCGGTCCGGGCGCCGGTGGAGTCATCGAGGTGAGCCTTCCGATGTGACGGGAGCGGCCTGGTGCGAGCGGAGCGTCCTCGGCCGGGCGACCATCCGGATTTCACCGTAGACTGGCGGCCGATGCGTACCCTCGCCCAGCCGCCCTCCGTGATGCCGCAGGCCAACGAGCCGTGCTGGTGCGGAAGCGGCCGCAAGTACAAGCGATGCCACAAGAAGCTCGAGGGTCGCGTGCTTCCGGGCGAGGTGTCGCCCATGCGGTCGGTGCCCGACCACATCGCGCGGCCGTCGTGGGCTGACACCGGTGAGCCGGTGATGTGGGACGAAGCCCGGATCAAGTCTCCCGAGATCATCGAGAAGATGCGGCATGCCGGCAGGGTCGCGGCCGAGATCCTGCGGCTCACGGGCGAGTTCCTACAGCCGGGCGTCACCACCGAAGAAGTCGACGAGTACTGCCACCAGCTCTACATCGAGCGTGGTGCCTACCCGAGCACGTTGAACTACCACGGCTACCCCAAGAGCCTCTGCACCTCGGCCAACGAGGTCATCTGTCACGGCATCCCCGACTCTCGGGCGATGCAGGACGGCGACATCATGAACCTCGACTGCACCGCCTATGTCGGTGGTGTGCACGGCGACACCAACGCCACGTTCCTGATCGGCGACGTCGACGAGCAGAGCCGCGACCTCGTCCGGATCACCGAGGAAGCGACGTGGAAGGGCATCGAGGCGATTCGTCCGGGCCGACCGATCAGCGACGTCGGCCGGGCCATCGAAGAGCACGCGCGGACCCACAAGCTCGGCGTCGTCAAGGCGTTCGTCGGGCACGGCATCGGTGAGCAATTCCACACCGACATCCAGGTGCTGCACTACTACGACTCCCGGAACTCGATGATCATGCGACCGGGCATGACGTTCACGGTCGAGCCGATGATCACGCTCGGCACATGGCAGCACAAGATGTGGGACGACGACTGGACTGCGGTCACCGCTGACGGCAAGCGGACCGCACAGTTCGAGCACACCTGCCTGGTGACCGACGACGGCGTCGACGTGCTGACGGGCGGCGACGGGGCGGCCTCACCGTTCGCCCCGTGGGACCGCAGCTGACGAATTTACCGTTCGGCGGAACTCGATGCGGTCCGGCGACGACCACCACCCCATGAAACGTTTGTCCGTACTTGTCGTGTCCGTCGGTCTGGTCCTCGCTGCGTGCGGGTCGGACGATGCCGCCACCGTGGAAGACCAATGGGCGCGCCAGAGTGCCCCGACCCAGACCCTCGGGGCGGTGTATTTCGATCTCACGGTCGCTGAGGACGACACGTTGGTCGGCGCTTCGGTGCCGTCGGACGTCGCCGCCGAGGCACAGGTCCACGAGGTCGTGATGGCCGTGGATGGAGACAGCGACGACATGTCCGACGAGATGTCCGGTGACATGGACATGTCGGAGGAGGCATCGGGCGAGATGGATGACATGGAGGCCTCGGAGGGTTCCGGTGACATGGAGATGTCCGGCGAAACGAGCGAGATGGGCGGCATGGACGGCATGGACGGAGCGATGCGCATGCAGGAGATGGAGGACGGTCTGCCTCTGAAAGGCGGCGAGACGGTCACCCTCGAGCCCGGCAGCTACCACGTCATGCTGCTCGATCTCGCCGCTCCGCTCGTGATCGGCGATCAGTTCGAGGTCACCCTCGACTTCGCGATCGCCGACGACGTCACGTTCGACGTCGAGGTGGCCGAGACGGCACCATGATCCGTGTCGCCGGACTCGTTGCCGCGGCTGCGCTCGGGTTGGCCGCATGCGGCGGCGAATCCGGCGACACACTCCCCGACGTCGACATCACCGGTCTGACGTCGGGCGAGGCGTCGCAGTTGTCCGACATCGAGGGCCCTGCGGTGGTCAATCTGTGGGCGACCTGGTGCGCTCCGTGCCGCGCCGAGATCCCTGACTTCGAACAGGTCCATCAGCAGCGCGGCGACGAGGTCCGCTTCGTCGGTGTCAACGTCGGGGAAGAACCGAGCGTGGCCGTCGGGTTCATCGATGACGTCGGGGCGACCTACGACCAATTCGCCGACCTCGACGGCGAGGTCTCGACCGAACTTCGTGCCACGTCAATGCCCGTCACCGTCGTGATCGACGAGAACGGTGTGATCACCACCCGGCATCTCGGCCCACTCGATCAGGAGGGCCTCAACGAGGCGATCGACGACGCGCTCGGCCTCAGCGAGAACTGACCGGCTTCAGCAGCAACCCCTGGACTGCCAGTACCACGATTGCGGCGCCGCCGATCAGCGCCGCACCCGTCGCGGCCCGATCGAACCAGAATGCGACATCGGTGGGCAGGATCGGCCGCGTGAAACCGTCACGTCGGAGGAATCCCCAGATCGCGAGTTGCGCACCGCTGACGGCCAACAGGCCGAGCACCAGTAGGTCCGACCGGCCGTAGGAGAGGATCGACGCGACACCGGCGATCAGCGCCACGGTCGGCATCAGCCACCACCAGAGCAACGGCCCGGTCTCGGCCGGGAGCGACAGATATTGACCGAGCCCGGTGACGAGGGCGGCCAGTGAGATCACGAGCGTGGTCAGCGTGGCGGTCGCGGGGCCGATCCACCACCCGAGCAGCGTCAAGGTGAGCCCGAACAGGATCCCGACCGCGGCCGGGAACCAGGAGGGTGACGGGACGAGCGTCGTTTCGACTGCGATCAGGACGGGACGGCCATCGACGCTGATCTGGATCGTCTGCACGGGAAGTGAGTCGCCCGGCTCCATCCCGATCAGCGGCTCCTCGCCCATCCAGTGGGCGCGGTGGTCATGCCATGCCCACGTGCCACCGCCGGCGATCTCGTCCCACACGGGGGCGGCGGTGTAGTCGACGAAGCTCGGGACCTCGGAACCGCCGAACCGGTTCTCGTTCTCGTACGTGGCCGCCGAGAGGCGATTCTGGGCGACTGTTCCGTCGGCGGAGAATCGGAGGTAGGGCTCGCCGGCATAGCCGAACACGACCACCTCGGCACCGTCGGGAGCCTGGAGTCGCACGAACGAATCGCCGCCCTCGATGGTGACGACGAGCCCGTCGATCTCCGGCGACACCGACAAGATGTCGGTGCGGTAGTCGGTCGGGCCGGCGGCATCAGCATGCGCGACGCTCGGGGCCAGCACGATCGTCAGGGCGGTGGCGAGGATCGCGACCGACCAGCGCATCATGCGACGACGCGCAGCGTGAACTCGCCGTCGGAATGCACGGAGCAGGCGCCCGACAACTCGCCAGGGGCAGTGAATCGCTGCGTCATCGTTTCGCCGGCGCCCACGAAGAAGACGCCGACGACGTGCCCTTCGTCGTCCTCGTTGACGATCCGGATCGCCTCGCCGACCTTGACCGTGAGTTCGGGTGGCACGATCTCGACGACTTCGCCGGCGTCGATTCGTTCGGCGGTCCCCAGTGGGATCGTGTAGTCGTGCTCGAACGTGGTGGCGTCGTCGGCTCGGGCGATCTGCAGGCCCGTGCTCGAGTCGTCGCTCGTGGAGGCCCGACCGATGAACAGCGCACCGACGATCACCACGGGCACGAGCACGATCAGCACGACCTGCTGGACCCGGTTCATACGGTCATGTCCAACAGTTGCTCGAGATCGGCGGCGAGCTCGTCCTTCGACACACCGAACTGCCAGGTCAGCACGATCTCGCCGGCATCGTTGATGGCGTACAGCTGGGTGGTGTGGGCGACGTCGATCTCACCGTCGTCGTTGGTCGTGACGTCGTACTGGGCGCCGAACGGCGCTGCCACCTGTGCCAGCAGACTCGGGTCGTCGGTGCCGAGCGCATGCCCGTCGTCGGGGAAGAAACCGCCCACGTAGTCGGCGAGGATCGGTAGGTCGCGGTCGGGGTCGATCGCGATCATCGCGACGTCGACCTGCGCCGGATCGTCGAGCTGCTGGCGAGCGAGTCGCGCGTCCGACAAGGTGGTCGGACAGAAATCTGGGCAGTTCGTGTAGCCGAAGTAGACGAGCAGCAGCTCTCCCGGTTGGGCCCGGAGCGCAAACGGCTCACCGTCGTTGGACAGGTCGGGGAGTTCGAACTCGGCCACCACCGGAGCCGGCTCGCGCTGGAACCCGACCAGGTCCCGATCGTTCCCGCCGCACGCCAACGCTGCCATCGTCAGTCCGATCACCAGTGCTGCACGTCTCACGGACCGACCTCCGACAGTTCCTCGATGTAGTTGATCACAGCATCGATCTCATCGTCGGTCAGCTCGGTACGTGGCATCGGCAGGCTGTAACCCTCGACGATCTTGGCTTGCGGGTCGACGATCGACTCGACGAGATAATCGCGATCGGCCAGGACCGCGTCGCCGTCCGCGAGGGTGACCTCGGACCCGTACAGACCCACGAACGCAGGGCCGACGCCACCTCCGCCGTCGGAGCCGTGACATGCCCCGCAGCCCATGCTCCGAACGACTCCGCGCCCTTCGAGCGCCGTCGGGGACAGGTCGGTCGTGTCAACGCCGTTGGACCCGCAGGCGACGACAACCGACGCGGAGGCGAGCGCGAGCAGCGACGCGTACGAACGGTTTCATCATCCTCCTGGTCGTCGCAGCCGGTCGAACGGTTCCTGTGACTCGGATGATTCCGCCGCCTCGATCGCCTCGACGAGTTGTTCACGGGCGCACGACACCCGCGAGCGGATCGTGCCGATCGGAACGTCGAGGACTTCCGCCGCCTCGTCGTAGCGCAGGCCATTGAGTTGCGTCACCACGAACGCTGCCCGCCGGTCGGCGTCCAGCGTGTCGAGCAGCTCGGTCCACTCCGGTCGGAACGCATCGATCGGGGCCACGACCGCGTCGTCGCGGGTGCCATCGACGACCCGCTGGTCCAGGCGGCGCCGCCGAACACGCTTGCGAGTCGCATCGGCGCAGGTGCGGCGGGCGATCGTGAGGAGCCAGTGTTTGGCCGGCCCGTCGGCCCGATATCGGTGCAGGGAGGCGATCGCCCGCTCGTACGTCTCCTGGGCGAGGTCGTCGGCGTTGTCACGATCACCCAGGTACCGGCAGAGCGTCGCGACGTCGTGCTGCGTCTCCGCCACGAACTGGCGCAGCGCAACCCGGTCACCCTGTTGGGCGTCGAGCAGTAGGCGAGTCAGACGATCCATTCGAAAACAGTGTGCCGTGGGGAACCGGACACCGCGCAGGGTCGACCGTCACATTGTGGGACCCGCATCCGGACATGACGAATCCGCCGACGGACCGGCTGATGTGCCGTGCTCGACGGCCCGCGAGCTGATCTCGGCCGACGCCGACGATGCCCTGGGTGCCGACGAGCACGGTGCGCTCGCGCGCCATGTCGACGAGTGCGTTGAATGTGCGGCGTACCAGTCACGCGTCGCCGGCCTCGCCAGGTCGGTTCGTGTCCGTCCGGCCTCGTTCGATCCGGCGTTCGTCGCGGCGGTGATGCAGCGTGCCCAGCCGGCGCGACTCGGTCGCGGTGGCTGGTTGCGCCCGGCCCTCGCCTGGTGCGGGCTCGTGATCATCGTGCAGAGCGTGTCGCCGCTCGTGTTCGGTGACATCGACGGTGCCCCCACCCACGTCGCGCGGCACGTCGGCGCGTCGACGTTCGCACTCGGCATCGGCCTGCTCTACGTGGTGTGGCGTCCACATCGAGCATTCGGCATGCTCCCGCTCGTCGGAGCCCTCTTCGGGGCCATGCTCGCCGGTGCGGCGTTCGATGTGATCGGCGGGGACCGCTCGGCGATGTCCGAAGGCGTCCACGTGATCGAACTCGTCGGGATGGTCCTGTTGTGGATGATCGCCGGGTCGCCCGGGTGGGAGCGGATCGAGCGTCTGTTCAGGTTCGGTCGACGTGGCGGGGGAATCGCTCCCACCACCAGCTGACCAGCGGAGCGGCGGCTGCCCGTTCGATGTCGTACGCCGCGAGCACCGCCCAGCCGCAGCCTTCGATGTCGCCGTCTCTGAGCGCACGCACGGCGTCGTCGAGCGACCCGGACGGCCACGGTGTCGCGGCCAGCGAGACCGGCCCGACGCGGACGCTCGTGGTGGAGAGGCCGGTGCCGGCGCCATGGTGCCAGGCTGCGACCGAGGCCACCGGCGAGGTGAGCACCGCAGCGATCTCCCAGAGGTCTGCGCCACCCGAGGGTGTCGCCGTGGTCACGGGAACGCCCGGTAACCAGCTTCCGTCCGGGTCGGCGACCGCTTCGACGATGCGCGTCTGGTTGGCGATCAGCACCTTCGGGACGAGCTTGCGCCGGGCCCAGGCCGGGAAGCGACCGGAGAGCCGGCTGATGTCGACTCGAGGGTGTTCGAAGTCGCGCTTGGCGAATCGCACGGGCCGCGCGCCCCAGTGGCACACGCCGGGGTCGATCAGCCCACTCGTCACCAGCGGTGGACCGTCGAAGCCGTCGTGCACGGCGGGTACCAGCGCGTAGTACTCGTCGCGGAAGTTGGCGTTGAGGTCGGCTCGATCACCGAGCGTTCCACTGGTGGCCAACTGGTTCGCGTCGAGCGGGGGAACGCCGAGCCGCTCGGTGACGACACCCGTCCACGACAGGGGGTCCGGCGGGCGCGTCGCCGGGCGCTGCAGACCCAGCACGCACACGTTGACGTTCGCATCGAAGTGTTGCTGACGCCGTGACCACCACGACCAGGTGAGGTCGGCCAGTTCGGCGGCGACCCGACGGACGGGCTCGGCATCGCGAGCACCCAGGATCGCCTGTGGGAGCACCAGTCCGATCCGGCCACCCTCCGAACGTGCGAGCCGCACCGCCAGCGCGAGGAACTCGACCGCCGTATCGGCGTACGGGCCGCCGCCGTGCCGACTCGATCCGCCGCGGCTCGTCCCGCGTGCCATCTGCGACAGGAACGGCGGGTTGCCCACGACGACGTCGAACCGGTCGGTGCCCCAGTCGTGCGTGAGCGCATCGGCGCGAACGATGCGGATCCGGGGGTCCGTGACCGACGCGATCGCACGGTGGTCGATGTCGCAGCCCGTCAAGGAGATCTGGTGGCCTGCGGCTGCCAGCCGGTCACCGATGGCAGTGAGGAATCGGCCGTCGCCACACGCCGGGTCGAGCACCGCGACCGGTCGGGCCCGATCCGGGTCGAAGCCGTCGAGCACCCCGGCGACGACGACCTCGATCAGCTCGGGCGGGGTGTACCAGGAGCCCAGTTGTTTGCGCGATCCGATCGTGGCCTCGCCGCTCATGCCGTCATGCTGACACGAAGCCCGACGGAGCAGCGGCACTACGTTGTGGCGGTGCCCGATCGGTACCTCGCGTTCAGCCGTGATGACTGGGCGATACTTCGCGCCGCAACGCCGCTCACGCTTCGCCAGCACGACCTCGATTCGCTGCAGGGCATCAACGAGCGAATCGATCTCGACGAGGTCGTCGCGATCTACCTCCCGCTGTCGCGCCTGCTCAACCTGTACGTCAGCGCCGTTCAGGATCTGCAGCGGGTCTCGGCGACCTTCCTGGGATCGATGGCGCCGAAGGTGCCGTACGTGATCGGTGTCGCCGGGTCGGTCGCGGTCGGTAAGTCGACGTTCGCCCGCATCCTGCAGGCGCTGCTGAGTCGCTGGCCCAACCATCCTCAGGTCGACCTCGTCACCACCGACGGCTTCCTCTATCCGAACACGGTGCTCGCCGATCGCAACATCATGGACCGGAAGGGCTTTCCCGAGAGCTACGACACTCGTTCGCTGCTGACGTTCCTCCGGGCGATCAAGAGCGGGATGCCCGAGGTCTCGGCGCCTGTCTACGACCATGTGGCTTACGACATCCTGCCGGAGAAGTCGGTCGTGGTGCGTCGGCCCGACATCGTGATCGTCGAGGGTCTCAACGTGCTGCAAGTCGATCGTGAGGGCACCGAGTTCGTGAGCGACTACTTCGACTTCTCGATCTATGTCGATGCCGATGTCGCCGCGATCGAGGAGTGGTATGTGCAACGGTTCTTCGCGCTGCGCGAGTCGGTCTTCCGCGATCCCAACAGCTATTTCCGGAACTTCGCGGACCTCACCGACGAGCAGGCGGAGATGACGGCTCGTCAGATCTGGGCGACGATCAACGGCCGCAATCTGCGCGAGAACATCGCACCGACGCGCGAGCGGGCATCGCTCATCATCCGCAAGGAACGGGACCACCGCATCAGCCGGGTCTCACTGCGCAAACTGTGAATATCGGATCTCGGACGCGGCACGCCACGGCGCCGGTCTGATCGTGCCGGTCCGATCGTCAGCGCCGCTGTGCCCCGTACACCCACTCCAGTCCCGGACGATCGGCTGCGTCGCGAACCTCGTCGAATCCCGCTCGGTCGAGAGAGGCCCCGAGTTCCGCTCGGGACCGGAACCGCAGCGTCGAATCGGATTCGATCGTCGCGCCGTCCGACTCGAACACCGTGGTCCCGCGAAACGACACGAGCGGGAGGTCGACTGCCGTGAGCGTGCACCACGTCTCGGCCCTGTCACCGTCGTGGAGATCACGGGTTGTTCGCGTGACCTCCGGGATCCATTGCTCCCAGGGCCGACGCGCGGGGTCTCGGGACTCGAACACCAATGTGCCGCCCGGACGAAGCGCCGTCGCGGTCGCCGAGAGGGTGGCGTCCCACTCGTCGTCGGTCAGGAACACTTGCGCGACGTTGCCGACGATCCACGTCTCGGCGTCCGCTCCGCGCTTGGCCCGGGCGATGTCGACCGAGGCCATCGCCGGATCGGCACCGGTCACGACGAAGCCGCGTCGGGCGAGCCGGCATGCCAGCTCGCCCGTGCCGCAGCCCACGTCGAGCACTGCCGCCCGACCGAGTTGGTCGACGAGGCGCTCGTGGTGGTCGAGGTCGTCCCGGTCGCCTTCGACCACGTCGTAGGTGGCGGCGAGGCGTGGGTCGAAGAACGCCGGGTCGGGCACGGTCATCCCACCAGCCTGCACGACGACGTCGCAGGTCGGACCTCCGGATTCAGTTGCCGGCTGACAACCATTCGGGCAGCTCGCGGATTGAACTCAGCTCGACGAATCCACCGTTGTGGTCACGGACGACCTCGTGCGACCAGGTCACGTGGTAGGGGACGTGGACGCCGGATCCGCCGATCTCGACCACGGGGAGTATGTCGGAGCGGACCGAATTGCCGACGAACAGGAACGTCGCCGGGTCGATCGACCAATCGGCGAGTGTGCGTCGATACGTGTCCGGATCCTTCTCGAGGACCACCGACACGTGCTCGAAGTGGTGTTCGATGCCCGATGTCCTGATCTTGCGGGTCTGGTGTACGAGGTCGCCCTTCGTGATCAGCACCAACCGGTGCGTGCGCCCCACCGCAGCGAGTGTCTCCGGCACACCGTCGAGCAATTCGACCGGCTGCATCAGCATCTCGTGCGCGTGATCGACGAGTTGTCCGATCACCGCTGCCGGCACATGGCCCGAAGTGGCGGTCACCGCCGCCTGGACCATCGACAGGGCGAATGCCTTGACCCCGTATCCCGAGATCGAGATGTTGTCGCGCTCGGTCGCCCGCAGCGCGTCGAGGACGTCGATCCCCTCCGGCGCGTGGGGCGCAACGAGTTCGGCGAAGAGGGCCTCGGCCTCGCTGAAGGAGTCTTCGCTGCACCAGAGCGTGTCGTCGGCGTCGAACCCGACGACCTCGAAATTCTCGTCCGCTCGGGTGTCCCGTCGCCATCGTCGCCCGATCAGCGGTGGATCGCGTTGAGATAGTTGTAGATCGTGATGCGGCTGACGCCCATTGCGTCGGCGACGTCTTCGACGGCTCGCCGAAGGATGAACGCGCCACGCTCGTCGAGCAGTCGGACCGCCCGCTGTTTGTCTTCACGCGAGAGGGCGGGCAGCGGCCCGCCGAGCTCGGCTTCCACGGTGTCGATCAAGCGGTCGAGCGCACCGTGCAGCGGCGGCATACGGACTGCTCCGACCACGGTGCCTTCCCAGTTCAACGGGACGTCGGACGCCTCTTGGTCGTCGACCGGCACGATCGTGGCGCCGACCGCGTCGACGACCGGCTGGATGGCCTTCAGCAGTGGATGAATCTCGCTCACGATGCCGTCTCGATGTCGACGTTGACGTGGGAGGCGCCGTGGTCGAGCGCAATCCGGACGATGGTCTCCACGGCGGCGCTCACCCGATCGTCGTCGACACTGCAGCTCGAACCGAAGGGCCCGACCTCGACCGCGAATCCCATTGCTCTCAGCGCGTCGGCGGGGGCAGTGACGTGCACGCCGGGCTCGCCCTCGTGAAAGGGTTCGATCGTGAATTCGACTCGCTGCACGACGTCCCAGGTTACGTGACCGAACGAGTTGCGTACACCGCCGGGCCCGGTGTCGCGGTCAGCGCGGCTCGAAACCGGTCACGAGCGGAAGGATCATCGCATCGCACGTCGGCAGGAACGGCTCGCGTTCCATGAGCGACCTGAGTTCGAGACGGGTGACCAGGTGTGCCTCTGTGACCTCACCGTCGGCGAACTCGAACGGGCCGCTCGAGATCGCCAGATAGACGTGGGAGATCTCGCGTGCTGCCTCGTCGTCGAACCGCCCGACGCCGAGCGGTTCGAGCCGAACGCCGGTGACGCCGACCTCCTCGGCGAGTTCTCGGGTCGCGGCGTCGAGATACGATTCGCCGACGCCGGGCACTCCTCCTGCGCAGACGTCCCACCAACCCGGTCGCAGATCCTTCGTGTCGGAGCGCCGATGGACGAGCAGGCGACCGTCGTGCGAGAGCACGACGACGGCCGCCGAACGGTGGCGAAGGTTCTCTTGCCGCATGTGAGAGCGGGTGACGGTTCCGATCACACGGTCGTGCACGTCGACCCATTCGACGAGCTCGTCACCGGGGTCGGCTGAAGACTGCTCCACGGAAACGTCCTACCATGCGAACATGACGCTGGACACGCTGCACGAAGAGGCCATCGAGATCCAGGGCGAGACGGTTGCGTTGCGGCGTGCGCTCCACGAACGCCCGGAGCTCGGCAACGATCTGCCCATCACCCGCGGGCTCGTGCTCGAGTCACTCGAGGGGCTGCCGCTCGACATCACCTTGCACGAGACCACCTCCGGTATCTCGGCATTGCTGACCGGCTCGCAGCCCGGCCCGACGGTGCTGTTGCGTGGCGACATGGATGCGCTGCCCCTCAACGAGGACACCGGGCTCGACTTCAGCTCGAAGACCGACGGTCAGATGCATGCGTGCGGTCACGACACCCACACGGCGATGCTCTCGTCGGCCGCCAGACTGCTGACCGAGCGCATCGACGAGATGGCGGGTCGTGTGCTCTTCATGTTCCAGCCCGGTGAGGAGGGCCATCACGGAGCGAAGTACATGCTCGAGGAGGGGCTCCTCGACGTTCCGCCCCTCGCAGACGGCACGGCGTCACCCGTGACGGGTGCGTTCGCCGTCCACATCACGTCGACCATCCCGACCGGCGTCGTCGCCACCAAGGGCGGCCCGATCCTGGCGTCGGCCGACGAGTTCGTGATCCGGGTGCACGGCGCCGGCGGTCATGCGAGTGCCCCGTCGCACGCCATCGACCCGGTCCCGATCGCGTGCGAGATCGTGCTCGCGCTGCAGTCGATGGTGACTCGTCGGATCGACCCGTTCGATCCGGCAGTCGTCACCGTCGGCCAGGTTCACGCCGGCACGAAGAACAACATCATCCCGCCGGTGGCCGAGATCAACGGCACGATCCGGACGTTCAGCGAGCGCACCCGCTCCCAGGTGCACGACAATCTGACGCGGGTGGCACAGAAGGTCGCGGAGGCACACGGTGCCAGTTCGGAGCCCGAGATCATCTACGGCTATCCGGTCACGTCGAACCACCACGACTTCGCCGAGTTCACCCTCGGTGTCGCTCGAGGTGCCGTCGGCCACGAGCGTGTGATCCACCTCCCCAACCCCGTGATGGCGGCGGAGGACTTCTCGTACGTGCTCAACGAGGTTCCCGGATCGATGATGTTCCTCGGCGGGACGCACCCGGACCGGGACCCCGGCACCGCACCGGCCAACCATTCGAACCTCGTGCAGTTCGACGAAGATGCGATGCCGACCGGCGTCGAGATGTACGTCCAGATGGCCATGCACCATCTGGCGGGCGCCTGACACGCGACCCGACCGGCTCACACCCGACCGGCTGACACCCGACCGGCTGACACCCGACCGGCTGACACCCGACCGGCTGACACCTGACCGGCTCACACGACCGGCTCACACGACCGGCTGACATCGGCGCTGCGTCAGACTGCGAACGATCGAGCTGCGTCGGAGAGGCCCTCGATGAGGGCTTCGGTGTGGGGAGTCAGATCTCCTTCCCAGTCCCACCACATCGGACTCGAACCGCGCACTCGCGGCGGCAACTCGATCTGCACGCCGGCACCCGTCGGCAGATTCACGGGATTGCGGGCGTGGATCCCACGGAGTTCCTTGGGGATCGCGGCGAGGTCGTCCAGCACGTCGTACGCGGGAAGTCTCTCGCGCAGATGTGTGGCGACGTGGCCCGCCAGCTCCCGATTTCGGCCACCGAGCAGCAGCGAGGTCATCAACGACCGCCGGCCGAAGCCGTGCACCGTGATCACGATGTCGACGTGGTCGATGAATCCGGCCAGCATCGCCGACTCCTCGGGGGACACCCGGGTCGAGGGTAGATGCAGATCCCAGTCGGGCGGGTGGACGACGCCGTAGTAGGACGCCTGTGATCGTTCGGCGGCGGCGCGTGCGATGACATCGGTCATCTCCTCGAGCCCGCCACCGTGGAACGCCATGAAGCCGAACGGGCCACGCAGCTCGCACTCCTCGACGACTCCGTCGAGCGCGAGCAGCTCGGCGAACGTCGGTTGGCTCATGACGTCATCGTGGCACCGGTCTGTGGAAGATCGCGAGCGGCGGGCGACGTGCTGGCTGAATTGTCGCCGACGGTTTCGCGCGGGAGATGTGCGTGTCCGGGCCCGCGCGTTTAGAGTCGCCTCGATGCTGGTGTGGATGGATCTGGAGATGACAGGGCTCGACCACACCTCCGATGTCATCGTCGAAATCGCCACGCTCGTGACCGACGACGATTTGAACATCGTGGCCGAGGGCCCCGATCTCGTCGTTCACCAGCCCGACGAAGTGCTGGCGAAGATGGACCCATTCGTCGTCGACATGCACACCAAGTCGGGTTTGCTCGACCAGATCAAGGCCTCGACGATCACGCTGGAGGAGGCCGGCGCCGAAACGCTGGCGTTCATTCGCGAGCATGCGCCCGTCGCCCGCGCCGTCCCGCTGTGCGGCAACTCGATCGGTACCGATCGGCGCTTCCTCGCCACCTACCTCCCCGGGATCGAGGAGCATCTGCACTACCGGTCGGTCGACGTGTCGAGCTTGAAAGAGCTCATCCGCCGGTGGCATCCCGACGTGCTCACCCAGCGCGGATGGAAGCAGGGTTCCCATCGGGCACTCGACGACATCCGGGAGAGTGTCGCCGAGTTGCAGCTGTATCGGGCGCTGGTGTTCTGCGACTCGGACGAGGTCGCGACGCGCCTCGCGGCGATGCAGGCGGAACTGGCTGCCGCCGAGACCGCCGAGACGCCCGAGGCCCCCGAGACCGAAGATGTCGCCGAGACCGACGGCCCGGACGACGTCGTGCAGACCGAACCCGGTACTCCATAGGACCGGTTCGTCCCACCTGGCCGGCAACCGACACACTGGCGAGATGCGCGCAGTGGTGATCGAGGAGTACGGCGGCCCGGAAGTCCTCCAGGTGGTCGAGGTGCCCGACCCCGTCCCGGGGCCCGACGAGATCCTGGTGCGAGTCGCCCACACGGCGATCAACCGGGCCGACACGCTGCAACGCATGGGTGCCTACCCCGATCCGCAACGCCGGGACCGGGAGATCCTCGGGCTCGAGTACGCCGGCACTGTCGAGGCGATCGGTGAACGGGTCGCCCTCTGGCAGGTGGGTGACCGCGTCATGGGCATCGAGGCCGGGGCCTGCTACGCCGAGCGTCTCATCACCCACGAACGTCAAGCACTGCCGGTACCCGACGAGATCGACGTGTCCGATGCTGCTGCGATCCCCGAGGTCTTCCTGACCGCGTGGGATGCGCTCGTGGTGCAGGGCGGGCTCACATCCGGTCGATGGGCGCTCGTTCACGCCGGGGCCTCAGGCGTCGGAACCGCTGCGATCCAGATCGCGAAGGCGATCGGCGCCAACATTGCCGTCACGTGCTCGGCCGGGAAGATGGCGGCGTGCTCCGAGCTCGGTGCCGACCTCGTGCTCGAGCGTTCGCCTGCCGATTGGGCGGGCGCGCTTCGTGATGCCCGCCCCGGCGGTGTCGACACGATCCTGGATGTCGTCGGCGGAGACGAAGTCAACCGAAACCTCGGTGCGATCACACCACAGGGCACGATCGTGCAGGTCGGGCTGATGGGTGGCGGGCAGACACCCGTCAACCTGGGATTGCTCCTCGTGAAGCGAGTGCACTGGATCGGAACCACGCTGCGTTCTCGGCCGATCGAACAGAAGGCGGCGATCTCCCAGCGGTTCATCGCCGAGATGATTCCGCGGTTCGCCGACGGTTCGCTGCGGCCGGTGATCGACTCGAGGTTCACCCTGGACGACATCGCTGCCGCCCACCGACACATGGAAGCCAACGCCAACGTCGGCAAGATTCTCATCGACATCTGACGGCCACGGCTCCTGTCGGGATTCCGGCCGAAAACCGCGAGTTCTCGGCGCGGCCCGGCTCTGGACCACCGTGAAGAAACGGCTGACCGACCCAGAGCACGACGTCCACGCGCAACGTCCGGAAGAAATTCTCGGACGACGCGTATCAGAGAGCGGTGTTGTCACCTCTGTGTTCGTGTCCGGAGCGACACCCGCCCGTTCAGGAACACCGGAGGCACACGACATCATGACTCTCCTCGAGATCTTCATCAACGAGAGCCCGGAACTCGCCATCGATTCCGACGACTTCGTCGACGAACCGGCCCTGTCGAGTTTCGCCCGCTGTGCCGACGGCAACGGCACGCTGACACACCTGTTCTTCTCGGACGACGAGTTCGACATCGCCCGCGCCAAGGCGATCTGCGGGAAGTGCGGCCTGGCCGCTTCCTGCCTCAGCGATGCCCTCGACCGCGCCGAGCCGTATGGCGTGTGGGGCGGTCAGCTCTTGGTCGAGGGGGTGGTCGTAGCGGTCAAGCGCGGGCGCGGCCGCCCCCCGAAGACTCCCCGACCGGTGCTGGTCGTGGACGAGGTGCCGGTTCCTCCGCACCTGGTCGCCTGAGTCCTCCTCGGAGGTTCCTGCACGTCCCCCGCAGAAACCTCCTTGACGGCAACGTGCGCAGCGTGCTCCACTAGGGCCCGCTGCGCACGTTCGCGTTCGTCGCCAATCCACTGCCCGACGAGACACGACGACACCGGAAAGGACGAGACATGGTCACGATGACGACATCACAACTCGGCCTGGATCGTGCGCGCCCGGCCGTCTCGTCCCACGGCACCGAACTGCCGATGCACGGCAACTGGCGTGACGGCACGGTCGCCTCGAGCTTCTGCGGTTCCACCGGTCTCTTCACCGACCCGGCAGTCATGACGGAGACCAATGTCACCGTCGGGGCCCAGATGCTGACGATCAAGCGCCCCGCCCGGCTCCTCGGAACGAGGTCGACGTAACGAAACGTCGAGTCACCTCTCACCGAGGCCGCCGGGTTCCGTACCCGGCGGCCTTTTGCGTTTTTCGGCCCCGAATCCGACACCAGAGAGCTCATGCAACACATCGACCACCACGACGACAGCTACCACCAACCAGGAGGCAACCACATGAACACGATCCAGCTCCAGCCCATCGACGAGACCTCCGTCTCCACCGTGCCCGTCGCCCGGTGCGCCGACGGCAACGGCACGCTCACGCCGCTGTTCTTTTCCGATCACGTGCTCGACATCGCTCGGGCCAAGGCGATCTGTGCCAAGTGCGCACTCGCCGAGTCGTGCCTGAGCGACGCGATCGAGCGAGAGGAGCCGTGGGGCGTCTGGGGAGGTGAGTTGCTCTCCGGTGGGCGCATCGTCGCCAACAAGAGACCCGGTGGGCGACCTCCCAAGAGGCCTCGGCCTCCGGTCATCGTGGACGAGTTCGGTGTCGTCGGGTTCGGCGATGAACCGGTACCCGTCGCCTGATCCCCCCGATTCGGCCCCGGAACCGAGAGGTTCCGGGGCCGGCGGGCGATCAGTCCAGACGAATCCCAGCGGCTGAGGGGTCCGATGCAGAGTCCGTAGCCTGTCGGTATGGACGTCTCGCGTCGCACGCTGCTCATCGCAGGCGGTGCCGGCCTCGGTGCGGCCGTCGTGAGTGTGCTCGGCGGCACGTGGCTGGAAGCGGCCCTCGACGACGAGCCACCGATCGACGGCGAGGTGTTCCTCGACGAGCCCGGGATCTACCAGCAACCCCTCGACGACGTGAACGACGACGTCGCCGGCGATCCCGTGCCCGATGTTCCTCTTCTGGCCGTCGACGGTCGTGAGGTCCGCTTGACGACCGATCTCGAACTGCCGATGGTCGTCAACTTGTGGTTCTCCAACTGTCCGCCGTGCCAGCGTGAGCTGGCCGACTTCGCCGAGGTACACGCCGAGATCGGCGATCGTGTCCGGTTCGTCGGCGTCGACCCGTTCGACACCGTCGAGACGATGCAACGGTTCGCCGAGGCGCGTGGCGTCGAGTACGAACTGCTTCGCGACCCCGAGCGCACGTTCACGAACGAGATCGGTGTCGTTGCCTTCCCGGTCACGCTGTTCGTCGACACCGACGGACAGATCGTCCGTCAGACCGGCGAGATCGACGCCGGCGAGCTGCGCGACCTCATCGACGAGCTGTTCTGAGTCGGACGCCCCCGGTCGCCGGCGGTACCGTCGCTCCGTGACCGACGACCAGCCCGTGCTCGCCGCTTCGATACCCGTCCGCCCAGCGGCCACCGTGATGCTCGTCCGAGACGGCGCCGACGGCCTCGAGGTGTTCATGTTGCAGCGCACGCACGGTGCCGCGTTCGCGCGTGGCCAGTACGTGTTCCCCGGCGGCAAGGTCGACGACGCCGATCACGGCGAGACGTTCGAACCGATCTGCGACGGGCTCGACGATGCGCCGGCCTCGAAGTTGCTCGGACTCGACCACGGAGGTCTGGCATGGCTGGTCGCTGCGATCCGCGAGTGCTTCGAAGAAGCTGGTGTGCTGCTGGCGCGTCCGGTCGATGGCGACGACGTGATCCGTTTCGACGATCCCGATGTCGCCGCGCGCTTCAACACGGCTCGTCATCAGGTGTACGACGGCAGCCTCTCGCTGGCAGAGCTGTGCATCCGGGAGCGATTGATGCTGATGGTCGACCGGATGCACCTCGTCGATCACTGGATCACCCCGGTGGGCGAGCGCCGGCGTTTCGACACCCGGTTCTTCGTGGCCCGAGCTCCCGATGCGCAAGAGCCGCTCCACGATGATGGCGAGACGATCGCCAGCCTGTGGGTCCGCCCCGCCGACGCCCTTCGGATGTGGAAGGACGGCGAGCTGCAGATGTTCCCGCCGACGGTGGTGAGCCTGCGCTTCCTTCAAGCGCACGCGACGGCCGACGAGGCGATGGTCGCCGCGGCGGCGGTCGGCGTGCCGGCGCCCGTGCTCCCCAAGGTGCAGGTCGACGCCGACGGCAGGGTCACCGGCGTCGTCCGGCCCGACGAGCCGGGCTACGCCGAAGCGTCCGAACCGGAATACGTCCTCGGATTCCCACGCTGAGGAGCGTCGGCCTGCCGTTCGTCGCGACGTGCGTCCTGTCGCGTCGCGCAGGCACCGGAGCAGCCCCGCTGTTCGTCGGGGCGAGCCGGTGACAGTGAGGGCGACGATCCGGTCGGGGCCGTACACGCCACACCGATCACACCGGACACGGCGACGGCAGCAAGACGACGGGTGGACCGAGCGGCGATGCTCGGAGCCTCTTGGCGGCCCTCGCCGCTTCGTCCCGGCGCGATATCGGTACTGAGCCCTCGATCGGCATGAGCCGTGGCTGTCGACGCGGGCACTTGCATGGGCGGCATTGGCGCTTGCCCGAGAGGTCACTGCTGTGTTCCTCGGACCTGGCCGGTGTTGGCCGGGCGTGCCCGCTCTGGCGGGCGCAGTCTCTTCGCCCCCCTGCGGGTTCACGTGTCGGCTGCGGCAACGATCGCGGCAGCAGACACCAGTGCGAACGCACCGATGTTGGCTGCGGTGCGAACTGAGTGCCAACGGTTCCAGGGCGTCTCGACCACCGGAGTTCGATCACGAGCCCGTCACTGACAACGGGCTCGTGATCACATGGACGAGCCGAAATCTCGCCAGCGAGTTCTCCCACTTGGCCGTCGAGTCGCCGGAGCAATGCTCCCCGTCGCTCGGTCGCTTCCGCGCCGAAGGCGCTGCGCGCAGCCACCACTTGATGCGGAACGATGAGCACGTCGTGAAACGCTCCGGTTGCCGAGGTGGTGCACGGCCTGCCGAAGTCCGGGCCACTGACCGGCCGCTGACTGTCGCAACGTTCCGACCGTATCGGGTCCCGGCATCACGCCAGAGCACGCGTGAGCATCGTTCGGGCTTCCGAGTGCCGGACCGGTTCGTCTCGGCCTCGACATGGTGGCGTTGGCGTCAGGCCGGCGCTTCCTGTTCGTCGAAAGCGGCGGCGACGGCGTCGAGCATGCGGGCCGAGCAGCCCGCCATGTCGACCTCGTCGGGGGTCGATGGCGGGGCGATTTCGTCGACGATCCGCTCGGCGATCGAGCGGAACACACTCGCGGCTGCTCCCTCGTGGCCGATCGACACGGGCCGACCGGCGTCGTTGCCGGCTGCGACGGCTGTCTCGAGCGGTACCTCGCCGAGCAGCGGTGCCTCGATCTCGTCGGCGAGGGCGCGGCCTCCGCCGGCGCCGAACAGTGCGTACCTCTCGCCGTGATCACACGTGAACGCACTCATGTTCTCGATCACGCCAACGACCGGGAGGAAGCTGCGCTTGGCCATGTCGGCGGCCCGCTGGGCGACCTTCTGTGCGGCCAGCGCGGGCGTCGTGACGATCACCATCGACGTGCGCGGCAGCAGCCGCGCCAGCCCCATCTGTACGTCGCCGGTGCCCGGCGGCATGTCGATCAGCAGGTAGTCGAGATCGCCCCATGCGACGTCGGCGAGGAACTGCTCGACGGCCTTCGTGAGCATCAGGCCGCGCCACATCAGTGCCGTCGACTCGTCGACGAGGAACCCGGTCGACACGACCTTGAGCAACCCATTGCCGATCGGCAACTCGTTCGGGATGATCTTCGGCTTGTCGGAGCCCTCGACCGTCTCGGCTTCCATTCGATCGCTGATTCCGAGGAGGCGCGGCACCGAGAATCCCCAGATGTCGGCGTCGAGCACGCCGACGGTGTGGCCGGCACCCGCGAGTGCGGCTGCGAGGTTGACGGTGACGGAGCTCTTGCCAACGCCACCCTTGCCACTGGCGATCGCCAAGACCCGGCACGACAGCGGGATCTCGGTGTCGGGGGCCTGGCCGCGGGCATTCCAGCGCGCCTTGCTCATGACCTCGGAGCGTTCCTCTGAGTTCATCTCGCCCCAGGTGATGGTGACATCGGTGACACCGGGGTGGAGGCCGACCCGCTCCTCGACCTCGCGCTTGATGTCGGCCCGCAGCGGGCAGCCACCGATCGTCAGCTTGATGCCGACATCGACGGCGCCGCCGTCACCGACCGTCACGCCGGGAACCATGCCCAAGGTCACGATGTCGGCGCCGAGCTCGGGATCGATCACGGTGCCCAGTACGGCCATCACTTCGTCGTGCGTCGGGGGAGTAACGGTCGTCGATTCGGCCATGCAGCAGATTTTACCGGCATTCACCGTGTAATCTCGGGGTCATGACCGGGAATCGAGCGCCGCAGGCACCCGACCCCCAGGCGCGACTCGACCTCTTCAAGACGCTGGGTGACAACACCCGCTACGCCATCTACCTCGAGCTGGCGCGGGCCGCCAAGCCACTCACGACCGCCGAGATCGCCGACATGATCGAACTCCACCCGAACACCGTGCGTCCGCACCTCGATCGCATGCGCGACGCCGGCCTCATCGCGGTGGAGGTCGGTGGTCGCGGCGAGATCGGTCGGCCGCAGCACCGCTACTCCCTGGTGACCGACGCGCCGTCGCTCGGTCTCGAACCCCCGGTGATGCCGATGCTCGCACGAATGGTGCTGTCGATGGCCGAACGTCTCGGCGCCGGGCGAGAGGACGCCGAGGCCGTCGGCGCGAGTGAGGGCGAGCGTCCGCTCGCGGTTTCGCAGCCGCACCGTCGACCCTCGAAGCCATCGTGTCCGATCTCGACATCCTCGGGTTCGACCCCGTCGTATCCGACGACGCCGACGACCCGGACGCCGCCGTCATCGCGTTCGCCAACTGTCCGTTCGACGACCTCGCGGACACTCACCCCGAACTGGTTTGCAGCCTGCACCACGGGCTGGTCGCCGGGTTCGTCCGCGAGATGGGGGACGCCGAGGCGCGAGCGTTCTGCACGATCGCCGACCGAACGCCGTGTCAGGTCACGATCGGCGACCCGTCGAGTCCCGCCCGGAGTGACGTCGTTCGGGCCAGCCGATAGGATGGATCCGAGATCAACCTCGACAACCGAGCGATCCGTAGCCGACCGTACGCAGATAGGGGATTGACGATGATCACGTTGACCGACACCGCCGCATCCAAGGTGACTGAGCTGATCGAAGCGGAGGGTGCCGACGAGTTGGCCCTCCGGGTCGCCGTGCGCCCCGGTGGTTGCAGCGGATTCTCCTACGAGATGTTCTTCGACGGTGAGATCGCCGGTGACGACGAGCAGGCCACGTTCGGCGAGGCGAAGGTCGTCGTCGACCCCGCTTCCGCCCAGCTGCTCCAGGGCGCAACGCTCGACTACAAGGACGGTCTCGACCAGTCCGGATTCGCGATCACGAATCCGAACGCCTCCCGCACCTGTGGGTGCGGCCAGAGCTTTTCCTGACGTCGTTTCGCCGACGTTTGTGTTGCACTCCCTTGACGGGGTTGGAAGGCCCCGACCCGAGTGAGATCGTGACTGTCCATGGTGTCGCCCTCCGCCCAGCCTCCGTCGCGTTATCGACGGCGAATTCTTGGTGTGGGGGCACTGCTCACCGGCGCGCTGTACGTGATCGGTGCACCGATCTACAACGGTCGCATCGAGGCCGACCTCGACCAACGGGTGCCGGCTGAGCTGGAGGACGCAGGATACGACGGTGTCAAAGCGTCGTTCTCCGGCCAAGACGGAACGCTGACGTGCCGGGCACCGCTCGACGACCCGGAGCGCGCCCGGGCAGCTGCCTACGAGGTCTGGGGCGTGCACGCCATCGAACTCGATCGTTCGTGTCGGGTGAACACGGTCTCGACGGCCGCAGTCGACGACACGACGCCGGGCGAGGCGTCCGACGAAGCCACTGCGACCGGGTCGGTTGACGAGAGTCGCGAATCGATACCGACCACGGTGCCTCCGCCCCCGACCACGGTCGAATCCGACCTCGCAACGGTCAACGACATCGTCGCGGCCAACCCCGATCTCGCGTTCTTGGCCGTGCTGCTCTCCGACGCCGACATCGGTCGGACGGGCGACCCCGTCACGCTCTTCGCGCCGAGCAACGCAGCCTTCGACGCAATGCCTGCCGACGTGCTCGGGCGATT
Source organism: uncultured Acidimicrobiaceae bacterium (assembly GCA_963792905.1). Classification (GTDB taxonomy): domain Bacteria; phylum Actinomycetota; class Acidimicrobiia; order Acidimicrobiales; family Ilumatobacteraceae; genus Ilumatobacter. The sequence goes on from CAWBYE010000023.1 coordinate 45,012, forward strand.
GCAGAACGACTCGGAGCTGCTCGAACGGTCGCTGAGCCATCACGCCGTCGACGGGATCATCCGAAGCGGCGACCTGGTCGAGGGTGAGCTCACCGCGCTCGACGGCACCACCCTGGCGGTCGAGGTCGGCGAGACCATCTCGGTCGGGGGAGCCACGATCGTGGACGCCGACATCGTCGCCAGCAATGGGGTGGTGCACGTGGTCGACCGGGTCATCCTGGTGCCCGAGACCGTCGACGATGAGGAACCCGGCCAGGCAGCGGCGACCTTCGACGGTGAGCGGATCGTGTTGGCGGGTGTCGTCGCGAGCGAGGCCGAGCGCCAGATCCTGGTGGAGAGTGCCGTCGGGGCTGTCGGCGACGACTTCGTGGTCGACGACCTGACCGCCGACCCCGACACGGGTCTCGATTCGGAGCGTGCCGAGGCGATGGCGACCCTCATCCTGGCGGCGCCGGCGAGCTTGGTCTCGGCCGAGGTCGGGTTCGACGGCACCCGGCTCTACGCCAACGGCGTCGCCGTGTCCGAGGAGGCCGGCCAGACCTTCGTCGTCGTGGCGTCAAGCGTCGGCGTCGACGCTGTCCTCACCGAGCCGCCCGACGCAACCGCCGCCGATGCCGACGACCTCGAAGATCAGCTCAACGCGTTCGTCGTCGAGAACCCGATCCTCTTCCAGCCGAGTTCGGCGGTGCTCGATCAGTCAGCATTCGAAGTGCTCGACCGACTCACACAGCTGGCCCAGCGGTTCACCGGTGTTGCGATCACGGTGGAGGGACACACGGACAGCGACGGCGCCGCGAACGAGAATCTGCAACTGAGCCAGAACCGGGCCGAGGCAGTGCAAGCTGCGCTCGTCGAGCGGAGTCTCACCGATGTCGAGGCGGTGGGCTTCGGCAGCGAGCGGCCCGTCCTCGTCGACGGTGTCGAGGACAAGACGGCCAGCCGTCGGGTCGAGTTCCGCGTGGTGACCATCTCGTGAGCCTCGACCTGCGAGCATGCATCGGAATGACGGATGTGAGCGACTGATGCCCTACACGTTGATGAAGGGGCTGGCATGGGTGTTGATCGCCGTCGTGCTCGGCATCATCATCGGGTGGCTGCTGCGCAGTGTCGCCGCCAAGCGTCAGATCGAACGCGCCAAGCAGGCTGGGGTCGACAACGACGACCAGGCCGAGCTCGATCGGCTTCGTCGACGGCTGGCGAACCTCGAACCAGTGGTCAACGAACGTGATCGGCTCCGGGCGGAACTCGACGTGGCCAATCGGCTGCAACCATCGTCGGCGCCCCCACCCGAGCCGGTTCGGGCGTCGTCGGCGGTGGTTGATTCGCCGCCTGCGCCGAAGGTGTCGTCTCGCGCACGTGATGTCGATCCGCTCGACGATGCCGCCGCGGTGCTCGGCAAGCGAATCCAACGCGACGACCTGACCGTGATCGACGGCATCGGCCCCAAGATCGCCGATCTGTGCCACGGCATCGGCATTCGCACGTGGGCCGAGCTGTCGACGACCGAGGTGTCGCTGTTGCGCACGATGCTCAACGACGCCGGGCAGCGGTTCAAGGCCCACGACCCGTCGTCGTGGCCCGAGCAGGCGGCGTTGCTCGCCGTCGGCGACTGGAGCGAGTTCCGGGCGTTCACCGCGCAACTCGACGGTGGTCGCCCTGCCGACTGACGCTGACCCGTCCGAGGTGGTCGAGTTCGATCTCAACGGCGAGCAGGTGCAGGTGCCGGCCCAGGGGTCACTGCTGGATGCGCTGAGGGAGTCCCTGGGGGTGCGGTCCGTCAAGGACGGGTGCAGTCCACAGGGGCAGTGCGGGTGCTGCACCGTGTGGGTCGACGGCCAGCCGCGGGTCGCGTGCGTGACACCGGCCGCGCGGGTTCGCGGCCGGGCGGTCACGACCGTCGAGGGTGTCGCCGATGCCGATGTGTGGGCGTCGTCGTTCTGTGATCGGGGCGGCAGCCAATGTGGCTTCTGCACACCCGGCATCATCATGCGTGCGGCGGCCCTACCGGCCGAGAAGCGGACGTCCCCCGAGGCGATCCGCCGGGCGTTGCTCGCGCACCTCTGTCGGTGTACCGGCTGGCAACCGGTCGTCGAATCGATCGTTCACGTCGGCGAACCGGCGCCTGCCGCTCGATCGATCGAGGCCGCAACCCGACGCGCACTGCTCGAGGGTGGCGTCGAACAGGCCGTCGGCGCCGAGGTGGCGCTCGGGCGTGGCGGGTTCGCCGACGACACGGCGCCGGTGGGTGCGCTGGTCGCGCTTCGGTCGGTCGGCGGCGATTGGGTGGTCGGCGAAACACTCCACGCCGCACGAGCGGCGAGTGGGAAAGTGCAGGGCCGACGCACCACGGTCCCACTGTCGTGGCCGCTCGACCTACCTGACGGCGACTGGATCCGCACGCTGCGAACCACGTGGGTCGAACCGGGGTATCTCGAGCCGGACGCGTCGTGGTGCGATCCTGGTGGAACCCCGATGAGCTCGCATGGCAACGGCGGAGCGTTCGGTGGGAAACAGAGCGGTGCACTGGGGGAGGTCGCCCGTCGGCTGGCCGATGAACACGGTCGACCCGTCAGGGTCCTGAGCACTCGTGAGGACGTCGTCGTGAACGGCCCGAAGCGGCCGCCGATCGCAGCCGGGCTCCGAGCCGACGGATCGGGGGTCGTGCGCGTCGCGCGGACCGATGGCGTCGCCGACGCAATTCGAGCCGTGGCACCCGAACTCGAGGTCGCGGAGGTCGAGCTCGCCGGACCGCCGACGTCGACCGCACTGCGTGGAGCCGGTTGGGTCGAGGCTGCCGTCCTCCTGGCGTCACAGCAGCCCGGCCCGACATTCCAGGTCCGAGCGCCCAACGGTGCGGTCGCGGTCGCAACGGTGAGCGACGACGGGTCGATCGCCGTCGAGGTCGAGTGTGGTGCGGTGCTCGACGAGGTGGTGCTGCACAGCTACTGCGTCGGCGCGGCCCACATGGCGCTGGGTTGGGTCACGTCGGAGGGTCTGTCGATCGACGAGGCGGGGGTCCCTCACGATCTGACCATCCGGTCGTTCGGCATCGTGCGTGCAGTCGATACGCCGCCGATCACCGTCGAGCTGATCGAGAGTGACGCCGAGCCGGTCAACGGAAGTGATGCGGTGTTCGCCGCGGTGGCCTCGGCTGCATGGGCACGATCGGGTTGGGCTCCCGACTGGCCGACGGGCCACTGACCCGAACCGTGGCGACCCGTCACTTCACGGCCGCGAACCGTCACGGCTGCCGACATCACCATTGGTCGACGTTGCGTTCCGGCCCGCGCCCACCCGGCGGGCTACGTTCGCGCCATGAGCAAGCCACTCGGTCCGTATACGCCTGCCGTTCGCGCCGGCGACTTCATCTTCGTCTCCGGTCAGTTGGGCATGGTCGACGGCTCGCTGCCCAGTGGCGTCGCCGCCCAGACGTCGCAGGCGATCGAGAACCTCGCCGCCCAGCTCGCCTCGATGGGTGCCACGCTCGACGATGTGATCAAGACGACGTGTTTCCTCGTCGACATGGACGCGTTCGCCACCTTCAACGAGGCGTACGTCACGGGGTTCGGCTCGCATCGCCCCGCACGCTCGACGGTCGCCGTGCGGGAGCTCCCGGTCAATGCGGTCGTCGAGATCGAGGCGATCGCCCACCGCCCGGCGAGCTGACACCGACCGCCCGCAGATGACCGGCTACTCCTGAGCCGGTGACGGTCCGTCGAGCCCGCCAAATTGCTGGATCCCTGAGCCGGTGACCGTTGGGCGAGCAGAGTGCGCCGGGTGTCCCAACAGCTGCTCGCATGGCAGTGTCGACGGCATTCCCTGCTCTGAAGAAGAGCCCGAGATGGTGATGTCGTGGCGCCCGTCGCAGCCATGTCCGGCGCCGCTACCCACACTCCGGGCGTCACCTGCCGCGTTGCGTCGTGGATGTGGCTTCGGTTGCACGGTGCACGAGGTCGAGGCGAACACGCGGTGGTCGGCAGAGCGGTCGTCGACCTCCAACCGGCTGTCACCAACCCGCCGGTCGGGGTGCGCTGGTCGCGGCCGGGTCACGGCAGCTAACCTGGTCGCATGGTCGGAGCGATCGCAATCGTCGTCGTACTGCTGCTGATCCCGGTCATCGTCCTGATCAGCGGTGGGGTGGCGTCGGCGATCATGGGCTTCTCCCTGCAACGTGACGGCGAGATTCGCAACGAAGGCAGCGAGCTCCTCGCTCTCGACGACTGACAGACGACTGACAATTGATCGCCGTGGGTCACGGCATCTGACACACTCGGCCCATGCACCGCCACGACACGTCCACCGAGGTGCTGACCCAGGCGATCGTTCGGTATGCCATCGACCGGATGCGGCTCGATCCGCCGCCCCTCGACGGTCCCCGGACCCCGGGTGAGCTCCGGGCAATGGCGGGAAACACCGTGACGGCCCGCGGCATCGGAGGCCTCGAAGCGCTGCGGTTGTTCGGCGACGTGCTGGCCCCCGCATGCATCTCGATCGACCACCCCCGATTCCTCTCGTTCGTCCCCGCGGCCCCGACGGAAGCCTCGATCCTGTTCGATCTCGTCGTCGGCGCATCGAGCATCTACGCCGGCTCGTGGCTCGAAGGCGGCGGAGCCGTGTTCGCCGAGAACGAGGCGTTGCGCTGGATCGCCGACCTGGCCGGCATGCCCGCCGACGCCGGTGGTGTGTTCGTGTCGGGTGGCACAGCCGGCAATCTGAGTGCGCTCATCGCGGCCCGGTGGAAATGGCGTCACGACGCCGGCGGCGCACACGATCGAACGCGGGGTCTCGTCCTGGCATCGAGCGGTGCCCACTCCTCGATCGCGTCCGCCGGGCGTGCGATGGATGTCGACGTCGTGAAGGTGCCCGCTGACGATGCCGGACGCATGAACGGCGGTGCCCTCCGTCAGACGCTCACCGAACTCGACGATGGCGACCGGGCCCGGCTGTTCTCGGTGATCGCCACGAGCGGCACGACGAATGCCGGGATCATCGACGACCTTGCCGGCGTGGCCGATATCTGCGACGCGCACGAGCTGTGGTTCCACGTCGACGGTGCGTACGGGGGTGCTGCCCTCGCGGCGCCGAGCGTTCGCAACCACTTCGACGGGGTCGAGCGCGCCGACAGTTTCATCGTCGACCCTCACAAGTGGCTGTTCGCGCCGTTCGACTGCTGTGCGTTGATCTATCGTGATCCGCTGCTCGCTCGGGCGGCGCACACGCAGCGAGCGGAGTATCTCGACGTGCTTCAGGACGACGACGACTGGAACGCGAGCGACTACGCCTACCACCTCTCGCGCCGAGCGCGTGGGCTGCCCCTGTGGTTCAGCCTCGCCACATACGGCACCGACGCGTACACCGAGGCCGTCGAGACCACGCTGGCCGTGGCGCATGCGGGTGCGGCACTGATCCGTGCCAGCGACCACTGTGAACTCGTGCTCGAACCCGAGCTGTCGGTGGTCGTGTTTCGCCGGGTCGGGTGGGAACCCGACCGGTACGCCGCCTGGAGTCGACGGCAACTCGCCGAGCAGGAGTCGTTCGTGGTGCCGACATCGTGGCGTGGCGAGACCGTGTTGCGCTACTGCATCGTCAACCCGCTGACGACGATCGACGACATCGCGGCGGTCCTCGAGTCGCTCCGGTGATGCCAGTGGCCGACCTCGTCATCGCGAACGCACGGTGCCTCGCGACACTCGACGCCGACCGCCGTGAGATCGCAGGTGGATGGGTGAGCGTGACCGGTGGGTTGATCGACACCGTTGGCACGGGAACGCCGCCACCGGCGACGGTCGCGATCGATGCCGGCGATTGTCTCGTGACCCCGGGGTTGGTCAACACCCACCATCACCTGTACCAGAACCTCACGCGCGCCCACCCGCCGATGACCGACAAACCATTGTTCGGCTGGCTGCAGTCGCTGTATCCGCTGTGGGCGGCGATCGATACCGAGGCCGTCTATCTGTCGACGTGGGTCGGGTTGGCAGAACTGGCGCTGTCGGGCTGCACGACGTCGACGGACCATCTCTACCTGCATCCACATGGCGCAGGCGACCTGCTGACGGCCGAGATCGAAGCAGCTCGCGATCTCGGCCTGCGGTTCCACCCGACCCGGGGTTCGATGTCGCTGTCGATGAAAGACGGTGGGCTACCACCCGATCACGTCGTGGCCGACGACGACTCGATCCTCGCCGACAGCGAAACGGCCGTCGAGCGGCACCACGACCGGTCGTGGGGAGCGATGGTTCGGATCGCACTGGCACCATGCTCGCCGTTCAGCGTGACCGAGGACCTGATGGTGCGAACGGCGGAGCTGGCCGAACGCCTCGACGTGCGGTTGCACACGCACTTCGCCGAGAACGCCGAAGACGACGAGTTCAGCATCGCGACGTTCGGCTGCCGTCCGATGGAGTACCTCGAACGGACCGGCTGGTCGTCAGACCGCACGTGGGTCGCACACTGCGTGATGCCGAACCACGACGAGATCGTGCGGCTCGGCGCCGCCGGAGTAGGCGTCGCACACTGCCCGTCGAGCAACCTGATCCTGGCGTCGGGCGTCGCACCCGTCGTCGATCTCCGCGCCGCCGGTGTCGCCGTCGGGTTGGGCGTCGATGGGTCGTCGTCGGCCGACAGCGCCTCGCTCTGGATGGAGGCACGGCAGGCGATGCTGCTGGCGAAGCTTCGTGACGGGGCTGCCGCCGGCACGGCCCGGATGGCGCTGGAGATGGCGACCCTGGGAGGTGCGGCATGCCTCGGCCGGTCCGGGGAGCTGGGTGTCGTCGAGCCGGGCGCGGTGGCCGACCTTGCCGTGTGGTCTCTCACCGGGCCGGCGTTCGCCGGTGCCATCGCCGATCCGATCGAGGCCTGGGTGCGATGCGGGCCGCTCGGCGCTCGCGACACGGTGGTCGCCGGCGAGCCGATCGTGCGCGACGGACGGCTCGTCTCGTCGCGCACCGAGGAGGTGCTTCGTGAGCACGAGCGTGTCGCTCGGCGGATCCAGCAGCCCGGCTGAATCGTGCCGCCGCATGGCCCCTGCCAAGCGCCAGAATGGTCCATCGTGATGTATCGCTCGACCCCCGTGTTCGCATCGGCACTCGTGCTGATGCTCGCCGCATGCGGGCTCGACGACCGACCGAGCGGTGTTGGCGCGCTCGGAATGGAGACGCTTGACGTCGAGGAGGTCAGCACGACCCTTCCGAGCGCGACCGACGTCGATCCGCCGGTCGTCGGGAGCGAGTTCGATGGTGTCGTCGACGAGATCGAGACCCTGGTCGAACCGACGATCGAGCGGCCGTCCACGGTTGCCGTGGTCGGCGACTCGCTGACCAAGTCGGCCGAGGACGAGATCGTCAGGTCACTTGTCCGTCGGGGTCTGCACGTGCTCGCAGTCGACGGCCTCGAGAGTCGGCGCATGAGTCGCGGCGGCAGCAGCCTGCCTCCCGGCACCGACGCGGTCGGCACGATCGCCTCGACCGTCGAGCCCGGCGTGTGGGTGATCGCGCTCGGGACGAACGATGTCGCGTCCGACGAGTCGCTCGACGACTTCCGCGCCGAGATGCGTGAAGTGCTCGACCTGATTCCCGCCGACGACCCGGTGATCTGGGTCGACCTCTGGATTGCGGGCCGCGAGGAAGTGGTGGCTCGTGCCAATCGAATGATCCGTGTCGAGCTCGAACGTCGGGACAGCGGCTCGGCCGTCGTCGACTGGTACTCCCACGGGACCGAGGCGGGAATCATCACCGAGGACGGCGTGCATCTGACCCAGTCGGGCCAGGACCTCTTCGCCGATTCGATCGCGACGTCCGTCGACGTGCTCTTCGCCAACTGAATCCGCTCGTCGGTGATCGTCGCGACGATCTCGTGTGGATGTGGCGCGCGATACCGCAGCGGCCGCCCGTTCCGCTCGGCGTGACGCGCTCATGATCCGGCCCGCGACGTCCGATGACCACATCAGGTGCGGTGCAGTCGTAGAGTTGGAACGCCGCACGACCACGACGGCGAGGAGGACGGGCGTGATCGATCTCGAAGCGACCGAGGAGGACCTGCTACATCCGTGCACCGACGTCTCGCTGTACACGCCCGACCTCGATCTGCTGGCCTACATGTTGCAGGATCTGCGCAGTTGGATTCGATCCAACGACGTCGGCCGGGCCGACTTGGTGGCACACGAGCCCAAGCTCTGGGATGTCCACGGTCTTCGACGACGTACCGTCGTCTGCGAGCCGGGCCTCATCCGGGAGGTCGGCCGAGTGTGCATCGTCGGCTTCTTCGCTGCCCGACGCGATCTCATCGACTACCCGTCGCTCGACGAACTCGAGTTGGGGCTCCTGCTGGAGTTCCGGAAATTTCCCGGGATTCTGAGCTACAGCTCCGTCGAACTCGCCAACGATTTCTGGGCGAATCTGGTGGTGCACAGCGTTCCCGATGACACCGAGGCGTGGCGGACCAGCTCGGCCCACGCCCGTGCGGTCGACGTCTCACCCGACCTGTACTCGTCCATCCGGATCCACAACGGACACCTCGATGGTGGTGTGTCCGGCAATCGTGCGGTTGCGATCGATCGGACCAAGTATTGGGACTACGACTGCGATCCGGTCTGGCAGGCGACGCGGGTGTTCGACCCACCGCTCGAACGGATTCGCCGGCAACGCTGATCCGCGACCGTTCGAGCTCGGTCGATGCATCCGGAGGATGACGCGTGGTCGGACATCCCGACAGCCGGAATCCCACGGTCGTCATGGAGTCGACCGTTGGTCGCCGACGGGAGGCACCGGTTCGGTCTGGGCCTGTGCCGAGCTCCTGATGAACCATGGTGCGGGCTGCGCAATGCACTTCTTCTCCGAAACCTGACATGATCCCCGTTTGATGTCGGCCGATGAACACTGCATCGACCGGAGGGAGCATCCATGACGAACAGGAGCGATCAGCGAGCCGGCAGCGGGGTCTCGGCGGCAACCCGGCTCGCAGTCGTGCTCGTGCTCGTCGTCGGGTTGCTGTTCGTCACGGCGACGCTGAACCGGTCCGTCGTCCGGTCGGCTCCGATCGCGCTCGAGTCGGTGGTGCCGGCGCGGGTGTTCGAGTCGCGTGTGGGTGAGGTGACGGTGGATGGGTTGTTTGCTGGTGGTGGTCGTGTGGGTGCGGGTTCGGTGACTGAGGTGTTGGTGGCTGGTCGTGGTGGTGTGGATGTGGATGCGTCGTCGGTGATGTTGAACGTGACGGCGGTGGGGCCGTCGGCGGATGGGTTCTTGACGGTGTTTCCGTGTGGGGCGGTGGTGCCGGGTACGTCGAGTGTGAATTATGTGGCGGGTGATGTGGTGCCGAATGCGGTGTTGGCGAAGGTGGGTGCTGGGGGGAAGGTGTGTGTGTTGTCGTTGGCGGAGACGGATCTGGTGGTCGATGTGAATGGGTTCGTGCCGGCGGGCGGTTCGCCGTCGTCGGTGGTGCCGGCGCGGGTGTTCGAGTCGCGTGTGGGTGAGGTGACGGTGGATGGGTTGTTTGCTGGTGGTGGTCGTGTGGGTGCGGGTTCGGTGACTGAGGTGTTGGTGGCTGGTCGTGGTGGTGTGGATGTGGATGCGTCGTCGGTGATGTTGAACGTGACGGCGGTGGGGCCGTCGGCGGATGGGTTCTTGACGGTGTTTCCGTGTGGGGCGGTGGTGCCGGGTACGTCGAGTGTGAATTATGTGGCGGGTGATGTGGTGCCGAATGCGGTGTTGGCGAAGGTGGGTGCTGGGGGGAAGGTGTGTGTGTTGTCGTTGGCGGAGACGGATCTGGTGGTCGATGTGAATGGGTTCGTGCCGGCGGGCGGTTCGCCGTCGTCGGTGGTGCCGGCGCGGGTGTTCGAGTCGCGTGTGGGTGAGGTGACGGTGGATGGGTTGTTTGCTGGTGGTGGTCGTGTGGGTGCGGGTTCGGTGACTGAGGTGTTGGTGGCTGGTCGTGGTGGTGTGGATGTGGATGCGTCGTCGGTGATGTTGAACGTGACGGCGGTGGGGCCGTCGGCGGATGGGTTCTTGACGGTGTTTCCGTGTGGGGCGGTGGTGCCGGGTACGTCGAGTGTGAATTATGTGGCGGGTGATGTGGTGCCGAATGCGGTGTTGGCGAAGGTGGGTGCTGGGGGGAAGGTGTGTGTGTTGTCGTTGGCGGAGACGGATCTGGTGGTCGATGTGAATGGGTTCGTGCCGGCGGGCGGGACGACCCCGACCGCTCCGACGACCGACGTGGGCAGCCCCGGCTCCACGACGACCACGATGGCGGCGACCACGACCACGACCACGACCACGAGTCCGACCACGAGTCCGACCACGACGAGCAGCACGACGAGCAGCACGACGAGCAGCACGACGAGCAGCACGGTGCCGAGCCCGGTGGCGACCCTCGTTCCGCCGTCGACCACGCTGCCGCCGGCCGCGTCGCCGACATCGGGTGCCTTCGAGTTCCTCTCGACGTACACCTTCGGTGCCCAGGTCGAACAGGCCCGCTGGAACCCGTGCGAGCCGATCGAGTACGTCGTCAACGCCGATCGGGCGACGCCGGCCCAGATCGCTCTGATGAACAGTGCGATCGCCACCGTCGAGCAGGCAACCGCGCTCGACTTCGTCTTCGTCGGTACCACGTCGGCAGGGCTCGATCTCTCGGTGCCTGCTGGCAGCGGTGCTGATGCGGTCCTCGTGTTCTCGGACGCAACCGCTACGCCCCGACTCGCAGGTTCGGTGATCGGACTCGGCGGCTCCTCGTCCTCATCGTGGGTCGAAGGCGGCAAGCTGTGGGCGAGTCGCTCGTCAGGCGGAGCCATGGTCGATGTGGACGCCGGCAACGGCATCCAGGAACGGGTCTGGCTCCACGAGCTCGGCCACATGCTGGGCCTCGATCACGTCAACGACTCGAGCGAGCTCATGTACTTCTCGCTCGGAAGTCAGCCCGGGTTCGGCCCTGGCGACCTCGAAGGGCTCTGGAACCTGGGTGCCGCGCAACCGTGCATTCCCGACCGGTCCTTCGGTTCACTCAGTCGGGCGAACGGTGGCTCCGGCGCAGAGGGCCCGGTGTTCGACGTTCCGTCAGGCGACGCCGACTGGTGACCGGACGATCCGCACCCACGATGTGAGGCGATCCCACGGGACCGACAGGGCGCGGCCAGCCGATCGAGTCACGTTGCGTCGACCGTCGGCTGCGGAGGCTCGACACGCGTTGGGGTGAGTCGTGGTGTCCGCCCGGCTGAGGATCGACCTCGGTCAGCTGCCCCAGCGGGACTGACCGAAGCGGTAGCCCACCGACCGCACCGTGGCGATCTGGTTGGCGTGCTCCTCGCCGAGCTTGGCGCGCAGGCGCCGCACGTGGACATCGACCGTTCGGGCACCTCCGTAGTACTCGTAGCCCCACACCCGCGACAGCAGGATCTCCCGGGTGAAGACCTTGCCCGGGTTCTGTGCCAGGAACTTCAGCAGCTCGTACTCCATGTACGTGAGGTCGAGCGGGCGACCGGCGATGGTCGCCTGGTAGGTCTCGAGGTTGAGCACCAAGTCGCCGTATTCGACGAGATCGGTGCGTACCTCGACATCGCCGGTGTTCGACCACATCAGGTGGCGCACCCGGGCCTCGAACTCGGCGGGGTGGAACGGCATGAGGCAGAAGTCGTCGAACAGTTCGTCGCGAAGCTCGAGGTCGGCCAGCTGAGCGCCCCCGATCAGCACCATGACCGCCGCCGCCGAATCGTCTTTGCGGATGCTGCGGGCGAACGCCCACGCACTCTCCGAGGCATCGGTGCAGTCGATGATGGCACCGGCCCAACCGTCGACCGGTTCACTGTCGGCGGCCTCGTCGGGCGATGTCACGCCCTTCCACGAATAGCCGGCCAGATCCAGCACACGAGCCACGTCGGGCGCGAGCGAATCGGCGAACACGACGATCGACCGGGCCGCACGGTCCGTCACATCGACCCCAGGTATCGGTCGAGCTCGAACTGGCTGACGTGCGTCTTGTAGTCGCGCCACTCGCGACGCTTGTTGCGGAGGAACCATTCGAAGATGTGTTCGCCCAGGGCCTCGTGCACCAGCTCGGAGGACTCCATCGTGCGGAGCGCATCGGAGAGTGATTGGGGAAGTTGAGTGATGCCGAGCTTGGTCAGCGCCGCATCGTCCATCTCGAACAGGTTGGCGTCGGCCTCCTCGGGCAGCTCGTAGCCCTCCTGGATGCCGCGCATCCCCGCCGCCAGCAGGAGGCTGAATGCGAGGTACGGATTGCAGCCGGGATCCGGCGACCGATATTCGATCCGGGTCGCGAGCGGATTGCCCTTCTTGGCGATCGGCACCCGGATGAGACCGCTGCGGTTGTTGCGGGCCCAACTGATGTGGACCGGCGCCTCGAAGCCGGGAACGAGGCGCTTGTAGCTGTTGACGGTTTGGTTGGTGATCGCCGTGATCTCGGCCGCGTGGATGATCAGGCCCGCCATGAACGACTTCGCGAGCGGCGAGAGCTGGTGCTCGTCGTCGCCGTCGAAGAACGCGTTGTCGTCGCCGCGGAACAGGCTCATGTGGAGGTGCATCCCGGACCCCTGGAGCCCGGCGAGAGGCTTGGGCATGAAGGTGGCGTAGACCCCCTGGCTGGCGGCGACCTCTTTCACGACGAGCCGGAACGTCATCACGCTGTCGGCCATGGTGAGGGCGTCGGTGTGACGGAGGTCGATCTCCTGCTGGCTCGGTGAGTCCTCGTGGAAGCTGTACTCGACGGGGATGCTCATCTGCTCGAGCTTTCGGATCGTCTCCTTGCGGAGATCTCCGGCCGCGTTCGCGGGTCGTGAGGTCGAAGTAGCTGCCGTAGTCGAGCGGCTCGGGGCGCTGACCGAGCTCGGGCTGCTCGAAGTAGAAGAACTCGATATCGGGGGCGATGTAGAACGTGAACCCCTGGTCGTGGGCCGCTTGGACATGGCGGCGCAGCACCTGCCGTGGATCCCCCTGGAACGGAGTGCCGTCCAGGTTCTGGATGTCGCAGAACACACGGGCCTCGGCCGCGCCCGGCTCGCTCCATGGGATCAGCTCGAAGGTGTCCGGGTCGGGGACAGCGAGCACGTCCGACTCCTGGATGCGGGAGAACCCGTCGATCGAGGACCCGTCGAAGGTCATTCCGTCTTCGAGCGCGTTCTCCAGCTCGGCAGGGCTGATCGCAAAACTCTTGAGGTTGCCGAGCACGTCGGTGAACCACAGCCGAACGAGGCGAACGCCACGCTCTTCCACGGTGCGCAGCACGTAGTCACGGTGTTGGTCGAGCATCGGGTGTCCAGTCTGGTGGGTTCGGTGCCGTTTCGAAAGCGGTCGGTCCGGCGAAGAACCGGGACGGGAGCCCCTGAGGGCTCCCGTCCGTCGATGTCAGGTCACGCCGAGCGGGTCACTTCTTGGTGGCGGCCCTCTTCTTGGCGGCTGCCTTTCTGGCGGGCGCCTTCTTGACCCTCTTGCCGGTCTTCGGCTCGAGCGACTCACAGATGATCTCGGTGATCATCCGGGAGACCACGTACGGGTCACAGTTGGCGTTGGGACGGCGGTCTTCCGCGTATCCCTTGCCGTCCTTCTCGACCTGCCACGGAATGCGGATCGAGGAGCCGCGGTCGGACACGCCGTAGCTGAACTTGTCCCACGGCGCGGTCTCGTGCAGGCCGGTGAGTCGGCTCTGGATGTCGTGGCCGTAGTTCACGACGAGGTCCATGTAGTTGTCGCCGATGGCGTCGCAGGCGTTGATGATCGCTTCGTAGTTCTCGCGCATCGCCACGTTGGAGAAGTTCGTGTGGCAACCGGCGCCGTTCCAGTCACCCTTCACCGGCTTGGCGTCGAGGCTGATGATGACGTCGTAGTCCTCCGCGATCCGGTGGAGGAGCCAGCGTGCGACGTGGAGCTGGTCACCGACGGCGGTCGGACCGAGCGGGCCGATCTGGAATTCCCACTGGCCGGGCATGACCTCGGGGTTGGTGCCCGAGATCGACAGGCCGGCGTCGATGCACGCCTGGGTGTGTCGCTCGACGATGTCACGTCCCATGATGCGGCCGGTGCCGACACCGCAGTAGTAGGGACCCTGAGGCGCGGGCTGGCCGCCTCCAGGTGGGAATCCGATCGGTGTGCCGTCGGCGCGGAGCATCGTGTACTCCTGCTCGAGCCCGAACCACATCTCACGGTCGGCGTGCTTCTTCTCGACCCGCGAGCACGCAACACGAGTGTCGGTGGCGTGGGGCCGCCCGGTCGAGGCGATCAGCACCTCGCACATCACCAGGATGTTCCGGCCACCGCGAAGCGGGTCGTGGCAGTGGAAGACCGGCTTGAGCACACAGTCCGACTTGTCGCCGGTCGCCTGGTTGGTCGACGATCCGTCGAATCCCCAGATCGGCGGCTCGGAGACCTCGTCGTGCAGGATTCGGGTCTTGCTGCGAAGCAGGTTGGTCGGCTCGGTTCCGTCGAGCCAGATGTATTCAGCTTGGTACGCCACAGATGGGTCCTTCCACATCAACGGTTGTAGGGGCAGCGGCACGATGTCACCGGGCGATGACACCGCCGTGTTCGCAATGTGAACGGCGCGTGAACAACGGCGCGGATGGTGGGTCAGACCTCCCGGCCGAGGAAGTTGAGCAGTCGGGTCTGGGCGTCGGCACCCTTCGCCGACTTGACCTTCGCGCCGAACATGCCCGAACCGCGCAGGACCTCCTCGGGGAGCGACTTCCACATCGCCAATGTCGATTTGCACAGCGCCGGGTCGAGTCGCTCGTCGACCTTGGCGGTTCGAGCGAGGTCCCAGGCGTGCACGATCAGGTCGGCACCCATGAAGCCGACCAGCGTGTCGATCGGGAACGGTCCCATCTCCGGCCCGAACGGCTCGTTGGCGATCGAATTGATGACGCCGGGCTGATCCAATGCCGTGATCGTCTGGTCGCGCAGCCTCTCCCACGCGACCAGCGGGTTGGCGCCCAGCTTGGGGGTGGAACGCGGCGCAGTGTTCGTCGTTGCGAAGCTGTGCACCATCTTGACGCCTCCCATGGCGTGTTCGTACACGTCCTTGCCGGTCCAGCCCACACACGGCGCCTTGCGCGACCATGCCCTGTCAGGCGTCAGCTTGAGGACATGGTCGAAGCCGTAGAGGGCTTTGGTGTAGTTCCGAAGGTTCTCGCTCATGGGTGAACCGTAGAAGATGGGTCGTATCCCGTCACCCTCGGTCGCCTGGGCAGGTGGAATGAACGTGTCATTGGATTCGTGCCATGACCGGCTCGCAGAGCGGGACCGTCTCGTCGGCCGGCCGGCTCGGGGTCTTTGTGGTGTGAGGGTGGCCGTCGGTCGACGGGTATCTGGGCGCTGGGCTTCTGGGGCATGGTGGCGTTCGGTGTCCGGTGTCCGGTGTCCGGTGTTCGGTGTCCGGTGTTGGCGGTGTCCGGCGGTTGGGCTCTCGTCTCGTCTCGTGTGGTGGTGCGTTCGGTTGGTGGAGGTCGTCGGCTGGCCGGTTCGGGGTTCTTTAGTAAGAGGATGGCGGTTGGTCGACGGGTATGTGTGCGTCGGGTCTTGGGGGTGATGTCGTGGCGTTCGACGGTTTGCTCGGGCTCTGGCTCGTCTCGTCTCGTGTGGTGGTGCGTTCGGTTGGTGGAGGTCGTCGGCTGGCCGGTTCGGGGTTCTTGTGGTATGCGGGCGATCGTCGGTCCACTGGTGCGTCCGCGTAGGGTTCGAGGTGTGGGGGCATCCAGCGGTCGATCGATCGGGAAGCGCCCGGCTCGGCTCGCGATCGGTTCGTTCGCAGTGATGTCGCTGGTCCTGAGCGGTTGCGCGACCGGGTCAACCGATGACGAGGTTGACGGTGGCGCTGATGCAGGCGCTGCAAACGGTGTGCTGGTTGGGGGTTCGCCACCCTCGTCGATCGCGGGCACGTTGCCGCTCGCGGAGTACGCGCTCGACGATCCTGAGGTGACAACGGCCGCATCTGAACTGGCTGCGAGCCAGCTGAGCGGTTCGACCGTGCCCGAGCCGGCCACTCCCGGGCCGTGCGTCGCCGACGACCTCGAACTGTGGACGGCGCAGGTGCGTTCGCGGTGTGTCCACCGCCGATGCCGTGATCCGAATGCGCAACGTCAGCGACGACTGGTGCGAACCTGACATCGGCCGGTCACCGCGACTCGATCCGGCCATCGAACCCGACGTGTGGCTGCTGCCGGGCGCCACCGCCGACGTGGTCGTCGCCCAGACGGACAACGAGTGTGTGACGCCGTCGGTCGTGACGTCCGTGCAAATCGCCGTCGATCACGAATCGGTGTTCGTGCCGACGGCGGTCGTGACGTGCGGGTGGTGGTTGAGTGCGTTCTACCCGAACGAGCCCGTCACCGAGGCGTGCAGCACCGATGACCTCGAGCTCGCCGTGACCGACTCGGCGGTGCTGGTCCGGAATGCGTCGCCGAGCCCGTGCGGGCTCGGTGGCCTGGTCGCCATCGACGGCGCCGAGGTGGTCGCAGTCGATTCATCGGAGGCCGGCCTGCGAGTTCATGAACTGCTGTGGGGCGACGTGGTCGCGTTCGGGTCGAGCGGCGGCGACGGTTGTGTGGGTTCCGACCGCGAGGTGTTCCTCGTCGACGAAGCGGCCGGCGGCGTCCTCGTCGAGGGAGTGTCGTGCGACATCGTGTTCGAACTGGGCCCGCCGCGTGTGTGGTACGGCTCCGCCGACGGCCCGTTGTCCGATGCGGCGACCGGCCCGATCGGGGCCGGCGCGGACGTCGAGGCCGTTCTTGATGCCTTGGATCCATTCGATCGGGACGAATAGCGTTTCGTCATGAGCTGGATCGAGCGTTCGGTGGAGGAGGTGCTCGCCAACGCCGCGGCAGCGGGCAGACTCGACACACCTGAGTTGCGTGGTCGGCCACTCGATCTCGACGCACATCGGGGAGAAGGTTGGTGGGCCAACCAGTTCGCACGTCGCGAGCTCAGCCACGATCGCCGAACGGCTGCCGAAGGCGCGGTCGAACAGGCCCGGATCGGCTTCTGGCGGGCGGCGACGCTCCATGACCTGAGAGCGCAGGTTGCCGCCGCGAATGACGCGATCGAGCACGCCAACATCAACCTCGTCGAGGCCGATCGCCTCCGGCCGTTCGACGTGGCCGACATCGAGGACCGCTGGACCCGTCTGCAACACCCTGGGTGAAGGACGATCCCGTCGGCGGTCAGCGGATGATCAGCCGGTGTTCCGTTCGTGACCGGTTGATGATCGCCGATCGGGCCGACACGTCGGCGGAGTGAGGCTCCGACGTGATCACGCCGTTCCTCGACTCCCTTGACACTGATCATGGACCTCGACCTCGACCTCGACCTCGACATCGGCGTCCCGGCCGCTGTCGTGTCGGCCGGTGGCCCGATCGTGTGACCGACGTCGAAGTGGTGGTGCGTTGACGCTCAGCCGGGTGACGGGAGGGGCAGCAACCCGTGTTTGTTCCACTTCTTCTGCTTCACGCTGTCCCAACTGAACACCGGGCCACCGCCGGCGACCGTGAAGGCGATCTTGTTGTAGTAGAACGCCACCTCCTCGGTCGGGCGATCGTCGGCGTCGCCGCTCGTGGACCAACTCTTCACGAAGCAGCGGTCGAGCTTGTAGCGCAGGTACACCGTGACCCCGTCACCAGCGGGCTGTACGAAGTCGATCTGTGCCCCGCCGCCACTGTTGCCGTTGACGGCGTATTGGGCCAGCAGCGCTGATGCAGTATCCATCGGCTTCGAGATCGTGCACTCCTGCAGTTCGCCGACCCCGATGTTGATGTCCTGCGTGCCGCCCTTCTGGCCGGACTTCTTCATCACACGCTCGACGCCGAACGAGAACGAATCGGCGACGAACCAATCGCCGTCGTCATAGCCGGCAAGGGTGACATCACCCCGGCCGGCGAGACCGTCGATCTTCACCAGAATGGACATGGGATGCTCCTTTGGTCGGCGACCTGGTGCGGACCGTATCAATCGGCTCAGATGCTGATCATGGAATTCTTGGGCTGCGCCACCGCGCTGCTCGTCGGGGGAGACCGAGCGGGTCGCGATGGCTCTGGTCACTCGACGATCTGGAGGGCATCGTCGGAGGACTGGAGGGCCTCGTGGGAGGAGCGGATGGAGCGTGCGGTCGAGAGTCTCTGGACGTCGAGCCGCGGGCGGTGACGACCGGCACGGCACGGGTGTCGGGGTACGCGGTCGAGCGTTGTCGACCGCCGTCGAGTTCGGGCCTGGTGATCGTCGACACAGTCCGTCTCGAAACGGTCGGGCCGGGCATGGCCCACCTCGACTTGACCGTCGGTGCAACACCACCGCCGCGACGCTTCCTGGTCCGGTGCCGTTCTCGGCGCAAGCCGACCGCTCCTCACCATCGCCGTCCGTCACGACCCGATCTCACTTGTCAGCTGTGACGTCGCAGCGGCGGCCCGGCGGCCTGGTCGATCCAGACTGCGGGACACAAGTCATCCGCACCCTTCTCAAACCAGCCACTACTGCAGCGACCAGACCTCTCACCCGCACGGAGCCACCACGTCCGGCTCGTCCGGAATGCTGGTTGGAATCCGTGGCCGAATCGACACGCTCGACGCGAATCCGAGGAGCGCTTTCGTCGATCGTGTCGGAGGCCGACCCTGAACAAGCGGCGATCAGGGTGGTCGCCAGCAGCACACCGATGCCTCGAAACCGCTTCTTCATGCTGCCCGGGGCCCCTCCCTTCGCCCATTCGCAAGTGTACGACGGCGTCCGAGGCGGAAGTCGGTGGGAGGACGTGCGGCCAGCGGAGCCAAGTGACCTCGCCGTCGAGGGTCCCTTCGATATCGACCGCTCCAGCGCCCAGGGATGTACAGCGATTCGCACCGATTGCGCAACGAACGCGTGATGTTTGCTCGCGATGACGTGAAGTCACGTGAAGAGTCGGTCAACCGACTCAAGTCAGGTCCGGCCTGACACGATGAACACAACGAGTCGCCCCGCACGGCAACTCGACTCCGCATCAGCTGACGAAGCGCCCTCGGTCCCCGCCATCGACGGCGCTTCGTTCGCGTCGGCGCCCGACATCGCGCATGGTACGACTACCGGCCTCGTGCTGCCGGCAGTCGTCGCAGCGAGACCCGATCCCGCCGGCCGGACACACCGACGACATCGCCACCGCCCGGATGGGCGTCGGCTCACCCGACGGCGCTGCTCCGCGTGAACGGCACCGAAGCGCGAGTCCCTCGACTGGTCGTGCGGGAACTCGCGATCGCAGTCATCGCCGACGACCGATTGACGTTCGCACCCGTTCACCGAGGTCCGTCGAGCAATCGGCCGTGCTCACTCGGCGTTGACGGATTCGTCCGGCCAGAACGATCGCAACACACCCAGCTCGAGACCGGCGACTCGGCCGTTTCCGCGTCAATCTTGTCAAGTCAGTTCACGTGGACGCGAACTGATGTGAGGACTCGGCAAACCGGCTCAAGTGAGGTCGGGCCCTGCACGATGAACAGAATGAGTCATCCCGCCGGTGACTCGGTCTCCGCAGACGAGGCGCCCTCGGTATTCCGCCACCGACGGCGCTTCGTTCGCGTCTGATCCGCCGAGATCCCATCCGAGATCGACGTGCTCGCCCGGACGAACCGTTGACGGGAGCCGCGATCCTGCGCGTTGATCGAACACCCACGTCATCTTCGTCGGGGTGATGACGTCTGACCACGCCGCGGCGCCAACCGACCCGCCGATTCGTCTGGTCGATGCCGCGAGCTCCACCGTCGCCTTCATCTGCACCTGACCGTCGACGTCGGGCCCTGAACCGAGTCGACATGCATGACGTCTCCGCCTACGGAGTCATCGCCCCCAGCACGTTGATCGAGCTGGTTACTCCGAGGTCGCCGAGGTACATCCTTCCCTCGGCGGCGAGGCGGCAGGAGGGGCGTACGTGCTCGCGCGACTCGGCATCCACACCAAGCTGGCCGGAAATCGGCTGGGGGACGACGACTCGTCGGTACGCGTGCGCGAGCTCTTGTCGGCGGCCGGGGTCGACTGCAGCGGCATCGGCCTGGCGCCCGACGCATCGTCGGTGACCGAGGTCGTCGTCGCCGGCGGAACAGCGAGGACCGTCTTCGGCACCTACCGCCAACTGGCAGCTGACCAAGCCTGGAACGAGCCGTCACGAGACGACGTGAGATCGAGTCGCGTCGTCTGTCTGGACCCGCTTTTCGCCGATGCCTCCCAACAGGTCGCCGACTGGCGTGTCGAGGCGGGGATCCCGTACGTCACGGTCGACGTCGCACCCGACACCGAGATGGCAGGGCATGCGGAAGCACGGATGGATGACAATCGAAGCGCGATCGAAGCCATTACCGTTCCCCCGGTGACCCTCGTGGAACCGGCTGATACGAATGGCGCCCGCCCGTCAGGCTCAGGGTCGGCGTTGCGGCGGCTCACCATGCTCTCGGGACGTGGTGACGACGCGGCGGCGATCGTGAATGGACTGTTCGGCGACACACTCGCCGACCGAGGGTCGCGAGTGGCGACCCCGATGACGATCCGGGCGGGCAACACCGTGTTGCCGCTCGACCGGCACACACCGCGTGGCGCTCTCGTCGACGCTGTCCCGAATGCCAGTCCGCGAATCTGCCTCCTCGTCCACGGACTGATGTCGACCGAGTCGATCTGGCGGTATCCGAAGGATGCATCGACCACCTACGGCAGACTCCTCGCCGACGAGCACGACATGACCGTGCTGTCGGTCCGGTACAACACCGGCCGGCACATCTCCGCCAACGGCAGCGAGCTCGCCCATCTCCTGAGCTGGCTCATGCGGTCATGGCCGGTGCCGGTCCGCGAGATCAACCTGATCGGTCACAGCATGGGCGGGCTCGTCGTCCGGTCCGCCTGCCACTACGGACGCCACGTGTGGCCCGTCGGTCGACGTCTGCCGATCGGGCGCCCGTGGACCAGCAGGGTCAGGCGGGTCGTCCTGATCGGCGTGCCGAACACCGGCGCCGGCCTCGAAGGGTTCGTCAATGCGGTCAGCGCAGCGCTGTGGTCGCTCCCCGTTGCTCCCACCCGGCTCCTCGGACTCGGCCTCGACCGGCGAAGCGCCGGCATCAAGGACCTCCGGTTCGGTGCCATCCACCACGACGACTGGCTCGAACACGACCCCGGTGCGCTGCGGCGCCCCCATCCCCACCGGCCACATCGCCTCCGCCGAGCTGACCATCTCGTGATCGCCGGCTCGATCACTGCCGACCCCGAGCATCCGGTGGCCAGGCTGATCGGCGACGCACTCGTCACTTCGACCAGCGCAGCAGGTCGCTCCGACGATGGTGACTTGTTCCCCGGCGCGAGCACGTGCACCTTCCCCAAGCTGACTCACAACACGCTCGCCCACCACCCCGACGTCTACGAGGCGATCGCCGACTGGTGGTGACCGCTCGGGTCACCTCCAGAGTGTCTCCAGCCGCTCCGGCGACAAGGTCGCGAGTTCGTGTGGCGTGAAGGGGGGAGGGGTGTCGTCGAGCACGCCGACGACACGTGCGCCCATGACATGGCCGAGACGCAGGCGATCGCGGGTCGACCACCCGAAGCAGCCGGCGGCGAGGTAGCCGGCGGCGAACGCGTCGCCGGCGCCCGTGGCGTCGACCAGCGGCGCTGACAGCGCCGGTTCGGACACCTCTTCGCCGAAGGTGATGACCGTCGCTTCGTCCGCACCGCGTTTGAGCACGAGTTCCTGATCGTCACGGCGGAGAATCAGATCGCGGATCGCCGTGGTCGTCGAGGCACCGAAGAGCGCCTCCGCCTCGTCGTCGCCGATGAACACGACGTCGGCCCGACGCGAGAGTTCGACGAGCACCCGCGCCGCGGTCGACGCATCGGGCCACAAGGCGGGCCGGTAGTTCACGTCGAACGACACCCGGCTGTCGAGTCCGGTCGATCGATCAAGGACTGCCTCGACCATGCCGGCGGCGCTGGCCGACAGCGCCGGGGTGATGCCGGTCACGTGGACCCAGCGGGCGTTTCCGAGCCGGTCGAGGTCGTGCACCGACAGCGACCGGGCTGCACTCTCGCTTCGGTAATAGCGCACGAGGGTGCGTTCCCCGGTCACGTGCTTCGTCAGAACGCCGGTCGGGTGACTGTCGTCACGCACGACGGCAACGTCGACGCCTCGTCCGGCGATCTCGCCCTCGACGAATCGGCCGAGCGGATCGTCGCCGACCCGCGACACCCAGCGCACACGACAGCCAAGCTGAGCGAGCCCGGCGGCGACGTTCGACTCGGCGCCCGCCGTCGTCGCGAGAAACTGGCGCACATCGTCTTGGGAGACGAAGCCGACCATCGTCTCCCCGATCGAGACGACGTCGAAGTGTTCCATCGGATTCAGAACTATCACGTCCGTGGGCTCCGACGGGCGGCTGAGCAGCGGAGGGTAAGGTCACTGGCGACACCGGTCGGGCGAGTGTCCCGAGTTCACCCGCCGGACCGCACACAACCCGCCGCCCGGATGAAGAAGCATGACGATGAACATCGCAGTGACCGGCGCCCTCGGCAGAGTCGGCCGCTCCGTCATCGATGAGGCGATCTCCCACGGGCACACCGTCGTGTCGATCGACCGCGCCCCGGTCGCCTCGACTGCCGACGCCACCTCGTTCCACCACATCGATCTGACCGACTACGCCGGCCTGGAGCGAGCTCTGACCGGTTGCGACGCCGTGATCCATCTTGCCGCGATCACCGGCCCGGGGCGTCATCCCGACCACGTCGTCCACGACGCCAACGTGATCGCCAGCTACCACGTCCTTCGGGCAGCCGCCGAGGTTGGTGTGCGTCGTGTCGCCCAGGCCTCCAGCGTCAACGCGATCGGCGGCCGTTTCAGCCGATGGCCCCGCTACGACTACTTCCCCCTCGACGAGCAGCACCCTGCGTACCCCGAAGATCCGTACAGCCTGTCCAAGTGGATCTGTGAGCAGCAGGCTGACGCAATCGTGCGTCGTCACGACATCACCGTCGCGAGCCTGCGTCTGCACGGTGTCGTCGAGGACCGCACCCGGGCGGTCAGCTGGAACGAACTGCCCGGCGACATCGCTGCGAAACAGCTGTGGGGCTACACGAATCTCGATGGGGCCGCCCGCGCGTGCCTGCTCGGCGTGACCGCCGACTTCGACGGCCACGAGACCTTCTACGTCGTCGCACCCGACACGACGAGCGACACACCCACATCGGAACTGGCCGCACTCGATTACCCCGACGTCCCGGTGAAGGGCGAATTGACCGGGCATCGCAGCTTCTTCGACTGTCGCAAGGCCCACCAGCTCCTCGATTGGAACCACGATGCCCCCTGACCACGAGTCGACCGTGCCGGCAGCATTGAGAACGATCGGTCTCGTCCCGGTCGTCACCATCGACCGCGCCGACCGGGCAGAGGGGTTGGGAGCAGCGCTGCTCGCCGGAGGGCTGCCGAGCGCCGAGATCACCTTTCGCACTCCGGCGGCCGCAACCGTCATTCGCGTTCTGACCAGGGCTCACCCGGAGATGCTGGTCGGTGCCGGCACGGTGATGTCGGTCGACCAGGCGGAGCTGGCCGCCGCGGCGGGCAGTCGCTTCATCGTCACCCCTGGTTTCGACGATGACGTCGTCGACTGGTGCCTTGCTCACGACATGCCGGTCATACCGGGTGTGATGACACCGACCGAGATCAACGCGGTCGTTCGCAAGGGACTCCGGCTCCTGAAGTTCTTCCCTGCGGAAGCGGCTGGTGGCGTTCGAGCACTGACAGCGATCGGCGCTGCCTACGCCGACGTCGAGTTCATGCCGACGGGTGGCATCGGGCGCGACGAACTCGCCGCCTACCTCCGACTGCCGATGGTTGTCGCCTGCGGCGGGAGTTGGGTGACGCCGCGTGCGGCGATCGAGCACGGGGACTTCGCAGCGATCGAGCGTCTTGCGGCGGCAGCTGTCGACATCGTGACCGAAGCCCGGACTGCGCCGTGAGTGTCGGCTCCGAGCAGATGTTGTTCGTCGGGAGCTACGGACCTCCCGACGACGCCACCATCCACATCTGCACCCTGGACGAGTCGTCCGGCGCCCTCCGTGTCGTGCAACGCACCGCCGGTGTCTCCAACCCGTCATTCCTGGCGGTGTCGCTCGACGGCTCCCATCTCTACGCAGTCAGCGAGACCGGTCTCGGGAACGACGGCACACTCGGATCCGTGCATGCCTTCCGCATCGTGGGCAACGGTGATGCGGTCGAGCTCCACCCGTTGAACCAGCAGTCCAGCGCGGGTGACCATCCGTGCCATCTGTGCATCGATCGCAGTGGCCGCTGGTTGGCGGTCTCGAATTACGGCAGCGGTAGCGTCGCTGTTCTGCCGGTCGGGCCGGAGGGCGGTCTCGGGCACGTCGCCTCTGTCGTGCAGCACGAGGGCAGCGGTCCGAACCCCGATCGGCAGGAGGGTCCGCATGCTCACGCCGCGATCTTCGCACCGGATGGCCGGTTCCTGATCGCCGCCGATCTCGGGATCGACCGGCTGCTGATCTCCGCCTTCGACGAGGTCAGCGGGTCGATACAGCCGCACGGCGAAGTGAGGACTCGGCCCGGAGCCGGGCCGCGGCACCTGGCGTTTCACCATGACGGTTCACACCTGTTCGTCGTCAACGAGCTCGACAACACCCTCACGCTGTACGAATGGGCAGCCGATGCCGGCACGCTCGGCGAACTGGTCACGGTCCCGACCGTCCCGCCGGGGGCGCAGGACAGCATCGCCGCCGACATCCGAGTTGCTGCGGACGGCCGGCACGCCTACGTCTCCAACCGCGGGCACGACAGCGTGGCGGTGTTCGCGTTCGATGACGGTCGGCTGACCCCGCTCGGTGTTCGTCCCTGCGGGGGTTCGTGGCCACGCGGGCTCGGGCTCACTCCGGACGGCCGGTTCCTGCTCGCCGCCAACCAGCACACCGACAACGTGGTGGTCGTGTCGCTGGTCGCCGACGGGTCGGACGTCGGGGGGCCGGTCATGTGCCTCCCGATCGCCAACCCCACCTGTGTCGCGTTCGCAGCCCGCGCCGATTCGTCACCCTGAATCGAGTGCTCGCGCGGCCTCAGCCCGCGATGACGGCGTCGACCTCGGCGCGGTCTGCATCGCTCAGACTCCAGGTGGCGGCGGCGACGTTGACCTCGATCTGCTCGGGGCTGGTGGCCCCGGCAATGACCGAGGCGACGAGCGGATGGGACGTGTGCCAGCTGATCGCCAGGTCGAGGAGGTCGTGGCCCCGCGATTCCGACCAGGCGATCAGCCGCTCCACGACGGCGAGTTTCTGATCGTCGATGAAGGCATCGGCACGATCGCCCCATGCCGCGAGCCGGGAGTCCTCCGGTCGGGCCTCGCCGCGACGGTACTTCCCGGTGAGCAGCCCCGACTCGAGCGGGAAGTAAGGGACGAATGCAACATCCAACTCCGCGCAGGCTGCGAAGACACCGTCGGTCTCCGGGTCGCGGGTCAGCAGGCTGTAGTGGTTCTGCACCGACGGGTACGGCGCGAACCCGTGATCGATCGCGGCCGCGTGAGCGGCGCGGAGTTGATCGGCCGTGAAATGGGTGCAACCGATCTCGCGGATCTTGCCCTCCTCGCGGAGCTCGGCCAGGCAACCGAGCGTTTCCTCGAGCGGGGTCTCGGGGTCCGGCCGGTGCAGTTGGTACTGGTCGACATAGCTGGTGCCCAGCCGTCGCAGGCTGTCGTCGAGCCGTCGCCGGATCTGGGCCGGGTCGCCTCCCCGCTCACCCTCGTCCAAGCTGACGGTGTGCCCCCATTTCGTCGCGACGAGGACCTCGCCTCGACGTCCGCCGAGTGCACGTCCGAGATACTCCTCGGACATGCCCCGCCCGTAGCTCTCGGCCGTGTCGAAGTAGTTGATACCGGCGTCGATCGCGGCATGCACGACGCGGGCGGTCTGCTCGGCATCGATGCGCATCCCGAAGTTGTTGCAGCCCAACCCCACGACCGACACGTCGAGTTGCCCGATTCGCCGATGTTCCATCTCGACAACGTAGCGACCCAGCCGAGCTACTCACCGACGTGCGCGAAGACACCGACGCGATGTGAGTTGCGTCGAGCGGACGGTTCGTCGCTGTCCGTGCGATCAGACGCAGAGGCCGTCGTCGGTCGTGCCGCGGGTACACAGTGAGATCGCCGTGACGCTCACCAGCTCGTATCCGACCGCACTCGCAAACGCTGTCGGCGGCAGGCTCCCGGTCGGCGTCTGGCGTCCGATCACCACCAGGCGCGACCCGATCGACGTGTCGTCGCCGAAGAACTCGCCCGGGAAGGTGTCGTAGATCACCTCGGAGGTGACTCCGGTGCCGGGGGCGGCTGCGACGACGATGCGCGGCAGCGACGCAGGATCGCTCGGAACCAGGGCGTCGGTGACGATCTGTCCGAGCTCGAGCATCGTCGCTGCCGTCGGCGTTCCACCCGTCGCCGAGACGGCATCGGCGGTGACGTCCCTCGAGCCGCCCAGGTGGACCAACGCGCTCGCGCCGACCCATCCGGTGACGCCCCCAGCCGTCACCTGGACCCAGATCCCCGCCGCGGGCGACTCGATCAGGCGAGCGTTGCCGGTCGACACGACACCTCTGGTGAGCGGTGCCAGTTCGGCGACCACCGGCTGGTCACTGCCCGGTGATGCGTGCACCGGAAGGGTCTCGTCGAACGCGACGCCCGCGACATCGAGCACCGCCCCCGCAGGCCAGAAGCCGATGTCGAACGGCTCGCCCGGCAACGTGCTGGTCGTCGTGCTGGTCGCAGCCGGTGCGGTCGTGGTCGCAGCCGGTGCGGTCGTGGTCGCCGTGCCGGACAGACGCAGCGTGTCCCCGGACTCGGATCCACACGCTGACAGCGCCATCAGCAGCGCCCCGGTGATGATGGCCGTCGATCGTGCGTGCCCTCGCATGACATCACTGAGCCAGGCATCATCACGGGAAGCAAGTGCCCTTCGGCACGGTGGTCGCCCCGACCCGTCACCCCGCCGGTGAAATCGATGTCGGCACGTCGTCGAGCCGGACCCGTTCCGACAGACCCGCTCGGACCCGGCCGGCCGTTCGACGAATGCGGAACACTGCCCGGCCGAGATCGGCGAAGTGATCGCCGAATCGACGCCGGCGGCCTGGAAAGCATCCCGGCCACCGGCAACGCCCGACCCGTCCATCGCCTTCGACACGAACGGAAGCGAAGACGAGACGGCGATCGCACGGTAGCTCGAGCCCGCACGTCGGTCTCGGGATCGTCGCCGCACTTGTGCTCGCTGCGTGCAGCGGTGACGACGACACCGCCGCGCCGACCATTGCGCCGCCCGTCCCATCGGACACCTTGTTCGTCACGACCACGACCGAGGCGCGACCGACGACGGTGGCCACGCTCGTGCTCACGACCGCGATCCCGTACCAGGTTCGCGTGATCCGAACTGTCGGCGTCGGACCCGGTCGGCCGTAGCCCGTCGGCGGGAGTGCGGCCTCACGTGGCGAACTCGATGCTGGCGAGCTCTGCCTCCGTGTCGCCGGCCGTCCGAACGACGTCACGTTCGTGAACGGCCACTCGGCCGACGCGTCGGCGGATCGTGCGACACCCTCCCCGTACGGTGAGCAGCATGCTCCCGTCACTCGTGGATATACCGCATCATGGTACCTTGAATGTGCCAGATCATGGTATATTCGATGACGTGGCGATCGACAGCCCGTTTCCTCATCACGGCCCGCTGGAGCCTGCTGCCGTGCTCGGCCGGGACGAGCTCATCGACGAGCTCATCGAACGGGTGACCGGCCATCGCCCCACCGTGCTGGTCGCTCCCCGTCGATTCGGGAAGACGAGTGTGCTCGGTTGCATCGAGGCCCTCCTCGACGACACGGTCACGGTCATCCACGTCGATCTCTACGAGCTGCGGTCGTGGGCCGACCTCGCAGCCCGTCTCGACGATGCCCTCGTCGCGGTGCCTGCCCGTCGCCGTCGTGGGCTCGATCGGGTGGCGGCGGGGCTCGAGGTCAGCCTCGGTGTGGTGAAGGCCAGCCTGACCAGGCCGGCGCGCCCGGAGCCCGACGTCACGGTCGACCGCCTCCTCGATGTCATCGTC
The DNA here is from genome assembly GCA_963792905.1 of uncultured Acidimicrobiaceae bacterium. Classification (GTDB taxonomy): domain Bacteria; phylum Actinomycetota; class Acidimicrobiia; order Acidimicrobiales; family Ilumatobacteraceae; genus Ilumatobacter. The sequence continues at coordinate 73,073 of CAWBYE010000023.1, forward strand.
GGCCATGCCCAGACGACACCCACCGTCGTCGTGCTCGACGAGTTCTCCTCCATCGTGCGGGTCGACGGCGCGGCCGGTCTGCTCCGGACCAAGTTCCAGCACCACTACCAGCGGCTCGGGTTGCTCTTCGCGGGTTCCGAGCCGTCGACGATGCGAATGCTCTTCACCGACACCGACCAACCGTTCTACGCCCAGGCCGACCTGGTCGAGGTCGGTCCCCTCACGCTGCTCACATTGACCGACCTCGTCGACCGCGGGTTCGACGGTTTGGCGCCGGCGGGGCTCGCAGCTCGCATCCACACCTTCACCGACGGTCATCCCCAGCGCTCGATGCAGCTCGCGGATGCGGCATGGCTCGCATGGAGCAACGGCGTCGACCACGGAGAGGTGTGGCCCGAGGCGCTCGAGCGGTGTCGACGGGCGACGGGCGACAGCCACGAGACCCGATTCTCGGCGCTCCAGCCCGCCGATCAGGCGGTGATGCGTCTCGCCGCCGCGAGCGGTGCCCTGTTCGGCCGCGGCGCGGAGCTGCTCTCGCTGTCGCGATCGTCGGCCCAGGGTGCCCGTGCCCGTCTCCTCGAACGTGGCCAGATCGTCGAGACCCGCCGCGGTGTCGAGATCGTCGACCCGCTCTACGCCGACTGGATCCGTCATCGCTTCCCGATCTGAGTCGGTTCGCCGCCTCCCATCTCGCCGGACAGCTGATGAGCGTCACACCCCTCTGCGAGGGTGGTGATCGTCGGACGGAACGTCGCTCGACAACACCGAACGAAGGAACACCATCATGTTGGTACTCATCGCCACCGACCATCAGCCGATCCGGCCGCACCTCTCCAAGGGGCAGGCCGTCGACGGAGAACTCGTCGCACCGGTCGTCGTGGAGTGCGGCGATGATCGGTGCACGACGTGCCAGGGCTCGTGGCTCGGCCTCGTCAGTCACGGCAACACGCCGACCGCCATGGTGGTCGACCGGCCCGGTGTCACCGAGGCCGACCTCCGCAGCCGGTTGCACGACTGGCTCGACTGCACGGGAACGATCGATTCGGTCGTCCAGGCGTCCGAAGCCGGCGAGTACGAGATCGACGGTCACCGCGTCGTGGATCCGGTCGCAGCCGTCGACGAACTCATCGGCGACCACATCGGCGAGATCCACGAGATCTGCCGGACCTATCCGGTCGGCACTGTCGTGAGTCGACTCGGCCACCTCGTCGCACCGTTCAGCGGCGACATCGCGTGCGAGAGGGCGCCGCGACGGGCTGCGTAGGTGGTCGCAGGCCTGGTCGGGCCAGGTCAGGCGAGCAGGTCGGGCTGATTGGGTGACGGGAACCGCACCCGAAATCTGGCGTCGCCCAGGAACTCGGTGACTCGCTGAACGGCCGCATCGACGAGCTCACGACGAGTTGACGAAATGCTGCGCGTCAGTTCGATCGCGATCTCGCCGTCTGGGCGTTGGGCCCAGCCGCCGACGACCCGGCCGTCCGCCCACACCGTCGGTCCGATGTTGCCGAACCGGTCGACGACTCGGCGCTGCGTTGCCTCGTCCAGGTACCACGATCGTTCCTTCCACCCCATCGCGGTCGGGTCCAGACCCGGGAGCAGTGCAGCCCACGGCTCGACCTCCCCGGCCGCGCCCTGATCTGCGAGATCGGTCGCGAGCATCAGCCCAGGACCCGTCGTCAGGTCGACCTCGGCGATGTCCAGCTCCGCCAGCGCTCTGTGAACCGCGGTCTTGGTCGTGCCGGTCCACCACACCAGATCGTCCAGCGTTCCCGGTCCGAACCGTTCCAGCCAGGCGTTCACCAACCCGACCATGCCGGCATGCGTGCTGTACCGGGACCAGTCGACCGGCGCCCATCGTGCTCGATCGAGCCACGCATACTGCGAAGCGATCCAGGTCCCGGCCGGCCGGGCAGCGAAGCAGGTCGCCGTCGAATGCGGCCTGTAGAACGGCGCGTGTGTGCGCGGATCCGGTGGCTTCGTGTTTGGTCCCTGCGCCGTACACGATCTCGCGGCGTAGTTCGGGCAGGAGATCCCCGATGGCCCGCGTCGTCACGGGTGAGTCGGCGGCGCTGACCGACTCGACGACCCGGCGAACGGCATCGTCGAACCACGCCGGGTCGCCCACGAACTTCGCGTTGCGCCGGCGTTCCTGCTCGGCGACCTTGCGCGTGCAGGCTGCGTGCATGATCTCGCCGTCCGGCACCGTCGACACCCACAGCGTGCGCCGCATCGCGTGATGCCGGATCACCGATCGATCCTCGTACAGCGCCCGCTCGACGTCGGCGACCGTCAACGACTCCGACCGAGCGGCCACCGAGAGGAACACCGTCACCGGGTCCGACGAGTGCAGCGCCACCATCGCCTGCGCGATGGTCGACACAGAGCCCGAGCGCGTCGAAGGTGTCAACAGGTGCCGTCGCGCCAGACGCCGACGTCGAATGTCGTCGCTGACCCTGATCACGCCGGAGCGTTCACACGGCCGGCTTCATCGGCAACACCGTTCGCCACTCCCCGTCGACCTCGTGCAGGGCAGCGGCCACCGCCGGCGCCGTCGGGACCAACCCGATCTCCCCGACGCCCTTGATGCCGTACGGTGATCGTGGCTGCGGAACCTCGACGATGTGCACGTCGATCTCCGGCACGTCCTTGGCTCGCAGGATGCCGAGCGAACGCAAGGTCATGTTCGTCGGGAAACCGGTCTCCGGATCGGTCGGGAACTCCTCGGTCAGGGCGTACCCGAGCCCCATGTGCACGCTGCCCTCGACCTGGCCTTCGACGAGCATCGGGTTGACGGCCTTGCCGACATCGTGCACGGCGACCACCTTCTCGATCGAACCCGTCTCCCGGTTGGCGATCGCCATCTGGGCGGCATAGCTGAAACACGAGTGGATTGTCGGGTTGGGTACGTTCGGGTCGCCGAGCTTCTGGGTCCAGTCGACGACATAGTCGCCGACGTGGTCGACATCGGGTGCGCAGTCGGCGGCCAACGCCGCCGCGCACGCCCGCTGCACCGAACCGGCAGCCATGAGCGTGCCGCGAGACCCGGTGGTCTGACCGAACCCGAGGTCGCGGGTCGTGTCGACGATGACGTCGATCCGATCCGGATCGATGCCCAGTTCGTGAGCGGCGATCTGGAGCGCCACCGTGTGCACGCCCTGGCCCATCTCGGTCCACCCGTGGCGCACCTCGACCCGATCCGACTCGGAACGGAACCGCACGACCGCAGCACACTGCTCGTAGAACCCGTTGCCGAGACCCGAGTTCTTGAGTCCCAACCCGAGCCCGACCGCATGACCGGCGGCCATCGCCTCGTCGTAGAACGGCTTGATCTCGTCGAGGCAGGCCTCGGCGCCGCCGGCGCCGTCGTCCATGATCTGCCCTGGCCCCCAGACGTCGCCGGGCCGGATCACGTTGCGCTTGCGCATCTCCCAGCCGGAGATGCCGACCTGTGTCGCCAGGCGGTCGAGCACACCTTCCATTGCGAATTGCGCCTGGTTCGCCCCGAACCCGCGGAACGCGCCGCACACGAGGTTGTTGGTGCGTACGGCTGTCGTCTCGATGTCGATCGCCGCCCAACGGTAGGGGCCGCATGCGTGGCCGGCCGCCCGCTCGAGCACCTTCATCCCGACGCTCGCGTACGCGCCGGAATCGCCGATGCCGCGGACCATCAACCCGGTCAGTCGGCCATCTGCGTCGCAGCCGGCGCGGTACTCGAGCGTCATCGGATGCCGCTTGGCGTGCATCCGGAAACTCTCCTCCCGAGAGAGCGTGCACTTCACGGGCTGCCCGATCAGCCACGCCGCTAGCGCAGCGTGGGCCTGATTGCTCATGTCTTCTTTGCCGCCGAACGCACCACCGTTGGAGACCAGTTCGACGGTGACCTGCGAGTTGCCGACCCCGAGGACGGCGGCGATGTCGTTTCGGTCGTCCCACACACCCTGGCCGCCGGAGTACACGTGCAACACGCGATCGCCGCCGTCACCCGACGGGACGGCCAACGTCGACTCCGGTTCGAGGAACGCGTGCTCGATGCGCTGCGTCTCGAACGTCTCGTGCACGGTGAACGTGCTCGCGGCCAGCACGTCGTCGATAGCGTCGCCCCGCCGGTAGGCGCTGACCGAGAGCGTGTTCGAGTCGGTGCCCCACACCGACAGCGGAGCATCGTCGGCGAGTGCCGCGACCGGATCGGTGTTCGGACGGTGGATGTCGTAGTCGACGTCGACCAGGTCGGCGGCGGCGCGTGCCTGCTCGCGGGTTTCGGCGACCACGATCGCCAGCACGTCACCCGGGCACGACGTGGTGCCACCCACCGGGATCATGACCGGCCAGTCCTTGTGGATGATGCCGACCCGGAGGTCGCCGACGATGTCTGCTGCCGTGAACGTGGCGACGACCCCGTCCGCTGAGCCGGCCGCCGACGTGTCGATGGCAGCGACCTCGGCTCGCGCATGGTCGGTCAGTCGGAGAGCAGCGTGCAACATCCCCGGCACCCGGATGTCGTCGACGTAGTCGCGGTCACCGAGCGTCAGCTGCGCCGCCTCGTACTTGGCACCGCCACCGCCGATCTCGGCCGACAGCGCCGGCGCAACCGGGACTCCCTGTGCCACCGACTCGATCGCGTCGAGGATCTTGACGTATCCCGTGCACCGGCAGAGGTGCGCCCCGAGATGTGGCTTCATGCCGTCACGTGTCAACGACGAACCCTTCTTGTCGATCTGCGCCTTCGCCCGAATCACGATGCCCGGAATGCAGAAGCCGCACTGCAGACCTCCACAGGCTGCGAACGCATCAGCGAATGCCCGTCGTTCCGCCTCGGCGACCCCTTCGAGCGTGACGATCTCGGACCCCTCGACCTTCTCCATCGACTGCTGGCACGACACGACCGCCTTGCCGTCGACGAGCACCGTGCAGCAGCCGCATTGGCCCGACGGCGAACAGCCGTCCTTCGGCGACGTGACGTCGAGTTCCTCCCGAAGTGCCGAGAGCAGATGCGGGTGCCGGCCGCGCACCGACACGGGCGTCCCGTTCAGCGTGAACGAACTGGAGGTCGCATCGTCGGTCGCCGGGCTGGGATCGTCGAGAGCCGTCACGCTTGACAGTTTGTCAAAGATCGGGCCGCTGCGCACCCGCGGGTCGGCGTCCCGATCACCTCGCATCTGTGGGAGCCTGACATCATGCGTACGGCGATCGTCAACGGAACACTGCTCGACACCGAGACGATGACGATGGTCGGTCAGCGCCACCTGGTGCTGGAAGGCGATGTCGTCGTCGAGGTGAGCGAAACGGCGCCGGCGCGATCGGTCGATCAGACGATCGACGCCCGCGGCCGATTCGTACTCCCTGGCTTCATCGACGCCCATGTCCATCATGTGATCACCACGATGAACTTCCAGCGCCTCCGGCGGCTGAGCTCGGTCGAGTTGGCCCTCGGCATGGGCCGGCTCGCCGAGGCGACGCTGCGGCGAGGCTTCACGACCGTGCGCGACACCGGTGGTGACACGGCCGGCCTCGTGAACGCGATCGATGGCGGTCTCTGCGATGGTCCGAGGATCGTGCGATCGGGCCGCGTGATCTCGCAGACCGGTGGCCACGGCGATCTCGGCTCGGCCGACGATGCCGCGACCGCAGGGGCATGCGCTTGCCAGATCCACACCGACTCCTTCGGGCACGTCGCCGACGGGCCCGATGCCGTTCGGCTGGCGGTGCGCAACGAGTTGAAATCCGGCAGCGACTTCATCAAGATCATGAGCTCGGGCGGTGTCGCCTCGCCCACCGACCCGTTCGACGCCGTGCAGTACACGGCCGATGAGATCCGGGCGGCGACGACCGAAACCGATCATCGCCACACGTACACCACCTCGCACGCCTACCAACCCGATGCCATCGCGCTCGCGATCGAGAACGGTGTGCGCTGCGTCGAGCACGGCAACCTGCTCGACGCGCCCACCGCAGAGCGGATGGCCGAGCTGGGCGTGACCATGGTCCCGACGCTGGTCACCTACCGGGCGATGCAGGAGATGGGCGCCAAGCTCGGGATGCCCGAACGGAACCTCGAGAAGAACCGTGGTGTCTTCGAACAGGGACAGCACTCGATCAGCGTCGCCCGGGCCGCTGGCGTCGAGCTGGGGTTCGGCACCGACCTGCTTGGTGAGGCCCAACCCTGGCAGCCCAGAGAGTTCGCCATTCGCGCCGACCTCGAACCATCGGCCGACGTCTTGCGCTCGATGTATCACACCAATGCGCGCCTCTGTGGTCTCGAGGGTGTCGTCGGTGTGCTCCGACCCGGCTCCGCTGCCGATGTCGTGGTCAGCGACGTCGACCCGCTCGCGAACCTCGCGGGGCTGGCGGAGCCCGACGCGCTGGCCGCCGTCGTGGCCCGTGGCCGGGTGATCGTCGACGCGACCTGACCCACGATCGATCGACGCGGCGACTCACGGGAGTTGGTCAGAAGCCGGTGATGCAGTGCGGGAGGCGCTCGGCCATGAAGAACGCATCGGCGCGGCGCAGTACGTCGACATTCTTGGCGTCGAGGCGGCCGGCTCGAGCGAGTGTGCTCGGTCGAACCCCACCCAGGTAGATCGAACCCAACGCGGCACTGGTCATCGTGAGGTCGGGCCTCGACCGCACCTTCTTCACCTCGGCCCCCTCGGGGTCGCCGTCGATTCGGAGACGCTCGGCATGATCGCCGAGTTCGACCTCGACGATCAGACGATCGTCCGTCGAATACGTGCGCGCAGCCAGGGCGGCACGGGGGTCGCGAAGGTGCACCCACAGCATGTCGTTCACGTTCGTCGTGCGGATCGCACGCTGGTCGTCGACGATGTAGGGGAGGGTGTCGTCGATCGTCGCCGCCCGGGAACTCGTGATCGGCCCCACGAGGTCGACCGACAGCACGGTGTGCCAGAGCGCAGCGTGGGCTACCGGGGTCGCAGCCACCAGGTCGATGATGTCGAGTGCGAAAGCGGGGTGCCCGTCGTTCCAGTTCGACTTGACCTTCCACGATGCGAAACCGTCGGCGTGCCGTGCCACGGAGACGCCGGCGCCGTGGTGTGCTTTCACCAGCGCATCGCGCGCAGCACTTCGGTCGATCTCGCCGATGACCTGCTTGCGGTACCGGTCGAAGATCTCCGGGAGCGCCGGGTCGTCGAGCGTGGTCATCACGACGTCGCCGACCTCCGGACGGAACTCAGGTCGCACTGCCGTCCGCCGCCGATCGATCTCGATGACACGCTCGTACGACGCGACGCCGTAGCCGAATCGCTCGTAGATGCCGCCCTCGCTTGCCGTCAGCATTGCGATCGGCTCCGAGCGCCGGTCGATGTCGTCGTGGAGTTCGGCGATCAGGCGTCGCAGGAGGCCTTGTCGGCGGTGGGTCGGAGCAACCGCCACCCACGTGACACCACCGGAGGGCACCTGTGAGCCACCCGGGACCGTGACCTCCTGGGAGAAGATGCCTGCCGTGCCGACGAGCGAGTCGCCGTCGGTGGCGACCCGGAAACGGTCCAGGTCGAGCGTGGCCCGAGCCGGTTCCTTCATGTTCTCCGGCCACGGATCACCGAATGCCATGCCGTCGAATGCCAGCATCGATGCGAAGTCATCGTCGGTTGCGACGCGGATGTCGATCTTCCCCATCGGGCCAGTCTGGACCGCCGCCCCGGCGGGAATCGAGCAGGATTCGCATCCGGTACTGTCGAGCCGGTGGTCAACGGGTTTCACACGATCATCTCTTCCGACGACGCCGACGCGACCCAGGCCTTCTTCCACGACGTGCTCGGCTGGCCTCACGTCGATGTCGGTGGCTGATCTTCACGACGAAGCCGGCCCGAACTCGGCGTCCATCCCGCCGCAGGGGTGACGGCCAGGTGTCTGGCACGGTGCCCACCCACCAGTCGTCGTTGATGCGCGACGACATCGACGTGACGAGCGCCGAGCTTCGAGCCAAGGGTCATCGTCAGCAACGAGATCGTCGACGAGGGGTTCGGCCTGACGACGTCGATCGAGGTGCCCGGTGCCGGGTGGATGATGCTCTACGAGCCCGCCACGACACTGCGTACGACATCGACGGCTGACACGGACGAACACGGACGTACCGCTCCGACGCCATGTCTCGTCGCGTCGCTCGCCGACTCGGAGATCAGGGCGAGGTCGGGTCGGTCGCCGATGACGTCGGACGGTTCGGTTCGTCGACGGGGAGGTCGACATCGGTGGGATCGTCCAGGAGTGTGATGCGATGTTGGACGAGTTGGGACACGTTGCCGGCCATCGAGACCCCGTCCACCTGGGCGAGGTTGCCGTCGTCGTCGACGTATGCGTGGTACTCGAGCAGCCGTGGGCGGTCTTCGGGCCGGAACTCGAATCCTGGGCCGAACGCGTAGATCTGCCATTCCGGAATCAGCTCACCATCGATGTTCGTGATGAACTCCCGCGCCGAGCCGACATCGGGGACGACGACCAGTGAGCGCCCACGTGTCGAGGTGGGCGTGAACGTGTCGGGCCGGACGGGCCCCTTCAGCAACCGATCGAAGTACTCGTTGATCGTGGAGGCGGTCGAGCCCTCGATGACCTCGGCGTTCGGGATCTCGATCCGGTTGCCGGTGCCGGGGTTGACGTACGTCGTTCCCGTTGCGTTGTCGACGATCGCGACCTGCAGCAGATCGCGGGACTCGATCGTGATCTGGTAGCGATCCCGCGCCGGATCGCGAACGATCTTCACGTCGAGGACGAAACCGCCGGAACCGAGTTCGTAGTGTGTCTCGCTCTGACGTGGCAGATCGGCGGCGAGCAGATTGACGGCATTGATGATGTCGTACTCGACGATCTCGCGGAGGGTCGCGTCGGGGACCTCCGGATACACGGGGACCGGCACGCTGTCGGAGAGCACACGATCCTGGCTGGTGGTCGGCTGTGCACCCCCGTCCGTGACCGGGTCGTCAGGCGGCGGGAGCGCCTCGAGCGGGCTGAGCGTTGGCGGCGTCGTGATCGCAGCGGCCACCTGTTCGGGGTCGACGGTCGTGGGCGACCCATTTTCGTCGCCGCCGAGCAGCACCGTGGCGGTGAGCACAGCCACCGCCACGACGGAAGCCACCGCGGCTGCGATCCCGAAGACCCGGCCGCGATTGGACCCAGTTGGTGTGCCGTCGGACGGTGCTGGTGTGGGTGTGACCTCGACCTCATCGCCAACGAGCGGTATCTCGGTGACGGCGCCGGCGGTGGGGAACGCCTCCTGACGGTCGTCACTCAAACTGCGGACCCCGCCGTGTCGTCAGCCGGGTGTACTCCTCGGGCCGTCGGTATCGGTGCATGTCGAACAGTGTGCCGGTGTACTGGCGACACCAATCCAGATCGCAGTCGGCAACGACCAACTCGTCGTCCGTCGTGACCGAGCACGCGAGGATCTCACCCGACGGCGCGACGATCAGAGTGTCGGCGAGCGAATCCACGCCTTCCTCCACGCCGCCCTTGGCGACCACCACCACGAATGTGCCGTTCTGGTAGGCGCCCGACTGCGCGACGAGCGCATTGTGGAAGCCCTGGAGGGCGTCCTGGCTCGGATCGGGCGCGTAGTGCAGCGGCGTGTTGTAACCGCACAGGATCATCTCGACCCCTTGCAGGCCCATCTCGCGATATGACTCGGGCCAACGGCGGTCGTTGCAGATCATCATCCCGATCCGCCCGCCGAACGCAGGCCACACCCCGAAGCCTTCGCGCGACGGTTCGAAGTAGTAGCGCTCGGCGTGCTGGAACGGTCGGTCGGGTTCGTGCTCCTCGTGCCCGGGGATGTGCACCTTCTTGAACGTCGCGATCGCCGTGCCGTCTCGGTCGACCAGCGTCTGGACGTTCCAGCGGTGTACGACATCGTTGCGACGTTCGAGCAATGCGTAGCCGAGGCAGAAGCCGACACCGAGCCGCTGGGCCTCGTCGAACAGCGGCTGCGTGTGCTCGTTGGGCATCGAGGTCTCGTACCAGTGGTCGGCCTCGTTGATGTCGTCGACGAACCAGCGCGGGAAGAACGTCGTCAATGCGAGCTCGGGATACACCACGAGGTCGCATCCGTCCTCGGCCGCACGATGGAGCAGACCGATGAGCCGTTCGACGACCGTCGCTCGCTCATCGGTGCGCTGAATCGGGCCGAGCTGAGCGGCGCCGACCCTCACGGTTCGGTTCATTCGTACAGTCTGGCCGCTGGCCGAGAGGCGTACCATTCGTCTCGTGCGCGATGGCGAGTACCCCGATGACCTGCACGAGTTGCCCGATGACCTGCACGAGTTGGAGGTCGCGTTGCTCGCCGCGGTCCGTGAGGTGGCGCCGGCCTCCGAGTTCGCCGACCACGAAGACGACCACGAAGACGACCACGAAGACGACCACGAAGACGACCACGAAGACGACCATGATGACGACCACGAAGACGACCAGGTCGGCCGGTTGCGGGCGCTCTTCACCGCCCAGGTCGAGAGCCGAGTGCTCGATCACACCGCACGCTGGCTCCGTGCGCAGGGCCACGGGTACTACACGATCGGTTCGGCCGGGCACGAGAGCAACGCGGCCGTGGCAATCGCGCTGCGGCCGACCGACCCGGCGCTGCTGCACTACCGGTCGGGCGGCTTCTACTGCGCCCGCGCCGACCAGCTCGACGGTCACGACCCGCTGCGTGACGTACTGGCCGGCATGCTGGCGCTGGCGGACGAACCGATCTCCGGCGGCCGCCACAAGGTGTTCGGCAACCATTCGTTGCACGTCATCCCGCAGACCTCGACGATCGCATCGCAGCTGCCACGAGCCCTCGGTGTCGCCCTCGCCATCGCCCGCGCCCGCCGGCTTCGGGTCCCGACGCCGTGGCCGACCGATGCGATCGCCGTCTGTTCGTTCGGTGATGCGAGCGCCAATCACTCGACGGCGCAGGGGGCGATCAACGCAGCTGCGTACTCGGCGCACGCCGGCCTCGCCGTGCCGCTGCTCTTCGTGTGCGAGGACAACGGACTGGGTATCAGCGTGCCGACGCCCTTGGGCTGGATCGAGTCGTCGTTCTCGAATCGGGCCGGGCTGCGCTACGAGCAGGTCGACGGGAGTGACCCCGTCTCCGTGCTCGAGACCGCCGATCGCCTCGTGTCCGAGGTGCGCCGCAGGCGTCGGCCGGCTCTGCTGCACCTGGCGACCGTGCGCTACCTCGGACACGCGGGCACCGACGTGGAGTCGGGTTACAGGTCGGCGGCGGCGATCAAGCACGATCGCGAACGCGACCCGATCCTCGGGACGGCGCGTGCGCTCGTCGCCGCCGGAGCTGTCGCGCCCGTCGACCTCGTCGCGGAGTACCTGGCGACCACGGAACAGACCCGCTCGCTGGCCCTCGATCTGATCGACGCTCCTCCGCTGACGACCCGTGCCGAGGTGATGGTCCCGCTCGCGCATCACGACGCTGATCGCGTCGCCCGAGTCGCGTCGACTGCCGCAGCGCCTGCCCTCCGAGCCGACGCATTCCCCCAGGGCCTGCCGGAGCACGAGGGTCCGTTGACGCTCGCGGAGACGATCAACCGAACACTCGCCGACGTGCTGGCCGCCACGAGACACACGCTCGTGTTCGGTGAGGACGTCGCGATCAAGGGCGGTGTCTACGGCGTGACACGCGGGCTGCAGAAGCGGTTCGGCGCGGCTCGTGTGTTCGACACCCTGCTCGACGAGCAGTCGGTCCTGGGTAACGCACTCGGCGCCGGTGTGTCGGGCCAGGTCCCGATCCCTGAGATCCAGTATCTGGCATATCTCCACAACGCGATCGACCAGCTCCGTGGCGAGGCCGCGAGCCTGTCGTTCTTCTCGAACGCCCAGTACCGAAACCCACTGGTCGTCCGCATCGCGGGCTACGCCTATCAACGCGGGTTCGGCGGGCATTTCCACAACGACAACGCGCTGGCGTCGCTGCGCGACATCCCGGGGATCGTGATCGCGTCGCCGGCCCATCCGTCCGACGCCTCGCCGATGCTGCGTACCTGTGTGGCCGCAGCGATCGCCGACGGGACCGTCTCGGTGTTCCTGGAGCCGATTGCGCTCTACCACACCCGGGATCTGCACACCGACGGCGACGGCGTCTGGCTCTCTCACTACGTGCCGCCCGCCGGATGGCGCGACGAGCACGTGCCAATCGGTTCGGGTCGGCTCGTCCGCGACGGCGATGACGTGTTGATCGTGACCTGGGCGAACGGCCTGCGTCTCGCGCTCGAAGCGGCCAAACAGCTCGCCATCCAGGGCGTGTCCTGTCGCGTCTTCGATCTCCGGTGGCTCGCACCCATGCCGATCGCCGAGGTGCTCGAACACGCGAACGCCGTCGGGCGCGTGCTCGTGGTCGATGAGACGCGTCGCTCAGGCGGGGTCGGGGAGGGCGTCGTCACCGGCCTGGTCGAGGCCGGTTGGTCGGGGCCGCTGGCTCGAGTCGCCGCCGCGGACTCGTTCATCCCGTTGGGCGATGCCGCCAACCTCGTGCTCGTGAGCGTCGACGAGATCGTCGAGGCGGCGGCACGGCTCGCGACCTGAGTACCGGTCGAAGCCTCGGTCGGTCGCCGCAACCACTACGTTCTGTGCCGTGAGTTCGATGCAGGACAAGATCGACGACCTCGGGAAGCGACGCGAGGCGGCGCTCGCCGCCGGATCGGAGCGCTCGATCGAGCGTCAGCACGCCAAGGGCAAGATGCTGGCGCGTGAGCGCATCGATTATTTCCTCGACGACGGCAGCTTTCACGAACTCGACATGCTGGCCCGACACCGGGCGCACGATGCGGGGCTGGGTGGTCGGCCGTACACCGACGGCGTGATCACCGGCTGGGGCACGGTCGAGGGGCGCAAGGTCTTCGTGTTCTCGCAGGACTTCACCGTCTTCGGCGGCGCACTCGGTGAGGTGTTCGCCGAGAAGATCCACAAGCTGATGGATCTCTCGCTCAAGACGGGCGCTCCGCTGGTGGGCCTCAACGACGGTGCCGGTGCTCGGATCCAGGAAGGTGTGGTCAGCCTCGCGAGCTATGGCGGGATCTTCCGCCGCAACGTGCAGGCCTCAGGCGTGATCCCGCAGATCTCCGTCATCCTCGGGCCGTGCGCCGGTGGCGCCGTGTACAGCCCGGCAATGACCGACTTCATCTTCATGGTCCGCGAGTCATCGCACATGTTCATCACCGGCCCCGACGTGGTGAAGACCGTCACCGGTGAAGAGGTCACCTTGGAAGAGCTCGGCGGCGCCATGTCGCACGCGTCCAAGTCGGGGGTCGCCACCTTCGTCGCCGACAACGAGGAGGCCGTGCTCGACGATGTGCGTTTCCTGCTGTCGTTCCTGCCGGCGAACAACCTCGAGCATCCGCCGGTGGACGAGGCCACCGACGATCCCGACCGGTTGTGCCCGGAGCTCGAGGACATCCTGCCCGACAGCCCCAACCTGCCCTACGACATGAAGCAGGTGATACGTGCCACCGTCGACGACGGCGAGTTCTTCGAGTATTTCCCCCACTGGGCCAAGTCGATTCTGTGCGGGTTCGCCCGAGTCGACGGTCAGCCGGTGGGTGTGGTGGGCAACCAACCGATGGTGCTCGCGGGTGTGCTCGACGTCGAGTCGGCCGAGAAGGCGGCCCGATTCGTGCGCACGTGCGATGCGTTCAACATCCCGCTTCTCACGTTCATCGACGTGCCGGGTTTCCTGCCGGGCGTCGATCAGGAACACGGCGGCATCATCCGCCACGGCGCCAAACTGCTGTACGCATACTGCGAGGCGTCGGTGCCACGAATCTCGGTGATCACCCGCAAGGCCTACGGAGGCGCGTACGTCGTCATGGACTCGAAGTCGATCGGCTCCGACCTGTCGTTCGCGTGGCCGTCGGCCGAGCTCGCGGTGATGGGCCCGCAGGGCGCGGTCGAGATCGTCTATCGACGTGAGCTCCAGCAGGCCGCCGATCCGGCGGCTCGCCGTGCCGAGCTGGTCGCCGAGTACACCGAGAAGTACGCCAACCCCTACGCAGCCGCCGAGCGTGGCTTCGTCGACGACGTGATCGATCCGGCCGAGACCCGCCAGAAGGTCGTCGCCGGACTGCGGGTGCTGCGCTCGAAGCGGGAGGACCTCCCGCAGCGCAAACACGGCAACGTCCCGCTCTGAGGCTCGGTCGCTGCCGGTCCCGGCGCAGTTCCGCAGCCCGACCCGGCCCGGCTGCCAGGCTGGACGGGTGAGCGACGTCCCACCTCCGCCGCGGCAGCCGTTGTCGCCGCCTTCTGGTGGGTCACCGGTGGGTCACGGCACGGTCGCCAGGGTGAGACATGCCGGTTGGTGGCGGCGGGTCAGTGCTGCGTTCTTCGACGTGTTGCTCGGTCTGCCGTTCATCGTCCCTGGTGTCGTGGCCCTGTTCATCGGTCCGACGGAGCGAACGTCGTGCACCGGCTTCGACGGGGTCGTCGCTGCGTGCGACGTCCCGACCGGCGGGACGATCGCCGTCGCCTCGGTGCTGTCGGTCGCGGGACTCCTGGTGTACTTCGTGATCTACGTCCGACTGCTCGGCAGGGGAGCGACGTGGGGACGCGGTGCACTGGGCTACCGGGTGCTCGACGAGCGCACCTTGCAGCCGATCGGAACGGGTCGAGCGATCGGCCGGAACTTCGCGGCCATCCTCGAGCGCGTTGCCGTGTTACCTCGGCTTCCTGTGGCCACTGTGGGACAGCGAGAACCGGACGTTCCAGGACATGATCGTGCGGACGCGAGCGATTCGGATGTAGATCCGTCGCTCCAGGAAGCAAGCCATCACAAATGTTGTGATCACAAATAAAATGGCTACGATGTGTGCATGACCAAGATCCTCCGCATCGACTCCTCCGCCCGCCACGAGGGTTCGGCCAGCCGTGAGCTCGCCAGCCGTCTGATCGACCGCCTGCACGGCGACGTCACCGTTGTCGAACGCGATCTCACCGACGGTGTCCCACTGCTCCGCGAGTCGACGCTCGCCGCGATGTGGACGGCGCCCACCGATCGCACCGACGAACAGCGCGCCGAACTCCGAATCGCCGACGCCTACATCGACGAACTCGTCGCTGCCGACGCGGTCGTGATCGGCCTTCCGATCTACAACTTCGGCCCGCCGGCCGCAATGAAGGCCTGGGCCGATCTGGTCGCACGCGCCGGTACCACGTTCCGCTACACCGAGCAGGGCCCAGAGGGTCTCGTGGCGGACAAGCCGGTCTACCTGGTCGTCGCATCGGGTGGTGTCCCCGTCGGCTCGGCGATGGATCAGGCGTCGACGTGGCTCCGGACGTTCCTCGGCTTCCTCGGTCTCACCGACGTCACCGTCATCGCCGCCGAGCAGCTCAACGTCGACCCGGACGGTGCGCTCGATGCAGCCCGGCGCCTCGTCGACGAGCTCCCGCTCGCCGACCTCGCACCCGCTGCCTGAGCCACCTCGAACCGATGATACGGGCCCGCCACGACCGACTCGTGGCGGGCCCGCCGTGATCGGGCCGCTGCCGTCAGCCGGTCCAGGTCTCCGGATCCACACCCAGCTTCTCGAGCCGTCGCTCCAAGAAGACCGGCACACCGAACCCGGCGCCCGCCTCCAACTCGGCGACGTGATCGCCGTCTTCGGACCACATGTGGCACGTTCCGATGTTCATCCGCCAGCTCTGGTCGTCGACGGGCGGCGCGACGCCACCCTCGATGCCGGCTTCTCGCGCCGATGCGGCGCGCATCGACCAGAAGCACTGCATCGCGACCGGGGCCATGGCCTGGAGCAACGCCGTGGTATGGGTGCACCCCCGTGGGCCACCGAAGACTTCGCGCACCTTGTGGGTGAAGCCGCGTGCGATCGACAGGCCCACGAGCTTGCCGTAGTGCTCGGTGATGGTCGGGCAACCGGTCATCGGATGGGTCTCGAACGCAACACCGGCCGCGACGATCTCCAGTGTCGGGAACGCGATCTCCATGTCGAGCTGCATGTGATGGATGGTGAGCGGCTCGGGGTCGTTGGCCAGGTAGAGGCCGGGAGGCTTCTGATCGCGGACCGCACCTCGAATGAGGATGCGATCGTCGGACTTGCGATATGCCCGAACCCGGTATTCACGGTCGTGCAGGATCGGCAGACCGTCGGGATCGGGTTCGAGGATCGAATCGGTGTCGAACAGGTTCACGCTGCCGATGTAAGCAGAGGTCGACCTGCGGGGTCGCAGCGGGACGGGGGCAGTATCGTGAACGGTGTGCGCAGCAGCGAGATCACCCCAGCGGCGACCGACGAGGAAGCGGCCGCGATCGCGGCCGCAGTCGAAGCGTTGTGGCCGCGCCCAGCTGTCACACAGTCGGTGCCGGCACCCGGCGGTGCCTGGAGATTCAGCGGTCGGTGGTGGCGCCGCGATCGTTCGCGCCGGTCGATCGTCCGTGGAGCTGACCACCGTCGCCGATGATCTCGCCGTCCTCCACGACGGTGAGCACGTGCATCGGTTCGAGAGCTTGTCGTCGGGCGCCGACTTCGAATTCCTCGGGGTGTCGGGCCGTACGCTGCTTCGCCCCGACGGGGAACTGCTGTGCCGGATCGGCACCGTGAACGACGTGCACTTCGGCGAGGCGGTCGCCGGCTGGCTCGACGACTCCATGGCTGTCGACGACGTGAGCCTGGTCCGGAGCGCTCCCGGCGAACCGCCCTACCCGGAGACGATGAACCGTGCGGCCGCAGACGAGATGCGAGCGGCCGAACTCGATGCCGTGATCGTGAAGGGAGATCTGTCGGCCGATGGCGAACCGCACGAGTGGGCGGCATTCGAGGCCTGCTACCGATCGGCGTTCGGTGACCGGTTGCACGTGGTGCGGGGCAACCACGATGCGTACCACGGGCAATCCGAGTACGCCGGCGACCGGTGGATCGACCTCGACGGCATCACCGTCGGTTTGCTCGACACCGTCATCCCGACCGTGACCACGGGTTCGATCAGATCGGATCAGATCACCGAGATCGAGGCCCAGATCGAGTCCCGGTCGAACCCGGTCCTGCTCATGGGGCACCACCAGCAGTGGATCGCCGGGCAGTCCGGTCGCCGCAGCGACGGCTACTTCGGGCTGCATCCCGATGCCAGCGATGCGCTCGACGAGGTCATTGCCCGGCATCCCAACGTCATCGGCTACGCGGCAGGTCACACGCACCGGCACCGCGTTCGTCGAATGCGTCGCAGCGGCGTGCCGACGATCGAGGTCGGCTGCGTGAAGGACTTCCCGGGGACGTGGGCCGAGTACCGCATCTACGAACGAGGAGTGATGCAGGTGGTGCATCGCATGTCGTCGCCGGAGGCGCTCGCCTGGAGCGAGCGATGCCGTCACCTGTACGCCGCCTACGGTGTCGACTACGAGGCGTACGCGCTGGGAGCACTCGACGACCGGTGCTTCGTCTTCCCGGAGCGGGTGGCATGAGATCGTTCGGTCGTCGTCGTTTCATCGGGGCATCGGTCGCCACGGTGTGCGTGGGATGTGCGTCGAACGACGTCCCGACGCTCCGGCCTCCTTCGACCGGACCGTTGCCCGCCGATCCCGCCGACCCGGTGCTTCCGGGGCTCGACACGTCCGTCGAGGTCGGAACGCTCGCCGAGGTTCGGGCAGCCGCCGCCGACGCTCCGCTGTACGTGCCGGAGGCCAAGGCGTGGTTGGTCGTGCTGGCCGATGACGAGGCCGCGAAGATGGCCGAGGGCGCCGACTCGGCGTTGCGGCCGGGCCTGGAACTCGGCCTGCTCGCCCTGTACGAGAAGTGTCCGCACCTCGGATGTCGGGTGCCGTACTGCGAGTCGTCGGGTTGGTTCGAGTGCATGTGTCACGGTGCCCATTTCACCCGAGCGGGAGAGCACCGAACGGGGCCCAGCCAACGTGGGCTCGACCCGCTTCCGGTCCTCGTCGATGGTGGCGTGGTGGCGATCAGCGTGGCCGAACGGATCGAGGGTGCACCTGTGGGGACGGTGCTCATCGAGCAGCCCGCGATGGGGCCGCACTGCGTCGACGGCGGCTCGACGTAGGCATCGGCCGGCGAACGACGACGGTCTGGGGCCGCGAAACACCTGCTCAGGGTGGGTCCGCGAACCATGTGACACCCGCTGGTCATCATGTTGGGCATGGAAGTGTTCGTGGTCGTCGTGCTCGTGGTGGTGGTCGGGGTCGCCGCCGCGTTGATCGCGGTCGAGGTCACCCGTCGCCGGTACCAGGCGCTCGTGTCGGTCGAGCCGGCTGAGCCGGTCGAGCCCGAGATGCCGGTCGACCAGGTCGTGCACGATGCCGTCGCCGGTGCGCTCGCCGAAATGCGATTGCAGACGGCCGCCGATCGTGATGCGGCCGTGCACGCTGCGCTCAACCAGGCGGCCGTGTTGCAGCGCGAACAGCTGGGCACCGCCGCTCAGCAGGCACGCGCCGAGACGTCGGCCGAGTTGACGGCCAAGAAGGACGTGATCGACACCAGGCTCGAGCAGGTTCAGTCCGAAATGCGTGCCGAGCTCGGAAAACTCGGCACGATGGTCACGCAGCTCGCCCAGACGAGCGCTCAGAAGTTCGGCCAGGTCGACGAGTCGTTGCGCAGCCACGCCGAGATCACCCAGACGCTCTCCGAGTCGGCGCAGGCGTTGCGCGCGGCGATGGCCAGCCCGACCGCCCGCGGCCAGTGGGGCGAGCGGATGGCCGAAGACGTCCTGCGTCTGGCGGGGTTCGTCGAGAACGTCAACTACGTGAAGCAGACGCAGATCGAGGGGGCGAGCGGTCGCCCGGACTTCACGTTCCCGCTCCCCAAGGGCCACGAGCTCTACATGGACGTGAAGTTCCCGATGGCGGGCTACCTGCGGTACCTCGATGCCAAGACTGACGTCGAGCGGCAGACACATCGCGCCGCGTTCATCCGTGACGTACGGGCCCGGGTGAAGGAACTGGCGAAACGTGACTATGCCCGTGAGTCGTCTCGGTCATCGGTCGACTACGTGCTCCTGTTCCTGCCCAACGAGCAACTGACCGGCTTCATCCACGAAGGCGACCCGGCGCTGATCGACGATGCGATGAACCAGCGCGTCGTGCTCTGCTCCCCCTTGACGCTGTTCGCGTTTCTGGGCGTGGTCCGCCAGGCGTACGACAACTTCGTGATCGAGCAGACCAGCGACCAGATCCTCGCCTTGATCGGCAAGTTCGGCACGCAGTGGCAGAAGTACAGCGACCAACTCGACAAGGTGAAGTCGAGCTTCGATCGACTCGATCGCCAGTTCGACGACTTGGTGGGCACCCGCAAGCGGCAGCTCGAGAAGCCGCTGCACCAGCTCGACGCCGTTCGACGGGAGCGCAACCTCCCGATCGACGGTCAGCTGTTCGCCGAGATCGATGACGGCGACGACGATGCCGACGCGACACCCCCCAACGTCCGCCGGCTCGGCGCCTGATCGTTTCGCGAGCCGTCTCCGATACGGGCGACCTCGGTCATGATGTCGAGATCGGCTCCAACGCCTCGGCCGGCGTCGTCGGCACTCGCCGCGACACGTACCAGACGCCGATCGCGGCCACGGCGGCGATGCCGATCCGGAAGGCCGCCAGGTCCACGACCACGATGCTGATGCCGGTGAACACGACGATCATCCCGCAGGCCCAGTACTTGGCCCGGAGCGGCATCCCGAGCCCGTCGCGGTATCGCTGCACCGCCGGACCGATGCGGGGCAGACCGAGCACCCACCGCTCGAGGCGGGGGCTCGACCGGGTGAAGCACGCGGCGGCGATGATGAAGAACACCGTGGTGGGGAGGCCGGGCACGACGATGCCGACGCCACCTACGCCGACCGAGAGCAGCCCGAGCACGATCCAGGCAGTTCGGCGCACGACCTCGAGCAGCGCTTGCACCCTTCCATCCTCGCGGCCGTTCGGGTCGATCGGCAACGGTCGAAGGGCCCGGCGGGGGCTCCCGAGCCCACAAACCCGGTGTGACGCCCGCCGCCGATGGATCGGCCAGAATCTCGAACCGTCGGCCTGATCGGGCAGAATCGTCGGCGTGAGTCAACCAGCGTTCGATTTCGGCGACGAGCCGAACGACGACCCCGCCAATCCGACCTACACGGTCGGCGAGTTGGCCGCTGCGATCAACGATCAGCTCCGGCGCGGCTTCTCCGACGGTGTCTGGGTACGCGGCGAGATCGACGGGCTCCGCGACAGCGGTCCCCACACGTACTTCGCACTCGTCGAACACGGCGAGGCAGGCAAGGCCGTGATGAACGTGTCGCTGTTCGCTCCGATGAAGCGCAACCTCACGCCGCTGCTCAAGAAGCACCGGCTCGAGCTCGCCAATGGCATGAAGGTGCGCATCTACGGGCACCTCGACTACTACGCGCCGAATGGGCGGCTCGGGCTGAAGATGGCCGGCATCGACCCACGCTTCACACTCGGCGAGCTGTCGCAGGCCCGTGACCAGGTGGTTCGGCGGCTGGTGGCGTCGGGTCTGTTCGATGCGAACCGCCGCCGCTCCCTGTCGCCGGTGCCGCTGCGTGTCGGGGTGGTCGCCAGCGTCGGTACGGCCGCCTGGCACGATTTCCGCGACGAGATCGAACGCAGCGGTGCCGGCTTCCACCTCGCCGTGAGCGACACTCGCGTCCAGGGGGACTGGGCCGCCGAGTCGGTGGCAGTGTCGATCAGAACCCTTGCCGCGCGTGCCGATGTCGACTGCGTCGTGGTGATTCGCGGCGGTGGGGCCCGCAACGAGTTGGCCACGTTCGACGCCGAGGCGATCGCATTGGCGATCGCCTCGAGTCGGGTACCGGTGCTGACGGGCCTCGGTCACGAGGTCGACCGCAGCGTGGCCGACGACGTGGCCCACACGGCGCTGAAGACTCCGACGGCCTGCGCCGCGCACCTGGTCGATCGTGTCACGACCTACCGCGACCAGGCCGAGGCTCGGTGGGCCGCGATCGTCGAGGCCGGCGCCCGCGACATCGAGAGTTCCCGAGCACGGTTGGCCGACCGGGCACATCGTGTCGCCCGTCGTACGCACGCTGCGGTCGAGCACGCCGATGAACGACTCGCGACACGGGTCGAGCGTCTCCGACGTGCGCCGTCGCAGCTGCTTCGACAGGCCGACGCAGACCTCGACCGACGACTCGAGTCGGTGATGACTCGCCCGCCGATCGGCCTCGAGGCCGAACAGCGTCGGCTCGACGCCGTCGCCGCTCGTGTCACGACCCTTGACCCGGCGAACCTGCTGCGACGCGGTTGGAGCATCACCCGAACGGAAGGCGGCGACGTGCTTCGTTCGATCGACCAGGTGCGCGACGGTGCGGTGATCACGACCCGGGTTGCCGACGGTACGCTCACGAGTCGGATCGACGTCCTCGACCCATCAGGACCATGATGGTCGATCCGAGACGAACCGACTCATGACGAACGACGCGCCCGGCGACGAGGCCATCGGCTACGCCGATGCACTCGGTGAACTCGATGTGATCCTGCGCGAGCTCGAAGGGTCCGAGGTCGATGTCGACCGCTTGGCCGACCGTGTTGCCCCGCGGCCGACCTGATCGCACTGTGCCGTGATCGCATCGGCAATGCGCGCCTGCGCATCGACGAGGTCATCGCCGACCTCGACGGCGCTGCGACCACACTCGACGACGCACCGTAGCCTCGATCGTGCCCGCTGACGCCCCGCCAAGCCTGCGAACGATTGCCGACCGTGTGGAAGCACGGCTGGCAGAGGTGCTGCGGCCGGAGCTCGACCGGTGGGCGGCGCTCGACCCTGATCTCCTCGACCCGATGGCCGAAATCCAGCGCCTGGTGCTCAGTGGCGGCAAACGTCTCCGCCCGGCGTTCTGCCACTGGGGATACGTGGCTGCTGGCGGCGATGCCACCGATCAGATCGTGGTCGACGCCGGCGCGGCATTCGAGCTGATGCACACGTTCGCGCTGTTCCACGACGATGTCATGGACGACGCCGCCAGCCGTCGCGGTGAGCCGACCACACACACGGTGTTCGCGCAGCGGCACGAAAATGCCGGTTGGGCCGGTGAGTCCCGGCGTTTCGGCGAGGGGGTCGCGATTCTGATCGGCGACCTCGCGTTCGTGTACGCCGACCGGCTTCTCGCCCGGGCGAACTCGACCGCCTGGTCGATCTGGAACGAGTTGCGGATCGAACTGAACATCGGTCAGGTGCTCGACATCCTCGGGTCCGTTCGTGGTGTTCGCGATGTCGATCAGGCCGAGCGGATCTGCCGGTACAAGTCGGGCAAGTACACGATCGAGCGGCCACTCCACCTCGGCGCTGCGCTCGCGTCGCCCGAGCGCTTCGACGAGATCTCCGGCGTTCTCAGCGCCTACGGGTTGCCACTGGGTGATGCCTTCCAGATGCGCGACGACGTGATGGGTGCGTTCGGGGATGCGGCCGCAACCGGCAAGCCGGTCGGTGGCGACCTGCGCGAAGGCAAGCCCACCCCGCTGCTCGCCCGAGCCGTGGCCGCCGCGACGCCGGCCCAGCGTGAGGAGCTCGCCGCGGTCGGGAGGCCGGATCTGACCGATGCCGAGGTGGCTCGAATCCAGCAGGTGATCGTCGACACCGGCGCATTGCACGATCTCGAGCGGACGATCGTGAGGCGGGCCGACGAGGCAGTCACGGCGATCGGCGCCGTCGACCTTCCCGGCGGGGCCCGGCGCGAGCTGGTGGACCTGGCTGCGTTCGTGACGCAGCGCTCGACCTGACCGGGGCCGACCGGGTCGTCCCGACCGGTGATCCCGGACTGGTCGAGCCCGACCGAACGTCCTGTTCCGCCGATGAGACGGGCTCCGGTGCTTGCTCGGCGCCGACGGGCTCGTGTCACAGCGAGTTCGCAGCGAGTTCACAGCGTGTCCGGAGCCCGATCGCAGTGTTGGCGGTTGGGGACGTTCCCTCTCGCGATTGCCGGTGCGCGGGTTTCCCGACCGTCGTGGCGGTGATCGTCCTGCAACACTCGCTCCATGGAAATCCGACGAGTTCGCAGCGCCGAGGAACTCGCCGCCCTCAGCGAGTTCGCAGCGCGCCTCCAGACCGATCCGGCGATGCACGTCGTGTACCTGGGGTCGAACGCCCCGGGAATCGCCGCCGAGCTGGCCGAAGCCACCTGGGCGGACGCCTCTGCGGTCGCGGTCGTCGACGGCTCGACGAGCGGCTGGTTGGTCGGTGACATCGACCCCGACATGGGTCGGGTCTGGTGGCTCGGACCGTTCGTCGCTGCCGGCTCGTGGGAGTCGGTCGCGGACGCCCTGCTCGTGGCGTGCCGGGAGCAGCTGCCTGCAGGGATCACCCAGGAGGAGATGGCCGTCGACGCTCGCTTCGAGCACTGCCGTCGCTGGTCGGTCGGCCGGGGCTTCGTCGAGGAAGAGGGTTCGCACGTGCTCCGGCTCGACGGCCCGATCGACCCACCGACGTCGTACGTCGCGCGAGATCACCGATGCCGATCACGCATCGGTCGCCCAGCTGCACGAACGGCTGTTTCCCGGCACGCACACCACCGGTGAGCAACTGGTCGCCGGTCACGACGCCACCCACCGCCGTCTCGTCGTCGAACGCGACGGCGTCGTCGCCGGCTACGTCGCTGTCGAGCTGGTCGCGGACGGCAGCGGCTACGTCGACTACGTGGGCGTCGAACCGTCGCAGCGTCGGCGCGGCCTCGCCGGCGAGCTGGTGCGGGCCGGCGTCTGGGAACTGCGCCGCATCGGCGCCGAGGACGTCGGATTGACCGTCCGAGCCGGAATCGAGGGCGCCCGCGACCTGTACGGCTCACTCGGATTCCGGGAGGAACGATTCGTCGTTCCCCTGCGACGCGGGTTCTCGCTGGCTTGATCTGATGGTGCGTGATCGTGGCTTCGTGCACCGTGACCACTCGTGCGGGGTGAACGTCTGGTAGGACAGCGGGCGTGAAATCGGTTGTCGTCGGATCTGGCATCGGCGGACTCACGGCTGCGATCCGGTTGGCGGCAGCCGGTCACCACGTCGTCGTCCTCGAACGAAATCCGGTGCCCGGCGGCAAGGTTGCTGATCTGGACGAGTCAGGCTTCCGGTTCGACATGGGTCCGAACGTTCTGACGATGCCGGACGAGTTCGACCAGGTGCTCCGGCTGGCCGGGACACGGCTGGCCGACGAGGTCGAGATGATTCGGCTCGATCCGCAGGTCACCTACCGCTGGCCGAACGGCTCGGCGCTGCAGATCCCCGATGACCCGAACGCCACGATCTCGGCGGTCGAGCAGCTCTCACCTGGCAGTGGGGAGCAGTGGCGCCGGTTCGCCGATCACGCCGCGGCCGTCTGGGAGGCGAACGCCCGTACCGCACTCGCAGGCCCACCGACCAGACGCATACGTGGCTCGGGTGACCTCGATGCCAACCGCACGCTCGCGAAGGCGTCAGCGTCGTTCTTCGATGACGATCGCCTGCAGCAGCTCGTCAATCGCTACGCCACATTCTCCGGATCCTCGCCCTACCGGTCGCCGGCGACCGCAGCCTGCCTGCTTCACATCGAGCAGACCTTCGGGTGCTGGTACGTCATCGGAGGGATCGGTCGGTTGCGTGACGCGCTCGTGCGGGCAGCGACGTCGATGGGGGTCGACATCCGTACCGGTGTCGACGTCGGTCTGATCACCGCCGATGTCGGCGTGGTGACCGGTGTCGAGTTCGCCGATGGCGGCGGCGAGGGCGCAGAGATCGTCGTCTCCGACGTCGATGCGGCCCACCTCTACGTCGATCTTCTCCCGAGTCCGAAGCAAGCCAAGCAGCTCGACAAGGCGGGGCCGTCCACGAGTGCGTTCGTCCTGTGCGCTGCGGTGCGGGGCCGGACCGAGGGCATCACCCATCACAACGTGTTCTTCCCGCTCCACGATCGCCAGGAGTTCAAGTTCCTCGAGGTGGGCCAGATGCCGATCGAACAAACACTCCACGCAACGGTGTCGTCGGTCACCGATGCCGGACAGGCCCGACCCGACGCCGAGAACTGGTACGTCGTGATACAGACACCGCCGGCGATCGGCATCGACCGCAAGTTGATGACGGCTGCCGTGCTGAACCGTCTGGCCGAGCGCGGATTCGATCTGCGGAACCGGATCGAGTTCACTCGCACCTTGCTCCCCGCCGACATCGACGCCCGATACCGAGCCCGCGGAGGGTCGATTCACGGGACATCGGCGAACGGCAAGAAGACGGTGTTCGCACGACCGAGCAACATCGGCCCGGTGCACGGGCTCTACCTGGTCGGTGGTTCCGCGCATCCGGGTGGCGGTCTGCCGTTCGTGGCGATCAGTGGTCGAATCGTCGCCGATCTGGTCGCCGAGCGGCACGGCTGACACCACCGCGGCTCGGGTGCTCGGCGATCACCATCGCCGCCGTCCGCCGTCCGCCGTCCGCTCGGCCGCCGTGCCGGGAGCATGCGGCGTCCACGCGCCACATCAGTTGGCGTAGGGGGCCAGCGCGGCGGCGATCGATTCGGCTTCGGCGACGCCTGGCTCCCCGGCGACCGCCTGCAACCAGGATGGTCGGAACCTCGCGACGACGGTGATCGGTTGGTCGAGGTCCGAACCCTGCAGGGCGAGCCGAGCGAACGCGGTTGCGTAGTCGGGTGGCCGGAGGTCGCGGCCGAGTTCGGCGAGCGCGTACGGATCCGGGGTGGTGTCGACGCGATCGAGCGAGAAGACCGGCTGCGTCGTCGGAACACTCGGCCCACCCGAGACCCCGGGACCGTCGGCCAGCACGGCTCCGCGGACCCGATCGGCGCGGGCCCCTGCGATCAGGAGTGCGATGTAGGCGCCGAGCCCGCGGCCGACGACCGTGGCGTCGCCGAGATGCCGGATCGCTGCATCGGCGTCAGCCATCAGGATCTCGGCGGTGTAGCCACCACCGGTCGGCATCGTCGAGGCTCCGTGTCCGGTGAAGTCGAGCGCGGTCACCGGCCCCGGCCACCCGGCGACCGCGTCGGGCACACGGTCCGGCGAGCGTTCGCCGAGACCGTGCAGCAGCAGGAGTGGGCGGCTCGAACCGGCTCGGAGGGTATGAAGTGCGAGCTGCACCCGGTTGTGAGTCAGCATCTCGACAGTCATGCCGGCGCACCGAGGAAATCGAGGACGCGGGCGGAGACACCCTCCGGGTCCTCGATGTGGGCGAAGTGTCCGACGTCGGGAAGGAGCTCGAGGCGTCCGCCTTCGGGGATGTAGGGCTGCACCTCGTCGGGCGAAGTGCCCCACCCCATCTCTTCCTCGATTGCGACGAGCATCCCGTAGAAGGGCACACCGAGCCCGGCGAGGCGCATGAGCGCCCACTCCGGTCGCCACGGCCCGAATCCGCCGAAGCGCATCGACGCGTCCAGTTTCCAGCGCCAGCCGTCAGCCGTCTCGGCAGCGCCGACGGTGACCAGGTATCGCAACCACTCGGTGCTGTGGCGCGGGTTCATCCGGCCGCGCCGCTTGGCGAGTTCGTCGATCGTTCCCGGCTTCCGTTGAGCACCGGCCGTTCGCCGACGATGCTCGAGCCATCCCGTCACCTCGCCGGTCAACATCTTGGTGCGCTCGTGCTCGGCGACATCCGGGATCGGTCGTTTCGACGGGATGCCGTCGATGTTCACCAGCGAGGCGAAACGAAACGGCTGCGCGTCTGCAAGTTGCACGAACAGGGCTCCACCCTTCGAATGCCCGATTGCGGGGACCGGCTGCCGTCCGGCCACGTGATCGAACACCGATGCGGCATCGCGCAGGTCTGCGTCCCACGAGTAGAGGTGGGCGTGATCGCTGTCGCCGTGGCCGCGATGATCCCAGGTCACGACCCGCCACCCGGCGTCGGCCAGGATCGGTGCGAACACGTCGAACGTCCGCGCGAAATCGAATCCGCCGTGTGCGAGCAGCAGGACGGGCGCGTCCGGGTCCCCCCACTCGTGGAGCGCGATGCCGAGCCCTCCGGCGTCGATCCGGTACTCACGATCCGGTACTCGGGCATCGGGGATGTCGATGATCGTCGCGGTGTCTGGCTGCACGAGTGGAGGCTACGCAACGGGTCTACGCTGGTGCGTATCCGAATCCACGCGTCGATTCCACCGCGGCTGTCCCGCGTCGTTCTTCTGCCCGTCATCGCCGGCGCGCTGGTGGCGCTGGCTGCCTGCGGGTCCGACGAGCCGCAGGCGTTCGGGACCTTGCCGCCGATCCGGACGACCACATCGACGAGCACCACCACCTCCATCGTCGACGAGCGAATCCGGCTCTACACGGTCAAGCGCGGAGAGAATCTCTCGCTGATCGCTCGCAGCTTCGACGTGCCGCTCCAGTTCCTGCTCGATGCGAACGAGGATCAGATCGATGATCCGAACAACGTGCCGCCCGGGGTGACACTCAAGATCCCGCCGTACATCATCATCGATGAGTTGCCGTCTCCATCGACGACCGAGGAGCCGTGACACAAGTCCCATCGACCCTGGGACGCATGACCCGGTGAGCGGCACTCCGCTTCGTAGACTGGTCGCATGAGCTTCTGGCCGACTCAGGAACACTGGAGTGTCGAGATCCCATTGCGCACACCGCACCAGCGTCTGGACGTGCTCGCCGAGACCGGATTCGTTGGCTTGCGGGACATGCCGGTCGAGGTGCCGGCGGCGGAATGGGAATCACTCGAGTACATGGACTGGAAGTCGGGTGGCGACACCAACTTCGCGCCGATCGCGTCGGCCGACGGTGAGCTCGATTGCCGAGGATTCTGGGACAAGGGCAAGACCGACAAGGATGCCCTCTGGACATCGAACGCCGAGATCGCCCCCACACTCGCGCGAATACGTCGACGGCGTGGGCGCCAACTTCGGTCGTGTCCGGATCATCAAGCTCGAGCCGCAGGACCGCGAGGTCGCGATGCGTTCGATCCATCGAGACGACAACAACCGGTTCAACCCCGACGACGAGGGGTGGGTCGTTCGGTCGTGGGTCGAGCTGACCGACAACCCCGACAGCTACATGCTGCTCATGGACAACGGGCCCGACGGCCTCCCCGACCCGGCGTCCGAGCGGCGGGTTCCGCTACCCAGGGGCGCCCGGTTCGTCGTCGATACCCAGCGGCTGTGGCACGTCGTCGTGCACAACGGTGACGCTCCCCGCTACGCCCTGATCACGAGCTTCGAGTCGGGCCCTGCTCTCGGGTCCTGGATCGACGCCGAGCGCGCCACCGTCCCCGCCTGACCGCTTCGGGTTCCGCCGACGCGGGCCACCGAGAAACGGCCCGGTCGGCTCGTGGTCGATCGCGCAGGTGAGAACGCCCCGGGGCGACATCCCTCGTCAGGGCCGCGGCGACCTGCTGTGGAGGAGCCGATGACAGATGTCGAGCCGGACCCTGCACTCCAGTTCTGCATCGATGGAATGCCCGACGTCCCGGGCCGAACCGTACGGTTTCGACCTTCCCGTGCGTGGGAGCGGCCCGGCTCACGCTGCGAGAACGCTGTGACGGGAGCTCGTCGGCCGGCGCGCCCGCCGATCGTCGACGGTGCCGGTCTTCTCGTGGATCTGGCCGTCGGCTGATTCGGCATCGCCGCTCGGGGAATCACTGGTGACCCGCCATCTGCCCGCCATCTGGGGGTGTGGTTGCACGAAAATCCGCCGTGAGACGGAGTCGTTGATCCCCCCGCAGCGGGGTGCGTTGCCCGGGCATTTGGCGTTTGGTGGTTGGTACGGACGACAAGGCCGATTGCTGATGACCCAGACCGAACTCCCGACTCACGACCAGCCAGTACCGACGAGTACCTCGCCGGGACACGGAGCGATGCGGCGTGTGAGTGAGCTCCGCAAGCTCACCACGACCCGCATGCCCCTCGCTTTCCTTGCGGTTCTCACGTCTCTCGCGGTCATCAACGGCATCGCCGTGGCGGTGGGTACCGACATGGACGGCTCCAAGACATTCATCTCCACCGCCTTCGACCAACAGTCCCTCATCGCCTTCGCCGCGAACGCGTTGATGATCGCCGGCCTGTTCGGAGCCGTCGCCGCGGCCCGCGAGTTCGGCCACAACACGGTCATCGCGACGTACCTCAGCGCCCCTCGTCGGTCGCGGGCACTGACGGCACAGATGACCGCGATCGGGCTCGGCGGAGCGATCCTGGGCCTGGCCGGAGCCGGACTCACCGGCCTCGCCGTCACCATCGGCCTCCAGATGACCGACTTCGGGTTCATGATCACGTCTGGTGGCCTCGCCCGGGTCCTTGCCGCCTCCATGTTGGCTGGCGCGGCCGGCGCAGTACTCGGCGCAGGGATCGGTTCCGTCATCCGCAACACCGGCGGCGCGGTGACCGGCACCGTGGTGGTTCTCGTCATCTCGCCGCCCGTCATCGTGCAGCTCGCGAGCGGCACTGCACCTTGGCTCCCCAACTCCCTCGCCCTCACCGCCTCCGGTGTCGCCGAAGGCACCAGCGCTGCCGGTGCCAGCGTCGCGGGCGCCGTCGTGGCCATGGTTCTGTGGGCGCTGATCCCGGCGCTGATCGCGCTCTGGACCGTTCAACACCACGACGTCGTCTGAGGAGGTGGGGTCATGGCTGCCGGCCAGTTCCGCGTACCGTGGGCAACAGCCATGAACGCCGTGAACCGCCAACCCAGCAATTCCTCACGTCCGGTCGTCCCCCACGACCGGACGTGGCGTCGCTGGTTCGACCAGGGAGAGCCTCGCCCCTACCGCGGGCCGTTCACTCGCTGGCCGCACGCCACAGACAGCGCCCTCGCACTGATCGTGCTCGGCGTCTCGCTGGTTGCCGTCGCCGCCAGCGCCCTCGACGACGCCGACGACTTCGGGCTCGCCGCGATCGGCGATCGACCCGTCGGAGCGTTCGTGCTCTTGACCCTCGCCGCCGTCGCCCTCCTGTGGCGTCGACGGCACCCCATCGCCACCACGGGGTTCGTCTCGGCGGTCATGATCACGTGGGCGGTCGCCGGTTACGGCGACGGTCAGGACCTCGCGCTCGTCGTCGCCATCTACAGCGTCGGCCGCTACACCGCCAACCATCTCTACAGCCTCGGCATCGCGGCCGCGGTCGTCCTGGTCAGCATCATCGACACCATCATCGACACCAACCAACGCATCGACGTCGCTCCCGCCATCATCTTGACCGCACTGCCGTGGTACGTCGGGCGCCGTGTCCGCAACCGCGGCGACTACCTGGTCCTGCTCCAGGAACGCGCCACACGCCTCGAAGCCGAACAACATGCCAGAGCTCGCCAGGCGGTCGCCGACGAACGCTCCCGCATCGCCCGGGAACTCCACGACGTCGTCGCCCACCAGGTATCGATGATGACCATCCAGGCCGGGGCTGCCAAGACCACGGCCCGCTATGACCTCGACTCCGCAGTCGACGCCATGGGCGACGTCGAACGAGCAGGTCGACAGGCGCTCGGCGAGCTCCGCCACCTGCTCGGCGTCCTCCGCCCCGACACCGAAGACCCCGACGAGCTCGGCCCCCAACCGGGTCTGGCCGGCATCGCAACGCTCACCGACGAGCTCCGTCGGACCGGTGCCGACGTCACCGTCAACATGGCCGAACTCCCCGATGATCTTCCCGCATCCGTCGACCTGTCCGCGTACCGCATCGTCCAAGAGTCGTGCACCAACATCATCAAGCACGCCGGGCCGGACCCCACCGTCCACATGAACATCGGCTTCGACGACCACGGTCTCGTCATCGACATCACCAACCAGACCACCAACACCACGACCACCAACACGACAGCCCCCGGCCTGCCCGAATCCGGGTACGGCATCGCCGGTATGCGCGAACGAGCCTCCCTCCTCGATGGAACTCTGGTCGCCGAGCCACTCCGACCCAACCGCTACCGCGTCAGCGCCCGTCTTCCCCTCGAAGTGGAGCCAACATGACCATCCGCGTCGTCGTCGTCGATGACCAAGCCCTCGTACGCCGCGGGTTCGCCATGGTCCTCGACCACCAGCCCGACATCGAGATCGTCGCCGAGGCCGGCACCGGCGTCGAAGCGATCGACATGACCCGCCAACACCGCCCCGACGTGGTCCTCATGGACATCCGGATGCCCGAAATGGACGGCCTCGCCGCCACCGCTGCCATCCTCGAACAGGCCGACTGGCCCCTCAAGGTCATCATCCTGACCACCTTCGACCCCGACGAATACGTGTACCGCGCTCTCCAAGCAGGCGCCAGCGGCTTCGTCCTCAAGGACATCCCACCCGAGAGCCTGGCCCCCGCCATACGGACCGTCGCCGACGGCGGAGCCCTCCTCGACCCGACCATCACCCGGCGGTTCATCCGCCGATTCGCCGACACCCTCGCCACCGACGCCGCTACCGACCGCCGCCTCGCCACCCTCACGGACCGAGAACGAGAAGTCATCGTCGAACTCGCCAAAGGATCGAGCAACGCCGAAATCTCCGACACCCTGTACATCGGTGCCGCGACCGTCAAGAGCCACGTGTCCAACATCCTCACCAAGCTCGGGCTCCGCGACCGCGCCCAAGCTGTCGTCTTCGCCTACGAAAGCGGCCTCATCACCCCGGGCCAACAGGACATCGGACACTGACTCGCCGACGTGCACGGGTGTCCGGCGGCGATGCGGCCCTCCGGGGAGGAGCGGCCACAACGCCGGTGCCGGCCGGCGCAGGCTGCAGCCGACTCGTCCGCTCAGGCAGGGTGATCCGCGATGTCGGCGATATCGGCCATGATCGCCGCCAGCTCGTAGTCCTTCGGGGTGTAGATCGCTGCGATGCCGGCTGCTTCCAGCCGAGGCCGATCGGCTTCGGGAATGATGCCGCCGACGATCACCGGGGTCTCGATGCCATCGGCTCGCAGCTCGGCGACGAGCTCGGGGACGAGCTCGAGGTGCGAGCCCGACAGGATCGACAGCCCGATCACGTCGGGGTCCTCGTCGCGGGCGGACGCCACGATCTGGTCGATCGTCAGCCGGATGCCCGAGTAGATGACTTCCATGCCCGCGTCGCGAGCTGCAACGGCGATCTGTTCGGCACCGTTGGAGTGCCCGTCGAGGCCCGGCTTGGCAACCATCAAGCGCACCGGGCCTCCGGTCCGAGAGCGCATACGTGTGGCGACATCGGCCAGTCCACCGGTGGCGCCACCGCTCGTGCCGCCAACTCCGGTCGGGCCCCGGAACTCGCCGAACTCGTCGCGCATGACCTGACTCCACTCGCCGGTCGTGCCGCCGGCCCGCGCCAGCGCGATCGCGGCCGGCATCACGTTCTCGTCCGAGGCTGCGACCCGCCGAAGCTCGGCCAGCGCTGCGTCGACCGCCGACTGGTCGCGCGACGACCGCCAGGCGCGCACATCGGCGATCATCTCGTCGCCGACCGCCGGATCGACGGTGAGGATCGCTCCCTCACCTCCGAGTGGTGACGCCGCAGTGTCGGTGAAGTCGTTGACGCCGACGACCGTCTGGTCGCCCGACTCGATCCGGCGGGTGCGCTCGGCCATCGATGCGACCAGCCGTGACTTCAGCGTCTCCACCGCTTCGAATGCACCGCCCATCGCCAACACGTCATCCAGTTCTGCCTGGGCTGCAGCCTCCAGCTCGGCGGTCTTCGCCTCGACCACATGAGATCCGTCGAACAGGTCGCCATATTCGAGCAGGTCGGTCTCGAACGCCAGCACCTGCTGCATGCGCAGCGACCACTGCTGATCCCACGGCGTCGGCAGCCCGAGCGCCTCGTTCCATGCCGGCAACTGGATCGACCGTGCCCGCGCCCGCTTCGAGAGCGACACGCCGAGCATCTCGAGCACGATCCGTTGCACGTTGTTCTCGGGCTGTGCCTCGGTCAGCCCGAGCGAGTTGACCTGGACGCCGTACCGGAATCGGCGCGCCTTCGGATCGGTGACGCCGTAGCGCTCGAGGCCGATGCGGTCCCACATCGCTGTCATCGCTCGGAGCTTGCAGATCTCCTCGACGAACCGGATGCCGGCGTTGACGAAGAAGGAGATGGAGCCGAACACCTGGCCGAACCGGTCCGGTTCGATCTGACCGGAGTCGCGCACGGCATCGAGCACGTCGATCGCGGTCGCCATCGCATAGGCGATCTCCTGAACCGGGGTCGCGCCTGCTTCCTGCAGGTGGTACGAGCAGACGTTCATGGGGTTCCACGACGGTGCGTGTTCGGCGCACCAGGCGATCATGTCGACGATCAGGCGCCGCGAGGGGGCCGGCGGGAAGATGTAGGTGCCCCGCGACAGGTATTCCTTGACGATGTCGTTCTGGGTCGTTCCCCGGAGATCGGTGGAGGCGACCCCCTGCTCCTCGGCGTTCGCGACGTACAGAGCGAGCAACCACGACGCCGTGGCGTTGATCGTCATCGACGTGTTCATCTGCCCGGGCGGGATGCCGTCGAGCAACGTCCGCATGTGCCCGAGATGTGCCACCGGCACCCCCACCTTGCCGACCTCGCCACGCGCCATCTCGCTGTCGGGGTCGTAACCCGTCTGCG
The DNA here is from genome assembly GCA_963792905.1 of uncultured Acidimicrobiaceae bacterium. GTDB lineage: Bacteria > Actinomycetota > Acidimicrobiia > Acidimicrobiales > Ilumatobacteraceae > Ilumatobacter. Next base: position 106,480 of record CAWBYE010000023.1, read on the forward strand.
TCGGTAGGTCGAACGCGATCGACAGACCCGTCTGGCCGCGGGCCAGATTCGTTCGGTACAGCTCGTTCGACGCGGCGGCCGTCGAGTGGCCCGAGTAGGTCCTCATCATCCAGGGACGGTCTCGCTCGACGCTCATGTTCGACTCCTTCGAAATCTCTGCTCAAGGTACGGAAGTGTTGGGTCGATACCACAGTGTCCGACCGACATAGCCGGACCACGACCCCAACGTGGCGGAATCCTCCGACCGGCATCTGGGACAAACGGTCGTACAGATCTCGGTGCTGGTGGGTGGCGGCCCACCGGCACCGGGTACCACTCCTTGTGGCCTCGATGGGCCTCCGTTCGCGGAGGCCCGTCTTGGGTTTCGGCGGTGAAGTGCTCGCAGTTCGCAGGATCATGCGACCGCGTTCTCCAGCAGTTCCAGATACTCCGACCGGGGAATCTCGATCACGCCGAGACCGGCGAGGTGATCGGTCTTCCACTGAACGTCGAGCAGCGTGGCCCCGGTGGCACGCAACCAGTCGACCAGGTGCACCAGCGCGACCTTGGAGGCGTCGGTCGCAACATGGAACATCGACTCGCCGGCGAACAGGCCACCGATCTGCACGCCGTACAACCCACCGACCAACGCCTCGGTTCCCGGCTCGTAGATCTCGATCGAGTGTGCCCAGCCCAGTTCGTGCAGCCGTTCGTACGCGTCGACGAAGTCACGGTTGATCCATGCGCCGGCCCTGGACGGATCGGCGCACGCCGCCATCACCTCGCGGAATGACGTGTCCATGCGGACCTCGTAACGGCGTACGCTCCGGCGCAGCGATCGGCTGACGGACAGCCGGTCGAGTGGGAGCACGCCGCGTGGATCGGGCGAGAACCACGCCAGCCGGCGACGGTCGAAGGGCATCGGGAACACACCGCAGCGGTATGCCGCCAGCAGCGTCCCCGGCGCGAGGTCGGCTCCGATCGCGACGATGTCGCTGTCGTCGATGGGACCGTCGGTCGGCATCGTCCAGCGACTCGGCGGCGGCTCGATCGGCGTCACCAGTCGATGGGTCGGCAACGCGGCGGGTCGCTCCGACGCGGGTCGTTCGCTCACCGTTCCATCATCGCGTCCGTGGGCCGCAGGGTCGTGCCCGAACGATCCGTCACTCGTAGGAGTAGAAGCCCCGGCCGCTCTTGCGACCGAGCTGCCCAGCGGCGACCTTGCGTCGCAATGTCGCCATGGCTGCGTAGTTCGGATCGCCGAACTCGGCGTAGAGCGCATCGAGGATCGCCAGCGACGTGTCGAGGCCGACCAGATCGAGCAGTGCGAACGGGCCCATCGGGAAGCCGCAGCCGCCTTGCATCGCCGTGTCGATCGCCTCCATCGATGCCGTGCCGTTCTCACACATCCGGATGGCGTTGTTCAAGTAGGGGAACAGCAGCGCATTGACGATGAAGCCGGCACGGTCTTCGACCAGCACGGCGTCCTTTCCGCATCGCTCGGCGAACGCGACCGCCCGGGCGATCGTTTCGTCGCTCGCCGTCACCGGGCGCACGACCTCGACGAGCTTCATCACTGCAGCCGGGTTGAAGAAGTGGATGCCGCAGACGAGCTCGGGCCGTTGTGTGGTGACGGCGAGCTCGACGACGGGGAGGGTGGACGTGTTCGTCGCCAGGATCCCCTCGGGCTTCACGATCTGCTCGAGCTCGGCGAAGAGCGCCTTCTTGATCTCGAGGTCCTCGACGACGCTTTCGATCACGAGATCGCAGTTGGCGAGCTGTCCGAGGTGGTCGGTCACCCGAATCCGCCCGATGACCGCGTCGCGCTCGTCAGCGGTCATCTTCTCTTTCTCGACCTGACGATCGAGACCCCTCGTGATGCGCGCGAGTACGTCGTCGGCTCCCGCCGTCGTCCGTGATCGCACCACCACCTCGTGGCCGGCGCGGGCGGCAACCTCTGCCAGTCCTGCGCCCATGATCCCCGACCCGACGATGCCCACCTCGAAGATGTCTGCCATGGAGGCCACCGTAGTTACCCGTGGGTAACCACGCAAGTGCCGTTGGTCAACTCCAGGCGAACACCGGCTGTTCGAGGTGGTCCACGCGCTCGCCGAGCCGGCCGGCCATCGCCACCTGGCGGAACTGCAGGAGCACAGCGCCGGTCGGGGCGTGGATGAGGTCCTGGCCGAGCGGTACCTGCACGACGGGTCGGTCGCTCTCGGGAATCGAGACGAACCGGGTCTCGCTGTCGCGCAAGGCGTGCAACCCGATTCGATAGACCGCCATGACCTCGTCCGGAGACGGGCGGAGGGTGGTGTCGTCGCCGGCCCAGAGCACGATCGGCGTGATCACGTAGCCCGAACGGGTCGGATAGTCGTCGAGCCAACCGACGACCGACTCGGTTCCGAGTCGCAGCCCGACCTCCTCGTCGAGCTCCCGCAGCGCGGCATCGACCGGCGACTCTCCGGGGTCGAGTCGTCCCCCAGGGAGTGCCCACTGCCTGGCGTGCTTGTTGAGGCGTGAGGCTCGTCGGCAGAGCAGGAACGCAGCACCACCGGAGACACCGACCATGCGGCCGTCGAGACCATCGACCGCTCCGGGCGCACGTTCCATGCGCCAGTCGTCGGGCAGCAGTGGGTCGTGACGGTCCTCGCCGATCGCGCTGTCGGTGAGCACGATCGCGACAGCGGCGTGCTTGCGGCCGTCCAAGGGCACCTGCCGACGTTCGTGCCGGGTCAGATGATCGGCGAGCCGCTGGCGCAGCTCGAGGGAATAGTCGATGACGTCCGGGGCGTTCACGGTGCGCCCCACTGTTTCACCGCGACGGGCGCAGCGACGAACCAGGGTGACTGCCGAGCGAGAGAGGACGAAGCGTGACGATCGGCCGATTGCACAATGGGTCATGGGGGATCGACACGAACTGTTTCGTCTGCGAGCCCATCAACGATCGCGGCCTGCAGATCCCCTTCTGGCACGACGACGAGCGTGACGTGGTGACCGCGGACTTCGAGCTGCCCACGGCCTCCAGCGGGGCGCCCATGCTGGTGCTCGGGGGCGTCATCCTCGCGGTGCTCGACGAGGCGATGGCGTGACCGTGCATCGCGATCGGGCAGCAGTGGGCCGTCACGACGGAGACGTCGACTCGGTTTCGCCGGCCAGTACGTGTGGGGCACAGATATCTCGTCGAGGCCAGGGTCGTCGACCATGTCGACGACATGATGCGAACCGGGGCGACGGTTCTCGACCGGAGAGGTGAGATCCGGGCCGAGTCCGTCGGAGCGTTCGCGACCCTCGGTGTGGCCGAGGCCGGCCGGCTCGCCGGTGTCGAGGTCAGCTCGTCGAACCGTTCGTTCGTGACCGACTGAGCCGGCTCACACGTCGGTCGGAGTGAGGAACCTGACCAGCGGGAATGCGACGGCCACGGCGATGAGTTGCGCGATCACGAACGCCGGAACCGATGCCGGCTCGATGCCGGCGAATGTGTCGGAGAACATCCTGCTGACGGTCACCGCCGGGTTGGCGAAGCTCGTCGACGACGTGAAGTAGTACGCCCCGGCGATGTAGCCGCCGACCGCGAATGCCACCACCCGTGCCTCGCCGGTGCGGACGACGAGGAAGACGACGAGCAGCAAGCCGAGCGTGGCGATGCCTTCCGCGAAGACCAGGTGAGCGGGAGAGCGATCCTTGGTCGACAACTCGACTGCCGGCAGGTCGAACATCAGGTTCGCGGCGATGACGCCGAGGATCCCGCCTGCGATCTGTACCAGTACGTAGAGGACAGCCACGCCGCGTTCGATGCCCCCGAGCGCGAGGTCGATGAGCGTCACCGCAGGATTGAAGTGTGCACCGGACACGTGCAGGAACGCCAGGATCAGCGCGGCCAGCACGCCAGCGGTGGCGAGGGCGTTCTGCAGCAGTTGCAGGCTGATGTCGGTGGTCAGATCTTCGGCCATGATCCCCGAACCGACCACGGCGGCGAGCAAGAACAACGTGCCGACGAACTCGCCGACGAGTCGGCGGCCGAGCTCAGCGCTCATGCGCAACAGTTCGGTGTCAGCTCGGCGATCAGTTCGCGCACGTGCTGCTCGATCTCGTCGCGGACCACCCGGGTGAACTCGACGTCCTTGCCGGCCGGGTCGGGGAGGTCCCAGTCGATCCGCCGGGCACCGGGGGTGAGTGGACAGTCGTCGCCACATCCCATGGAGATCACGAGGTCGGCACCGAGCGCCATCTCGTCGGTCCAGCGCTGAGGCGCGTGCTGGGTGATGTCGATGCCGACCTCTTCCATCGCCGCGATCGCCGAGGGGTTGAGTTGGTCGCCGGGATTCGATCCGGCGCTCTGCACGTCGATCCGGTCCCCGGCGAGGTGGCGGAGCCATCCGGCGGCCATCTGTGAGCGGCCGGCGTTGTGCCCGCACAGGAACAACACCGAGGTTCGACCGACGTGGCGGTGCTCGGCGCCTTCGCCGAGGGAAGCCCGGATGGCGGCGAGCCGGTCACCCGCGAGCCGAAAGTATGCCCATTTGCCGCGCTGTTCCCGCTCGACGATCCCGGCGTTCACGAGTTGTGTGAGATGGTGGCTGATCGTCGGTTGCGAGCGCTCGAGCGCATCGGGCAGATCGCACGCGCACAGCTCGGCCGTTGGCGAGGTGGCGATCATCGACAGCAACCGAAGCCGCACCGGGTCGGCGAGCGCCTTGAGGTGATCGGCCAATTCGTGGGCCTGACGATCGTCGAGTGGTGATTCGAGGACGCAGCAGTTCGGTCCGCAGACATCGGTCATGGTAGAGATATTGACAGATGTCGATACGTCTGCGCAACATATCGACTCACGTCAATATGAAGGGAAGACTCATGCGACTCCAGCTCGCCCTCAACGTCACCGATCTCGACGAAGCGATCGACTTCTACACCAAGATGTTCGACACCAAGCCCTACAAGGTGAAGCCGGGCTATGCGAACTGGGAGATCGACGAGCCACCGCTCAAGCTCGTGCTGTTCGAGAACCCCGCCGCCGACGCCGGCTCGCTCAACCACCTCGGCGTCGAGACCGATTCGGCCGCCGAAGTCGTCGCCGCCGAGGCTCGACTGTCCACCTCTGGATTGGAGACGACGGGGATCGACGACACGATCTGCTGCTTCGCCGAGAAGGTCGAGACGTGGGTGCACGCTCCCGACGGCAATCGGTGGGAGTGGTACGTCAAGCAGGCCGATCACGAGACCCAACTGGAGAACGTGGTCGTCTCGGGCGGCGACGATCGGGCGACGGGCTCGGTCTGCTGCGGCTGAACAGGCGTCTCGGGTGACGCTCGGAAGCTGACGATCGAACGTCGGGTTGCCGCCGTCGGCTCGGGAACCGACGGGTGGGCTTCAGTCGGTTCCGGTCGGGTCGGGGATCGCCTCGACCTCGCGTTCGGCCCGACCCCGTGCTCTCGCTCGTTCGATGATGTCGTCGACGTCGGCACGCTCGTCATCGAGGGGCCGGCCGCCCGATTCGATGTCGTCGCTGCGTCCGCCCGAGCCGCGTGGCCGATCCGCGTTGGACGCCGCTCGACGGCGGAGCCTCATGATCAGCCAGGTCACACCGCCGATGACGACGATCCACAGCACGACGGTGCCGATCCCGATCCCGCCGCCCGACGATGTGTCGGGTGTCGTTTCGACCTCCTCCGACAACGCGACCTGGTGGCCGGTGTCGTCGACGATCCGGTCGGCGAGGTCTGTCGCCGACTCATCGATGATCCTGCTGGATCCCTCGAAGACGCCGAAGTGTGCGACCGTTGTCGCGTACGGGCCCTGAGACCAGGCGACGGTGCGCGTCCACAGCCCTTCGTCGGCACCCAGGAAGGCGACGCCCCCGTCGAACGGGGGATCGATCCGATCGAGGCCGTCCTCGACCCCGACCACGACAGCCTGCTCGACGAAGGCCTGCGCCTCGTCGTCGGATCCCCATCGGGTGACCTCGCGCAGCAGGATGTCGTCGTCGGCCGAGGTCCACACGTCGACCGCGGCCCGCATCGAGGTTGCCGCAGACCCGGCGGGGTCGACGTGTGCTGTAGCGTCGGGCGACAGCGGCGCGTAGTCCTCGAACGTCAGATCGGTCGGTGCTTCAACGGCCAGTTCGAAACCGTCCGGTACGTCCTCGGCGATCAGCAGATCGGACGGTGCGACCGCTGCCGTGCCGACAGCCAGGGCGAGGAAGGCAGTCGCGAGGGTCTTCATGCGGTGGTCAACCGCGGTAGCCGTGGGTGATCGGCATACGACGGTCCTTGCCGAACGCCTTCGGGCTCACACGAACCCCGGGTGGTGATTGGCGACGCTTGTACTCGGCGATGTCGACGAGCCGCGTGATACGGCGGACGAGGTCGGCGTCGTGACCCATCTCGGTGATCTCCTGTGCCGTGCGGTCGTGTTCGACGTACAGCTCGAGGATCGGATCGAGCACGTCGTAGGGAGGGAGCGACTGGTCATCGCGCTGATCGGGGCGCAGCTCGGCCGACGGCGGCTTCGTGATCACGTTCGGCGGAATCACCTCGTGATCGGCCGCCCGGTTGACGTAGCGGCACAACTCGTAGACCTCGAGTTTGAGCACATCCTTGATCACGGCGTACCCGCCGACCGAGTCGCCGTAGATCGTGAAGTAGCCGACCGCCAGCTCGCTCTTGTTCCCGGTGGTGAGCACCATCCAGCCCATCTCGTTCGACAGCGCCATCAGTGTCTGGCCTCGGCACCTCGATTGGATGTTCTCGTAGGTCAATCCGGGCTCTCGGCCCTCGAAGGAGGGTGCCAGCATGTCGAGGTAGGCCTGGAACGCCGGCTCGATCGAGATCGTCCGATAGTCGATGCCCAGGTTGTCGGCCAACAGTTGAGCATCGCTCTTGGAGTGATCGGAGGAGTACCGCGAGGGCATCGATATGCCGTGCACGTGCTCGGCGCCGAGGGCATCGGCGGCGATGCAGGCGACCAGCGTCGAGTCGATGCCACCCGACAGACCGATCACCACGTCGGAGAACCCGTTCTTGCGGAGGTAGTCGCGGGTCCCGAGCACGAGCGCGTCGTAGAGCTCGCGGTGCTGATCGAGTGGTACGGCGATCGGCGATTCGACGACAGCGGCGTTGGTGCGTGGCGAGTCGCTGATGTGCACGATCGGCAGTTCGTCGTCGGTGCGCTTGCCACGGGGATCGAGCAACCGGCCTCGGTAGACCGGCGGGATCGACACGTCGACGATCATCAGGTCCTCGACGAACTGTGGTGCCCTCGCGAGCACGCTTCCCTCGGCGTCGACCACGAAGGAGCCGCCGTCGAAGACGAGTTCGTCCTGTCCACCGACCTGGTTGACGTAGGCGATCGCGGAGTGGGCATCCTGTGCGCGTGTGGCGACCAGTCGCTCCCGGCCGGTGTCCTTCTCCCAGTGGTACGGCGAGCCATTGATGTTCACGTTCAGCTCGGCGCCGCCGGCGGCCTGGGTGGCGAGTGGACCGAATGGCGACCAAATGTCTTCGCAGATCGACACACCGATCTTGACGCCGCCGATCTCGTACAACTCGAGCGGGTCGCTCTCGGTGCCGGGTGTGAAGTAGCGCTGCTCGTCGAACACCGCGTAGTTCGGCAGGAGGCGTTTGCGGTACGTGCCGACGATCTCGCCGCCCACGCACACCGCCGCGGCGTTGTAGAGGTCGCGGTCGGCGTCGACGAAACCGACCACGGCCGCGCACGTACGGGTGTGGGCGGCGAACGACTCGAGCGTCGCCTGGTTGTCGGCGACGAAACCGGGCTTGAGAACGAGGTCCTCGGGTGGATACCCGGTGATCGACAGCTCGGGATAGGCGATCAGATCACACCCGGCCGACTCGGCACGGTCGTAGGCCTCGATGAGCAGCCGGAGGTTGCCGTCGAGGTCGCCGACGGTCGGATTGAGCTGAGCGAGCGCGAGACGGAGGACGGTCACCTCGTCAGGTTAGCGAGGCCGGTCAGGGCGGCCCCTGCGAACACAGGGGCCGCCGTGACGTGTCGCGGCTCAGTCCGAGAAGAAGCCGACCACGTCGACGACGAGGTCGGTTGCGACGAGCGACGTGAAGTACACGCTGTCCGACGACGACACCGTTGTGAACGCAAACGCCGCCCGTATGTGCCCGGGCCCGTCGTAGTTCACGTTCGACACGACCGGGGCGACCGGGCCGGGGTGTGCCGACGCCCATCCGGGTCCGGTCGTGTTGACGACGGTGATGTTCTGTGCGACGGCCGACGCCCCGGCGGTCGCGGCCGGAGTGTCGACCTCCACCGACGTCAACGCCGCCAGCACCGACGATCCGAGCGGTATCCGGGTGTCGACGCTCCGCGTCGGCGCGATCGTGTTGTAGAGGCCGGTTCCGGACACCGCGGCCTTGTCGGATGTCACGTACCCGAGCACGTCGACGGCCACGTCGGCGATTCCGACGGTCGTCAGGCTGATGCCACCGTTGCTGCCGATCGGTACCACGATCATGTTGGCGCGGACCTCTGACGGCGAGACGTTGACGTTGGACGTGCCGGGCCACGGTGTGCCTCCGGCGTGGCCGCCGATGAACCCGGCCGATGTACTGCGCCCGATCGTGGCGACGCCGATCACGACCGCGGCGACCGTGTCGTCGTCGGGCACGTCGAGCTGACCGAGGACGTCGAGGTCGATCCGGTCGGCGGTGCGGCTGTACGGGTTCGGGCTGCCGTCGTCGAGGGTTCGACCGGCCGGAATTCGTGTGTCGGCGAGACGGGTGGGGTCCAATGCGACGAAGCGCCCGTCGTCGGTCGTGCCGCCGCTGTCGACGAACCACGCCATCACGTCGATCACGACGCGAGCCGTCGTTGCGGACTCGATCACGAAGGAACCGTCGGGTGCCAATGCGACCACGGCCGCGTTGGCGGCGATCGTGTTGGCGCGGTCGGCGTTGAGCGACGAGGTCATCGGTCGGCGCGTGCGTGCGGCCCAGGCGCGCACGAATCCGGGTCCGGCGGTGGCGTCATAGGTCAGATTGACGAGCGCTGCCGTGGCGCCCGCTGGGGGATCGAGATCGACCAGTCGGGTCGTGCCGTTGACCACCGGACCGGCCGGCACGGGCTCGTCGTCGCCGGTGTCGTACGCCCGGAACGAGTCGATCGGCATCAACTTCAGATCGGTTGCGGTCGGAGCGGTCGGAACGCTTGCCGGTCGGATCATGCGGAGACCGCCGCCGACACTCACGTAGTACAGCGCCATGACCCCATCTGCGTCGAAGCCGAACGTCATGTCGGTGAGCCCGAACGCTCCGGTGGCGAACGGTGCGCCGTAGTCGACCGACCCGCCGGCGGTACGTCGCCAGATGTTGCCCGATCCACCGTCGCCGAAGAGGTAGGCACCGTCGTAGGCAGCGGGCCACAGACCGTTCGGAACGAAAGCACCGGCGGTGACGTAGCTGCCGAGACTGCGTCCGTACGAGGTGATCGGGTCGGTCACGCCGGCGGGAGGTGGGGCGCAGTTCGTGGTCTGGCCCTGCGGGCAGGGCCCCTCGCGAGACGGCCACCCGTAGTTGGCCCCGACCTGGCCGACGTTGACCTCTTCGAGCGTGTTCTGGCCGACGTCGTTGATGAAGAAGCGACCGGCGCCGTCGTTGCGATCGACCGCGATCCGGTAGGGGTTGCGGAGGCCCCATGCGTAGATCTCCTGGCACTTCGTCGTCGACCGGGCGTTCGTACCGCTGCGTGCGCACGGCGCGCTCGTCGGCCCCGGTGAACGGGTTACCCGGAGCCGGACGGCCGTCGCGGGTGATCCGGACGATCTTGCCGTTGAGGAGGGAGAGGTCCTGGGCGGCATCGTTCGAGCCGCCTCCACCGGAGTTGCCGCGGGGATCACGGCCGGCGTCGCCGACAGCGACGAGCAGGTTCCCTTCGGGATCGATGTCGAGATCGCCGCCGTTGTGATTGCCGCCGGTCGAGGCGATGTTGTCGAGCAGGATCACCTCGGACGCCGGATCGATGGTGGCGCGGTCGAACGTGAAGCGACTGACCCGGTTGACGCACCCGCCGGGCACCGATGCGGTGTAGTACACGTAGATCCACCGGTTGAACAGGAACGCCGGGTCGGCCGTGAGCCCGAGGAGGCCGCGCTCGCTCTGCGTACAGACATTCAGGTCGAGCACCGTGCTGAGGGACTGGCCCGGCGCGGCGACCTTGATGCGCCCGGTGAACTGTTCGAGCACGGCGATCTGATCGCTCGGCAACCACTCGACCGTCGTCGCCCGATCGACGTTCGCGATCGACGTGTCGGTGAACCCGGCCGGAGGCGTCGCGGCGTGTGCGGTGTCGGCCGCCGTGTTCAACAGCGCGATCGAAGCGATCGTGACGGCGGCGGTGGACCAGATGGAGCGATGGCGCATGGTCGCAGAAGCTAGCGGAACCCGGTCGGCCGTGGAGTGCGCCTCCGACCCGCAGCGACCCGGTCCGGCCCAATACCGTCGGTGGCAACTCACCGAGGGGGTTCGTTCGTGAAGTTCGTCTGGTTCAATCTGCAGCCCTGGCCGCACCTGCCCGAGAACTTTCGGGAGGACCACCGATCGGTGTGGGTCGACATCCCGTCGTCGCTGTTCGACCCGGAGCAGGCGCACGAGGTGTACAACACGTACCTCGACCAGCTCGAGTTCGCCGACGAGCTCGGCTACGACGGGATCGGCTGCAACGAGCACCATCAGAACGGCTACGGCCTCATGCCGAGCCCCAACCTCATCGCCGCGGCGCTCGCACGCCGCACGAGCAACTCGGCGATCGCTGTCATCGGGAACTCGATCGTGGGGTACAACCCGCCCACCCGGGTCGCCGAGGAGTTCGCGATGCTCGACTGCATCTCGGGTGGCCGGTTGATCGCCGGGTTCCCGGTGGGCACACCGATGGACACGAACTTCTGCATGGGCCAGATCCCGGCACTGACGCGCGACAAGTACGTGGAATCGCACGAACTGATCATGCGGGCCTGGACCGAGCCGGAGCCGTTTGCGTTCGACGGTCGATACACACAGCTCCGCCACGTCAACATCTGGCCGCGACCGGTCCAGCAACCGCACCCGCCCGTGTACATCCCGGGCGGCGGCTCGATCGAGACCTGGGACTTCTGTCTCGATCACGACTACAACTACTCGTACCTCTCGTTCAGCGGCTACAAGGCCGGCAAATCGCTGCTCGACGGCTTCTGGCAGCGCCGTGAGGAGCGCGGCGATCGCGACGACAACCCCTATCGCGCCAGCTTCGCCCAGATCATCGCGGTGGCTGACACCGACGAGGAGGCCGAGCGGTTGTACGCCGAGCACATCCTCTACTTCTTCAACAACTGCCTGCACGTGTATCCCGGGTTCGCGGACCCACCCGGCTACCGCACGCTCAAGACGTTGAAGGCCGGCAAGCTCAGTCAACTCCGCAAGGAGACGATGGAGCGGTTCCAGAAGTTGTCCTGGAAGGATCTCGTCGAATCGGGCGCCGTCATCGCCGGCAGCCCCGACACGGTTGCCGAACAGATGGAGGAGCTGGCGCACGAGCTGCGGGTCGGCACCGTGTTCTGTCTGATGCACACGGGCAACATGCCCGACTGGAAGGTGCGCAACTCGTCCCGGCTGTTTGCGGAGAAGGTGATGTCCCGGCTGCAGAGCCTGTGGCCCGACCACGACCCGTCGCCGTGGTGGTGTTCGCCGATGGCCGACCGGCGGACGAACGACGCCGCGAGTGTCGAGGCGGCCCGACGGTCGGCCGACGTGTCCGGTATCGAGGGTGCGCTGTGAACTCGATCCCCGTGCGTGACGTGACGACCCGGCGGGGGATCGAGGCGACCGTGCACGTCAGAGGTGTCTCGGGTTCGCCGGTGGTGTGGTTGCACGGTGCCGGCGGGCTGCTGCCGGAGGAGCCGCTGCTCGATGCGCTCGCAGCCGAACATGTCGTGTTCGCTCCGGAGTGGCCCGGCTACGGCGCGCAGGAGACCGAGACGCTGCTCTACGACATGCTCGACTTCACACTGCACGGTCTCGACCTGGTCGAAGCGCTCGACCTCGGCGATCTGCCACACGTGATCGGCCACTCGATGGGTGCGATGATCGCGGCGGAAATGGTGGCGCTGAACCCGGGGTCGGTTGCGTCCTTGACGCTGATCGGTGGTGCCGGTCTGTGGATCGACGAGTACCCCGTGCCCGACCTGTTCTCGATGGTGCCCTTCGAGCTGGCCGAGGCATTGTTCGTCGACCCGGTGGCGGGGGAGAAGATGCTGACCGCCGGTCGCGACTTCACCGACGACTCGGCACTGATCGACTTCATGGTCGGCAACGCCCGGCGGATGGGAACCGCCGGGAAGATCCTGTTCCCCATTCCGAACCGCGGGCTCTCGAACCGGCTGTACCGGATCACCTGTCCGACGCTGCTCGTCTGGGGCGAACAGGACCGGATGTACCCGCCGGTGTACGCCGTTCGGTTCCGCGAGCTGCTCGCGTCGGCCGAGGTCGACCTCGTCACGATCCCCGCCGCCGGCCACATGGCCCCGTACGAGCAGCCGGACGCCGTTGTCGCCGCGATGCGATCGCACATCGCCTGACCTGCTCCGGTCGCACCCGGAGATCTCCCTTTCGGTGCTGTTGCGCGCTCGACCGAGCGACGAGCCTGGTGGTCGAGCGGCCGCAGGCGTCGTGACGAGAGGGGCATCAGATGTTCGAGGTGGAGCGGTGATGACGGATGAAACACCACGTTCGCAGCGACAGGCCGAACCGGCCGGCGGCCACCACCGGGCAGCATGTTCCCGTGCGGGGATCATCGGCATCTGCATGCTCGTGCTCGGAGCATGCTCGGGAGACGTCCCCGGCGACGATGGGCTCGGCGCCGGCGGCCTCCTGCTCGTGATCATCCTCGGTGGCGCCCTCATCGCTGCGTTCCTCCTCGCCTGGAATGCGGGGCAGAAGAGCCCGACACCTCCAAACCGTCAGCGTCGAGACCTCGAGGTTCGTATCGACCAGGTCGTCAACGGCGCGCACGACGTCGCGAATCGGGCCTTGAGTCTCATCGTGTCGTCGGATGTCGCGGCGGTCGCCTCGAGCTGGACGCCGCTTCGCACCGACATGCTCGCTCTCGAGGGTCAGGTCGTGAACCTCGCCGGACATGTGGGTGAGTCCCCGCTCGGCCGGTGCCTCGCCGAACTCGATCGGGGCGTCCGTGATCTGCGCGGTGCACTGGAGAGCTATGTCGAGCCTCGGTCGGCTGCCTCCGCCGATGGTCCGGCGCTCGACTCGTCCCGAGCAGCGGTGACCGACGGGTGTCGACATGTGCAGGCGGCGGTGAGCCAGGTCGAGGCCGCTCGGCCGTGATCGATCCCTCCGGCTCGCCGCCTGATCGGGGTCTCGGCTGCTCGCGTCTCGACGAGCTGGTTTGGACTGCCGGGGACGCCGCGCTCTGCGACGACCGCCGTCTCATGCACTGCATCACGCCGCGCGACCCGCAGGCCTCACGCCGCATGTGGCACCCGGGTCGCCGGCGATCCAGCGTCCGAAACGGTCGTGGACGACTGACGCCGTCCGACTCGCCATGCGGTCGGTGGTCTCAGATCGCCGTCAACCGGTCGGCTGCCGGGGTCTCCGGCGGCGACTGCGGGTGGTACCGCTCGACGAACACGTGCTCGTCGTCGGCGCCGAGTGCCCGCACGGCTTCGCCGCAGGCGTCGACGAAGTCGGGGCTCCCGGCGATGTAGATGCTGTGGCCGCTCAGGTCGGACGCCATGTCGCCGAGCATGTCGGGGATACGGCCGGTGAACTCGGCGCCGTCCGGTGGCTCGTCGCCCGTGTAGGTGACGCGGAAGTCGAAGCGACGGTGTTTGGCAGTCCACCACGCCATCAGGCCCTCGTCGAACACATCGTCGGCCGAGCGGGCTGAGTACAGCAGCGTCACCTTGTGGCGGAATCCACGCCGCAATGCGGCGTCGGTGAGCGAGAGGATCGGCGCCAGACCCGACCCGGCAGCGAGGCACAGCACGGGCGTGTCGGTGCCGGGGTCGCCGATGAACGTGCCGTACGGGCCGGCGACGGTGACACGGTTGCCGATGGCGAGGCGGTCGTGGATCCAACCACTCGTCTGTCCATCGGGCACCCGCGCCACGAGCAGCACGACCTCACCGTCGGGACGCGGTGCGTTCGCGATCGAGTACGGCCGCGGTGGCGCCGCCGAGCGTTCGTCGCCGACCATCAGATACTGGCCCGGCCAGAACCGGATGGGGTCGCCGATCGGTCGCAGTCGCAGCTCGACGATCTTCGGGGTGCGGACGGTCTTGTCGGTGACGACGCAGGCGATGCGGTCACGCGGCGGGAACAGCTTGGGCATCGCGTCGTCGGTGCCGAACTCGATCTCGACGACGTCGTCGATCGGCTTGGCCATGCACATCAGGCGGAAGCCGGCGTCACGCTCGGCCGCCGACAGCGCCATGTCGAGCACGACACCCTGGTCGACCTCGCCCGACACCACCTTGGTCTTGCACTCGCCGCAGGCACCCGCCCGGCAGTTGTTCGGCAGCGCGTAGCCGGCCCGCTCGAGCGAGCTCAGCACGGTGTCACCCGGCTCGCACCGCACTTCCTTGCCGGACGGTGCGAGCCGGATGGTTGCCTCCCCCATGAACTCAGAACACCGGGATGATGTCTTCGAGATCGATGTCGTTGACCTCTTCGCCGGTGATGTCGACCTCGGGGATCGCTGGGAACGGGATGTCGTACGTATCGAGCACGGTCTTGAGATTCAGGATCGCTTGGCGCCAGTTCTCGCGCTTGTCGTCGTACTCGGGGATGTGGAAGCCGGCATCGCGAGCGACGGCTTCACAGCGTCGCTGCACCTCGATGAAGTCGTCGGGCAGGTCCCAGAAGTCTTCGGGTGGCTCGAACAGCACGGCCGACAGGAACAGGTAGCCGGCGCGGATCTGCTTGGTGATGAGCGACCGTTCCGAGACGTCGAGCTTGGGGTAGTCACGCTCCATGAGAGCCATGCAGATCGCCATGTGGCGGCCCTCGTCGCGGCCGATGTTCGAGAACGCCTCCTCGAAGACCGTTTCGCGGGCACCCTCGGCCATCTGATGGAAGATCGTGGCGGCCGCGATCTCACCCATCAGGAACGACGAGAACAGCACCGCGAGCGGGTACTTCGGCACCGCCTGACGGTAACCCTCCCAGTACCTGCCCCCGTTGAAGTACAGCCACTTGGCGTTGCGCTGGGCGAGTTCGCCGAGCTCGGTCTTGGGCTCGTAGGTCAGTGGGTCGTCGTAGCCGAGCATCTTCGTGATCGCCATACCGCACATCTGCTCGTGGTTCTGTTCGTCGCGGGTGACGGAGAAGAAGCAGCGACGGACGGCGTCTTCCTCGTGGACCTCGTAGGTCTTGATGAACGCCTCGGCGAACACGGGCGGCGCCGACGCATCGAAGACCGACAGCAGTGTCCACCAGTAGGCGATCGCCTCGCGCTCCTCCCACGTGTACGACTCGGGGTCGAACGTGTCCCACGAGAGCATCGCCGGGTCCCAGACCTCGCGCTGGCTCGCGGCCCAGATCTCCTCCATCTTCTCCGTGCCCTTGTGCCAGCTGAGCGGGAAGACGTTGGGCTGTTCGGTCGCCGGCGGGAACTCCATCTCGCGAGCCAGTTGCGTCCTTGGTGCCATTCGGTGAGCCCTCCACGGGTCGGGGCGGCTCGGTGCCGCCAGGTCGCTCCCACCCTAGTGATCTAGAACGAGATCGTCAAGACTGGAATGATCCAATCCTGGAATGATCTCAGGTGGGAAGAGAAGTCGGTGCGGAGTCGGTGCGACGTTCGAGCAGACTCGCGAGCTCGCCGGCGAACTGGTCGACGCGGTCGTGGCCGAGTGACGCGAAGAAGTCGCGCTCGACCACGTTCTGCTGCTCGTACGCGGCGACCAGCCGTCGTTCGCCGTCGCCCGTCAACCGCACGGTCACGAGTCGCCGATCGGTCGATTCGCGTGATCGCTCGACGAGCCCGTCTCGTTCGAGTGTGTTCAACACGCTCGACACGGCTGCTCTCGACAACCCTGACAGTCGAGCGATGTCACGGGGCTCCAGGCCGCCCGCCACCCACACGCAGAACATCACGCGGAACCCAGCCATGCTCCAACCGGCCGGATGATGCACCTCGGCTTCGAGTCGCTGCACGAGGAGCGTCGACGCCCGGATCAGATCGAACGAGGCCCGGAGTGCATCGAGATCGGTCGCCGGTGCCGCCTCGGACACGGCGGCCAGTGCGGCCCGCTCGAACGACTGGGCATCCATCGCCTCGGACATGGCTGCCATCGTAGGGAGCGCGACCGCGTTCGCAGCACCAGGGTCTTGCCGTCCCGCCGACGAGACCGCGGCGTGATCGACCCCAACCTCGGCTGTCAACCCGGGGTGCGCGACGTCGGGGCCCGACGGGAACAG
Source organism: uncultured Acidimicrobiaceae bacterium (assembly GCA_963792905.1). GTDB lineage: Bacteria > Actinomycetota > Acidimicrobiia > Acidimicrobiales > Ilumatobacteraceae > Ilumatobacter. The sequence goes on from CAWBYE010000023.1 coordinate 122,892, forward strand.
ACTCCTTCGCTCGTTCGACGTACCACGCCACGGCGGAGCCTCAGTCGGGGTGAGAGGATTTGAACCTCCGGCCTCCACGTCCCGAACGACGTCCTGCCGTGACATCGTGTGCCAACTCATGTCGGCGCGTGCTGATCTAGCTGGGACTTCGCGTTTCGTCGTGCCGACGTGTCCCGTTCAGTGTCGGGGCATGTCAGGCAGTTCGGCTCCCAAGATCCGACGGCACGCGCCCGTCCCGGGGCCAACCGTGGTGGCGTTCTGTGTGACTCGCCTGTCCGTCGCACGGGGTTCGGTGGCCGGCACCCACTGAACAAGATGGAGACATCGGCCGAGGGTGAACTCGTCTCCAACGCAGCTCGAACGCAGTCGTGCGGCTGAGCGTTATGCGTGGGTCGCCGACGAGCATCCTGCCGGCTATGGGCGGCCGGATGGCCCGTGCGGTTTGGTGAATATCGTGCGCCGCATCCGGGCCGCAGTAGCACGCCGCACCCGACAGTCTCGCCGGGCTGATGCGAGACGTTACGTGCTGCGGACGCGGCTGCCGGCCCTCGAGGATCACGGTGGCGATTTCCAGTCGACGTTGCTCTGGCGCAGAGCTCGGCGACGATGCTTCGCTGGCATCACGAGGTTTCTCGGGCGGGCAGGCAGCGAGCGCGAAGGCGCTACCAGCTGAGGCGGGGCCGGCGATCACGAGAAATCAACCGACTGCGCCCCAGCCCGGCTCATCGATTGACGCCAGTTCGCGCGATCACTTACAGCAGATCGCCGGTCCACCGGTGCTCCAGCACCTTCAGCTCACCGTCCTCGACGATGAGGGTGTAGGTGCCTGTTCCCACTCGACCTTCCGGCGGGTACCAGTCCGCCGTGATGAGAGCGTCCACCGCGACCACGAACGGATCCTCGCTGATGATGACGGGATCACCGGTGCTCTCGCCCTGCTGCCCGCCCTCACGCAGAGTCGGGAAATAGCTGGCCTGGGTCGCCCCGTCGGCGGTACCCCGCTCGTCGACGAACCGGAAGTCCTCAGCCGCGACCGCCATGAAAAGCTCGGCGTCATAGGTGTTGTATGCCAGTCCGATCGCATCGACGACGTCGATGGCGTCCTGTGCGGTGAAGGCGGATGCCTCGACCGGTGCGTTCGTGGGCGCCGGCGCCGGTGTCTCGGTCGTCGGCGGCGTCGTCGCTGGTGGTGCCGCCGTGGCGGGCGATTCCGTTGTCGCAGCCGATTCGGGGGCCTCCTCGGCAGTACTCGCCGGCGCGTCGGCGACTGCGGTTCCGTCGTCGGAGCCGCAGGCGCCGAGAAGCAACGCCACCACGGCGATTGCCGGCACCACTGACTTGATTCCTGTGTTCGTCATCGTTCTTGACCTTTCTACGTCGCCCCTCGGTGTGAAGGACTGGTACCCACACGGTGCGACCGACTGATCCAGTTTGGCTCCAACTGACTTAACGGCCGCTTTCGCGCCTGCGTATGAGGGTCGGCGGAAGCGGTCGCTCACGACGGAGGAGTACCGTCGAGCGATGGAGTTCCGCGTGCTCGGTCCGTTGGAGGCGCGCCGAGACGGTCACACGATCGAACTCGGTGCGTACCGCCGACGTTCCCTCCTCGCCCTGTTCCTGACCGCACCGAACACGGTCTTGTCCACCGATCGAATCATCGATGCTCTGTGGGGTGACTCCGAGGGTGACCGACAGAAGGCGTTGTGGGTTCACATCTCCGGACTTCGCTCGGCGCTCGAACCTGATCGGAAGAAGCGGACGGACGGCACGCTGCTGCTCAGCCGTTCGCCCGGTTACGTGCTGCGCATCCCACCGGACTCGACCGACGCCGAACGCTTCGAGCGCCAGGTCGACGCGGGGCGCGCAACGCTGGAAGCCGACCCGGCCGCAGCGGCAGCACTTCTCCGCGACGCACTCGCTTTATGGCGAGGTTCCGCGTTCGCGGACTTTGAGTACGAGCAGTTCGCCCAATCGGAGATCGGCCGCCTCGAAGCGCTCCGCCTCGAGGCGATCGGTGCGCGCATCGAGGCGGATCTCCGTTGCGGTCGGACACGAGAGCTCGTCCATGAGCTGGAGTCCCTGGTCCGGCTGCATCCGCTGCGCGAGGAGCTGACCGGCCAGTTGATGCTGGCGTTGTACCGGTCGGGTCGCCAGGTCGATGCGCTGCGGGCGTATCGACTGTTGCGAAACCGGCTCGCCGAGGAACTCGGTCTCGATCCGTCCGAACCGCTGCGCCGGCTGGAGACCCAGATCCTGACCGGCGACGCCGCCCTCGACGTTGCGTCGAGCATTCCGGTGTCGCCGAACGCGTCCGGGCTGACCGTTCGCAGCTACGCGCTCCGTGAGCAGATCGGCGTGGCACCGGCCGGCACCACGTACCGTGCTCATCAGTCCTCGGTCGAGCGAGATGTCGCCATCACGATCGTGCGACCCGAACGTGCGAACGAGCCCGACTTCATCCGCGGCTTCGAGGCGAACGCACAGCTCGTCGCCCAACTCGAGCATCCGCACATCCTGCCCTTGTACGACTACTGGCGCGAGCCGGACGCGGCGTATCTCGTCACACGGCTGAGCAGCGCAGGAACTCTCGGCGACCTGATCGCCGAAGGGCCGCTTCCCCTCGATGAAGTCATGCGCATCGCCGAACAGGTCGGTGGCGGGCTCGAGGCGGCCCACGGCGCCGGAGTGGTGCACGGAGACATCAGACCGGGCAGCGTCGTGATCGACGGCAACGGCAATGCGTACCTCTCGAATTTCGGCGTCGCGATGGCTGACCGGTCTCGGTGGGCGAGCGGTGCGAACGATGCCGCTGTTGCGCCATACATCTCACCGGAGGAAGTCTCCGGCGGCACCCCGACGGCTGCGTCGGATGTCTACAGCTTCGGCGTCCTCGTTGCGCAGGCCCTCGCCGGACGACTCGATCCGCTGGCGGACCTCCGCCCAGCCCTCTCATCGGCGGCGCGGGACGTGATCGACGAGGCGACGAGTCGCGACCCTTCGAAGCGGCCGAGTCGGCCGCTCGATGTCGTGAGCGCTGTCCGCGCCGCCGTCGGGGTCCCCACGCCTGCGGACGCGGCTCGCCTGAGCATCCTCCCCAACCCGTACAAGGGTCTTCGAGCGTTCGGCGCCGGCGACGCGAACAGCTTCGCCGGACGCGAACGCATCGTCGCCGACCTGCTGCGTCGCATCGACGAGTCCGGTCACTCCGGTCGATTCGTCGCACTCGTCGGGCCGAGCGGCTCGGGCAAATCGAGCATCGTCCGCGCCGGCGTCCTGCCTGCGCTCCGGCGCGGCGACGTCGCAGGTTCGGACCATTGGTTCATCACGACGATGACACCCGGCAGCCACCCGTTCGAGGCGCTCGAGGAGGCGGTGCGCCGCGTCGCCGTCGACCCGCCCGTCGATCTTCTCGAACGGCTCGTCTCCGACGGCATCGTGGCGGCGGCGCGGCCACTGCTCCGCGGCCCCAACGCCGAACTCGTGGTGCTGATCGACCAGTTCGAGGAGCTCTTCTCGCTGGCCTCGCCGTCAGCTGCGGAGTCGTTCATGGATGCTCTCGCCACAGCGGTCTTGGCGGACGATGCGCCGGTTCGCTTCCTCGTCACACTCCGGGCCGACTTCTACGACCATCCCCTCCGGCATCGAGCGTTCGCGCCGCTCCTCGAAGCCGGATCCGTGCTGATCACCCCAATGAGCGAGGAGGAACTCCAGCGGGCGGTCACAGCCCCGGCTGCGGCCGTCGGCGTGCGACTTTGAGCCGGGTCTCACCGCCCACATCGAGGCCGACATGGCCGGGCATTCGACGGCGCTGCCGCTCCTCCAGTACGCGCTGACGGAACTATTCGAACAGCGCAACGGCTCGACGATGAGGATCGAGGCCTACCGCCGACTCGGTGGCGTCGCGGGCGCGCTGAGTCGCCGAGCGGAGAGCATCTACGCCAACCTCTCCTCAGCTGACCAAGAGCTCAGCCGGGAGATCTTCGTGCGCCTCGTGGCGCTGAACGACAACGGTCCCGACACTCGGCGTCGAGCAACCATCGACGAACTGTCCGAGGAAGATCGTGACGACGTCGATCGAGTCCTCGATGCGTTCGGTCGTGCGCGGCTCGTGAGCTTCGATCGCGACGCCGTGTCACGGAGCCCCACCGTCGAGGCCGCCCACGAAGCGCTCATCGAGCAGTGGACGCGGTTGCGCTCCTGGATCGCCGACGCTCGCAGCGACATCCGGCTCCAACGGAGGCTGGAAGCAGCCGCCGAGCACTGGTCCGACAACGGTCGCGACCCCGATTTCCTGCTGAAGGGATCGCAGCTCGGCCCGTACGACCGCTGGACCGACAGCCCACCCGTTCGGCTCACGCCGACTGAGCGAAGCTACCTGCTGGCGTCCACCGAGCAGGCCGAGCGCGACGCCGCCATCGAACACCGCCGCGTCCGTCGCCTGCGACGACTCATCGTCGGTGTCGGCGCGGCGCTGGTCGTGGCCCTGATCGCCGGCGCCGTGGCGGTTCGCCAGCGCGAGCGGGCCGAGGAACAGACCGCTGCGGCGATCGAGGCGGCCGACACAGCCGAAGTCGCCACGCTCATCAGCCGAGCAGCAGCGGCAGGAACCGACGATCCGGAGTTGGGACTCCTCCTGGCCCTCGAAGCCCAGCGACGTCGGCCCGGCGCCGACACCGATCGCGCGGTGCTCGCTGCGCTCGGAACCGCCAGTGTCGCCAGCCGCATCTCGACCCGAAGCGCGCTCGAATCCGACTGCGGGTCGAGCGCCCCGGGCTTCGGACGCGAGGTCACCACGATCGACGGTCGGATGGTTGCCCAGGATCCGCTGGGTGGCGACCTGATCGATCTCGGCCCTGCCCCAGCGCCGTGCGCCGTCGGCGACCGCAACGACGAGATGGGGTTCGCGCAGGCTCCGGGCGGCCGCACGTTGTGGCTCGGCCCGGATCTCGACATCGAACTCGACTTCGATCAGCGGACGGCCGTGAGCCAAATGACACCAGAGCGGGCGCTGCTCCTCACGAACCGGGCCGACGGCGACGACGTGTTGATCGTCAATACGCGCACGGGCGAGCAGGTGGGCTCGACCCTCCCGGTCGCGTTCGTCACGTCCACGGCTCAGAGTGCCGACGGCTCGCTGTTCGTCGTGACCGACGGCGTCCGAGGCTTCGAGGTGGAGGATCCGTCCGCCGGGTCGACCCTGGTGATCGACGCAACGGACGGCGAGGTGCTGATCGAGCGCGACGAACCGGTGGTGGGGCGGGCGTTCTTCGACGACATCACGCGCGAGTTGATCGTCACCTCGACGGACGGGACGCTCACGGTCGTCGACCCCGCGACCGGGGAAACGATCAGGAGCACCGACATCGGGATTCACGACGCTCCCATTCGCATGTGGGCAAGAGACGACGGTTCGCTGATCGCGGCGTACTTCGATCGCGTGCGTTTCATCGACGTCGACACCGGCGAGGTGCGCGACGGGCCATCGCTCGATCAGCCGGCCGCCGCAGCCCTGACGGCGGGGCGCTATCTGACCGCCTGGTCGGTCGGCGGTGCCGTCACGGTGTACGACCTTGCGTCCAACGCGGTGCTCGGTGACACCTACGGCGTCGGGTCAGGGCACCAGGCAGTCGGCGCTCGTAGCGTCGGGATTGTCGACCGCAGCGGCGACGAGACATCGGTCTCGGTCGTCGATCTCACGACCGGTGCCACCTCGACGCCGGTGCTCCTCGGCGCCGACGGCACGCCGTTCGACCCCTTGGCGTTGTTCCCGGCCGAGGACGGATTGTGGGCCGTGTCCGGCGACCACGTCCTCGCCCACTGGCAGGACGGCCAACTCGTCGACGACCTCTACCTCGGCAGCATCGACAATGTCACCGGCGGCCTCTGGCAGGGAAGCGGCACGATGTTCGGTGACTACTTCGCAGTCCACGGCCGTCGACCCGACCGGACCGAGGAAGCCGTCCTCGTCCGGTTGCGACCCGGGCCACCGCAAGTCGTCCTGACCGTGGAGACGGGCGCGCTGACGGGCGTCCTCCATCCGACCGGGGACGGCGGATTGCACGTGGTCGGCGACGATGGAACCATCACCACCTACGACGGCGAGGGGAACGTGGTGGACACCATCGTCTCGCCTGCCACGTCGCCGGACACCGTGGCCCTCGATCCGACCGGGACTCGGCTGGCGATCGGGTCGACGGACACCAACGATGTCGTGATCGTGAACCTCGCCTCGAGGACGATCGAGACCGTGCCGGGCGTGCGTGCGGCGATGACGTTCGGGTTCAACGCCGATGGCTCGGTGCTGGCGATGTCGCTGCGGGATGGCACGATCCGGCTCTACGAGGTCGGGAAGGGGCTCCGGTGACGGTCTTCGCCGGAACACCACTGGGCTCGGCGGCCGAACCGGGCTGGTACGACCCGGCGACCGACTCAGTCTGGATGCCGATCGGCGACACGGTCGTGGATGTGTTGCTCGACGCCGACGTTTGGGCCACTCGGGCGTGTGGAGTGCTCTCCCGCGACTTCACGCAGACGGAGTGGAATCTGTACGTACCCGGCGACCTCCCGTTTCGCCCCGTGTGCGTCGAGGGCACCTGAGGTCCCTCCACCTCGGCGAAGCTCGTCCCCTGACTCGTCGGCCCTCACCTGGCTCGCGGACAACCCAGGGTCTCGGTCGTGGTGTTCCGATCACCCAGCTCATAATCGCGTGCCGGTACGCTCCGGTCGGCGCCACAGATCCGGCGCACTGTTGGAGGTCGATGGCCGATCTGCGCCCACGCATAATGACGTTCCACGCCGTCGTGACGCGTTCAGCGAGAACGTCCGTTTGACGTTCGTCGACTGGACACCTCGGCTGCCGCCGCCTGCCGAACGACCTGCGTCGCCCGCCTGGTCGGAAATCGTCCGGCAGATTGCGGATGGCACGATGGCGGACGATCACTCATTGGCGCCGCGGCCGGTGCCGGTGTGCCTGAACCAAACTGAACCGTCGCAGCTCGATCCTCACGGTCCGGTCGGTGATGCTATGTGCAGCAGCGATCTCGGCGATCGTGTTTCCCGCTGCGATGTGTCGCTCAAGGTCCAGTCTCGAGATTGCCGGTACGTCGCGATGAAAGATCCCGACGTCCGCGAGCCAGATCGCTGCCGTTGTGTGGGCGACGCCAAGCTCTTGAGCGACGCCCTTGATCGACCCCTGAGCGTTCCAGAGCTGCTCCAACGTGCGTTTCGGTGGGCGTCGGAGTCGGGTGGTGTCGCGGCGCACCCACGAGGCCTGGGTCGTGATGTTGTGCCTGGCCATCGCATGGTAAACCGCAGCAACCGAGACACCGAGCGTTGCGGCGATCTCGGCGCCCGTTCGACCATCGGCATACTGCCGACTTAGCCACTTTCGATCGTGTAACTCGGGGGCGGCACGAAACTTCTGACCTGACGACCGATCGCGGGGAGGGATGCCGTGCCGTCGCAATGCTCGCCGCACAGTCTCTGGAGCGACACCGACTTCGCGGGCGATGGTCTCGCTCGACGCTGCGTCGTATTGACGAGCGAGCCAAGCACCGTCGTCAAGGTTCGCTCGGTCAGGCGTCACTCATCGATTGTGCCAGATCGGCACTGGGCAACGATCTGGCTCGGCGCGTACACCGAGGTTGACGCCGCGTCCGTCAGTTTCCCGTCGGGTAGATGCCTGCCAAGCAGATGATGTAGCGGATCGGCGTGCCACCGCCCGTTCCGGCCAGGGGCGCCAGGTTCGGGAGCTGGAAGCTTCGTTGGCCGTCGCCGCCGTACTGCACGCCGAGAATCGTGGAAGAGCGCGTCGTGCGAGCCGATGTCCAGGGACGTTCCGTCGCAGTACGCCCAGCCGGTCGGTGCGAAATTCCCTGCGAACAACCTGATCTCACCGGTGTAACAACCTTCGTTCATGGCCCTGCCCTCATCACTTTCGGAGTTGACGTGCCCGTGGTCGAGAGACCGACGGCTCGGCGACGGTAGCGCATCTGACGATGGCTCGGCGGAGCATCCAGGTGCGAGCCCCGGTCGGCTGTTGACGGGCCCGTCTCACTGCAACCGTTGGCTGACCTGTCGCGGAGCCAGAAGGTGGCTGCTACTGGTCAAGGCTCATCCAGTCCGTCTCGCTCGATCTTCAGCTGGCCGGCGACATCGTGCGGCGGTCGCCTCGCACCGTCGTATCGCTCCCACTCGCGAGGCCAATCGGCTCTTGTGCTGCGACGCTGTCTCGCCGACCGTGAGAACTGCATGGAGGTCGATACAAGAGGTCGACGATGCGACAGCAGCCGTTGTTGCCCGCGTGGTGTCGCGCTCGCCTTCGTTACGAGGTGCTCGGCCGATCCCGAAGAGTCCGACGCATACCAACTCCTCGAGCAACAGTTCGTCGATGCGCAGGAGGAGGTCACAGCAGAGAGGCGCGTCTCAGTTGTCGGTTGTCAACCGGACGTGCACCGACAGCCAACTGGCGGCGGAGCACATGCGAGTACTGCCTTGTGATTCGGCCTCTCGGTTTGAACAGCCGTCGTTGACCTCGTTCAGCAGCGGACGGACTGTTCGCCAGTTGGGCCGACGAGGTAGGCGGTGTCGCCGTCGTTGTTCCACACGTTCTGTCGCTTCCACACGACACGGCCCGGTCCTTCTGATGCATCGTCGCCGGTGACGATCGTGAGTGATGTGCTCGGCGCGAGCGGACCCCACTGACCGATGGGTGTGGAGTGCCGGGTCTCGAAGTCGTGCAGCGTGTATCCGGACAGGTCAGCGGGTTCACCACCACGGTTCGCGATCACGACCTCTTCGGATCGAGCGTTGCATGACACCAACACCAGATCGGCGGGGCCGGCTGATGCCGGGATTGTCGAGGTGGTCGTGGTCGTCGGCACGGTGATCGTTACGGTCGCTGGCTGACTCGCAATCACGGCCGGTGTTGTTTCGGCGGTGCACGCCGTGATGATCGACGTGAGGGTGCCGCTTTCGGCTGGGGTAACGGTCAGTCCCCATCGAGCTTTCTTGTCGACCCAGTTGATGGCGTAGCCGCAGTGGGTTGCGTCAAGGGGTGGCAGCCACTTGTCCGGTGTGTTGTCGGCCTTCGATTGGTTGACGTCGCCGCTGACGATGAGGAGCGCGCCGGGAGCTACGTCGTTGGCGAACGCGACCTTCGTGGTGCTGTCCCACCGCCACCCTCCTGAGCGGTGGCCTTCGGCGAGTGGGATGAAGTGGTCGATCAGCGCGTCCCGCAGAGGTCAGCAGGTCACCGGTGTAGGCATCGATCCATTCGCCGGTCTCGACACGGCAACCGTCGTCGCTCATCGTGACCGGCACGCGTGATGCGGCGATCAGGGTGTCGTGTCGCGTTGTGACGCAGTCACCGCCGAAGTCCGCCCAGCCGCCGGGTTGGTACTCATCGCGGTCATACGGTGCGCGGTTCGGTGCCGGTTCTGCGATCACGAGCGCCGTCAGCTGCTCGAGTGCTGCAACTGCTGCGGGTGGAGGCCCGGAAGGCGCCTGAGTGGTCGTGGTCACTACGACAGTCGGCGATGTGACCGGAGCCGGAGCGGTCGTCGCCGTCCTCGTCGACGGTGGCGTTGTCGCAGGCAGTGTGGTCGCTGCGACGGTTGTGGCAGGTGTTGTCGCCGCCACCGTCACCGCCGCCGATTCGGCTGGACCAACGCTGGTTGTCGTGGATGCATCGGTGGCAGCGTCATCGGGGTCCTCGGCGAAGATCGCTGAGACTCCAATGAGCGCGACGAGTGCAGTTGCTGGAATCCAGACGACCTTGCGCTGCCACCATTTTGCCTTGGGCGCATCGCCCGCTGCCCCGGGTGCGCCGGGCTGAGGTGAGGGCAGAATCGGCTCTGGCAAGCTCGGACCGGTCGGGTTCAGGAGGTCCCCGAATTCGTCACGAGAACATGGTGCCACGGGGTTGGCCGACTAGTGGTCCGTCGCTGAAATAGTGAGGTCGCGTATGATGTGGCATGGTTCAGGTCATGGAGGTGTCGTCTCAGGATCGGGCGGCGGTGGAGCGGTTGGCTCGTCGTCGGTGTTGCCGCATCGCAAAGTGGTGCAGGCGAAGGCGTTGCTGGCGTTGGCTGATGGTGCGTCGATCCGTTCGACGGCACGGTCGATCGGCTCTCATCAGGACACGGTGGCGCGTTGGCGTGATCGGTCATCGAGCATGGCGTTGACGGGATCGGGGTGATCGCACCGGGTCGCGGACGTAAGCCCGAGATCCCCCGGCGACGATTGAGGCGATCGTCGATGACACGTTGCACACGGTTCCCGATGATGGTTCGACGTGCTGGTCGACTCGGACGCTGGGATCGCCACGGGGTCGGCAAGGACACGGTCGCCGGATCTGGAAGGCGCGGAATCTGCGGCCGTGGCGGGTCGACACGTTCAAGCTGTCGACCGATCCGGACTTTGAGACCAAGCTGGTCGATGTGGTTGGGCTGTATCTGGATCCGCCGGAGCGGGCGGTGGTGTTCTCCTTCGATGAGAAGACCCAGTGCCAGGCGTTGGACCGGACCCAACCGTCGTTGCCGATCAAGCCAGGCCGGGGTCGCACGATGACCCATGACTACAAACGCAACGGCACCGTCGACCTGTTCGCGGCGATGAACGTCGCCACCGGTGAGGTCCTCCACGACACACGCCGACGTCACGCCGGCGACTGACGTGTTGGCGTTCTTCAAGCTGATCGATCTCCACGTCCCGGTCACCTCGACGTCCACGTCGTGTTGGACAACCTCTCAGCGCACAAGTCCGAACCGGTCCGCAGCTGGCTCGCCGACCCGAAACGGGCTCGCTGGCATCTGCACTTCACCCCAACCTCGGCGTCGTGGCTGAACCTGATCGAGGGCTGGTTCTCGGTCCTCACCCGCAAGGCGTTGACCAACACCAGTTTCACATCCGTCGCCGAACTCGAAGACACGATCGACGTGTGGGCCTCACACTGGAACGAACAGCCGCAACCGTTCATCTGGACCAAGACCGTCGACGACATCATCACCAAGGTCAAACGAGGCCGAGCCGCCCTCACTGAATCCGCGACGGACCACTAGCCGACAATTGTTCGCTGGGGCGCTCAGCGAGGCGAGGCGATGAGCGTGTGGCCGTGAATCGCATCCACCAGCAGAGCAGGTTGCATAATGGGCCGATGAAGCGTCGATTCGGTTTGTGTTGTCGTTGGTTGCTTTGGCATCGGTGCCGGTGGTCGTGGGTTGGCTGCTTCGGCTTCGGCGGTCGGCAAGATCGGTCCTGGTGCGAAGCGTTGTTTTGAGGTGGTGGGGTCGCCTGGGGATATTGCGTTGGTGAACCTGACGCCGGTCGCAGGCCGTGGGTGTTAGGAACGGTCAGTTGGTGTCATCGGACGTGACGGGGGTGCCGTTGGCGTCGAACGTCAACTTTGGTGTCGGCACGTTTGATCCAAACGTTGCTGCGGCGCCGATCGGTGCGGACGGGCAGGTGTGTTATCTGAACTCGAACAACACCAGCACCCACCTCGTTGCCGATCATCTCGGCACCATCGACGCCGCCGTGTTCCAAAAAGCCACCAAGTCAGGTGCCGCCAAACCACTGATACTCCGGCAGCCTAATTATTCGTCCTGGTGCGAAGCGTTGTTTTGAGGTGGTGGGGTCGCCTGGGGATATTGCGTTGGTGCAACTTGATGCTGGTTGAGGCCGTGGGGTTAGGCAACGGTCAGTTGGTGTCATCGGACGTGACGGGGGTGCCGTTGGCGTCGAACGTCAACTTTGGTGTCGGCACGTTCTATTCGAACGTTGCTGCGGCGCCGATCGGTGCGGACGGTAGGTGCGTCATCTGAACTCGAACAACACCAGCACCCACCTCGTTGCCGATCATCTCGGCACCATCGACGACGAACAGTTCGAAAAAGCCACCAAGTCAGGTGCCGCCAACCACTCGATCATCTGCGGTAGCCGCATTATTCGTCCTGGTGCGAAGCGTTGTTTTGAGGTGGGCGGGGTCGCCTGGGGATATTGCGTTGGTGAACCTGACGCTGGTTGAGGCCGGTGGGTTAGGCAGCGGTCAGTTGGTGTCATCGGACGTGACGGGGGTGCCGTCGGCGTCGAACGTCAACTTCGGCGTCGGCACGTTTGATCCGAACGTTGCTGCGGCGCCGATCGGTGCGGACGGCAGGCGGTCATCCAACTCAACAACACCAGCACCCACCTCGTTGCCGATCATCTCGGCACCATCGACGCCGCCGTGTTCCAACAATGAGCCAGGTGCCGCCAAACGACTGATCCACTCCTACCCAGTTCTCGCCACCAACGACCTCAACCACCACCACGACGACAGCAACGACGACAACAACCACGATCGCGCCGAACTGCGACGCGTCGTATCCAACCGTGCATCTGTCTCGCCGCCCGACCTCGACTGCGGCGACATCCCCTTCGGAAGCTTCGTCGTACTCCAACCTGACCCACATCGTTTCGACGGAAACAAGGATGGTGTCGGCTGCGAAGAATTAGCCATTATCTCGCTCCGTCATCGATCCGTGATGGACAGCAAAGTGCAGCCCATTCCACGGCGACCGTGATCGATTGACGCTGAGATGATGATCAGGCGCACGTTCTAGCGGTTGCTGTGGCCTCGCTATCCGCTGTATCCGTGGCCGCCGCGGCAATCGCGTGCATTGATCAATCCGCCACCGTCGCTCAACGCGCCGTGCGTGTCGGCACGGTGTCGTCATCGCGAACCGGCCCTGACACTCCTCGCGACGATCCGCGGTACGGAACGAGACGCCGGCCGGCTACGACCGATCCTCCTTCGGCTATCCTTCGTCGCAGGGGCACGGGTGCGATACCCGTGACCGTGTGCTCGAACGCGGCACCATTACGCCAGCGCAGATCGCATACCCCGGCTGCGTCGTGGTGGGCGACTGGATCTCCCCGTACGACAATGTCGTGATCGTCCGACCCGACCGACCTCGAGATCGACCACGTGATCGCACTGAAGGAAGCCTGGGACTCCGGTGCGATCAAGCTGGTCGAACGCCCGTCGAAGTTCGCCGACCGGCAACCACCTCATGGATACCGCACGCTGCGCGTCGTCACCATGGCCACGAATCAGTCAAGGGGGTCTGTGCACCTTTGTAACCGGCCCGCCTGAATGGCCTTCTGTTCGCACGATCTCGGCCACTGGATCGCGATCCAGCGTGCGGGGATCGGCGGATCAAAGCGACACGGTCGCATCCGCAACGTCCTCACGTCGAACTGTCCGGGGTCGACGATCCCGGAGTGAACCTCGCCGAAACCCAACAAACCCGCTCCGTCGTCGACGTGCGACCCTGGTCATACCCAACGTCTATCACCCGCACCACCGGACCTCGACTGCGGCGACATCGTCGATACCGCGGAGGTTCACCGTCCAGCGCCATACCGATTCGACGGCAACAACGACGGCACGGCTGCCAGGATACCTCACCGCCACCCGAACGACGAACCACCCTCGAGATCGCCGACGACGAGTGACCGAGCGTCCGACCGATCGCGGCTCATCTACGCACCCGCTTCGAGGGCGGGCTCGACGGCGGCCAGGTCGGCAACCACCGTGACCTCCCGCAAGATCAGCGCATCGACCTTGCCGGCGCCGAAAGCGCGGTACGACAGTTGCCACGATCGTCGCAACAAGAAGTGCGGTCAATCTGTCCCCAATGATCGCCTGATGGCAATCGTCATGAAGAATGCCACCATGACGCCGCGAGCCGAGCGAGCGCAGTGACGTGACGGGGATGTTCGGGTCGGTATCGCGGCGGGAGCGTAGCTTCGCAGGCTGGCGAGCCACCCAGTCGAACCTAGTGCCATGTCAGGCGTTCGGGTTTAGCTCGTGCCGGCGAACCACCCTCAGATCGCCGACGAGGTGTGACCGAGCGCTCGACCGATCGATCCCATCGATTCACCCGCCGCGAGGCGACGCCGAACTTCGTCGATATCGATCGGGCGTTTCGGTGCTCGTGTTGGTGAGGTGCCGTGCCGCTGCCGTGCGGTGACGACGGTCCCGTAGTGGACCCCGAGTTCGTCGGCCACGTCGGCGATGGAGCGGCCTGCGTCGACTGGGCGCCAACCAGTCGGCGTCATGGAGTAGCGGGCGACGGATGGTTTGCGCCCTCTGGGGCATCGGTGACCGCAGCCCCACGCGCGGGCGATGTTCTGGATCGTTGATGGTGACCATTCCAGCGGGCGCGCCGTCTCGTTGAACGTCAGGCCGGACTCGACGAGCCGGCGAACCTCGTCGCGGTCGGCATCGGACACCAGTCGCCGCGCTGGGCGTTCGGCGCTGCGGGGCGGGCATCCGTCGGGTGCGTCGACCCGGCCTGGGTGGGAATTCGTTCGCTCGATCGCTGCCAGCCGCCGCAACGCATCGGCGATCGTCTGGGCGTCATGCCGGCCGACCGAGCCGTCCATGCTGATGGAGCGGGCGAGCTGCTCGAGGTCGGTCGGAGTCGGCTGGTCGTGGTCGTCGGTCATTTGTGGATTGTGACGGAGGGGTGTGGCGTGAAACCAGCGTTCGACAATCGAGAACGCCGGCCTCTCAGCAACTTTTCAGAGAGGCCGGCGTGTCGTCTACCTTGCGCGCCGGTCAGTCGCCGCCGCTACCTCGACAGGCTTGACCAGGCGCCCCAGCCTGGTCCGAACCGAAAAGCGCCACGAGTTGGCCCGGTGACTGCACGTTGCCGCCCGCCGGCGTCATCGCCCACAGAGCGTCGTCGTAGCCCAACTCGGGGTCAGGTGTCTCGGCGCCGCCGTTGTTCTCATCCGGTTCATCGTGCCCGGAGAATGCGCACTCCGAGGCTGCAACGTGATCGGACTTGACAGGCGTGTAGCCGTCTCCCGGTTTACCCGGACCCCATTCGCCCGCGAATGCGGTTCCGCCCAGTCCGATGATCGTCGCCGCAGCAATCGCTACTCCGACAAGTGGTCGCTTCATCATTTCGTACCCCCAAAGGGTGTCTTCCCGCCGCCATTGTGACTGTTCGCCAATACCCCCCGCACGAACGAACCTCGACGATACGGAACACTCGAGGTTCGGTCAAGACGTGCGTTGGTGGCGTTCGTCACGAGGCGCCGTACAAGACACCAAGACACACCGCCTGAGATCGATCCGTCTTGGAGTCGAAGAAGCGCCTCCGCTGGCGCTGGCACCGCCGCTCACGCTCGATCGCTGCCAGCCGCCGCAACACCTCAGCGACTTGTTGGGCATCGTGCCGGCCAACCGAACCGTCCATGCTGATCGAACGCGGCGAGTTGCTCGAGGTCGGTTGCGGTCGGGATGTCGTCATCGTCGCTCATCGGGTGAGTGTGACGATGGGGTGTGGCGTATCGGACCTCGTTCACGTGGTCCGCACGCCTCGTCAATTCGAACGATCTCGACCAGTCGACGTGACCCGATGATTTCCCTAGACCCCTACGGGACCCCTACGCTAGGTTTGAACGCGGACCCAGGGAGCCTCCTATTTCTGGGAAACTCCCTGGTCAGAGTGGTCGGCTTAGAGCATATGGATTAGCCCCTTACCTGGAGAGCAACGGCGCTAGCAATAGGACGGTTGGCAGTAACAAGGGAAACATATAACCGTATTGCTAGCGCACTTGTCTGGGGGATAAGGCTGAGGTTCGAATCCGTCAGCCCGACCACTTGTACCAGGGAATTTCAGCTAGCCCCCCGTTTAGTTAAGCCTAAGCGTAGGGGTCCCGTAGGGGTCTAGGGAAATCATTGGGTCACGTCGACTGGTCGAGATCGTTCGAATTGACGAGGCGTGCGGAACCGTGTGAATGAGGTCCGATACGCCACACCCCATCGTCACACTCACCCGATGAGCGACGACGACGACATCCCGACCCCAACCGACCTCGAGCAGCTCGCCCGCTCAATCTCGATCATGCTCAATGCGGACATGACGCCCAGACCATCGCCGATGCGTTGCGCACGCGGCAGCAATCGAGCGTGAGCGGCGGTGCCAGCGCCAGCGGCAGGCTCCTTGATGACTCCAAGACGGATCGATCTCAGGCGGTGTGTCTTGCGCTTGTACGGCGCCTTGTGACCAACGCCACCAACGCATGTCTCTACCGAACCTCGAGTGTTCCGTATCGTCGAGGTTCGTTCGTCGCGGGTGGTATTGGCGAACAGTCACAGTGGCGGCGGGAAGACACCCTTTGGGGGTACGAAATGATGAAGCGACCACTTGTCGGAGTAGCGATTGCTGCGGCGACGATCATCGGACTGGCGGAACCGCATTCGTGGTGAATGGGGTCCGGGTAAACCGGGAAGACGGCTACACGCCTGTCAAGTCCGATCACGTTGCAGCCTCGGAGTGCGCATTCTCCGGGCACGATGAACCGGATGAGAACAACGGCGGCGCCGAGACACCTGACCCCGAGTTGGGCTACGACGACGCTCTGTGGGCGATGACGCCGGCGGGCGGCAACGTGCAGTCACCGGGCCAACTCGTGGCGCTTTTCCGGGTTCGGACCAGGCTGGGGCGCCTGGTCAAGCCTGTCGAGGTAGTGGTGGCGGCGACTGACCGGCGCGGTAAGGTAGACGACACGCCGGCCTCTCTGAAAAGTTGCTGAGAGGCCGGCGTTTCTCGATCGTCGAACGCTGGTTCACGACACCCCTCTGTCATTCCGAACACCATGACCGACGACCACGACCAGCCGACTCCGACCGATCTCGAGCAGCTCGCCCGCTCGATCACGATGGACGGGTCAGTCGGCCGGCATGACGCCCAGACCATCGCCGAGGCGTTGCGGAGGCTGGCGCAATCGAGCGAACGAATCACACCTAGGCCGGGCCGGCTTGAAGCACATTTGACGGATGCCCGCCCCGCAACGCCGAACGCCCAGCGGCGGCGCCTGGTGTCCGATGCCGACCGCTATGAGGTTCGCCGGCTCGTCGAGTCCGGCCTGACGTTCAACGAGACGGCGTGCCGGTTGATATGGTCGCCATCAACAATCCAGAGCATCCCCCGCGCCTGTCTGTGGGGCTGCAATCACCGATGCCCCAAGGGGCGCAAACGATCCGTCGCCCGCTACTCCATGACGCCGACTGGTTGCGCGGGCCAGTTCCCCAACGCGGGCCGCTCCATCGCCGACGTGGCCGACGGGCAACTGGGTTCATGCAATGCCGCCAGCTACGGCATGAAGGGCAGGGCATCTCACGACATGAGCACCGAACGCGCCATCCATGTCGACGAGGTTCGGCGTCGCCTCGCAGCGGGTGAATCGATGGGATCGATCGGTCGAGCGCTCGGTCACTCGTCGTCTGGTGATCTCGAGGGTGGTTGCTGTACAGAAGGGAAAGCCCCCAACGCCTGACATGGCACTAGGTTCGACTGGTGGCTCGCCAGCCTGCGAAGCGACGCCGCCCTTGCCGTGGCGCCCACCCAGGAACATCCCGGCTCACGTTACTGCTCCGCCGGCTCGCGAGCGTCGTGGTGGGGCGGCATTCTTCATGACGATTGCCATCGGCGATCATTGGGGACAGGATTCGACCGCACTTCTTGTTGCGACGATCGTGGCAACTGTCATCGCGCTTTGGGCGCAGGCAAGGTCGATGCGCTGATCTTGCGGGAGGTCACGGTGAGTACCGACCTCGGCCACAGTCGAGCCCGCCCTCGAAGCGGGTGCGTCGATGGAGCGCGATCGGTCGGACGCTCGGTCACTCGTCGTCGGCGATCTCGAGGGTGGTTCGTCGTTCGGGTGGCGGTGGGGTTAGCTCTGGCAGCCGATGCCGTCGTTGTTGCCGTCGAATCGGTGCGGGTCTGGCGCTAGGACGGTGAACCTGCGGTATGGAATGTCGCCGGCAGTCGAGGTCCGGTGGTGCGGGTGGGATGCAGACCGGTCGGGTATGACGGGTCGCACGTCGACGACGGAGGCGGGTCTGTTGGGTTTGGGCCGGGCGGCCACTCCGGGATCGTGAGCCCCGGGACAGTTCCACGTGAGGACGTTGCGGATGCGACCGTGTTCGCTTTGATCCATCGCCAATCCCCAGCGTGCTTTGATCGCGGTCCCAGTCGCCATAGGTGCAAACAAAGGGCCCATAGGGCGGGAGCCAGTTCGAAGGGTCCGCAGCCCCCTTTGACTGATTCGTGGCCATGGTGACGGCGTGCAGCGTGCGGGTGTCCGTGAGGTCGTTGCCGTAGGCGACTCGACGGGCGTCGACCAGCTGATCGCACCGGAGTCCCAGGCTTCCTTCAGTGCGATGACGTGGTCGATCTCGAGGTCGTTGGTCTGCACGTCGCGACATTGTCATGGGATCGAGTCGCCCGCCACCACGACGCAGCCGGGTATGCACTGCGCCGGCGTAATGGTGTCGTGTTCGAGCACGCGGTCACGGGTATCGCACCCGTGCCCCTGCGACGAAGGATAGCCGAACAGGATCGGTCGTAGCCGGCCGGCGTCTCGTTCCGTACCGGGATCGTCGCGAGGAGTGTCAGGGCCGGTCGCGATGACGACACCGTGCCGACACGCAGATGGCGCGTTGAGCGACGGTGGCGGATTGATCAATGCGCGCGATTGCCGCGGCGGCCACGGATACAGCGGATAGCGAGGCCACAGCACCCGCTGCGCCTCGAACGTGCGCCTGATCATCATCTCAGCGTCAATCGATCACGGTCGCCGTGAATGGGCTGCACTTTGCTGTCCATCACGGATCGATGACAGAACGGGGTCGATGGCGAATCTCGCAGCCGACACCATCCTTGTTTCCGTCGAAACGATGTGGGTCGGGTTGGAGTACGACAAAGTTCCGGAAGGGAATGTCGCCTGGCAGTTGAAGGTCGGGCGGCGGTGGATATATGGTTGGATATGCGACGTGTCGCAGTTCGGCGCGATCGTGGTTGTTGTTGTTGTTGCTGTCGTCGTGGTGGTGGTTGAGGTCGTTGGTGGCGGGACTTCGGTCCGGGTGTCGATCAGTCGTTTGGCGGCACCTGACTTGGTGGCTTTTTGGAACACGGCGGCGTCGATGGTGCCGAAGATGATCGGCAACGAGGTGGGTGCTGGTGTTGTTCGAGTTCAGATAACACACCTGCCCGTCCGCACCGATCGGCGCCGCAGCAACGTTCGGATCAAACGGTGCCGACACCGAAAAACGACGTTCGACGCCAACGGCACCCCCGTCACGTCCGATGACACCAACTGACCGTTGCCTAACCCCGCGGCCTCGACCGGCGTCATGTTCACCAACGCAATATCCCCAGGCGACCCCACCACCTCAAAATAATGCTTCGCACCAGGACGAATAATGCGGCTACCGCGGGTGTCGATCAGTCGTTTGGCGGCACCTGACTTGGTGGCTTTTTGGAACACGGCGGCGTCGATGGTGCCGAGATGATCGGCAACGAGGTGGGTGCTGTGTTGTTCGAGTTCAGATAACACACCTGCCCGTCCGCACCGATCGGCGCCGTACAACGTTCGGATCAAACGTGCCGACACCAAAAGTCGACGTTCGACGCCAACGGCACCCCCGTCACGTCCGATGACACCAACTGACCGTTGCTGGACGCCGTGCCTCGACCGGCGTCAGGTTCACCAACTCAATATCCCCAGGCGACCCCACCACCTCAAAACAACGCTTCGCACCAGGACGAATAATGCGGCTACCGCGGGCGTCGATCAGTCGTTTGGCGGCACCTGACTTGGTGGCTTTTTACACGGCGGCGTCGATGGTGCCGAGATGATCGGCAACGAGGTGGGTGCTGGTGTTGTTCGAGTTCAGATAACACACCTGCCCGTCCGCACCGATCGGCGCCGCAGCAACGTTCGGATCAAACGTGCCGACACCAAAGTTGACGTTCGACGCCAACGGCACCCCCGTCACGTCCGATGACACCAACTGACCGTTGCCTAACCCCGCGGCCCTCACCGGCGTCAGGTTCACCAACGCAATATCCCCAGGCGACCCCACCACCTCAAAACAACGCTTCGCACCAGGACCATCTTGCCGACCGCCGAAGCCGAAGACGACGAACTCATGACCACCGGCACCGATGCCAAAGCAACCAACGACAACACCAAACCGAATCGACGCTTCATCGGCCCATTATGCAACCTGCTTGCTGGTGGATGCGATTACTCACAGGCCACACGCTCATCGCCTCGCCTCGCTGAGCGCCCGAGCGAACAATTGTCGGCGACGGTCCGTCGCGGGATTCAGTGACGCGATCGAGGGCGGCTCGGCCGCGCTTGACCTTGGTGATGATGTCGTCGACGGTCTTGGTCCACACGAACGGCTGGGGGTCGTCGTTCCAGTGTGATGCCCACACGTCGATCGCTGCCTCGAGTTGTCGGGTCGACGTGAAGCTGGCGTTCGTCAGCGCCTTGCGGGTGAGCACCGAGAACCAGCCCTCGATCAGGTTCAGCCACGACGCCGACGTCGGCGTGAAGTGCAGATGCCAGCGCGCCCGCTTCGGATCCGCGAGCCAGTTGCGCACGGGTTCGGACTTGTGCGCCGACAGGTTGTCCAACACGACATGCACGTCGAGATCGCGGGGCACGTGGAGATCGATCCACTTGAAGAACGCCAACACGTCAGCGCCGGCGTGCGAACGGCGGGTGTCGTGGAGCACTTCGCCGGTCGCGACGTTCATCGCGGCGAACAGATCGACGGTGCCGTGCCGCTTGTAGTCGTGCGTCATCGTGCGCCCCCGCCCCGGCTTCATCGGCAACGACGGCTGGGTTCGATCGAGCGCCTGGCACTGGGTCTTCTCATCGAAGGAGAACACCACCGCGCGTTCGGGCGGATCGAGGTACAAGCCCGACGACATCGACGAGCTTGGCCTCAAAGTTCGGGTCGTTCGACAACTTGAACGTGTCGACCAGCCACGGCCGCAGGTTCCGCGCCTTCCAGATCCGTGCAACCGTGTCCTTGCCGACACCGTGCTTGGCGCCGAGCGACCGGGTCGACCAACACGTCGACCCGTCATCGGGAACGGTGTGCAACGTGTCGTGCACGATCGCCTCAACCGTCTCGGACGGGATCTCAGGCTTGCGACCTCGACCCGGCGCGATCACCCCGACACCATCGACACCTGCCTCGACGAACCGGTCACGCCACCCGGCGACCGTGTTCGGATACGTCCGGAACTCCTTCGCCGTCGATCGCACCGACGCACCATCAGCCAACGCCAACAACGCCTTGGCCTGCACCACCTTGCGATGCGGCAACACCGACGACCGCGCCATCCGCTCCAGCTCGCGACGAGCTTCCGACGACACCTCCATGACCTGAACCATGCCAGATCATACGCGACTTGCTATTTCAGCGACGGACCACTAGTCGGCCAACCCCGTGGCACCATGTTCTCGTGACGAATTGGGGGACCTCCTGACTCACTGG
Organism: uncultured Acidimicrobiaceae bacterium; assembly: GCA_963792905.1. GTDB lineage: Bacteria > Actinomycetota > Acidimicrobiia > Acidimicrobiales > Ilumatobacteraceae > Ilumatobacter. The sequence continues at coordinate 144,250 of CAWBYE010000023.1, forward strand.
TCCCAGCTTGCCAGAGCCGATTCTGCCCTCACCTCAGCCCGGCGCACCCGGCAGCGGCGATGCGCCCAAGGCAAAATGGTGGCAGCGCAAGGTCGTCTGGATTCCAGCAACTGCACTCGTCGCGGTCATTGGAGTTCAGCGATCTTCGCCGAGGACCCCGATGACGCTGCCACCGATGCATCCACGACAACCAGCGTTGGTCCAGCCGAATCGGCGGCGGTGACGGTGGCGGCGACAACACCTGCCACAACCGTCGCAGCGACCACACTGCCTGCGACAACGCCACCGTCGACGAGGAGGGCGACGACCGCTCCGGCTCCGGTCACATCGCCGACTGTCGGAGCCGCGACGACGGCCACGACTCAGGCGCCTTCCGGGCCTCCACCCGCAGCAGTTGCAGCACTCGAGCAGCTGACGGCGCTCGTGATCGCAGAACCGGCACCGGAACTGCTAACCGTATTACCGCGATGAGTACCAACCCGGCGGCTGGGCGGACTTCGGCGGTGATCTACGACAACGCGACACGACACCCTGATCGCCGGCACCCCCAGGTGTGCCGGTTACGATGAGCGACGACGGTCGCCGTCGAGACCGGCGAATGGATCGATGCCTACACCGGTGACCTGCTGACCTCGGCGGGGGACGCGACGATCGACCACTTCATCCCACTCGCCGAAGGCCACCGCTCAGGAGGGTGGCGGTGGGACAGCACCACGAAGGTCGCGTTCGCCAACGACGTCTTCCGCGTGCTCATCGTCAGCGGCGACGTCAACCAATCGAAGGCCGACAACACACCGGACAAGTGGCTGCCACCCCTTGAAACGCAACCCACTGCGGCTACGCCATCAACTGGGTCGACAAGAAAGCTCGATGGGGACTGACCGTTACCCCAGCCGAAAGCGGCACCCTCACGTCGATCATCACGGCGTGCACCGCCGAAACAACACCGGCCGTGATTGCGAGTCAGCCAGCGACCGTAACGATCACCGTGCCGACGACCACTACCACCTCGACAATCCCGGCATCAGCCCGCCCCGCTGATTGGCGTCGGTGTCATGCAACGCTCGATCCGAAGAGGTCGTGATCGTGAACCGTGGTGGGTGAACCCGCTGACCTGTCCGGATACACGCTGCACGACTTCGAGACCCGGCACTCCACACCCATCGGTCAGTGGGGTCCGCTCGCGCCGAGCACATCACTCACGATCGTCACCGGCGACGATGCATCAGAAGGACCGGGCCGTGTCGTGTGGAAGCGACAGAACGTGTGGAACAACGACGGCGACACCGCCTACCTCGTCGGCCCAACTGGCGAACAATCCGCTGCTCAACGAGGTCAACGACGGCTGTTCAAACCGAGAGGCCGAATCACAAGGCAGTACTCGCATGTGCTCCGCCGCCAGTTGGCTGTCGGTGCACGTCCGGTTGACAACCGACAACTGAGACGCGTCTTCTGCGACCTCCTCCTGCGCATCGACGAACTGTTGCTCGAGGAGTTGGTATGCGTCGGACTCTTCGGGATCGGCCGAGCACCTCGTAACGAAGGCCAGCGCGACAACCACGCTGGCAACAACGGCTGCTGTCGCATCGTCGACCTCTTGTATCGACCTCCATGCAGTTCTCACGGTCGGCGAGACACGTCGCAGCACAAGAGCCGATTGGCCTCGCGAGTGGGAGCGATACGACGGTGCGAGGCGACCGCCGCACGATGTCGCCGGCCAGCTGAAGATCGAGCGGACGGACTGGATGAGCCTTGACCAGTACAGCAGCCACCTTCTGGCTCGCGACAGGTCAGCCAACGGTTGCAGTGCGAGACGGGCCCGTCAACAGCCGACCGGGGCTCGCACCTGGATGCTCGCCGAGCCATCGTCAGATGCGCTACCGTCGCCGAGCCGTCGGTCTCTCGACCACGGGCACGTCAACTCCGAAAGTGATGAGGGCAGGGCGATGAACGAAAGCTTGTTGCACGGTGAGATCAGATTGTTGGCAGGGAATTTCGCACGACCGGCTCGGCGTACTGCGACGGAACGTCCCTGGACATCGGCTCGCACGACCGCTCTTCACGATTCTCGGCGTGCAGTACGGCGGCGACGGCCAACGTAGCTTCCAGCTCCCGAACCTGGCGCCCCTGGCGGAACGGCGGTGGCACGCCGATCCGCTACATCATCTGCTTGGCAGGCATCTACCCGACGCGCAACGATGGACGCGGCGTCAACCTCGGTGTACGCGCCGAGCCAGATCGTTGCCCAGTGCCGATCTGGCACAATCGATGAGTGACGCCTGACCGAGCGAACCTTGACGACGGTGCTTGGCTCGCTCGTCAATACGACGCAGCGTCGAGCGAGACCATCGCCCGCGAAGTCGGTGTCGCTCCAGAGACTGTGCGGCGAGCATTGCGACGGCACGGCAGCCCCCTCCCCGCGATCGGTCGTCAGGTCAGAAGTTTCGTGCCGCCCCCGAGTTACACGATCGAAAGTGGCTAAGTCGGCAGTATGTTGATGGTCGAACGGGCGCCGAGATCGCCGCAACGCTCGGTGTCTCGGTTGCTGCGGTTTACCATGCGATTGCCAGGCACAACATCACGACCCAGGCCTCGTGGGTGCGCCGCGACACCACCCGACTTGACGCCCACCGAAACGCACGTTGGAGCAGCTCTGGAACGCTCAGGGGTCGATCAAGGGCGTCGCCGCTCAAGAGCTTGGCGTCGCCCACACGACGGCAGCGATCTGGCTCGCGGACGTCGGGATCTTCATCGCGACGTACCCGGCAATCTCGAGCTGGACCTTGAGCGACTCATCGCAGCGGGAAACACGATCGCCGAGATCGCTGCTGCACATAGCATCACCGACCGGACCGTGAGGATCGAGCTGCGACGGTTCAGTTTGGTTCAGGCACACCGGCACCGGCCGCGGCGCCAATGAGTGATCGTCCGCCATCGTGCCATCCGCAATCTGCCGGACGATTTCCGACCAGGCGGGCGACGCAGGTCGTTCGGGCAGGCGGCGGCGGCCGAGGTGTCCAGTCGGGAACCTCAACCGGACAGTGCCACCGCCCGCAACGTGTTGCACGGCACCGCCCAGCCACGAACGCCAGATACGAGTCGACCAACGGATCGCCCAGCGCATACCTCACCTCCTCGCCCGGGCTCGAGGATCGGATCAGACACGGGAACTGGTTCATCGGGCCAAGCTCCCAGCAGGCGCCCAAGCCCGCGCGGATGCCGTCAGGATCACCCGTGTATTAGGCGATAGGTGACAGGCCGGCGAGCGGTCCAGGCTCACGAGGGTTGCGTAAGGTGCCGTCGTGCGCATCGAAGTCGACGAACCGTACCCGATACCCGAAGACCCGCTGCTCGCGGACGCAGCGATGGCGATGCGGGATGCGAGTGACTGGGGCTTGGTCGTCGATGCGGACTGGCGGCTGATGTACATGGCTGACCAGAATCGCCTCACGGACGCCGCCGACGGGCATCTCTCGGCAACCACCGTTGGCGAGTTCTTCTTCGATCCGCATATGTGGCAGGTCAACGCCGAAGCCCGGTACGGCGCGGGCCGGCGCCCCGAACTCGTTCGCGACTTCCTGGCAGGAGTCGGAGGTCTCATTTTGGCGGATGTGTCGGGCGGGCGCGACGAACTCATCGAGCGGACCGACCCAGCGTTACACGATGTCATCGACGAACTGTCGCCAGTGGACGCAACGGTGTCGACCTTCCGGTGGAGTGCTGTGGGTTTGAACGCGTCACGTACCGTGCAGTACACCGCGGTGCGGCTTCGCGACCACCACGGTGTCCTGCACGGGACGATGCTCCTGGCCAAGCCGGCCCTGCCGGCCGGGATTGTCGCGGAGACGTTGTTCCAGCGCGACCCTGACTACCTGCACCGCATGTTCGCGATGTCCGGCGCCGGGCGTCGGGCTGGCGCTGTGATGTTCGCCGATCTCGAAGGTTCATCGGCGCTCGCACGCCGTCTCTCGACGGCAAGCTACTTCTCGCTGGTCCGGCGAATCGTCCGCACGACCGACCAATGCGTCGTTGATGCCGGTGGGCTGGTCGGCCGTCACGTGGGTGACGGCGTCGTTGCGTTCTTCCCTGTCGAATGCTTCGCATCGGAATCGGACGCCGCGTTCGCGTGCATCACCGCCGCGCACTCGGTCAGGACCGCAATGGCCGACGTCGCGCAACGCACCGACCTCGAACGCGATGAGCTGTCACTGAGGTTCGGTCTGCACTGGGCATCGACGCTGTTCATGGGCTCGATCACGACCTCGGCACGCACCGAGGTCACCGGCCTCGGCGATGAGGCGAACGAGGCGGCACGCATCGAAGCCTGCGCGACAGGCGGTCGGACACTCGCCTCCAAACAACTCGTCGAGCGTCTCGACGACGACGCCGCATCCACCCTCGCCATCGAGCCGGCACGGATCGTCTACACGCGTCTGGCCGACATCGACACAGCGACGGACAAGGCACGACGCGACGCCCCCGACATCGCCGTCTGCCAACTCTGACGGACCCGCTCATCGACACCAACCATCCAGAACGAACAACACCGACCGGCTCGAACCAACCGGCCTCGCCCCGGCAATAGCCACCGTCCCCTATGTGCCGATAGAGGACACCGCTGTGCGCTCGGATCGCGTCGCGCAACCAGAGTCCGATAAGGGGTCTTCAATCGGAAGATCTGAACCTGGGCAACCTCACTCGGTGCCGGACCTCGTTCGAGTCGGCGAGTCCGAATCCGTCTCCAACGGGCGAGGAGCCAGATGTGCGCAGGCGGGCTTCGGCGAGCGCTCGTCGGGGGTCGCGTGCTACGAATGCCGAGATGGTTCGATGGCTCGTGACAGTTGTGCTCCTGGTGGCTGGCGTCGGTGTGGTCGCGTCCCACGGCTGACGCGACGGAGGGAGACGCCCGCCGTGTGGCCGTGTTCGCGCCGATGACTCCGGCGGAGGCTCGTCTTGCGGACACGCGGCCGGGCATGTCGACGGTCGACAGCGTGCGCCTGGGTAGTGGTCGGCCATCACGGCTGGGGAGTCGTTGCGGGTGCAGGTTCATGGCCGTGCCGGGGTGCCGTCGACCGCGACCGCCGTGTTGGTCAACATTGTTGCCGTCGATCCGGCATCGGCGGGTTACGTGCGTGCCTACCCGTGCGCGATGTCGAACCAGGGACCTCGACGTTGAACTTCCTGGCGGGCGCACGACGCGAACAGTGCTCTGGTCGGGCTCGCTGACGGCGCAATGTGTCTGCGTTCGATTTCGGAGGTCGATCTCGTCGTCGACCTGATCGGGTTTTTCGATGGCGGCATCAATGGCACGACAGGCGATTGTGGCCCACGTCCCACTGTGGGGAAGCGTTTCGTCGATACTCGGGTTGGGCTCGGGTTGCCCGACCGTCTGCAGCCGGACCAAGTTGCAGAGATTCCGACGGGGGGTGGCATACCTGGGGAAAAGACGGCGATCAATGTGACGGTGACGGGGGCGGATCGTGCAGGCTACTTGAGGATTGGCTGTGCTCCCGGGGAGACGAGCACGGTGAACTTCGCCGCCGGTGAGACGGTCGCCAACTTCGTCATCGCGGGCGCCAGGCCCGTGCGTCAAGACGACAACAGCGGTCGACTTGATCATCGACTACGGACCGGTCCCGACAACTCCGCCCGACATCGTGCCCACCCCCGTGCCGTTCTTCGTGTCGTGGCGGGTCGACTGGCCGCAAGAACGTGTCGTCGATACCAGGGTTGGTCCTCGGTCACGCTTGTCGGCGGGGACGACGACTGTGTTCGATGTTCCGGCGGTGACCGTCAACCAGCCCGACCCGGTGCCGCTCGGGGTGCGAATCGTGAACGTGGTGGCTGTTGATCCTGACGCGGCGGGTTATCTCACGGTCTACGGCTGCGCCGATGAGACCGACCCGGTACCGGCGGTGTCGTCGATGAACTATCGAGCGGGCGATGTGCTGGCCCACCAGACGTTCGTGCGGATGGAACCCGGCGAGCAGATGTGCGTGTGCACATTCGCTGACACCGACCTCGTCGTCGACCCCGTGGGCGCACTACCCGCAAGCGATCATCCAACGAACTGGAACGCGCAAGACCCCACAGCGGGAGCACCCATGCCGCGAACTACCCGATAGGGGATAGGTCATGCCGCCGGGAGCGCTTGTCCGATAGGGGGTGGTCATTCGGGCGTGGTCGGAGCGGTCCTGAGGGGTGACGGGTGGTCGGTGAGGAACTCGTAGGCCGCGGACGCGGTTCTGCCATTCGTCGCTGAGTTCTCCGGTGACGTTCGACGTGAGGTTCTGTTGGATGACGAACGCTGCGTCTTCGACGCCACGTTCGTTCCAGTTGTGGTGGGGCGAGTTCCAACTGGCTTTGCCGCGCAACTCGGTGTAGGCCTGCTGGGTCGATCCGTCGATGTTTGCTTCGATCCAGGCGTGGGCGAGTTCGTGGACCGGGACGAAGGCGAGGTCGCTGCAGATCGTGAGGCGCCACGGGTCGTAGGACGTTTCGAAGAGTCCGTCGTGACCGTTGCAGTCACGGTCGTCGTCGCTGAACACGATCTCCACGAACGGGAGGGTCAGTCCGGCGGCGTCGAAGCGGGCAACGGCGTCAGCAATGGTTGCCTGGTTTTCAGGAGTCGCGGGTGTCACCTCGATCTCGGCCGGGACGCCGGTGTCGGTGCTGTTGGTTGGTGCGGCCGCCGTGAGCAGCGTTGTCGCCAGGACCAGATGTGAGAAGCGCATCTGTTGACCGTCGAGCCGGAGCGCGGAGGGTTCGCGGTGACGACGTTGGGGTTTCGCGGGCAACTCGCAGGACGGTTCATTAAGGTCGAGACATGACCGTGGGGGTCCGCCTGCTGGGCACCGTGGCTGTCGATGACGATGGCCGACAGGTGGTCGCTCGGAGGCACGAAACAGCGGCTGGTGCTGGCGGCGCTCGCCCTGGCAGCCGGGAAGCCGCTGTCGACGGATCGGATCGTGGAACTGTTGTGGGACGATGCACCACCGGCGACGGCGCGCCGAACCGTTCAGTCGTATGTCGCGACGCTTCGCTCCGCGCTCGGCTCGGATGGTCCGCTGTCACGCTCGGGCGCCGGATACGTACTTGGCCGTCGATCGCTCCCGGGTCGACGTGTTGAGGTTCGAAGATGACGTGGCCGATGTGCTCGCTGATGCATCATCGGACCCGGAGTCGGCGGCGTTCAGGCTTGCCGAGGTGCTCTCGGTGTGGGCTGAGCCGTTGGCGGGCACGACGCTTTCGGACGGGTTCCGTTCGGTGCTTGCGCCGTTCGAGGAGCTCCATCTGCAGGCTGTCGAAGCACTTTCGGTGGCTCGCATCGACAGCGGTGACGCTGGAGTTGCCGTTCGCGAACTCGAGTCATTGGTTCGAGAGCACCCGACTCGTGAACATCTTTGGCTTCAGCTCGCCCGTGGTCTCGCCGCGTTCTGGGCGACGCAGCGACGCGCTCCAAGCGCTCCAACGGGCTCGCGAAGCACTCCGCGAACAGTTGGGTATCGACCCGGGGATCCAACTCCAGATGCTGGAACAGGCGTTACTCGACGGCCATGAAGCCGTCGCCGTCACGCCGGCGACCGAACGAAGCTCGGCGGCGGGGTCTGGAACGCTGCGGAGTCCGGTATCGACGATGCCGTGGCCGATTCGCTCCACGGCGTTGGTCGGACGTACTGCGCATCTCGACGAGCTTCGCGCTGCGCTCTCAGAGGCGCCGCTGATCACCCTGTTCGGGGTCGGCGGCGTTGGCAAGACGCGCCTGGCCACCGAACTCGCTGTGACCACGTCGGCGGATTTCGATGACGGGTGTGTGATCGTGGAGTTGGCCGGTGTCACGAAACCCGACGCGGTAGCAGCGACCGTCGCGGCGAGCGTCGGTGCCATTCAGTCGAACCTCGGGCCTCTCGAAGCCGTGGCCGACTGGCTTCGAGACAAGAACATGCTGGTGATTCTCGACAACTGTGAACACGTGATCGACGCGGCCGCTGAGGTGGTCGCGCGCATGGGTGCCAGGTGTCCGAGGGTGAGCGTGCTCACCACCAGTAGGGAACCGATCGGTGTGGACGGCGAGCGGGTGTGGCGGGTACCGGCGCTGGATCCGCGCTCTGACGGTCTGGAGTTGTTCTGTCTTCGAGCGGTAGCAGCCGACGCGTCATTCGACCCGTCCGACAGTGATCGTGCCACGATCGTCTCGATCTGTGAGCGGCTCGACGGCAACCCGCTGGCGATCGAGCTGGCTGCGGCGCGGACGCGCTCGATGGGTGTGGGCGACCTGGCCGATCACCTCGATGATCGTCTCCGGCTGCTCCGTGGTGGCAGGCGTACCGCGGAACGGCATCAAACGCTCCGGGCGATGGTCGAGTGGTCGTATCGTCTCCTCGACGACACGGAACAGAGGTTCTTCGCGGCGCTGTCGGTGTTCGCCGGCGGTTTCGATCTCGTGGCGGCCGAACGCATCGGCGGTGTCATCGACTCGGACGCAGACGCCGCAGTCATGCTCGGCGAGCTCGTCGACAAATCGATGGTCGAGTTCGATCGCACGCAGGACGATGGCCGCTACCGCGTGCTCGAAACGCTCCGGCAGTTCGGAGAAGAGCAACTTGCCGAGGGTTCGGATCAGGATGTCGTTCGTCATGCCCACATGACGCACTACGTCGGCGTCGCCGAGAATGCACGTCGCCGGTTCACCGGCGAAGACTGGGATGGCGGCCGAGCAATCTTTGTCGCCGAATGGGACAACCTCCGACGAGCACTCGACCGAGCGCTCACGACCGCGCGATCTCGCAACGGCAGCACGTCTGGTCGAGTCCACCGCCTGGTTCGGCACGATCGAGGTGCGCCACGACCACGAGGACTGGGCGACCAACGTCCTCGATCTTGCGGCGGCGATCGGCCAACCGGTGCCGCCGGTCGTGGCCGGGTGCCGAGCCTGGTGGTGGGCGACCATCGAGCGGATCCTCAACGAAGGGTCTCGACGCGCTTGCGCTCGTCCGGCATCGAGGCCGCCTCCAGCCCGTCGGACCCCTCGACGTGCTGGTGCTGGTTCGCCTTGTTCACGCCGAGCAGCGGCTTCGAGCGATGCCGCAGTCGTCGCTCCACTATTGGGACGAGGCCTCGGCCGCGTCGTCCGACCCGTTCGATCGGTGCCTGTTCGCGTGGTGTCTCGCGTTGCCGCACTCGGCGCGAACGATCCCGCGGAGCGGGCCGCACGCGCCGTCGAGCTCCTCGAACGGTTGGCTGCGGGAACATCGAACCCGGCACCTCGAATCTGGCTGGCCAGCGCTCGCGGTAGTCGCAGCACGACTCGCCGGTGACTTCGATGCCGCCCTCTGGCACTACGAACAGACGATCCTGGACAGCTCGAGCGGTCGGACATCACAACATGATGGCCACGACAGCGCTCTTCATCGCGTCCGCACTGGCCCAGCGCGGCGGTCCGATCGACCGAGCCGCATACGCGCGAGCGATCGACCTCACCCGTCGCTACCGCAGATTCGAGGCCCCAACGATCGCCTGTCTCACCATCCATCTGCTCCGCAACGGCCACCTTGAGCAAGGAAGCACGCTTCACGGGTTTGTCACCACGCCAAGGCCCCCTCGCCGGGCGTCCCCTGGCCAGATCTCCCAGACATCCCCGAGGCGAGGGCCTGGTCAGCCACTGGCGCTGCCATGAGTCTCGACGAAGCGGCCGAGTACGCGATCGAGAGCACTCGCTGGATCTTCCAGCCGACTCGTGAACGAGGTGGTGGACGCCGACGGAGCGAGTCCGAGCCGACTGCCGTGAGCTATGAGGAGGGACCAGGGCCGTCGCATGTGAGACGTCCCGCAAGTCATGCACCTACGTGATGCACACCTTCACGTGCGAAGTCACCAACACCGGGCGCCCGAAACGCGTCCGACAGGGGAACCTGTTCTGAGACGGCGATTGGCACAATCGCCAGGCGTCACCAGTCAGCCTTCACCCGGCAGTCGCCAACGATCGATGTCGGTCGAGGAACGGTCGAACGATGGTCAGCGTGTCATCGGCGCGCAGGAATGAACCATGGTGGTTCGCGCCAGGGATCAGGTGCGTCTCGACGCCAAGCCGGTCGGCGAGTTGGAGGTCGTCAGGCGACAACGGTTTGTCGTCAGAGCCCTTGTACCACAGGCTCGGTGCCTGCACGTCGACAGCAGTTGGTTCCCAATCAACAGTTCCCGCCATGGATGCCGAGAGTGCTGCTGGGTCGTTGTGGGCCAGGGTCTCGACAACCTCCTCATCGGTTAATCCCGCGTTGCGCGACGCTGCCTCCATCCCCTCGACGGTGCTGACGAACTCCGCCGCGGACAGCACTTGCTCACGTCGGCCCGCGGGGCTCGGCACCGGCGCGTTGCCCCCGCACACCAGCGTGGAGACCCTCGCGGGTTCGAGCATTGCGAGCGCTGCGGCGTTCTCCGCGCCCATCGAGAAGCCCCACACCAGAGCAGAACCGACGCGCTCGGCGTCAAACACCGCGACGATGTCTGACACGATCAGACGCGGCTCGTAGACGGCAGCGTCGTGGGGCTTGTCGCTTTCACCGTGGCCGAGACGATCGATCGCAATCACGCGGTACTCCTCGGCGAGACGGTCGCCGTACCCGGCATCCCACCAGGTGTCTGCCCACCTCGACCAGCCACACAACAACACCAGCGGTGTACCAGCGCCCTCGGCTCGATAGCTGATGTCGAACCCTCGCGGAACGATCGACGTGCGCATCGCCGAAACCTACATGCCACAAATGTCGCCCTCGACACAGCGCTGCGGCCGGTCCTTACTCACCGTCCAACGGACTCGCACTACGGGTCAACGACAAGCCGCCGCGGACGCCCAGAATGTTCATGATCGAACACGTTGGAAACGTCCGGAAACCGGCAATCTGCTCACGGTCGGGTGTCCCATATCGCTCCGGCAGGTTGCTCGGACCACCGTGGCCTATGTGTTGATAGGGGATAGGTCAAGCCGCCGGGAGCGTGTGTCCGATAGGGGGCCCCGTGCCGGACACCCAGCGGCGGCGTGGCGCACAGCGATGCCCTGACCTGGATCGTCTCGGATAGGTAGTACGCAATGTTTCTCAGTGAAGGGTCGCCATCCGTTACACCGTCGCAACGGCGGCAACCACTATCGGCCCGAACCCCCACGCATCCCAAACGGCACCTTGCAAACGGCCCCGACGGGGAGGGGCAGTCGTTCGACGGACCGCGCGACCTCGCCGACGCTAGGACCCCCGGGGCCTCGCTCTTCTGTCCGTGAGGCCAAGGGGAGTGCCGGCTGGACGTATGAGCGCAGCACCCGCCGTGTAACCCCGCTCTCGCTGGCGTCTCGGGTTCTGTACGGGTCTGGGACATTCGGGAGCGTCGGTGATGTGAGCGGGCAGGGGTGGGGACGGTCGGCGACGTGAACCGTGGACAGCCCCGCCAGGACCCCGCTCTCCCTGCATCTCTCCCCGGACACGAAAAACCCCCTGGGGTCTCGACGTCTCAGGGAATCCCGCACAATAAGAACGCTAGAGCGGGGTCTAGCAGGAGTGATGCAGTCAGAACGTCGGGCGGGCACCCCCGGTGGCCTCGGGGATAGACGGCGAAGAGGTCGGGTCTCGCGCCGACGACGTCCCATTGCGTTACGCCCTACCCCCGCCCGGCCGGGCGATACACCCTTGGCAGACGAGCCGAAAGTCAACCCAACGACCCTGGAGATTCTCAACACAAAAATCGCCGAGAGCGAGGTCTGAGGGGGATTCCGTGCCCCGAAAAACGTCACGACCGACCGCTTCGACCCCCCACCTGCGCCACGGGGAGAAGTGCAGCGTCAGGGGTCTACGGGGGTCCGGGGCCTGTGAAAAGACGGGTCATGTCGTGCCTTCCGCTGCTCTCGTGGCGTTCGCGGTCATCCCACCTCTGATGCCGCCGGCGTCGAGCGTCGGGTCGGCCATCGCCTCGTCGAGGCTGTCGGACCGTCCTCGGTCGGGGTGTTGGACTGTTGGACCGGTCCAACACCTACGGTCGATTTCCGCGCTTTGACGAAACCACAGCAAGCGCACTACCAGGGGAAATAGAGAGAGAAATCGGACTTGGGGTGTCCGTGACACCGAGGGGGGTGTTGGACGGTCCAACAGTCCAACGTTTGTGGCTCATGCCGGCCGATTCCTTCCCGCTCGCCAGTGGCTCTCGTCGACCTGCTTGAGCAGTCCATCGGCCACAGCTCTGTCGAGAACGTCGTCCATTTCGACGAGTGCCCGGTCGCTGCCCTTGACTGCCTGGGTGTAGATCCGCCGGGGTAGTTCCTCGTCGGGGGTCTTGTGTGCTCGTCTCCCCACGGCGCGGACTGCGGCGTGGACTGCTCGCCCTTCTTTGGATTCGTCGAGGCGTGCCGCGTGCCGAACCTGTTTCTCAGTGGCGGCTTCCTCGCTGTCGGTTCGCCTCGGCCCGTATCGTCGCCTGTGCGCTGGCGGCGTACCCGGTCGGACAGGTCGACGAGTTCGCTGGCGAGTTTCCAGTCGTCGAGGTCGATGTTCCTTCGCCCGTCGAGGTCGGCGAACAGTCCGGCGTACTTGAGCCGGTGGAGGTTGCGATGCTCGTCGAGTGGTGCGGGTGTGTGTTCGCCTCGGAGCCGGGCGAGTTGGGCCTGGTCGACTTGTTCGGCGATGTCGGGGTGAACGTCGAGTGGTGCGGGTGTGATGCGCCCCCCGATCGCGATGAGCGGCGGCGGTGTCCAGTCGAGCGGTCCGGGCCAGTCGGGGCGCTGGTCGGGTGCGTCGGGGTCATCGGTCGGGATGAACGTGA
>CAWBYE010000024.1:0-38476 GCA_963792905.1 uncultured Acidimicrobiaceae bacterium
TGTACCTCTTCCCGCTCGATAAATGCAATAATCTTCATGGCTCCCTGGCATGTGGGGCAGGTTAAGGGGTCAACCTCGTAAATCTTTTGTATCAATCGTGCCCAGGCCTTCCGTTTTTCCGGTGAAACACCAGCCTCTTCAATGATGCAGGGGATGATCTCATCCTGCTCTGCTTTTTTTCGTTTTCCCCTCTTAGGACATTACTGTAGTAGCCGTAGTAACGTACCATCTGTTCACCACGGTTTGGCACATGGGAACACATGGCAGCCAGCCACTCCAGCGCATCAAAGGTTTTGGTCTTCTTTGCGTCCTTTGGCTTGATACACAACTTTGCTCTCGTCTCGCAGATAGGTCATCCGCTCCTGTGAAAAGGATGCCCGGATAATATATCTGGCAAGATTCTCCATGGCCGTTTCATCTCCAGGATATATCCTTTTACCGCAAAAGACATTAAACCCTGAGTGGTTCCATGAGAGGAGCAGGCTTATCAGGTCTTTGGTGATCTTGCCTTTTTTAAGGAGCATTTTTAAAACCTTATGCTGGAAAAGGGCTTCCAGCACTTTCAGGTGGAACTTCGGGGCAACCTTGAACGTGCCTTCTCCACAGAAACACCCGTCTGAAATGAGAACGTGGGTGTGGGGATTGAACCCTAAGAAATCACCGAAGGTCTGAATGGCAATGGCAGCCCCCGGCACTGATTCGTCTTCATCAACTAACACCTGATAAAACTCCTTTAATGCTTCCCAGGCACAGCGGCTGAGATAGGAGAGGAGCTTCCGGTCATAGAGGAAATAGCGGCGGAGTATCTTAGGTATGCTTAAGTTGACATGACGGTGGGGAACTTTTTTTAAGACCTCCATGCAGAGCCATTCGCCAAACTCGACCACCCGCTTTTGATGGCAGGAGGGGCAGAAGTGGCGGCGTTTGCAGGAAAAAGCCAGCAGATATTCATGTCCGCAGTCAGGGCACTTGACACGGGCGAAACCATGGCGCAGATCACCGCATTCAAGGTAGCGGTAGATAACCTCCTTGGTATAGGGGCGGAAGAAACCATATTTTCTGCTAAATAGCTCATCATAGACCTGTTCAAAGGTCTCGAAGTGGTCTTCAACACACTGATAATAATGTAGATTTAGCAATGCGTAACGTTTAGCTATGTTTATGTTATAGCATCACTCGTTTACGTATTGCTGTTAAAAAAAGAGTTTTTGATTACTTCATGGTCATACCAATCAACCGCCCATACCGATGTACGTGCGTCGGCAATAAAATAAAAATTACCACGAAAGGGTAATACCAGTTCCTTCATTTTCATGGATTATACTATGGGGATTCGGTACTGTTGGAATCATGGCTGTTTAATAGCGGAAGATTTACACAGCCTGCTGTTTGCCGGATTTAAATAGAATAAACGGAGATATGATCCTGATGGGTTAATATTAGTATATTCAAAAAGTTACACGTTACTATTATTAATGTATTGTGTGTATCCATAAAGATAAAATAATATAACTGGTTTAATAGGTAAGTTTAATTTCAGCTGAATTACAGATTTAGCAGTTTTCAGTCGGGGGGACGATTTGATCACGGGTCGGAATCCTATTCCATCTAGGAGCATAATCGCGCCTTTATTCCTGCATGCTTTTTGTTTCGGTGATGACTACACAGACGTAGAATTCCCAGAAAATACTTCTTGACATATTTCGACCTCCGGTGCGAATGTATCACGTAATGTATTGAAGATACCGGTATTGCCTCACTTGAACCCGGACAATTTCCAAATATTTTTTCCCAGACACTGACAATGGAACAGACATCAGGTTCGCCAAGAGCGACAGCACCCATCTTTCTTATCAGATTGAACGATGGATTGATGATCCCGCGGGCCTGCCCGTCCGCGGCCAGCGCACGCGTACCAACGCGCGCACCCGCAAGGGCCGGCGCAAGGGTGCCGCCGCGCTGAACAGTAAGCCGCCCGCAACACCCAGAAAGAGTCCGACATCGCCAAGCAGTCCGTCAACACCGCCGCACGGCGCGTCAGCAAGAAGGTCGCAGAACATCGCGGACGGCATCGCGCACGTGCACGCGTCGTTCGACAAACACGATCGTCACGATCACCGACCGGCAGGGCGGCGCACTCGCCTGGGCCTCCCGGCGGGCCGGGCTTCAAGGGATCGCGCAAGTCGACTCCGTTCGCGGCGTCAGGTCGCCGCCGAGACGGCAGGCCGCGCGGCGCAGGAGCAGGGCATCAAGAACCTCGACGTGCGCATCAAGGGCCCGGGCCCGGGGCGCGAGTCGTCCGTTCGCGCGCTGGCCTCGCTGGGCATCCGCATCAACTCGATCAGCGACGTGACGCCGATCCCGCACGACGGGTTCGGCCCGCAGAAGCGCCGTCGGATCTGACGGTCCGGCGACGGACTTTGAACGGCGGCGGGTTTATACTTACCGGGTTCCGCAGTTGCCTGGTCTGAGCCGCTGCAGCAACTCCTCAAATTTTTTTTTTTTTTTTTATGCCCTCTACTTGGTTCAGTTTTGGCGTCTGCTCAATTAGATTTCCGGAAGAAACCGCGATTCTTTCCCTAGCAGTGAACGGGGAAAAAATACCATTTCCCCGACGAGACGCGGAGGGGATGTTGTGGCTCACTCAAAATTCAGAAAACGCCGAGGAGAATGACAGCCTCGATTTGACAGTCATGCGAAAGATTAGAGACGGAGTGCCACTTAGCGTCTTGACACGGATTGTAGTGCGCGCATCTGGCAAATCGCGGGAAGTGCTGTTGCCAAAAGCACTTGTCACGGACACTGTTCCCATTTCCATCGAGACCGACATTCCCGCCCGGGTGGACAAGGATGGGACGCTAATTCTTCAAGTTCGCGCTGGTACTCACACGGTGTCCATTGTGGCGCGCAGTGAGGAGTCGCCAAAACTTATGCGGATACCAACACGGTCAGAACCGTGGCCCGACCACGAAATATGGGTGTGGCAAGCCGATGAAAAACTGAGGCAAGTCGTGGTATCCGGCCCCTCGGGAATCGATCCTTCCAGAACAAATCTACCATCGGAATGGCAAGACCTACCGGCGTTTCTGATGGACGATAAAGCTGTTTTGCAGTTTGTGACAAAACGCCGGGGCGAACCCGAGCCGCCGCCGGATCAGCTGCAATTGAAGCGGGAATTGTCGGATGGATTTAGAAGGCAATGGATTCACTGTGCAAGACAAGATAGACGGCACACTCAGTCGCACCTGGCGTCTGGATTTGGGGGCTGCAGGCACGCTCGGCCGGGTGGCGATCGACGGACAGGACCAATTGATAACCATGAATCCAGAGACAAAGCTTCCGGGGGCAGAGCTGAGAAAGAGTGCGCTCGACATGATTGCAGAATGGCGCATCGACGCCAAGACCACCTCATTGCCCGCGGTCGGATGGTCGGAAGGGGTCAAAGAATTGGCCTGGACCCTGCACCTTCCCCCTGGTTGGATTTTGTTGACAGCGCGAGGGGTGGACGAGCTTCCCGGAACGTGGTGGGACGGTTGGGACTTGTTTGGTTTCTTTTTCGTGTTGATCATTTCTCTCGCCATCGCCAAGTTGACCCGTTTGATTTACGGATTTGTCGGTTTCATCGGGCTGGTCTTGGCCTATCAGGAGCCCGAAGCGCCCTTCATCGTTTGGGTTGCACTGCTCGCCGCGGTGGGATTGCTCAAGGTATTGCCAGAGGGGAAGCTCAAGACCGGGGGAAAGCTATTGTGGTGGGTGAGTGTCGTTTGGCTTCTCGTCGTGTTGGTCCCATTTAGCGTGATGCAGGTGCGCGGTGGACTATTTCCGCAGGTAGCCGGGAGCAATACGGGGGACCTGGATTTTTCGAGGTCGTCATTTCAGGAGGAAAAAGAGACGCATTCGTAGAAAGCGATGAATTGTCTGCCATTGCATCGAATGTGGCGCAACTGCAGCTTCAGGAGCCTCCAGCGCCCGAAGAAATTGAGGGTCAGGCCCTGGAAAGAAAAGTCAGACGAGAAAGCGAAATTCAAGGACACGAAGATAAGGAGATGCTGCCAAGGGGAAGTGTGTCGATGGGAGGCAGCAGCGCCGATTCGTTTGCGAAGAAGGGCAAGCGAACGAGCACGTACCAAATTGCAATGCAGCAGGATCCCAAAGCGGTTGTTCAAACCGGTCCAGGTGTCCCGAAGTGGAGATGGAATAGCTGGCAGCTAAGCTGGTCTGGGCCAGTGGCCAAGGACCAGAAAGTGAAACTCTATTTCGTATCGCCTTTTATCAATCTGATAATATCGTTGCTGAGGGTGCTGTTGCTTGTGATTATCGCCATTGTTCTGGGTGCAGAAGCCTTGTCAGCAATGGGAATACCCCCTAAGTGGCCCACGTCAGAAAAAAGCGGAGAAAAAGGCACGGGATCGGGCATAGGGAGCATACTTTTGTGTGCGGTTGTTTTTACCGCCCCGCATTTTGCCGCAGCGGGCGAGATACCTTCGGAGAGCATACTAAATGAAATGCGCGACCGCCTCACACGGCAGCAGCCCTGCGAGCCCCGTTGTGTCTCTACATCGTTGTTTGATTTAAAAGTGGTAGACAGTCGGCTGACCATTAAAGCTGAAGTCCATGTGGGAGCGACAAGCAGTTGGCGGATACCGGGTCCGGCGCAAAACTGGGTGCCCACATCTGTGACCATTCAGGGAAAGCAAGCCGCTGGGATCGCCCTAGGAGAAGATGGGTATCTCCATGTGCGCGTGGACCGCCGTTACTTCCTGAACGTCAACTACAAGTTCTGACGAAACCGCGGCCTTAACCGGCTGCACTGAACGGCAGGCGGAAGAGCCCGCCGTTTTGCGCGCGACGCGCGTCCAGCAGGGTATCGCTGCGTGCTAAGGATCCCGATGGACCACAGTCGCCACTCACACCAGGCACGCGAGCCCTG
Source organism: uncultured Acidimicrobiaceae bacterium (assembly GCA_963792905.1). Lineage (GTDB taxonomy): Bacteria > Actinomycetota > Acidimicrobiia > Acidimicrobiales > Ilumatobacteraceae > Ilumatobacter. The sequence goes on from CAWBYE010000024.1 coordinate 4,931, forward strand.
CTGAGGCGCGGCCAGCTGCCGGAGTCGGAGGCGCTGTGCCGCGCGCTGCTCACCGCGACACCCGGCGATCCGGATGCAGCAGTTGCTCGGCCTCGTGCGCAAGGCGGCGGGCGATTTCGTCGGCCGAACGGCTGATGCGGTCGAGTCTTGCTGCAGCACCCGGTCGGGCGGACTTCCACGCCAACCTCGGCAACCTGCGCAGCCGGCAGCAACCCCAGACGCCGGAATTCGCCTACCGGTCCGCGCTGCAGCTCGCGCCGACGCTGCGGACCGCTCGCCTCGGCCTCGCCCGGCTGCTCTGCGACGCCGGCTTCCATGCGGCGGCCGCCACCGAGGCGCGGACGCTGATTGCCGCCGATGCGCGCGACGCGGAAGCCTGGAGCGTGCTCGGCGTCGCCCTGCGCGGGCAGGGCGAGTACGCGGAGGCCGAGGCGAGCTACCGCAAGGCGCTACGAGATCGCGCCGGACTACGTTGCGGCCCGCCACAACCTCGGCGCCCTGCTCAGCCATCTGCAGCGTGCCGAGGATGCGCCTGGTCGAACTCGACCGGGCCGCAGCGGCCGGACTCGGCGGACGCGAACTGCCCTTCAACCGCGGCCGTGCGCTCGCCGACCTGTTCACGTTTCGACGAGGCCGAGCAGTCCTATCTGCGCGCGCTCGCGACCGATCCAGCCCACGTCGATTCGCAGATCGCGCTCGCCAAGCTGCGCTACATGCGCGGCGATCCCGATTTTGCCCGTGAGTTCAGGCAGGCAGCCGAGCGCCAGCCCCGCAACCTCCGCCTGGCGGATGGCGCGCATGGCCAGGTGCTGCGCATGGCGGGCGACGCGTACCGCGGCGGAGCGCAATTCCTGCGCGAGCTGCTGCACAACGAAGGCTTCGTGCCCGAGGTGGCCTCGGCGCTTGCCGTGGTGCTGCACGGCAGGGCCGCTTGGAGGCCGCCGTCGAGGCGCGCCGGTCGCGCGAACGCCAGTCCCGAGAACCCGGCCCTCGACGAGGCGCTGGTGGGCGTGCTGCTGAGCCAGGGCGAGGCCCTGACTTGCCTGCCGATCATTCGCCCGCCGGCAGCGACGCTCGCCCCGCTCGACCAGCGCTGGATCGCCTACGAGGCGACGGCGTTGCGCCTGCTGGGCGACGATGGCTATCACGAGCTGTATAACTTCGACCGCTTGCGTCCGGCCGTTCGAGCTCGCGCCACCGCGGCTGGAATTCGACCACGGAGTTCAACAGCGACCTGCGCGAAGCCTTGTTCGGCCTGCACGGATCCAGTTGCATCCGCTCGACCAGAGCCTGCGCCTCGGCACGCAGCACCGCGCAGCCTGCTGGTCGAGTCGACCCGATCATCCGCGCGTTCTTCGGCCATCGAGACGCCCGATCGCCGGGTATCTGGGCGGCACTCGGTAGTGACGCCGGGCATCCGCTGCCCGCGCGCAACGAGGCGCCCACCGGCTGATCGATTGCTGGTCGGTGCGACTGCATCAGGGCGGCGACCACGTCATCACACACGCGCAGCGGCTGGATCAGCTCGGCGTACGTCGTTCAGGGTGCCGCCGAGGTCGCGACGAATCGATTCGCGCAGCGGCTGGATCAAGTTCGGCGAGCCCGGCATCGACGTTCCCGGCGACCGCCGAGCGCTACGTGCAGCCGCGGCCGGGCACGCCTCGTGCTTTTCCCTCGTACCTTTGGCACGGCACCACGCCGATCACGGTGACGAACCCGGATGACCATCGCGTTCGACTCGATACCGCAGCCGCCTGGCCGGACTGACGCACGGCTGGTGATCCGGACTGCGCCCACGGACCCCTGGCGACCCGCGCCGGGGACCGCGCTGCGGGTTTCGCCGGGTTGATCCGCCGAGCAACCAGATGTGAGCCGCCATGGTTCTGCTCCCGGTGCCCGGCATCGCTGAATCCTGCCGCAGCGGCCTGCGCGAGGACCTCCTGCAGTTCGTCCGCCGAGAACGCCGCGCCGGCGAGATCCTGCAGACGTCGAACCGATGCGCGCCGCGGTTTCCTGCTCGGTCTGGTCAACGGCCCGCTCGCCGACACCAGCCCCAGTTCCTTACCGCGCTGCTCGAAGATTCGCTGCAGCACATCCACGGTGTTCGGGAGCAGCAGTAGTACCTGTGAGGCGCGCGCCTCGGCCTGCAGCCAGTTCCGCGGCCACGAGTTCCTGCCATGGGCCATTCGCGGTGCCAGGCGAGGTCCGCTCGGCCTCGAGGTAGCGTCGCAGCAGCCGGAAGACCTTCGTTTTCATCCAGCACCAGCGCCGCATGGCGCAGCGACTCTTCGGCGTTGCGCACGATGATCGAGTCACGATGATGCAGCAGGAACTGCGCCCGCCCGCCCGGACTTCAGCACGCGGAACAGCTCGCCATCGCCCGCGGCCGATCCGTGTACTCGAGCGCGTACTGCCCGCTGACCGCGTCGAAGAAATCCGCGTCGAACGGCAGCTGCTCCGCAGGAACGCCCAGGAATGAACGTGATGCCCGGCGGGCAGGACTTCGCCGTTCTTCACGTGTCGCGTCGGATCGATCTGCGCGAGATCGACGCCGTGCACCTCGAACCGGCGGCCGAGCGTGCCCGCGGTCTCGCGGGCGATCAGCGCGACCGCGCCGTTCCCGGTGCCGACGTCGAGCACGCGGGCACCATCCGGAAGCGTCGCGAAGAACGTCACCCAGGCGTCACGGACTTCGCCGGTGTAGTTGGGCTCGAGGCCCATCGGGCAGCTGACGAGCGCGCCGCGGTAATACGACTCCCAGTGTTCAGAGGTTCCATGCAGTCTCCAGGGCGAAATCGGATTCGTTGCGCGACCGCTGCCGCGCAGTCCGCGAGTGTACACCGGCGGATCGCATCGCTCAGTTGTCGCGGCGCACCCGGGTCGCGCATTCGACGCTGACGCAGCGGCGCAGCACGAGGTCACCAGGTCGAGCTCGGTCTTGAACTGGAACTCCCGCTGGCCGTAGTCGACGATGAAGCGCGACAGGGTGCCGATCATGTCCATTCCCGCGGCGGCGCGGGCTCCTCGGTCAGGCCCCAGATCTCGAAAACATGCATGTCGCCGAACGTGACCGGCAGGTTGCGCAGGTCGACCGAACCCATGCTCACCATCGGCGATCGGAACGTCAGCCCGGCAACGCTGTCCGGCGTCGTGCCGAGCACCGTGGTCTCGATCGCCGCCGCATCACCGCGGTGCTTCGAGGCGGACAGGTCGCGCAGCGGCAAGTTGCCGAGCGTCCTCTCGGCGCCGGTGTCCAGGATGATCTGCACGGTCGCCGCCGATCCGGCCCTTGACCAGCAGCAGCCCGCCCTTTTCGAGGCGAGCCGGCCCGTGACGTAGCCGGTGGGAGGCCTGCGACTGCTCGTCCCGGCTGATCCGCACCCGGTCGTTCAAGTCGACATCGATGCGGGCATGCTGCAACCGTCGATGCCGAGGATGCCGTCGGCGCCGGCGAAGACATCGTCGGGCAGCACGGGCGAACGGACCTTGCGCATCCGGAGCGCCCGCTGCCCGCGCGCAGGCTTTCGAGCTCCACCGCCTGCGTCGCTACCAGTACAGTGACGCCGTGTACCACGATTGCCGGTGCCAGCGTCAGGATCAGACCAAGGCTGGTGACCGCCCGCTCGGAGATCGCCGACGAGGATCGCCGGTGTCGACGATAAAATCCAGCGGCAGACCGTCGTTCACCTCGACCTCCGCAACGACGCGCCCGACACGATCGAAAAGGGTCGGCGTCGCGTACAGCGTTTCTTCGACCATGGGCTCGACGGCCGCAATCACATTGACCGTGCGGCCGGGCTGCCGGCGAACACCCCGGCCGCAGCCAGGGCCATCAGCGCCCGCCGGCTCGCTACCCGCAGCGTGATCGCGAACGCTGCCCCAGCCGAGACGGCTGCAACGGCTCACGGCCAGCACCGGCAGCTCCGCGCTCTTGCGCACCGTGCGCAACGCAAAGCTCGACTGAACCCGCGCGACACCCGGCAGCCGGGTGAGGTGCTGGCTGTGCAGACGCTCGAAATCCGCAGGATCACTGACGACGACGCGCAGCAGGTAGTCCTGCTGACCGGTCATCAGGTAGCACTTCATCACCTCGGGCACGCGCTTCACCGCCTCCTCGAACACCACCAGATCGGCCTGCTCCTGACAGTTGAGCGTTGATATTGAGCAAAACGTTCCCCCGGCAGGCCTACTTTCGACTGGTTGACGAGCGCTGCATAACGGTCAATGACGCCGGATTCCTCGAGCGAGCAAACCCGACGCAGCAGGCTGATTCGCTCAGGCTCACCTTCTCGGCGAGCGTCGCGGTTGCTCAGCCGGCCGTCCGCTGCAGCTCCGCGATGATCATGCGGTACGTTCGATCCAGCTTCATACGCAGATCCTGTCAATGGCGCCCATTTCCGCAATTATATGCGTCGACCAGCGATTTCGTCGCCACAATTGCACGAATATTCGCGCATCCAAGCCGGTATCCTCGCGTCCCAAACAACCTGCAATCCCTGGGGGGAACTGTCATGCGCGTCGGCGTTCCGAAGGAAGTGAAGATCCACGAATACCGCGTCGGCCTGGTGCCGGCGGCGGTGCGCGAGCTGGTGCTGCCGGGCACGAGGTGGTCGTCGAGACGCGGCGCTGCCGCGGCATCGGCTTCCCGGACGCCGCCTACGAGGCGGGCGCAACGATCGCGCCGACGGCGGCAGGTCTTCGAACGGCCGAGCTGATCGTGAAGGTCAAGGAACCGCAGCCCGACGAATGGGCGCGGCTGAAGGCGGGGCAGGTGCTGTTCACCTACCTGCACCTCGCCCCCGACCCGGAGCAGACGCGAGGGGCTGATGGCGACCGGCGCCACTGCCATCGCCTACGAGACCGTGACGGATGCGCAGGGCGGCCTGCCGCTGCTGGCGCCGATGAGCGAGGTCGCCGGCCGCATGGCGGTGCAGGTCGGCGCGCACTGCCTGGAGAAGGCGGCCGGCGGCGCGGCATCCTGCTCGGCGGCGTGCCGGGCGTGCGCGCCGGCGCGGGTCGTGATCATCGGCGGCGGCGTCGTCGGCTCGAACGCCGCGCGGATCGCGATCGGCATGCGCGCGCACGTCACGGTGCTCGACCGTCAACCCGCGCGTGCTGGACCGCGCTCGACATCGAGTTCAACGGCCGGCTGCGACACGCTGTTCGCGACCCGCGACGCGATCGAGCGCGCGGTGCTCGACGCCGACCTCGTGATCGGCGCCGTGCTGTTGCCGGGCGCCGCGGCGCCGCGGCTCGTCAGCCGCGAGACGGTCGCGCGCATGCGCCCGGGCAGCGTGCATGGTCGATGTCGCGATCGACCAGGGCGGCTGCTTCGAGACCTCGCCGCCCGACCACGCACGCCGACCCGACCTATCGTCGTGGACGGCGTGGTGCATTACTGCGTGACGAACATGCCGGGCGCCGTGGCGCGCACCTCGACGTTCGCGCTGAACAACGCGACGCTGCCCTTCACGCTCCAGATCGCCGACAAGGGCTGGCAGCGCGCGGCGGCGGAGAACCCGCATCTGGCCGCCGGCGTGAACGTGCATGCCGGCGCGATTACCGATGCCGCCGTCGCGCACGACCTCGGCCTGCCATACCGGCCCGTGGCCGAGGTGCTGGCATAGAGGTGAAGAACATGGCGGCAGCCCGCCCCGACGCTTCATTTCGTGACCGGACGGTGCTCGTCACCGGCGCCTCGAGCGGCATCGGCCGGGAAACCGCCTCGCCTTCGCCGCGACCGGCGCAAATCATGTGCTCGTCGCGCGGCGACCGAAGGTGCTCGCGAGCGTCGCGGCGCAGGCCCGCAAGCTCGGCGCGCAAGCATGGTGGCGGCCGCGGACGTCGCGAACGCCGAGGCGGTCGACGCCTGCTTCCGCAAGGCGACGAAGCGCTTCGGCCGCGTGGACATCGTGATCGACGACGCCAGCGTATGGCCCCGGCCAGGGTCATCGATCTGCGTGCGGCGGACCTCCAGAAGATGCTGGACGTCAACCTGTTTGGCGCGCTCAACGTCATGCAGGCCGCGCTGCGCGTCATGCGCAGCCAGGGGCGCCGGCACGTCGTCAACGTCGGCTCGCTGGCCGGGCGGCGCCCAGTTCCCCCGCTCGGTGGTTACTGTGCGACCAAGTTCGCGCTGGTCGGCTTGACCGAGGCCCTGCGCACGGAACTGGTCGGCGAGCGCATTTCCGCGTGCTCGCTGGTGCTGCCGGGCATCGTCGACACGCCGATGGCGACAGCGGCCAGGGATGATCTGGGTGGGTTCGACACCTGGCCCGGTGCGCTCACGATGCCCGCATCATCGGTGGTATCGTCGCAGTTCCTCGCGATCCGCTCAAGCTGGCCGAGATCGCCGTGCCACCGGGCAGTGCGCTCGTCGAGAAGCTGGCGGCGCTCGCGCCCGGCACGACGGACGCGCTGCTGCGCCACCGATCACCCGACGTGGCCGGCAGCCTTGCTGCGAAGAATCGCACGACCGGCTGATGGCGCACGGACCGATGGACGGAGCACACCGGCGGGCATAACCGGGAGTCCCTGATAAACCACCGAGAACCTCTGAATCAACATAAGCAAAATCCTCCTTCTCGCTATCATTACAATTTGGCAATGTTTTTTTTTTTATGTCCTCTACTGGCTCGGTTGGTGTTGCTCGAGAGCGAAGCTCTGAGCGCAACACGTCAAATCCGAGACGTTCGTCTGCAATCCGGCGCTGGCTTAACCGCCTCCATGATGGGTCCTTTTCGTGCACAAGTATATTCTGCGACGAAATCAGTTCCGCGCCCTCGCGCTGGCGGGAATAGTAACCAATAAAAACCCCGACCCGCTGACCCTCGCGGCTATACGTTTTTTGCACAGTCGCGCGTGCACCACGATAGCGCGGCAGAAAGTCGGAATCAGGCGCCGGCATCCATACTCCAGCCATTAACTTCCGACGGAGGTTTTAGTTGAATGGCTGTACTAGGTCCCGCCGCGTCAAGATGTTCGACGTAGCCGGGCGCCGCGGTAGCAATCGCCGCGACCAATACCGCGCTTGCCAGAGTACCTAGCGAGAGGACTTGCCTGCCGTTCGTGAAGATTCCGGCCGCATCCGGTTGTTCCGGCGCGACATCTTCTCGCCAGAACGATCCGATCCAGAAGAGGATCAACATCACGAAACCGAAAAACACCCACCCATAAATCAGGTGATCCACCCCGGTGGCGTATTTCATTTCGCTCAGGTGTGCGATCATCACGATCATGTAAGCTCGCAGCCAGTTCGCCACGATCGGGAACAATATCGACGCCAGCACGAAAAGCACGCGGCGTTTGAGGCTCCGATACGACAGATACGCAGTAAAGCAGACCCAGGGTGACCGAAGCAATCAGATAGCGTAGACCGCTGCACCCTTCGACAACCGACCAGCTGCCGCTCGGGATCACAAAGTTATTGCCTTCCCGATACACCGGGATTCCAGTCAGCCGTAGGGCCGTTACCGTAAAGTCCGCGGTATGATCGATGAGGACAGGCGTCAAGAACTCACCCACCGGCGCCGCGAGGAAAGTGAACGCCAATGGAAATGCAATTGCGCGCGCGATCCGGGTCCAGAACCGCCCAGGTACCGCAAGCAATCATCACGACGGCAAGCTTTTTGCTGCTGTTTGCATCTACTGGCTCAGTTAGGTCTTGCTCATCGCCTGGAACTTGGCTTGCGTCTCGGCCATCTCGGCCAATGGTTCGCTGTCGGCGACGATGCCGCCACCCGCCACCAGCCGTGCGCAACGACGATCGTCGGACAGATCGGCACATCGGAGCGTGACCGCCCACCTTCCGTTGCCGCTGGCGTCGCACCATCCGACGGCGCCCCCGTACCGGCCCCGTTCGAAACCCTCGTGCTCGATGATCAAGGCGATCGCCTGATCGCGTGGATGGCCGCCGACGGCTGGGGTGGGCTGGAGCGCTCTGACCAGGTCGATCACGGTGGGCGACGGCTGAGACAGCATGCCCATCGCCTGAGACCCCAGGTGCTGCACGTTGGCGACCTTGACGATCGTCGGCTCCGGAGCCCAATCGAGGTAGCTGCAGAACGGCAGCAATGTGTCGCGCACCATCTCCATCGCGACCCGGTGTTCGATCCGGTTCTTCTCGCTGGCGTGGAGTTCGGCGGCGAGTTGCTCGTCGAGCACCGGGTCGCCCGTGGTGGGGGTCGTACCCGCCAGAGGGAACGATGTGACCTCGAGGCCGTTCACGGCGACCAGCAGCTCGGGTGAGGCGCCGATCAGCCCGTCGATCGAGAACCGATGACTCGACCCGAACGAGGCCTTCAGTCTCCGAAGTACCGCGTGCACGTCGATCGGCCGGTCGGCGGTCACCGTGATGGGCCGTGCGATGACCGCCTTGTCCAGGTCGCCGGCGCGAACGGCATCGCGGGCTGTCGTGACGGCGGCGAGATACTGCGCGATCTCGACACCGGGTGTGATCGAGTACGACGCCGCGGCCGGAGATGGTCCCGACCCACCGAACAGGTCGACATCTGCATCGTCGATCGTGGTGATCCACCGCCGCCCGTCCGAACCCTTCCCGACGACGACCTCCGGGATCAGCAGGTCGGCCGGAGCACCCGGCAGGAAGGGCAGAGCACCCAGTGCGATGGGTCCGTTGGTGCCACCGACACGATCATCGTGTTCGATCTCGGCGAGGAACGCCACTGCTTCGTCGACGGGAACCCGCGCCGCGACACCGCGCCCGGCGAACCCGACACCATCACGGACGAACAGGCAGCCGTCGTGACGGGCGACGTCGTTCAGGTCGAGGTCGGTATCGAGCGGGACGGTGACGGCGCGCATCAGTCGTGTGTGCCGAGCAGCTGCTGGGTCAACCCGCCCGACAGCAGATGATGTGATGCGTCGGAGAAGCCTGCTGCCTGCAGCATCGCGACCATCTCGTCAGGTCCCGGCAGGTAGGCCACGCTCTTGGGAAGATACCGGTAGGCGGCGCCGTCGGAGAGCAACGCCCCGATCCTGGGCACCACCTTGCCGAAATAGATGTTGTTCCCGAAGCGGATCACCCGGTTCTCCGGAACCCCGACGTCGAGGAGTGCGATGCGGCCTCCTGGTCGTACGACCCGGGCGAGTTCCTCGAAGAACGCCGGCAGCTCGAGCAGGTTCCGCAGCGCAAACCCGCACGTGACGCCGTCGACCGAGCCGTCGCGAACCGGGAGGTTCAAGATGTCGGCCTGGCTGCGAGCAGCCCCCGAACGGTCCGCGGCGAGCATGCCGTAGGAGAGGTCCATCGAGAGTGGCGTGAGTGCGGCCTCGCGTAGGTCGATGCACAGGTCTCCGGTGCCAGATGCGAGGTCGAGCACGACGGAACCGTTCGGCAGCGCGAGGTCACGAACCGTCTTGCGGCGCCAGCGCACGTCGAGCCGGAACGTCATGATCCGGTTGACCATGTCGTAGCGGGGGGCGATCGCGTCGAACATCTCGCGAACTGCCTGCTTCTTCTCGGCGCCTTCCGGCAGGGTCTCGCGGTCCCAAGAGGCATCCGCGTTCGTGTTCGGCATCGACGTCGAGGCTACCGAGCGCTCGCCGGTTCGCCGGGTGAACCGACCGGTCGCCAGACTCGATCCACGATCGATTTCGGCTTCCCGCCCGAGGTCGAAGACGTACGCCTCGAGGTGCGCGAGTTCATGGAGTCGCGGGTTGACACGGCATGGGACGCCACCGACCAGGATGACCGCGGCAAAGTGATCGACACGATCGTGGTGCTGCGCAAGGAGGCCCGTGATGACTGGGGCCTCTGGTTGCCACACATGCCCCGGATTGGGGCGGGATGGGGCTCGGTCCGACCGCGATGGCCGCGGTCTCCGCCGAGGCGTCGAAGGTGCCGATCGGGCCGTTCGTGATCAACGCGCAGGCCCCCGACGAAGGCAGTAGCACACCCTGCGCCACTGGGGCACCGACGAACAGCAGGAGCGGTACCTGAAACCCTTGTGCGGCGGCACGGCTCGGAGTTGCTTCGCGATGACCGAACCCGAAGTGGCCGGCTCGGACCCGACACTCATCAGGACGTTCGCCTACCCGGACGGCGACGAGTGGGTGATCAATGGCCACAAGTGGTTCGCTCCGGCGCCCGCGGCGCCAAGTTCGCCGTGCTCGTGGCTCGCACCGAGGAGGATCCCGACATTCCGCAGGCGGCGAACTCGTGCTTCATCGTCGACCTGCCGTCCGACGGTTGGATCATTGTCCGCAATCACGGCACCACGAAGGTGGCGACCGGTGACCTACCGCTCTGACCGCCGGTCACGGCCGTCGACGTTCCCGATCACCAATCGGTGGGTCGATAGTCCTTCAGGAACTGGCCCCACACGTGCTCGCCGGTGTTGAAGCCCACGATGATCGGGTCGACGATACGGGCGGCCCCGTCGACGATGTCCAGGGGCGGGTGGAACGCCTGTTCCGCACGTTTTCGGTCGGCGATCGGTACCGGGTCCTCGTCGCTCACCCATCCGGTGTCGACGCTGTTCATGTGGATCCCGTCGGCGTGATAGTCGGCCGCCGACGTGCGGGTCATCATGTTCAGCGCGGCTTTCGCCATGTTGGTGTGCGGGTGGCGGGTGGTCTTGAGGCGGCGGTAGAACTGGCCCTCGACCGCTGAAACGTTGACGATGTGTTTGTCACGTTCGGGCGTCGTCAACATGAGCGGCTTGAGCCGGGCGTTGAGCACGAATGGCGCCGTCGCGTTGACGAGTTGCGTCTCCAACAACTCCACGGTCGGCACGTCGGCCAGTCGCAGCCGCCACGAGTTCTCGGCGCGGAGATCGACCTGCTGCTGGTCCTGGTCGAGGCGTCCGGCCGGGAACGTGCTGTCCGACTGGTCGGCGTCGTGGGGCAGCAGTGTCGCCTGCGACAGTTCCGCTGACCGTGTCAGGCCTGCGAGGTCGACCGGCTGGTCGAACATCGAGGCGCCGGTCGTGAGCATGTCCGAGCGTCGGAGTCCCTCGTACGGGCCGAGCAATCGGGCCGCGTCGTCGTCGAGTCCGGTGGCGGCGACCGCCTCGAGCTCCATCATGTGTCGGTAGAACCGGGGCGGTCGGCGAACGGTCTGGCAGGCGTTGTTGACGATGAAGTCGAGCCGGCCGAGTCTTCGAAGGAGGTGCTCGCAGAACGCCTCGACGCTCGGAGTGTGGCGGAGGTCGAGTCCGTAGATCTCCAGGCGGTCGTTCCAGTCGTCGAAATCGGTCTCCGCGGCGTATCGCTGTGCAGCATCCCGTGGGAATCGGGTCGAGACGACCAGGTGGGCTCCGGCCCGCAGCAGTTTGACGCCGGCCTGATAGCCGATCTTCACACGACCCCCGGTGAGCAGGGCGACGCGACCGGAGAGGTCGGCCGTCTCGGTGCGCTTGGCAAAGTTCAACCTTGCACACGCGGTGCACAGCTGGTCGTAGAACTCGTCGATGTCGGTGTAGCGCTGCTTGCAGACATAGCAGTGCTGTGGCTGCGAGGTGGTCGGGATCTCTCCGGTGTGGCCACCACCGGCACAGGAGGGGAGCGAGGGAGCGAACACGTCCGGCGTGGTGAAGACCGGTTTGCGTCGCAGGGTCCGGATCCCGGTCTCATCGAGTGTTCGCTGGTCGGACGCCGCCCGTTCCTGCTTGCGTGCCCGGCGTTCGGCCTTGATCTGGCGGCGGCGGGCATCGATGTCGGGTTCGTACACATCACCGGCTGCAGCGAGCAGCCGGGTTCGCTCGTCGAGCGGCAGCGATTCGAGAATCGAACGGTCGGCGACCACACGTTCGAGGACTTCCCTGGCGGAACGAAGACGATCGGTCAGGTCATCCGCCACGCCGGCAAGGCTACCCAGCAGGGTGCTCGGCCGGCTCGACGGTGTGCGAATACGACTGGATCTGCGGTGGACGGCGAGGCGCCAGTAGGAACGAGAGGGTCGCGTTCGTGCCGGATGCGCCGCTGCAGCGCACCGTTCCGCCGGCCGCGCTCGTCGCTTCGATCGATGCGACCGTCAGCGCGCCGGTCCTTCGGGTGAGAGCAGCGGCGGCCCACGTCCGCCGATCGAGTGAATCGTCGAGGACGAGCGAGTGTGTGAACAGATCCGCCGCCTCGGCATCGTCCCAGTTGTTGACGAGCGCTACGAGCCGCCGTGCGGCCGTATCGACGTCCGACGTCACTGCGGGTCGATCAGGTGCCACCAGGCCCTGTTCGGCGATCAGGGCGAGCAGCCGAGAGGTGAGCTCGAGCATCGGTGCGTAGGTCGAGTTGGCGAGCGCGACGACTCCGACGCGGCGACCCGGAACCCACCGCATGTTCGATCCGTAGCCGGGGAGGCCGCCCGAATGGGTGATCACACGGCCCAGGGCCGGGTCGTCGAGCACGACCAGGCCGTAGCCGTAGCTGTAGGGCGCACGTGCGTCGCCCACGGTGCGTGTCCCGATGTACCGTTGGGCGCTCTGCATCTCTCGGCGTGACGCGCGGCTCAGCGGTCCGTCATCATCATCGGGCCGGGCCGGGAACGCGGCCCCGAGCCAGGCGATCCAGATCGCGAGATCGGTGACCGTCGTCCAGATCCCGCCCATGGGGGAGATGATCCCGTCGCCCAGTGGTTCCAACTCGTCGACATGGCCGGCCGGCTCGCCGTCGTCGTCGTCGTCGTCGATGGCGTCGATCCAGCGCATCGGTCGGGCCCAATCGTCGTGGTCAGGTCGGGTCCACGTCGTCGAATCCATGCCGAGTGGGCGGAGCAGACGATCGGAGATGATGTCTTGGATGCGACGCCCGCTGGCTCCGACCACGACGCGCCCGAGGACGGCGTACCCGAGGTTGGAGTACTCGAAGGTGTTGCCGGTCGGTCGGGCGAACAGCGGCCCGTCGGCGATGATCTGGTCGAACTCCTCGTCGGTGAGGTCGAGGTGACGGTCGGCCCACGGGTCGTCGGTCGGCAGCCCGCTCGTCATCGTGAGCAGATCGCGGATCGTGATCGGAGCCGAGTCGAAGCGGTCGAGCACGGCAAGTTCGGGCGCGTGCTCGGCGACAGCGTCGTCCAGGCGAAGCACGCCCTCGTCACGGAGCAGCAACGTTGCGGCGGCCGAGAAGCTCTTCGTCATCGATGCGATTCGGTAGACGGTGCGCTCGGTGACCGCACCGACCGCACCCGTCGCCGCCAGCGAGCCATCGATGAGCACACCCCACGCCAGCGACGGACAGTGCCGCTCGGTTGCGAACGCCGACACCAACTCCTGCAGCGGGCTCGCATCGATTCGGGTCGGAGGGGGAGACATCGCCACAGTCTGCTCCACCGCGTAGCGTGACGAGCATGAGTGGACCTGAGATCGTGTTCGGAGCTTTCGTCCCGCAGGGATGGAAGATGGAGTTGGCGAGCATCGAGGGTGCGACCGCCAAGTGGCAGCGTGCGATCGACGTCGCGCAGCAGGCAGAACGGCTCGGGTACGACTCGCTCTGGGTCTACGACCATTTCCACAACGTGCCGCGCCCCGCACACGAGGCGGTCTTCGAGTGTTGGACCACCATGGCCGCGATCAGCCAGCTGACGAGCACGATCCGGCTCGGGCAGATGGTCGGGTGCAACAGCTACCGGAACCCGGCCGTACTGGCGAAGATCACCTCGAACATCGACGTGATCTCCGGAGGCCGACTCGACTGGGGGATCGGTGCCGGGTGGTACGAGAACGAGTACCGAGGGTACGGATTCGACTTCCCGAAGCCCAAGGACCGAATCGGGATGCTCGAAGAGACGGTCCGGATCATGCGCTCGATGTGGACGGAGCCCGAGACGACGTTCAAGGGGAAGTACTACGACCTGAGACGGGCCAACTGTGATCCGAAACCGCTCCAGCAGCCGACGCCACCGATCTGGATCGGAGGCGGCGGTGAGCAGCTCACGCTCCGGGTCGTGGCCCAGTACGCGGACTGTTCCAACTTCGGTGGGCCGCCCGACACCTGGGCTCACAAGCGGGACGTGCTGCGCGGCCACTGTACGACGGTCGGGCGCGACGCCGACGAGATCCGCATGACGTGGTCACCCGAGGTGTTCATCCGTGAGACCGAAGCCGAGGTGGAGGAGGCGGGCTCACTCGCGGTCTGGGGTCAGTCGGCCGAGGAGTGGCGGGCGAACAACCTGGTCGGCACCGTCGAGCAGGTCACCGAGAAGATCGCCGAATACGTCGGGCTGGGCTGCCGTGGCTTCGTCCCGTGGTGCAGCGACTATCCGGCGACCGAGTCGTTGGAGCGACTCGCCACAGAGGTCATGCCGGAGTTCCGCTGAGCGGTCTCGGCCTGCGTGGTGTCGACCCCGATGCGGTCCGTGAGGTCGAACATCAGCAGGTGGCGGCAGCGACGGATCCACACTTCAGCTCAGCGCCATGAGCCCTCCCGACGTGGGTTCGAACCCGCACGCGTCGACGTAGAAGGGGCGGAGGTCGTCGGCGAACCCGACGTGCAGGAACTCACACCCCGCCACCCGAGCGCCGTCGCGGGCTGCGTGTACCAGCGCAACGCCGATCCCGCGATTGCGGTGCCCGTCGTCGACCATGACGTCTTCGATGAATGCGTGCACGAAGCCGTCCCAGAGCACGTTCACGAAGCCGATGAACCGGCCGTGGTCGTGGGCCACGACCCAGCCGAGGCTGTAGCGGGCGGTCTGGGCGACCCAGTCCCACTCGGACTCGTCGAAGAGACGGGTGTCGAAGGCGGAAGCGTGGAGGGCGTTGATTTCAGGATTCGTGAACTCGTCGCGCCAGGTGTAGGTGATGTTGCCGTCGGGCATGGACACTCCTCGCATGTCGGGAGGGGGAGTGATCGGGGTGACGAGTTCGGAAGGCGAGGCGCGGAGCAACCTGCGGCGACCCAGAACCTCTCATTGATAGCTGCGGTAGATGACCTCGGCGACACAGTTGGGCTTCGAACCACCCTCGGACTCGAAGGTGAACTCGAGTGCGGTCTGCACCCCACCCGGGATGTCGGTCACTTCGAGCAGTTTCACGCCGAGCCGGAGCTTCGAACCGACCATGACCGGTGCCGGGAACCGCACCTTGTTGCAGCCGTAGTTGACGCCCATCGAGAAGCCGGTGATCGAGACGACCTGGGGGTACAGCACCGGGCCGAGCGACAACGTGAGGTAGCCGTGGGCGATCGGGCCGCCGAACGGCCCGGCGTTGGCCTTCTCGACATCGATGTGGATCCACTGGTGATCGCCGGTGGCGTCCGCGAACAGGTTGACCTGGTCCTGAGTGATCTCGACGTAGGGGCTGTAGCCGAGATGCTCGCCGACGAGACCCTTGAGCTCGTCGGCGCCGTTGATGGTGCGTGGTGACATGGTGCCAGCTTGTCACTTGCCACCTCTGGTGACGAAAGCGGCCCGTGCTACGAATACGTGATGCACGACCTCCTCAGCGTTCACGCTGCGAACGACCCGGACAAGCCGGCGGTGATCGACGACCGGGGCGCCGGTGACGTGCGGCGGCGGACATACGCCGAGCTCGAAGCCCGATCGAACCAACTCGCCCACGTGCTCCGGGCACACGGTGTCGGGCCAGGGGACACAGTGGTGTGGTGCGGGCAGAACTCGATCGGCATCGTCGAGGTGGTGAATGCGTCACGCAAACTCGGGTCGACGGCGGTGCCCCTCAACTATCGGCTCTCCGACGAAGAGGCCGCGTACGTCACCGATCACTCCGACGCGAAGCTCGTCTACGTCGACGCAGCCCATGCGGGACTGTTCGGGCGAATCCGAGACGAGATCCCCAAGGTCGAGCACGTGCTGGTGTTCGACGGCGACGCGCCGGGGCGCATGGTGGCGTGTGACCCGCTGGTCGACCGGGCGCCGTCCGAACCGCCGGCCGAGGTCGTCGGCGAGGGTGCCGCCGGCGCCACGATGATCTACACGTCGGGTACGACCGGCAAGCCGAAGGGTGCGTACCGCCGGCAGGGGTCGAACCCGGCGCAGACCGCTGCTCTCCTGCAGTACGTCGGGTACCGGCCCGACGACGTCTACCTCACCACCGGTCCGCTCTACCACTCGGGCCCTGGCGGGTTCATGGCGATCGGACTCGCGATGGGCCAGACGATCGTGGTCCAGTACAAGTTCGACCCGGAGGACTGGCTGCGACTGCTCGAGACCTACCGATGCACGTCGACGTTCGTTGCGCCCACACCGATCCGGATGATCTGCAATCTGCCCGCAGAGACCATCGCTCGGTACGACCGGTCGACGATGAGGATCATGATCGCGAACGCTGCGCCGTGGAGCTTCGCCCTCAAGAAGCAGTACGTCGACACGTTCCCCGCCGAGTCACTGTTCGAGGTCTACGGATCGACGGAACTCGGCGTGAACACGGTGCTGCGGCCCGAGGACCAGATGCGCAAACCCGGATCGTGCGGCAAGGAGTCGCCCATGGTCGAGATCCGCCTGTACGACGACGAGGGCAGCATCGTCGAAGACGTCGGGCCGACGGCCACCGGCGAGGTGTATGTGAGGTCACCGTCGGTGTTCGCCGACTACTACAAACAGCACGACAAGTTCGAGGAGGATCATCGCGATGGCTTCCAGACCGTCGGTGACATCGTGTACCGGGACGACGAGGGCTTCCTCTACATCTGTGACCGGAAGAAGGACATGATCATCTCGGGTGGCATGAACGTCTATCCGGCCGAGATCGAGGCAGTCCTGGAACATCACCCCGACGTCTACGAGGCGGCCGTCTTCGGAATTCCGAGCGAGGAGTGGGGTGAGATCGTGCATGCTGTGGTGGTGCGCCGTCCGGGCTCGGAACTCGACGCCGCCGCAGTTGCGGCGTACGCCCGCGAGCACCTCGCCAACTACAAGGTGCCTCGATCGTGCTCCTGGATGGACGAACTGCCGAAGACCGGGTCCGGCAAGATCCTCAAACGTGAGCTACGCCAACCGTTCTGGGAGCATCAGAGCGCCAATGTCTGACACACATCATGTCTGAGTCTCGATCGGGCTTCGTCGCCTTCGTCGGCCGGCCGAACGTCGGCAAGTCGTCGCTCGTCAACGCCATCTGCGGACGCAAGATCAGCATCGTGTCCGACAAGCCACAGACGACGCGGCATCGGATCATGGGGGTGTTGACCCGGCAGGATGCGCAGCTGGTGTTCGTCGACACCCCCGGCCTCCACAAGCCCGTATCGGCGCTGGGCGAGCGGGTGAACACCACCGCACTCGAGAGTTCCGCAGACGTCGACGTGCAATGCCTCGTGCTCGATGCGACCAAGTCGTTCGGAAGCGGTGACCGATGGGTCGCCGATCGACTTCACATGGCGACGGGACTCGTGGTGGTGAACAAGGTCGACCTGGCGAGCAAACAGCAAGTCCTCGCAATGCTCGCCGCCTCGTCTGAGCTCGGAGCAGAGGCCTACTTCCCGGTGTCGGCCAGGTCCGGCGAGGGAATCGACTCGTTGGTCGACCATCTCGCTGCTCGCCTGCCCGTCGGACCGAAGTACTTCCCCGATGACGAAGTCAGCGACATGCCCGAAGAGCAGTACGTCGCCGAACTGGTACGTGAGCAGCTCCTCGCCGTCACCCACGATGAACTCCCGTATTCGATCGCCACGCGGGTCGCCGAGTGGGAGTGGCCGAGGATCCAAGTCGACATCGTCGTCGAACGCGACAGTCAGAAGGGCATGGTGATCGGCAAGGGCGGCAGTGTGCTCAAGGAGGTCGGTCAGCGGGCCCGGGCGCAGATGCCCGAGGGGGTCTACCTCGAACTCCGGGTGAAGGTCGACAAGGACTGGCAACGCAAGCCCGACCGGGTCGAACGACTGGGGTACTGACGCCGCACGCGGTCGTGCGCGGTCGCGTCAGGCCGCGGTCGTCGGGGGATCGCTGCCGGTCGGAGGCAGCGTCGTGGTCGTGGTCGACGAAGCGCTCGCTCCGGCGATGAGGCTGGCGAAGTCGGTGAACGCCAGCGGCTCGCCCGGGTCGCTCTGTCCACCGAAGAACGGGACGAACACAGCGAACCCCTCACCGTCGGTCTCGAAACGTATGGTGCCGATCGCTCCCTGGTCGGACGTGCGGAACGAGGTCAGCGTCAAGACGAGTTGGGAGATGGCACGGCGCAGCGTTGTGTCGGAGATGCGCTCGAGTTCCCGTGACGTCAATGCGACAGTCGCCGTGCCGCGGTCGACCGTCACGCTTTCGATCAGATCTGGTCGCACCGAGCTACGGAGACCGAGCTCCGTGACGTCGGGAAGCGGAAAGGTGAGCTGGCGGATCAGTTCCGGCAACGTCGGATCGGCGGCCAGTTGGCGCTGCAGCGGCCGGACGTCATCGGTCGATCCGATCGTGTAGTAGATGACCACCGGCGCCGTCAGGGTCGGCGGCAGCGTGGTCGTGCTGGTCGTCGACGGCGTCGGCACCGAGTCACCGGTGTCGCGTGGCACCGCGATCGTCGTCGATGTGGTCGTGGTGGTCGTCGTGGTCGTCGTGGTCGTGTTGACGATCGCCGGCGGCAGTGCGTCGGGATCGAGCGGTGTCGTCGTCTCGTCGGTCGGGATCGCACAGGACGAAACCATCACGAGCGGGGCGAGTAGCAAGGGTGCGAATCGTCGTCGCATCAGACATCCTCCGGTCGCATCAGACATCCTCCGGTCGCATCAGACATCCTCCGTGGGCAGGCGGACGACGAACCTGGCCCCGCCACCAGGCCGGTCCTCGACCCATGCCTCGCCGCCGAGCGCGAGGGCGTGTTCGGCGACCAGTGCGAGTCCGAGCCCGGTGCCGATGCGGTTCCTGGCGGCACTGCCACGTGCGAAGCGCTCGAAGATGCGCGTCCGTTCGCCCGCAGCGACGCCGGGCCCGGCATCCTCGACGGCAATCTGCACACATCGTTTGACCGGTGACGGTTCGATCGCGATCCTGACCGGTCCGTCACCGTGATTGGTGGCGTTGTCGAGCAGGTTGCCGAGGATGCGCTCGAAGCGGAGGCGGTCGAGCATGACCTGACGCTTGGCCCTGCGGTGCACCTCGATCGGCAGGTCGCCGTAGCCGTACCGTTGTGACACACGATCACAGAGTTCGACGATGTCGACCTGTTCGCGGTTGATGTCGGTGGCATTGGCGTCGATGCGCGACAGCTCGAGCAGGTCGATCACCATGTCGTTGAAGCGGCGGATCTGACCGACGACGACATCGAGTGCCTGCTGTGTGCGCTCGTTGAGTTCTTCGCGGCGTGCGTCGAGCACTTCGATCGCGGCGGTGAGGGCCGTGATCGGCGAGCGCAGCTCGTGGCTCACGTCTGAAGCGAATCGTTGCTCGCGATTGATCCGTTCCTCGACTGCATCGGCCATCTCGTTGAACGAACCGGCGAGACGGTTCAGGTCGGGGTCGTTCTCCTCGTCCAGCCGGGCGCCCAGCGTCCCGGATGCGATCTCCCCGGCTGCGTCGGCGACGTTCGACAGTGGCCGCAGCAGCCGCCGGCTGGTCGTGTATCCGAAGAAGAGTGCGAGCATGGTGGCGAGGATCGAACCGACGATCAGCGCTGAGGCCAGGATCCGTAGGGTGCGCTCCGTCGTCTCCAGCGGGACGGCTTCGATGTAGCCGACGTCCCAGGATCGGACGTTGATACCGACACCGACGAAGGTCGCTCCGTCGACGTCGGCGAAGATCTGCTGGCCTGACTGGCCGTCGAGCACGGTTTCGATCAGGGAGACCGGGAGATCGCTGAGCGATGGTCCCTGCCGAGAGAAGATCGCCCGGTCGCGCTCGGGGAACGAGCCACTCGGGAGCAGCGCGCCATAGCCCTCGCTCTCGATCTCCAGGTCCTGCACGGTGGTCTTGATGTCCTCGGCGTCGCCGTCGAGCACGCTCTCGATCTCCTGAGCATGGCTGATGGCCGCTTGTTGCGCAGTGATCACCCGCTGGTCCAAGAGCGAGTTGCGTGCGAAGAAGAACGTCGCGACGGTCAGAGCGATCCCGCCGAGCAGGACCATGGCCCCGAAGAACAGCGTGACCCGCGTGCTCAAGGGCAACGATCGTCGACGGGCCATGCGCATCAGTGTGACATGCTCAGTCGTGGCAGAACGTCTGCGGCGGGCGGATTCGCCGAGGCCGAGTTTCAACGCTGCCGGTGAGGCACCAGGGGGAGGAAGGTACCTCACCGGGGCAGCGTGAACAGTCATCATGTTCGTGCGCAAATGTGACGACACGACACTCGCCGTGTGCGATTCCTGTAACAGTTCGAGCGTTGGTCGCGGCAAAGCACCTGGATATCGCCGTTTTCCCAGATGACGAGATTCGTGGCACACTGGGTCGACCGTGAACACACTGCTCTTCATCGAAGACGACGACGGCATTCGTCTCGCCCTACGCCTGGCCCTCGAGGACGAGGGCTACACGGTGCACGAGGCCGCCAACGGCGCCGACGGCCTGACTCGGTTCGGTGAGCACGAGGTCGATTTGGTGTTGCTCGATCTTCGCCTGCCCGACATGTCGGGCTTCGACGTGTGTCGGGCAATCCGCGCCGAGAGCATCGTCCCGATCATCATCATCACCGCCCAGACCGACACTCACGACATGGTGGCGGGGTTGGAGGCGGGGGCCGACGACTACGTCACCAAACCGGTGGTGCCCAAAGAGCTCGCAGCCCGGATCCGTGCGCTGCTCCGGCGTGTCCATCTGTTGGAGAGCTCCGCCTTGCCGAAGTCGGTGAAGCTCGGTGACATCGAGCTGCGGCGGGAGCAGGGCATCGTGCTCAAGCGCGGTGATGAACTCAGCCTGACCAAGACCGAGTACCGGCTCCTGTGCGAGTTCGCCGACCATGCAGGCGCCGTGTTGTCGCGCGATCAGCTCCTCGAACGGGTCTGGGGGTACGAGTATCTCGGTGACTCCCGCTTGGTCGATGCCCACGTGAGGCGACTCCGGCTCAAGGTCGAGGATCAACCCGACGATCCACAGCTGATCGTGACCGCTCGCGGCATCGGGTACCGGCTCGTTCCCTGACGGTCGACCGTCACGCCGGCCAGACCGGGGGTCGCTTCTCCCGGAATGCGGCCATCCCCTCGGCGGCTTCCGGCCCCCGGAACAGTTCCTCACTCAGCGCACTCATCTCGTCGAAGGCGGTGTCGGGGTCGAGACCGGGCACATGACGTAACAGGCGCTTCGTCTCGGCGACAGCTCGTGGGGCCCCGGCGCTGACGCCGTCGCACAGCGCGGCGACCGTGGCCGGCACCTCGTTCGAGACGTGGGTCACCAACCCCATGTCTCGTGCGGCCTCGGCGGTGAACGTCTCGCCGGTGAGCATGGCGGCCGCGATCCTGCTGGCTGGGACTCGCCGAAGAATCGGCACCGAGATGATCGCTGGCGCAACGCCGATCCGGACCTCCGTGAGCGCGAACGTGACGTCGGTGTGGACGACCACGAGGTCACACGAAGCCATGAGCCCGATGCCACCCGCTCGTACGGCACCTTCGACGGCGGCAATGGTGGGTCGTGCGAACTCCATCAACCGTCTCATCACTCCGACCATCGGGGACGAATCGGCCCCTCCGTCATCGATCGCCCGCTCTTTCAGGTCGGCGCCGGCGCAGAACGCCGGGCCGTCGTGGCGGAGCACGATCACTCGAGCATCGGATGCTTCGGCATCGTCGAGACACGTTCCCAGTTCGCTGATCAACCGCCGTGACAAGGCGTTGCGATTGTGCGGTGAATCGAGTGTGATCGTGGCGATGCGATCTGCAACGTCGAGCCGTACGAGCGGAACTGCCTGGTCCATGTGCGGAACGCTATGTGTCACGGATCGAGCGCAGGAAGTCCTCCACCTCTGTTCGCTCCTTCGTGCGCTTCATCGGCGGCAGGGCGCGAATGATGTCCCATCGGTACCTGGCACTTCCGAGACGGGAGTCGAGCACGGCGACGACGCCACGGTCGGTCGCGGTGCGGATCAGCCGGCCGGACGCCTGTGCGAGCAGCGTGGCCGCTCGTGGCACGTCGATCTCGCCGAACGCCGTCGGGCCCAACTGTTCTCGACGCGCCGACAGCAACGGATCGTCAGGTCGGGGAAACGGCAACTTGTCGATGACCACCAGCGACAGCGTTTCGCCGGGCACGTCGACCCCTTGGAACAGGCCGGTGGTGGCGAACAGGCACGTCTCGTTCGACTCGGCGAACTCCTTGACCAGCGCCGGTTTGGGGAGATCGCGTTGGGTGAGGATCGGCACGTCGATCTCGTCGCGAACGGCCTCGACGGCGGCGTCCATGGCCGCCCAACTCGTGAAGAGGGCCAACGTCCTGCCTCCGGCAGCTCCGATCAGCGCGATCAGCTCCTCTGCGACCGAACTGCGGAACTCGGGTGACTTCGGCACTGGTAGGTGCATCGCGCAGTACAGAATCGCCTGCTGTCCATAGTCGAAGGGACTACCGACGTCGACCTCGGTGCTGCGGTCGGCATCGAGCCCTATGCGCCGGCCCAGCGACACCGGGATCGTCGCGCTCGTGAGGATCGCCGTGTGCTGATCCCACACGCGCGACTTCATCGTCGGTCCGACGTCGAGCGGGGCGATCTCCAGCCGTGGGTGGTCACGGCTGCCGGACACGAAGGGCACGGTGTCGGTGCCCGCCGCCAGTGCCGCCTCGACCGACTCCATCGAACGCGTGATCATCCGCTGGGCGCGGAGCTTGCGCTGCTGGGCGTCCTCGATCGGGGTCTCGATCTTCTGAACCGCCTCACCCACCCGCGTGAGCCTCAGTTGGGCGTCGTGGAGTACGTCGATGATGTCGTCGGGGAGCGGCGTCGTCAGACGTTGACCCGCATGCGGGGTCAGGGCGTCTCTGAGCACCGGGGCCAGGTCGGCGATCGAGCCGACGAGCTGCGGATCGTCCAGGAATCGGCGCACGGTGGCGCTCACCGTCACGAACCGTCCGGGAGCGATCTGGACCCCGACCGTGTCGCTCATGATGTCTTCGAGAACATGCGCCTCGTCGAAGACCACCACGTCGTGCTCGGGCAGGATGGCGCCTCCGCTGCCGACGTGGAGCCCGTACAGGTGTGTGTTGACCACGACGATGTCGGCCACCTGGGATCGCCGGCGCGCCTGCTCGGCGAAGCACTCCTGGCCCATCGGGCAGCGATCCGCGCCGGGACACTCGTCCGATCCGACGCTCACCGCACGCCACGACGCGTCGCCCGGATTCCAGTCGAGTTCGGCCTGATCACCCGTCGTGGAGGTTGCCGCCCACTCGCCGAGCCTCTTGACCTCGAGCCTGGTGGTCGCCGACATGTCGTCGAGTTCGAGCTGGGCCTGGGCAGGGTCGTTCGTTTCGCGCAGCCGCTGCAGACAGAGATAGTTGCTCCGGCCCTTGAGGACCGCCCAGTCGATGTCGATGCCCCGTTCGGCGAGCTCGCCGGTCAGGAACGGCAGATCCTTCGAGGCGAGCTGATCCTGGAGGGCCTTGGTCGCCGTGACCACGACCGTCCGCCTCCCGGACGTCATCGCCGGTACGAGGTATGCCAACGTCTTGCCGGTGCCGGTTCCCGCCTGAACCAGGAGGTGGCGACCATGCTCGATCGAGGCGGCGACCTGCTCGGCCATCTCGCGCTGCCCCGGTCGGTCTTCGGCCGCCGGAAGGGCGGAGGTGGCAGCGTCGAGCGCGTTGAGCGCCCGTTCGGTTGCTTCGGTCACGAACAGTGGCTCATCCGACGAGAGCGATCGCGGCGTCGAGATCGGCAGCGTCGAAATCGGGCCAGGCGGTGTCGGTGAAGTGGATCTTCGACCCGGCGCTCTGCCAGAGCAGGAAGTTCGACACGCGCTGTTCCCCGCTCGTTCTGACGAGCACATCGACGGGTGGCACATCGGGGAGATACAGATGAGCGCTGACGGTCCGGGGGGTCACCGGATCTCCGGCGGCCCGCGCGGCGCGAACTGCCGACATGAGCTCAGTGCGACCTCCGTAGTCGAACGCGACGGTCAGGACCATTCCGGTGTTCCCGGCAGTTTCGGCGATCGCCTTCCGGATCGCACGCTGCACGTACTTCGGCGTTCGGGCCGACGGGCTGTCGAACGGTCGACCGATCCACTGGATGCGCACGTTGAGGTCGTTCAGTTCCGCGACGCGACCGAAGAGCTTCTCGTGCAAGCCGAGGATGTGGCGAACCTCCGCCCGTGGGCGCACCCAGTTCTCGGTGGAGAAGCCGAAGACGGTGAGCCATCCGATGTCACGGGTGACCGCGACTCGAACGAGTCGTGCGAGGTTCTCCTCACCCTCGGTGTGGCCGGCAGTTCGAGGAAGCCCGCGATGACCGGCCCAGCGGCCGTTGCCGTCCATGATGCACGCGACGTGCAGGGGCCGATTCGTGCGGGTCACAGGCCTGCCACGTTAGCGACCGGTGACGTGGGAGAATGCGGAACGTGAACACAACTGCCGAGAGATCAGTGGCGACGCCCGTTCCGGTGAGCAACTCGTCACTGCGCCACGTCCTCGTCGTCGGCGGCACGCTGCATGATTGGTCGATGCTGGGCGAGGAGGCGTGGCAGCAACGCGTCGAGTCGCTCGGGCGCATGTGCGGAAACCTCGGTGTCCCGTGGCTGACGCTCCGGGCGTACGAGCCGGGCACCGAACCCGGTGGCGAAGATCTGTCACCGTGGCGACGCAACGTCGGGGACTGCGTGGTCATCGTCGACCCGTGCGGCGATGGTCGCCAACGGTTCGCGGATGCAATGGAGCGTCTCGACCCCGGTGACGAGGTCAACGAGGCGACGGTTGCCGGAGTCCTGTACGACCCTGCCGACTGTGAGCCCGATCTCGTCGTCGTGCTGGGCCAACCGACACAGTTGCCGCCATCGCTCGTCTGGGAACTCGCGTACGCCGAGCTGGTGTTTCTACCGGTCGCTTGGGGCGAGTTGGGCACCGACGACCTCCTGCACTCGATCAACGACTTCTCCAACCGCCGGCGCCGCTTCGGTGGGCTGGACGAATGAAGGAGCTCTATCGAGACGTCGGCGTCGTCCTGCGTACCTACAAGCTGGGCGAATCCGACCGCATCGTCGTGTTCATGACGGCCGACAACGGGAAGGTCCGTGCCGTCGCGAAAGGCGTTCGCAAGACGAAGTCGAAGTTCGGTGCTCGACTCGAACCGATGAGCCACGTCCGGCTGCTGCTCTACCGTGGCCGCGAGCTCGACATCGTCAGCCAGGCCGAGTCGGTGGAACCGTTGGCGCCCCTGCTGTCGAGCCTCGATCGGGCCTCGCAGGCGATGGCGGCCCTGGAGGCGGTCGATCAACTCGGCCTCGAACGTGAACCGAACCAGCGTCTGTACCAGATGGCCGTCGGGGTGTTGCGGACGATCGCCGATCGGCCGGCACCGCTCAACGTGTCGGCGTTCTACTGGAAGCTGCTGGCGGCTGAAGGGCTCGAACCGCACCTCGGCTCGTGCGTGCGCTGTGGTGACTCGGAACCCGACACGGCGATGGTGGCGTTCGACCTCAATGAGGGCGGGACGCTCTGCCGGTCGTGCCGGAGCGGTGCATCGATCAGCCCGGCCGCCTTGGCGATCATGCGTGACATCCTGGGTGGTCGGTTGAATCGGGCGTTGGCACTCGAGGACTCACCGGCCACCCACGAGGTGAGTGCGCTGGCGACGAGAGCGCTCGAACACCACATCGAGCGGCGACTCAAGACCGTTGCGATGTTCGAACACCACTGAGCACGAACACCACTGAGCACGAACACCACTGAGCACGAACACCACTGAGCACGAACACCACTGAGCACGAACACCACTGAGCACGAACACCGCTGGCACGACGGGTGCCGTCAGCGGCGCCAGTCCAGAACCTCGCCCTCGCCTGCGAGCAACATCGTTCCCGGGAACACCCGCAAGCGCCACGGGTCGAGTCGGAGCACGGCGAACTCGGGCTGCGTCGGCTCTTCCCAGGCGGGAGTGATGCCAGGGTCATAGCCGACCGGTGCCGATGCGTTCATGAACAGATCCCAGATGCGGATGCGGGTCTCGTCGTCGTGGTGCCACGTCGCATCGCACTCGGCGGTTGCGATGTCGTGCTGCTGGTCCCAGCAGTTGACCGACACGTACGGCCGATGGGCGAGATGTGCGACCTTGACGGGTGTCGGCCCGTGGTGATCCAGCCGACGAACCCGCTGTCGTCCCACTGCCAGATCGGATGCAGCACACGCGATCTGGGTCGGTCGTCGGTGTCGACCGTCGCGACGGTCGCCCACACGATTCGGTGGGCGATGTCGATGAACGGATTCGCGATCTCGGCGAGGGAAGCCGTGAGTGCATGCTGTCATCCCGCCAACGGCCATCTGAGGTCGGAGTCAGGCGCCCAGGATCCAGCCCTCTTCGCGCTCGACGACGAGCAGATCGTCGTCCCTGATGTTCGGTGCGAAGAGCGAACCGAGATGCCCGTCGCGATCGAGTTCGGCGAGATGGTGGGCGGTGCTGATGGCACGGGCCGCATCCGGCAGCGGATGCGCCCGAGGATCGAGCTCGTAGCTCCACGGCCAGATCTCGCCGACGACCACCGCGTCGGACGACCCGCGGGTCGGCGCCTCGGTGACCCCGGTCTCGAAGGGCCAGAGGCGGACGCGTCTCGCAAGACCGGAACGTTCGGCGAGCGCTCTCACGAGCGGCATCCCGAGCAGCGCCCGCCCACCCGCGGCCAGCTCGCCATGCAGCTGCCACACCGTCGGAGTCGACACTCCCCGGTTCGCCAGCCGTTGCTCGGCAATTCGGTACTCGGGTAACCCGGCGAACGTCCGCGGCTTGGTCGGTCGAACCGAGCCGTGGTCCTCATCGGGCGGGCAGCCCCAGAACGGTCCCGGTGACATCCCGGCGCGTGCGTTGAGCGCAGCGCCCGCGTCGTACCGATTGTTGGTGTTGTCCTCGCCGTCGGCGACGGCGGCGTCGACGGCGGTCCAGACAGCACGCCAGTTCGCCGTCGGCCCCACGAGCCGGCGGGCGAAACCGGCGGGGAAACCGAGCGGGAAGTCGAAGCCGAGGAACACCCTCCGGCCGATCGTGTCGGCGAGTTCGTCGACCAGCGCCTTCGTGGCAAGGTGCCTCGTCGCACTGTTGACACAGCCCGTCTCGTTGCTCGCCACATTGATCGAGGCGCGCCAGATCGAGTTGTCGCCTCGGGTCGGAGCGTCGGCATCGCTCCACCCGACGATGATGATTCGATCGAACAAGGGACCGGGTCGCACGATCGAGCAGTGTGTCACACCGCGTCTGGCAACCGGGCCTGCCGGTTGCGCGAACTGGCCCTAGCCTGATCGCCTATGCCGGCCACCGAGCTCGAACAGATCGTCAACCTCTGCAAACGCCGGGGATTCGTCTACCCCTCGGCGGAGATCTACGGCGGCTTCCGATCGACTTACGACTACGGCCCACTCGGCTCGTTGCTGCTGCGCAATGTGAAAGACGCATGGATTCGCGCCATGGTTCAGCAGCGCGATGATGTCGTACTGATCGATGCCGCCGTCCTCGGCCCACCGCAGGTGTGGGAGGCCTCCGGCCACCTCGGGAACTTCTCCGATCCACTGGTCGACTGCACCAACTGCAAGACGCGGCATCGCCTCGACAGGCTCGACGATCCCTCCAGGTGTCCCGAGTGCGGCGCCGAGCACAGCTTCACCGAGGCCCGCGAGTTCAACCTGATGTTCAAGACGCAGGCCGGCCCTGTCGAGGGCGCCGGTGCCGACGCGTATCTGCGACCCGAGACGGCGCAGGGCATGTTCACGAACTTCACGCAGGTCCTGCAGACTGCCCGGAAGAAACCCCCGTTCGGCATCGCCCAGGTCGGCAAGAGCTTCCGCAACGAGATCACCCCGCAGAACTGGATCTTTCGAACGCGCGAGTTCGAGCAGATGGAGATGGAGTTCTTCGTTCATCCCGACGACAGTCAGAAGTGGTACGAGTACTGGT
Organism: uncultured Acidimicrobiaceae bacterium; assembly: GCA_963792905.1. Lineage (GTDB taxonomy): Bacteria > Actinomycetota > Acidimicrobiia > Acidimicrobiales > Ilumatobacteraceae > Ilumatobacter. The sequence continues at coordinate 32,836 of CAWBYE010000024.1, forward strand.
GCAAGGAGCGCCTCGACTGGTACGTGGAGCTCGGCATCCCCGCCGACATGCTGCGGATGCGGCATCACGACGCCGACGAGTTGTCGCACTATTCCACAGGCACGGCCGATGTCGAGTTCGACTTCCCCTGGGGCTTCGACGAGCTCGAAGGGATTGCACAGCGCACCGACTTCGACCTCAAGGCGCATGCTTCGGCGTCGGGCGAGCGGCTCGACTACCTCGATCCGCAGACGAACGAGCGTTACGTCCCGTACGTGGTCGAGCCTGCCGCAGGTGCGACCCGAACGATGGCAGCGTTCCTTCTGGCCGCCTACGACGAGGAAGAACTCGAGAACGACTCCCGCACCGTGCTCCGCCTGCATCCCCGACTCGCGCCGTACAAGGTGGCGGTGTTGCCGCTGTCGAAGAAGGACACCCTCTCCCCACTGGCCCACGACGTGCGGCGTCTCGTGAGCGAGCGCTACCTCGTGGACTTCGACGAGACGCAGTCGATCGGGAAGCGCTACCGACGCCAGGACGAGATCGGGACCCCGCTCTGCGTCACGGTCGACTTCGACTCATTGGACGACGCTGCCGTGACCGTGCGGGACCGAGACACCATGGAGCAGGTTCGAGTGCCGATCGACGAAGTGCTCGACACGCTCACGAACCGCCTCGGATTCTGACCGGCCGTACCATGGCCACCTACCTCGATCAGATCCTGGCCCGGCACCGTGAGGTTGCCGCTGCCGATGACCGATCACTCGATTCGCTCGTCGCCGCAGCCAAGGATTGTGAGCCGCCTCGGGGGTTTCGCGACGCACTCGTCGCCGACGATCGTCTCGCCGTGATCAGCGAGATCAAACGACGATCGCCGTCCAAGGGCGATCTGCACCGTGATCTCGATCCGACTGCGATCGCCGCTGCATACGAATCCGGCGGCGCATCGTGTCTGTCCGTGCTCACCGACGAGGAGTACTTCGGCGGATCATCCGACGATCTCCGAGCGGCTCGGGCGGCCTGCGGACTGCCGGTGCTCCGGAAGGACTTCACCGTGTCGGCCCACGACGTCGTCGACGCCCGGTTGATGGGGGCCGACTGCGTGCTGTTGATCGCAGCGGCGCTCGATCCGGCCGAACTCGTCGAGCTGCATGCTCTGGCGACGGATCTCGGTCTGGATGCGCTCATCGAGATCCACGACGAGCGCGAACTCGAGACAGCGCTGGAGGCCGATGCCATGCTGGTCGGCGTGAACCAGCGAGATCTGGTGACGTTCGAGGTCGATCACGAGCGGGCCGTCAGGGTGGGTGCCTCGATCCCTGACGGCATCGTCAGAGTCGCCGAGTCCGGCGTTCGTGGACCTGAGGATGCCCGGTCGCTCGCGTCGGCCGGCTACCACGCCGTCCTGGTCGGCGAGGCGCTCGTCACTGCCGCTGATCCAGCCGCAGCGATCGCCGCACTGATCGGGCGGGACCGAGTTCATCGCGGTGGCGCCGCCTGAGCCGAACGGTCCAGATGGGTCCGCTCGGCTCCGTCGGTGGATTTCGCCGGTCGGTCGCGTCGACGTGGAGCCACCGTCCACACCTTGCCGCGAGTGATCACGGAACTGCTCGCCGCTCGAAACGGATCGGAGAGCCGTGGGCATCGTTGGGTACGATCGAGGACGTGATCAGGACGCTTCCACCTCTTGCTGCCATCGGCCCTGTTCATGGGATCGACCACCGATGTTCGTGAAGATCTGCGGCATCACCAACGAAGACGATGCGCTGTTCGCCGTGGCCATGGGCGCCGATGCCGTCGGCTTCATCTTTGCGCCGTCGCCCCGCCAGGTCGCAGCGCAGACCGTCTACGACATCACGCGCCGACTTCCACCAGAGGTGCTGACGGTCGGCGTGTTCCGCGACGAGCTCCCCTCCAGGGTCGTCGAGATCGCCCATCGCGCCAACGTCAAGGCAGTCCAACTGCACGGTCGCGAGACGAAGGAGCAGTCGAAGGAGATCGGCGAGAGCATTCGCTGGGTGATCAAGGCCTTCGGATCGGACTCACCGCACCTGCCCGACGCCGATCAGTACGGCACCGACCTGGTCCTGCTCGACGCACCGAGCCCCGGCTCGGGCAAGTTGTTCGACTGGAGGCTCGCATCCGACGTCCCCGACGGCGTGCGCCTGATCCTCGCGGGCGGACTCGACCCCGAGAACGTCGCCGATGCGATCGAGATCGTCGAACCGTGGGGGGTCGACGCAGCGTCCGGCGTCGAGGCCGAGCCCGGTAAGAAGGACCCGACGAAGGTCCGTCGCTTCATCGCGAACGCACGCGCAGCAGCCCCCACGCCGTACCTCGGCCCTGATGAACTGCCCTACGACTGGGCTGACGAATGAGGAACTGACTCGATGACCGACACCCCCACGTCGTTGACCGCTCCGCCCGATTCGACCGGACGATTCGGCGAGTTCGGCGGTCGGTACGTCCCCGAGACCCTGATTCCTGCATGTCAGGAGTTGGAGCGTGCTTTCGACGAAGCGTGGAACGACCCGGGTTTCCGCACCGAACTGGCCACGATCCACGCCCAGTACTCCGGTCGCCCGTCGATCCTGACCGAGTGCCACAACCTCGGCGCAGAGCTCGGGATCCGGTTGATCCTCAAGCGCGAAGACCTGAATCACACGGGGTCGCACAAGATCAACAACGTGATCGGCCAGACGCTGCTCGCGAAGCGAATGGGAAAGAAGCGAATCGTGGCCGACACCGGCGCTGGTCAGCACGGGGTCGCCAGCGCGACGGCGGCGGCCCTGATGGGCCTCGAATGCAAGGTCTACATGGGAGCGGTCGACGTCGAACGACAGGCGCTCAACGTGTTCCGGATGAAGCTGCTCGGGGCCGAGGTCGTGTCGGTCGAGAGCGGGAGCCGAACGTTGAAGGACGCCGTCAACGAGGCGATGCGTCACTGGGTGGCGGCGGTTGCGGACACCCACTTCTGCCTCGGTTCGGTGGTCGGTCCGCACCCGTACCCGCACATGGTCCGGCAGTTCCAGAGCATCATCGGCGACGAAGCGCACGCCCAGTGTCTCGAGTTGCTCGGCGCGCTGACCCGACGCGGTGGTCGCGTGCGTGGGTGGCGGATCGAACGCGATGGGCATCTTTGCCGGATTCGTCGACGAGCCCGGCACCCGACTGATCGGGGTCGAACCAGCCGGCGGTGCGGCCATCGGACACGGGTCACCAGGCGTCGTGCACGGGATGCGGAGCAACCTGATGCAGGATGAGGTCGGGCAGGTGGAGGAGGCGGTGTCGATTTCGGCGGGCCTCGACTATCCCGGCGTCGGCCCTGAACATTCGTATCTCGCGTCGATCGGCCGAGCGGAGTATCCCAACGTCACCGACGACGAGGTGATCGACGCATTCCGATCGTTGTCCGAGACCGAGGGCATCATCCCGGCGCTCGAGAGCGTGCACACGATCGCCTGGCTACGGCGCGAGGCCGACTCGTTGCGTGGGCAGACGGTCCTGGTCAACCTGTCGGGCCGCGGTGACAAGGACGTCGCGCAGATGATGGAGATTCTCGAGGGTCGACTCTGATGGGTCGTCTCGAAGACGAGTTCCGCGCCAAGCGTGCGGGAGGACGCAAGTTGCTGGTTCCGTACATCACCGGCGGCTATCCCGGCTGGCAGGACGCGATCAGGGCCGCGGCTGCCGAAGGTGCCGACGCGGTCGAGATCGGCGTGCCCTTCTCGGATCCCGTGATGGACGGGCCGGTCATTCAGCAGGCCTCCCACGCTGCCCTCGAGGCTGGCGCGACCCCGGCCGGCATCCTCGACGAGGTCCCCGGTCTCGATGTCGAGATCCCGCTGCTCGTGATGACGTACTACAACCTCGTCCACCACGATGGGCATCGGCGATTCGCGCGATCGACTGGTGCAGGCCGGCGTGTCGGGATGCATCCTGCCGGATCTGCCGCTCGAGGAGTCGGAGCCGTGGTGCAGAGCCGCCGATCACGAAGGCGTCGAGACCGTGATGCTGGTCGCGCCGACAGCGCCCGATGATCGTCTGCCACGGGTCGCGGCACGGGCGCGGGGATTCCTGTATTCCGTTGGCCTGTTGGGAGTGACCGGAGAGCGGGACACACTCGCATCGACCGCGACCCAACTCGCAGCCCGCCTGAAGCAGATCACCGAGGTGCCCGTGCTCGTCGGAGTCGGTGTGTCGGATGCGGCACAGGCGCGGCAGGCAACTCGAGTCGCCGACGGCGTGATCCAGGGCGCTTCGGTGGTGCGTCGGCTGATGGAGAGCGGCCCAGAGGCGGTCGGCGACTACGTCGCCGAGGTCCGCCGGGCGATCGACGCGGGCTAGCCAGGTCGCCGCCCGGGACCGGCCAACGGTCGAACTCGCAGCTCGCCGGACGCGGGCGACACGAGACGAGGGCCCGAAGGCCCTCGTCACGTTCGTGCCAGCTCGTGCGCCCATTCGACTCGAAGGTCGCAGGCGACGCTGGGTCTTCGTTGGTGGAAACCTGCGGCGATTGCCGGAGGTCCAGATCCAGATTGATGCTCGACGGAGCGAACTCCGACACGACAGCGACCGTCGGCACCAGGGTTCAGAACCCTGCGAGTCGACGAGCGGCGATCAAGCATCGATGAGCTGACGTGTCAGCACGGCAGGACGTAGTGCATGGGAGCCTCCTTCCGACCTGGGACAAACGGTCTGTGGGGAGGATAACGCTCTGTGTGACCAATTTGCAAGGGATCTCAACGTTTCCTTGAGGCTGGCAGGCCGAACGGGACGAAACTGCTGCTCAGCGTGGTCGAGACGTCACGACCATGATCGTCGATCGCGTCCGAAACCACGGATCTCGCCTACAGTCCGTGATGTGCGCCCTGAGACTTCTTGCCACACCGTCCGCCGTTCCTGTTCGTGGACGAGATCCTCGAAATCGTTCCGGGCGTCTCGGCCAGTGGGCGCTGGCGTCTGACGGGCGACGAGTGGTTCTTCGCCGGTCACTTCCCCGGGCGTCCGACGCTGCCCGGCGTGTTGATGTGTGCCAGCGATCGCTCAGGTCGGTGTGATCGCCGTGCTCGACGACGAGCGATTCACCGGCAAGTTGCCGCTGTTCGGTGGGGCTGACAAGGCGCGCTTTCGACGGCAGGTCGGCCCCGGAGACGAATTGGTCCTCGAGTGCGAGATGAGCCGTCTCTCTGCGTGCGGAAGGGCAGTGGCTGCCTTGGTCGACGGAGCAGTCGCGGCGGAGAGCGCGGCTCATGTTCGTCGTGGTCGACGCCTGACTCGAACGTCAGGTGGGAGCACCCTGATTCGGTCGTCTCGGGTCCCGGCGGATTCGAAGACGATGCGCCGGCGCCGGGTCAGTCCGGGTGCGACCCGACGACCTCGACGCAAGTCGGGTCGGTCGGCCCGAACGGCGGGCCGCAACTCTTGGTTCGAAGCGCCTCAGGCCCTGAGCGAAGACGATGGAGCCGTTGTGTCCACCAGAGCCGAAGTTGTTCGACAGCGCCGGGTCCCAGTCACGTGCCTCGCCCATGACCACGTCGAGCGCGATGGTTGCTCAGCACCTTGGTGTTGGCCGTCGGGGGAATCTGGCGATGTTCGAACGACAGCATCACCGCCGCAGTCGAGGGCGCCGGGGCGGCGGCGCCGAGCGCATGCCCCGTCA
>CAWBYE010000025.1:0-75644 GCA_963792905.1 uncultured Acidimicrobiaceae bacterium
CGATGTATTGCTCGACGTGTCCGGTGTGCCCCGCAACCTGACCGGCAAGAAGCTCGAACTCCCGATCAAGAAGATCTTCCAGGGGGCAGCGATCGACGGCGTCGTCTCCCGCGAGGCGATGGCCAACCCGGCATCGATCGACGAGTACTTCGGGTTCATCGGAGACGTGTCGCCGTGAGGATCGGCGTCATCGGTGCCGGCGAGTCGCCGCCAGCTGGGCCGCCCTCTTCGCCGCCCGCGGACACACGGTCGCGATCAGCGACCCGGACCAGGCCGCACTCGACGCGCTGCCCGACTCCATCGAGGCGTCGTGGGGGTCACTCGATCGACTCGGGCTCGTCGTCGACGGTAGCGCGAGCCCCGATCTCGTCGAGCGCGTCCGCTCGGCAGCCGACGCGGTCGAGGGCAGCGAGTTCGTCCAGGAGAACGCGCGGGAGCGGCTCGATCTCAAGCACGAGCTGTACGCCGAGATCGACGCCCTGGCCGGCCCGGACGTCGTCCTCGCATCCAGCTCGTCGGGCATCATGCCGAGCGACATCCAGGAAGCGTCGGCCGCGCCACCCCGAGCGCGTCCTGATCGGTCACCCGTTCAACCCACCGCACCTCGTCCCGCTGGTGGAGGTGGTCGGCGGCCGACGCACGTCGAACGACGCGATCGAGCGGGCGATGGAGATCTACCGATCGATGGGCAAGGTCCCGATCCACATCACGGCCGAGCTCCCCGGCCACGTCACGAACCGGCTCCAGGCCGCGCTGTGGCGTGAGGCCTACTGGCTCGTCGAGCAGGGCGTCGTCTCCGTTGCGGAGATCGATACGGCGATCTCCAACGGCCCGGGGCTGCGATGGGCACTGCTCGGCCCGTTCGCGACCCAACACGTGTCGGGTGGCCCCGGCGGCATGGCGCACGTCATGGAGCACCTCGGGCCGCCGATGGCGGCCTGGTGGGAGACCATGCACACACCGACCTGGGGTGACGACCTGGTCAACCGGGTCGTGGCCGGCGTGGACGACGAGTTCGCCGGACGCAACCTGGGCGAAATCGTCGCCACGCGCGACCGGTTGCTCGAGACCCTGCTGATCGCCAAGTCCGCGGCCGAGTCACCCGCGTCCACCACCACGACGACCACGACGACCACGACGACCTCGTCGACCACGACACCACCTGCCGCTGAGGAGCAACGATGACCTGGAACCTCGACGAACTCGTCGCCATCGACACCCACGTGCACGTCGAACAGGACGGCCAGGGATGCTGCGCGCTCGACGACGAACTGCTCGATGCGTCAGCCGCCTACTTCAAGGACGACGCCAACCGGACGCCGACCGTGGCCGACATCGCCGCGCACTATCGCGAACGACGGATCGGCGCGATCGTGTTCACCGTCGATGCGACGACGGCACTCGGACACCCGGCGCTGTCCAGCGAGGAGATCATCGACGACGTCGCGGAGCACGCCGACGTGCTCATGGCGTTCGGGTCGGTCGACCCCCACGACCCCACGGCAGCCGATCGGGTCCGCGCCCTCGCCGAACGAGGCGCACGCGGCTTCAAGTTCCATCCCAGCCTGCAGGCATTCGAACCGAACGACCGCCGCTACTACCCGATCTACGAGGCGATCGCGGCAGCCGGTGTGCCCGCCCTGTTCCACACGGGCCAGACCGGGATCGGCGCCGGCCTGCCCGGCGGCCGCGGCATCAAGCTCCGCTACAGCGACCCCATGCTCATCGACGACGTCGCCGCCGACTTCCCGACACTCACGGTGATCCTGGCGCACCCCTCGGTCCCGTGGCAGGACGCCGCGATCTCGATGGCCACCCACAAGTCGAACGTGTACATCGACCTCTCCGGCTGGCTGCCCAAGTACTTCCCCGAACAGCTCGTCCACGCCGCGAACCGACAGTTGCGCCACAAGGTGCTGTTCGGTTCCGACTACCCCGTGATCAGCCCCGACCGGTGGCTGACCAGCTTCGACGAACTCGAGATCCGTCCCGAGGTCCGACCGCTCATCCTGAAACAGAACGCGATCGCCGTCCTCGGGCTCGACACCTGATCAACGAACCCGACCGAAACACCCGCCCGAGACAACCCCCGTCACGAGGAGCCAGCCATGACCAGCATGCCCGTCGAGTTCGTCACCGAGCAGTGGTACGTGATCGCATCGACCGACGAGGTCACCGACACGCCACTCGGCCGGACGGTGTGCGGCGAACACATCGTGCTGTTCCGCCGGCCCGACGGCGGCATCGCCGCCCTCGCCGACCGCTGCCCGCACCGCGGCTTCCCACTGTCGATGGGAACGGTCGACGACGGCCGGCTCCAGTGCGGCTACCACGGCCTGACGTTCGACGGAGCGGGCACGTGCGTGTGGGCGCCGAACCAGACGCACATCCCGTCGCGGGCCAACGTCGACGCGTACCCGTTGCACGTGACCGGTCCCTGGATCTGGGTGTGGATCGGTGACCCCGACGGTCCGCGCGACGAGCGGCTGCCGGACGTCCCGTGGATGGACCAGGAGGGGTGGACGGTGCTCCACGGCATGGAGCGGCTCGAGGCCAGGTACGGCCTGCTCGTCGACAACCTGCTCGATCTGTCCCACGAGACGTACCTCCACGTGGGCTACATCGGCACGCCCGAGGTCGCAACGACGCCGATCGACACGGAGGTCGACGACGCCGGCCAGATCGTCCGTGTGAGCCGACACATGGAGTCGGTCGAGTGCCCACCCTTCTACCGGGACACCGCCGGCCTCGCCACGCCGATCGACCGCTGGCAGGACATCGAGTACCGCCCGGTCTGCTGCTACGTCCTCCACGTCCGCGTGGCGCCGGCGGAACATGCACCCGATGACGACGGATCCGACCCGGGCGCAGCCCATCTCAAGGTCCTCTACGGCATCACGCCGTCTGAGTACGGATCGACGCTCGACTTCTGGGCGTTGTGCCGCGATTTCGCCCATGGCGACGAACGGGTCGACACCGAGATGACCGAGATGCAGCGCACCGTCGTACTCCAGGATGTCGAAGCACTGAATGCGATCGAGGCGCGTCTGCGTTCCGAGGCCCGGAGCACCGAGGTGAGCCTCAAGATCGATACCGGGGCCCTGGCGGCTCGGCGCATGATCGAACAACAGTCGGCCCAACAGCCGTCGCCTGCCCAGCGCTGAGCGGACGCACCGGCGGCGATTCGTGCCGCTCAGTCTGGCTGGGTGTTGCCCTGGTGGCCCTGATCCCTGATCAGTTTCGCGACCTGGGCCCGCAGCTCGACGAACGCCGGGTCGGCCTTCGTGTCGATCTGGTCGCGTGGACGCGGGATGTCGACCTTGATGTCGGCGATCACCTGCGACGGCGCCTTGGCCAGCACCGGCACGCGGTCGGCGAGATACACGCTCTCGTCGATGTCATGGGTCACGAACAGGATCGTGCCGTTGCGCCGCTGCCAGACGTCGAGCAGCATGTCCTCGAGCGCCGCGCGAGTCTGCGCGTCGACCGACGCGTACGGCTCGTCCATGAGCAGGACCGCCGGCTCGTAGGCGAGCGCTCGAGCGATCGCGACCCGCTGCTGCATGCCACCCGAGAGCTGACGCGGGTACTTGGTCTCGTGACCGGCCAGGCCGACATCGGCGAGCGCCTGCTCGACCCGTTCGCGGCGCTGCGACTTGGACAGACCGGAACGCTTGAGGGGGAACTCGACGTTGTCTGCGACCCGTAGCCACGGGTACAGCGACCGGCTGTAGTCCTGGAACACGAGGGTCAGGTCGTGGGGCACCGACGTGACCTTCTCGCCTTCGAACTCGACTCCGCCACCATTGGGTTGCAGGAGGCCGGACAGCGCTCGCAGGAGGGTCGTCTTGCCGCAGCCGGACGGCCCGACGATCGACACGAACTCGCCCTCGTCTACGGAGAACGAGATGCCACCGAGAGCTTGATGCTCTTCCGGCTTGCCGGGGCTGTAGGTGTGGCGCAGGTCGTCTGCGGACAAGAGCGTGGTCACGAGGATCTCCATCTCAGCACCCGACGCTCCAACAGCGACAGGCCGGCGTTCAGCAGGATGCCCAGCAGGGCGAGGACGACGAGGCCTGCCCACAGGTCGACATAGGCGAAACTCCGGGCATCGCGGTTGATGCGGAACCCGATGCCATCGGTGGCGGCGACGAGTTCCGAGATGACCATCAAGATCACCGCGAGGGACATCGACACGCGGAGACCGGCGAAGACCTTCGGCGCGGCGGCGGGGAAGACGACCTTGAGCACCCGGTCGCGGCGGCCGATCTGGTACGCCGACGCGGTGTCGAGGTGCAAGGTCTCCACCGACCGCGCGCCGTCGATCGAGTTGAGCAGGATGGGCGGGGCGACGCCGAACGCGATCAGCATGACCTTCTGCAGGTCGCCGATGCCGAAGATGATGAGGAACACCGGCAACAGCGCCGGCGGCGGGATCGCGCGGAGGAAGTGGACGGTGGGTTCGACCAACTCGCTCAGCAATTGGGAACGACCGATCGCCAACCCGAACGCGATCGACACGATCGCAGCGAGGACGAAGCCGTACATCAGGCGCACGACGCTGGGCACGATGTTGTCCTGCCAGGTCGCCCCGTCGGTCAGCCAGTCGTTCCACACGGCCGGCAGCACCTCGGTCGGGACGGGGAAGAAGATCGAGTCGGCGGATCGGGTGGCCAGGAGCCACACCACGAACACACCGGCGAGCACGGCGATCCGGAGTCCGAGGTCGGCGAGCCGGTCGTTGCTCGCGACCCGTCGCCACGGGGCAGGGCCCATCGGCTCGCTCACGGCGGTATCCATGACCGTGTCGATCACTGATCGTCTCCCCGGCTCAGCCGATTCCACCCGAAGAGCTTGCGTTCGAGTGCCTCCATCAGGATGTACAAGACGAGGCCGATGACGCCGGTGATGGTGACGTAGGCGTACGACAGCTTGACGTTGCCGAGGGCTCGTGCCTCACCCATCTCGATGCCGAGGCCGCTCGACCCGCCGGCGACGATCTCGGCGCCGATGGCCAGGATGAGCGCGACCGACACGGCGATCTTGACGCCGGTGTAGATGAACGGTGAGGCCGACGGGAGGTTGACCCGTATCGCCCGCTCGAACCGACCGAGCCCGAAGGCCCTGGCCGTGTCGACGCCGACCGGGTCGACGTCGTGCACGCCGTAGATCGTGTTGAACAGCAGCGGCCACAAGCAGGCGTACGTCACCAGGAACGCCTTCATCGGGGTGCCGGTCCCGTACACCAGGATCGCGAGCGGGATCAACGCCACGGAGGGGATCGGTCGCAGTAACTCGATCAGGGTGATCGCGCCGCGGTACGCCCACTTGGACAGCCCGAGCAACAACCCGAGCGGCACCGCGATGATGATGGCGCGGGCCAGGCCGTACCCGGCCGCGGTGAGCGTCGAACGGAGCGCACCCCAGAATTCGCCGTCGCCGAGCAGCCGGAAGGACTCGGCCACCACCGATGACGCCGGCGGCAAGTACGCGGGATTCACGAACTCCGCCCTGGTCAGGACCTCGACCAGGAGGAAGGCGACGAGAACCCCGACGGCACCGCGGGTCCATGCCGTTGGCAGGTTGCGGAGACGTCGGGGTTCTGGCATCGCGTCGGGTTGCGGATCAACTGACCAGCGAATGCTCCGCGGCGTCGATCGGGCCCTCGAGGAGACCCTGTTCGAGCATCAGGTCGGGCACCAGCTGGAGGGTGTCGGTGTCGAGGCCCGAGATCATGTTCGGGTAGTTCAACATCGCTGCCAGCTCCGGAGTGGCCGACGTGTACGTCGGCACGATGGCGGCGAGGGCGCCCTCTTCGTTGACCGCGATGTCGGTCGCGATCGCGAACGCACGGTTGAACGCAGCGATCGTGTTCGGGTTGGCGTCGGCGAAGTCCTGGGTCACCTGCCACCCGGCGACCGGGAAGCCCGTGAGGGTGCCGTCGAACATGTCGCCGACGAGGTTCGCCTCGAGCGAGGTCCGGGCGATCGTGCCGAACGGCTCGACGACCGAGATCACGTCGACGTTGCCCAGCTCCAGCGCAGCAACCTGGTCGGGGAACCCGATCTCGACCAGCGTCACGTCGTCCAGTTCCAGGCCGGCCTCCTGCAGCTCGACCTCGAGCGCCATCTGCACGATGTTGTCCAACGTGTTGACGGCCACCGTCTTGCCCGCCATGTCGGCGGCGGTGACGATGCCGGAGTCCGGCATCGAGTAGAACCCGGCGAACAGCTCGGAGCCTTCGACCGCTTCCTGGGTGATGACGAGCGGGACGCCGGCCTCGATCGCCGTGAAGGTCGACGGGTAGCCACCGAACGCGAGATCGATGTCACCGGACAGCAACGCCGGGATGGCGGCGGCGCCGCCGGCCGCGAACTCGGTGGTGACCGTGAGGCCCTCCGCTTCGAAGAGGCCGCGCTCGATCCCGATGAAGACGGGGGCGACGTCGGCGATCGGGATCAGGCCGAGCTTGATCTCGGCCTTCTCCGGCGGAGCGGCTTCCTCGGGAGCTTCCGTGTCGGCGGTGGTGGTCTCCGGTGCGTCGGTCGACGGCGTGGTCGTTTCGGCCGACTCCTCGGCGGTCGCTTCGGCAGTTTCCTCGGCCGTCGCTTCGGCGGTGTCTTCCGCCGTGTCCTCGGCGGTGTCCTCCGCGGTCGCCTCGGCGGTCACGGGATCGTCGGCGTCGTCGTCGTCACCTCCGCACGCTGCTGCGACGATGGTGAACGCGGACGCGACGGCACACATGCGCCAGAATTTCGATGTCCTCACGAGATGTTCCCCCTTCGTTCCGACGCACAAGGACGTGCGCCGCCTGTTGTTGAGACTAGCGATGTCAACGAGAATGTCAACATAGTTGATATGTCATCCGGCTGATGCAACGGCGGGCCGGTCACCGCTCGACTCGTCACGCGCCGGCTTCGGCCAGTTGTCGCTCGAGACGATCGAGGACCTCGTAGCACGGCAGCACCTGGGCGACGCTGCTGTTGGGCTCCCGGCCCTCGCGGATCGCAGCGAAGAACTCCCGGTCCTGCAGCTCGATGCCGTTGGTCGACACGTCGACCGTCGACACGTCGATCGGTTCCTCGCGTCCGTCGACGAGGTCGTCGTAGCGGGCGATGTAGGTGCCGGTGTCGCCGATGTAGCGGAAGAACGTGCCGAACGGTCCGTCGTTGTTGAACGACAACGACAGGGTGCAGATGGCCCCGGATTCGGCTCGCAGCTGGATCGACATGTCCATCGCGATCCCGAGCTCCGGGTGGATCGGGCCCTGCATCGCGCGGGCGTCGACGATCGGGCTGTCGCACTGGTACGCGAACAGGTCGACGGTGTGTGCCGCGTGGTGCCACAGGAGGTGGTCGGTCCAGCTGCGCGGCTTGCCGAGCGCGTTGGTGTTGGTACGCCGGAAGAAGTACGTCTGCACGTCCATCTGCTGGATCCCGAACTCGCCCGATTGCACGCGGCGATGGACCCACTGGTGGCTCGGGTTGAACCGGCGGGTGTGGCCACACATCGCGACGAGGCCGGTGCGTTCCTGCGCCTCGACCACGGCGCGACCGTCCGCGAGGTTGTCGCACAGCGGGATCTCGACCTGGACGTGCTTGCCGGCCTCCAAGCATGCGATCGTCTGCTCGGCGTGGAGCTGCGTCGGCGTGGCCAGCACCACGGCATCGACCTCGTCGAGCGCGAGACTCTCCGCCAGATCGGTGGTCACGTGTCCGATTCCGTACTTCTCGGCGACCTCCTGCGTCGGCTCGAGCGTGCGGCCCACGACCGAGACGACGTGGACGTCGTCGATCTGCTGCATCGCGTCGAGGTGCTTGATGCCGAACGCGCCGGCGCCGGCGAGCGCAACCTTGATGGTCATGAAGCGGAGCCCTCCTCGAGGACGAGATGGCCGACGGCGGTGTTGCTCGCTGGCACGTGGTAGAAGCGATGACGGGGCACCGGCGTCGGCCCGCCGGCGAGGTCGCCCATCGCGCCCCGGGCGATCAGCCACATCACCAATTCGATGCCCTCGGACCCCGCTTCGCGCAGGTAGTCGACGTGCGGCTTGTCGGCCAGCGCGTCGGGGTCGGCGATGAGGTCGTCGAGGAAGGCGCGGTCGAACTCGGAGTTGATGAGGCCGGCGCGTGGGCCCTGCAGTTGGTGACTCATGCCGCCGGTCCCCCAGATCTGCACGTTCAACGGCTCGTCGTAGGACTCGATCGCGTTGCGGATCGCCTTGCCGAGGTTCAGGCAGCGTCGCCCCGACGGCGGCGGATACTGCACGACGTTCACCGCGAACGGGATCACGGGGCACGGCCAGGCGTCGGGTTGGCCGAACATGAGCGAGAGCGGCACCGTCAGACCGTGGTCGACGTCCATCTTGTTGACCAGGGTGAGGTCGAAATCCTGCTGGATGACCGACTGGGCGATGTGTGCAGCGAGGTCGGGGTGGCCGACGACGTCGGGGACGGGTCGCGGCCCCCAACCTTCGTCGGCGACGGCGAACGAGGCTGCGGTACCGATCGCGAATGTCGGGATCATCTCGAGGCTGAACGCGGTGGCGTGATCGTTGAAGACCAGGAAGACGACGTCCGGTTCGTGCTCGCGTATCCACGCCATGGACGGTTCGTACCCGGCGAACAGTGGCTGCCAGTACGGCTCCTCGGTCTTGCCGAGGTCGAGTGCGACGCCGATCGCCGGCACGTGCGACGTGTAGACCGATGCCGAGATGTGCGCCATCACGGCACCTGCTCGTTCGTGTACCGGTTGCCCTCGATCGAGCGACCGCCGGCGACCATCATCGCCCGGTAGTCGTCCTCGCTCATCCCGGTCATCGAACCGGCCATCTGCTGGAAGCTCTTGCCGTCGGTCGCGCCGATCTTCGCGAGGAAGTAGATGTTGCCGCCCAAGGCGATCATCCGGTTCATGTCGCGGTCGAGCACCGACTGCTTCTGTTCCTCGGTCATCTGCCACTCGTCGAGGTACGCCCGCTCGTCACGCTGGAACCGCTCACGATTCTCGGCCCGCATGAGTGACATGCAGAACTGGTTCAGCCAATACCCCTTGCGTGACTGCGCCGCGTCGAACACCGTCGTGCCCGGGATGTCCTCGTACGGCTTCTCGATCGCCATCTACACCTCCGGAGGACTCGTGCGATTGTGGACAATCCTGGTCGTTGCGACACCAGATTGTCAACAATCCGGGAATTGTCTACGATCGCCCCGCTCACCACAACCCGCATCACAACCCGAACGACAACCCGCAAACCGCAACCCCGAGCCGAGGACGACGATGTCACACATCAACCCACCATTCCGCGCCGACCACGTCGGCAGTCTGCTCCGGCCGGCCGGTGTGCTCGAGGCCCGACGGCGGCGCGCGACCGGCGAGATCGACGACGCCGAACTGCGCGGTATCGAGGACGCCGCGATCGCCGACATGATCCCGAAGCTCGAAGCGACCGGCATCCAGAGCATCACCGACGGTGAGTTCCGGCGCGAGTGGTTCCACCTCGACTTCCTCAAGCAGCTCGACGGGGTCACCGTCACCGGCATGATCGATGCGAGCTCGGACTCGCAGGAGACCGTGCACCAAGCGCCCCCGAAGATCACCGTCACCGGCGAACTCCGCCACCAGCATCCGATCCAGGTGGACGACTACCGCTTCGTCGCCCAGCACACGTCGATGACCCCGAAGGTCGCGATCCCGTCACCGACGATGGTGCACTTCCGTGGCGGCCGCGGCGGGATCGACATCGAGTCCTACCCCGATCTCGACGTGTTCTTCGACGATCTCGCCCAGTGCTATCGCGACGAGATCCAGGCGCTCTACGACGCCGGGTGCCGGTACCTCCAACTCGACGACACCAACCTCGCCTACCTGTGTGACCCGATCATGCGCCAGGGGGCGGTCGACCGCGGTGACGACCCCGATGATCTCCCTCGCACGTACGCAGCGCTGATCAACCACGCGCTCGAGGGCCGGCCCGACGACCTGACGGTCGGCATCCACCTCTGCCGTGGCAACTTCCGGAGCAAGCACTTCGCGAGTGGCGGGTACGAGGCGGTCGCCGAGGTGCTGTTCAACGAGATCGACGTCGATGCGTACTTCCTCGAATACGACGATGAGCGCTCCGGCGACTTCGCCCCGCTGCGGTTCTTCCCGAAGGACAAGACGCTCGTGCTCGGGTTGGTGACATCCAAGTTCGCGGAACTGGAAGACCCGGATGAACTCAAGGCACGTGTCCATGAGGCCGCCGCATACGTCGACCTCGACCAGATGTGCCTCAGCCCGCAGTGCGGGTTCTCGAGCACCGTCCACGGCAACGACGTCACCGAGGCCGACCAGTGGGCCAAGCTGCGCCACGTGGTCGACGTCGCCGCCGACGTCTGGGCGTGACGCGGGCCGGCATCCTCGCGATCCCCGGGCTCCTCTGCGACGCATTCGTCTGGGAGTCGCAGTCCGAGGCGTTGCGTGACGTCGCCGACACCGTCATCGCCGACGTCTCCGAGCACGACGATCTGACCGAGATGGCGCGGGCCGCGTTGACGACCGTCGACGGGCCCGTCGACGTCGTCGGCCACTCGATGGGTGGCCGCGTGGCCTTCGAGGTGTGTCGGTTGGCGCCAGAGCGGGTGCGATCGCTCGTCGTCCTCGACACCGGCGCCCACCCGGCGGGTCCGGACGAACCGGCGAGCCGCGGGCGGCTGACCGAACTGTCGGCAACGGAGGGCATGGACGCGCTCGCTGACGCCTGGCTCCCTCCCATGGTTCACTCCGATCGGCACACCGATGAGACGATCATGGGGCCGTTGCGGGCGATGGTCGGGCGCGCCACCCCGTCGCAGCACGCCCGGCAGACCCACGCGCTGTTGACGCGTCCGGACGCTCGACCGCTCCTCGGCACGATCACCGTGCCCACCCTCGTCGTGGTCGGCCGCGAGGACGCCTGGAGCCCGGTGGAGCAGCACGAGGAGCTCGCGGCGGCGATCCCCGGCGCCCGGCTCGAGATCGTCGAACACTCGGGCCACATGGTGACGGTCGAGCAACCCGACGCGGTCACGGCGCTCCTGCGCGAGTGGTTGACCCACCTCCCGGGCTGACGAACACCACCATCGGTGCGACACAGAGGGTTCGCAGAATTGTCGACAATCCTGACCGGAGCGCCACAATGAATCCGTGACGGGAGTTCGGTGCATGGTGATGCGGGGTGGGACGTCGAAGGGCGTCTTCTTCGTCGTCGACGACCTGCCGATCGACCCCGCCGATCGCGACGCGTTGCTGTTGGGTGTCATGGGTTCGCCGGACATCCGTCAGATCGACGGCATCGGTGGTGCCACGCCCCTCACGAGCAAGGTCGCCGTCATCGCGCCGAGTGCACGCGAGGACGCCGACATCGACTACCTCTTCCTGCAGGTCGGCGTCGATCGTGCCGAGGTCAGCGATCGACAGAACTGCGGCAACCTGCTGGCTGCGACCGGGCAGTTCGCGATCGAACGCTGCCTCATCCCCGCGCCGTCGGGCGACACGGCGACCGTCCGGGTCTACATGCTCAACACCAGTTCCCTCGCCGCCGAGACGTTCCCGATGGCCGACGGGCTACCGACGTACACGGGCGACACCACGATCGACGGCGTTCCCGGCACCGCAGCAGCGGTGCGGATCGACTTCGAGGACATCGCCGGTGGGTCGTGCGGCGCACTGCTCCCGACCGGGAACACGGTGGACGTCATCGACGGCGTCGAGGTGACGTTGGTCGACAACGGCATGCCGGTCGTCGTGATGCGCGCCTCCGACCTCGGCATCACCGGCACCGAGTCGCCGACCGAACTCGAGGCCGACGAGGGGCTACGAGCCCGACTCGAGTCGATCCGATTGCAGGCGGGGCCGCTGATGCAGCTCGGCGACGTCGCCGACACGACCGTGCCGAAACTCACGATGGTGTCGGCACCGTCGGCGGGCGGCGACATCTCCACCCGCACGTTCATCCCCCATCGGTGCCACGAGGCGATCGGTGTGTTCGGTGCCGTGTCGGTGGCGACCGCGGCGTTGCTGTCGGGCACGCCGGCGGCGGACGTGACGCGAGTCGGCGCCGGCAGCGACGGGACGGTGACGTGCGAACACCCGAGCGGGTCGTTCACGGCCGCGATCGAGATCGACACGTCCGGCGGGACGCCGAGGGTGCATCGTGCCGGGATCGTCCGCACCGCTCGGAAGATCATGGACGGCACCGTCTTCCCTGTCGACCACCCGACGTCTGGAGCATCAGCGTGAGCACGTCCGAGCCGAAGTCGATCCCCGGACCGCACCCCGACCCGCACGGGCCGAAACGCTGGATGCCCCCTCCCGGAGCGACCGATGCGCACTGCCACGTGTTCGGGCCGGCCCACCTGTTCCCGTTCTCGCCGGACCGGTCGTACACGCCACCGGATTCCGGCATCGACGACTTCGAGCGGCTGCAGCACCGTCTCGGCCTGTCGCGCGCCGTGTTCGTCCAGGCCTCGTGTCACGGCACCGACAACGCGGCGATGGTCGACGCCCTGCAACGTGGCCGAGGTCGGTACGCGGGCGTCGCGATGATCGACGAGTCGTTCTCGGACTCGGAGATCGCAGCGCTGCACGGCGCCGGCGTCCGGGGTACGCGGTTCAACTTCGTCGAGCATCTCGGCGGGGCGCCCGAACTCGATGTGTTCTGGCGACTGGTCGACCGGGTGCAACCGTTCGGGTGGCACATCGTGCTGCACTTCGACGCCAAGGACCTCCCCGACTACGCGTCACTGCTCGACCGGATGCCGTGCCCCTACGTGATCGACCACATGGCCCGCGTGCCGACCGCCGACGGCATCGACCAGGAGCCGTTCCGGGCACTGCTCGAACTCATGCGGGACGAGCGGGCGTGGGTGAAGATCTCGGGGGCCGAGCGACTCACGGCCGACGGGCCACCTCCGTACGACGACGTGGTGCCGTACGCACGGGCACTCGTCGACGCGGCCCCGGATCGCGTGCTGTGGGGTACCGACTGGCCACACCCGAACGTGCGGCACATGCCCGACGACGGCGACCTCGTCGACCTCGTCGTCGACCTGGTCCCCGACGAGGCGACCCGACACCAGGTGCTCGTGGCCAACCCGGAACGGCTCTACGATTTCGCCTGAGCGCGACGGCACCGTTTGTAGGATCTCGACCACATGTCCGACGTCAGCGATCTGCTCCGCAACGACATCCTCACCGGCGACTTCCCGCCCGGTGAACGCTTGATCGAGCTGCAACTCACCGAGCGCTACGGCGTCGGCCGAGCCGCGATCCGGTCGGCGATCGTCGAACTGAGCGCGGAGGGCCTGGTCGTCCACGAGACGAACCGCGGCGCCGCAGTGCGTCGCGTGTCGATCGAGGAGGCGATCGAGATCGCCGAGGCCCGGAGCGCACTCGAGAGCCTGCTCGCGCGCCGCGCCGCCGAGCGCGCCACCGACGCCGAGCGGCGGGAGCTCGACAGCATCGTCGACGACATGCGCGCGGCGGTCGGTGCCAACCGGCAGGCCGCCTACTCCGAGTTGAATCGTGTGCTCCACCGTCGGGTGCGGGAGATCAGTGGGCACTCCACCGCATCGGAGCTCGTGGCGAACCTCCGCAACCGCGGCGCCCACCACCAGTTCCGGCTGGCGACGATGCCGGGTCGATCGAACGACTCGTTGCCCCAGCACGCCGCGATCGTCGACGCGATCGTCGACGGGGACGGGGATGCCGCGGCCGAGGCGATGCGTGTCCACCTGATGTCGGTGCAGGACGTCCTCGCCAGCTGGGTCGATCAACCCGGCCACTGATGCCGGTGTCGGGCACCGAAGGCATCAGTCGACGTCAGTCGGCGTACTCGACCCCGAGCTCGAGGAGCTTGGCCCGGAGCCCGTAGATGTCGACGCCGAGTTCGCCCGACTCGAGACGCGTCCGCATCGTGGCTTCCTTGTCGAGCCGCTCCCGCGACTTGTCGAGCGCCCATGCAGCGTCAGCGCGTTCGACGATCACGACGCCGTCGTCGTCGGCGCAGATCACGTCACCGGGATGGATGGCGACCCCGCCCAGGACAACGGGCACGTTCACCGAACCGGGCGTGTTCTTCACCGTGCCCTGGCAGGACACGTGCTGCGTCCATACCGGGAACCCCATCGAACGGAGGTCGGCGGTGTCGCGCACGCCCGCATCGATCACGAGACCGCGGACGCCGCGCGCCATCAGCGAGGTCGCCAGGAGGTCGCCGAACATGCCGTGGGTCGACGGCGCGGTGTTGACGACGACGAGCACGTCGCCCGCCTGACACATCTCCACCGCGGCGTGGATCATGATGTTGTCGCCCGGATGGCTCAGCACGGTCACCGCCGACCCGGCGATCTTCGTGTCCTGCTGGATCGCCCGGATGTGCGGCCCGACGTAGCCGACACGACCGATCGCCTCGTGCACCGTCGCAGTGCCGGCGTCGGCGAGTTCGTCGATGATCGACGGCTCCGCGCGCTCGATGGTGCGGACGATGACGTGACGTTGCATGGCGTGACTCCTCCGGTTCGACGAACCCTGATGACGATCTCGGTTGGCGTGGTCGGTTGGCGTGATCGGATGACGTGATCAGATGACGTGATCAGATGACGTGATCAGATGACGTGATCAGATGACGGGGGGACCTGCAGGCGGGGGTAGACCCGCTGCACGTTGTGCTCGAAGATCTTGCTGCGCTGCTCGTCGGTGAGGTCGGCCCGCTCCACGTACAACTTGGTGTCGTCGTAGTACTCCCCCGTGTCGGGGTTCTTGCCCTTCACGGCACCGACCATCTCGGACGCGAACAGGATGTTGTCGGTCGGCACGACGTCGACCAGGAGGTCGATGCCCGGCTGGTGGTACACGCAGGTGTCGAAGAAGACGTTCGCCATCAACTCGTCGAGCAGCGGCCATCCCGCGGCGGCGTTCTCCTCGGCCATTCCCTTGAACCGACCCCAGTGGTACGGCACCGCGCCGCCGCCGTGGGGGATCACCCACCGCATCGTCGGGAAGTCACGGAACAGACCCGACGTGAGTGCCTGCATGAATGCCGTGGTATCGGCACCGAGATAGTGGGAGCCGGTGGAGTGGAAATGAGGGTTGCAGGTCGCGCTGACGTGGATCATCGCCGGCACGTCGAGTTCGCACATCGCCGCGTACAGCGGGTGCCAGGACGGATCGAACAGCGGCGGACCGTCCCAGTTGCCGCCGGACGGGTCCGGGTTGAGGTTGCAGCCGACGAAGCCCATCTCCTCGACACATCGCCGCAGTTCCCGGACCGATGACTCGACGCTCACGCCCGGCGACTGCGGCAGCTGGCAGACGGGCGCGAAGTTGTCGGGGTAGAGGTCACAGATCCGGCGGATGATGTCGTTGCAGTGCTCGCTCCAGAACCGGCTCGTGTGTTCGTTCCCGATGTGGTGACCCATCCACGACGCACGCGGCGAGAAGACCGTGAAATCGATCCCCCGCTCGCGCTGCAGCCGGAGTTGGTTGTGCTCGAGACTCTCGATCAGTTCGTCGTCGGAGATCGAGATCGATCCCTTCTCGCCGACGTGATCCGGGTCGTCCGCCAAGCGCCGCGTGCTGGCGCATCCCGGTACTCACCGAGCTGCGCCGGGGCGGTGGTGTAGTGGCCGTGGCAGTCGATGATCATGGTGGCAGCATCTTGGTGCTCGCCTTGCCGGATTGTCAACAATCCGCTAGACCGACACCGTGACGATCATCACGCAGGTCGCGATCATCGGTGCCGGCCCCGCCGGTGCACTGCTGTCCCACATCCTCGATCGGGCCGGCGTCGACTCCGTCGTCGTCGAACGTTCCAGTCGGGAGCACGTCCTCGGGCGGATCCGGGCCGGCGTCCTCGAGTGGGGAACGGTCGAACTGCTGCGTGAGCACGGCCTCGGCGATCGCATGGACGCCGAGGGCCACGTCCACGCCGGCACCAGCATCGTGTGGAGCGGCCGTGACGTCCTGACGATCGACATCGAGAAGTACGCGAACTCCCGCTTCATGTCGTACGGGCAGACGAACCTGCAAGAAGACCTGTACGCGGCTGCGGATCTGCGTGGCGCCCAGATCCACTTCGAGGCGGCCGACGTCGAGTTGCACGACGTCACCGGCGACCGCCCCTGGCTGACGTTCGACTCCGACGGCGACCAGGTGCGCGTCGAGGCCGACTACATCGTCGGGTGCGACGGGTTCCACGGCGCCGCGCGCCAGGCGATCCCCGACAGCATCCTGCGGACCTACGAGAAGGAGTACCCGTTCGGCTGGCTCGGGATCCTCAGTGAGACGCCCCCACTCGACGACCTGGTCTACGCCCACCACGAGCATGGGTTCGCGCTGGCCTCGCAACGCAACCCGATGCTCAGCCGGTACTACGTGCAGTGTCCGCTGACCGACACGATCGACGACTGGTCGGACGACCGCTTCTGGAGTGAGCTCGCCATCCGCCTCGGCCCGACCGTCGGCCCCACCGTGGTCACCGGTCCGTCGATCGAGAAGTCGATCGCCCCGCTGCGCAGCTTCGTCGCCGAACCTATGCGCCACGGCAACCTGTTCCTCGCCGGCGACGCCGCCCACATCGTGCCGCCGACGGGCGCCAAGGGGCTCAACCTGGCCGTGTCCGACGTGTTCTACCTGTCGCGGGCGCTGACGGCCCATTACGGGCAGGGCGACGACGCGTATCTCGACGGCTACTCGGACATGGCACTGCGACGGGTGTGGGGCTCGGTCCGCTTCTCGTGGTGGTTGACCACGCTGCTCCACCGCTTCCCCGATCAGACCGACTTCGATCTACGAGCGCAGGAGGCCGAGCTCGACTACCTCGCCTCGTCGACCCACGCTCAGGCCGCCATGGCCGAGCAGTACGCGGGCCTTCCCTTCGAGACCTGACATTGCGGGCGCCGAGGCCGCCCAGTCCTGGTGGTTGCGGACGTACTGGTTGGCGACGTCGTTCGCCGGTCGGTGGTCCCATGACACCAGCGGGCCCGCCGACACCTGGTGCGCCGACGCTTCTCTCACACGCCGTCGTACCCCCAGATTCCGAATCGGTGCTCGTCGGCGGATCAATCCTGTCGACGCTGCGACTCCGCTGACGGTTCTGCAATCCAACACCGCCGGTCGATTTCTGCAGAGTTACTCCTGCGTCGCCCTCCGCGAGCCAGCAACTTGGACACGCGACATCGGCACATTCCCGAGCCCCCGACAACGACGCCCGCTGATCACCGCGTGTGTCAACTGTCAGCCGGGTAGAAGACGCGACTACCGGGTGCGCTGCTTGGGCCGCGATGCGGCGCGCCCCCACGGGCGTCAACCGGATTACGGAGCGGAGTTATGTAGTGCTGCCACGCCTCTCGAAGTCGGCGGGCGTCATGACTGGGCGACGCTGCTCGTTCCATTCCAGGAGGTCTTTGTCGCCTGAGACGACGACATCGACATCGTGAGTTCTTGCGAGTGCGATGAGGTAGTCGTCGTTCGGGTCGCGTGTCTCGGTCTTGACCTCGCCGGGGTCCTCGACGAGATCGACGACCGCCTCGATCGTTTCAACGAACAACGTCGCGTTCTGCAGACTGATCCACTTGCGGACACGAGGCCGAGTCGTGAGGACCTCGCGAACCTCTCCGAGGAGTTCCGGGCACATCACCACGTCGAAGTCGGCGGTCCCGGCCAACCACGCCGCGACGATTCGATGCGACGCACCACGCTGGATGGCAGCGGACACGAACACGTTCGCATCGATGATGACCCGCACGCCTGAGGTGACCGATCAACTCGTCGCGCGGCGACGACGTACTGCTCGTACCTCTTCGACCGCGAGTTCGAGTGCGTCGTCTTCGTCGAGCGTGCTGTTGGCATCCACGTTGGCGGCCATTGCTTCTCGTGTGGTGGCGGTGAAGCTCTCCCAGGCCGATTGCCGTGTGACGCCGAGGGCGTCGCCGATCTGTTGCCACGATGCGCCGGCGGATCGTGCGGCGATGACTTGCTCGCGACGAATCCGCTCAAGTTCGTGCTCGCTGTCGGTCAGGACGCGCAGCGCCGCCAACGGCTCTTGCGGCAGGGCATCCGGTACCACGATCACGCTCATGACTGTCAGGATACCCTGACGGCGAGGGAGCGTCCACACCGTCATTTCGTGACGCCGCAGTGGGGCCGAACTCGGTCACCGTCGACGAAACTGCAACCGTCATCATGAGTGCAGATATCACTCCCACTCGTTGCCGGCGGCCAACCGTTCTGCCGCCTGCTCGGCCCGGCGCTTGCCGAACACCCGCATCGTGTCGTCGTCGATCGGGATCGTTCGTCTCGAGCGTTCGTTCTTCGCGTCGCTCCATCGTGGTCCCGCCTTGGTGGCGACCAGACTCTCGTCGATCCGCAGCGTGTTCGCCTTCACGTCGAGGTCATCCCAACGCAACGCGAGCACCTCGCTCCAACGCAAGCCATAGAGCACGCCAAGCCGAAACGCGATCGCCCAACGATGGTCGGCGGTAGCGGCGAGGAAGCGGTCGACCTGTTCCGCCGTCCACGCGACCGTCTCCTTCTCCTTGACCGGCTTCGCCACCGCCCGAGGCAAGCCAACACGGGCCGCTGGGGAACGAGAGATCAGACCTTCGTCGACAGCCTCCGTCAACGCCGCCCGCAACACCGTCCGACAGATCTGCACGCTGCGCTTCGACAGCCGCCCGCCGGCGGCCAGCGCTTCGATCCATTGCGCCACATCGCCACGATCCAACGTCGCCAAGGGAATCGCACCGAGACCGTCCTCGATGTGCGGGATCGCCCAGGCGTACTGCTCCTGCGCCTTCTCGGTGATGTCGGTTCGGCCGGCGACGTAGCGACGCACCAACCAGCTCACCGTCCCACGTTCCGTCGACCGATCTTCGGCGTTCATCGACCGAGCCGCGGCCAGCGCAGAACGCTGCGACACGTACGTCCCGATCTGTCGCGGACGGAGTTTGCCGGTCGCGGTGTCGATCCCGTCGACGCGCACGACCCACGTGTCACGCTGTTTGCGGACTGTCGGCTGACCGGTTGGCTTCCACGCCATGTCGCCACCCCCGAGGCTGATCGGCGCCCGGTGTTTGATACATCGCTGATACTTCGACGATTCGCCGGACTGCCGCCAAGCGGATCATGCCTGGTCAGACCTGGTCAGACCTGGTGGAGACGATGGGAATCGAACCCACGACCCCCTGCTTGCAAAGCAGGTGCTCTGCCAACTGAGCTACGTCCCCTCGATCGGCGACAACACGCTAGCGGCGAATTTCCGGCCGGAGCGCGGAGGTTGACGGCCTCTACAGTCACGACATGCCCGCCAACCTCCAGTTCGGCTGCTTTCTCGCGCCCCACCACCCGGTCGGAGAGAACCCGGTGCTGCAGTTCCAGAGCGACCTCGCCCTCGTCGCCCACCTCGACCGACTCGGCTTCGACGAGTTCTGGTGCGGCGAACACCACTCCTCCGGCTGGGAGACGATTGCGTCACCCGAGATGTTCCTGGCCGCGGCCGCACAGCACAGCCACCGCATCCGACTCGGCACCGGCGTGACCAGCCTCCCGTACCACCACCCGTTCAACGTCGCCCAGCGGATCGTGCAGCTCGACCACATGACGAACGGTCGCGCCATGTTCGGCTCGGGACCCGGCGCCCTCCCCTCCGACGCCTACACCCACGGCATCGACCCGACGCTGCTGCGTGACCGGCAGGACGAGGCGCTCGGCGTGATCATCCGGCTGCTCCGAGGCGGCGAGCGCTTCAGCCACGAGTGCGACTGGTTCCGACTCAACGAGGCCAAGTTGCAGCTCCTCCCGATCCAGGCCGACATGCCGATGGTCACGGCCTCGTCGATTTCACCGTCTGGGATGACACTGGCCGGCAAGTACGGCATGGGTGCGCTCTCGATCGCGTCCGCGTCGACCGACGGCATCGACGCATTGCCGACGCAATGGTCGTTCGCCGAAGAGGCGGCCGCGACGAACGGCCAGACCGTCGACCGGGCGAACTGGCGAGTGATGATGGCGTTCCACCTCGCCGAGACCGAGGAGGAGGCCCACCGCCAGGCCGTCGACGGGCTCCACCGCTGGCACAACGAGTACAACGTCTGGACGCTCGGCCGGCCGGGCGCGACCCACGTCGACGACAAATGGGAACTGCTCGAGCAGACCACGACCGGCGGGGCCACCGGCACCGGCACGTCGGTGATCGGCACCCCCGATCAGATGGTCGCTGCGATCCGCCGGCTCCAGGAGATCACCGGCGGCTTCGGTGTGGTGATGGGATTCGCCCACGACTGGGCGAATCGCGAGAACACGTTGCGGTCGTGGGATCTCTTCGCCCGCTACGT
The DNA here is from genome assembly GCA_963792905.1 of uncultured Acidimicrobiaceae bacterium. Lineage (GTDB taxonomy): Bacteria > Actinomycetota > Acidimicrobiia > Acidimicrobiales > Ilumatobacteraceae > Ilumatobacter. Next base: position 20,352 of record CAWBYE010000025.1, read on the forward strand.
CATCCCGGAACTGCGCGGCATGACCGTGGGGTTGCGGGAGTCCCAAGAGTTCCTGCACGAACATCAGGCCGAGCTGATGGGTGGCGCCGGACGGGCGATCATGGCCAAGGTGATGGAGAACGCTCGGGCGGCCGACGCGATGAAGATCACCACCGAACGCAACCAGCGGCGAGCGGCAGCGAACGAACAAACCGAATTCCGTCCCGGCGCAGGCGTCCCCAAGGCGTAGCGATCCGGGTCAGACCCGAACCGTCACGCTTGGGACCGGTTCGTGCGAGCACACGGCGCGACGAACCGGGACCGCGTCCAGGTTGTGAGCGGGGAGACCGAACCCGGCGATCCCACGAACTGGCCGACTCGGGTCAGTCCTTGAGTGCGACGGCGTTCGGGGTCACGTTCATCTTCGGTTCGTACTCTGCGAGATCGACGACGCGGCCCTCGCTGCGGAACATCTCGCGCAGCTGAGATCGGCACGACTCGCACGGTCCGTAAAACCGAGCTTCGGTCGTCGACTGGCATCGCGGGCACGTGATCTCCACGTCGGCGATGGTACCGGGCGACAATCTCGTGACAAGTGACGCATCATCCGGCCGCGTTGCCTACAGTCCACCACGATGTCCGACGACGCAACGGCCGCCCCACCAGCGGCGACCACACCCAGCGGTGGCCACCCGCGTCTGAAACCTCCCCCCAACTATGCGGCCCGCCGGATGCTCGTGACCACGGTCGGGATCATGGCCGTCGTGGCGTTCGCCGTGGTGGGCTGGACGGTAATCCGGAACGACGACGACCTGGCAGGTGGCCCGGCGGGCAGTTGGAACGAGATCGCCCTGATCAACCCGGCGACGGGGGCGATCACGGTCGTCGACGACTCCGGTGAAACGGCTCGCACCGTGGTCGGTCGCGGACGGGTCTCCGAGGTCTACACGATCGACGATCACATGGCGTTGATCGGCACGAGCCAGATCGTGCTCGAGGGTGGCGACGAAACGGTCGCCGTTCCGATCGAACGGTCGAACACCGTCGCCCCGGTCCACACCGTCGACCAACTGCACCTCGTGATCGGCACGAGTTCCGGGGGCGACGTGGACATCATCGACGTCGGCACCGGTGACATGCTCGACATCGCGGCCGTCGCCGACCTGACCAGTCCGCGGCTGTTCGCCGAAACGATCCGCTGGTCAGCCGACGGTACCCGCTTCGCCGTGGCGGACGCCGCCTTCTTCCGGACGATCGTGGTCGAATACGGCCTCGAAGAGGCAAGCTTCTTCGCCTCGCAGCCGGTGGCATTGAACGACGACCTCCTGGCGACCAGCCAGGTGATCAACCGTCAGGCCGACATCGAGCTGTTCGATCGCGAGCGCGAGAGCCAGGTTCGGGTCGCCACCGAGATCCCGGCCGGCGGCGTGATGGTCGATGACGACCTGCTCATGGTCGCGGTGAACGGCGGCGTGTACCGGGTCTCGGGCGGCGAGAGCGAAGCCGAGCGGATCGGTGCCGTCGCCGTGCCGTCCGGTGCGACGGTGACGAGCGTGCACCCGACCGCCGACGGAACGCGACTCGTCGTCGCTGGTGCCGTGTTCCAGACCGTGATCGATTTGGACGGACGAACACTGTTCACGACCACCTTCACGTCACCCGTCGAGACTCCTGCGCCGCACCCGGTGTGGACCTGCCTGCCGGTCGGCGGTGACGAGACGTACCACTCGATCGTGGCGCTGGAGACCGGCGAGCAACTCGCCGACCTGTCGGGCTTGGAGGTGACCGGAACATCGAGCGACGGGTGCACCGTGCTCGGTCAGCGTGGCGATCTCAGCGAGGTCGTCACCGTCGACGGCACCGTGTCACTCGGCCGGGTCCGCTCAGCTGCGCTCGGCCCCGACGGTCGGACCGTCGTGCGCACGACCCTCAGCGGTACCACCGAGATGCTCCGGATCGACGACGATCTCGTCGTCGGTGAGCCGGTCGACCTCAGCGCCGTGGCCCCGTCGAACCCCATCGTCGCCTTCCTCGACGAGGTCTGACGCGCGGTGTCTCCGTGGCGCCCGATGCGCCGTCCACCGGAGACCATGCGAGCTGCTCGACAGTGGCCGAGGTCGGGTGACCGGCCCGACCGGTGGCCGGGATCGAGGGGCCGACTCCACTCCACCGGCCGTTCCGGTCAGGATCCGCCGGAGGCGATCGGCTCGGCGCCCGACTCGAACAGGATCTCACTGCCGACCGGACGGAAACCGCACGCCAGGAATGCACGCACCGACGCCGCATTCCCCGGAGCGATCTGTGCGAACACCCAGGTGTCGATCGGGACGTCCGCGAGCGCACCGAGGATCAGCGTCCGTCCCACACCGATGCCGTGATCGCCCGAGACGACTTCGACCGACAACTCGCGGCGACCGGCCAGCCCCGTGCCGATCGTCACCAGGCCGCGCTCGTCGCCGAACACCTCGACATCGCGGCGGTGGTGTCGGGCGCGGCTGACACGCTGATGGCCGTCGTGATCCGCCGTCACCGGCAGCGGCATCGACCCCGACCCGCCGCGCCGGGCCATCACCAGGTCGTGCGACCCGATCACCGCGTGCTCGCCAGCGACGTCGAGAACGAACCGGGGCTGAGACACCCCACCGAAGGCATCGAGACCGCAGAAGACCGGGTCGCCCTCCGGACGTTCGCTGAGCACGAAGGCGTGCCCGGTGAACTCGATGATGGCCCCGGTCCCCGCCCGGTCGGACGGCAGCACCTCGACGCGGCCGTCGACATCGGGGAACACGCCGTTCCCCGCAGCGTGCAGCACGGCGAGCAGCGGGTGGGGGGATGACGCTGACACGGCACTCGACACTAGGTTCTCCCCGATGAGGGTCGAGGTTCGGCGCGCGACACGGGACGACCTCGACGTCGTGCTGGAGCTCCGCGAGTGCGTGGAGCACGACTGCCGGCTGCGCTGCGCCGAGCGCAGCTTCCTCGAGACCGAACTCCCCAACGAGATCGCCCGTCGGCTCTACGAGCGTCATGGCTACATCGAGGACAGCTCGATCTGGATGTCGAAGGAACTGTCCTGAGACCCGCCCTCGCCATCACACTCGCCACATTGACGTTCGCGTCGACCGGTTGTGCTCCCGATCCGCCGAGAGCCGTGGTCGGCCTGGTCGTCGACTCCTGCGACCCCGGCCAGGATTTGGGCAGCGGGATGGTCGTCGCTCCCGGCCTCGCGTTGACCTCCGCCCACGTCGTCGCCGGGGCGAACGAGATCACGGTCGAGCAGCGCGGTCGGTCGAGCCTCGGCACCGTCGTGGGGTTCGACCCGGAGATGGACCTCGCCTACGTGGCCTTCGACGCGTTGTCGACGTGGATCCCCGAGGTGGGCAGCGACCACATCGAACCCGATGACACCGGCGTCGCGTATGTCGTCCGCGACCACGTGGTCACCGAGGTCCCGGTCCGCGTCCGGCGACGGGTGCAGATCCGCACCGAAGACATCTACATCGATGCCGACACGTTGCGCCCCGGCATCGAACTCGACGCCGAGATCACCCGCGGCGATTCGGGTGGCGCCGTGATGATCGACGGCAAGGTGGTCGGTGTGATCTGGGCACGGAGCAACCGATTCGACGAACGCGCCTACGCAATCGATGCCGTGCGGGCCGCAGATCTCATCGCACAGCAGCTGGCCACCGGCCGCCTCGGACCCGACGTCGACATCACGCGCTGCCACTGAGCGGGCGCGTCACGGCGGAGTGATCGCATCCGACTCGTCCCACAGGTCGTGCCCTGACCGATCGGGCTTCCAGCAGAACCACCTGCCCGTGATCAGCCGGCAGTTGCGGGTCGACGAGTGTCTGCCGGCACGACCGGGCCCACGTCGCCGGGGCCGGGCAGGTCGTTCCAGAGCCTGCTCGTGATCCACAGCCCGTCGCGAGTGACCTTCCCCCCGGCGAGCGGGTCGGTGAGCCGCCGTCCGGTGGCTGCCTCGTTGCCGTTCACCGACGCGCAGTCGAGGTGTCGACAGCCGAGCGAGATCGCATCGGTGACCGCACGCACCACAGTGTCGTGGCCGTCGTGGTCGGAGCCGAATGTCCGAGCCCGATCGCCGGAATCGGATCGCTGTTCCGACGTCGATGCGTCGGGACGCTCGCCGGATCTGCTGCGTCGTGGTGGACGGCGCCGGCCACCGTCAGTCGGCCAGGTCTTCGGGGTACCAGAAGCCCGGGAGCTGATTCGTGGTGCCCTCGGCGTAGGCGGCCAAGCGCGCCAGCGCTTCGGAGTCGAACACGTCGATGATGTCGAACACTGCGCGGGGACCGGCCGAACGCAACGCCAGATCGAACTCCGAGCGGTGCTTCGGAAGCGCCGACGTGAGCACGAGCACCCGCTCGCCGAGCCCGCGCAACACGTGGGCTCGGCCGAGCGTCCGCCAGACGGCGTCGGCCGACGTGAGCCCGCCGCGATACCGCACGAACGCACCCCCGAGCTCGATCACCCATCGGCCGCCATCGACGTCCGCGACCACGTCGTGCACGACGAGCCCGCTGCCCTTCACCCGCACACCCGGGCCCTCGCCGTCGGGGAACCCGGCGACGGCGAGGACCTCGGCGACCCGATCCTTCGAACCGGATTGACGATCCGGATCGGGTTCGTACGGGTCACCCTCTTCGGTCACCCGCATCTCGGCGAGCTCGACGTAGCCAGCGTCGAGGTCGTACCCCACGTAGCGCCGCCCCAACCGGGACGCGGCGACCAGCGTCGAGCCGCTTCCCATGAACGGGTCGAGGACGAGATCGTCGGTGTAGGTGTACAGCTCGATCAGCTTCTCGGGCAGCTCGATCGGGAACGGTGCCGGATGACCGACACGCCGAGCGCTCTCCGACGGCGTGTGCCACACGTCGAGCGTGAGCGCCATGAAGTCCTCGGTGCTGATCGTCGATTCGTGTGGCAACCCGTCGCGGCGCCGTTGCTCCTGGGTCAGCGCCCGCTGGAACCGCCCCTTGCTGGCCACGATCACCCGCTCGGTCACATCGCGGAGCACTGGGTTCGACGGGCTGCGGAACGATCCCCAAGCACACGATCCGCTCGCGCCGGCCCCCTTCTGCCAGATGATCTCACCACGCAGCAGCAACCCGAGCCGATCCTGGAGCACGTGGATCACGTCGGAGGCGAGGCTCCGGTACGGCTTGCGACCCAGATTGGCGATGTTGACGCAGATCCGACCACCCGGCTCGAGCACCCGAACGCAATCGGCGAACACGTCGTGCAGGAGCTCCAGGTATTCGAGGTAGGAGCTCGGCACTCCATCGCGTTCGAGCTCTTCTTCGTATTGCTTGCCCGCGAAATAGGGGGGCGAGGTGACGATCAGCGCCACCGTCCCGTCGCGAACGGTTCGCATGTGGCGGGAATCGCCGACCACGAACGGTTCGGCGACCGGTTCGGCCGCGAACACGGTGGTGTCGTCGTCGAGCTGCGGTGGTTCGAAACGGCCGTAGAAGCCCGACGCGTCGTGCGATTCGCGTCGGCTCACCCCGAAGTTGGACGTGGTGGTACCACGAGCGCGCGCGGTCGTCGCCTCATCCGACATCGTGGGTCAGGCTACGCGACCGCTCGCACGCAGCGGGCGACCCTCCGCGTCGACGGACACCGATCGAGACAGCACCAGCAGGAAGAGCAGGTGATCGGGGCGCCGAGACCGGATTCGACGTCGCGGGAGTGCTGCAGCGGTTCGAACCCGATCTCACCTGCGCCGGCCATCATCCATCCATCGCCCAGATCCGTGACCGACCCCTTCGTGAACCAGCATCTGCCCGGGGCGATCCTCAGTCGCTGCGGCCGGAGCGGGCCGCCCACTTCGACGCTCCTCGCGCAGCGACCACGCCCGTGCTGAACGACGCCTGCAACAGGTAGCCGCCCGTCGGCGCCTCCCAGTCGATCATCTCGCCCGCGACGAAGGTGCCGGGCCGACGGCGCAGCATCAGATCGGCGTCCAGCTCGTCGAGTGCGATGCCACCAGCGGTCGAGATCGCCCGGTCGATCGGCATCGAGCCCGTCATCGGCACGGGCACCCGCTTGACGAGCTCGGCCATCGCGGACGGGTCACTCGGCAGGGGGCCGGCCGCCGTCTCGCGCATCAGGTTGACGGCCACGAGGTGCAGCCCGAGCGAGCGGCGCAACCACGTGGTGACCGAGTCCTTGGGGCGACGCTTGGCGAGACGGTCCATGAGTTGGGCCACCGACTGATCAGGGTGCAGGTCGATCGTCAGCGTGCACCCGCCGGTCCTGTCCAGCTCGGCGCGAGCCTCGCGTCCGACTCCGTAGACCGGTCCGCCTTCGAGCCCCGAGGCCGTCACCATCGCGTCGCCGCGCACCGTCGTCGAGCCGACCGAGACAGCGACGTTCTTGAGCGGCTGGCCCGCGAACCGGTCGACGAACTCGGGACTCCACCCGACGGTGACACCGGCGTTGGCCGGCCGCAGCGATGTCACCGCGATCCCGGCTGCCTCGAAGACCGACACCCATCCCCCGTCGGACCCGACCCGCGGCCAGCTCGCCCCACCGAGCGCCATCACGGTGACGTCGGCGGCAACGTCGAACACGTGGCCGTCGGGCCCGGCGTACCGATGGGTACCGTCATCGGACCACCCGCGCCAGCGATGCCGGGTCGCGAACACGACCCCGAGTCGGTCGAGTCGCCGCAACCAGGCCCGGAGCAGGGGCGTGGCCCGGAACGAGGCGGGGAACACCCGCCCGCTCGAGCCCACGAACGTCTCCTCGCCGAGCGACGCACACCAGGCCCGCAGGTCGTCGGGGCCGAACGCGGCCAGCAGTGGCGCCACCCAGCCGGTCGCGTCGTAGTGGTCGACGAACTCGTCGAACGGTTCGCTGTGCGTGAGGTTCAGGCCGCCGCGACCGGCCAGTAGGAACTTCCTACCCACCGACGGTTTGTGCTCGAACACCGTGACGTGGAATCCGTCGACCGCGAGCAGCTCGGCGGCGATCAGACCGGCGGGGCCTCCCCCGACGACCGAGGCGGTCGGACGATCAGCCATCGACCACCACCGCGTCGCGTACCGACGCACGCCCGCGTGCGAACGGGTCACGAGCAGGCCGGCGCAGCCGACGAGCGCGCAGGAGAACGTGAGCGCCACGGTGATCGACGTGGATTCCGCGAGCACACCGAGTGCCAGCCCGCCACCGATCTCCCCCATCGACTCGACTTGGCCGAGGAACGACTGCACGGTGGCGCGCACGTCGCTGGTGGCTCGACGGTTGACCCAGATCACACTGACCGATCGGATCACCGTCCAGGCGATTCCTCCCACCAGGAGGACCCCCATCATGCCCGTGATGTCGTCAGGGGCGTGGGCCAGAACGAGCAGACCGAGTGCACCGATGAAGCAGGCTGCCGCGTAGACGCGACGGGCGACGCCGGCACCGTCGATGCGAGCTTCGACGACCTTGAGGGCGATCGCGCCCACTGCCAGCGTCACCAGGCCGAGCGCCGTGAACCACACGATCGGATCGGGTTCCTCGGGAAACCCGAGATCCACGAGGCGCTTCGGGTAGAGCCGGTCGAAGGCTTCGGCGCCGCTGTTGACGAGGATCGTCGCACCGAACACCAGCATGATCTCGCGGTCGTTCCGCGCCAGCTTCACACCGCGCCGGAAGATCGTCTTCGACTCCTGCCACCGGTGCTCGCGGGTCGGCGTGAACTCGTGTTCGGTGAAGCGCACCACCACGTAGACACCGAGCATGATCATCGCCGAGCCGGCCACGACGATCGCCGTCCCCAGCGACGTGTACCAGCTCAGTGCACCGAAGCCGAGCATGCCCCCGGCTGCGCCGTACTGCTGCCATCGTGCCCGCGCCGTGAGCACTCGACCGATCCGTTCCGGGTCGTCGAGTTCGTCGGTGACCCATGCGACGTCGGCCCCGCTCGAGAACGTCCACCCGAAGCCCCAGAGCATCTGGGCGGCAACCAGGGCGGGAAAGGCGGTCACGAGACCGGTCGTGAGCATGCCGATGCCCATCACGCCGTGCGAGACGACGATCGACCACTTGCGGCTGATCGTGTCGGCCATGACGCCGGTCGGGATCTCCGAGACCAGCACGGTGAGTTCCATCGCCGTTCCGAGGAACACCAGTTGGAACGCCGACAGATCCGCGACCACGACGAGGTACAGGCTCGTGACGAGCCAGTACCCGCGGAAACACAGCGAACGCCCCAGCGCCCAGCGCAGGAAGATGCCGGCGACGTCGTCGCGTCGGATGTCAGTTGGGGCCACGACGTCGCATCCAGGTTCGTGACTCGGCACGCGTGGGGTCTCCGAAGCCGCCGTACCGGTCGTGGGCGCCGCGCGTGGCGAGGAACTGCCACGTCAGGACGACATCGTCGGGGCGATCCTCGAGCCTCTCGACGAGCCCTTCGACGGGCCTCTCGACGAGGTCGGAGCCGAGCCCGACATCTCGTACCGTGTCGAGTACGGCGACGTCGGCCAGCCGGCGGACGTGGCGGACGTGGCGGAATCGGTGACCATCGGACCGAAGCCGACCTGGCAACCGGACGTGTCGGATGTCCCTGCCACGAGATGGCTGTGCCCGATCGCACCTCTCTGCGTGTCGAGCGATCGGCCGGCCGGCCGGTACGACAGAACCGCGAGCATCTGCTGCACGACATCGACGCGGTCCGGATCGGTGCTGATCACGTGGGCACCGTGATGGCGTTCTGTCGCACGCGCCGGCATGGGAACATCATGGCCGCGCCGGCGTCGAACGTCAGCACGAGAACCGTGCCCGACACAGCCGGGCGTTCCTCAGGCGCTGCCGAGCACCCGGTCGACGTAGTCGTTGGCGAACGTGCCGTCGGGATCGAGGCGCTTTCGAGCTGCCTGGAACGTGTCCCATCGCGGATACCGGCCCTGCAGCGTGGCAGCGGATTGGTAGTGCAGCTTGCCCCAGTGCGGGCGGCCGTCGTGGTCGTTCATGATCGACTCGACACCCTGGAAATACGATTCGTACGGCGCACCGCGATACTGATGGACGGCGATCCACCCGTTGGTGCGACCGAACCCGGTCGACAGCGGGATGTCGTCGGCCGCCGACACGCGAACCTCCACCGGGAACAGCGACGGGAAGCTCAGTGTCGCGGTCAGGTCGCGGACGCGGCGCAGCGCCTCGGGGACCGCTTCGATCGGCAACCCGTACTCCATCTCGACGAACTTCACATGACGCGGGCTGGCGAACACCTTGTCACTGCGATCGATCAGATCACGTTCTCCCGCGGCCCCCGTCACCAGCTTGGCGATCTTCGGAGCCAACGCCGGGAACCTGCGCCCGGTTCGACACACGAGATCGAACGCCAGGTTCTCGGCGATGTACTTGTCGCGGGCATAAGCGAGCTTCGACGGTGGCCGCACGGGCTCGTCGGTTCGCCGATTGCGCTTCACCTGGCACCGCCGCGCGCCGGGCATCCAGAAGAACTCGGCGTGCTCGGCGCTGCGGGCGAACTCGTCGAAACCGTCGAGCAGATCGTCGAACGGCTCGACCGTCTCGTGGGCATGCAGGTTGAACGCTGGAACACACTGGACGGTGACCTCGGTGATGATCCCGAGCGCTCCCACGCCGACTCGGGAGGCGCCGAGCAGATCGGGATCGTGGTCGGCATCGCAGCGCACGACATCGCCGGCGCCGTCCACGAGTTCGATCGCGACGATCGTGGTCGCGATGTTCCCCAGCTCGAGGCCCGTCCCGTGCGTGGCCGTGTTGATCGCTCCCGCGATCGACTGCACATTGATGTCGCCCAGGTTCGGCATGGCCAGACCGACGGACGCCAACTCGTTGCCGAGCGCACCGAGCGTCATCCCGGCCTCCACGGTCACTCGCGCCGTGTCGCGGTCGACACCGACGACCTGATTCATCTGCTCGAGCGAAATCAGCACGCCGTTCGTCATCGCTGCTGCGGTGAAGGAGTGCCCCGCTCCGATCGCCCTGACCCGCTGACCATTCGCACGGGCTCGCCGGACGGCAGCCGCGACCTCGTCGGTCGAGCGCGGTCGTTCGACCGACGTCGGGACGCATGCCTGATTCTTCGCCCAGTTGCGAACGGTCGTCATGCGACGATGATAGGACCGCACGTGCCAACCGCCCGAGGGGATCGATGCACCCACGTGTGGCGCGGGCACCGACGTCGTCCCAGCGGATGCGCCGGCCCGCCGGTCAGGTGTCGGTCAGATCGTCAAGCTGGCCGTGATGACCAGCCGACCGGGCGATCGGGTGACCGCCACCTCGTCAGCGAGGGCGCGCACGATGCCGAGGCCTCGACCGCTGATCTCCTCGGCGTCGGCCACCCGCCAGTCGTCGACGGCGCCGACGTCGGGAGCAGGCCCGACGCTCTCGATCGCGACAGCCACAGCGTCGACGCCGCGTTGCACGACGACGGTCACCGGCCCGCCCACGCCGTGCTCGATCGCATTGGTGACCAACTCGCTGGCGATCAATTGTGCGTCGACGACGACGTCCTCCGGCATCCCCACCAAATTGGTGCGCACGAAGCACCGAGCGGTCGAGACCTCTGCGAGAACCGGGTCCAATTCGACACTCATGACGTCAGCCCCCGCCATCGTCGATCAGCCTAGACCTGAGGCTCCAACCGGCTGCGCCGGGCGAGGCGTTCGGGTGGCGGTGCGAGGTCGTAGTCGGCCGCGAGCAACGCTGCGCTCGTCCGGTTGTTGACGCTGAGCTTCGAGAACACTCGCCGAACGTAGGTCTTGACCGTGTCGACCGACAGGAACAGTTCCTCGGCTATCTCCGGATTGGAGAGGCCGAGCGCCAGCAGCGCCAGCACCTCCTGTTCCCGAAGTGACAGGGATTCGCCCGGCCCACGCTGATTCATCCGTGAGCTCTCCTCGAGACCGATGTGCTCACCGCGGACGGCCGTCTCGAGTTGCTCGACAAGCAATTCGCCCGTCACGCTCTTGAGGATCACGGCGGACACCCCGGTCTCACGAGCAACTTCGATGAAGCTCGCAACGGCATCCCACGTGTACATCACGACGTGATCGACGAGGCCTTCGTCGACCATCTGTGCGGCCCGTCGGAGGGCATCGCGACGGCCGGCGAACGTGTCGAACAGCGCGACGTCGGCCCGTGCGTCGGGCGTACCGCCGACCTCGTGCTCGATCACGACGATCCGATCGCGGTATGGAGCGAGCATGGCGTGCAGGCCCCGCAGGATGATCTCGTAGTCGTTCACCAGCGACACTCGGATCGGGCGGTCGATCACATCGTGCTCGATCGGTTCCGATTCCGACGGCATCACGCGGTCCTCGTCGCAACCGGTCTGTCCGCTCGGCGCCACTCCGCTCTCGTCCGAGCACCGGCGGGGTACGACCGACGCCATCGGAACGCTTCCGAATGCTGCGGCCATCTTCCCACTCCTCCAGGTGCTGTCTGGCGAGGTCATCGACCCCGACCGAGTCGGGAACGGTCGTACCCCGGCCGGACCTCGGTCAAACCTGCACACCGAGACGCCGTCGGCACCTACATCCACGGGCGAAACAGGTGCATCGTCCGTTCCATGAGCCGTTGCGGAAGACATCGGTCGGTCCACCGCTCGAGGTCGATCTGTTCGCTGCGGGTCAGATCGTCCTCGAAGTCACGATCCAGCTCCGAAGCGAACGTCGGGTCGAACACGACCAGGTTCACTTCGTCGTCGAGCGACGTCGACCGATGGTTGCAGTTCGCAGAACCGATGACGCCGACGGCGGCGTCGACCGTCATGGTCTTCGCGTGAAGCATGGACGGCTGATAGAGCCAGATCTCGACGCCGGCGTCGATCAGCTGTCGATATCGGACCTCACCCGCGACTTGAACGAATCGCTTGTCGGCCTCGGGCCCCGGCAACAGCAGCTGCACCCGGACGCCCCGCTCCACCGCCGAGACGATCCGGTCGCTGAGATCGTCGTCCGGCACGAAGTATGCGGTCGTCGTGCTGATCCGCACCCTGGCCAGGTCGACGAGAGCACGGATCGTCATCGAGACGGAGTTCCAACCGGGTTCGGAGGTGCCGGCGATGACCTGGACGTCGGCGTCGCCAGGTGTCCCGGGGTCAGCATCAGACCGACCGCCACGACCCAGACGAGCGCGGTGTCGGTCGAGGTCGTCGCAACCTGCCGGAGGGCCCCGTCGAAACCTTGGGCGTCGTCGGGATCGAATTCGACGGCTGCCCGGGTGACGAGCCAGCCCGGCGTTGACCACTTGAAGTGGTGGACTGACCACCTCATGCCACAGTGTTGCGGCTGATGCGAGGCCGAACTCAGCGAAGTCCTGATACGCGACGCGCAGGGGCAACGTCGCCGATCCACATCGGGCGGCGTCCATGAAACCAATCGAACCGGGGTGCTCGCATCGCTTGGGTTCACAGGTCTCACCCCGGGGATCGTTCGCGCCAACCGCCGGAACACCCAGGCGTCGGGCCCATCCGGCCGTCCTGAGCAGATTCTCGACAACGTCAAGAATTCATTGCGTCTGTGTGTCGCCTGGGTATTGAGGCCCGGGCGTACGGTACGGTTTCTTGACTGACCACAGGAAGGCAACACCATGAAACGCGTACTGATGGGCTTGGCGGCGCTCTCGGCAGCCGTTCTCGTTCCAACCAATGCCTCGGCACAGGCGTCCGTAGATCTGACGCTCGTGCACGGACTTCCTGGCGTGACCGCCGACGTCGCTGTCGACGGCACCGTCGTGATCGACAACTTCGTGCCCGGCTCGTTGGCGAACATCACCTCGTTCGCCGGCCAGACGTTGACGAACCTGACCGTCACCGACGACGCGACCGGCGACGTGGTGGTCGGACCGATCGCCTCGGTCGACGTTCCGGCCTCGGGCAGCCACAGCCTCGTCGTGTACCTCGACGACGCCGGCACCGCAGTGCTCAACACGTTCGCCAACAACACCGACCAGGTGACCACCGGTGAAGCCCGGCTCACGCTCCGCCACACGGCAGACGCACCCGCCATCGACCTCATCATCGGCGACGAACGACCGATCGTCGCACTGGTCAACGGCCAGAGCGGCGAAGTCGAGCTTCCGGCCGGTCAGCTCACCGACGCCCAGATCGCGCCGACCGGCGATGTCCCCATCGCATCATTGCCCACGCTCGATCTGGCCGCCAACACCAACACCATCGTGCACGTCATCGGTTCGGTCGACGACGACACCGTCGACTTCGTGGTCCAGATCGTCGAGATCGCTGCGGCCGACGCGACGACCACGACGACCGATCCGAACGCGACGACCACGACGACCGATCCGAACGCGACGACCACGACCACGACGACCGATCCGAACGCGACGACCACGACATCCACCACGTCCACCACGTCGACGTCGGTGGCCGCCGCCCCGACCGCCGTCAACACCGGCTCGCCGCTGGAGGACAGCTCGAGCTTCCTGCTCGTCGCGGTTGCGCTCGGTGGCCTCGCGCTCGCCGGCGGCGCCATGTACGCACGACGCCGCGTCTGACACATGCCTCGACACCGGCGGACATCCTGGGCCCGAAGATTCTTCGGGCTCCTGGTGTTCGCCGGTTTCGGCGTTTTCGTGGTCGCGGGCGTGATGGTGACCCGCAACTACATCAACGGTGACGGCGTCGTGTTGATCGTCGATTCGGCGACCGGTGCGGTCCCCACGACGATCCCGGCCGACGCCGCTGCGATCGAACGGGACTCCCCGCGTTCGATCCGGATCGGCGATCTCGAACTCGACAACGAGGTCCGAGCGGTCGGAATCGACGAGGACGGCGAACTGGAGGTCCCCGACGAATCCGAGGTCGGTTGGTATCAGTACGGCTCCGCCCCTGGATTGCCTGGATCGACCGTGCTCGCCGCGCACGTCTCCTGGAACCGAACGATCGGTCCCTTCCATCAGCTCGGCAACCTCGAGCCCGGCGCCCGCGTCGACGTGGTCGCCGACGACGGCACGACCCGCGTGTACGAGGTGATCGAGCGGGCGATCTACGACAAGGACTCACTCCCCAGGGAACGCATCTGGCGGACCACCGGCGATGAGACCCTCGTGCTCATCACCTGCGGCGGCAGCTACAACCCGAATATCCGTCGCTACCGCCAGAACATCGTGATCTACGCCGTACCCGTCGCTGAAGTGCCCGGAGACGGCGAGGGTCCGCCCGAACGGGTCTGACCGGCCGCTGGACTCAGGTCGCCGAGCCGTCCACGCCGTCCGACTCCGCGGCGTCCCGGTCGCCGTAGGCCTCGCGAAGCTGCTCGAACGCTCGCCGCAGAAGGCGCGACACGTGCATCTGCGACACGCCGACCACGGCGGCGATGTCGACCTGGGACATCTCCTCGTAGAAGCGGAGCCGAACGATCTCACGCTCTCGCTCGGGCAGGGCTGCGAGTAACTGGTCGACGACGGCTCGGTTCTCGACGTCGACGAAGCGACCGTCGGTACTGGAGGTGGCGCGTTGCCGTTCCGACGACGTGCCATCGTCTCCGGCGGGCGGATCGATCGATGCCACCTGCCGAACCTCGCTGACGGACAAGCCGGTGATCACGTCGTCCTCCGACAGTTGGAGATGAGCCGCCACCTCGGCAACCGTCGGCGACCGGCCGAACTTCGTCGACAGTTCGTCGGAACCGCGGCGCACCGCCAGATGCAGCTCCTTGGCTCCACGGGGCACCTTGACCGACCACGTCGCATCTCGGAAATGGCGTTTGATCTCACCTTCGATCGTGCGCCCGGCGAACGACGCGAACGGTACGCCGATCGACGGATCGAAACGATCGACGGCCTTGACGAGCGCCACCATCGCCACCTGCTCGATGTCGTCGTCGCGCCCCGCGCGAGCGTTGTACCGCTTGGCGATGTGGATCGCGAGGCCCATGTGTTCCTCGACGATCCGGTTCCGGGTCCGCCGCTTCCCGGTTCGTACGAACTCCTCGAAGAGCCCCGTCGTATCAGGAGTCGACATCGGTCGGAACGCGCTTGACCAGGAGAAACAGCCCATCGTCGCTGAGGGAGAAATCGTCGACCACCGCGCCCAGGATCCGACCGGCGAGGACATCGACCTCGGGAACCGGCGCCGACTCGGCAACTCCGGTGCGACGCGCCGAGACCGAGATCCGTCCGGGTTCGGTCTCGAATCGGACGTGCAGCCGCGCCTCGTTGCCGAGGTCGGCTTCGTCGACGTCCGTGAGGAGCGAGATCGCCTCGTTGACCCCCAGCCGCAGGTCGTCGATGTCGTCGATCGACATGCCGAGCGCCGACGCCAGCGATGCCACGACGCTGCGGACGGTGATGGCGTACCTGGCCGTCAGCGGCACCTCGAGTTGCACGTGATCACCCATCGCGGCCGTCAAGCTACCCGGTCGAGGTCCGCTCCTGCATGCGCACGGCCGGCGACCACCCCCGAACCAGCCGCCGGAACCAGCCGCCGGTCGCACGGCCTGCCGAGGGCGGCCTCACCTTCGACCGAGCGGTCTCGAACGAGCACTGGCCATCACGAAGTCGTCGCGACCGCGGGTTACGATTTCGACATGAACGCGGCTGCCCCGCTCGACATCATCGTCACCGATGCAGGACTCACGCTGGTCGGCGAGATCGACGCGCACACCGCGCCAGCGCTCGCCGACGCGATCGGAGCATCCGATCGGGTCCATCTCGTCCTCGACATGGGCGGGGTCGAGTTTCTCGACTCGAGCGGCCTCCGGGTGCTGATCGAGGCGCATCAGAGCGCCGGTGCCGCCGACCGGACGCTCCAGCTCGCGAACCCCTCGACCGCGGTGAGCCGGCTGATCGAGATCAGCGGGATCGACGACTATCTCGACGTCGTCGATTGACCCTCTGTCCGTCCCTCGGTTCGCGTGCGCCCGGCTCGGCCGTCGACGCCTCCGTCGAGGCGACCTGACCAACAGCGCGGTTCTCGCCGGCGCGATGACCTGACACGCGTACGATGACGCGATGAACATCACGGTGAACGGCACCTGCCATCACGACTGTCCGGACTCCTGCGGCTGGACCGTCACGGTCGACGATCACCACGATGATGATCACGAGGATGACCACGACCGGCGCGTCGCAGTCAAACTCCGCGGGAACCCCGAGCATCCGTACAGCCACGGCGAGCTGTGCCCCAAGGTCAACCGGTTCCTCGATCGTGTGTACTCACCCGATCGTGTCCTCCACCCGCTCCGGCGGGTGGGGCCGAAAGGCAGTGGACGTTTCGAGCAGATCTCCTGGGACGACGCGATGGACGAGATCGGCACACGACTGAACACGATCATCGACGAGTTCGGCGGCGAGGCGATCATGCCGTTCAGCGACGCCGGCAACCAGAGCATCCTCGCCACGCAGGGCATCTCCTCTCGTCTGTTCCACCACATCGGTGCCACGCGGCTACTCCGGAACATCTGCGGACCGACCGTCGGCGCTGGCACCGAGATGACCAACGGGTCGTCGCTCGGCGCCGACGCGATGGACCTCGAGTTCTCGAAGCTGATCCTGCTCTGGGGCACCAACACCAAGCTCACCAACCGACATCTCTGGCCAGTCGTCGAGAAGGCCCCGCGAACGGTGCCAAGGTCATCGTGATCGACCCGATCCGAACGCTCACGGCGGACGACTGCGACCAGTTCATCCAGCCGCTCCCGGGCACCGACATCGCCCTGATGCTCGCGATGATGCACGTGATCATCCGCGACGATCTGCTCGACCGGGAGTGGGTCGATGCGCACACGCTCGGGTTCGGCGAGCTGGCCGCCTCTGTCGCCGACAGCACGCCGGCGTGGGCGGCGCAGCAGTGCGGCGTCGAAGCAAGTGTGATCGCAGCCCTCGCCCACGACTACGCGACCATGGCTCCGGCCGGGATCCGAACGCTGATCGGAGCGGAGCACCATGAAAACGGGGCGATGTTCTTCCGCACGCTCGCCTGTCTGCCGGCGCTGACCGGCGCATGGCGGCATCGGGGCGGAGGCGTGTTCAAGAGCGTCGGCTCGTGGCAGGACGCTCTCGTCGACGACGACGCGCTCGGTCGCCCCGACCTTCTCGCGGGTCGTGAGGTCCGCACCCTCAACATGAGCCGGCTCGGCGAGATCCTGCGCGACGAACAACCACCGGTCCGAGGCTTGATCATCTGGAACTCGAATCCACTCGTGATCGTTCCGAACGCGGAGACGGCACGCATCGGGATGGCCCGCGACGACCTGTTCACGGTCGTGCACGAGCAGTTCCTCACCGACACGGCGCAATACGCCGACATCGTGCTCCCGGCGACGACCCAGATCGAGTCGAACGACGTGACACCGGCCTGGGGTCACCTGTGGATGGGGTGGAACGAGGCGGCGATCGAACCACTCGGCGAGGCCGTCAGCAACACCGAGTGCTTCCGTCGAATCGCCGCTGCGATGGGCCTGACCGAACCGTCGCTGTTCCACGACGACCTGACGATCCTGCGCGAGTGCCTGCCAACGGTCGACATCGACGCGCTCCGCCGTGACGGATGGATGAAGGTACCGTTCCCCGACGACGGCACACCGTGGGCGGACGGCGGTTTCCCCTCGGAGTCCGGCAGGGTCGAGTTCGCCTCGACCACGCTCGAAGCGATGGGGCAACCACGCTTGCCGACGTTCGTGCCGCCGACCGAAGGACCGCAGGGTCCGAACGCCGATCGTTTCCCGCTCCAGCTCCTCACACCCAAGCACCACACCCGATTCCTCAACTCGGGGTACTCCGACCTCCCGAAGCACGGCCCGGCCGAGGGTGGTCCGTTCGTCGAGCTCGCCGCCGACGATGCGGCGGCGCGAGGTCTGACCGACGGCGGCACGGCGCGCGTCTTCAACGATCGTGCGAGTCTCGAACTCCCGGTCAAGGTCAGCGAGCGGGTGCGGCCCGGCCTCGTGGCGATTCCGTGGGGATGGTGGAGGAACCACCATTCCGACGGCCGCGTCGCCAACGATCTGACCAACGACACCCTGACCGAGTGGGGTGGCGGTGTCGCCTACAGCGACACGTTGGTCGAGGTCGAGGCCCGATGAGCCCAGGCCGGTACCGCTGCCGGCCGTCGTCGAGTCTCCGGTCCTGGTTCGGGGTCAACGGGTAGCCTGCGCTGCATGGGTGGCGAGCTGATCTACGCATTTCGGGTGATGCGTCTCCCACTGCTCGACGCCGGTGGCGCCGAGATCGGCAAGATCGAAGACATCGTCGTGGTTCCCGGTCGCGCCGGTCAGCCGCCGCGGGTGACGGGCTTCGTCGCCTCCAGCCAGCGCAGGCGCATCTTCGTGAACGCCGCCCGGATCGCCGAACTCGACGCCGACGGGGTGCGTCTCCGGAGCTGGGACGTCGATCTCAACCCCTTCAAACCGCGCCCTGGCGAGACGTTGATCGGTACGCAAGTCATCGACCAGCAGCTCGGCGGTGGCGAACGCGTCAGCGACGTCGGGCTCGTCGAGAAGACCGACGGCCGGACGGCGCGGTGGGAGGTCGCCAAGGTCCGCCTCGCCAGTCGAAACACCCTGCGCCGCCGACCGAGCTACCGGCTCGTGGAATGGAGGGAGGTCGCCCGCCTCTTCGCTGCCAATACGGCGATGGAGGCCGAGGCGGCGCGGCTGCGCGACATGCATCCGAGCGACGTGGCGCACATCGTGCGCACCATGCCGGTGGCACAGCGACGCCAACTCGCCGAATCGATGGACGACGAGCGACTCGCCGACGTGCTCGAGGAGCTCCCCGAGACCGAGCAACTCCGGCTGATCGAGGGTCTCGACCTCGACCGGCTGATCGGGGTGCTCGAGGAGATGGAATACGACGACCTCGCCGACCTCCTCGGTGAGATGCCCCGGCAGCAACGTACGGCAATCCTCGAAGCGATGGACGACGACGACGCCGAGGTCGTCACCCGCCTCCTCTCCTACGAGGAGTCGACGGCGGGGGGCATGATGACACCCGAGATCGTGATCCTCGGGCCAGGTGCGACGGTCGCCGAGGCACTTGCGGAGATCCGCGATCCTGACTGGACCCCGAGCATCGCCAGCCAGATCTTCGTCACCCAGGCTCCGTTCAAACCTCCGACCGGCAAGCAACTCGGCGTCGTCTTCATGCAACGGCTGTTGCGCGAGCCCCCGAGCATGGAGTTGCGGCACTGCATCGAGGCCGACGTGCCCACTGTGGCGCCCGACACCGACGATCGGGCTGTGTTCGAGGAGTTCGCTTCCTACGACATGCTCGCGATCGCGGTCGTCGACGAGGCCGGTCGTCTGCTCGGCGCCGTGAGCGTCGACGACGTGGTCGACCGCATGCTCGGCGCCGGTTGGCGGCTCCGGCACCGCCGACAGGATCGGGCCGTCGAAGAAGCGGTCGGCTCGACGTGAAGCGCCGCCGCAACGAGCTGAGTCAGCCGCGGCGCGGCGGTCGGTTCGACCTGTCGTACGACTCCGAGGCGTTCGGGGTGTTCAGCGAGTCGATCGCCCGCTACCTCGGCACCGCTCGATTCCTGGTCTTCCAGACGATCGTCATCGTCGTCTGGCTGGCGCTCAACATCCTGCCCCCCGAGCCGTACCAGTTCGACCCGTGGGATCGCGGCCTCGTGCTCCTCACTCTCGTGCTGTCACTGCAGGCGTCGTACGCTGCGCCGCTGATCCTGCTCGCACAGAACCGGCAGGAGCGACGTGACCGGGTGGCCGCCGATCACGACCGTGAGGTCGCCGAGCGCACACAGGCCGACACCGAGTTCCTCGCTCGCGAGATCGCCGGCGTGCGGCTCGTCCTGGCCGACGTCGTGACCGGTGAGGAGCTCCGTGATCAACTCGATGCGCTCACGAAGTCGATCGAACGGCTCGGTGAGCGGCTCGATGAACTCACACCCAAGACGGCCGGCGCCTGACCGCCCGGAGTTCAGAACGACTGCGGCACGCCGGTGAACTCCTGGAGGCGAACTCCGGCGGCCTCCACCCGTCGCAGCAGTCCCAGAGTGTCCAGGTCGGCGTCGCTCGTGACCACGGCCCCGGTGGGCAACTCGCCGGCCGAAGCCGAGGCCGCGAACACCGCAGCGATCGTCGCCGACGCCGTCCCGACCAGTTCCGCCGCGCCGAGGATGCGCGTCTCGCGTGCGCCACCGGCGGCACTGCCGCGCACCTCGACCCTGAGCGCGCCGACCCTCCCCTCCCGGTGCGGTGGCCGCAGCATCGGCAGTCGCGCCGTGAGCCGGTCACGCCGGCGAGCCGACCGGCGGGCGTCGATCCGTTGGACCTCCGGGAACGAGTGGTGCAGGAGCACGGGGCTGGCGATCTCGGCGTGATAGCAGTCACGGGCACCGACCGGCTCCGGAAACCAGCACAACTCTCGTCCGCCACCGCCGAGTGAGTAGCGCCAACCGTCTTCACGCCAACTCACACCACGCCCGCTGAGCGATCGGTGGTGTTCTCGTGCGCAGCTCGGTCCGGCCGTGCCGTGCACGGCGATGTGGATCTCGTCGACCGTGACCATGTCGAACGCGAGATACCGAGCGAGCAGTCCGGAGAGACCTGGCGTGAGCGCAGCACCGATGACGAGCGTCGATGCCGTGGACAGGAAGTCGTGATCGAGTGACATCAGCTCGCGCGTGTCGTCGAGCCCGTCCCCGACGGTCACCACCGAAGCCCCGCGCCGCCCGAACGCACGGGCGAGCGGTGCGTGTTCGACCGGGTGCGCCAGGACGGCGACGTCGCCGTGGTCGACCAGCGGGGTCGGCTCGAGTCGCGGGTCGTGGATGCGGACGTCGAACTCCGCGAGCATGCGCTCGATCCGCCGGCCGACGATGCCGCGACCGACAATCCAGATCGCCATCAGCGTTCCCGCGTCAGGTGGCAGCTCGAGCGGTCGCCAGCCCCCGTGCTGTGGCGGGGTGCCGCCGCGCCCGCGCACGCGGAGACCTGCGGCGGCGATGCCCGCCATCGTCAACGCCCCCAGGATGCGCCGCAGCAACTTCATGGCTCGACCGTATCCGGTCGTCGGCGACGTTACCCACGGGCACGAGGTACAGCAGTGCCGAGCGCCACACCCAGTCGGTACGGTCCGACGCATGACCAGCGCTGTCGTCGAACCGCCGCGGCCCACGCCCGAGGACGTCGAACGTGAGCTGGCCGGGCACGTGCGGGCGTTGGCCGGGCCCGATGCCGTACCGCGTGCCGAGCAGATCGACGCCGTGACGGCTGTGGTCGCCGGACGCCGCCGCACCCTGCTGGTTGCCCGCACCGGGTTCGGCAAGTCGGCGGTCTACTTCTCGGCGACGCGAATGCTGCGGGACCGGGGGTGGGGGCCGACCGTCGTCGTGTCACCGCTGCTCGCACTGATGCGCGACCAGGTCGCGGCCGCCGAACGACTCGGCCTGGTCGCGGTCACCATCAACTCGTCCAACATCGATCGCTGGGCCGAGACCGAGGAACAGATCCGATGCGATGAGATCGACCTGCTGCTCATTGCGCCCGAGCGGCTCGCCAACGCCGGGTTCCGCCGCCGCGTCTTCGACACGATGCAGACGCAAGCGTTCGCGCTGGTCTGCGACGAGGCCCACTGCATCTCCGACTGGGGCCACGACTTCCGGCCCGACTACCGGCGGCTCCGGCGGCTCCTCGAGGAGCTGCCGCACCTGGACTCCTGTGCTGGCGACGACCGCAACGGCGAACCAACGAGTGACCGACGACGTCGCCGCCCAACTCGGCGCCGACACGCTCGTGCTCAGAACCTCGCTCGACCGCGACGTCGCTCCACCTGTCGGTCGTCGACCTCCCCGACGACGCCCATCGACTCGCCTGGCTGGCCGAGTCACCCTCGACGAGCTCGCCGGGTCGGGCATCGTGTACTGCCTCACGGTCGAGCAGGCCGACACGACGGCGGCCTGGCTGCGCAGCCGCGGCCATCGGGCCGAGGCGTACACCGGGTCGGTCGAGCCCGAACAGCGACTCGGGTTGGAGTCGGCACTGCGTGCCAACGAACTGAAGGCCCTGGTGGCGACCTCGGCGCTGGGGATGGGTTTCGACAAGGGCGACTTGGCGTTCTGTGTCCATCTCGGCCTGCCGCCGACACCCGTCGCGTACTATCAGCAGGTCGGACGCGCCGGGCGCGCGCTCGACCGAGCCGAGGTGATCGCCCTGCCCCGGCCGATCGAGGACGCCGCAGTGTGGCGGTGGTTCGAGGCCGTGTCGCTCCCCAGCGAAGAGATCTGCCGATCGGTCATCGACCTCCTCGACCGCGTGAGCCGACATCGCTGGTCGCCCTCGAACCGAACGTCAACCTCGGTCGAAGCCGACTGGGCATCCTGCTCAGCATCCTCGAGGTCGACGGCGCGATCGACCGAGCGGGAACCGGGTTCGTCCGCACCGACGAGCACTGGACCTACGACCACGAGCTCGTCGACGACGCTCCGCGAGCTCCGTCGCCGGGAGGCCGACGAGATGCTCACATGGGCGACCCGTTCGTCGTGTCGGCTCCGTTTCCTGCGGGAGGCGCTCGACGACACCTCCGCCGACGACTGCGGTCGATGCGATCGCTGCACCGATCGGACTTGGCAGCCGCGAGCCCGATCCACTGCTCGTGGCCGCCGCTCACGACGTGCTCCGCGGCGGCGATCTCGTCGTCGAGCCCCGGCGTCAGTGGCCCGCGGGTCTGGCCGAACCCAAGGGTCGAATCCCGGCGGAGCTGCAGGCTCGTCCGGGTCGCGCACTCGCGCGACTCGGTGATGGTGGTTGGAACCCGGTCGTCGAGCAGCTGATTGCGGCGGTGACGCGGGCGACCCATCGAGGTGACCGGACGAACTGGTCGAGGCGATCGCAGCGATGCTCAAGCGGTGGGACTGGCAGGCCCGGCCGACCTGGATCTGCCCGGTGCCGTCGCGTCGCCGATCGGCATTGATCGACGGCATCGTCGATCGAGCTCGGCTCGCTGGGCAAGCTGCCGGTGTACCGAGCACTCCTCGGCACCGACGAAGCCGGCTTCCAGGCCGAGCAGGCCAACTCGGCCCACCAGGTCGGCAACGTTTGGACGCGATACCGAGTCGACGTGGCTGCCGTCCCCGACGGTCGGATCCCACCGGGCCCGGTCCTCCTGGTCGACGACGAGGTCGACAGCCGATGGACGACCACCGTGGCGGCGTGGCAGCTCGGTACGGCCGGGTCGGGCGCCGTGCTGCCGTTCGCGCTGAGGGCCCGCTGATCAGCATCGTTGCTGATCAGCGGGCCCCTTCGCGCTGTGTTGGTTACGACCAGCTGGAGCCGCGTCGTACGTTTCTGTTGGTGCTCATCCGAGAATCCCCGTTCGTTGTCGTCGTCGTCGTGAAGTCGATGGTCATGACCAGCTCGAGCCGCGTCGTGCGTGGTGTGTCGTGATGCTCATGACGTCACCTCGCTCGTGACCTCGTCGATGATTTCTTCGACGAGTGCGACGTCTTCCTCCGTCGTCGAATCGGCGACCGTCGATGTCTCTTCGAGCAACGTGTCGACAATTGTGTCGTTGTCTTCGAGCAATGACTCGTACAGGTCGTCCTCGTTGACGAGCAGTTCGTCGACGAGCGAGTCGTCCTGCTGGACGAGTTCTTCGTAGATCTCGTCCTCCTGCTCGAGCACGGCGTCGACCGCGAGGTCCTCGGCCGACTCCACCGGGGCGCCGGCGTCGTTGACGCTCTCCCAGGCGGCACTGGACCAGCTCGCACCGGACCACGAAGCACCGGACCACGAAGCACCGGACCACGAAGCACCGGACCACGAAGCACCGGACCACGAAGCACCGGACCAGCTCGCACCGGACCACGAAGCACTGGACCAGCTCGCACCGGACCACGAAGCGCCGGACCACGAAGCGCCGGACCACGAAGCGCCGGACCAGCTCGCACCGGACCACGTACCGCCGGACCAGCTCGCACCGTTCCAGCCGCCACCCGACCAGGTGGCACCGTTCGGTGAACCCTGACCGGGAGGAATGGCGAGTGGATGGTTCTGAACCGGAGCCCTCGAGGCCTTGTGGTTTCGGCGTGCCGAAGCCTTCGGGTTGATCTTGCCGTCACCGTCGACGAGGTCGCCGGGTGTGACATCCTTGGCGTACTTGGTGAACAGGTACTTCACCTGATCGGGCGTCAGGGACGGGTTCTTCGACAGGAGACCAGCGACGTAGCCGGTCTGGACGGCTGCCGCCTGCGAACTGCCGGAGCCGACGAAGTACTTCTCGTCGACGACGGCCTGCGGGTGCTGCTGATCGAGGAACGATCCCGGAACCCGGAAGCTCATGACCGACTTGCCCGGTGCCAGGACATCAGGGGTTCGGTAGGTGTTGCCGCCGGAGGTCCATGTCGGTGCCGTGTCGCCACGTCCCCACGAGTTGTAGGTCTCGGTGGCGCCGACTGCGAGGACGTACGGCGACAGCGCAGGGCTGTCGATTCCGCCGACCATGTTGCCGCGGTTGCCCGCGGCGGCCACGACGACGATGCCGGCGTTCCAGGCCCGCTCCACGGCTGCCGAGAACGGATCGCCGGCGGTCGTCGGAATGCCGCCGGTCCCGAGCGACAAGTTGACGACACGGATGTTCAATCCGTTGTCGTTCTTGTGCTCCACGACCCAGTCGATCGCAGCGATCACCTGAGCGATGTGTGTCTCGCCGGTCGCACCTGCCACCTTGAGACTCACGAGCCGGCTCTGCGGTGCGATACCGAGGACCCGATCGCCGTCGTCACCGGCGATGATGCCAGCGAGATGCGTACCGTGTCCGAAGGTGTCGAGGTTCGCCAGATTCGGGATTGCGCCCTCGTTCGAGAGGTCGGGACCGTAGATCAGTTTGCCCGCCTGATCGAGGCCGTGCACCGGCGTGACACCCGAGTCGATCAGCGCGACGTCGATGCCCTGACCGAGCGCACCCTGCTGGTCGAACTGCCTCTCTGCCTTCTTGCGGATCAGCGACAACGGAACCGGCTGCCCCGGCTCGACCGACATCGAGAGCGTGATTTCCGCCTCGCCGGTCACCGTCGGCAGCAGCGACGCTGCCGATTCCGCATCGGGTGTCACCGCAGAGGTGATCGCCATGCCGAGCGCGGCAACTGCCGCCACTCCGCCCAGGAGCGCGCCGCGAGCTCTTCGAGCCCGCTCCCGCCCCTGTGTCGTGGGTGGCTTCCGCCACCCGGTTCGTACCGCCATGTTGTGGTCTCCTCTTCGTTGAAAACACTGTTCTTTCGAACCCCACCCATTGTGGTGGATTTGACACTTTGTGTGGATCAAGACACATTCAAGGCTGAATCAAGCCGTCCCCTTGGGCCACGGAACCCCGTAATAACGGGCGTTCGTCGGCCTGGACGGGGCTCCGGCCACCGATCAACTGAATACCGGCCCACACGCCGCGGGACCGATCCAGCGCCGATGTCACCGATCGTGAGACCGCGAACTTCACATGGACCTGCACCTTGATTGACACAAACCGCACACGGTCGGCCTGCTGTGCCGGAGGCGGACGCGTTCGCCGTGCTTCGGCAGCGCTCCAACGGTCGGGTCAACGCTGAGGTCGGCGCAGCATCGCGTGCAACCGGGATCGAGTCGACGTCGGGTCAACGCTGGGGTCGGCGCAGCATCGCGTGCGACCGGGATCGAGTCGACGTCGGGTCGCCGGAATCGCGGTGACGGACGCCGATATCCAGATCAGCGCAGCGCAGCGTGGACGACCCAGGGCCGCAGCGGTGGAATCTCGTCGTCCACCGGCGCCACCACTGCCTCACGGCTCACGGCCGTCCACTGTTCGTGGTCCCAGGCGAGTGCCCAGCGGAGGAAGGCCGTCGCATCCAGCGGCCGCTGGATGAGGAACCCCTGAACCTCGTCACAGCCGAGATCACTCACCAGGCGCAGCGTCGCGGGGTCGTCGATTCCCTCGGACACAGTCGCCAGTCCGAGGTCGCCGGCCAGGTTGATCGACGCACGCACGATGGCCGCCGCTCGATCGTCGGAAACCATTCGGCTGACGAAGCTCCGATCGATCTTGAGCTGATCAACCGGGAGCCGGTGCAGATGTTGCAGTGACGAGTACCCGGTTCCGAAGTCGTCGATCGCCACCCGAACACCGAGACTCCGCAGCCGGGACAACACCGACACGCTCGTGTCGAAGTCGACCACCATCGCATCCTCGGTGATCTCGACATGGAGCGCACCGGGGGCGACCCCGCTCGTCTCCAACATCTTGGCGATGTCCTCGGGCAACTCGGGGTCGAGGAGGTCGCGCGGGGTCAGGTTGACAGCGATCGGGATGTCGATCCCGGCCCGACTGAACGTCGCCGAGGTCGAGATCGCATGTTCGATCACGAACCGGGTCAGGTGGCCGATCAGGCCTGCCTGCGCGAGCAGCGGGACGAACTCGCTCGGCGGGACGGCACCGTGGACGTCGTGCGTCCACCGCGCCAGCGCCTCGGCACCCGTGATCGCTCCGGTGACGGTCGAGATCTTCGGCTGATAGTGCACGAACAGGTCATCGCTCTCGAGCGCCGCCCGCGCCGAGAGATACAGGTCGAGTCGGCGCGGCGCATCCGCGTCGAGCGCCGGCTCGTACCAGACCACGCCGGCTTGTTGACGCTTCGCCTCGTACATCGCCGTGTCGGCATGTCGGAGGATGGTGGCGCTGTCGTGACCGAGCTCGGGCCACTTGACCACGCCGAGGCTGGCACCGATCTCGAAGGTGATGCCTTCGAGGTTGAACTTCGCGCAGATGCTCTCGTGAAGTACCCGCAGCCGATGGTCGATGTCGGCGTCAGTGTCGCTGTCGCGCAGCGAGAGCAACATGGCGAACTCGTCGCCACCGAATCGTGCGACCAGGTCGGTCGAGCGACCGGCGGCGCGCAGCCGGTTGGCGACCTCGACGAGCAACCGGTCTCCCATGTCGTGACCGAGCGAGTCATTGATCTCTTTGAAGCGGTCGAGGTCGATCATCAACACGACGCCCCGGTGGTCGGCGTTGGAGAGACTCGCGGTCAGCGCGACTTCGAACGTCAACCGGTTCGACAAACCCGTGAGCGCATCATGTTGGGCCTGGGTCTCGAGTTCGGCGACCAGGTGATCGTTCGAGAGACGAGCGCTCAAGGTGTTCGCCAGCGAACCGAACAGCCGGAACTCCTCGCTCGCGAATTCACTGCGCATGCCGAGGCGATCTGCCACGAACAGCACGCCGACACGATCGACCTCGGTCAGCACCTTGATCGTGAGCAACTTGGACGCGTTCAAGCTCTGCAAGACGTGGCGACCCATCCGGCCGGCCTCTTCGACGTTCACCTCGCTGACCGACCGATCGTTGGAGATCGCGATCAGTCCGGCGGAGAATGCTTCGGGATCGAGATCGTGGAACGTGTCGTCGACGAGTACCCGGAGAGCTGATGGCGTGCCGGGATCGTTGGACATGATGAGCAGGCCGGCCGAACGGGACCGCATGATCTGGACCAGTTCGGCAAGGCCGGTGTCGACGGTTCTCGGACCACGCTCGTTCGTCAAGGCACGTGTGAATCCATGCAGCTGCTGGAGGTCCTTGTGGCGCTGTGACAGCTGACCACTGCTCTGCATCAGCGCGCCGACGCCGATCACGGGCACGATCGCGAACAGGATCATCGCGGGGTTGCCCGACGACGCCGACAGTGCGGTCACGGTGAACGTACCGGCCAGGGCCGCCAGGATCTGCGACTGGCCGACGTCCGCGAACAGGCTCGGCCGGAATCGAACATCGACGACCATGATGACCAGAGACACCGACACCAGGCTGAGCAACTCGGCAGCGAGCACCGCAGTCAGCGGAACCATCCACTCGAGCAACGATGACGGCATCGCCATTCCCAGGATGTGACGCAGGATGAATGCGGCGAGGGCCGCCTCGGCGAAGAACAGGCACAAGTTCCAGGTCGTCTTCACGAGGTCGGACTTGCGCACCCACAAGATCGCGGGAGCTGCACCGCAGAGGTAGGCCAGTGAGAGCGCCAACGGGCTGACGAAGAGCAGCCCGAACATCATCGGGATCCCGCTGAGTGAGAGTGAGTGCGACTCCTTGCGGATCTCCACGTGGAGTGCGGTCGCTTCGGCGATACCGAAGGTGATGACCAGCGCGAACCACGGCAGTGTCCACGCCCGATCCGGCTCGGCGGTTGGCAGCGGCGTCCATGACAGCAGGACACCGCCGATCAACGCAAGAACACACGCGAAGGCCAGGACTCGTGTCCGCGGAGACGACCACCGGACCAGCGCACCGAGACGACCTTCGACGGTCGTCTCCAGCGGGTCGCCGGGGCGCTGTGCGCCTGGTCGAGGGATGGTGGTGTCGGTCATCGGTGCTCCGCGCCGGACCTCGGCAACGTCGTGTCGAGCCTCAGCTCGGTTGCTTCGTACCCGGCCACGTTGGTGTTGTCGGCACGGATAACGACCGTCTTGAGGGTCACCTGCATGCCTCCGCCGTGCGACCAGACAGCAGAATGCGACCGTTCATGATGGAGCACGCTCACCGGCCGGACCTCTGAGGAGCGCCAGATCGATCCAGATCACGCAACCGTCAGCGGCCTTCGGTGCCGGGCTGCGCGGCATCGATCTCGACGACGCGACCCCCGACGCATCGCCGGGCGTCGGCTGACGCGGCCGAGTCAGTCGGCGGCGTAGCGCCGCAGGATTCGTCGACCCAGGCTCGTCTTGTGCACCTCGTCGGCACCGTCGTAGATGCGAGCCGCCCGTTCGTGGCGGTACCAGTAGGACAGGACCGTATCGTCGGTGACGCCGAGCGCGCCATGCGCCTGCAGAGCGGTGTCGACCGCCTTGAGCATGGTGTTCGCGACCACGAACTTGATCGCCGAGATCTCATCTCGTGCCGCCTTCGCCCCCTGCTGGTCGATCATCCAGGCGGCGTGCAACGTCTGCAGTCTGGCGCCGCGGATCTCGGCGTCGAGCTCGGCCACCCAGTGTTGCACGACCTGCCGGTCGGCGAGCGTGCTGCCGTCAGGGGCGATCACTCGCCGATTGACACGGTCGCACATCATGTCGAAAGCACGGCCCGCGATGCCGAGCCAGCGCATGCAATGGTGGATCCGCCCCGGTCCCAATCGGTCTTGTGCGATCACGAAGCCGCCGCCCTCCGTTCCGAGCAGGTTCGACTTCGGGACCCGGCAGGACTGGTAGGAGACCTCACCGTGGCTGGCGTGTCCCGAGCCGGCGTGCCCCATCACGCTGACGTTGCGGATCAGGTGAAACCCCGGAGCGTCCGTCGGCACGATGATCATGCTCGACCGGCGATACGGCGGCGCGTCTGGATCGGTCACCGCCATCACGATCGCGAACGCGGCGCCGTCAGCCGACGACGTGAACCACTTTTGCCCGTTGATCACGTAGTCATCGCCGTCGCTCACCGCGGTCGTCTCCAGAAGGAGCGGATTCGACCCCGCCGTCTCCGGTTCGGTCATCGAGAAACAACTGCGGATCTCACCAGCGACGAGCGGACGGAGCCACCGATCCTGCTGCTCGGGGGTTCCGTGCTGATGGAGGATCTCGATATTGCCGGCATCGGGGGCCTGGGTGCCGAACACGGTCATACCGAGCGGGCTCCGTCCGACCGCCTCGGCGAACAGACCGTGATCGACCATCGACAGGCCGAGGCCGCCGAACTCGACCGGGTGGTTCGGCGCCCACAACCCCATCTGCCTGACCTTGGCCTGGGCGGCCACCACGGCTGCGTCGAGGCCGGGCGCATCACCGTGCAGCATCTCGCCCTCGAGCGGGATGACCTCACGGTCCATGAACTCGCGAATCATCGCCAGCCGAACCGTCATCTCCTCCGACACATGAAAATCCACCACATACCTCCCGTCGGGCACGGTACGTGGGGCGCCGAGGCGTGACCAGAGGCCTTCGTCCTCCGACAGACACCGAATCGGACAAGGGCGGGTGAACCTTCCTCGGCGACGCCGGCCATCGCTCGGTGCTTCCGTCCTGTCGCTCCTTGCTTCCGTCGGGTAGGTTGACCCGTCGTTCCCTCACCCGTGTTGGGCTGCATACAGCTCCGACGACGATGTCGCACCAGCGTTGCCGTGCACCCTCCGAACCTGCCACCACCGATGACTGACCAGGCGCCCACCATCAGCGTTATCGTGCCGACGTACGACCGTCGCGAGCGGCTCCATCGCACGCTCGAGCGGGCTCGCCCAGCAGCAACTCGACGGTGTGACCTTCGAGACGATCGTCGTATCCGACGGGTCGACCGACGATACCGACGAGTATCTCGAGAGCTCATCGGTCCCGATCGATGTCGTCGCGCAGCGACAGGAGAATTCGGGTCCTGCAGCGGCGCGAAACCGCGGGATCCGGGCGGCGCGTGGTGAACTGTGCGTGTGTTCATCGACGACGACATTGTGCCCGACCCTCGTCTCCTGGTATCCCACTACGAGGCCCATCAGGAATCCAGCGGATCGCTGGTCACCATCGGGCCGATGCTCACCCCGACCGACGCCAAGCTGAACCCGTGGGTCGACTGGGAGCAGCGAATGCTCTACAAGCAGTACGACGCGCTACGCGACAAGTCGATGCAGACGACCTCTCGGCAGTTCTATACCGGGAACACTGCGATTCGACGTGAGCACCTCGTGGCGGCCGGCGGATTCGACGAATCGTTCCGTCGAGCCGAGGACGTCGAGCTCGCGTACCGCCTCGCCGAGGCAGGCGTCGAGTTCACGTTCATCGACACTGCCGTCGGTTTCCACTATGCCGAGCGTTCGTTCGACTCATGGCGGGGGAACGCGTTCGAATATGGCCGCAACGATGTCGCCTTCGCTCTGCGTGGCGGGCAACCGTGGATGCTGCCGCTCATCGCGCGGCAGTTCGATGCTCGACACCTCTTGGTTCGCAGGCTGACCCGCACCATGGTTCGTCATCGAAGGCTGCACCGAGCGAGCGAGGTGGTGCTCCGCAAGATGGCGGCAACCGCCGACGCAGTCGGAGCCCACCGAATCCGGGTTGCGGCATTGAGCGGGATCTACAACTTCGCCTACTACCAGGGTGTCGACGAAGCGGCCGAGTCCATCGGCGGTCTGGATGCGATCCTCAAGCCGGACGCGACGGGCAAACGCACCTCCCGATCTGCGCCGGATGACGGCGCACCGCCGGATCGGTTCAACGTCCGGGTGCTCTTCATACATTCGGCGACACACGATCGGCTCGGTGCCGACGAATGGGTTCATGCTCAGATCATTCAGGGTCTCGACACAGCGACACACGACATTCATGTCGCATGCGTGACCGGTCCGGGCGAGTTGCCGACACTCGTACGCGACGTCGTGGAACCGCTCGACGGCGTGACCGTGGTCCCCATGGACCCAGGACCGAACAGCGGGTTCGAACGCTCGCTCGCCGGCCTGTGGTCGCTCGCGACCGGCACCGTACGAGGACTCGCCAGCATGACCCGCTTGACGTGGTACGTCCACCGTCATCGCATCGACGTGATCCACACCAACGACCGGCCACGCGATGCACTGGCGGCTGTGTGCATCGGCAAGATCACGGGGACGACGTCGGTCCTTCACGCCCACGTGCTCTACGGCGACTGGATGAGCCCCACCCTCACGTGGGCGTATCGCCACGCCGATCATGTGATCGCAGTCTCCGATTTCGTCCGCGAAGGCTTGATCTCGGCGGGCCTCGATCCGGATCGCCTGTTCACCGCGCACAATGCGATCGAGCTGCATCGATGGGAGCCTGAGACCGAGCCGGCGGACGTGCGTTCCGAGTTCGGGATCCCCGACGAGGCCCCGCTCGTCATCACCGTCTGTCGACTGTTCGAGGAGAAGGGCGTCGCGCCGCTGATCGCGGCGATCGGCGAGGTTCGCCGTCGCCACCCCGACATCCGGCTCCTCGTCATCGGCGACGAACCCGATCCGCGGGTCGGGTTCCTGTCCGAACTGCACGACGTCGTCAGCGCCCTCGGTCTCGACGACGCGGTCTCGTTCCTCGGGTATCGAAACGACATCGTCGCG
This sequence comes from uncultured Acidimicrobiaceae bacterium, assembly GCA_963792905.1. Lineage (GTDB taxonomy): Bacteria > Actinomycetota > Acidimicrobiia > Acidimicrobiales > Ilumatobacteraceae > Ilumatobacter. The sequence continues at coordinate 52,327 of CAWBYE010000025.1, forward strand.
ATCATGGCTGCAGCCGATGTGTTCGCGATGCCATCGTTCGAGGAGCCGTTCGGCCTCGTGTTCGCCGAGGCGATGGCGATGCGGCTTCCCATCATCGGGCTCGACAACGGCGGCACCCACGAAGTCGTCCGACACGGCGTCGACGGGTTGTTGTCCGCGCCGGGCGATCACGCCGCGTTGGTGCAACATCTCACCGTGCTCGTCGACGATCCGGATCTGCGGCGTCAGATGGGCGCAGCCGGACGAGCGCGCAGTCGAGGAGACGTTCACGGTCGAGCGCATGATCTCCGATGTCGCACGGATCTACCGGGTGGTAGTTTGATGGGACGGGTACGACGGATGGAGGATGGTGAGCGTGGCGGTGTTGTCCGACGCTGAGGTCGAGCAATCGTTGGATCAGATCCGTCAGGACGGGTACACCGTGCTGCGGTCAGTGGTACCGGAGGAACCGCTACGCGAACTGGAACGCACCATCAACGAGTCGTTCGAGCTCTCCGAGTCCGACGGATCGCTGTTCAAGGGGGGCGGAACCCTGAGCGGCCACTTGAACTGCTTCCCGGGTGCCGGATCCCGTGCGGTCTACGACGAACTCGATCAGCGAGGCGCACTCCGCATCGCCGCTGCGATCGACTCGGAGGCCGCCGGTCGAATTCGCATCACGACGAACTACAACCTTCCGGGAAGTGTCGATCAGCACTATCACACCGATGGCCTCTACGTCGAAGAGTTCCTGATCTGCAATATCGCCGTGGTCGACACAGACACGACGAACGGTGCGATCGATCTCCTCCCGGGCACGCACCAGCGGTTCTACAAGTTCTGGCAGTACGCCTTGGAGCGCAAGTACCGCGAGAGCACACGGATCTCCATGAAGCGCGGCGACGTCCTGTTCCGTCTCTCGACGGTGTGGCATCGAGGCATGCCGAACCACTCATCGGTCGCTCGACCGATGATGTCGATCACGTTCGGCGAGACGTCGGCGCCGGAGAGCAACCCGTTCGGAGTCGACGGCGAGGGACCACGGTTCTTCCCGAACTGGTACGGCACGAGTCGCGCCGGCGAGATCCGCGAGCGAGTCTTCGTGTCGGCGCCCTGGACGTACTCGACGTATCGGTTCGGCCGCTCGCTCGTCGGGAACAAGGGCTACTCGTCGTGGTGAACCCGTGATCCTCGTGCGTCCTGGTGCCACCGGTTCGCTTCAGGGCAACTGATCGGCCAAACGGTCGGCAGCGCGGAATCGCGAGCGCCATCGCAGTGAGCGTGGGGTTCTTCTCGGGTCCGGTCGGGAAGGCACTCATGTCGCACACCACCACGTTGGACACGTCGTGCATGCGGTTCCAGCCGTCGAGCACGCCGAACTGCGGATCCCGGTGCATACGCACCGTGCCCGAGTAGTGGACCGACGAGCCCGGTTGGGGATCGTGGAACGGTCCGGGCACATCAATCCCGAGTCCCGCCTCGCCGAGGACGTCGCTCAGACGTTGGCGCGACGAGTGCAGGTTGGCCACAGCCGTTTCGTCGTAGGCGATCGAAACCTTGGGTCGCTGGCCGACAGCATCACCGTCGCGAGTGATGCTGACACCGACCTCGGGCTGCGGCACCATGGTCCCGAACACCTGCACCCCGATCGCCGTGGTACCCCGAAAGGAGTTTCGGAGACCGTCGATGACCGATGCCCTGCCAAAGGTGTGGGAGGTCGCCATCAACGGTGCACTGTCCTCCACGGCGCGCCGCGCCAGATACACGGGGTGGGAGAGCGTTGACATCCGACGGTCGCTCCGAGCGACCCACCACTTCCCGCGGATGGTCATGGAGATATCGACCGACCAAACCGGCCGCGTTCCCGAGACCATCGGGGAAGTCAGCCGAAATCGACCTCAGGAGGATCATCGTGGTGTCGATCGTGCCCGCAGCCACGACGACGGCGCGCGCCCGGAACCACGTGGGTCTCACCGGTCACTCGGTCGACGTATTCGACCTCGTCGACACGATGTTTCGCCGACGACCAGTGCAGACGTGTGACGTGGGCACCCTGCCTGAGTTCGAAGCCTCGTTCCTGCTCCAGTGGGCGAATGACACACTGATAACTCGAGAACTCGGCGCATCGCCTCGCCACCATCCACGGAGCGCCCTTGGCGAGGGGAATCACGCCGAGACCCGAGCCGTTGGAGGTCCCTCGCTCGACCACCGCTTGCCAGTACGCGGGAGGTCGTGCCGATGACGGATCGAGTTCGAGGGCACACCAGGAATCGGATCGCCCGCAGTCACGCGGAGATGATGTTCGGCCTCGACATAGAACGGCTCGAGATCGTCGTAGGTGACCGGCCAGACATAACGTTCGTCGAGGCGGCCGCCCTCTGAGAAGTCGTCGGGTGCGAACCGGGGCACCGCCGCGGTCCAGTAGTTGGAGAGACCGCCGTGGGAGAGGCTCGAGTACCACTCGACATCGGCCGGGCTGTCGGGATCGAGTCGATCGCCGTCGATCTCGGACCACTGCCGATAGCGGATAACGGTGTGCCCGGCTGCCTTGACCACGAGGCCACGGGGCGCCCGGGTTCCCGCGTCGAGCATGAGGACGTTCACGCCGCGCCGGACGAGTCGGTCGGCGGCGACCGCCCCACAGGGACCGCTTCCGATGACGATGACCGGCGCGTCGTCGCCGGAGAGTTCGGAGGAGTTCATGACTCAGGCCCGTCGTTGCTCACACGACCGACCGCAGCGTCGACGGCCCGATGGACGTCGTCGGGGAGCGGGCCCGTTCCCACGAGCCCGATGTTGCGCCGCAGGTGTTGTTCGCTGCTCATCCCGAGCAAGATCACCGAGAGTGCCGAATTGGCAACCGCCCACCGGATCGCCAGTTCGTCGAGCGCCAGGCCCGATGCCGACGACACCTCCCGGAGGGCTGCCAGCGTGGGTTGCTGGTGGTGTCCGGCGAGTTCGTCGGAGTCGGCCACCGCCAATGCGATCACACCGCCGCCGAGCACGCCGCGCGCCCAGATCGCACACGCATCGTCACGTTGACCGATCTCGTCGAGCGTGCCAGGGTCGAGGACCCCGAACGGCACCTGGAGAACATCGAGGGCGACCCCTGACTCGGCCCACTGTCGAGCCGAATCGACCGATTGTGCCCCCACTCCGAACCGGCGGACCTTTCCGGCCGAACGCAGGTCCTCGAGTTCGCCGATGAGTTCGGGGAGGACGCTCGGCGGGCCGTGGAGTTGGTACACGTCGACGTGGTCGGTACGCAAGCGCCTCAGACTCTGGTCGAGCGCACGCCGGAGATGGCTCGGCGAGAAGTCCTGCTCGGCATACCCACCAGGCACCGGCACGCCCGCGGCGCCCTCTCCTCCTCGTGACCGGACCTTCTTGACCGCCGGAGCCAGAAGACGACGTCCGTGGCGCTCCACCGCCGACCGATGTCGGAACAGAAACCCACCCTTGGTGGCGAGCACCACCTCCGAGCGTCGACCCTGCAGCGCTCGGCCGAGGACGTCCTCGCTCGCACCGGCACCGTATGCGTCGGCGGTGTCGAACACCGTCACGCCCGCATCGAGTGCCGCATGTACGAGCTGCGTCTGCCGGGCCACCGAACCACCCTGTGACGAACTGCCCAGATTCACACAGCCGCACCCGATTTGCACCCGCCCACCCTTCATCGACACACCTCGGCTGGCGTGGACGGTACCAGAGACGTGCCGCTGCGAGGGCCTGCGGAAGCGGCGATCGCGGCGATCGATCGCCGGCCGCACTATTCCGGCGACGAGGTCTGCTGCGCCGGCCGTGGCGACCGATAGCCTGGATCCGCGGGGCCGACCACACGACGTTCCCGGTGACAACACGATTTCCAACGACCCGAGGAGCGCGATGCTTCCCAATTTCTTCGTGATCGGCGCACCGAGGTCTGGAACGACCTCGCTCTACGAGTACTTGAACTCGCACCCGGATGTCTACATGAGTCCGAAGAAGGAACCAGACTTCTTCAGCTATTCAGCACTCGGCAAAGCGCACCCGCTCGACAGCGAACCAGGCGAGCGCTCGCTCGCCGACGACGCTGCCACCGATGCCGGCCTGGCCGACGACTTCGCCAAGTACGAGTCGTTGTTCGCCAAAGCGGCCGATCAACGTCGCGTCGGAGAGGCCTCGGCGATCTACCTGGGTGACCCGCTGGCGGCCTGGCACCTGAAGAGCTACCGGCCGGATGCGAAGTTCATCATCGTGCTCCGCGACCCGGCCGAACGGGCGTTCTCGCACTTCGTGCACGCCAAGCGGATCTACGCAGAGCACAGCCCCCAGAGCGCGGCCGACGACCGGACGGTCGACGACGAGTTCGAGCGTGTCATCGAGGTCGCACTCACCGACGGGATGCCGCACGAGCTCGTCACGGAGCAGGAGATCTGGATCCGTGCCGGCTACTACCACGCCCACCTCACCCGCTGGTACGAGTTGTTCGACCGCGACCGCTTCAAGCTCTTCCTCTTCGAGGATCTGGCTGCGGACCCACACCTCCTCATGAAGGAGGTCTTCGGCCATCTCGACATCGACGACTCGTTCGAACTTCCGACGACCGAGGCCTTCAACGCGAGTGTGGTCCCCCGGAACCAACGCGTCTTCCGGATGTTCACGACAGTGAACCCCGTGATGCGCAAGGCGCGTGCGATCGCACCCACGAGCGTCCGGGCACTCGCGCTCGCGAACCCGCAACCGGTTCCTCGGTGACTCCAAACCGGGGATCGATGTCGACCTGCATGCGCAGTTGCGATCGATCTATCGGGACGACACCATCGCCCTGCAGGAGCTCATCGGTCGAGATCTGACCGCCTGGCTCGACGGCTAGCTCCGGACCGGTCCGGCAGCACGCCGGACCGAGACATGGGCCCACACGTCTCGGCTCGAACGACGGCTACGGTGCGGCGACGACCGATCGCACCGATTCGATCACGACGAAGACGAACACGATCACCTCACCAGAGATCCTGGAACGCTGCTGACGCGCTCCCGTTCACGTCGGATATCGGGTCAGGCCTCTGCGATCGAATCGTCGAGGTGTGGTTCGCTCAACTCGCCGGCCAGATATCGGTCGATGGCGGGCGAGACGGCAACGACCAACTCGTCGATCGGAGCGTTCGCAATCGGTGGGAACGGAATCACGTGTCTGAGCAGCGCCAGTCCGGCGAGTTGCGCGCCGATGAGTCCAGCTCGCAGCTCGGCGTCGTCACCACCCACGCCCTCGATGAGTGGCTCGAGAACGGACGTCCGAAGCAGGGAGCTGACCCCGAGGGCTGCGCCCGGATCGGTGGCGGCCACCCGAACGAGGGCGGTCAGCCGCTCCCGGATCTCCGGCTGCTCCCAGAGGTCGAGGACTCCTGCGAGGAGGGTGGTTCCTGAAATGCTGCCGTCTGTCGGGATCAGGTTGCGGACGGTGTCGTCGCTCACCGGGAACTCCAGCGCAGCGGTGAGCAGCTCCTGCTTGCTGGCGAAGAAGTGGTAGATCGTTGCTGGGTCGACGTCGGCGTTGTCGGCGATCGACCGGATCGTCGCCCCCTCGTATCCCTGCTCGGCGAACTCGCGACGTGCCGCCAGGACGATGGCGCTACGGCTCGAGTCGGGTCCCGGTCGGCGGCCGAGCGGCTTGGTCGTCATCGATTCGAGCTGACTGCGACCATCGCCTCGTCGAGGATCGCCGGAACCACGGTCAGTTCGGCATCGATGTCGGCCTGGCGGAGCGTGCGATCGACGTCCGAGACGTCGGCCGATGCGACCCGAATCCGACGACCGGCCAGCATCACATCGTGGCCGGCATCGCTGAGCGCTGCGAACGCTTCGGACCACGATGCCGCCGTGACTCGAACCACCGTCCGGTCGGCCACGATGTCGGCAACCGTGCCCTCGGCGGCGACCCGTCCGCCGGCCATCAGGACGAGGCGGTCACACTGCTGCGCCTCCTCCATGTAGTGGGTGGTGACGAGAACGCCCACACCGCGCTGTGCTTCGGATCGGATCAGGTCCCACAATCGCGCTCGGGCCAACGGGTCGACGCCGGATGTCGGCTCGTCCAACACGACGAGATCCGGACGGTGGCCGAGTGCGCAGGCAAACGCCAGTTGCCGTTGCCGTCCGAGCCCGATCGATCCGACGAGCCGATTGGTCATCGCCTCCAACTCCGCGTTGAGGACGATCCGATCGGAGGAGATTCCGAAAGCAGCGGCGTTGAACGACACATTTTCCGCGACGGTCAAGTCGAGGTACAGCCCCAGTCCCTGAGGGACGTAGCCCAGGCGGCGTCTCGACTCGCGCGACGGGGTGGCGGCGAACATCGCCACCCGCCCCTCCGAGCAAGCGAGGAGGCCGAGCATCATGCGGATCAGCGTGGTCTTGCCCGCGCCGTTCGCGCCCAGCAGCCCGACGATCTCACCTGGGCCCACGCTCAACGAGACCCGGTCGACGGCGGTGACGTCACCGAACCGACGTGAGACCCGGTCGGCGGCGAGCAGCGGGGCCGCTGGTGCGTCCGGTGTCATGCCGTCGTGACCCGATCGTCGGTGCTGCGTACGTCGAGGAGTCGGGCGATGACAGCATCCTCGAAGTCGAGATCCGGCGGCGAGAAGCGCGCACTGTCGCTCGTCGACGGAGCGAATCGGTCGGGCGTTGGGTGCCACTGGCGAACCGAACGGCCTCGGCGCCACGAACGGGTCGGGTCCGACGGCCGGTCGGGCGCCGAGATGAAGCCAGGGGTCGAACTCATGACCTCGTCGCTGGTACCGGCCGCGATGACCCGGCCCCTGTCGAGCACGGTCACCGACGATGCTCGCTCCGCCTCGTCGAGGTACGTGGTTGCCATCGCGACGGCGGTCCCGTGCATCGCCGCCTCGGCGATCAGCCGCCACAGATCGACACGGCTCACCGGGTCGACCCCCGTCGACGGCTCGTCGAGCACGAGCAGTTCGGGTTCGTGCAAGATCGCCAAGACGAACCCGAGCTTCTGGCGCATACCGCCCGAGAGATTGGCGGCCAAACGGTCGGACGCTTCGGTCAGGCCCGCCCGCTCGACCAGCTCGGCGCTCCGACGGTCCCGATCGGGCCGCGACATCCCGAACGCCTTCGCCACGAACGCCAAGTTCTCCTCGACCGTCAACTCTCGCCACGTCCCGGACGTCGACGGCATGTAGCCGATCTTGTGGCTGGGAGGCCGTCGTACCTCGCCCGCCGTCGGCCGGTACCGACCGACCAGGCATCTCAGCAGTGTCGTCTTGCCGGCGCCGTCGCCACCGACGACGGCGACCACCGAGCCCGAGGGAACGTCCAGATCGACGCCACGAAGGGCTTCGATGCGGCCGAACCGCTGATGGAGAGCACCGACACCGAAGGTCACCGACTCGCCTCCAACCCATCGGCGGCGTGAGACGGCAGCTTGGGCGCCAGATCGCGACGGAACCTGAGCACCGCGCCGCCGAGCACGACCACCGCCATCACGACGAGCACGACGTACGAGGGCCAGAGCGAGCTCAGGCCCGCGCCGCGCAGCATGATCCCCGACGAGATGTTGATGAAGTAGGTCAGCGGGAGCAGATAGCCGATCCAGCGCACCCCCCACGGCATGGCCTCCAGAGGGAAGATCATGCCCGACAGCAGGATCTGGGGCATCACGAAGAACATCGCGGTCTGAATCGCCTGGCCCTGCGTTTGCGAGACCGTCGAGATCATCACCCCGAGCCCGAGCACGACGAGCAAGAAGACAGCGGCGCCGAGGCCGAAGAGCGCCACCGAACCCTGGAACGGCACCCCGAACAGCAGCGCGCCCAGAGCGGTCACCGCGACCATGTCGAGATACGCCAGCGCGAAGTAGGGCGCGATCTTGCCGACGATCACGTCACTCGGACGAAACGGCATCACCGCGAGTTGCTCGAGCGTGCCGTCTTGGCGTTCGCGGACGAGACCGAGACTGGTCACGATCGTGCCGATGAATGCCAGGATCAGTCCGATCAATCCCGGCACCATCACCCACGACGTCTTCAGGTCCGGGTTGAACAACACCTCGGTCTGCAGCGCATCGCCGGCACGGTTCGCCGCCGCGACCGTCGCCTGAGCGGTGAACAACGACGATCCGTCGACGAGGAGGAGCGGACCGTCGGCCTCGCCGGTGACCACCGCCGCGTCCGCTCTGCTGTCGCGGCAGTTCGGCGGTCGCGGACTCTCGGTCGCCGCCCGGATCGAGCTCGGTGACATCGAACAGCTCGGGGAGTTGCGCTGCTGCGGGGTCGGCAGCAGGGCCGACGACCACGGTCGAGACGGTGTCGACACCGAAGTTCGCGGCGTAGCCGAAGATCACCAACAAGACCAACGGCAGTGCGATCAGCATCCCCATCGTTCGTCGATCCCGGCGCAACTCGCGGAACTCCTTGACGATCATCGCGAGCACGGTGAGGCACGGTACCGCACACCTCGGGCAGAATCCAACGCACGTTGGTTTCAAGCTCGACACATGCCGGCCGACCCTCGGTTCGCCTCGATGACGCCGTTGGCCGTGGCGGTGTGCGCCGGTCAGCGGCCTTCGCGATGGTGGAACGTCGCGATCGGCGGTCGGCCGTGCGGGTCGTCGCACGTGTTCGACGCGCCCGTGCCGGCCAGGCCGGCGCACGCGAGTCGTCGGTGCATCGAGCGTGTTCAGGACGGCCCGCCGGTCGCTTGGGTATACCGCAGACATCCATGCCTCCGCTCGCGATCCACCTGGCGATTGCAGCGTCCTCGGACAGCGCGGGAACCCGTCCCGTCGGGCAGCCCACGGTTCGTTCTCTCGCCGGCAAGCGTCAGCAGCATCACCAGTGGTTCGGAGGATCCGGCAGCGTTCGGGGATGGCGTACCGGGCGAATCACCGCACACGCTGACAGCGAGCAGACTGGCCTGGTGACCATCTCACGACGACCGACCACCAGGGCCGCTGTGGCAGTTCTCGCAATCGCGCTCGTGGCGGCATCCTGCTCGGGTGATGACGACGATGCCGTCGTCGACGATCCGACGCCGCCACCAACCGCCACGGCCGAGGTCGCGGGACAGGGGCCGGCGGCTACCGGCGGGGCCGAGGTCGCGGGGCAGGGGCCGGCGGCGGCCGCCACGCCGGTTTCCTCGACACCGACCCCAGCGCCTGAGGCGACGGTCGGCCGGGATCCCACGCAGAGCCCCAGCCCCGAGCTGCAGCCGATCCCCGCCGAACGACTGGAGATCGTGTCGTTCCCGGTGCCGGCCGGGTCGCGGCCGCACGATGTCGCCCCGGCCCTCGACGGCGGCGTCTGGTACACCGCCCAGCGCGCCGAGGCCTTGGGCTACCTCGACCCGGAGACCGGCGACACCCGCCACATCCCCCTGGGCGCCGGCAGCGCACCCCACGGTGTGATCGTCGACGCCGACGGCGTGGCCTGGGTCACCGACGGCGGCTTGAACGCGATCGTCAGCGTCGACCCTGCCGACGACGAGGTCACCGTCTACCCGCTGCCCGCGGGATCGCCGAACGCCAACCTGAACACCGCCGCCTTCGATGACACTGGCATCCTCTGGTTCACCGGCCAGAACGGCATCTACGGCCGCCTCGACCCCCCAGTCGGTGAGGTCGAGGTCTTCGATGCCCCACGTGGCCGTGGCCCCTACGGGATCGCGGCCACCCCCGACGGTGACGTCTACTTCGCCTCGCTCGCCGGCAGCTACGTCGGGGCCGTCTCACCCGACGGTGGCGTCGTCGAGCTCGACCCACCGACCGCCGGCCAAGGTGCCCGCCGCGTCTGGTCGGACTCCGCCGGCGCCATCTGGGTCAGCGAGTGGAACAGCGGTCAGCTCAGCCGCTACATCCCCGAGACCGGCGAGTGGACCGAGTGGCCGCTTCCGGGTCCCGACCCCTCCACCTACGCGGTCTACGTCGACGAACTCGACCAGGTCTGGGTGAGCGACTTCGACGGCAACGCCCTCCATCGCTTCGACCCCACCACCGAGACCTTCGACACGTTCCCCCTCCCCGCCCAACCCAGCGACGTCCGCCAGATCCTGGGCCGTCCCGGCGAGATCTGGGGCGCCGAGTCCGCCAACGACTCCCTGGTCGTGATCCGCGCGACGCGGTGAGCACACGACTGCCCGGTGTGCGGTGCGAGCGCCGGCGGGCCTGCGTGTCGTGCAGCACGAGGGTGCCCACGGGGTCGTCGACGGACATCGTCAGGTCGACGCCTCGCGCTTCGGTGGCCGGGGGCGAACCGTGTACTCAGCTGCGGCCGAAGATCGCGACGAGGAATTCGGACTGGTCCGTGAGCGGGCGCAGATCCCACGTTCCGAAGCGCTGTTCCACGGCCAGGCCCGCAGCGTGCGCGTCGGTGAAGAACTCGTCGAACTCGTACCCACGCCCTGCACCGAAGCCGGTGACGACGCGGCCGCCTTCACGAAGATGGGCTCGTAGTCGCGCCAGGACCTGGCGACGTGTACCCGGCGCGAGAAACGTCATCACGTTGCCGGCGCAGACGATGAGGTCGAATCCCTCGGCAATACCGTGTGATGCGAGATCCAGTTCGGCCAGGTCGCCGACGAGCCACGTCGGCCCGGGGTGGTCGTCGAGCGCTGCGGCGATCAGCACCGGGTCGGCATCGACTCCGACGATCTCATGGCCGAGCCCGGCGAGGATTGCGCCAACACGGCCGGGGCCACATCCCGCGTCGAGAATCCGGCCGGCGCGAGGAGCCATCGCATCGATCAACCGTGCCTCGCCGGCCAGATCGTCGCCCGCAGCCGCCATCTTCCGAAATCGCTCGACGTACCACGCCGAGTGATCCGGATTCGCCTTGGTCAGTTCGACCCACCCGCTCGTTTCGACCATCAGTCCTCCCCCGTCAGCATAGAGATCACCAGCGCGGAGGAACGCTTCGCTCGCTGTGCCGATTTGCGGGCCCGAGCAGCGAACACGGCATTCACGTGCGTCGGTGAGCGCTGCGCCGATCCTGTGGCGACTCAGTTGCGTTGCGACGGACGCACGGAGGTCGCCGACGGCAAGGAACTCGAAGCCGGGCCATCTCTCAGCCGGGACCGGTTGCCCAACCCCACACCCGCCCGGTCCAGGCCGGGTCGTTGGCCAGTTGCACCCGGTCGAGTTCCAAGATCGGGGCGACCAGCCTGCCCGACGACAGCAACCACGCGCCGTCGGAACGGACCAGATCATCGACGGTGATCAACTCATACGACACCGACACACCCTCAGCGGCGGCACGTTCGAACACGACCGCCTGGGTGATCGAGGCAAGGATGCCCGTGCCGTCGATCGGCGTCGTCGCGAAACGATCACCGGTCCGCCACAACAACGACGCCCGGGGCCCCTCGAGAGCGAACCCGTCGGACGAGACGAACAAGGCATCGTCGGCGCCTCGACGCTTCGCCTCGCGCCCGGCTGCGACGTTGATCGCATACGACAGCGTCTTGATGCCTCCGAGCAGCCACGAGACCTCGGTGAACATGTCGGCGGCGTGACCGCGATCGAGTGTTGTCACCGAGATGCCGGCGCGCCCCGCCAGCGCCGCCTCGTGGATCGGAGCGATCGTGAGCAGACCGGTCACAGGGTCGCCCGGCGCCTGCTCGCGGCCCCGAGTCAGCATGACCCGCAGCACAGCCTCGCCCGGCTGCGTCCAGGCCAGCGCCGCGTCGACCACCAGAGATCGCCATGCCTCGCCGTCGAAGGGGATGTCGAGCCCCGCTGCCGACCGAGCGAACCGAGCGAGGTGGGTCTCGAGGTGATCGATGAGCGAGATCCCGTCGGCGCCGGTGACGATCCGCGTTGCGTCGAAACAGCCATCACCTCGCGTCAGCCCCAAGTCGTCGGCACACAACACCGGTCGATCGGGATCGTCGACGACTCCGACACCGAGCACCGCAACAAGCTGATGAACCTCTGATTCGGCTGTTTCCACCACCCGGCGAATCGTACGTCTCAACGGCGACACCGCGCCCATCAACGGGCACGGCACCGAGCCGGGATCGTCGGAACACGATCGTGTCCCACCGGTGCCGGTGAGGCAGGCTCAGCACCGCCGCGCTACCACCAACGTGTCACGCAGGTACCGGAGTCAGTCCCCGGGTGAAGCATGGCGACCGGCAGGCCGGCCTGTCCGATTTCGGACACCCGATGGCAGAGAACGGTCGAAGCAATTCGACCCGTCGTCGCGACGCAGAGCACGTCGCGGACGTGATCGAGATCGATCGCCAACAGGGCACGTTCGTCGATCCGCGGCTCGGCAGGCTCACCGTCGAGGAGTGGTACTCGCAGTGGTGGTCACACCAGCGTCGCTGTCGTTCTCGATCGCTACGGACACCCGCTCCCGAACCACGACGACGAGTTGATGCAGGCACTCGAGATCCTTGGCAACACGCGCGACTGACCGCTCCACCCCGTGAGCGTGACTAGTGCGAGTGCTCCAACCGTGGAGCGTCGATCCAGCGATCAGCGACCTGTTGCACGTTGACCCGAGTCGCGTCCGGATCGTCGGCTTCACACTGTGCATATCGTCTGGTTCGTGGCGTCCATTCGGTGGGTTCCGTTGATGGACGTGTATCGCCGACGCGTCGTCGACGACGAACTCGACGAACTGCTCGCCGGCCTGTCCGCGGTATCGATCGAGGGTCCGAAGGCGGTCGGGAAGACCGAAACGGCGATGCAGCGGGCCCAGTCCGTGTTCCGCCTGGACGACGAGCCGACGCTCCAGATCGCGAGTGCTGCGCCGCAGCGGCTCATCGAGGGCCCGACACCGATACTGATCGACGAGTGGCAACGCTTCCCCGCGTCGTGGGACATCATCCGACGCGTGGTCGACGAGGCACCGAGCGTCTCACACCTGCGAACTCGAGCCGGCGAACAAGAGATCGACCTCATCGTCGAACGATGCGACGGCCGCGTGGTCGCTCTCGAAGTGAAGCTCTCGGCGACCGTGAGCGACCACGACACCCGACATCTTCACTGGCTCAAGGATCGGATCGGCGACGATCTGCTCGACGCGGCCGTGGTCACGACCGGCAGCGAGGCGTACCGGCGACCGGACGGCATCGGCGTGATCCCCCGCTGCGCTCCTTGCGGCCTGATCAGCCTCGTCGGCCGGAGATCGTCGTCGATCTCTGGCCAGTCCGTTCCGCCTGCGCCAGCGTCTCAAACCCTCGAGGCACCGGTGCCGCCACGCCAGGTGTCGATCAACGCTTCGACTTCTTCAGGAAGTTGCGGTAGCGGTCAGCTCACCCAGACTTGCGGTGGCCCGAGAACTCCGGCAGCCTGCATCTGTGCTCCTCGATCGGGGTCGCTCATCATCGGCTCCACGATCGAAGGGTCTCCTTCGAAGACCATCCAGACGGAGTTTGGTTTGTCAGCGTCGCGGAGTACGGCGACATCCGCGGCGCCTGCTGCTTCGCGTCCGGGTTTGTCGGCGTCGAAGACCGGACGCCACGCGTCGTAATCGGCAACTTCGTGTTGGATGAATATGTGAGCCATCGAGACCTCCTGAAGCGCGGCGTCGTGAGCTACGGCGCCGACGGGATGCTAGACGACTCGCGTCCATGTCCGGTTTCGATCATGGGAGACGCCGGGGCAGGCGATCGGGTGACGGTTCGTTCACAGCGAAGAACTCTGCTCGACGCGGCGTCTACCGCATCATCTACGAGATCGACAACGGCGAGCGGCTGGTGATCCTCTACCGCATCGAGCATCACGCCACGGCCGACCGGCCCCGCTGATCGCCATCCCCCACGCTCATCGCCAGCCGGAACGCACCAAGCCGATATCCGCGCTCGCTGGCCATGGCAGCCTGACTCGGCATCCCGACGACGGGCGGTGAAGGCCAACCTGAGCGACACGGCAGCGTGGCCGGTTGCCTCGTCTCCAGGAAGAGGTCGACCGAGCGATCTCACCGTGTTCGGGCGAAGACGTGAAGCCGCTGTCCACGAGCCGTCCACGAACGGACATGCCCGTAGGGGACCGTGACGGACGCACCGACACGGGTAGGGCTCTGAGCAGGGACGATGTGGATTGGCGTGGACTGAGTCGGACGCCGTGGACTGTCAGAGGGAGTCCGGTAATCATGTGGTCGCGGGTTCGATTCCCGCACCCGGCTCCAATGGAACCCCAGCGTAGGTTCAGATCCGCTCAGCCCGACGGAGTCTCGATCCGTGCAGCAATCACTTCGGAGCGCTTCCGCTCAAGGGGTTCGCGGTGTTCGTCGCTGGTCTCGTCGGGACAGTCGGCCCAGACCGGGGACCGACAGGTCCCCGGTCACTGAGCGGGCCTCAGAGGAGATTGCGCCCTGAAGCCCGTTTGCGACGACCAGAGCAACGGGATGGCTCAGGGGCAGGAAACGATGAGACCAAAGGGTGCGGCGGTTGTGGCAGTGGTTGCGTCGTAGGTGACTACTCCGATCTCGTCGGGTCCGAACGCGGGCAGGCTGCTTGGATCGGTCAGCGCGATCCGGTATCCGTCCCGAGCGTAGTCCTGGTCGTTGAGTCCTACGCCGCCGAGACTCGCGACCCAACCGCACGAGCTGACGTCGGTGGGGAAGACAACGTTCCACACCCCATCCCCAGGGCGGTCGTCGACAGTCACGCCGGCTGATGCGCGGTCGATGGTGCCGAACTGGGTGACCTGGGCGAAGTAGATGACCGGTATGGCAGCATCTGTCTCCGTCTTGGTGTAGACGTCGGCGCTGTTGGCCTTCACGCCGACAGCGGCGTCGACCTCCGCTTCGGTGTAGTAGCGGTCGTCGTGCGTGTGGCCGATGGTGTAGCCGACCACGTCGATCAAGACGTCGGCGGTGCCCGTGTCAGCGGATGTCTCGACCCAGATCTGGATCTGGCCGTTGTTCAAGTCGACGGTTGCCCCGTTGGGTTCGATCGCGCCGGGGAAGAAGTTCACGGTGCTGGTGGTGGGTTCGCCAGTCGCGCCTTGCGGTCGCAGCGACAGGAACCCCTCGTGCGTCGGAGCGACGACGGTGACGTTCACCAGGACGCCGACCGCCTCGGCCGGGACGACGTTCTTGCTACCGCCGGACGCGGTCGGCACCGAGCCGGTGACTTGGAGATCTCGCGAGGCGCCATCGACGAACCGGCCCGAGAGCCCGAGGTCGGTGCGGGTGTCGAGGATGCGTTCGGCAGCGATCGTGACGGTGACCGGTCGGTCGCCGGTATCGATGGCAGCTTGGGCCATGCTGAGGCCACCGGCCCCGAGCGTGACGGCGACAGCGGCGCCGGCGGCGCTCCATCGCGTTCGCAGGAGCCCGAGGCGGGTGCGGTGCTCTCTCATGATGTTCCTCAATTCCGGTTTCGCCGAGCGGGATGCCCGGTCCGTCTCGACTGTATGAACGGCGCTCACAGGCACCAAGATCCGTTCGACACATTCGCTCGGGCCGGAACGCTCGACCCGCGCCGTACCGCCGGCGAAGTCGCACACCTGTTGCTGGGCGCCGTGCTCACGATTTCACTCCTTGGCGCCGTCTTCGGACTGCCACTGCTCCTTGTGACGGTCCCACCAGGGCTTACTGCCTGGCGGGTACGAACTGCCCCCCAGACCGCGTGCAACTCGGAAGACTCGCCCTCGCCAGCGCTCTCACAGTCGCGATCGTCGCGGCAGCGGCAGTTGGACTCGACGATCTCGATCTACCGCTGGAGTGAGGAGCGCTCGCGGTGGCAGTCGCATGGATTGCAGCAGCCTGGCGGATCGCGCTACGAGCTGGAACAACCGGTAACACGCCATAGACAGGTCAGGTTCTCGACGAGTCAGGAGCGCGGTCATCGGTTGCCGGACGTGCGCCGTTCCTCCACTCCATGACGGACGAGCGGGTGTCGATCATCGATCTAGAAGGTCCCGCTGTCCTGACCAACTCCTCTTCCGCCGCCTGTGGTCGCGACGGATGCTGGGGGCAGAGGAAGGAGGTCGGGATGTCTACGACATCTGGTGTGCAATCCGGGCTCGAGCAGCCCGCAACGGCGCGGCGACGGTTCGGCGCGCTGTTCCTCACGGTTGCTGCGCTCGTTGTCGGTCTGGGGGTCGGCATGCTCATCGGTACGTCACTGGACGGTGGGAGCGATTCGAACTATGTCGTGGCCGGAGCAGGGCAACTGACGGATCGACAGGCTCTGATGGTCGAGGTCGTCGAACAGTACGTAGACGCTTGGCGTGCCACCGACGGGGAACGGGTTGCGTCGTTCATGACCGAGGATGCCTACGTGGAGTACCCAGAAGAAGGATGGCGATTCGAGGTGGCTGATGGTTCCTTGCAGGATCGAGTGACGAACGGGCCGTACGCGTCGCTCGAAGAATTCTCACCGATGATGGTCTTTGACGACCGCATCGTGCTCACCGGACGAGTCGGTTCAGTCAGCGTCCGGTGGCTCTCGGTCCTGCACTTCACCAGCACCGGCGAAGTGAAGATCATCAGCGAGACGCTCTACCTGTAGCGATTCCGGCGAGCGACGGTGCGCAGGAACGAGGCGCTCGACAGCTGGCCGACTGCATCCAGCGAAGCCCTTGTTGAACCTGGGCCTCCGAGCCGCGGCCACGGCGTGGTAGCGGCGTTCCTTGCCTCGACTCGGCTGCCGTGGGACAGGGTCGCCGTTGCTCGTCCCAGGGCACCCATATCGCCAGCTGAAGCCGCGCGGTCGACCCGCTCAGGTACGGCGCTCTCTGCTGCCGGTTGTGCTCGGCCAGTGCTCCTTCCTGCGGTGTCGGCGGTACGGGCCCCAACGACACCCGCATCGCCTGCGAACTGTTGGAGGTCCGCCCGAGGGACGGGAAGCGCATAGTCACGCTTCGGAGTAGCGCCTGCGCCATCCGCTCGAGTCGTCCGGCACCGTCGGCGATCTGCTCGACGCCGTCAATCGCTGAGGAGACGCAAGAGAAGGTCGTCTCGGCAGTACTCGCCATCGCGTGGACCTGACGCGGACCTGGCAACGAGAACGGGAGGCCGATCGGCCTCCCGTGTCATCATCTACCTGGGGTGTTATTGGTGGGGCTAACAAGAATCGAACTTGTGACCTCTGCCTTATCAGGGCAGCGCTCTAACCGACTGAGCTATAGCCCCAGCAAGGATGCGACACTACCGGCGAGGACCCGAATCCTCAACCAGCCGATTGTGGGTCCTGGTCGTCGTCTTCGTCGTCGACCGACCAGGCGTCGGCGGCGGGCACGGCAGGGTTCGAGGTCGTCTCGGGATCACCGGGCGGGTCCGACGACTCGGGCGCCGTGTCGTCATCGATGTCCCAATCGGTGGAGTCCGCGCTTCCGGTCGGGGGACGTCGCACCACGTACCGCCGCGTGGAGGTGACCGTTCGCTCGACGACCTCCTCTTCGAGGACCGTCATTCGCACGCCTCCGACGATGTCGCTCACGAGGTTGAACAGTGTCGCCAGGAGGACGAGACCGCCAGTCAGTGCCACGGCCCCGAACAGACCGATGATCCAGGCATTGCGAAAGATCTCGCCGCCCTTCAACTCGAACGTCTCCCATCCGAACTGCGTGAACCACCGCTCGACGTTGTCGAGGGTCCCGGTGCTGTCGGCGACCCGCCACAACAGCACCCCGGCCGTCAGCGTCACGAGATACGCCACGCCACTGAACAGCAACGCCACCTTGAACGTGCTCCACGGATCGATGTGACGCAGCACGCGGGTGACCCGACGGACGCGCGGCCGACGCCCCGGTGCTCGCAGCGTCGAACCCGACGCGGGCACGCTGGTCATGTGGTCCGACCACGCGGTCGCCGCTGGACGAGCCGGCGGCGCAGGAGCGGGCGCGACCTTCGGTGCGGCCGCCGGCGCGGTCGGGACCGTTGCGGGAGCGGGAGTGTGCGACACCGGCGCGGTCGGGGCCGGGACTGCTGCGAGACCCGGGTCTGGTGACGCCGGAGGCACCGGCGCCTGCACGGTCGCCGGCACGATCTCCGGCAGGAAGTACTGATCGTCGTCGGGGCCGTCGACCGACCAGTCGTCGGCGGGGGGCACCGCCGAGGTGTCGCCGGGCAGTCGAGGAGTTCCTGACAACACCCCGGCGATCACATCGTCGAGCCGCGAAGAGGCGTCGCCGTCGGTCGTGCTCACCGAAGCGAGTGTAGGCAGTCCTCAGGGTCCGTCGGTGGCGCGGGCGGTGGCCACGTGGTCGCCGACCCGCACGCTGACGACCACCTCGTCGCCCATTTCTCTCCAGCTGACCAGGACGGCGTCGTTCCGACCGGCGACATCGTTCGCCGCGGATTGGCCACCGAGCACGCCTGCGAGCGCCGCGGCATCGGCCGCGGAACGCGCCTCTTGTCGAACGGTCAGGTCCTGCAGTACCGGCATCAATGCCATGGTCAGGGCCGACGTCAAGGCGAGCCCGACGAACATCACCAGCAACAGCATCGAACCGCGATCGCGCACGGGCCACCTCCTCGTCGTACCGGAAGGGCAGCCAGGCTGCGATCGGCGGCGTCAACCGCGGTGCGTCACTCGTCGTCGTCGTGTTCGGCGATGATCGGAGCGACCGATGCGACGGTCTGGCCGTCGTCGAGATTCATGATACGGACGCCGGTGGCGTCGCGGCCCTGCGAACTGATCTCGCGGACATCGAGTCGGATCGTGACACCACCTGACGACACGGCGACGATCTCGTCGTCGATCCCGACCATGAAGGCCGCTGTGACGAACCCCTTCTTGCCCGTGAGCTTGATACCTCGGACACCCTGGCCGCCGCGGCCCTGGCGATTGAACTTGTCGAGCTGGGTCCGTTTGCCGTAGCCACCGTCGGTCATGACCAGGATCGCGGCGTCGTCGCGAGCGAGGTCGCAGGACACGACGGCGTCCTCGGCGCCGGCCTTGAGCTTCATGCCACGAACACCGGCGGCCGTGCGACCCATCGAACGGACGTCTTCCTCGTTGAAGCGAATCGTCATGCCGCCCTTGCTGACCATGAAGATGTCGTCGCCGCCCGTGGTCTCGATGACCTTGACGAGTTCGTCGTCGTCTTTCAGGTTGATGGCGATGATGCCGTCACGACGGCTCGAGTCGTAGGCGTCGAACGTCGTCTTCTTGACAGTGCCCTGCTTGGTGGCGAAGAACAGGTAACGGTCACCGGCGAACTCGCGCGTGTCGATGATCGCCTGAATGTTCTCACCGGCCTGGAGCGGCAGCAGGTTGACGATCGGCATGCCCTTGGCGGTACGTTCACGCTCGGGGATCTCGAGCGCTCGCAGTCGGTACACCTTGCCGCGGTTCGAGAAGAACAGCAGGTGAGCGTGCGCGGTGGTGAAGATCACGTGGCGCACGATGTCGTCGGCCTTGAGCTTGCCGCCGCTGACACCACGGCCGCCGCGGCCCTGCGACTTGAACGACCCGGCCGGCACCGACTTCACGTACTGCGCCTCGGTCATGACGATCACGAGTTCCTTGTCGTCGACGAGGTCTTCGATCGACATCTCGCCGTCGTCGTAGGTGATCTCGCACACCCGCGGGGTGGCGAACTCTTCTCTGATGGCGAGCATCTCGTCCTTGATCACCGTGCGCAGGAGGACGTCGTCGGCGAGGATCGCCTCGAGCTCCTGGATGGTGCCTCGCACGTCATCGAGCTCGGTCTCGAGGTCGATCCGGCTCAGACGGGTCAGTTGGCGCAGCTGCATGTCGAGGATGTCGACCGCCTGCACCTCGCTGAACTCGAACGGGTCGGCCATCAGGGCTTGCTTGGCCGACGCGGCGTCGTCGCTTGCACGGATCAGCGCAATGATCTCGTCGATGACGTTGAGGGCCTTGATGCGGCCCTCGAGGATGTGGGCGCGTCGTTCGGCCTTCGCCAATCGGAACTCGGTTCGGCGCGTCACGACCTCGATCTGGTGGCGGACGTATCCCTCCAGCGCAGAGAGGAGGTTGACGGTTCGGGGAACCTTGTCGACGAGCGCCACCATGTTGATGGAGAAGCTGCTCTGCAGCTGCGTCATCTTGTAGAGGTTGTTGAGCACGACGTTGGCGTTGGCATCGCGCTTGAGCGTGATGATGAGGCTCGTCTTGCCCCCAGCCGAGCCGTCGTTGACATCGGCGATGCCATCGAGATCGCCGTTCGTGACGAGTTCCTCGATGCGTCCGGCGATCGACGAGACGCTGGTCTGGTAGGGCAACTCGGTGACGACGATCTCGTAGCGACCGGTCTTGCCCTCCTCGATCGTGGCCTTGGCCCGGGTCTTCACGGAGCCGCGACCGGTGCGATAGGCCTCGATGATGCCGGAGCGTCCGAGAATCTGTGCGCCCGTCGGGAAGTCGGGACCCTTCACGAAGTCCATCAGGTCGTCGACCGTCGTGTTCTCGGGATGGTCGGCACTGTTCGGGTGGTCGAGCAGGTGGACGGTGGCGTCGATGACCTCGCCGAGGTTGTGCGGCGGAATGTTGGTGGCCATCCCGACGGCGATGCCCTGGCTGCCGTTGACCAGCAGGTTCGGGAACCGGGCCGGGAGCACCTCGGGCTGCTCGGTGGTGCCGTCGTAGTTCGGGATCATGTCGACGGTGTTCTCGTCGATGTCGGCAAGAAGCTGCATCGCCAACGGGTGCAGGCGGCACTCGGTGTAGCGCGAGGCGGCCGGGCCGAAGTCGGGCGAGCCGTAGTTGCCGTGGAACGCGATCAGCGGGTGCCGCAGGGAGAACGGCTGAGCCATACGGACCAATGCGTCATAGATGGCGCTGTCGCCGTGCGGGTGGAACCGCGCCATCGTGTCACCGGTGACGCGAGCGCATTTGACGAACGGGCGGTCCGGGCGGAAGCCCTGCGTCTCCATGTCCCAGATGATCCGGCGATGCACCGGCTTGAGACCGTCGCGCACATCGGGCAACGCCCGCGACATGATGACCGACATCGCATAGTCGAGGAAGGAGTTCTCCATCTCCTCCTGCAACGCGATCGGCTGAATCGGGTCGTCGCCGTCGGTGCCGTCGTCGTCGATGTCGGCTGGCGGGATCGGTGTGTCACTCATCGGTGGCTCGTGTCACTTTCGTTCGTGTTCTCGTGCGGGATCTCAGAAATCGAGATTGCGCACATCCCTCGCGTTGGTGGTGATGAACTCGCGTCGCGACTCGACGTTGTCGCCCATCAACACGCTCATGATCATGTCGGCCTCGGCGGCCTCGTCGACGGTGACCTGCAACAGGGTGCGGGTCTCGGGGTCCATCGTGGTCGACTTCAGTTCTTCCCAGTCCATCTCGCCGAGGCCTTTCAGGCGAGCGAACTCCTTCTTGTGGTTGGGGCGGTCCTCGAGGAAGCGGTTCTTGGCGATCTCGTCCTTGAGGTAGATCTTCTCCTTGCCGACTTCGGTGGAGAACAGTGGCGGCTGGGCGATGTAGACGTAGCCGGCTTCGACCATGTCGCGCATCTGGCGGAAGAAGAACGTCAGCAGCAGAGTGCGGATGTGGCTGCCGTCGACGTCGGCATCACAGAGGGCGATGATCTTGTGATAGCGGGCCTTGTCGACCTCGTACTCTTCGCCGACGCCGGCGCCGATCGCGGTGATCAGCGCCTGGATCTCATTGTTCTTCATCATTTTGTCGATGCGGGCCCGCTCGACGTTGAGGATCTTGCCGCGGATCGGGAGAATCGCCTGCGTACGGGGGTCGCGGGCGTCGAGCGCGGTTCCGCCGGCCGAGTCGCCCTCGACGATGAACAGTTCCGACTCGTCGGCGTTCTTGGAGGAGCAGTCCTTCAGCTTGTCGGGCATGCCCGCACCGGACAGCGCCGTCTTGCGACGGATCGCGTTGCGGGCGTTCTTGGCGGCAACTCGCGCCTGGGCGGCGGCGAGGCCCTTCTTGACCACCTTGTTCGCCTCGGTGGGGTTCTCGGCCAGCCACTCGCCCATTCGTTCGTACGTGACCTTCTGCACGAACGAGCGCATCGGAACGTTGCCGAGCTTGGCCTTGGTCTGCCCCTCGAACTGCGGTTCCCGGAGCTTCACGGAAATGATCGCGGTGAGCCCCTCACGGATGTCTTCACCGGTCAGGTTGGGATCCTTCTCCTTGAGCAGGTTCTTCTCACGGGCGTACTTGTTGACGATGCTGGTGAGAGCCGTTCGGAATCCCTCGACGTGCATGCCGCCTTCGATGGTGGAGATGCCGTTGGCGTACCCGTGAATGCCCTCGTGGTAGCCGGTGTTCCACTGCAGCGCGATGTCGAGCATCTGGCCGTCGTCGTCATCGTCTTCGTAGTTGCACACCTTGGAGAACAGCGGGTCTTTCGAGGCGTTCATGTGCTTGACGAAGTCGACCAGGCCACCTTTGTACTGGTAGGTGATCTGCTGCTCACGCTCGGGACGCTGGTCGGCGAAGACGATCTCGAGACCCTTGTTGAGAAACGCCATCGTCTGCAGGCGCTCGAGCACGGTGCGAGCGACAAACTCGGTGCCCTCGGCCTGGAAGACCGTGGGGTCGGGCCAGAAGGTGATGGTGGTGCCACGCTCACGACCGCGCTTGGGCGTGTCACCGACGACTTTCATCTTGCCCTGCGGCGTACCGCCCTTGGCGTACTCCTGGAACCAGTGCTTGCCCTCGCGGTCGACCTCGATCGTGAGGCGCTCGGACAGCGCGTTCACGACGGACACACCGACGCCGTGGAGACCACCGGACACCTTGTATCCGTCGCCGCCGAACTTGCCACCGGCATGCAGCACGGTCAACACGACCTCGGCGGCACTCTTGCCCTTGTGCTGGCCCGTCTTGTACGGATCGACCGGGACGCCACGACCGTTGTCGTCGACCCGGCAGCCGCCGTCGGGCAACAGGGTGACACCGATTCGGTCGCAGTAGCCCGCCATCGCCTCGTCGACCGCGTTGTCGACGACTTCCCAGATGAGGTGGTGGAGACCCTGCAGGCCGGTCGAGCCGATGTACATGCCCGGTCGTTTGCGGACCGGATCGAGACCCTCCAGGACCTGGATGTCCTTGGCGCCGTAGCTGCCTTGTGGCTTGGTGGAACTTGCTGCTGTGGTGTCAGTGGACACGCAGTACCTCAGATCGCGTTGAGTTCGAGTTCGCTGGTTCGGGACGATGGGTCCGACGGTGGTCCGAGGGGTCGAACACAAGTTCGACGACACCCCAAGTCACACGACTGTCATTGTACCACCAGCGTGTCGCAGAGATGCGCTCATCCGGCCCTCAGTTCCCGTGGAATCGACGAACGTCGGCTCCTGAGTCCCCAGACTGCGCACAATTCGTTCTCCGGCCACCCAGAGCGTCGACCGCGTCGAGTGGATATCGGGTCCCGACGGCCCGAAACGACCCGACGACGAGCCCCGGCGCCCACCGATCACCTCCCAGCGACGGGTTGGGCG
>CAWBYE010000026.1:0-55839 GCA_963792905.1 uncultured Acidimicrobiaceae bacterium
AGAGCTTCCTCGAGAACGGTCCGGGCAAGGCAGCGTTCACCGGAACCTGAGGTCAGCCGGCCAACGCGGCGACGGCATCGCCGTACACGTTCAGCGTGCGTCCGGCGATCGCTTCCCACGAGTACGTGGCCTCGAGCAGTTCATGCCCTCGCGCCACGAGCTCATCGGCGAGGCCCTGATCGGTCAGGACCCGCTCGATGCAGTCGGCCAGCTGTTCAGCGTTGCCTGGCTCGAACAGCAGCGCCGAACCCGTGCCGCCGACGAGCTCTGCCAATCCACCGGTGTCGGCGACGACCAACGGGGCACCGCTGGCCAGTGCCTCGAGCGCAACGATGCCGAACGGCTCGTAGAGCGACGGAATGACGATGCACCCCGCCCGGTGCGTCGCCGCCCGCAGTTCGTTGTCGGAGACGAAGCCGGGCAGTTCGACGAGGTCGCCGACGCCGGCCACATCGACCTGCGATTGGAGTTCGGGCAGATAGCTGCCGCGTCCTGCGATCATGCACTCGAGGCCGCCGATCCGATAGCGCAGGCTGGAGACGGCACGGGCGAGAACCTGGAACCCCTTCTCGTATTGCACGCGGCCCCAGGTCAGAACCAAACCGCTCCGGCCGGCCACGGCGGTCTCCTCGGGCCCGGCAGCCCGCCACCATGCCGGATCGATGCCGCTCGGGATTCGGGAGACGTGGCCCGGATCGACCTCGAACCCGTCGACGATCTCCCGGACCATGAGTTTCGTCGAGGCGGTCATGCGCCGCGAGCGGTAGGCCAGCCACCACTCGACGCTGTTGATGTCGGTCGATGCGCCCGGCTTGAGGTGGCCGCCGTGCCGCCCTCGCTCGGTCCCGTGGAACGTGGTGACGATGGGCGCACCGGTTGCAGCGGCGATCACGTCGGCGGCCCACGCCACTGACCAATCGTGAGCGTGGATCACGTCCGGGCGCCACCCCTCGACCGCGGCAAACACTGCGACGAGCCGCGTGATTCGCGGATGCGGTGCTCGCCACGTGGTTGTCGGGGAGCCATGGCAGATCGATGTCGGCACGCAGCACCCGGACACCGCTGAGCATGGCGTCGAACTCGGCTCCAGGAACTCGACGTGTGAGCACGACCACCTCGTGGCCGAGTCGGCCCAGAGCATGTGCGAGGCCGTCGACGTGGGCGGCCGTGCCCCCGGCTGCACTCGGCGGGAACTCCCACGCGAGAATCAGCACACGCACCGGTCGAACGTTAGCGGCGCGTGATTCGGGACGGCTGGTTCTCGACGAGCGTCTTCAGTGTGCGGAGGTTGCGTCGCCAGATCCGCTTCAGAACCGCCCGACCACCGATCGCTTCACCGACCGGTCCACCGAGAAACCACGGGAAGTCGAGCTCCTCGGTCCAGGTGAACCGTGTCCATCGATCGAGATCGATCGGTTGGAGCTTCGAACAGACCGGTGCCGGTGACGACGCCGATTGGCGAACCCCCATGCGCCGTCCCGTCTCCCACTCGGTGACCTCCATCACGTCGGTGAGCGTGATCGGACCGACCTTGGTGTCGCACTCGAACGTGGTCCCGACCCCCTTGGTCGTCTCACTCGTGAACCGGATCGAGACGGCGTCGACCATCCACTCGACGTGTTGCTCGATCGGTTCGATCACGCACCAGACACTGGCCGGCGGCCACGTCGATCTCGACCGCGACGTCGATCCGGCCCGTCAGGAGCCGGCGAGAGAGGCGCTGTCGCGTAGGGTGTCGGCCGCCTGCTCCGGCGGCATGATGTTGATCATCACGCCGGTGCCACGCTCGAAACCGGCCTGGGTCACGAGATTCGGCCACACGTGGATGTGCCAGTGGTATTCGCCCTCGTGGGCGTGCGGTGCCGTGTGGAACCCGACGTTGTACGCGACGTCGCCGATCGCCCGGTTCAGGTAGGTCGTCGAGTCCCGAAGGGCCCGCCCCACCGCCTCGAGTGAGGCGTCGTCGGCGTCCTGCAGATGTAACTCGTGGCGCCGCGGAACGATCAAGAGCTCGTATGGGCTCCCACTCCAGTACGGGCAGATGACCGCGACGTCGTCGTTCGCAAAGACGACTCGGTCCCCGGTCGCGATCTCGGCCTCGACCGTGGTGCAGAGCAGGCAGCCACCCGCGAACCGGCCGAACGCACGCTCTTCGTCGAGCACTTCGCCCGGGACGAACGGCAACCCGAGGAGCTGGCCGTGCGGATGTGCGATCGACGCGCCGGCCTCGCGGCCGTGGTTGACGATCGCCTGGGTGTAGCGGATGTTGGGATACGTGGCATGGTCGGCGAACCGGTCTTTGAGCGCCAACATGAACTGGCCTGCCCCGGTGTCGTCGAGCTGGTCGAGGGACCCCTCGTGATCGTTCGAGTAGACGAAGACCTCGTGAATGCCGGTGCCCTCTGCCATCACGTGGACGGGACCGACATGTCGAACGGCGAAGCCTTCCTCGCCCTCGAACGCTGGATACAGGTTCGGAACGACCCGCATGGTCCAGTCGCCGCTCTCGCCGACCGTCTCGACCACGGGCGGCGTCGACTCCTCGTTGCCCGGGCAGAACGGACATTCTCGATCGGACTCGAAGCCGGCATCGGCTCGCGGCGCAAAATCGGTCGGTCGCAGTGCTCGTTCGGCGACAATCGTCACCCACCGTCCCGTCAACTGGTTCAACCGCATCTGACTCATCGACCACCCAGGATAGGGCGCGCTCGGTCGGGAAGTTGACCAGCGCAGGATCTCCGGCGAGGGCGGTGCCGCTCAGTGCAGCCGGTAGACGGTGACGTGGCGCTCTGATTCGTCTTCGAACGGTTCCCGGGCGAACGACTCCCACCGTTGCTCCACGTCGAAGCCGGCCGCGACGGCCATCTCGTCGAGTTCCTGGGTGGACGCATACCGGATCGACCAGGGTCGCAGCCGCACCCCTCCGGCCTCGGTGAACTCGACGAACTGTCCTTCGGCGACCTGACGCTCGGGATCCTGCATCGAGATCGAGAGGACCACGCGGTCGGCCGCCAGGGACCGCACCGACACGTCGCTGTCGCGCCGCTCGTTCGACGGGGGGACGAACGCTTCCACAACGAATCGGCCGCCGGGCCCGAGGACCCCGGCGACGGCGGTGAAACAGCAGCTCTGCATCGCGGTCGGTGAGGTTGAACAGTGTGTTGTAGGCCACGAAGACGAGGTCGAACGGTCCATCGGGGAGCGGACCCGCCATGTTGCCGGGGATCCCGGCGACGAGACCCCCGGCGTCCCGGGCAGCCAGCCGGGCGAGCATCGACCGGCTGGTGTCGATGCCGGTCACGGTCACTCCGTGTCGAGAGCCGGCCGTCGCGAGCGGGACCGCGAGCCGGCCCGTGCCGACACCGAGCTCCAGCACGCGGCCGCCGTGGGCGAGTTCGAGCAGGGTGGTCACCGTGGCGTCGACGTCGGAGACGTCGGCGTACCAGTCGTCGTAGACGTCGGCGAAGGCGTCGCCGTAGGTGGTGTCGTCGTATCCGTCCATCGAGCCCTCGGCGGCGAACCGTAGTCCGCCGATACGATGTCTGCCTCGCCGCTCGGTAGCGTTGCGCCGTGGCTCTCACGTATCTCGATCATGCGGCGACGACGCCGATGCGACAGGTCGCCGTCGACGCCATGTTGCCGTTCCTCACCGAGCGGTTCGCCAACCCGAGCGGGTCTCATCGATTCGCCCGCGATTCGCGTCGGGCGATCGACGAATCACGCGACGAGATCGCAGAGCTGATCGGGGTCCAACCGGGCGACGTGGTGTTCCTCGGCTGTGGAACCGAGGCCGACAACCAGGTTCTCGCCGGTGTCGGCGGCGTGGCAGTCTGTCCCGCGGCCGAGCACCATGCTGTGCTGCATCCCGTCCAAGCCCGCCAGGGGCGCGTCGTGGGGGTGGATGCCGCCGGACACGTCGACCTCGAGCAACTCGCCGAGGCTGTCGACGACTCGACCGGTGTGGTCAGCGTGATGGCGGTCAACAACGAGGTCGGCACCATCACCGATCTGGCGTCGGTGTCCGCACTCGTTCGCGAGCGTGCGCCGCAGGCCGTGCTGCACACCGATGCGGTACAGGCTGCATGTTGGCTCGACCTCCGCACGATCGCGCCGCTCGTCGACTGCATGTCGTTGAGCGCGCACAAGTTCGGCGGACCCAAGGGGGTCGGTGTCTTGACGATCCGCGACGGCGTCACCATCGATCCGCTGCTCATCGGTGGTGGCCAGGAACGGGAGCGGCGCAGCGGCACCCACAACGTCGCCGGCATCGTGGCGATGACCGCGGCGCTCGCCGCGACCGTTGCCGAGCGGCCGGCCGAAAACCAACGGCTCGCCGGCCTGCGCAACCACCTCGTCGACGGTCTGGTGCAGGGGCTGACCGATGTGGTCGAGACCGTGCCACGCGATCGAAAGGTCGCAGGATCGGCCCACGTGTGTCTCGCCGGGATCGAGAGCGAGTCGTTGCTCTTCCTGCTCGACGAGGCCGACATCTGCGCCAGCGCAGCCTCGGCGTGTGCGAGCGGCGCCATGGAGCCCTCGCACGTGCTCGCGGCCATGGGTGTCGACCGCAGCGTTGCCGCCGGTGCACTCCGGATGAGCCTCGGGCACACCAGCACCGAGCACGACGTGGAGCGCGCCGTGGACGTTGTGGTCGACCGGGTCGGCCGACTTCGCCGCTCGGCGGCATGATGAGGGGCCCGTCATGAAGGTGATGCTCGCCATGAGCGGTGGGGTGGACTCGTCCGTCGCCGGTGCGCTGCTGCTGGCCGACGGACACGAAGTCGTCGGCGTCACGATGAAGCTCTGGGGTGGTGACAGCGACTCGGGATGCTGCAGCGTGAGCGACGTCGACGACGCACGGCGGGTCGCGCAGCAACTCGACGTCGACCACCTGGTCTTCAACTTCGGCGAGGACTTCGACCGGCACGTCGTCGAGCCATACGTCCGCGAGCACGCTGCGGGGATCACGCCGAACCCCTGTATCGAGTGCAATCGGCACGTGAAGTTCGATCGCCTGCTCCGTCGCGCCGAACAGCTCGGTTTCGACGCGGTCGCAACCGGGCACCACGCCCGCGTCGGACAGCGACCACGCCGGCAGGTTCACGCTCGAACGCGGCGCTGACGCTGCCAAGGATCAGAGCTACGTCGTCCACATGCTTCGACAGGACGACCTGCGTCGCACGTTGTTCCCCGTCGGCCACATCGACAAGTCGGAAGTCCGTCGTCTGGCCACCGAGATGGGCCTGCGGACCGCGTCCAAGCCCGACAGCCAGGACGTCTGCTTCATCACGAGCACCGCGGGACGGGAGTCGTTCCTCGGCGACCGAATCCCGTTCCGCTCGGGAACGGTCGTCGACCGTGCGGGCGCGCCGCTCGGTCGCGTCGAGGCCGTCGAGATGGTCACCATCGGCCAGCGGCGCGGCATCGGGCTTCCCGGCGGTGGGCCGAAGCGCTACGTGATCGACGTCGATGTTCCCAACGCGGTGGTCACCGTCGGTGACGACAGCGAGTTGCATCGCTCGTCGCTCGTCGTCGGGGAATCGACCTGGGTCGACGAACCGGTCGATGGAGACGCGCTCGTGCAATGCAGTGCGCACGGCGTCGCGCAGTCGGCGACCATCGGGCCCGCCGACGGACGGATCGTGGTCGAGTGGTCGGAACCGCAGCGACGCGTCGCGCCCGGTCAGAGCGTGGTGTTCTACGACGTGTCCGACCGTCGCGTGCTGGGCGGAGGCATCGCGACCCGCTGAGTCCGGTTGCGTGTGGGTCAGCCGACCGGGAGGCGCCGTTCCGCCGCCGCCGCCAATGCCCGGCCCGGGCGAGACGGAGCCACGAGGCACGCACGCAGATGGAGAGCCGCTCCGCGCGGCTGCTTCGGGGTGACGGCGAGGAACACGGTCTCCGACTCGTGCGTCGAGATCTCGACGGCGTGCCCGGACGCAGGCCCCGTGAGATCAGCCGCTTCGGTGTCGGCGGGAGCCAGCCTGATCCGGGCGAGTTCCTGGCGCCGCAGCATCAGGGTCTCGCCGAGCACCAGTGAGTCGTGGACGACGACCCCGACCGGCACGAGCACGAACCAGCGTCGGGAGAGTCGGTGCCATCTCGGCCAGCCGAAGACGGCCAGGGCAAAGGCACCGAGACCTGCGACCGCTCCCGAGACCCATCGACCGCCGGCGAGCAGCAGCGGCGCCAGGATCATGAGCGCAGCGCAGAGGGCCCAGGCCACGACTGCCGCGGCCACGTAGGCGACCGGCGGCCGGAGGAGGTGTCGGTCCTCCTCGCCGTACGCAGATGCCTGGACGAACGTCCGCCCCAACTCGGCCGACAGGGCGATCAGGGTGGCCAGTGCGCTCGTCGCGAGGAACATCAGCCCGTCGAGGCGCTCGGCCCCGGCGAACAGCGTGATGACGGCGACCGGAATCGACATCGGAATGACGATCCGGACCGCAGTGAGACTCACGACGGCCGGAACCGCCATGGCCGCGACTCCGACGACCCACCAGCCGAACGCGACGTATCGAGCGATGTCGCCCGCGTCGGCCCGGGCAGCCAGTGCGCCGTCGACCGCAGCCCCGCCGCTCACGAGCACGGCAATCCACGCAACACGGAGGAGCCAGGGTAAGAACCGATCGACGACGGAGGGGGCCGGCACGACCTCAGTGTGGCGGTCGAACGACCCGAACCGGCCACGGCGCGAGGATGCGGGCTGGTCTGTGTGCCAACGGGGACTGGCCGAAGTCGTCACCGCGGTCCGTGAGATGTCACCATGCTTCGATGGCGGTCGACGACGCACCAGGACCCCTCGCCGGTCCATCGCGCCTGATCACCGCGTCATCGAACGGAACCTTCCTCGACGTGGTCGGACCCGCCGCCAGCGTCGGAATCGGCAGTCTTCCTCATCGTGACTCCACCGCAGCGGCCGAGTTCAGCCTGAAGTCGTTCGACGTCTTGACGATGCCGAGCCTCCCTCGACGTTCGCCGGCAGAGTCGCCGATCGCCCAGGCGCTCGTCGGCGCACCCGGCGTGACGCTGGGGCAGTACGGCACCCTTGCGATCGACGTGGCAGGCCTCGACCCGGCCGCCGACGTGCGGACCGAGCTCTGGCGCGACACGTTCGCCGGCTTCCGAGCTTGCCTCGATCTGGCGGTCGAGCGAGGACATTCGAGCGTCGTCAAGTGGCAATTCATCGGTCCGATCAGTGTCGGCCTCGCCCTCCGGCGAGCCGGTGCACCCTCCGACACTGCGTTCCCGATGGCCGCTCGGCTGGTCAGGAGCCATCTTCGATCCCTCGTCGATGTCGTCGCGAGTGCCCTACCGGAGTCGCCCCAGCTCGTGGTGCTCGACGAGCCGTTCGTCGAAGATCTGATGAACCACGACTTTCCGATCGCGCCCGACGAGGCGATCGATCTGCTCTCGTCTGCCATGGCGGCCGTGGAGCCCAGAGCCACGGTCGGTGTCCACACCTGTGGCGAGGTCGACCTCGCGACGCTGCTGGCGTCCGGCCCGAAGGTGCTGTCGCTGCCCGCCCGATCCTCGCTCGTCGCGTACACGGGCTACCTGGAGCGTTTCCTGCAGGGAGGCGGCTGGGTGATGTGGGGAGCGGTGCCGACCGAGGGTCCGATCGGCAGCGGCGCCGGCCGCAGCACCGGCCGACTGCATGCTCTGTGGCGAGACCTCGTGCAGCACGCGGTTGCGATCCGGCTCGTCTGCGGCAGCAGTGCCTGATCTCACCGCAGTGCGGGCTCGGGGGCCACACGACCTCGGTCGCCGAGCGAGTGTGTGCGACCGCCACCGAGGTGGCACGAGCCGTGCAAGCCACCTGATCACCCGCAGACGGCGGATCGTGCGCTGCCCATGGCGCAGCTCTTTACACTCGGCATCGATGAGTACGCAGCGCGACGACGTCTCCGCTCGAATCGCCGACCTCCGCGAGCAGGTGGCCCACCACAACCGGCTGTATCACGAACAGGACGCACCCGAGTTGCCCGACGGCGACTACGACGCTCTCGTCCGGGACCTTCGGCGGCTCGAAACCGATTACCCCGACCTGGCGGATGAGGCATCCCCGTCCCAGGCGGTGGGCGGAGCGGCCAGTGCCACGTTTGCGCCGGTGGTCCACGCCGAACCGATGACGAGCCTCGACAACACGATGGATGCCGACGAGTTGCGTGCCTGGTACGACCGGTTGCTCCGTGGGCTCGACGGTGTGGTGCCACGGCTGGTCGCCGAACTCAAGTTCGACGGCTTGGCGATGAGTCTGCGATACGAGGACGGGGTGCTCGTGCAAGCGGCGACCCGAGGTGACGGCCGGGTGGGCGAGGACGTCACGGTCAACGTTCGCACCATTTCAGACATCCCGCACCGGCTCGCCGGCGACGATCCGCCGACCGTTCTCGAGGTTCGCGGTGAGGTCTACATGTCGACGGGAGTGTTCGAGGCGCTGAACGAGGAGTACGTGGCAGCCGGTGAACGACCGCTGGTGAATCCGCGCAACGCGGCTGCGGGAAGCCTGCGCCAGAAAGATGCGGCCATGACGGCGAAGCGACGCCTGTCGTTCTGGGCGTATCAGATCGGTCAGGTCGTGGGCGGCCCCGAGTTCTCGTCGCACGAGGAGACGCTCGATTTCATCGCGACGGCGGGATTCCCGATGAACGAGGAACGTCGGAGATTCGACGACATCGATGCCGTCATCGAGTACTGCGCTTTCCGACAGGAGCATCGCCACGACCTCGGCTACGAGATCGACGGTGTGGTGATCAAGGTCGATGATCTGGCCCAGCGGGACGACTTGGGATACACGTCGAGAGCCCCGCGCTGGGCGATCGCCTACAAGTTCCCGCCCGAGGAGCGCACCACGCTCCTCCGCGACATTCAGGTCTCGGTGGGCCGCACCGGACGTACCACACCGTTCGCCGTACTCGAGCCCGTTTTCGTCGGCGGCTCGACGGTGAGCATGGCAACCCTCCACAACCAGGACCAGGTGGTCGCGAAGGACGTCCGTCCCGGCGACACCGTGATCGTCCGCAAGGCCGGTGACGTGATCCCCGAAGTGGTCGGTCCGGTGCTGTCGATGCGGCCCACCGACCGCGAAACCGTGGGTGTTTCCCACCACCTGTCCGTGCTCGCTCGCGAGCACGCTCGTCCGGCTCGATGGCGAGGCGGACACCCGCTGCGTGGAGCCGGCGTGCCCCTTCCAGCGTGATCAGAAGATCGTCTACTGGGCGTCGCGGGGGGCGATGGACATCGAGGGCCTCGGCGAGCGTACGGTGCTCCAACTCACGGCGGCGGACCTGGTGCGCGATGCCGCCGACATCTACTCGCTCGTCCCCGATCAAATCGAACAGTTGGAGGGCTTCGCGAAGCCCAGTGCCGACAAGCTCATCGAGTCGATTCGGGAGTCGAGGGATCGCCCGCTGCCGAAGGTGCTCACCGCGCTCGGCATCAAACACCTCGGGCCGGCTGCTTCACAGGCGCTGGCTGCCGAGTTCGGCACGTTGCGGCGGGTGATGGACGCCACCGACGGCGAACGGTCCGCAGTGGACGGTGTCGGCGAGGTGATCTCGAGGTCGATCTCGACGTGGTACGAGCAACCGGCCAATCAGGACTTCATCGATCGGCTCGAAGCCGCCGGGGTCAACTTCGGCAGCGAGAAGGAGGCGGCCGAGCGGCAGGCGGCACGCGCCGCGATCGAGCAGACCATGGACGGCAAGACCGTGGTCGTCACCGGCTCGGTTCCCGGTTACAGCCGTGACGAGGCCGAGCTCGCGATCACGTCAGCACGGCGGGAAGAGCCCAGGGAGCGTGTCGAAGAAGACGTTCGCGTTGGTCGTCGGCGAAGGCGCCGGGGCGAGCAAGCTCACGAAGGCCGAAGCGAACGGAACGCCGATCGTGCCCGGCGAGCAGTTCGAGGAACTGCTCGCCGACCCCGACGCAGTCGTCGCCGAGGTCACCGCGTGAAGAGGATCGGCCTGCTCGGGGGGATGAGCTGGGAGAGCTCCATCGAGTACGAACGGCTGATCAACGAGGGCGTACGGGCCCGTCTGGGTGGCATGCACTCCGCCGACCTGGTCATCCGGAGCTACGACTTCGCCCGAATCGAGGCGCTGCAGTCGACCGGCGACTGGGACGCTGCCGGCGACATCCTCGTCGCCGACGCGACACTGCTCGAACGGGCCGGCGCCGAACTGATCGTGCTGTGCACGAACACGATGCATGTGCTGGCCGATCGGATCGAGGCCGCCATCGGTGTGCCGTTCCTCCATCTCGCAGATGCCACGGCGTCGGCGGTCCGGCGGACCGACATCGAGCGGGTGGCGTTGCTGGGCACCCGGTACACCATGGAGCACGACTTCCTGCGACGGAGGATCGAGGCCGCCGGCCTGGACGTCATCGTTCCCGACGAGCCCGACCGCACGACCGTGCACGACGTGATCTACGACGAACTCGTTCGGGGCATCGTGCTCCCGGAATCGAGAGTCAGGTACCTCGAAGTGATCGATCGGCTGACGGAGCGAGGTGCTGCCGGCGTGATCGCGGGCTGCACCGAGATCGAACTGCTCGTGTCTGCCGACGACATCGCCGTGCCATATTTCCCGACAGCGGCGATCCACGCTGCGGCAGCCGTCGACGCGGCACTGGCCAGGACGACGGCGGGCGATCGGCCGCCGTCGGGTTCGCACCGGGCCTAGACGTGCCTAGACGAGGCCTAGACGACGTTGAACGTCCAGGAGAACGATCGGGCGAACTGTCGGCCGTCTTCGACCCGCCAGTAGACCACCTCGGCGGTGTGTTGGCCGTCGGCGAACTCGGTGATCGCCGCCGACTCGTTCGGGGTGAAGGTGAGGGTGTTGTTGCCCGGCTCGAACCGCGTGACGGGCGGGAGCTCGACCTGCTGGCCGGGTTCGATGTCGGTCTGCCCGAGTTCGTCGACGTTCACGGTCTCGAGCTCGACGCCATCGATGATCAACACCCCGGTGAATCCCGACGCGAGATCGACGAACACGTTCGTCTGATTGGGCACCTGGACGGCCTCGGGAACCGGATCGACGGACTCGACGAAGGACGGCAGATCGGCGCGGTCGTCGCCGGTGATCCCGACGAGCAACCCGCGTACGACCAGGAAGATCCCGACCCCGAGCACGAGGAGCATGATCACCATCGTCCTGTCGGGACGGCGGCGCCGGGCCGGCACGATCGGCGTCGATCGGCCGGACTCGGCCGCGGCGTCCACTCCGGGCGACTCGGTGTCGATCGAGTTCTCGCTCACCACACCATCATGCCGGAATCGGGGCCCGATGCGTCGTCGAGGCGTTCCGGCCGGTCGCGGCTCGATCATCCGGGGCGTCACCCCACGACCCTGGGGCAAGCGATAGCGTTCGGCCATCGTGAACATCAGCGATTCGCCCCCCGGCGGTCAGACCGAGCCAACTGAACCGACCGAGCTGCTCGGCAGTGTCTTCGCCGATCAGTACCGCCTGCTGCACCTCGTCAGCGAGGGAGCGAACACCACGGTGTTCGACGCGATCGACGACGCCACCGGGCGTACGGTGACCGTCAAGCTGATTCGGCCCGAGATGTCGTCGACCCGGGCGTTCCGAGAACAGTTCGACGACACGATGCGGCGGGTCAGCTCGCTGAGTCATCCGAACATCGCCGCGCTGTACGACTGGGGAACGGCCGACCTCGACGGTGTCCGGACGTCGTACGTGGTCGTCGAACAACTCACCGGCGGGAGTCTGCGCGACATGTTCGATCGTGCACGACAACTCAGCCCGTCGCAGGCGCTGGCGGTCGGCCTCGACGCATGCCGAGCCCTCGACTACGCCCATCGACGCGGGTTCGTGCACAGCGAGCTGACGCCCTCCAAACTCGTCTTCGGGGACGATCGGCGCCTCCGGATCACCGACTTCGGGCTCGCGAGGCTGCTCAACGCGGAGGCGTGGAAGCAACCCGACTCGGTGGCCACGCACACGGCCTGGTACGCATCCCCCGAGCAAGGGCTCTCGCAGCCGATCGACGGCAAGACCGACGTGTACGCCCTGTGCCTGACGCTGCAAGAGGCGGTGACCGGCGTCCTGCCGTTCCGAAACGACTCGACGGTGGCCACCCTCGCGGCCCGCGTCGGTCGCCTGATGCCCGTCTCCGCAGATCTCGGCCCGCTCGCCGCCGTGCTGGAGCACGCCGGTCGGCCCGAGGCCGACGAGCGTGCGTCTGCGGCCGAATTCGGCAAGGATCTCGTGCAGGCGGCGGGCAAGTTGCCGCGCCCCGCACCCCTGCCGCTGTTGTCGACCGCGCTGTTCGAGACCCCGGTCGATCAACTCAGGAGTCCGGACGATCCGACCGGTGGCGTCGTCCGGCCGCTGGCCGAGCGACAGGGTTCGGTGCCCGCCATCCCGGTGATCGTCGAGGCCGAACCCGAGGATCCGGTCAGTGCACCGGCCGAGCTGTCGACCGCTGCACCGGTCGACGACCTCGTCATCCTGCCGCTCGACTCGGAGATCGGTGATCGGTCCACGGATCGTGATCCCGATGCCGTCGTCGCGACGGCGGCCGCTGCGGTCGTCTCCGGCTCGATCGCCGACACCGATCCGTCACCGAGCGAGACCGAACCCTCCTCGGGTGACACCGATGCGCTTCGGATCACCCCGGACGCCTCGCCCGTCCCGGCCACGTCGCCCGGCCACGATCCGCCGGAAGCACCCGCCACGCAGGTCATGCCCACCATCGCGGCCGAACCCGAGGGTCGGCGACGGGGCATGCCCTGGAAGATCTTGCTGTCCCTGATGGTCATCGCAGCGCTGGTCGTGCTCGGTGTCCTGGCGACACGGCTGTTCGCGACTCCGGTCTACACGGTGCCCGATCTCGTCGAGATGCCCGAGGCCGAAGCCCGCAACCTCGTGGCACCGAACCAATGGTTGGTCACCACGGAACGCGAACGCAGCGATGTGGTCCCGGTCGTGGGACGAGTCGTGCGAACGGTGCCACAGGCCGGTGTCGAGCTGGCCGAAGGAGAACCGCTCCTGATCGTCGTCAGCATGGGGCCGACGCTGCGTGAACTCCCCGAATCGACCGGTCTGCCGCTCAGCGAGGCGCAGACGCGACTGGTCGAGCGCGAGCTCGACGTGCAGGTGGTCGAGCAGTTCGACGAACTCTTCCCGACAGGTGTGGTCATCAGCTGGTCGGTGCCCGGCGATGCCACGCTCGTGGCGGGTTCGCTCGTCGAGCCGGCGACGACCGTCGAGCTCGTGTCCTCGCTCGGTCCGGCGCCGCGTACCATCCCGAACGTGGTCGGGCTCACGGTCGGCGCTGCCCGAGCCGAACTCGAAGGTGTCGGGTTGACGCTCACAGAGGTCGCCCAGGAGTTCAGCGACGACATCGTCCTCGGTTCGGTCATCTCACAGGGCACGCCCCCCGGCACCGAGGTGCCACGCGGTGCCGAACTCACCGTGATCGCATCGCTGGGTCCCGACCTCGTCACCTTCCCGGAGTTGCCGGGCGCCGCCACCTACGAAGAGGCCGCATCGATTCTGGTCGATGCCGGTTTCGAGCCTCGACTCACCTTCGGCGATGCGCAGGGTGTCGTGCGGTCGGTCCGGATCGACGGCGAGGAGCCGACGGTCGGCCAGACCTACCGACGTGGCACGCAGGTCGACATCAGCGCGCTCTGATCACTACGGTGCGGCCAGCTGATCGATGTGACGGCTGGAAAGGACGGCATGGACGAACTCGACGGTCGGGTGGTGATCGTCACGGGGGCCGGCCGTGGCCTCGGTCGTGAGCACGCCCGGCTCCTCGCTCGACACGGAGTGCCGCGTGGTCGTGAACGATCTCGGAGTGGGTCCTGACGGCGTCGGGTCCGACCCGTCGCCCGCCGATGACGTCGTCATCGAGATTCGGGACAGCGGCGGGCAGGCGATCGCCTCCTACGACGACGTCTCCGACTGGCACGGTGCGCACGCCGTCGTCGACGCCGCCATCCGCGAGTTCGGTGACCTCGACATCGTGGTGAACAACGCCGGCATCCTCCGCGACAGCACGATCGTGAACATGAGCGAGGACGACTTCGACGATGTGATTCGCGTTCACCTGAAAGGGCACACGGCCACCACCAAGTGGGCTGCGTCGTATTGGCGTGAACAACACAAGCTCGGGGTGAACCGGCGTCGGAACCTCGTGCACACCAGCTCGACGTCCGGCCTCTACGCCAATCCCGGTCAGTCGAACTACGGATCGGCGAAGTCGGCGATCGCAACGTTCAACCGGATCGCAGCCCATGAGCTCGAGCAGTACGGCGTGGTCTCCAACTGCGTCGTGCCGGGCGCCCGAACCCGACTCACCCTGGCGTCCCCCGGGTTGCCCGAGATCATGGAGGCGCCTGCCGAAGGCTTCGACATCTGGGACCCCGCCAACGCCTCACCGCTCGTCGCGTACCTGGCAAGTCGCTCGTGTGCGTTCAGCGGTGAGACGTTCTATGTCCAGGGAGGCACGGTCCGCCGGTTGGAGCCGTGGACGCTGACCGGCGACTCGATCGAGCAGGCGACCCGGTGGGACCTCGACGACCTCACCGAAGCGATGCAGGCGTTCGCCGTGTCAGCTGCTACTCGGTGATCGCCTGGATCTCGGCGGCGAGTTCGATCGACGCTTCGTTGACCGGCACCGAGGCCTGCATCGCCATCAGTTTCATCATGTCGCCCTGGATCGTGATCTTGCCGGCCATGAACGACTGCATCAACACGGCCGGATCCTGATCCACGACCATTGCTTTGGCCGTGTCGTAGTCGGTCGTCAGCGTGACATCCGGTTCCTCGAGCTCGCCGAGTTCGAGTTCGAGGCTGCCGTCGCTGCTGTCGATGTAGGCGTGCACCGTGCCTTCTCCGAACGGCACGTCGGTGACGATCTGGTTGATCTTGACCTCGATGGTGACGTCGGGCAGCCGATCTGCGTACTGCTCGCGGAGTCCGCGGGCAGCATCCATCCATTCGTCGGTCAGGAACGTGTACATGGCTAGCGACTGTATCCCGGGAGGGTCAGCGCGCCTCCAGGGTCGTCGACGAGGTCGTGATGCCGTCGAGGAAGTCGAGGTCGAGCTCGAAGCCCATGCCGGGGGCCTCGGGTACCTGCACGTGACCGCCGTCGACAGTGATCGGTTCACGCACGATGTCACGTCGGTAGAACCGAGATGCAGCACTGATGTCGCCCGGGAGAGTGAATCCGGGGAGGGCGGCCAATGCGGCGTTGGCGGCCCGTCCGATGCCGGTCTCGACCATGCCGCCGCACCACACGGGCACACCTCGATCGAGGCACAGATCGTGGATCCGGCGTGCCTCGAGGTATCCCCCGACCCGACCGGGCTTGATGTTGACGATCTCGGCGGCGCCCAACTCGATCGCATCGGCGGCGGTCTGCAAGGAGACGATCGACTCGTCGAGGCAGACCGGCGTCTCGATCGCCGTCGCCAGCTGGGCATGGCCGAGGATGTCTTCTTCGGGAAGCGGCTGCTCGATGAGCAGGAGGCCGAACTCGTCGAGCCGTCGGAGGTGCTCGGCGTCGCTGCGGCCGTAGGCGGTGTTGGCATCGACCTGGAGACCCATCTCGGGTCCGATCAGCTCCCTGACGAGTCGTACGGGCTCGATGTCCCATCCAGGTTCGATCTTGAGTTTGATCCGGGCGTACCCGTCGTCGACGTACCCCTGGACCTGCTCGAGCAGTTCGTCGAGGGTGTCGAAGATCCCGACGCTGACGCCACTGGGAATGCGGTCGCGGCCGCCACCGAAGTACCCGTGGAGGTTGACGCCCTCGGCGCGGAGTTCGGCGTCGAGCACGGCGGCTTCGA
This sequence comes from uncultured Acidimicrobiaceae bacterium, assembly GCA_963792905.1. Taxonomy (GTDB): domain Bacteria; phylum Actinomycetota; class Acidimicrobiia; order Acidimicrobiales; family Ilumatobacteraceae; genus Ilumatobacter. Next base: position 15,833 of record CAWBYE010000026.1, read on the forward strand.
GCGCTGCCTTCGACATCGGATGCCCGGCGTAGTGGTGCAACCGGGTCGCGACGTCGGCCGCGCTGACGTGTCCGGCTGCGACGAGCGCCGGCCAGAAGTGTTCGGAGATCACCAGCGCCGCGGCATCGACGAACTCGGCGGAATAGACGGGTTCGGCCATCGCAACGCACTCGCCCCAGCCCTCGCCGCGATCGGTGGTGACGTGGAGCAGGAGGATGTCGCGCCGGGTCTGGGTGCCGAAGCTCGTGCGAAACGGTGTCACGAGGTCGAGTTCGATCCGTCGGAGTTCGAGCTGTTGCAGGTGCATGGTCACGCCTCCGGGCCGGTTTGCGCTTGTTGGACGACGTAGTCGCCGTCGCTGGTGAAGTCGACGATGACCCCGCCGGCGTCGAGCAGAGCGACGAGCTCACGGCGAACGCGCATCCGCCAGTCGGCGGCGGTCGACGGGTCGGTGCGCCTCAGTACGACGATGTCGTCAGGCGTGGCCACCGTGGTCGTGATCGATCCGGGCGGTGCCGAAGGTCCGGACACGTCGCCCGTCGTGGGCCAGGCGACCACGAGCCGATCCGATTCGTCGTGGGCGTTGATCGAGTCGCTCATGGACCCGTAGAAGTTCGGGAGGTACTCGATGACGTGTGCCCCGAGCACCTTGATGTTGAACCAGGCGTTGCGGCGAACGAGTGGGTCGAACGTCCAGACGATCCAGGGGATCTCCCGCTCGGCAGCCCACGCACGCTGGTGGTTCTTCATGAGCCGACCGACACCACCGTGTTGAACTCCCGGCAGGATGCCCGTCACGTGGCTGTGGAGCGCACGTTCGCCGTGATGGTCGGCGAGGAATCCGAACGAGGCACCGACGGCATGCCCGGATTCGAAGGCGCCTGCGACGTACCCGCCCGCATGAGAGATGGCCATCAGGAGTTCGACGGTCACGATCGGCGTCGTCGTCCCCCAGACCTGCTGGAACAGACTGCCGATCATCGCCATGTCATCCGCAGATTCCAGCGTGCGGATGTCGAGATCGCCGTCACCCATGACCGAGAACGTACCTCGTCGGCCCGTGTCGCACCGATTGCACGAACTCGTCGAGACGGTTGACGACTCGTCAACCCGTTGGGTTTGTCCGGTTCGGAACGATAGGCATGTCGCCATGGCTCGAATCCTGGTGACCGAAGCAATCGCCGACGGCGGTCTCGACCGCCTCCGCGCGGCCGGACATGAGGTCGATGTCCAGCTCGGTTTGTCCCCGGACGGCCTGCGGGCGGCCGTGGTCGGTGCGCACGCGCTGGTGATCCGTTCCGCAACCACGGTCGACGACGATCTGCTCGCCGCTGGCACTGAGCTGATCGTGGTCGGACGCGCCGGGATCGGCCTGGACAACGTCGACGTCGCCGCAGCCACCGAACGCGGCGTCATGGTCGTCAACGCTCCACAGTCGAACATCATTTCGGCGGCCGAGCACACGATGGCGCTCCTCCTCGCACAGGCCCGCAACGTACCCCAGGCACACGCAGCGCTGATCGACGGCCGCTGGGAACGCAGCAAGTGGGAAGGCGTCGAACTGGCCGACAAGACGCTCGGCATCGTGGGTCTCGGGCGGATTGGCAAGCTCGTCGCCGACCAGCGCGAGGGCGTTCCAGATGCGCCTCGTCGCCTACGACCCGTTCGTGTCGGCCGACCGCGCCCGCCAGCTCGGCGTCGAGATGTTGCCGCTCGATCAGATCGTCGCCGAATCGGACTTCTTGACGATCCACCTCCCGAAGACAGCAGAGACCGCCGGCCTGATCGATCGTGATCTGCTCGTCAAGGCCCGACCGTCGCTGCGCGTGGTCAACGTGGCGCGCGGCGGAATCGTCAACGAACGCGATCTGGCCGAGTGCATCCGCGACGGCGTGATCGCGGGGGCGGCTCTCGATGTGTTCGACTCGGAGCCGACGACCGCTTCGCCGCTGTTCGAGTTGCCCTCCGTCGTGGTCACGCCACACTTGGGCGCCTCGACTCGCGAGGCCCAGGACAAGGCCGGCGATGCGATTGCCGACATGGTGAAGCTCGCCCTCGACGGTGACTTCGTTCCCTGGGCGGTCAACGTCGACGCCGCAGAGGCCAACGAGACGATCCGCCCGTTCCTGCCGCTGGCCGAGCAGCTCGGACGGCTCTACGGCTCGCTGCACGGGAGTTCGCCCGACTCGTTCGAACTGTGCTGCGAGGGCGAGATCGCCGCCTACGACACTCGGATCCTCGGTCTCGCCGTGTTGAAGGGGTTCTTCAGCCGAATCACCGACGACCCGGTGAGCTACGTCAACGCACCGAACATGGCGAAGGCGGCGGGCATCTCGATGCGGGAGATCACGTGCGCCGAGTCCGACGAGTACGTGAACCTGATCTCACTGCGATGCGACGACCACAGCATCTCCGGAACGCTCGCCGGCCGCCGTCGGGTGCAGCGAATCGTCGAGGTCGACGGCCATTCGGTCGACGTTCCCCCATCGGACCACATGATGGTGATCACCAACGACGACCGGCCCGGCGTGATCGGCACGGTCGGCGTCATGCTCGGCGATGCGGGGGTCAACATCGCCGACATGGACGTGGGCCGTGTCGCATCGTCGGCCAACGCCACGATGGTGCTCACCCTCACCGACGAGGTGCCCGCGCCGCTCGTCGAGCAGCTCCGCGCAGCCCCGGGTGTCGTCAGCGTGAAGGCTCTGCGCGGCTGATCGACGTCTCAGCCCAGGAATGCCCGGTCGGCGGAGGTCAGTCGCGTCGCCAGGTAGGTGCTCGTGCCCGACTCGAGCAGCTCGCGGGCAGCGACCATCAAGGCGCCGTAGGCCGTGCTCGCCAGCGAACCCCCGATCGACACCCGCCTGCCACCAGCCGCTCCGATCTCGGCGACCGTCGGCCCGCCCGGTAGCGCCAGCACGTTGACCGGCACCGGTACCGCCTCGACGACCCTGCGAATCTGTTCCACCGTCGCCAGGCCGGGTGCGTAGACGCAGTGGGCGCCGGCACCGGAATACACGATCAGGCGGGCGATCGTGTCGTCGAGATCGTCGATGCCGTGGAGAAGGTTCTCGGCGCGAGCGGTGAGCAGGAGCGGATCTCCGGCGACGTCTGCGGCCTCGGCGGCCGCAGCGACGCGTTCGGTGGCGACCTCGATCGGGTCGATCCGACCGGCCGGACCGTTCCAGTCCTCGATCGAACACCCGGCGGCACCTGCGTCGTGGAGTAGTCGTACGGTGTCGGCAACACCGTCGAGATCGTCGGCGAAGCATCGCTCGCTGTCGACGTTGAGTGGCAGCTCGGTCGCCGCAGCGATCTGGCCGACGTGTTCGATCAACTGGTCGCGCGTCACGCCGTAGTCGTCGCGGCCCTGCGACCATGCGAACCCGGCGCTCGTCGTCGCGAGCGCCTCGAAGCCGGCTCCGGTCAAGAGCGCGGCCGATCCGACATCCCAGGGGTTGGGCATCACGAACACCTGCTCGCGGGCATGGAGTTCGAAGAATCGGGCACGTCGGTCCGGCGGAGTCATGGCCTCCATCTTGGCGGATCGACCCGGAGTCGGACAGCGGAGTTCGGACACGATGGCGGCTGCGGAACGACTGCGACCGGGCCGTCACGCAACGTGGGTCACCAGCCGTCGGGAAGCGCGGCGAGGCGAGCTTCGATCGCCGCCGCACGAGCCTGTTCGGCGAAGTCGTCGCCACAGCCGGCGTAGATGATCGATCGCGATGAGCTGATCATCAAGCCGCGCCCGTCGCTACCAGCTCCCACCGCGACTGCGACGCGTGGGTCGCCCCCCTGGGCACCGATACCGGGAACGAGGATCGGAAGATCACCGATGATCTGGCGGACGTTGCGCAGCTCGTCCGGATACGTGGCGCCGACGACGAGGGCGCAGTCGCCCCGCTCCGCCCATTCGCGGGCGACCATCTCGGCGACCCTGATGTAGAGCGGCCGGCCGCCGACGTCGAGCGCTTGCAGATCGTCGCCGCCGGGATTGCTCGTGCGGCAGAGGGCGATGACGCCGCCGCCGTGAGCGAAGTACGGAACGACCGAGTCGGCGCCCAGGTAGGGGTTCACGGTCACGGCGTGCGCCTGGTAGCGCCCGAACGCCTCGCGAGCGTAGTGCTCGGCGGTTGAGCCGATGTCGCCGCGCTTGGCATCGAGGATCAGTGTGACGTCCGGGTACTCGTCGAGGATGTACGTGCAGAGGCGTTCGAGCGCCGCTTCCTCACGCTGGCTGCTGAAGTACGCGATCTGGGGCTTGAATGCACAGACGAGGTCGGCCGTTGCGTCGACGATCTCCTTGCAGAACCGGAACATGGCATCCGGCGCCGCATCGAGCACGGTGGGGAAGCGGGCAGGGTCGGGGTCGAGGCCGATGCAGAGCAGCGAGTCGGATGCCGCCCACGAGCGCCGGAGTTGATCGTGAAAGCCCACGCCGACGACGGTAGATCACGACACCGCAGCGCCGACGGCAGGCTCGTTGCGATCGCGTGACGAACGGTTCGTCGCGACCGGGGAGCGTCAGTCGACGAGCTCGATCGCCGCCGTCGGGCACAGATCGGCGGCGGCGCGTACCTGGTCGTGCAGGTCTGCGGGCGGCTCTTCCTGGAGAACGTAGAGGTAGCCGTCGCTGCGCACCTCGAACACCTCCGGGCAGACCTGCATGCAGCCGCCGGTCGAGGCGCACATGTCGAAATCGATCTTGACCTTCATCGTCTTCTCCTCAAGCCTTGGCCCGACGGTAGCCGTCGGCCTCGGCATCGTGGGCGTCGGCGTAACATCGTTCCGGCACGGTGCGCTCGTAGAACCGCCCACCTGGCACGTGGAAGATGCCGGAGTTGTCGTTGGCCTTGATGGGGTAGCCGTCGGGGCACTGCCCATCCACCGGCGGCATCCAGGTCGTCGTGTGCCGGAGCCGTGTTCGTCCCGATCTGTGCTGCCGCCGGGGCTGCGGTCTGGCCCGTCGGCGCATCCGACGGGTCGACCGAGGTCTCGGTGAATCCGACCCGTGCGTCGGACGCGCCGACAGGAGGGTCGAGAGGTGGCCATTCCGGGGCGGGCGAGTCGTCGGCGGTCCGACTCTGCCACGCGAGCCAGCCCGCGTAGCCGGCTCCGGCGAGGAACGCCACCCAGAACAGCCGTCGCAACGTCGTGATCATGCCGGCAACCATAGACCGTCACCTGCTGTGAGCTGCAGTGTCGGGCCGGATCAGCCGTGTTGGCGTTCGAACGCCGACAGGACCGCTCGCAGCGACGCGGTGGTGATGTTCGGATCCTGACCGAGGCCCCACCTGATGTTGCCTCCAGCGCGGGTCGTTTCGACGTAGGCGACGGCCTGGGCGTCGGCGCCGCGACCGATGGCGTGCTCGGAGTAGTCGACGACGTCGAAGTCCTCGTCGAAGTGCGAGGTGATCGCCTGGACGAAGGCCTCGACAGGGCCGTCGCCCTCGCCGTGCACCGTGACCGGCTCGCCATCGACCTCGAGCTGGGCGGCGACGCGGGTGCGTCCCTCGCCGTCGGTCGATGTCGTGTGGAGCTCGTGGGTGCGGAGTCGGAAGCGTGGGGTCTCCGGCATGTACTCGGCCTGGAACGTGTCCCACATCACGTTCGGACTGATCTCGGTGCCCGTGTTCTCGGTCACGTGCTGGATCGCCTTCGAGAACTCGATCTGGAGACGCCGCGGCAGGTCGAAACCGTGCTCCTCCTTCATGACGTAGGCGACGCCACCCTTGCCGGACTGAGAGTTGACCCGGATGACGGCCTCGTAGCTACGGCCGACGTGATGTGGATCGATCGGCAGGTAGGGCACACCCCACCGCTCGTAGTCGTTCGACAGATGGTCGAGGCCCTTCTTGATCGCGTCCTGGTGAGACCCGGAGAACGCCGTGTAGACGAGGTCGCCGACGTAGGGCAGGCGTTCCGGTACGGGCAACCTGTTGCAGTACTCGGCGGTCCGACGCAACGAGTCGATGTCGCTGATGTCGAGCTCGGGATCGACCCCGTTCGCGAACAGATTCATCGCCAGGTTGACGACGTCGACGTTGCCGGTGCGCTCACCGTTGCCGAAGAGTGTGCCCTCGACCCGATCGGCGCCGGCCATCACGCCGAACTCGGCGGCCGCGACAGCGCAGCCCCGATCGTTGTGAGGATGCAGACTGACGATCACCGAGTCACGCTGCTTGATCGTGCGGCCGAACCATTCGATGACGTCGCCGTAGACGTTGGGGGAGTAGCACTCGACCGTGGCCGGCAGGTTCAAGATGATCGGGTCGTCTGGTGTGGGTTCGATGACGTCCATCACCGCCTCGCAGACGTCGATCGCGTAGTCGGGCTCGGTCAGCGTGAAGCTCTCGGGCGAGTACTCGTATCGGATCGCCGTGCCGGGGATCGTTTCTTCGAGCTTCTTGCAGAGCTTGGCCCCATTGACAGCGATCGACGTGATTCCTTCCTGGTCGAGACCGAACACGACCTCCCGCTGGAGCGGATTCGTCGAGTTGTAGAAGTGCACGATCGCCCGTGGAGCGCCCTCGAGGCATTCGTAGGTGCGCTCGATCAGCTCCTGGCGGCATTGCACCAACACCTGGATGTGGACGTCGTCGGGGATGAGATCATCCTCGATGAGCAGCCGCACGAAGTCGAAGTCCGGTTGGCTCGCCGACGGGAAGCCGACCTCGATCTCCTTGAAGCCCATCCGCACCAGTTCCTGGAACATCCGCAGCTTGCGGGCCGGGTCCATCGGGTCGATGAGCGCCTGGTTGCCGTCACGAAGGTCAACAGAGCACCATCGAGGTGCGCGGTCGATCACGACGTTCGGCCAGGTCCGGTCGTCGAGCACCACCGGGATGAACGGTTGGTACTTCTCGAAGGGCATCTTCTTCGGGATGACGTTGGCAGGTGGCATGTTGGTGTCTTTCGAGAGTTCGGTGTGGATGGTGCGGAGTCGGCGGGAAAAATGAAAGAGCCCCCGGCCGGGGTGGCTGGGGGCGGGCGAACGCGGGTATGTGTGCGCACGCCCTATCGAAGGAGAAGCTCCAGGTGGTTCGACACGGTAGCCAGTGTAGACCCGTGGCTCGCCTCGGGCAAGGCGCCGGCGGGCACATCGCGGAATGCGCCAGTGTGTGCCGATACCCTGGCCCGACCATGAATGATGACAAAGCACGGCCATCGGGCCGAGGACGAAGCCGGGGAGGCGCAGGACGCCGCCGGGGTTCGTCCGACACGAGCGGCGGTTCCCGCCGTGACCGCCCACGTGATGACGGGCCGGAACGTTCCGGCAACCTGACGACGATCAACGCACTGCCCCCGGTCGAGTCGCCCACCGGATTCGCCGACCTCGGAGTTCCTCCACGCATCGACGACGGCATCGCGAAGTGCGGGTTCGCCCAGCCGTTCGCGATCCAGACCGAAGCGGTGCCCGTGGCAATGCAGGGCCGTGACGTCTGCGGCCGCGCCAAGACCGGTTCGGGCAAGACCCTCGCCTTCGGCGTGCCGATGCTCGCTCGTCTGACCGACGTCGCGGAGCCGCGCCGCCCGCTGGGGCTGGTGCTCGTACCGACGCGTGAACTGGCCGTCCAGGTCGCCGAGGTGCTCGAGCCGATCGCCGAGCACGCCGATCAGCGAGTGCTCGCGGTCTACGGGGGCGCCAGCCGGCACACCCAGATCGAAGAGTTGGCAAAAGGCGTCGATCTCGTCGTGGCCACACCGCTCCGGCTGATCGACCTGCTCAAGTCGAACGAACTCGTACTCGACGACATCCAGATCGTCTGTCTCGACGAGGCCGACCGTATGGCCGACGACGGGTTCACCCCACAGGTCGAGTGGGTGCTCCGTCACTGCACCAACCGCAACCAGACGATGCTGTTCTCGGCCACGCTCGATGGTGACGTCGGGCACCTCATCCGTCACTATCTGTCCGATCCGGTCGAGGTGGCCGTCGACGAGGCCACCGACACGGTCGGCACGATGCACCATCTGTTCCTCGCTGTCCACCACATGGACAAGGACAAGTTGATCGGTGCGATCGGTCAGGGCATCCCCAAGGTTCTCGTGTTCTGCCAGACGAAACGCAACTGCGACCGCGTCGCTCGCAACCTCGACGACCTGGGTGTCAAGTGTTCGGCGATCCATGGTGATCTCCCCCAGAAGGCTCGCGAACGGGCGCTCCAGCAGTTCGCCGAGGGCAAGCTCGCCGTGCTGGTCGCCACCGACGTGGCGGCGCGGGGCATCGACATCGATGACATCGGTGCGGTGATCCACTACGAGCCGGCCAAGGACGTGAAGGACTATCTGCACCGCTCGGGCCGCACCGCGCGGGCGGGACGCGACGGCTGGGCGGTCACGCTCGTCGAATACAACCAGCACACTCAGATGCGAATCCTGCAGCGGGGGATGCGTCTCCCGAGCGATTCGGCGATCGAGGTGTTCTCGAACAACCCGAACCTCCGCGATCTCGCCTCGTTCGGGGCTGACGTCACCACCTGACGAGGTCGGTCGATGTCTTCGCGGCACGGCCGCTCGGTGCCTTGGCGTGCAGTCGCTGTCGCCGTCGTCGCCGCGGCGATCGCATTCGCATGCTCGGAGTCCGACTCGGTGACGGCCCCGCAACCAACCTCGACATCGATTCCGGAGACGGAGCCACCCGAGCCGACCACCGTTGTCGAGGCTCCCGCTGCGACCGTGCCCGAGTCGGCCGAGGTTCCGGCGTCGGTTCGGATCGATGTGTCGATTGCGGGGACCGACGCCGAACTGACCGGCTTGCTCGCCGACTCGGACGACCCGTTCGGACGGTTCGTGTCCTGCTCGGGCCTCCGGGCGTCGTACGGGTCCTATTCGGTTCTCGCCTCGGTCGAGACGGGCGATGTCCGTTCGATCAGTGTGGTGTCGTCTGATCTCGTGCCCGAATCCGGCACCTACGACGCTGCGGTCAGGGTCGAGTTCGCGGCCTCTCCGCCGGTCGATGGAGCGGGGACGATCACGCTCGGCGACGACGGGCGAACCGGTTCGTTCCTCGCATTCGACCCCGAGGGCGACCCGATCGAAGGCACGTTCGATTGTCTCGGCGGTGACAGCGAGCTGGAGCCGCTCGTGGTCGGCAGCGACGATGGTGTGCTGGAGGTCGTCGAGGTCTTTGCGCTCCTGCGCCGGGGCGACGCGCAGCGCATCCTCGGTCTGGCCGCACGTGCCGACGGTTCGGCAACGATCGAGTGCCCGGGCGCCGAGGGCGGCGCGACCGATGAACTGACAGGCGTTCGTGTCGTCGGCGACGAGTCGATCGGCGCGATCACGAGTTTCGAACTCGGCGATGGTCCGGCACCGTCGATGCGGCTGCTCGCCGGCAACGTGGTCTACTCGTCCGATCTCGTGATGCGCCGTGGGGCGGACCAGGCGACAGCGGGGTCGTTCAGCGCTGACGCCGACGAGGTCGTCGTCGACGGCGCCTTCCGCTGCAGCTGACCTCGGGTGTCGGCGCTCAGCGCTGCCAGGCGGGACGGCCCTGCTCGAAGTCGTCGATCGCTGCAGCGTGGGTGAGCGTCAAGGCGATGTCGTCGAGTCCGTTCAGGTAGCGGTGCCGGGTGGGTTCGTCCATGGGGAACGTTTCGGCGATGCCGGCCGCCGGCACCTCCACCGTCAACTGCTCGACGTCGACGACGATCTCGGTCGTCGGATCGGCCTCGATCGCCGCCCAGATCGCCTCGACCGTCGTCTCGGCGAGCACGACCGGCACGAGCCCGTTCTTGGTGCAGTTGTTGCGGAAGATGTCGGAGAAGCTCGGCGCGATCACCGCGTCGAACCCGCCTTGCTGGATTGCCCACACAGCATGCTCGCGGCTGGATCCCACACCGAACGCCGGTCCGGCGACGAGGATCGACGCGCCCTGGTACTCCTCCTGGTTGAGCACGAAGTCGCGGTCGTCGCGCCAGGTCGAGAACAGACCCTTCTCGAAGCCGGTGCGTTCGACCCGCTTCAGCCAGTCCGCCGGGATGATCTGGTCGGTGTCGACGTCGCTGCGCTTGAGCGGCACGCCGGTTCCGGAGACGATGCGGACGGCTTTCATGACGATGTCTCCCTCATCGTCCGCTCCGTGTGATCGGGTTCGGTTCTCATGCTGATGGCTCCTGGTCGAGATCGGCCGGCGTCGCAAACGTGCCCCTGACTGCGGTGGCCGCGGCCACCGCAGGCGAGACCAGGTGGGTGCGGCCACCTCGGCCCTGGCGACCCTCGAAGTTGCGGTTGCTGGTGCTCGCCGCCCGTTCTCCCGGTTGGAGCTTGTCGGGGTTCATCGCGAGGCACATCGAGCATCCGGGCTCACGCCAGTCCGCGCCGGCGGCTCGGAAGATGTCGGGGAGGCCTTCGGCTTCGGCCTGGGCCTTCACCCGATGAGACCCCGGCACGATCATCACCCTCGGCACGCTGACTCGGCGCCCCTCCATCACGGCGGCGGCGGCGCGGAGGTCCTCGATGCGGCTGTTGGTGCAGGATCCGATGAACACCGTGTCGACGGGGATCTGCTTGATCGGTGTGCCGGGCGCCAAGTCCATGTAGGCGAGGGCGCGGCTGACGGTCTCCCGGGTCGTCGCGTCATCGAAATCGTCCGGCGAGGGGATGGCTCCGTCGATCGGGCCCACCTGACCGGGATTGGTACCCCAGGTGACCTGGGGCGTGAGGCCGGCGGCGTCGATGACGACCTCGTTGTCCCACACCGCGCCGTCGTCGGTCTTCAGCGTGCGCCAGTCGGCGACGGCGGCGTCCCAGTCCGCCCCGTTCGGGGCGTGCTCGCGGCCGAGCAGGTAGTCGAACGTCGTATCGTCGGGGGCGATCATGCCGGCCTTCGCTCCGGCCTCGATCGACATGTTGCACACGGTCATACGGCCCTCCATCGAGAGGTCGCGGATCGCTTGGCCGCGGTACTCGATCACGTGGCCGATGCCGCCGCCGGTGCCGATCTCGCCGATGATCGCAAGCACGATGTCCTTCGCAGTGACGCCCGCCGGCGACTTCCCATCGACCGTGACCGACATCCACTTCGGGCGGCCCTGAGGCAGCGTCTGCGTGGCGAGCACGTGCTCGACCTCGCTGGTGCCGATACCGAACGCCAAGGCACCGAATGCGCCGTGCGTTGCCGTGTGGCTGTCGCCGCACACGATGGTCATCCCGGGCATGGTGCGGCCCTGTTCGGGGCCGATGACGTGCACGATGCCCTGGTTCGGGTCGCCCATCGGGTAGTTGGTGACACCGAACTCGGCGGTGTTCGCCCGCAGCGTGTCGACCTGTTTCGCCGAGATCTCGTCGGCGATCGGCTGATCGATGTGCTCGGTCGGCACGTTGTGGTCCTCGGTCGCGATCGTGAGGTCGGGGCGACGCACGGTTCGACCGGAGAGCCGCAGACCGTCGAACGCCTGCGGGCTGGTGACCTCGTGCACGAGGTGGAGGTCGATGTACAGCAGGTCGGGTTCGCCGACCGTCTCATGGACGAGATGCCGCCGCCAGAGCTTCTCCGGCAGGGTCATCGGGTGATCGGTCGACATGTGTTGGTTCTCACTCTCTGAGATACACTTCTTGCGGTATGGACATCGTAACCGGCGTCGGAGTGCTCGACAAGGCCGCTCACCTGTTGCGCGCCGTCGCCGACGAGCCTCGTTCGCTCAGTGGGCTCCAGACCGCGACCGGCCTCCCGCGGGCGACCGCCCACCGGCTCGCCGTGGCACTGGAGATGCACGGTCTCCTGCGCCGCGACGACGACGGGCGTTTCGACCTCGGTCCCGAGTTGGCGTCGCTCGGTCGGACGGCGGCCGAGCGGTTCCCGCTCGCCGGGCTGGCGTTGCCGACGCTCGAAGCGCTCCGTGCGTCGACCGACGAGAGCGTGCAACTGTTCGTCCGTGAGGGGTCGCATCGCCGGTGCGTCGTGTCGCTGCAGTCGCCGCACGCTCTGCGTTGGATCGTGCCGGAAGGGGTGCTCTTCCCGCTCGATGTCGGCTCGGCCGGACGAGTGTTGTCGGGTGAGTCCGATGTGTCCGGATGGGTCGAGAGCGTCGAGGAACGCGAGTCCGGGGTGGCCTCGGTGAGCGCACCGATCCTCGGCACGGACGGGTCGGTCGTGGCAGCGGTCAGCGTGTCCGGCCCGATCGATCAATTGACGCGCCGGCCAGGCGAGCTGTTCGGCACCCGAGTCGTCACCGCGGCGAGCGACATCTCGGCCATGCTGGGAACCACGCCGAGGAACTGAGCGTCGTATGCGTATGCGGACACGAACGCTGCTTGGCCTGACCGCAATGGTGGTCGTGCTGGCTGCCTGCGGCTCCGCCGACGACGGTGGCAGCGCGGGTTCGCCCGTCGGCGACTGGATCGCCGTGTCCGGCACATCCGACGGATCGAACGTCGAGTTGATCGAGGGGTTCGCCGTCAAGATCTCGATCGACGATGACCAGGTCGCAGGCACGGCCGCCTGCAACCGATACAGCGGTGGGGTGTCGATCGGATCCGACGGGTCGTTCCAGGTCGACGGGCTGAGCTGGACGGAGATCGGTTGCGAGCCGGCCGTTCTCGAACTCGAGCAGTCGTTCCTCGCCGCGCTCGGGGATGTCACGAGCTACGCCGTCGCCGACGGCGTCTTGACCTTGAGCGGCGAGTCGGACCAGTGGGTGTTCGCTTCACAGGGCAACGTCGCCGGCTGACGTGGTTCGTCAGCGGCCAACCGTGCGGGACGAGCGCCTGACCATCTTGGCGGACTCGGTCCCGACCCGGTTGACGATGCGCTCGATCTCTCGGAATCCGAACCGCTCGTAGAGTCGCTGCGCCGGATTGCCGGCGCGCACGCTCAGCACCACAGCAGCGAACCGATCGTCCGCATGGTCGAACAGCGCCGTCAGCAGGATCGATCCGATGCCACAACCGACGTGTTTCGGGTCGACGGCGACGACGAGCTCGGGCGTGTGATCGTCGACGAACACGCTGTAGTCGGAGATCTGAGGGTCGAAGAGCCGGAGCCACGCGGCCCCGACGTCGACGGCACCGATCTCGGCGATCACGCCGAGATCGCCGTCACGCCCCCAGCCGGACACATGACCGGCGAGATCAGGATCGCCCCGGATGTCGTCGGGCTGCACTCCACCGTCTTCGTCGACGTGCGCTGCCCAGTAGACCATCTGCCACAGGAACTCGACGTCGGTGGTGGCGACGAGTCGTGTCTCGATCATCACGACATTCTTGTCGAGACGTCGTGCCGGTCAGGCGAGCTTCTTGTACTTGATGCGGTGGGGCTGGTCGCCCGACTCGCCCAGTTCCTTGCGTTTGTACTCCTCGTATTCGGTGAAGTTGCCCTCGAACCAACGCACTTCGCTGTTGCCCTCGAACGCCAGGACGTGGGTGGCGATGCGGTCGAGGAACCAGCGGTCGTGCGAGATCACGACCACGCACCCGGGGAATGACTCGAGACCGGATTCCAGTGCGCGCAGCGTGTCGACATCGAGGTCGTTGGTGGGCTCGTCGAGCAGCAGCACGTTGCCGCCCGACTTGAGCAGTTTGGCGAGGTGCACGCGGTTGCGTTCGCCGCCCGAGAGGTTGCCGACGAGCTTCTGCTGGTCGGTGCCCTTGAAGTTGAAGCTTGCGACGTACGCCCTGCCGTGGATTTCCCGATTGCCGACGACCATGTGTTCGACCCCGTCGGTGATCTCCTCGTAGACCGTCTTGTCGGCGTCGAGGTCGTCACGCGACTGATCGACGTAGCTCAGCTGCACGGTGTCTCCGATCTTGATCGCTCCGGCGTCGGGTTGCTCGAGGTCGTTGAGCATCCGGAACAGGGTGGTCTTGCCGGCGCCGTTGGCGCCGATGATGCCGACGATGCCGGCGGGCGGCAACGAGAACGAGAGGTCTTCGATCAGGAGCTTGTCGCCGAAGCCCTTCTTCAAATTCGCGACCTCGATCACCGTGTCGCCAAGGCGCGGGCCCGGAGGAATCGCGATCTCCAACTTGTTCGACGTGTCCTTCTCGGCCTCCGCCTCGGACTGCAACTTGTCGTACGCAGCGAGTCGCGCCTTGCCCTTCGCTTGGCGCGCTTTCGGCGACATCCGCACCCACTCGAGCTCGCGCTCCAAGGTGCGCCGCCGGGCCACGTTGGACTTCTCCTGCCGGGCGAGGCGCTCCTGCTTCTGCTCCAGCCAGGACGAATAGTTGCCCTCGAACGGAATCCCCTTGCCGTGGTCGAGTTCGAGGATCCACTGGGCGACGTTGTCGAGGAAGTAGCGGTCGTGGGTGATCGCGACGACCGTGCCGGCGTACTCCTGGAGGAAACGCTCCAGCCAGAACACCGATTCGGCGTCGAGGTGGTTGGTCGGCTCGTCGAGCAGAAGCAGGTCGGGCCGTGAGAGCAGCAGTCGACACAGTGCGACGCGACGCTTCTCGCCGCCGGACAGCGTGCTGACGTCGGCGTCGTCGGGCGGACAGCGCAGCGCATCCATCGCGATCTCGACGTTGCGCTCGAGGGACCAGGCGTCGGCGGCGGCGATCTTGTCTTCGAGTTCGGCCTGCTGCTTGCCGATCTTGTCGTAGTCGGCGTCGGGGTCGGCCCACATCGCCATGACCTCGTTGTACCGATCGATGATCGACTGCACCTCGGCGACGCCGTCCATCACGTTGCCCTTGACGCTCTTGTCGGGGTCGAGCTCGGGCTCCTGGCTGAGGTAGCCGACGGTGAACCCCGGTGTCAGGCGAGCGTCGCCCGAGAACCCGTCGTCGAGCCCCGCCATGATCTTGAGCAGGCTCGACTTGCCCGCTCCGTTCGAGCCGATCACCCCGATCTTGGCGCCCGGGTAGAACGACAGCGAGATGTTCTCCAGCACCTTCTTGTCGGGTGGATAGAACCGGGCCAGCTGGTAGCAGGAGTAGATGAATTCATGCGCCATGGTGCGCGAGAGGCTACCTCTGGCCGATCGATCGGAGGCGTTGTGGGTCAACCCGGGCGGCGCCGCGACGTGCTCGGCGATGAGCACGACGAACGCCGAATCCCTGACCACGTCGTCCCCGGGCCTCGTGTCGAGCGGTCAGAGACAGGCGGTCAGAGCGCCATCTCCTGTGAGATTCTGGGACGCCAGGCGTGGGTGACTGCGCGCGGCAGGATGTGCTGATGATCGGCCGACTGCCCGATGCTGTTCGTTCGGCAATGACGACCTGGTTGGCCGTCCACGATCATGCGGCGCCAGGCGTCGTCGAGGGCCTGTACCTCGTCGGGTCGGCAGCGCTCGATGACTGGCAGCCGAGAAGTGATGTCGACATCGTCGCCTTCGTTGCCGACCCAACCGATGCCGATGTCATCTCTGGGCTCGAAGCCGCCCACCTGGCGTTCCGGTCCGACCCCGGCCTGCCGGTCGTCGACGGGCCGTTCCTCGCATGGGCGGATGTGAGTTCGCCGCCGCTCGCCATGCAACGTCCCTGGTCGCTGGACGGCGACTTCCGCTTCGATGGGGAGTGCTTCGAGATCAACCCGGTGACCTGGTCCACGCTTTCGACGAGGGGCGTCGCGGTTCGCGGCCCGGTACCCGACCAGCTGGAGGTCGCGCTCGACGCCGATGAGCGACGCCGCTGGGTCCGCGACAACGTCGACACGTACTGGCGTGGAGTGCTCCGGCAGGTGCAGGCGGCGCTCGACTCGGAGCCGGATCGAGAGGAGTTCGATGCCGCCATCCTCGAGTGGTGTGCCCTCGGGATCGCCCGCATGGCCTTCACCGGCGAGACCGCTCTCGTCACGTCCAAGACCGGGGCAGGGGTGTGGGCGATCGAGCGGTATCCGACCCATCAGGACGTCCTGAGCGCAGCAATCGCCGTCAGGTGCGACGCACACCACGACCGGTTCGGCAGGGCGATCGTCGAGGGCCTGGTTGCGCTGCTGTCCGACCTCGTCAGGCGAATCACCGTTTCCTGACGTCGACCGAGGTCGTCGCCAACCGACGGACCCCGGACATGCATCAGAACTGGGCACGTTCCGAGCGTCTCCACTCGGCACCCTCTGGGGTACCGATCAGGTCGAGCCGAGGCCCGGCGACCCCCTGATCCCGATCAGTCGAGGAAGGCGATCGACGCCTGCGCACTCAGTCGTGTGAGAGTGCGTCGATGGCGACCGTCACAGCGAGAACCAGCGGCGCATCGGCGAGGTCGTTGACCTCGACCCCGTACGTGTCTCGCACTCTGAACCACTTCTTCGAGACTTCTGCAATCGTGTCGCCATCTCGATCGATCTCGTATTCGTGGTCGACGATGTTGCCGTGCACCTTGAGGTCCTTGCCGTGCTCGACCTCGACGTGGAATCGATCACGAAATCCGACGAGGGCCTTCTTCACGACCGCCTCACGGTCACCGAAGTCGATCGTGATCTTGTCTCGCACGGAGATCTTCTTCTCGCGAATCAAGGCCGCCTCGTTGCCCTGTGCGTCCTCGAGTATCCAGGTGTCCCGGAACCGGACCGCTTTGCCGTTGACCCGGAACATGCGCCGACCGGAATCATCCTCGATCCAGTAGTCGTCCCCGATCGAGATCATCTTCTCGCGCAACTGGAACCTGACGCCGTCGGTGCCACCTCGATTCCTGAACAAGCCCATCGGGTCATGGTAGCGGTGCCGCGACGTCCGCCGCGGCTTCGATGCGGGCGTCAGTTCCCGGTGCCGTGGACGGTGAACGTCATCGAGATGTGGACGGACATCTGGACGCAGCGACACTGTGCGTCGGAGTCATGCCGCTCCTGAGGATGCTGATGCACGGGGACGTCGACGGGCGGACCGGCGGCGACATGATCTCCGTCGTCCTCCCCGCACCCGACGGCGGAGGAGGGCGTCGGACACACGTGTGGAAACGTGGTGCGAGTCGGCACTCGATCTACCATTCGCGCCGATGGACGATCGACAGATCCGTGCGGCGGCCGATCGGCTGATCGAGATGCGGCGAACGGGGTGCGTCGAGCCCGATCTTCCCGGTGACCTCCGTCCGACCACCCTCGTCGACGCGTACGCCGTGCAGGAACTCGTGGTCGACGGCCTCCTGCCTGATGGCGCACACCGCATCGGCTACAAGGTCGCCTGCACGAGCGATGTCGCCCAAGCGGCACTCCGAATCGATCGGCCGCTCGTCGGGCAGTTGCTCTCCCACACGACATCGCCATCAGGAGCGACGCTTCGGGCCGAGCGATTCGTGCATCGAGTCGTCGAGGCCGAGTTCGCATTTCGGATCGGTTCGGCGCTCCAGGCGATCGCCGGTGGACACACGAACGAATCCGTCGCCGCCCACATCGACGCCGTCCTCCCGCGGTGGAGATCGTCGACTACCGCTACGAATCGTGGGCGGTCGGCGCTCTGCCGGTCGCCGCCGACAATGCGATCCACGGATGGTGGGTGCACGGCGACCCGGTTCGCGACTGGCGCCACCTCGACCTCGCGGCCGCGGCCGTCGGTGTGTCGCGGAACGGCGAGCTGGTCACCAGCGGTTCCGGCGCAGCCGTGCTCGGCCATCCACTCACCGTCGTGGCATGGCTGGCCGACGAACTCGCGGCTCGGGGCCGGCCGCTCGTCGCTGGAGACCTGGTGACCACCGGCGTCACCACCGACGTGTTCGAAGCCGATGTGGGCGACCGGATCGACGCTCGGTTCGCCGGCGTCGGAGACGTGGTGCTCCACTTCGCTTGACGTTTCGATCACCAACCGCACCGGCTGCCAGACTCGGGACGTGATCCCTCTCTCCGCCGGCAAATCGATCGTCGCAATTCCGGGTCCCTCCGTGGTGCCCGATCGTGTGCTCGCCGCCATGCATCGCCCGATGCCAGACATCTACGACGGTGAGCTGCTCGCCGTCACCGACGAGGTGTTCGATGCGCTGCCGGCTCTCGCCGGAACCACTCAGCGTGCGCTGGTCGCGATCGGCAACGGGCACAGCGCCTGGGAGATGGCGTTGACCAACACGTTGTCGAAGGGCGACCGGGTGCTTGTCTTGGACTGTGGTCGTTTCGCCGCGATCTGGGGAGAGATGGCCGCCTTCCTCGGTCTCGAGGTCGAACTGGTCGAATCAGCGCCGGGATTCGCGAACGATCCCGAGGAGCTGGAGGAACGGTTGCGTGCCGATCGCAATCACGCGATCGCAGCGGTGCTGACCGCACACGTCGACACGGCCTCGTCAGCACGCAACGACATCCCGGCGTTCCGACGGGCACTCGACGCCGCCGAACATCCGGCGCTCCTGATGGTCGACTGCATCGCGTCGATGGGGTGCGAACCGTTCCTGATGGACGAGTGGGGCGTCGACCTCGCTCTCTCGGCGTCGCAGAAAGGGCTCATGACGCCACCTGGACTCGGCATCGTGTGGCCGGGCGAGCGAGCTCTGACCGCTCACCGGAGCGCCGGCCTCCGGACGCGTTACTGGGACTGGACGTACCGGACCGAGGACGGCCCCCACTACCTCAGGTTCTGTGGGACTCCTCCGGTCACACACCTGTTCGGTCTCCGAGAGGCGTTGCGGATGATCGACGAAGAGGGACTGGAGACGCGCTGGGCACGACATCGTGTACTCGGTGACTCGGTGCGAGCGGCTGTCGAAGCCTGGTCGGCGCCGGGCGGTATCGGGTGCTACGTCCGCGACGAGTGTGCTCGTTCGAACGCGGTCACCACTGTCTGCTGTGGCGACATCGACGCAATCGAGTTGTCACGCATCTGCAAGGAGGATCTGGGAGTCACGCTCGGTGTCGGCATCGGCGATCTGTCGGGCTCGTCGTTCCGGGTCGGTCACATGGGTCACGTGAACCCCCCGATGGTGCTCGGCGTGCTCGGCACCGTCGAGGCGGCGCTCGCATCGATGGGCCGACGTCCTCGACGGTCGGGTGTGGCCGACGCCGCCGCCGTGATCGGCACATCATGACCGCGCCGCCCCGTGTGACTCGTGGCAGACCGCTGTCGCTGACCGTGCCCCGACGGCTAGCGTGACCGCATCCGGGGACCAGGGTTCGACATCACATTCCACGGCGTGCGGGGTTCCACACCCTGCCATGGCGACGACGTGGCTCGATACGGCGGTAACACGTCGTGCGTCTCCGTCGATGCCCTCGGACACGACCCGATCTTGCTCGATCTCGGCACCGGCGCGAGATACTTCGGGTTGCAGTGCCCGGCAGAAGCCGGCTTCAGTGGGAGTTGCCTCATGAGCCACCTCCACTGGGATCACGTCCAGGGTCTGCCGTTCTTCCCGCCGCTGCTTCGCCAGGGCAGCCATCTCGACTTCTATGCGCCGGTGCAAGAGAGCGGCCGGCCGATCAGCGAGGTGATCCGCGGATCTCTCGGACCGCCGCTGTTCCCGGTCGAACTCGACCTGTTCCCGGGCGACATCGACTTCCATGCGAAAGGCGACGACGAGTTCACGATCGGCGACATCGCCGTCACCTCCCGGCTGATCCCGCACGTCGGGAACACACTCGGCTACCGCCTCGAGTTCGGTGGGGCATCGTTGGCGTATCTGAGTGATCACCAGCAACCGGGGGTCGATGTGTTCGAAGCCGGTGACAACGCCCGTGAGCTCTGTCAGGGCGTCGATCTGCTGATTCACGATGCGCAGTACACACGCGACGAGTTCGCAGCGAAGTCCGACTGGGGTCACTGCACGGCGGAATACGCCGTCTGGCTGGCGATCGAGTCGGGGGTGAAGCAGCTCGCACTGTTCCATCACGATCCCCTGCACGACGACGATCACATCGATGCGGCGCTCACGGAGGCCGAGGCACGTTGTCATGCCTCCGGCACGAGGGTCGTTGCGGCGCGTGAGGGGTTGACCCTGCACGTCGGCTCGTGAGCACGGTCGCGCCGATCGCCTCCGTGGCGCTCGGCCTGGCGTTCCTGACAGCCGGGGGCTCGAAGCTCGCTGCGGGCGAGGCATGGCCGACCCAAGCACGGGGTCTCGGTGCTCCGGCGCTCGCGATTCCGGCGTTGCCGTGGCTCGAGTTGGTCGTCGGTGCGGCGCTCGTGTTCCAGATCCTGCCGCCCATCCCGGCGATCGTCGCGCTGGCGTTGCTGGTGGCGTTCAGCGCGCTCATCGCGGCACGGCTCAAGGAGGGTCTGCGGCCACCGTGCGCCTGCTTCGGTGCGTGGTCGGCGAAGCCGATCGGGCCGTGGCATCTCGTGCGCAATGGTGCGCTGATCGTGGTGGGACTCGTCGCCCTCGCGGGCTGAGGCTCACGTGGTAGTGAGCAGAAACGCCAGCACACGTGCCTCGTCGCGCCAGGCGTCGTAGCGGCCGCTGGGTCCTGCGTGTCCGGCGCCCATCTCGACCCGCAGCAGCAGCGTGGCATCGTTCGTGCGGACCTCTCGCAGCTTGGCCGTCCACTTGGCCGGCTCGTGATAGCTCACGCGTGGGTCGTTGAGGCCGGCCGTGATCATGATCGCCGGATAGTCGGCGGGCGCCGTGTTGTCGTACGGCGCATAGCTCTCGATGTACGACGCGTATGGCTCTGACCGGGGGTCGCCCCACTCCTCCCATTCGGTGACCGTGAGTGGCAGCGTCGGGTCGCTCATGGTGGTGGTGACGTCGACGAAGGGAACCTCCGCGACTGCGGAGCGGAACCGCTCGGGTTCCATCGTGATGCATGCTCCGACGAGCAGACCACCGGCGCTCGCACCCCGGATCGCCAAGCGCCGGGCATCGGCGATGCCGGTCGACGTGAGGTGTTCGCAGGCGGCGAGCGTGTCGGTGAAGGTGTTGCGCTTGTTGAGCAGCTTGCCGTCGAGATACCACGACCGTCCGAGCTCGCCGCCGCCGCGCGGGTGGGCGAGCGCCCAGATCATTCCGCGGTCGAGCAGCGAGAGTCGTGCCACCGAGAACCACTGCGGCAACGAGACCTCGTACGAGCCGTAGCCGTAGACGACGCATGGCGCCGTCCCGTCCAGCGGCGTGTCGACGTGTCGGACGACGTCCACCGGGATCTGTGTGCCGTCGGCCGCAGTCGCCCAGTGGCGAACGGCGACGTATCGGTCCAGGTCGACGTTGGGAGTCGGCGTCTGCTTGACGACGGTGATGTCGCCGGTCGCGACATCGACGTCGAGCACGCGGGGTGGCACGGTCGGTGATTGGTGCAGAAGTCGGATCGAGTCGGTGTCCCACTGCTCGTTCGGCCCGAAGCTCACATCGTGCGGAGCGGGATCGATCTCGAGTGCGCGGGCGCCGCCGTCGCGGTCGACAATTCGGACCATCGGCTGTGCCCGGTTCCACTCGTGGACGGCCAGGTGCCTCTCGAACGGTTCGACGCCGGTGATGCGACGCCCGGGTTCGTGGGAGACGAGTTCCGTCCACCGACCGGGCTCGTCGAGCGGTGCCTGCATCACCCGGAAGTCGACGGCATCGAGGTTGGTGACGACCACGAAACGGTCACCCCAGTGATCGATCTGGTACTCGATGTCGTCAGCTCTCGGGCGGACGCGCTGGGCGGCCGACGTGGGGTCTCCGGCTGGAACCAGCCAGCACTCCGACGACTGTTTGCTGCCCGAGTGGATCACGATCCACTCGGTGCTCCGTGTCGCTCCGACGTCGACGAAGAATCGCTCGTCGTGGTCGGCAAAGACCTCGACGTCGTCGCTCTGTGGTGTGCCGAGACGGTGCCGCATCACTCGATACGGCCGCTCCTGTTCGTCAGCCTCGACGTAGAAGAGGTGACTTCCGTCGTTGGACCAGGCGACACCGGCCCAGGTCGTGTCGTACAGCCGGTCGTCGAGATCGCGGCCGTGAGCGATGTCGCGGATTCGCAGTGTGTAGTGCTCGTCGCCACTCGTGTCTGCCGACCAAGCGGCGAGGCGATGGTCCGGGCTGATCTCGAATGCGCCGACGTCGAAGAACTCGTGACTCTCGGCCTCCGCGTTCTGGTCGAGCACGAGTTCGTCCGTGGCGGTCTCGGGATGACGGCCGCGACCATGGATCGGGTACGACTTCCCTTCCTCGGTGCGGGTGGAATAGAACCAGTCGGCCTTCGGCACCGGGGCCGCAACGTCGGTCTCCTGCACTCGCGAGCGGATCTCGGCGAAGAGCTCTTCCACGAGATCGCCGTGCCGCAGGAACCACACATCGGCGTGTTCGGTTTCGTCTTCGAGGTACGCGATGGTGTCGGGATCGTCTCGGTCGCGGAGCCAGGCGTAGTGGTCGACGACGTCGCCCGTCGGTCGATTCCACACATGCGGCACGCGTTTTGCTGTCGGCTCTGACACGTCGAGCAGGGTAGGCGGTTGCGCAGAGGTTGCGCAGACTTCGAGCGGACGAAAGTGCGGCGAGGCAGATTCGGTGCCATGGCGGTGTGGCCAGCGACACCGGATGTCATCACCAGAACGTTCGAAGACCAGTACGTCGTCACCAGAACCACCGTCACGCCCCTCCGGCCGCGGGCATGGGTGACACGCATCGAGCGAAGCGGTTCGAGTTGCGGCGACGATAGGTTGGCCGCTGTCATGCGTGTGTGGATCGATCAAGACCTCTGCACCGGTGACGGCCTGTGCGTCGATCATTGTCATGACGTGTTCACGCTCCTCGAAGACGGCATCGCCTATGTGGTGGAGGACAGCCAGGTCCTGAACGATCCGGGCAGTTCAGGGAGCCTCGCCCAGGTCAGGCCACGCCATGTCCAGGATGTGATCAAGGCTGCGGAGGTGTGCCCCGGCGAGTGCATCTTCATCGAGATCGACACGCCCCGCGACGCAGAACTCGACGTCGAGGTCGACGGCCGGATCGCCGCGCGGATCGAGATCCGCGACGATCTCGACGATGAAGCCGCGGCCTGATTCGGCGACGCCGCGCTGAACTCCTTCGCGAAATCGGGAGATCGACGTGTCGCGGCGTTCCCGGGATTGTTACTATGGCGGTAGTGGAAATCCTGTACGCCCCCATCACACCGAACCGGAGCCGATGATGACCTCGTTCGATCTCGATCTCAGCAAGTACGACCTCGGCTGGAGCGACGAAGTCGAGTACGCGTTCGAGCCCGCGAAAGGCATCAATCCGGGTGTCGTCGAGCAGATCTCGTGGTGGAAGGGCGAGCCGCGCTGGATGACCGATCTCCGGCTGCGCAGCCTCCGCCTGTTCGACCGCAAGCCGATGGCCGAGTGGTTCGCCGTCAACATGCCCGACATCGACTTCCAGGACATCTACTACTACCTCAGGCCGAAGGGCGAGCAGGTCGACGAGTGGGATCAGCTGCCGGAAGAGATGATGCGAACGTACGAGAAGCTGGGCATCCCCGAAGCCGAACGTCAATACCTCGCCGGCGTGACGGCTCAGTACGAGTCGGAGGTCGTGTACCACAAGAATCGGGAGGACCTCGAGGCTCAGGGCATCTTGTTCTGCGACATGGACACGGCGCTGCGCGAGTACCCGCATCTGGTCAAGGAGTATTTCGGCACGGTCATCCCGCCGGGCGACAACAAGTTCGCTGCCCTCAACACGAGCGTATGGTCCGGTGGCTCGTTCATCTACGTTCCCCCGGGTGTCGAAGTCGAGATGCCGCTGCAGGCCTACTTCCGGATCAACTCCGAGAACGCCGGCCAGTTCGAACGCACGCTGATCATTGCCGACGAGGGCTCCCAGGTGCACTACATCGAGGGCTGCTCGGCGCCGGTCTACACGAGCGATTCGTTGCACTCCGCGGTGGTCGAGATCATCGTCAAGCCCACTGCCCGGGTCACGTATACGACGATCCAGAACTGGTCGCCGAACGTGTACAACCTCGTGACGAAGCGGGCCCGCGTCGAGGCCGGTGGTCACATGGAGTGGATCGACGGCAACATCGGCTCGAAGCTCACGATGAAGTACCCGGCCGTGTATCTCGTGGGCGAGGGTGCGACCGGTGAGGTGCTGTCGGTCGCCTACGCGGGCGAGGGGCAGCACCAGGATGCCGGGGCCAAGATGGTGCACGCCGCCCCGAACACGACGTCGAAGATCGTCTCCAAGTCGATCAGCAAGGACGGCGGCATCACCACCTATCGGGGCCTCGTCCGGGTCGACGAGGGTGCGGTCGGCGCCAAGAGCCATGTCGAGTGCGATGCGCTGATCCTCGATGAGGACTCCGTGTCCAAGACGCTGCCCTACATGGAGATCGGCGAGCGCGACGCTCAGATCGGCCACGAAGCCACGGTGTCGAAGATCGCCGACGAGCAGATCTTCTACCTGACGAGCCGAGGGCTGTCGGAGGAACAGGCGATGGGCATGGTGGTCAACGGCTTCATCGAGCCGATCACGAAGACGCTGCCCATGGAATACGCCGTGGAGTGGAGCCGCCTGATCGAACTCCAGATGGAAGGCTCGGTCGGCTGACCCGCGGATTCAAGTCGCCGTCGGTCTGTGACGATAGACAGCCGTGTCGACGACCTTCATTCTCGCGCGCGGTTCGGCGGGCCCGCGACACCAGACGATCTGGCTGCTGACGCTGTCGCTCGTACTCGGGCTGGGCGTGGCATCGGCCCGAGTGGCCGAGGCGGCGCCCGGGCCGACCGTACCGGGGTCATTCGAGCCTGTCGAACCCTGCCGCCTGCTCGACACGCGCCTCGATCGTCGGATGTCCGCCGGGTCGACCGTCGAGATCGACGTCGCAGGCAACTGTGGCGTCGGCAATCGTGCGGTCGTGGCCGCGATCACGGTCACGGCTGTGAATCCGTCCGGCGACGGATTCATGACGGCGTATCCGGCCGGTGTCGCCAGACCTGGCACCTCGGTCGTGAACTACCGGCGTTCCGAGGTCGTCGCCAATCATCAGTTCGTGCGGCTGGGCTCGAATGGTCGGCTGTCGTTGTACACACTGACCTCGACGGACGCGATCATCGACGTCACGGGCTTCTTCCGGCCGGCCGACGACGGTGTCGCCCGCGCCGGGCGGTACGTTCCGCTGACATCGCGACGGCTGGTCGACACCCGAGACGATGGTCGTCCTCGCGCCGGCGCGACGGTGCGGATCGACCCCGACGTCGCTGACGACGCGGTCGCCGTCGCCGTCAACATCACGACCGCAGATACGAGCGGGCCCGGGCACTTCACCGCGTTCGCAGCCGGCGAATCGCGACCGAACAGTTCGGTCTTGAACGCCGATCGGCCCGGTCAGATCAGGGCGGCGGCGGCGGTTGTGCCGCTGTCCGCAGCCGGCTTCGACGTCTACACAGCGGGGGCGAACCATGTGATCGTCGACATCGTGGGCTACTTCACCGGTCCCTCCGCTCCCGCGTCGAATGACGGGTTGTACGTGGGCATCACGCCGACCCGGCTGGTCGACACACGCTCGTCTGCCGGCTCGCGGGGTGGGCCCCGACTCTGGGACCACGGCGCCCGTGAGTTCTCGATCTCGCGTGTCACCGACGGTGCCGCCGCCGTGGCCGCGAACGTCACGCTGACCGAGACCGAGGACGCGGGTCACGTCGTTGCCTACCCAGCTCGGACGAAGATGCCGACGACCTCCAGCGTGAACGCCGATCGGGCACAGCAGACGATCGCCAACTTCGCGATCGTGGGCGCATCGACACGCGGCATCGAAGTGCACGCTGTCGAGGCCAGCCATCTCGTCATCGACATCGGCGGGTGGTTCCTCGGCACCCCGGTTCCCACCACGACCGGCGCCCCCCGGAACGATCCGCCTCCGGACCGCCGGGTGACCATCATCAGCGACTCGGCGATGGCCGGCGTCCGGTGGAACGGCGCCCTCGAGGGGTTCGAGGGGTTCGAGGCGGTCGCGCACCTGGAATCCTGCCGGCGCCTCGTGCAGTATTCGTGTCGAGGTCGCGAGGGCTATGCCCCGCGGACCGCAGCCGCGCACGTCCGATCGCTTCCGCCTGCCGGCCCCGAGGAGATCCTGGTGATCGCAGTCGGGTACAACGACTGGCACAGCAGCTTTTCGACCGATTTCGACATCGTCATCGATGCAGCGCGGCGGAAGGGCTTCCATCACATCGTCTGGGTCGATTACCGGTCCGACGTCGGCTACCGGCTGCCCGGAAGTGGCGGAAGCCAATCGAACTATGCCGAGATGAACCGGGTGCTCGCCGAGAAGCTCGGCAGCGGTGCGTTCCCGGATGTCCGCCGCTGGCGGCTCAACGACTACACGTCGTCCTCGACGGGCTGGTTCCGCTCCGACGGAGTCCACGAGACCACGCTGGGCTCGTGGGGGGTCACCGACTGGATCTCACGGCACGTGCGTGCGTTCGACGATCGACCCTGCGTCCGGCCGTGGCAGGTCGGTGGAACGAACGAGGATCCGTGCCCGGACCCCGATGACGTCGTCGGTGACCGGGGCGTTCCGGACATCGCAGCGCTGTACGCCGCCGAACTCGCGCTCGGGTGACCTTCAACCTTCACCGATCGTCGGATAGCCTGACCTGATGCCGATGCGGACGGAGTGCAAGAACTTCGAGAGTCGCACGTACCCAAACGGCGACACCGTCCGGAAGTGCAATCTCGACCTCGCTCCCGACGCGCCGTGGCGCTGCCCCGAGACCTGCTCGGGGTATGTACGCCGCCTCGCCGACCAGGCCTGGACCCACGGTTCCCTGATCGTGCCGCCGACGCCACCGGAGCCGGCCAGCGTCGAGGACGGCACTGCCGCAGCGCTGCTCGACGAGGCCGAAGAGATTCTGAACGCGGCCGGTGAGCGCATCATGGCCGAGGTGAGCGAGGAACAGCTCGCCGAAGAGCGTCGGTCGCGTGGGCTCCGCAGGTTCCTGCGTCGTCGCCGTCAAGGTTGAGTGCCCCACCGCTGAGCGGTCCCGCCGAACCGGTCGGATTTCCACTACGGCGGTAGTAGAAATTTGCGCCGATGACTGTGTTGGACCTCGAACAACTCTCCACGATTCAGCTGCCCACCGCCGACGAGGAGATCTGGCGGTACAGCCGCATCGGTGATCTCGACCTGTCGGTGTACCACCCGGTTGCGGTCACACCGTCGGTCAGCGGCCCGGCGGACGGTGTCGAGATCGGCGGGGAGGTCGCCGACTTGTTTCCCGACGACACGCCCGACGTGTTCGCCGAGATCAATCTGCGTTCGACGAACCAGGTCCGCGTGGTCATCCCGCCGAACACCGTGATCGCCGACCCGATCGTCATCACCCACAGCGTGCCGGCGGGCGGCGCTCTGGTGGTGCCGCGGCTCGTCGTCGAAGCCGGCGAGAACAGCGAGGCCACGATCGTCGAGCGCTTCGTGTCGACTGCCGATGGGTCGGCTCTGGTGCTCCCGGTGCTGCAGATGGTCGTCGGGCAGGCCGCCCGCGTCAACTACCTGGCGGTGAACGAGCTCAGCGAGCAGGCCTGGTCGCTCGGCAACCAGCAGGCCGTCGGACAGCGCGACTCATACACCCTGCTCGCCACGGTGGCGCTCGGCGGTGACTACGCCAGGGTGAGCACGAACGCCCGTGTCTCGGGACGGGGTGCCTCGACCCGCCAGGTCGCGCTGTACTTCGCCGGCGGGAACCAGATGCACGACTTCCGCACGACGCAGGACCACGACGCTCCACACACGAACAGCGATCTCTTGTTCAAGGGGGCGGTGCAGGACGAGGCGTGGAGCGTCTATACCGGCTTGATCAAGATCCGCGAGCACGCGAACGGGACGGCTGCGTATCAGACCAACCGCAACCTGACGCTCTCCGAAGGCGCTTGGGCCGAGAGTGTGCCGAACCTCGACATCCGCACGAATGACGTGAAGTGCTCGCACGCCTCGACCGTCGGCCCGATCGACGAAGAGCAGCGTTTCTATCTCGAGAGTCGCGGCATCCAGCCCGAGATCGCCGAACGCCTCGTCGTGTTGGGCTTCTTCGATGAGGTTCTGGCTCAGCTCCCCGCCAGCGATCTGGTTGCCGAATTGCGGGCGCGGGTGTCGGCGAAGCTCCACATCGGCGCCACCGACCAGAAGGGCACCCAGTGAGCACCACGGAGACGGTCTGCACGCTCGACGAGATCGAATCGGGGACGGCTCGCAAGTTCGTCGTGGGCGCTGTCGACGTCGCGGTCGTCCGGATCGACGACGAGGTGTTCGCACTCGCCGACATCTGCAGCCATGCCAACGTGTCACTGTCGGGCGGCGAGGTCTGGTGTGACGAGCGGGAACTCGAGTGCCCCAAACACAGCAGCACGTTCAGCTTGCTCACCGGTGAGCCGCAGACGCTTCCGGCCACGCAGCCGGTCGCCGTCTTCGACGCGTCGGTGATCGACGGCAAGATCGTGGTCACGGTCACGACGGAGGACGACTCATGAGCACCCTGAAGATCGAGAACCTGCACGCGAAGGTCGCCGGCAAGCAGATCCTGCGAGGCATCGACCTGACCATCTCGTCCGGCGAGGTGCATGCGGTGATGGGCCCCAACGGCGCCGGCAAGAGCACACTCTCCGGCGTGATCATGGGCAGGCCCGGTTACGAGGTCACCGAGGGAAGCGTCACCCTCGACGGTGTCGACGTGCTGGCGCTGCCGCCGTGGAAGCGGGCGGTGGCCGGGCTGCATCTCGTCATGCAGTACCCGACCGAAGTGCCCGGGGTGATGCTCGACGACGTGCTCGGCGAGGCCCTCACCAGCCGGGGGCGCGCCACGGATGACCTCGGTGAGTTGCTCGATGCCGAGGCTGACCGGATCAACTTCGAGCGGCGCTTCTTGCACCGACCACTCAACGTGGACCTCTCCGGTGGCGAGAAGAAGCGGAACGAGACGCTCCAGCTCGCTGTGCTGCATCCCAAGATCGCCATCCTGGACGAACTCGACTCCGGTCTCGACATCGATGCGTTGCGGGACTGTTCGCGGCGTGTCGAAGACCTCAGCAACGAGGGCGACGTCGGCGTGCTGGCGATCACGCACTACAGCCGATTGCTCAAGGAGCTCGAGCCCGACCACGTGCACATCCTCATCAAGGGCCGGATCGTCAGCTCGGGCGGTGCCGAACTGGCCGACGTGCTGGAGGCCGACGGCTATGGCGCGTTCGTCCCGGCCGAGGATCTCGTCGCCGACGAGCCGGCGTCGAGTGGTCTCGACGACCTGTTCGCTCTCTGATCGACGACCGGTCACCGGCTCCGAACTCGTGCTGGCTCGCGTCTGTCTGCGAACATCGTCGCCATGGCCGACGTGATCGACGAGTTGCAGGCGTGGTTGGAGCACAACTGGGATGCGGATCTGGCGGTCGCGGAGTGGTGGGAACGACTGGGTCTGGCCGGATGGTCGGCGCCGTCCCTGCCGGAGCACGCCTACGGCAAAGGGCTCTCGCGCACCGACGCCAACCGGGTCGCGGAGACGATCTCCGACCATGGGGCGCTCGGGGCACCCGGCGGTCTCGGACTGCTGCTCGCGGCTCCCACGATTGCGATGCACGGATCGCAGGATCAGATCGACCGGTACGTGAGGGCGATCGTCACCGGGCAGGAGGCCTGGTGTCAGCTCTTCAGCGAGCCCGTTGCCGGCAGCGACCTCGCCGGGCTCCAGGCGAGGGCCGAGCAGGACGGCGACGAATGGGTCGTCAACGGTCAGAAGGTCTGGACTTCGGGCGGCCAGTACGCCGACCTCGGCATGCTGATCGCACGCACCAACTCCGATGCGCCAAAACACCAGGGCATCAGCTACTTCGCGATCGAGATGCATCAGCCGGGTGTCGAGATCCGGCCGCTGCGAGAAATGACCGGGCGTGCGCTCTTCAACGAGGTGTTCATGACCGATGCTCGTGTCGCCGACGATGCGCTCGTCGGCGACCGCAACAACGGCTGGGCGGTCGCCAACTCGACACTGATGTTCGAACGTGCCGGCCTGAGTTCGGGTGCGGGGCACGCGGCGACGAGTGCTGCGCTGCCGGGCACCGTGGCGGGTCACCTCGAACAGCGAGCGGGGGATTTCGTTCAGAACAGACGCTCGGGTGGTGGCGGTGCCCAGTTCCGGGGTGCCGGCAGGATGCTGATCGAACTCGCCAAGGCACAGGGTCGGCTCGATGATCCGACGATTCGCCAGGATCTCATGCGTCTTCACTCGATTGCCGAGATCGGGCGGTACAACAACCTGCGATTGAAGGCCGAGAAGGCGCGGGGCGGCGACATCGCCGGTGTCGGCAACATCGGCAAGCTGTCCATGAGCGAGATGATGCGGCTGCAGCGCGACGTCGGTCTCCGGATCATCGGCGCGGCCGGCATGCTCCACGCCTACGAGGCCGACGCGAAGGCGGAACTCGACGCGGCGACGGGTCAGCCGATGAACGGGTTCGTGACGGAGATGGCGCTGTTCGCCCAGGCGCCGCCGATCTATGGCGGAACCGACCAGGTTCAGAAGAACATCATCGGCGAGCGGGTGCTCGGCCTGCCCAAGGAACCGGGCCACGACCGCAGTACCCCGTTCAACGAACTCCCGAAGAACGCCTAGCCGTTCAGATCTCGAGCAGGCGGCGGATGCGTTCGTCGGTCGGCGGGTGGGTCGAGAACAGTTTCGCGAAGTTGCCCGACTGCCCGCCGCTGCGTGCCTCGGCCAACGGGTTGTGGATGTAGTGCGAGGCTTGGGCGGGCTGGACGGCCATCGGCCGCTGCGTGGCGATCGCCTCGATCTTCTGGAGAGCCCGAGCCAGTGGCTCGCCACCTCCGATCAGCTCGGCGGCGCCTCGGTCGGCTTCGAACTCGCGCGATCTCGACACGGCCATCTGGATCAGCGACGCGGCGATGGGCGCCAGGACCGCCACCGCGAGTACCACGATCGGGTTGCCGCCGCGACGGTCGCGACCGCCGAACATCGAGGAGTACATCGCGATCTGCGCCATGAACGAGATCGCCGTCGCGATCGCGGCAGCAACCGATCCGATCAGGATGTCGCGGTGTTGCACGTGCATCAGCTCGTGCGCCATCACGCTTTCGACTTCATCGCGGCTGAGCGTCTGGAGCAACCCGTCGGTCGCACACACCACGGCGTTCTTGGGGCCACGGCCGGTCGCGAACGCGTTCGGCTGTGCGCTCGGCGAGATGGCCACGGTCGGCATCGGCATGCCGGCCCGGACGGCGAGCCGCTCGATCATGTCGTAGAACTCGGGCGCCTGCTCGCGGGTGATCACGCGAGCCTTGGCGGATCTCAAGGCGAGTTTGTCACTGAACCAGTACGAACCGCCGACCATGACGAATGCGATCACGAGGCCGATGACGAGCGAGGTACTGCTCCCGCCGCCCAGAATCCCGGCGACGGCGACGATCAGCCCGCCGAGCCCGGCGAGCAGGACGGTGGTCTTCATCGTGTTCTTGAACATCGTGCGACTCAGGATACCGACGCCGCGATCGGTACGGTTCGGACATGAGCGACACGGCGTGGACGGAGACCGACGGTTGTCTCCGCCGCGATTTCGAGTTCGCCGATTTCTCGGCAGCGTTCGGCTTCATGACCAGGGTCGCGTTGCTCGCGGAGTCGATGGATCACCATCCGGAATGGTCGAACCTCTACCACCGGGTGTCGATCACGTTGACGACGCACGATGCCGGCAACACCGTCACCGAGGTCGACCGTCGCCTCGCGGCTGCGATCGATCAGCTCGTCTCGTGAGCCGCGACACCTTTCCCGGCTGGCGGGTCGTCACGGGCTGCTTCATCGTCCTGACGACGTCGTCGGGCCTCGGGTTCTACGGGTTGGCCGTGTATCTCAACGCGCTCAGCAACGAGCGGGGCTGGGACGTCTCGTCGATCTCCCTGGCCACCACCTGGTTCTTCTTCGTCGGCGGGATCGTCGGCGTGTGGGCCGCACGGCTGATCGTGCGCTACGACATCCGGGCGGTCGTGACCGCCGGGGCGGTGGTCGGAGGCGTTGCCCTCGCGGCACTCGGACAGGTTCGCGAGCAATGGCAGCTGTTCGTCGTCTACGGCGTCTTCGCGACCGGTTGGGCACTCGCCGGGCTCGTCCCCATGACGACCGTCGTGACGAGATGGTTCCACACCCGCCGCTCGGTCGCGCTCTCGGTGGCGTCGACGGGCCTCTCCGCAGGCGGCATCCTGATCACGCCGGCGGCGAAGTGGCTGCTCGATCGTCAGGGTCTCGAGGCCGGAACACCGTGGCTGGGCGCACTGTTCATCGTCGGTATCGCCCCGTTCGTGCTCTGGCTGGTCCGACCCGACCCGGAATCGCTCGGCTGGCTGCCCGACGGAGATCGGGTCACGCCCGGTGGAACCGCGCCCGTGGTGACGGGTACCCCGTACCGCGAGGCGATCGCGAGCCGGTTCTTCCTCTTCGTGACGATCGGCTACATCCTCGCGCTCGGCTCCCAGGTCGGCGGGATCCAACAGCTCGTCAAGTTGGTCGAGGAGCGCACCACCGCCGGCACGGCTGCGCTCGCGACCCTGGTGTTGGCCGGAACGTCGGTCGTTGCTCGGCTGATCGGTGGTCGGATCGTCGCATCGCTCCCGATGATCCCGTTCACGGCCTCACTCGCAGCTCTCCAGATGGTGGCGATGGTCTGGCTCGCGTTCGCGATGTCGACCACCGCGATCTTCGGGGCGATCCTCCTGTTCGGCGCCACGATCGGCAACATCTTGATGCTGCAGCCGCTCCTGATCGCCGAGCGGTTCGGTGTGCTCGACTATCCGAAGATCTACAGCCGCGCACAGCTGCTGGGTCTGATCGGGACGGCCGGGGGGCCGCTGCTCCTCGGTTGGCTGTACGACCTCGCCGGCGGATACCGGGCGTCGTACATCGTGGCCGGGGTGTTGTCGTTGTGCGGTGCGGTTGCCGTGATGTTCGCGGGGCCGGCCGAGCAGCCACCCGTTCGTCAACCCGAGGAGGTCGCAGTATGAGTGAGTTGATCCGACGATCCGCCGTCCAGCTTCGGCACATGATCGCCGGGCGTGAGGTGTCCGCCAGGGAGCTGCTCGATGCGTGCCTGGCGCGCATCGATGCCGTGAACCCGGACCTCAATGCGATCATCACACTGGTTCCCGAGATTGCCTACGAACGAGCGGCGGCGGCTGATCAGGCGGTGGTGGACGGCGATGACCTCGGCCCACTGCACGGGTTGCCGGTTGCTCACAAGGACCTCGAACTCACGGCAGGCATTCGTACCACCATGGGTTCGCCGCTGTTCGCCGACTTCGTTCCCGAGGAGGACGGACTCATCGCCCAGCGGATGCGCACTGCCGGAGCGGTGGTGCTCGGGAAGTCGAACACGCCCGAGTTCGGTGCCGGCTCACACACGTTCAACGAGGTCTTCGGTCGGACCATGAACCCGTATGACCTCGGCCGAACCTGTGGTGGTTCCAGTGGGGGAGCGGCAGTCGCACTCGCCGCTGACATGGTGCCGATCGCCGACGGGTCGGACATGGGCGGGTCGCTCCGGAACCCGGCTGCGTTCTGCAACGTGGTCGGTCTGCGTCCGTCGTACGGGCGCGTGCCGTCGTGGCCCAACCTCACGCCCTGGTCTGGCCTCGGAACCTCGGGGGTGCTGGCCCGAAACGTCGATGACCTCGCCCTGCAGATGCAAGCGGTGGCGGGTCCCGATGTCCGGGTCCCGATCTCACTACCGGAGCCCGGCTCGATCTTTGCGACGCTCGACGACGTCGACCTGGCCGGTGTACGCGTCGCGTGGACCCCCGACCTCGGGCTGCCGATCGAGCCTGAAGTTCGTGACGCGCTCGCCTTCGTCCCCGCGCAACTCGAAACGCTCGGCTGTGATGTCGCCGAGGCGATGCCCGATCTGCACGATGCTCGTGAGATCTTCCAGACGCTGCGGGCGTGGCACTTCGAGATCTCGACCGGCGCGCTCTACGACACCGACTACGACCAGCTCAAGGACACGGTTCGGTGGAACGTCGAAGCGGCTCGCCGCCGCACGATGCACGAACACGGTGCGGCGACGGTGGCCCATGCAGCCCTCATCGAACGTGTGCGTGAATTTCTTCCGCGACTACGACGTCTTGGCGCTCCCGACCACGCAAGTGATGCCGTTCGACATCACGCTCGACTGGCCGCGGACTGTCGATGGTGTCGAGATGGAGAGCTACATCGACTGGATGCGGGTGTGCTCCGACATCACCGTCACCGGATGTCCGGCGATCTCGATGCCCGCAGCGTTCACGCCGGCCGGGCTCCCGGTCGGCGTGCAGTTCGTCGGGCCACCCCGTGGTGACGTCGGGCTGCTACGGTTCGCTCGTCGGTGGGAGCAGGCGGTCGCGCCGAACCGCACTACGGTCGTCGACTCGTGACCGAGATTCACCGGAACGTGCGGCGAGTGATCGAAGCCGGCGAGGCACTGGGCGTAGCGGTCGAGCCCCAGAACTTCCCGGCCGGCGCGAAGACCGCGGAGGATGCCGCCGACGCGATCGGATGCGACGTCGGCCAGATCGTGAAGAGCCTGATTTTCGCCGTCGACGGCGACGTCGTGCTCGCCTATGTGAGTGGCAGCAACCAGCTCGACGAGTCGCTTCTCGCAATGGCGGCCGGTGGTGAGCGGTGCGAACGTGTGGACGCTGACGTCGTGCGTGAGACCACCGGGTTCCCGATCGGTGGCGTGCCGCCATTCGGCCACACGTCAGAGCTGTCTGTGTTCGTCGATCCCGATCTGTTGCTGCACGACGAGGTGTGGGCAGCCGCCGGAACCTGGCACGACGTGTTCCCGCTCGAGCCCGATGTGCTCGTTCGTGTCAGCGGCGGCACGGTCGTGGAGTTGAAGCGCACATGACGTGGCAGCCCGAACTCGATGAGCTCCGCCGGCGGGAGGCACTCGCCGAGCGACTCGGCGGCCACCAGAAGGTCGAACGACAGCACCACTTCGGCAAGCTCACGGTTCGGGAGCGCATCGAGCAGATCGCTGACGCCGGCAGTTTCTGGGAGCTCGGCAAGACAGCGGGCGTGGCGCGCTACGACGATCACGGCAACCTCGTCGAGTTCACGCCGTCGAACTTCGTGTTCGGTATCGCCGAACTCGACGACCGCCCGATCGTGCTCTCGGGCGACGACTTCACGGTCCGCGGCGGTTCGAACGACGCGTCGATCTCGGCCAAACGCGAAGCGTCCGAAGCGATCGCCGCCGAGATGCGACTGCCCCACGTGCGTCTGCTCGACGGCATGTCGGGCGGTGGTTCGGTGAAGACGATCGAGCAGGCCGGCCGAACATACATCCCGGTGCTGCCCGGCTGGCACGTCGTGGTCGACCATCTCAACATCGCACCCTCGGTGTCGTTGGTGCTCGGCTCGGTTGCCGGTTTCGGCGCTGCTCGCGCCGTGGCATCGCACTACTCGGTGATGGTGCGCGACACATCGCAGATGATGATCGCCGGCCCGGCGCTCGTCGAGCAGGCCGGCCTCGGTTCGGTGTCGAAGGAAGAGCTCGGACACGCCGACATCCACACCGCGAACGGTGCGATCGACGATGCCGTCGACAGCGAGGCGGAGGCGTTCGAACGAGCCGTCCAGTTCCTGTCGTACCTGCCGACCAGCGTCGACGAACTTCCGCCGATCGAGGCCTGGGGAGACGACCCCGGGCGCCGAGATGTTCGACTCGCCGATCTGGTGCCGCGGAACCCACGGCAGTCGTACGACATGCGAGCGCTGATCACGGCCGTCGTGGACCACGAGAGCTTCTTCGAGATCGGCCGCGACTGGGGCACGTCGGTGATTGGCGGCCTGGCGCGTCTCGACGGTGTGCCGGTTGCGGTGTATGGCGAGAACCCGATGATGTACGGCGGGGGATGGACGGCCGACTCGTGTCGCAAGCTCACCCGTCTGATCGATCTCGCGTCGCTGTTCAAACTGCCGATGGTCCACTTCGAGGACTGTCCTGGGTTCCTGATCGGCAAGCAGTCCGAGCAGGACGCAACCGTGCGCTATGGCACCGAGGTGCTCGTGGCGCTCCGAGAGGCCAAGATGCCGTACTGCACGGTGGTGGTCCGCAAGGCGT
The DNA here is from genome assembly GCA_963792905.1 of uncultured Acidimicrobiaceae bacterium. Classification (GTDB taxonomy): domain Bacteria; phylum Actinomycetota; class Acidimicrobiia; order Acidimicrobiales; family Ilumatobacteraceae; genus Ilumatobacter. The sequence continues at coordinate 51,683 of CAWBYE010000026.1, forward strand.
TCGGCATTGCCGGCGCGGCCAACCGCAAGCCGGGTGCCGAGTCGATGCGCATGGCGTGGCCATCCGGGGACTGGGGCTCGTTGCCGCTCGAGGGCGGGCTCGAGGTCGCCTACAAGGCCGAACTGGCCGCAGCTGACGCCCCCGAGGAGTTGAAGGCCGAGATCACCGAACGGTTGAACCGGTTGCGTTCCCCGCATCGGTCGGCCGAGTTCTACGAGATCGAGCAGATCATCGACCCGCTCGACACCCGTCCGATACTGTGCGACTGGGTCCGCTTGGCGCGCCGCACCCTCAAGCCGTCGGCACCTTCGTGGGGTTACCGGCCGTGAGCCGTGCGATGACGGGGTGCCAGTGCCGAAGCTGACGAACGACGAGACCCTCGCGTTCCTCGACGAGCGTGAGCATCTGGCCCGAATCGCCACGGTCGACGTCGACGGGTTCCCCCGCGTGTTGCCGCTGTGGTTCGTCCGTGTCGAGCGGCGCCTGCTGTTCACACCCCGTTCGCCGGCGGTGATCTGGCGCAACATCGAGCGCGACCCGAAGATCGGCGTCACCATCGACGAGAGCTCGCAGCCCTATCGGAAGGTCACGGTCCAGGCGGTGTGCGAGGTCGTCCATCCACCGGGCGAGGACGACCAGTGGCGTGACCTGTACCGCACGATCACGGGCCGGTACACGGCGGAATGGTTCGTGAACGAGTACGTCGACGGGACCGACGACCAGCCGCGTGCGCTGTGCGCCGTCGACCTCGACGCCTCCACCACGCGCCTGTCGACGTGGCGGATGCCGGTGTCGGGGGAAGACCGGCGAGGCGTCTGGGCGAAGCGCTATTTCCTGCCGGGCACCAAGTGGTCGCACCCGTGACCGGGCCCGACCCACGCACGGTCGCCGCCGCGTGAGGCAGGGCCGACGAAGCCTGCGGGTCGTCAGCCCGACATGGTGCCGAGGTAGGCCGACAACTTGTCGAGCGCCATGTTCCAGCCGGTGGCGCCGGGCGAGTCGGCCGGCACACCACGATGGGTCAAGACCATCTTGGTGCCGTCCCCCGACGGCGCGAGCTCGACGACGATCTCGGTGACCTCGGGATGGCCCTCGGGCATTCCCATCTCCGCCGGCGAGACCACGCGACCGGTCTCGTCGGACATGCTCTCGGTGTAGACGAGGAGTGTCGTCGGATCGACGGTGAGGTACTCGCCGGTGAACCACATCCGCATCGGACCGTTCGGTGTCTGCATCTCCATCGACACCAGGCGCTTGCCGCCGACGCGAACGTCCATGTCGGCAGTGGGGACGGTTGCGCCCATCGGGCCGTACCAGGCGCGGAAGTGTTCCGGCTCGGTCCACATCTCCCAGATGCGGCTCATCGGGGCGTCGAGCCTGCGCTCGATCACGACGGCGTTGTCGGATCCGTTCTGGTTGGTCATGTCTCATCTTTCTGATTGTCCTGAAGCGTGCGGAGATACTGCTCCATGCGGTCGAACCGTCCCTCCCAGATCGGGCGGTACTGCTCGGTCCAGGAGGCGACCTCCCGAAGGGGGTCGGCGTCGAGGGTGCACGGCCGGTACTGGGCTCGCTGACCCTGCGTCACGAGCCCGGCCCGTTCGAGCACCTTGATGTGGCGCGAGATCGCCGGCAGCGTCATCTCGAACGGGGACGCAAGTTCGTTGACCGTTGCTTCGCCCTGGGCGAGGCGGGCCAGGATCGAGCGCCGAACCGGGTTGGCGAGCGCGGAGAAGGTCTCGCTGAGTCGGTCGTCGACGAGGATGGCCACTCGTCGTATTATACAGATCAGTTAATTAACGTCAAGGTGAAGTATCTGGATCAAGCGCGCAGGGCCTCGATCGACGCCGTGGCTGCCGCGAACACGTCCGGCCTCGCCGGCGACCAGCACGTACTCGAGGTTTCTCGTGTGGCTGACCTCGCCGACCTTCTCGCCGCTGGGGGAGTGGATGCCGATCTGGGCGCCGACGTAGCGTTTCGAGTCGAAGGCCAGAGCGACGACGTGCCCGTGCACGCTGCACATGTCACGGAGGTCGTCGAGTGCCACCCACGATTCGTCGTTGTACGACACGATCACCACCTCGGCATCGACGGCGGCGATGGTGTTCCGGAGTGCCTCGGGCATCTCCCGCTTTCGATTGAACACACTCTTGGTCCCGTCATCGCGGGCGTCGACTCGCTTGCACGCCACGCCGTAGTGCTCGGGTTGGTCCCACGCCACGATCGTCTCCCACACGTGGTAGTTCGTGAAGTATCGGTGCTGGTTGTACGGCGGGTCGAGGTACGCCAGGTCGAATGAACCGATCGTCCCGGTGATCTCCGCTGCGTCACCACGAACGGCCCGTCCACGACCGTGCAGCAGCGTCGGGATCTCGAGCCGGAGCGGCTTGAACGAGCGAGGTGCCCACTTCTTGATGTACGCCATCTGCAGGCCTGCGGTCGAGTCGACCCGGTCTGCGGCGAGCAACAGGCTCGTGAGCAGGATCGGTTCCAGTTCGGACCCGGCATGATCGTGGGCGATCGCCGACCGGATGGCGTCGATCCGTTCGCCGTTGAACGGCTGGAAGAAGCGGGACTGCACGCAGAACGTGTCGGTCACGTAGCCCGGCTCGCCACGCAAGTGGTTCAGTTCGTCGATCACGACCGCGAGCGAGTCACCATCGATCGAGTCGGCGTCGGTCTCGATCCAGGTGCGTGCGAACACCTCCGAGTAGCGAGCGGTGTCGACCGCGGTGACTTCACCGCCGGCAGCCTTGAACGCTTGTGCGACCCGGGTCGTCCCGGTGAACAGGTCGAGCGCGCGGTGGGCGCCGGAGCGCTCGAACAGCTCGGTCAGCACCGGCACGAGCCGGCGCTTGGAACCGATGTACTTGATCACGTGTCTTCGTCTGGCGGTGCGGGTCGCTCGGCAGTGACGCGTGCGAAGGCCTCGGGGTCGACCGCGATGAACGTCGCCCGCGCCGTCGCCACCCGGACATCGGCGTCGACATCGGTGAGATCTCCGGTGAGCAGCAGTTTGCGGCCCTCGGCGCGATCGAGCCGGACGCGGCAGGCGAGCTCGCGGAACAGCGGGGTGGGAGCGTGATACCGCACGTAGAGGTCGCCCGTGAACGCCGGCTGATGGATCACGCCGAGGACGTAGCCGAACACATCGTCGAACAACGCCGCCACCACGCCGCCATGGCTGCGGCCGGGAGCGCCCTCGTGTGCCGAGCGGAGCGTGACCCGCGCTTCGATCTCGTCGCCGTGACGGTGGAGGGCGAGGTCGAGGCCCCAGGGTGACGATCGGCCGGACACGGGTCGATCGTCGAACCGGTTCTCGAAACGACCCTGAGGGAGTTCCTCCCGCTGCCGGTCGGCGAACGGGTGCTCGTTGCGGCTGCGGTGCTGCTGCGGCCAGAGCTCATTGGTGATGCCTTCGACGGCCTCGCTGAGCTGTTCGATCTGTTCGATCGAAGCGTGATGACCGATGAAGGCGTGACCGAGGTCGCGAATCGCCCGCCCGGCTCGGGCTCGCGCTTCGAGGACCTTCGTGTCGTCGCTCATCGCCACGACTGTCGCACTTGAGCGTTGCGGATCAGGAGTCGGAGACCGGTGAGTCGAGCGCCTCGAGCAGCGTGTTCCAGGCGAGTGTGGCGCACTTGATGCGGACCGGGAACTTCACCACGCCCTGCAACGCCTCGAGATCGCCAAGTGGTACATCGTTCGTCGGCTCCTCGCCGTCGGTCTCGATGGACATCATGCCCTTGAAGCGTCGCACGAGAGCCCTGACCTCGGCCACCGGCTTTCCCTTGATCGCGGCGCTCATCATCGACGCCGACGACTGGGAGATCGAACAACCCTGACCGCTGACCTTCACGTCGTCGACCACGTCGCCGTCGATGTCGAGGTACACGGTGATCTCGTCACCACACAGTGGGTTGTGGCCCTCGGCGTGCCGGGCCGGTGGTGGGAGTTCGCCGCGATTGCGGGGCGTGCGGTAATGGTCGAGAATGATCTCGCGATAGAGGTCTTCGAGGCCTGGCATGGTGTCTCCCGCGGTGGTGCTCGTTCAGAACCCGAAGATATCGCTGGCGCCGTCGAGTGCGTCGACCAGCGCATCGACATCGGACCGATCGTTGTACAGATACAGACTCGCTCGTGCTGTTGCGTTGGCA
>CAWBYE010000027.1:0-113505 GCA_963792905.1 uncultured Acidimicrobiaceae bacterium
GCCGCCTCGTTCAGGTTGCGGTCGATCGCCGTCACCAGCTGCGGCAGGCGACCGGGTGGTCGGTCGTCGTCGATCTGCAGGGCATCCATCCAGACCCCCTCCAACACGTTCGGTACCGCATCCGGTTCAGTCGGTACGTCACTGTCGGTGCCGCCGGTGGGCGCCTCGGCGGCAGGTTCCACCCGACACCGACGGCCGTCCGGCCACATCTGACCGCACGAGATCAGGTCGGCGATCTTGGCGCCCGAGCACGCCACCGACACGACGTTCGTCTCGAGTGCGGCTGCCATCAGATAGGGATGTGCAGTCGGCGCACGGCGACACTGGTTGCCTCCGGCGTCATTGGTTCCCGCGAAGAACTCGGGTGCACCCTCGCCCGAGATGAACGAATCACCGAGGGCCACGATCCGAACCGGCGCACCGTCGGTCACCGGCGCCGCTTCCGCGAGTGTGACGGTTCGGTCGACGAGACCCCAGGCGACGACGAATCCCGCCAACATCAACAGCACGATCCCCTCACCGCGCAGCACGAAGAATCCGCCCGCGAGCGCGATCATCAACCCCATCACGAACGCCAACCCGGGGTTCTGGGTCACCACCCACATCCAGCCCCACACCACCGACATCCCTGCGAGGGCGAGCCCCATCGCCCAGGACGCGCGCTTGCTCGAACACGGGAGCTGCAGCGCACCGACACCAACCATCGACAACGCGGCCGTCACGACCGACAGGCCGAGCAGCACCAGGACCCACACCGACCCGAACGCCCCGGCGAACAGGATGAACAGACCGGCCAGTGTCACATCGACGAGGATCCGGACCGTGCGCCGCAGGTCGTCGCCGCGGGACTCCAACCACGGCTTCGCGCCGATCTTCACGATCACGAGACCGACCAACCAGGCAATCGCGCCGATCAGGGTCGCAGTGCCGTCGGAGATCAGGAACAGGCCGATCCCGACCGCCATCGCCTCGAACCCGTACCAGGCAGCGCTGCCCACCCCGATCGAGGGCTCGTCGTCGTCGTTGTCGGGGTCGGCATCCGCGTCGGCCGGTCGGCTGAACCACAGGAACACGCCGACGAGCCCGAGCGTCAGCACCACCATGCCGCCGATACGCGATGATCGGCGACCACTGCCGGTCGATCGAGAGCGCCACGAACACCAACCCGGCGGCCGCCATGCCACCGAACGCCCACGGCCACCACCGGAACGGATCGGTACGGAGACGGACCTCCAATGTGTCGCTGATCTGCAGCAGCAGCAGCGACAAGCACGTCATGCCGACCATGAACCAGACCAGAATCCACCAGATCCGGTCCTGTTGCGTCGACGCGAACATCGCGAGGGCGCCCACGACGATGAGAATGATCATCACCGTCCGCCTCGCCTGCACTCGAAGTCTCACGTCTGCACCCCTCTCGTCGTTCGGGCGGCAACCGTCGGCGATCCGCCGCTGGTGGCCCCCGGCCACTCTCACTGCACGGAGGTCCGAAACGGCCCCCAGATACACGTTCGCGCACCACAGCACCAGCATCGCCGATGGTCACTCCGGGAACGACGGCGGTCGAACGGTTCGACGTGATCGCCGGTCGCCGTCCGACGATCAGATCTCGATGACGGCAACCGCCTCACGAACGGTCGTCCCAGTCGACCACCGCGAGCAACGTCAGATCGGTCCGACGCTTGATCTCGGTCTTGCGCATGATGTTGCGGACGTGCGTGGCCGCCGTCGACGCCGGATGAACAGGTGGTCGGCGAGCTGTTGATCCGACACCTTTCCCTCGGCGATCGCTGTCACCACCTCGATTTCTCGGGGCGTCAGACCCGCCGACTCCATGGTCACTCCGGCGGGCAGCCGGTTCACCAGCGCATCGGTCACCGACTCCTGCCTCCGCGAACTCGACCGTGAGCTTCCTCAGGATCACCAGCACGGGCACGACGAACAGGCCGGTCACGACGATCACGGCGTGCACCCGACCGACGAACCAGCTGCCGACCTCGTCGCTCAACCAGCCCAGGCGGGTGGCCTGGACCCCGATGTCCTGCAGCGACGCGACCACCCCAGCGGCGCACAGCAGGATGACCATCGACGCCTGGAGCCGGGCGAACCGGGTCTCGATACGCCTCGCCATCCCGGAACGCCTGCACCGCCACCGTCACGAGCAGCGCATCGGTCACGAGCGTCATCGCAAGCAGGAAGCCGGGCATCACACCGCCTCGCAGGCGTCACGAAACCCCTGAAATCCGGCATCTACCGGGAATCTGGTAGGCGTTTTTCCGGCACTTCGGGATTGGCGACGGCCGCCCGGACCTCCACCATGGAGAGCGAGCGGAAGAGACCGAACGACAGCGTTCCGCCACGCTGACGTTCGGCTCGACCGCTCGGCGCCGCCTCTGGAGCAATCCTCGGGCCCAGGCGCCGGCGGCCGGCTGGGATGGTGGGCCCGACCATCCCGGCCGCTGCCACACCCGGCACGAACGGGAAAGGTTCTGGTTCTGTCGCGTCGCCATCGGGCTTTCCAACGTACTGCGGTTCCGGGGGGCGCACACAACGAGATGGGAAGCGGTGACAACGACATGCCCCAACATGATGGTGCTTCCCGGAAGACCGCCGCGGCTGTCCGGACTCGATCCCGAGCGACTCCTCCCGGCTCACCGCTCCGACCTGCGCCGGCTCCGGCGCTGGCGGAAACGACTGCACCGCCACCGGGCGGCCACAAGCGTTAGCCTTGCCCCGACCATGAGCATGCAAGGACTCGAAGGTCGTCTGGAGCGTATGGTCGAGGGCGTGTTCCGTCGAGTACGCGCAACTCCATCCGCCCGATGAGTTCGGCCGCCGACTCATCCGCGAGATGGATGACCATCGATCGGTCGACGTCAAAGGCCAGCGCATCGTGCCCAATGACTTCTCCGTGCTGCTCTCTCCCGTCGACCACGCCGGCTTCGCCGACATCGAAGACGCCCTGCGCACCGAGCTCACAGAAGCCGTTCGGGAATACGCCCGAGAAGAGGGGTACCACTTCATGGGGCCCGTCACCGTTCGGCTCCTGGTCGACAACGACCTCCGGGCGGGCCACTTCGGCATCGCGTCACAGCTCAAACAGGCCGAGCCCGGCAAGCGACCCGGCACCATCGTCATGCCGTCGGGCGACCGGATCGTACTCACCGACGACGAGCACCTCATCGGGCGCCTCGCCGACTGCACCGTGATCATCTCCGACGGCAACACGAGCCGCCACCACGCCAAGATCAGCCGTTCTGGCAGCGGGTTCGTGATCGCGGACCTCGGCTCGACCAACGGCACGTCGGTCAACGGCGAACGACTGATCGCCGACCACCGCCTCGCCGACGGCGACATCGTCACCGTCGGCTCCGTCAGCGTGCGCTTCGAGGCTTCGTGACCCCGAACGCCATCGAGACCGATCAACCATGACCGACCAGGTACTCGATGTCCTCAAGCTGGTGCTCCTCGCACTGCTGTACGTGTTCTTCGCACGTGTCCTCTGGGCCGTGTGGAGCGAGGTCCGCCAACCGATCAACGCACGCGCCGACGGCGTGCCCCAGCCGGCACCGGCAGCGGTCGTGCCCGACGGTCGCCGCGAGGTCAAGCCGCACACGGACGCGGAGGAATGCCAGGGAGGCTGGTCGTCCTCGAACCGAAAGAGCGACGGGGCACCGCCTTCGCCATCGGCGAGCGCGTCGGCATCGGCCGCGAGACCGACAACACGGTCGTGATCTCCGACGATGCGTTCATCTCGTCACATCACGCTGCGATCAGCCTGCATGAGGGTCACATCGTGCTCGACGACCTCGAGTCGCGCAACGGCACCTTCCTCAACGGGATCAGGGTGACCCACCGTCAGACCGTCAACAACGGCGACCGAATCCAGGTCGGGTACACCGTGCTGGAGGCCCAGTGATGGCCACCCTGCGCTGGGGCAGTGCCTCACACGAAGGGCAACTCCGGTCCCAGAACGAGGACCATGCCCACGCCGGTGGTGGCCTGTTCGTCGTCGCTGACGGGATGGGTGGACACCTCGCCGGAGAGGTCGCGAGCGAGATGGCCGTCGATCGTCTCAACGAGCGGCTACCGATCAACGGGGAGAACTCGCTCGACGACCTCGTCGCCGCCATCAACGAGGCCAACCTCGAGATCTACCAGGGTTCGATCGACGATCCCGATCGGGCCGGGATGGGCACCACCGTGACCGCGGTCGCAGTGGTCACCGATCCCCACGACGGCGAAGCGTTCGCCGTGGCGAACGTCGGCGACTCCCGCAGCTACGTGCGCCGGCACGGCCGACTCCGCCAGCTCACCATCGACCACAGTTTCGTCCAGGAGCTCGTCGCCGAGGGGGCGATCTCCCGCGCTGAGGCACGCTCCCATCCCCGCCGCAACATCGTGACCAGGGCGCTCGGCATCGAGCCGTCCGTTCGGGTCGACTCCTGGACCATGCCGATCATCCGGGGCGACCGTTTCGTACTGTGCAGCGACGGGCTCGTCGACGAGATCACCGACGATGCGATCAGTGAGATACTCACCGCGCATCCCGACGACCCCGACGCAGCCGCCCAGGCGCTCGTCGATGCCGCCAACGACGCCGGAGGGCGCGACAACATCACGGTCGTCATCGTCGACGTGCTCGAAGGCGATGATCCACCCGATCCGACTGCCGAGTTCGACGTCGTTCCGCTCTGGAGCGACGACGACGACGAACTCGACGAAACGGGCGAGAACGAGATCGTCTCGGACCCGACCGACGCGGAGCTCGCTGACCAGGCGCCGACCCTGTACGACGGCGGCGACGACGTCACGCCGGCGCCCGGCGCCGCGGTCCCCATCGTCGAACCCGAAGTCGCCGCTGCCGACGACGGGACCGGCGACAGTGCGAACGAGCCCAAACCTCGCCGGAAGCGGCTGGCCCGTCTCGCCCGGTTCATCCTTGCGCTCGGCGTCGCCGCCGTCCTGATCCTCGGTTTCGCGATCCTGGCGGCGTGGGCGCGGTCCGGTTACTTCGTCGCCTTCGACGATGACGACCGGGTCGTCATCTACCAGGGCCGCCAGGGCAGCGTGCTCTGGTTCGACCCCACTCGCGAGTCGTTCGGGCCCAGCCGCGACGAACTGGACACCGATCTGATCCTCCTCGTCGAGGAGCAGCCCAACTTCTCGTCGCAGGCCAGCGCCGAGCGGTTCGTGTCCGAACGCCTGACACCGACGACGGAGCCCGACGAGTGAGTTCGCATCCCGGTCGTCCAGACCGTCGCGTCCAGCGGGTCGAGTGATGTCGGTCGCGGGACCATCACCGGCCGCGACGATCGTCAAGCAGCGCCGATCGACCGAGCTGACCCTCGTGGTCATGGCGGGCCTGATCACGGCCGTCGCCTACACGTTGGCGTCACTCGGAGCGAACGCGGAGATCCCGGCTCGCATCGGTCCGTTCCTCGGTGTTCTCCTCGTGCTCGTCGGCGTCGCCCACCTGGCGGTCCGCCTCCTCGCACGAGGTGCCGACGGGACGATGCTCCCACTCGCCGTGCTGCTCCACGGCATCGGCTACGTGATGATCACCCGGCTCGACGACCGTCTCGCCAGCCTGCAGACCCTGTGGAGTTTCGTCGCGATCGCAGCGTTCGTCGCCACCCTGCTCCTCGTCCAGCGGCCCACGGACCTCGCTCGTTACAAGTGGACGCTGTTCTTCGGCGGCGCATTCCTGCTGCTCCTCCCGATGGTGCCCAAGCTCGGGGCCAACATCAACGGTGCCCGCATCTGGGTGCGTCTCGGCCCGCTGAGTTTCCAGCCGGGTGAGTTCGCCAAGATCGCACTCGCGATCTTCTTCGCCGCCTATCTCGCCGAGCGCCGTGAGCTGATCGCGGCATCGACATGGAAGGTCGGACCGTTCCGGCTGCCGGAGATCCAGTACATCGCCCCGATCCTGGTGGCCTGGGGCTTCGCGGTGCTCGTCATGGTCGGCGAACGCGACCTCGGTTCGTCGCTCCTCTTCTTCACGCTCTTCGTGGTGATGATGTGGGTCGCGACCGAACGGGTCAGCTACCTGGTGATCGGGTTCGTGCTGTTCGGAGCCGCCGCGTTCGTGTCCTGGCGGATGTTCGACCACGTCCAGACACGGGTCGACATCTGGCTCGACCCGTGGGAGGACGAGTACGGCAAGGGTTTCCAGATCGTCCAGGCGCTCTACGGCATCGGCGACGGAGGCATCATCGGCACCGGTCTGGGCCGGGGCAGCCCCGACAAGGTGCCCGAAGCGCAGAACGACTTCATCTTCGCTGCGATCGGCGAAGAGATGGGTCTCGTCGGTGCCACCACCGTGCTGATGGCGTACCTGCTGCTGATCGGCGCCGGCCTCCGGATCGCGCTCCGCACCGACCGAACGTTCGACAAGCTGCTCGCCACGGGTCTCACCACGATCATCGGCGTGCAGGCGTTCATCATCGTCGGCGGTGTGATCAAGGTGGTGCCGCTCACGGGCATCACCTTGCCGTTCGTGAGCTACGGCGGCTCGTCGCTGCTCTCGAACTACATCGCCCTTGCGCTCCTGTTGCGCCTGAGCGACGCCAGTGCCCGCCGCCTCGGCGAACTGCCCGACGACCCGACACCTCGTGAACGCTGGGCCGCCTGGAGACTCCGCCGATCGCAACCCGCCGAGAGCGACCACGGGTCCGTCGCCGATGATCGCTCACACGTCGAGGTCGGTTCGTGAACCGGGCGATCCGTCAGCTCGCCGCGGCGTTGATCGCCCTGTACGTCATGCTCTTCGTCGCGCTCAACTACTGGCAGGTCAACCGCACCGAGGAGCTGGCGTCAGAGCCGGGCAACACCCGCGCACTGATCCGACAGTTCGACACACCACGCGGCCCGATCATCACCGCCGACGGCGTCGTGGCCGCCCGCAGTGTGCAGGCGCCCGGCGACAGCGACGTCAAATTCATCCGCAACTACCCCACTGGCGACCTGTTCGCCCACATCACCGGCTACTCAACGTTCGGGCTCGGCGCCAGCCAACTCGAACAGACCAAGTCGGGTGTGCTCACCGGCGACACGTTCACCCAGCAGATCCGCGCCCTCGACAACCTGTTCAGTCAGACCAACGACAACTCGGGCGAGCTGCGACTCACCGTCCGCGAAGACATGCAGGCTGCGGCCAAGTTCCTGCTCGGGCCCCGAGAAGGCTCGATCGTGCTCATCGAAATCGACACCGGGGCGGTGGTGGCCATGTGGAGCTACCCGAGCTTCGATCCCAATCGCGTCGCCGATCCCGACTACGAGGCGGCATTCGACTACCTCACCGAGTTGCAGGCGGACGAACGCGATCCACTGCTCGCCAACGCGTACCAGCAGCGCTACATGCCCGGCTCGACGTTCAAGGTGCTCACCACCGGCGCTGCACTCGACGCCGGTGTGATTTCACTCGAGTCGTTCTGGGAGCCCGAGCGCGAGTTCCTGCCGCCGCAGACGAGCGATCCGATCCAGAACTACGCCGACAGCGTCTGCGGCGGCGACCTCACCGAAGTGTTCCGACGGTCCTGCAACACCCCGTTCGCGCGGACGGCGCTCGAACTCGGACCCGACCGGTTCGAGGAGGGCATCGAACGTTGGGGTGTCGGCGAGGAGATCCCGATCGACCTGCCACGCGCGGCGACCAGCACGATCGGCGACTTCGATGACATCGACCAGCAACTCCCGCTCCTCGCGATCCGCGGGTTCGGCCAGAACGACGATCAGATGGTGCCGCTGCACATGGCGATGGTTGCCGCCACGGTCGCCAACGACGGCGTGATGATGGAACCGTTCGTGGTCGACGCCGAGCTCGACCACGACGGCCGGGTCATCAGCCGCACACAGCCCCAGGTGTGGAAGCGGCCGATCAGCCGCCGGACGGCCGGGATCCTCCAGAACCTGATGGTGGAGGTCGCCGAGCGTGGAACGGCGAGCTGCTGCATCGCCCTCGAGGACGGCATCGCCGTGGCGGCGAAGACCGGCACCGCCCAGCTGAACGGACCCGGTGAGCCGGAGCGTTCGCACGCCTGGATCATGGCGTACGCGCCGGCCGAGGACCCGAAGTACGCCGTTGCGGTGATGCTCAAGGGCACCACGGCCGAGATCTCGGCCGGCACCGGTGGCCGCCTTGCCGGCCCGATCGCCAAGTCGATGCTCGATGCGGCGTTCGACATCGAACCACCCGAGCCCGCGGCCGACGCGGCACCCACCACGGAGCCGTCGGAGTGAACGTCGGATCCCCCATCACGTGCCGACTCGGCGGCACCGGACCACCTTCCTGGTGCCGATGTGCCGGCGTCGGCGTGAACAGTGGCGGCCCCGGGCGGTCGATAACCTCCTCCAACGTTCGTCCGGTCGACCATCGGCCCGACGGGCAGAGGCAGACATGAGCAACAACGGTGACGCAACGGTCATCAACGATCGCTACGAGGTCCACAAGCGCGTGGGCCGCGGCGGGATGGCCGACGTGTTCCTGGCGCGCGACCTGTTGCTCGACCGCCAGGTGGCGATCAAGATCCTCTTCCCCGAGTTCGCCGTCGATCCGAACTTCGTCGAACGCTTCCGCCGCGAGGCCCAGGCGGCGGCAAACCTCAGCCATCCCAACATCGTCAACGTCTACGACTGGGGCCGCTACGAAGGCACCTACTTCATCGCCATGGAGTACGTGCAGGGCCGCACCCTGGCCGAGATCCTCAAGACGAACCAGCGGCTCACACCCAAGCAGGACGCGGAGATCGCGAGTGAGGTGGCGGCAGCGCTGGGCTTCGCCCACGAGGCCGGGCTCGCACACCGTGACATCAAACCGGCCAACATCCTGATCGGATCGAACGGCCAGGTGAAGGTCGCCGACTTCGGCATCGCGCGGGCCATGAACTCGGCCACCGAGTCGAACCTGACCCAGGCCGGTGCCGTGATGGGCACGGCGTCGTACTTCAGTCCCGAGCAGGCCCAGGGTGCGCAACCCGATCCGCGCAGCGACCTCTACTCCCTCGGCATCGTGATGTACGAGATGGTGGCCGGCCGCCCGCCGTTCACCGGCGAGAACCCGGTGAGCATCGCCTACAAGCAGGTGCACGACAACCCGCAACCGCTCAATCAGATCGTCGAAGGCGTGCCCCGCCCGTTCGAGGCGATCATCGCCAAGCTGCTCGCCAAGGACCCGAAGTTGCGCTACCCGAGCGCGCACGCCTTGCGTGACGATCTGCGTCGCTTCCGCAACGGCGAGCAGGTCCAGGCCCTCGTCGCCGCAGCAGCCCGCCCGGTCGCGGCGGGTGGTGCGGCCGGCGTCGCTGCCGCGGCGGCGCTCGCTCACGATGTCGGCACGACGCCGATGGTGACCGAGCCCTACTCGGGATCGCAGCAAGCGGCACACCCTCCGATCGCCGGCACGCCGACGGCCACGATGCCGCAGCAGCCCGGCCCAGAACTCAGCGAGTATCCGCCCGGTGCCTCGCCCGAGGCCCGGTACTACCAGGACTCGAACTCGCGAACCGGTTGGTACGCCCTGGCGGCGTTCGTCGCCCTGATCGCCCTCGTCGCCGGCGGCGTCCTGCTCTACCAGGGCCTGACCCGGGAGGGCAGCGAGTCGTCCGCGCTCGTACTCGACAACTACGTCAATCAGCCTCTGGAACGCGTGACCGGTGCGCTGGACGCTCTCGGACTCCCGTACCGCGTGATCGCCGAGGACAACCCGCAGTTCGCTCCCGGGTTCGTCCATCGCACCGAGCCGGTCGCCGGCACGATCGTGCCCGAGGGTCGCGTCATCGAGCTCTACTACAACCCCACCGACGCCCTCGTCGCCGTCCCGAACGTGGAGGGACGCACGGTCGAGCAGGCCGCAGCGATTCTCGGAGCCGCCGGTTTCAGCTTCGTCGAGATGCGGGAACTGAGCGACGTCGCCGAAGGGTTGGTGGTGCGGACCGAACCGCCGGCCGACACCCGGGTCGAACAGGAGACGGTGATCACGCTCGTCGTGTCGGGCGGCCCGGAGCAGGTGTCGATCCCGGCCACGGTCATCGGTGACGAGGTCGCGGTCACGCGCGACCTGTTGGAGTCGGACGCGTACGGTCTCGTCGTCACCACGGTCGAACGCGTCGACGAGGTGATCCCGGCCGGCGTCGTGATCGACACCAACCCGCCACCGAACACGTTGGTGCAGCGAGGTTCGACCGTCGAGTTGATCGTGAGTTCGGGGCCCGGCCAGGTGCGGGTGCCGCCCCTGGTCGGCCTGACCGAGGGACAGGCGCGAAACTCACTCGACGAGGAGGGGCTCGGCGTCGATGTCAGCTATCAGGAGCTCGAACCGGGCGCTCCCGAAGACGGAACCGTGCTCGAACAGAGCATCCCGCCGACGCAAGAGGTCGACCGGGGCACGGTGATCTCGATCGTCGTCGGCCAGGCGCGCATCGCCGAGACGACCACCACGACGTCGACGACCACCACCACGACGACCGTGCCGCCGACCACGACCACTCCGGCGACCACCACGTCGCCGGCGACCACGACCACGCCGACTGCGACGACCGCGGCCGGAACCGACACCGACGCCGACACCTGACCGGGCCGCGCTCAGCTCGCGTGGTCGAGGAAGTTCTTCAACAGGTCGTGCCCGCAGCCGGTGAGGATGCTCTCGGGGTGGAACTGCACACCCTCGACGTCGAGTTCCCGATGCCTGACACCCATCACGATGCCATCGGCCGATCGCGCCGTGACCGCGAGGCAATCGGGCACCGACGCCGGATCGAGCACGAGCGAGTGGTAGCGCGTCGCCGTGAGAGGCGACGGCAGGCCGGCGAACACGCCGTCGCCGTCGTGGTCGATCGGTGACGTCTTGCCGTGCATGAGTTCGGGCGCCCGCACCACGTCGGCACCGTACACATGGCCGACGGCCTGATGCCCGAGGCAGACGCCGAGCACCGGCGTGCCGGCCCCTGCGAATGCCGTGACGGCGTCGCAGATGATCCCCGAAGATTCGGGGCGGCCCGGGCCAGGTGACAGCAGCACCGCGTCGGGTTTCATCTCGAGCGCCTCGGAAACCGTGATGCGATCGTTGCGATGCACGACCGGCTCCGCCCCGAGCTCACCGAGGTACTGCACGAGGTTGTAGACGAAGCTGTCGTAGGAGTCGATCACCAGAACGCGCGGCACGCCGCCACGCTACCGATGGCATCGGGCACCACCGGCACGGGATCTGGCCCTAGACTCGACGCTCGTGGCACCTCCGAAGCGCAAGACAGGTGGCGGTCGTACGACCCCCAAGGGCACCCGGCCGGGCGAGCAGCGATTCGCCAATCCCGACGAGAACGTCAAGGGCGTCCATGCGTCGACGCGGTACACGCCGCCCGTCACGAGCGACATGAAGGCTCCCAAGCCGTGGATTCCGGTGCTGATGGTCGCACTGTTCATCGTCGGCATGATCGTCATCATCCTGCGGAACCTGGTCTTCACCGGCAACAACTGGCTCACCCTGGTGGGTCTGGGATGCATCCTCGGTGGTCTGTACACGGCCACCAAGTGGCGATAACGCCCTGACGCCCCAGCGTGTGGGATCGTTGTGGTCACACACAGCGTTGTCCACACCGCAAGACTTACACGGGTGTGATTTCCCCCAAGGTTATCCACAGACCGGTGGACAAACGATAACTCTGTCAGTCGAACAGCGGGGCGACGACCGACATCTCTTCGAGGCAATGCTTCGGCGGTGGCGGATCTGCGTCGGGTGCGAGCGTCAACTTCAGCTCCACCCCGCACACATCGCAGCGATACCTCATGTTCACCTTCCGGAGCTCCCCGGGCTCGGGCGGTGGCAACGGTGGAGCAGAGAGAGCTTGCAGCATTGCCATTCCGACCCGCCACAGCACGACCATCAACAGCAGCCCGAGGGCGAACCAGACGACGCTGCCCACAGACAGAGCGAACATCACGAGATCAGGCTACCGGGTTATCCCCAAGGCCTGTGGGCAGCCATCCGGCGGCTCCCGGACAGCTCGCGGTGAGGTCAGCGGCCCTCAACCCAATCGCTCGATGATCGTCGCGTTCGCCATCCCGCCGCCCTCACACATGGTCTGCAATCCGAAGCGTCCACCGCTGCGATCGAGCTCGTTCACCAGCGTCGTCATCAACCGGGCACCGGAACAACCCAATGGATGCCCGAGCGCGATCGCGCCACCGTTGACGTTGACCCGGTCCGGGTCGGCGTGGACGTCGCGCTGCCAGGCGAGCACGACTGCTGCGAACGCTTCGTTGATCTCGATCAGATCGATCTCGTCGAGCGACATGCCCGCCCGCTCGAGCACCTTGTGGGTCGCCGGGATCGGCGCGGTGAGCATCAGGCGCGGATCGGCGCCGGCCACGGAGAAGTCGACGAATCGAGCCCTCGGCGTGAGCCCGAGCTGGATCGCCCGGGCCTCGCTCATGATCAGCATCGCCGCGGCACCGTCGGTGATCTGGGACGAGTTGCCCGCCGTCACACGACCACCGGCATCGGCAGGCCGAAAGACCGGCTGCAGCTTCGACAGTGTGTCGACCGTGGTGTCGCGCAGGCCCTCGTCGCGCCGCAGGGGCGAGCCGTCGGAACCGGTGACCGCGACGATCTCGTGCTCGAAACGGCCTTCGGCGGTGGCCCGCATCGCCCGCTGCTGCGATCGTGCGCCGTACTCGTCCATCTCGTCGCGACCGATCTGCCATCTGTCGGCGATCAGTTCGGCGGAGATGCCCTGGGGTACCAGGCCACCCTGGTCGGCGTACCTCACTCCGATGCGCGGTCCGAA
Organism: uncultured Acidimicrobiaceae bacterium; assembly: GCA_963792905.1. Taxonomy (GTDB): domain Bacteria; phylum Actinomycetota; class Acidimicrobiia; order Acidimicrobiales; family Ilumatobacteraceae; genus Ilumatobacter. The sequence continues at coordinate 12,783 of CAWBYE010000027.1, forward strand.
CGGATAGCCGTACTTGCCGTCGGCCATCGACGATCCCATCGGAACACGCGTCATCACCTCGACACCGCCGGCAACCACGACGTCGTACGCTCCGGCGATCACGCCCTGGGCCGCGAAATGTGCTGCCTGCTGACCGGAGCCGCACTGCCGGTCCACGGTGGCGCCGGGCACGTGCTCCGGCCAGCCGGCGGCGAGCACGGCGTTGCGGGCCACGTTCGCCGCCTGCTCACCGACCTGCATGACGCAGCCGAGTACGACGTCGTCGACGATCGCAGGGTCGATCCCGGTGCGATCCTGCAGCGCTGTCAGCGTCTCGGCGGCGAGATCGACCGGATGCCAGTCCTTCAACTTGCCGTTGCGTCTCCCCAGTGGGGTGCGCACGGCGTCGACGATGACGGCAGTGGTCATTGGTCAGAGTCTGGCCCCAGGTCTGTCGATGGTCACCACCGGAGCCGACTGCTCGTTCGGCCGCGCCGGCGCCGGGTCGTTCGATCCCGATCTCGGTCCGCGCCGGGAAGGACGCGGCCAGTGCTACGACGGCGTGGTGGCGATCCGAGAGCCGGTCCGTGGATCGATGAGCACGAACTCGTCGAGGCGTAGCCGAATTCGATCGCCGACATCGACCGCCGCCCCCGAGGGCATCGTCACCGTCATGGGTCGACCCCCGACCGTGCACCACGACGATGCCGTCGGCCCGGCCCGGTCGATCCGAACGACGTCGGCCTCGATCAACCCACGCGGATCGAGCTGCCACCACTCGGGCCGCACGACCATCTGGAGGCGACGGCCCCGATATGGCTCCACGGCGGGCGACCAGGAACGCACCCGAAGTCCCGGGCGGACCAGCCATGAGCCGCGACCGTCACCGGCGACCTCGATCTCGAGAACGTCGGCGGCCCCGGTCAGGAGCGCCGCATTGACGGTTCGCGGCTGGCCATAGACCGCGAGCGGCGCGTCGCACTGGACGAGCCGGCCGTCTTCGATCACGGCGATCCGGTCTCCCATCGTCATCGCGTCCGCCGGCTCGTTCGCAGCGAGCACGGTCGTCACACCGAACCCACGCTGGATGAGCATCACCTCTCGTCGGAGCTGCGCCGTCTGGTGGGCGTCGACGCAGGCGAACGGCTCGTCGAGCAGGAGCACCGCGGGCTGTTTGACGAGTGCGCGGGCGATCTGCACCGCCTGTGCCTCTCCGGCGGACAGCTGTTTCGGACGACGACGCAGGAGCATCTCGATGTGCAGCGCCCGCGCCTCCGCCCCGACCCGTTTGCGAATCTCGTCGGCGGGCCGGTGGTCGACTTCGAGCGGGAAGGCGATGTTCCGCTGAACGGTCTTCGGAAAGAGCACCGGCTGCTGGAACACGAACGCAACGTTCCGGTCGCCGGGCTCTCGGGTGGTCACGTCGCGGTCGTCGAACGCAACCGTGCCCTTGGTGACCCGATCGAGACCGGCGATCGCCCGCAGCAACGTGGTCTTGCCGCTGCCCGAAGAGCCGAGCACGGCCAGCACCTGGCCACTGCCGACGCTCAGTTCGACGTCGTGGAGCGCGACGACATCGTTCTTGCGAACCGTGAGGCCGTCGATCGCAATGCTCGTCATGGCACCATCCCGTCGGCATCAGCGTACGACGGTTCGACGGCGCCGTCCGCCCGGCGCAACCCCCGATCAGGCGACCGAACGGTCGACGGGCGCCACAGCTCGGAGTACCAGGTCGACGAGCTGTTCGATCTCTCCGGGACGGAACCCCTTGCGGTCGTGCATCACCCGTGTGATCAGCGGTCCCTCGAGCAGCGCGGCGATGAGGTCGATGTCGATCGTCGGGTCGATCAGCCCGGTCGCCATCCCGCGCTGAATGGCGAGACGCAGCGGCAACTTCCGTTCGGCGATCAGCCCCTGTTGGAGCCGTCCGAAGTCGTCGTCGTTCGCGGCCCGCTGCATCACGGCGGTGAAGAGCTGATGGATACCCGGCTGCGTCGCCATCACGACGTACTGGTGCATCAGCTCGATCAGGTCGCAGCGTGCGTCACCCGTGTCGATGTCGGGCACCTCGCCGACGGTCTCCGACAGCGCAGCCAGGAGGAGTTCGTTCGACGACTCGAAATGGCGATAGATCGTGGTCTTCGCCACGCCCGAAGCCACAGCGACGGCATCGACGGTGAAGGCGTCGACGCCACGTTCGCGCACGATCGACTGCGCAGCACACAACATCTTGTTGCGAGCGTCGGTACTGAGTGGTCGAACCATACTGCTACTGGACCGTAGCGATTACCGGTCGATTCCCACAACCCCGGACGTCTTGTTCCAGTCCGGGTCCTGTGACATGCGTTACATTTCGCTACGAGGGCGTTGCGTTTGCTGAGGCGACCGGGATAGACAAGGGCCGTTCGGCACTCGAACCGAAGGAGAACACGATGTATCAGTCGCTCGCCCGTTGGTGCTACCGCCACCGTTGGACGGTCGTCAGTGTGTGGTTGGTGCTCATCGTGGGGCTCAACGCCCTCGGTGCTGTCGTCGGCTCGGCATTCAACGGCGAATTCGAGACCCCGGCATCCGAGAGTGCGAGCGGCTTCGAAACGGTCGCGGAGTACTTCCCGGGTGCGGGCAGTGCGTTCGGCGGCCAGATCGTGTTCCAGAGCGACGGTGGTGTCACCGGCGAAAACGTCGCCGGACCGATGTCCGAGCTGTTCGAGGAGGTCGACCGGATCGAGGGCGTCAGCGTGATCAGCCCGTACACCCCGTTCGGCGCCGAGCAGATCAGCGACGACGGAACGGTCGCGTACGCGCAGATCAATCTCGCCGACGACATCGACGACACCGAGGCGACCGCGATCGGCGAGGAGATCGCCGAACAGGTCCCCGATGTCGACGGGCTGCGGGTCGAGATCGGCGGTGCCGCACTCGGCGAGTTCGAACCACCCGAATCGGAACTGATCGGCCTGGCCTTCGCCATCGTCGTGCTGATCGTGTCGTTCGGGTCGGTGCTCGCCATGGGCCTGCCGATCGGCATCGCGATCGCCGGCGTCGGCGCCGGCGGCTTCGGACTGGTCAACCTGCTCACGAACGTCTTCACGATCCCCGAGTTCGCGCCACTGATCGGCATCATGATCGGTCTCGGTGTCGGCATCGACTACGCGCTGTTCATCGTCACGCGATATCGAGAGCTGACCAGGGCGGGCGCGACGTCGGAGCAGGCGACCGTGGGCGCCATGGACACAGCGGGTCGCGCCGTGGTGTTCGCCGGCATCACCGTCGTGCTCTCGCTGCTCGGCATGTTGCTGATCGGCCTCGAGTTCATCGCAGGTCTGGGCATCGCCGCCGCTGCGACGGTGGCCATGACGCTGCTGGCATCGATCACGTTGCTCCCGGCGCTGCTCGCTCTGGCAGGCGACAAGATCGAGGTCACCCGCTGGCGCGGTCTGATCGCCGCCGGCTTCGCAGCTCTCGCCCTCCTCGGCCTCGGCTTGGGTCTCCCTGCACTGGGCCTCATCGGTGCCGTGTTGATGCTCCTCACCCTGCTCCTCAGCCTCGGCGCGAAACCGTTGCGCCGGATCGTGCCGCCTCGCAAGGAGAAGCCGCCTCGCGAGACGTTGGCCTACCGGTGGAGCCGGATCGTGCAAGCCCGTCCGTGGATGTGGGTCGCACTCTCCGGTGGTCTCCTGCTGGTGCTGACCGCACCGGTCCTGAGCCTTCGCCTCGGGTTCTCCGACGAGGGCAACTTCAACGAGGCGACCACCACCCGTCAGGCGTACGACCTGGTCGCCGAGGGCTTCGGGCCCGGCTACAACGGACCGTTCCTCCTCGCCGTCGAGATCGACGATCCGAGTGATGCGGCAGTCGTGCAACAGCTCGCCACCGAGATCGCGACCGACCCAGGCGTCGCCGAAGTGTCGCAGCCGTTCCCGAGCAACGTCGACGACCCGGCAGCGTCCGAGGCCTACGTGATCCGGATCGTCCCGACCACATCACCACAGGATGTCGTCACCGAAGAGACGGTTCAGCGTCTACGTGACGACGTGATCCCACCGGTCGTCGCCGGCACAGGCATCGAGTCGAACCTCACCGGCGCCGTCCCGGCGAACATCGACTTCAGCGACTTCCTCGGCGGCCGCATCATCCTGTTCTACGGAGCCGTGCTGACCGTGTCGTTCCTGCTGCTGATGATGGTGTTCCGATCGCTGCTCGTGCCTCTCAAGGCCGTGATCATGAACATGCTCTCGATCTCGGCGGCGTACGGCGTCGTGGTCGCGATCTTCCAATGGGGTTGGTTCGGCGGGATCACCGGTATCGAGCCCGCACCGATCGAACCGTTCGTGCCCATGATGCTGTTCGCGATCGTGTTCGGCCTGTCGATGGACTACGAGGTGTTCCTCCTGTCACGGATCAAGGAGGAGTACGACCGCACGGGCGACCCCGTGAACTCCGTCGCCGACGGTCTGGCCAAGACGGCCCGGGTCATCACGGCTGCGGCTGCGATCATGGTCGTCGTGTTCGGTGCGTTCCTGCTCGAGGACAACCGCATCGTGAAGCTGTTCGGTACCGGGCTCGCACTCGCCGTCTTCCTCGACGCCACCCTCGTGCGCATGCTGCTCGTGCCCGCCACGATGGAGCTGTTGGGCTCACGCAACTGGTGGTTCCCCAAGTGGCTCGACCGCATCGTGCCGACCCTCAACGTCGAAGGTCACGAGCTCGAAGAGCTCCACGCGAACCTCGGCCGGCAGGCAGAACCCGACGAGGACCGAGAGCTCGAGACCGTCGACACGTAACGGAGTGCGATCGTCCGGGTCGCAGCTGGACGCGGGTCGGTTCGGGCAGCCGTGTCGACGCCGAACCCGATCGAACGACCGGGGCGATCGATTCGCGGCGTCAGCCGGCGTGGTGGTCGTACGTCGATTCGAGTTGGTCGCGTACGAACGCCGCGAACTCGATCGGGCCGAACGCCGAGGGGTTGCCGTCGTCGATGCAGCTCGGCAGCGGCTCGACCACGGTCGACATGTGCGGATCGAAGAAGAACGCCGCCGAGAACCGCTCACGATCGCTCTGGACCACCCGGTGCGGCGTCGACAACAGGTGCCCATTGCTCCAGCGGTGCAGCATGTCGCCGACGTTCATCACCAGCGCTCCGGGCGATGGCGGTACGCCGATCCAGTCGCCGTCGGGCGTGCGGACCTCGAGCCCGCCAACTCGGTCCTGGGCCAACAAGGTGATGCAGCCGAAGTCGCGATGCGGCGACGATCCGTACCCGTCGTGGTCAACGAACTGGGCCGGGTAGTGCAGCAACCGCAACCAGGTGGTCGGTGTCGTGAAGGCGCAAGGGAGTGCACCGTCGGTGTCGCCGAGCAGTTCGGCGAGCAGGCCGACGACATGTCGGCCGACCGACACCAGTGTCTCGTGGTAGCTCTCGAGCGCGGCTCGGAAACCAGCCAACTCGGGCCACTGGTTCGGGCCCGCGAGATACGTGCCGGTCGCCACCTCGGGTGAACTCTGCAGATCCTCACGCATCATCATGAACGAAGCGCTCTGATTGGGTCTCGTGGCGGCTTCGACCGACGACGTGCGGTCGGTCGAAACAGCGATCGGGATGTACCCACGGTGGTTGGCGTCGAGCTCGACGGCCAGCTTCTGCTCGATCGGCAAGGCATGGAACGCCGCGGAGGCTGCGAACAGCGCCCTGGTCGTCGACTCCGGTACGCCGTGCCCCACCAGCGTCGCGAAGCCGAGGTTGGAGTAGGCGTCGTCGAGGGCGCGCACCACCGCGTTGCGTTCGTCGCCGAGATCGATGACCGGGATCGTCACGTGCGATCGACGAGGGGATCGACGAGCACGGTCGCGTCGCGGATCGCTGCGATCTGTTCATCGTCGAGCCGCCCGGCGAAGCGCCGTTGTACCGAGCGCCGGTAGGTCACACTCATCTCACGCCACAACGTGCGACCACGTGGCGTCAGCTCGATGTCGACCGCTCGATGGTCGACCGGGTCGACCTGACGATGACGTGCGATCCATCCCTCCTCCTCGAGCCGGTCGAAACGACGACTCAGACTCGACGCCGGGATCCGCATCCGTGCCGCGACGTCCTGAGGCCGGGCGCTTCCGCCGAGCGCACGCAACGTCGCCAACACGTCGAACCAACCGAGCGGCACCGCCCACTCCCGCCGCAGATCCTCATCGATCGCTCGCGTGAGATCGATCACCACCGACTGCAGATCACGCCATGTCTCCAGCCGGGGAGCGTCGAGCCGCGGCACTCCGACGGCCTACGCGACAGCTTTCAGGGCGTTCGAGAACGCACCCACGGCTTCGTCGATCTCGGCCGCCGTCACGATCAACGGCGGCATCCATCGCACGATGTTGCCGTCGGTCCCGGCGCTCATCAGGATGACGCCACCTTCCTTGAGGCAGTGATCGAGCAGCGCCGGTACGACCGACGCGTCCTCGAAGCTCGACGCAACCATCAGGCCCGGCCCACGCACCTGCCGGAGCACCGGGTAATGCTCTTTGAGCTCGCTGAGACCATCTCGGAGCTGGGTTCCCCTGGTACGCACGTTGTCGAGGAAGCCCGGCTCGCCCATGACCTCGATCGTCGCCAACGCAGCGGCGCACCCGAGCGGATTGCCGCCGTAGGTGCCACCATGGCTTCCGGTGGGCCACTGGTCGTCGAGCTCGCGGCGCGTGCCGAGTGCCGCGAACGGGAACCCGCTCGCGATGCCCTTGGCCATGCAGATGATGTCGGGCTCGATCTCGAACCGATCGACCGCGAACCATGAGCCGGTACGACCGAAGCCGCTCTGCACCTCGTCCGCGACGAACATGATGCCGTGTTCCCGGCACCGCTCGGCAATGCCCTCGATGAACGCACGGGGTGCCGGAACGTACCCGCCCTCGCCGAGTACCGGCTCGAGGATCACCGCCGCGGTCTCGCTCGGCGCCGACTGCTGCTGGAGCAGACGGTCGAATCCTCGCAGCGAGGCATTGATCGTCGCCTCCTGGTCAGAGGCGAGCGGGTCGGGGAACGGTGCGACGAAGACACCGCTCGGCAACGGCGCGTGTCCCGCCCGGTAGACCGTCTTCGACGTGGTCATGGCCATCGCCAGGTGCGTCCGTCCGTGGAACGAACCCTGGAACACGACGACGTTCGGTCGCTTCGTGACCTGCTTGGAGAGCTTGACCGCCGCCTCGGTGATCTCGGCACCGGAGTTGGCGAAGAAGAAGGTGTCGATGCCCGGCGGTGTGACCTCGTCGAGCTTCGAAGCGAGCGGTTCGAGCAGATCGTGCGTGAACACGTTGGCGGAGGCATGCACGAACCGCTCGGCCTGCTCGGCGATGGCGGACGTGACCTTGGGATGGCAATGCCCGGTCGAGTTGACGGCGATCCCGGCTGCGAAGTCGAGGTACTCGTGACCGTCGACCGTCGTGACGCGGCAACCTCGCCCGGAGGCCACCTCGAGATCGGTGACCTTGAACCACACATTCGACAGGTGCGACATGCCCGGAAGCCTACGAGACTTCGAGTCGTCCCGACGACGATGTGCCGGGAACCGTCACGCTCCCGCCGAGACCGCTCCCCCGTCGACCAGCCCGGTGATCTCGGCCTCGGTGAAGCCGAGCTCGCCCAGAAGCGAGCGGGTGTGCTCGCCCAGCCGAGGCGATGGGCCCCGAGGCCCGACGTCGGCGCCGCCGAAACGCGCCGGGATACCGACGGTCCGGTACGGACCGAGGTCTGGATGCACGATCGTGGGGAACATCCCGATCGCCTCGGCCTGCGGATCGTCGACGACCTCGTGCAGGCTCAACACCGGACCCCAGATGAGTCCGTGCTCATCGAAGACGCGGCCCCACTCGTCGCGGCTTCGCCGTCCGAACGCGGCGTCGAACTCTGCGAGCACCTCGGGCATGTGGTCGAAGCGTCCCTTCACGCTCCGGAGCCGATCGTCGGCGAGTAGACGGTCGAGGTCGAGAGCGCGACACACTCGCGGCCACCACGCGTCCTCGGGCATGTTGAGCACGATCCAGTGGCCGTCGCCGCAGGGAAAGCGGTTGGCCGTGATGATGATCTGCTGATGCCTCGCACGACGACGAACTGGCGCTCGATCGACCGCCGTGACCGCAAAATCGCTGGCCTGCGTCCACACTGCCGTCTCGAACAGTGACGTCTCGACCACCTGCCCCTCGCCGGTTCGCTCGGCCAACCGGAGCGCCGCCAGGATCGCCGCGACGAACGCCAAGCCGGTCGTGTGGTCACCCTGCGCCGGGCGCGCCATCGGCACGAGCCCGTCTTCGCCCTCACGCATCGCGTCGTACAGCCCGGACCGGCCGAAGAAGGCGGTCACGTCGTAGCCGGGGCGCCATGCCTCGGGGCCGTCGGTGCCATAGCCGGTCAGAGTGGCGTGCACGAGTCCGGCATGGTGATCGAACAGTGTCTCGGGGTCGAGACCGAACTTCGCCTGACGGTGCGGCAGGAGGTTGCAGAGGAAGACGTCGGCGGTGCGACAGAGCTGCCGCACGACCTCGACGCCCGCATCCGTGTCCAAGGCGACGGCGATCGAGCGCTTCCCGCGGTTGTCGACGTCGAACTGGAAGTCATGGTCGCGCAGACCGCCATCGAGCTTCGGGGGACGCCCGAGACCCCGCACGGGATCACCACGCAGGGGCTCGACCTTGATGACGTCGGCGCCCAGGTCGGCAAGAATCGCGCCGGCGCTGGGGGCCGCCATCCAGCTGTCGATCTCGACCACCCGGACATCGTCGAGTGGAGCCGTCACGACCGTCCTCGGAACCAACCGACGCCGAGTTCGAACCGATCACACCCCATCCGCCCATCATGGTCGATCGCTCGTGTCACCGGAGCCCTGGATCGACCGGCATGAGCACGGTGCGAACGTGACACGAACGGGCGAGCGCCTTCAGCGACTCGCACCCCGTCGGGTCGGTCAGCGCCGCCGGTTGTGCTGCGTTCGGCGCGACAGTGTCCCGGAAACAGCCAGTGCCCGCCCCACACGACCGCCGACGACGACGGCCTGGGAACCCGGTGGCTCGGTGCAGAGGCCTTGGGGCAGGACTCGTCGTCAGAGTCTCGCAGCTCGAGTCGTCAGCCGCTGCGCCACGTTGTGCACCACGACGAGGGCGTGCGTCGACCACGACCGCAAATTCGAAGATCGAATCACATCCGTGTTCAGCCGGGAGAGCACGGCGTGACTCTCGGGGAACTCGTCGACGCCCGACAGGCAGGGACCGTCGCGATCGCTCGCCTATCCGAGCGAGTGCGAGATCTGGACCGCATCGGCGAAACCGACACCCTCGAGCAGATGCTTCCGGAACGGCATCACGGCTCGTGGCATGTTCAACCCCAGCACGCCGCGCAGACGACCTGCTCGACCGTAGAGCGCTGCGAACTGACGGGACTCGACCGAGCCGGCCACGATCTGCACGTCATCGTCGCCGCTCGCATGTCCGAGAAACTGGATCCGGTGGTCGTACTGCTCACTCCAGAAGAACGGCACGGGCGCGTAGTCGACTCGCGGCTGGCCGGCCGCCTCCGAAATCAGATTGGATGCGGCCAGAGCACCCTGCTCGGCGGCATTCGTCCAGTGCTCGACCCGCATCTCCTCGTCGAACAGCGGGTTGTACCACCGCACGACGTCGCCGGCGCCGTACACGAGTGGGTGACCCGCGTTCAGATCGGGGCCGCACACGAGGCCGTCGCGCAGCTCCAGGCCTGACCCCTCCAGCCAACCCGTCGCCGGCGCGACGCCGACGCCGACGACCACCACATCCGCAGGTTCGTGCCATCCGCCGTCGATCAGTACGGCACCGGTGCCGAAGCCCTCGACCTGCACATTGCAGCGCACGTCGACACCGTGATCGGCATGCACGGTCGAAACCGCGGCGCCCATCTCGGCGCCGAGGCCGCGGATGAGGGGAGCCGGCCCTCCTTCGAGGACCACGACCTCGTTCCCGAGCTGTCGGGCCGTGGCCGCGACTTCCAGTCCGATGAAACCGGCGCCGACGATGACCACCCGCTTGTCGCCCCCGAGCAGGCGATCCCGCAGTGCGAGTGCGTCATCGAGGGTGCGGAGCGCAACGACATGGTCGAACCGGTCCTGTTCGGTGAGCGTGCGGGCGGTGGCGCCGGTGGCGACGATCAGACCGTCGAACGCCACGGTCGAACCGTCGGCGAGCGCGACGGACCGACGTTCGAGATCGACGCCGGTCGCAGCCACGCCGGGTTGCCAGTTCGCGTCGAGCGTGCCCATGTCGTCGGGCTTGCGAAGCGCGACCCGATCGGGTTCCCACTCGCCCGACAGCAGCCGCTTGGACAACGGCGGCCGGTCATAGGGAAAGTGCGGTTCGTCACCGATGACGGTCACGGTGCCGTCGAACCCACCGGTGCGGAGCGTCTCGACCGCCCGAAGCCCGGCGAGCGAGCCTCCGACGACCACCACGTTGCGGATCATGGTTCGATGAATAGCACGTCACCTCCGTAGCGTGTGAACATGACGAGTCGGCTCGACATCGAATCGGTCAACGCGATGGTGGCCGAGCAATACCCGGGCTCCACCAACCGATGCGTCGAATTGGGGTTGGAACATGCGGTCGCGGCCTACGACGTGACGCCGACCGACATCCGGCCCGGCGGGTTCATCTCCGGGCCCACCCAGTTCGCGCTCGCTGACTGCGCGCTGTGGTTCCTGGCGTTCGTCGGCCTCGGCCGCATCGAACCGATGGCGCTCACGTCGGAACTCTCGATCCGTTTTCTGCGCCCGGCCGTGGGCGACCACCTGCGGTGTCGCGCGACGATCGAGGCGGTGAGCCGCCGCAGCGTCGTCGGCACGGCCCACGTCTGGGTCGACGGAGAACCCGACCGGATCACCGCAGCCGCTCAAGGCACCTATGCGGTGCCGCTGCCGCGCTCGACCGTGCCGATGAACGCCCGCCCTCGCTTCCACCTCGCGTTTCCCGTGCACGACCTGCATGAGGCACGCCGCTTCTACGGCGGCGTGCTGGGCTGTCCGGAAGGTCGGTCGGCCGACCGGTGGGTCGACTTCGATCTGTTCGGTCACCAGATCGTCGCCCATGCCACCGGAGAACGCACGCTGCACGCTGTCAATCCGGTCGACGGCGACGACGTACCCGTGCCCCACTTCGGTCTGTTGCTGTCACCGGACGACTGGAACGTCCTCGCGGAGCGCCTCCGGGCGGCCGGTGTCGAGTTCGTGATCGAGCCTCACACGCGATTCGCCGGAGAGGCCGGAGAGCAGTCGACGATGTTCGTGCTCGACCCGAGCGGCAACGCGCTCGAGTTCAAGGCGTTCGGCAACGACGACCAGGTCTTCGCACGCGAGTAGATCGCTGCCGAGTCGTCACACCGAACGGAACGTCACGCTGAGGCGTGGGCCGTTGCACACCCGGACCTTCGGCACCGTGTGCTCCCAATCGTGCTGGCAGGCGCCTCCCATCACGAACAAGTCGCCGTTGCCGAGCGGCCAGCTCAGCGAGGCACCACCGCCACGGGGTCGGAGTCTGAGCGGACGTGGAGCGCCGAGGCTGACGATCGCGATGACCGGGTTCGTGACGACGTGACGGTGACGATCTCCGTGCCACGCCACCGAGTCATTGCCGTCGCGATAGAGGTTGAAGCCGATCGAGTCGAACGGTTCGCCGTAACGGTCGGCGAGCAGCTCACGCATGTCGCGGAGGATGGGCATCGGCTCGGACCGGCCGCTCGCGGTGCTCCACCACGCCGACAGTCGCGGCTCGTCGACGATCTGGTCGTACATACGGATTCCGGTGCGCTGCCGGAACGCGAGCTCGGCCGTGAGTTCGTCGTACAGCCGGTCGGAGCCACCCAACCAGCCGGGAGCGTGGTCGACCCAGGTTCGCCGATCGAGGTCGAGTCGGGTGAGCTCACCGAACGTGGCGTCGTACTCGGGTTCGAGCGATCCGAACAATGATCGTTGACCGATCGACGGTGATGGGAACACATGTTCGATTGTCGCGCGATCGGGTCGCACACACAACCCGGCGGATCAGGATTGCTCGAGCTGGTTCGTCCCGCGGACGACGCCGACCACCACCGGCACCAGCAACGCGACCGCCGTCGTCACGACGACGGGGCCGGTCGCTCTGTCCGTGCCGATGAGAGCGAGCGTCACACCGGCCAACGCCAGCGAGCCGGCGATCATGAACGTGGAACCGGCCGTTCGATGGGCCCGCTCCCAGCTGTCGGGCGTCGCCGTGTCGGTCGACCACCCCCGAGCGCGTCGTCGATCGACCCGCGTCGGCCGAGTGCACCCGTCACGATCAGCCCGAGGCCGAGCACGGCCAGGATCGTGGCGCCCCCAGTTGTTCGGTGCCCACCGGACCAACGGTAGCGGTCGGATGCTGGCACACTCCCGGAATGGTCGAGCCGGTCTCCGATGCCGATGACGTCCGCCTCGCCGACTACCGCGAGCTCAAGGACAGCGCCGCCCGCCGTCGGATCGAAGGCGACGAGTTCTTCATCGCCGAAGGCCCGGTGGCAATCGAGCGACTGATCGCCTCCGAGCACACGGTCCGGTCGGTCCTGGTGACCGACCGGAAACACGATCGGATGCGCAGCCTGCTCTCCGGGCTCGACGCACCGATCTACACCGTGGATCGCGACCTGTTGCACGATGTCGTCGGATTCGATCTGCACCGCGGCGCGATCGCTGCGGCGGACCGCCGACCACATCCGTCGCTCGAGGAGCTCGCCGCGACCACGTCTCGACTCGCCGTGCTCGAGGGTCTCAACGACCCCGAGAACCTCGGGGCGATCGCCCGATCCGCTCGGGCACTCGGTGTCGACGGCTTCGTGCTCGATCCGACCTGCATCGATCCGTACACGCGGCGCACCGTACGAGTCAGCATGGGTGAGATCCTGTTCCTGCCGTCATGCCGGGTCACGATCGAGGACTGGCCGGCCGCGATCGGGACCCTGCACGGGGCCGGATTCGATTCGTGGGCGCTGACGCCGGGCGGCGAGAGCACCGACATCTGGACACTCGATCCACCACGGCGCGTTCGCGGTTCTGCTCGGTGCCGAGGGCCCAGGGCTCAGCACTGCGGTGTTGGCCGCCGCGACTCGTCGCGTGCGAGTCCCGATCCGGTCGGACGTCGACTCCCTCAACGTCGCCGCGGCAGCCGCGATCACCTTCGCCGCGATCGACCGGCCGCGATGAGGATGGAGACGTGATCACCGAGCTGCCTGCCCATCCCGGAGCCACCGATCCACCGGCCTTCGCCGGGCCCGACCATCCGATGCGGAAGCTGACCCGGGCGACAGCACTCGGCGAGCGCTGGACCGCCGACGACGCCCGACGCGTCGCCGACATCTTCGACGGACTCGCACCCCAGTGGACCGAGCAGCACGTCGACCCGGTCAAGGCGGCCGTCGTGAACGACGCACTCGACCGCGGTGATCCTCCCCTGAACGGCCGCTGGCTCGAGCTCGGCTCAGGAACCGGCGCCGGGACGCGTCTCCTCCACGACCGTGGCATCGCACAGGTGTCGGTCGACCTGTCGCCCGGGATGCTGTCGCACGCACCCGATGGCCTCGCGCCCAAAGTCCGGGCCGATTCGTCGATGCTGCCGTTCGCCGACGATCGCTTCGATGCGGTGCTCCTGATCAACATGCTGCTGTTTCCCGGAGAGGTCGCTCGCGTGCTCAGACCCGACGGGACGGTCGTCTGGATCAACACCCTCGGCGACCAGACCCCGATCCACCTCCAGCCCGCCGACGTCGAACGAGCGCTGCCGGGCGAGTGGTCAGGCGTGGCATCCCGTGCCGGAACCGGGTTGTGGGCGGTGCTCCGGCGGGTCTGACGACGGGCTACTGCGCGAAGCTCGCATCATGAGCGACCGACCGATCTCCCGCTTCGACGTCCCCGACCTCGACGATCTGCCCGACGACATCCGCGAACAGATCCTCGCGGTCCAGGAGAAGTCGGGCTTCGTGCCGAACGTCTTCCTCGCCTTCGCTCGGCGGCCGGCCGAGTTCCGTGCATTCTTCGCCTTCCACGACGCACTGATGGACACCAACGACGGGCTCAGCAAAGCCGAGCGCGAACTGATCGTGGTCGCGACCTCCGCGGTCAACCACTGTCTCTACTGTGTGGTCGCGCACGGGGCGATCCTGCGCATCCGCGCCAAGAACCCGCTGCTCGCCGACCAGGTCGCCACGAATCCGGCCAAGGCCGATCTCACGGATCGCGAGCGGCAGATCGTCGAGTACGCACTCAAAATCGCCACCGATTCGGCCAACGTCGTGGACGACGACCTCGAGGCGATGCGCGCCGCCGGGTTCACCGACGACGAAATCTGGGACATCGGCGCGATCACGGCGCTGTTCGCGCTGTCGAATCGGTACGCGAACTTCACGGGTATGCGTCCGAACGTCGAGTTCTACGCGATGGCTCGGTGACGGCATCCACATGATCAGCGCGAACCAAACCCCGGCGGACGCCGAACTGTCGGTCATGGACCTTCGACGATCCGTGACCCGCTCGCTCGCAGCACTTGCAGCCGGCCTCGCCCTCACACTCGCCGCCTGCGGTGGCGACGACGAATCGGTGACGACGACCGCCGACGCCGCAGTGGCAACAACGGCCGCGTCGACCCCCGATGACGCCACCGACGAGACAACGGCGAACGACACCACGGCGAACGATGGTTCGGATGACGTCGTCGAACCGGCGCCCCCAGCCGACGCGAACGAGATCGTGATCACCGACTTCACCTTCACCGGCGTCGACGAGGTCCCCGTCGGAACGACGATCGTGGTCACCAATGCCGATGCTGCGACCCACACGTTCACGGCCGTCGACGGCACGTTCGACTCCGGCCCCCTCGCCCAGAACGACACGTTCGAGTTCACCTTCACCGAAGCCGGCGAGTTCCCGTACTCCTGCAACTTCCATCCCTCGATGACGGGCACGATCGTCGTCACGGGATGATCACAGGTGACCATCCGGCCCGGCGGGCGCGCCGTGCGACGTCGCGACCGGCCTGCGACGCCGGCTCGATGACCACCCTCACTCCCACAGCGAACGCCGCCGAAGAGCCGAGGGTTCCGCTCCACCTGCGCAACGACCGCGGACGAGTCGGCGAGGAAGCGACAGCCGACCTCCCCGCCGGCGGTGTTGCGAGCGAACTGGCCATCGACGACCTCGGGATCGAGCTACCGCTGACTGCAGATGACCGGGTCGGGCCCCGCAACTCGTTCGAGCTTGTCGTCGCGACGTTCGATCAGCAAGCCGCGATCGTGCGCTACGACGTCGACGTCGAGACGTCGGTCGCCACCGACGTCGGTGGCGCTCGGATCCCCGCCGGGCCGGTGTTCGTGGTGCTCGACACGGGCAATCCCGCCGGTGAGCCGATCGCCGATGTCCCCCGGCCGCAACGTGTGCCCGGCGACTTCCACGGTTCTCGGATTCCAGACCCGGAATAGGTTTCGGAGGGGACCGGTTGCACAACTGTTACGCCAAATGTCGTCCCGTGCGGCCGGTGTGGCAGGAGGAACGTCCATGACCGACCAACGACGAAGCGACCGCGCGTCACTGTTCGCCACCGGTGCAATCGCACTGGCGGCCGTCGCGCTGGCCGCCACCATCGTGATCGCCCTCCGTTCGGGCGACGATGCGACCGCGTCGACGGGCTCCACCACCGTCATCATCGACCTCGACGACGGTGCGGTCGCCGACCCCGCCGTCGATCCGGAGGCGCTGATGCAATCATCGGCCGCGGCGATGGCGGCTGTCACGAGCGTCGAGTTCCAGCTCGATCGCGACGGTGCACCCGTCTACATCGACCAGTTCGAGGAAATCGCACTCGACGGGCTCCGCGGCCAATTCACCGTTCCGACCCGCGCCCAGGCCGAGCTGACCGTGACCGTGAGCGGCAACCTCCCGACCAAGATCGGCGCCGTGGCGATCGACAGCGAGGTCTGGATCTCCAATCCGGTCACGGGCGACTTCGAGACGCTGCCCGCCGGCTACGACATCGATCCCTCGCGGTTCTTCGACCCCGAGGACGGTTGGCAACCACTGATCGCCAACCTCGAAGATGTCGAACTCGTCGGGATCGACGATCGCGGCGGTGACCGGTACCACGTACGCGGCGTCGCCGACGCCGACGCCGTGAGAAACATCACGGTCGACCTGGTCCGTGACCAGGACGTACCGGTCGACTTCTGGATCCACCCGTCCACGGCACTGGTCACCGCGGCCGAGTTCACGACGACGATCGACGGAGCCGACGCCGAGTGGGTGCTCGAACTCGACCGGTACGGCGAGAGCTTCACGATCGAACCTCCGGAGAACATCCGTGGCTGAGACGACCGAGGTTCCCACACGCGACACCGGGCGACGACGCGCGTCGCCCGCCGCGATCCTGGCCGTCGTCGGGTTCAGCGTCTTCGTCGCGGCCGACGACCTCACCGTCGTGTCGACGATGCTGCGGCCGATCATCGGCGACCTCGGCCTCGTCCTTCCCGACGGACTCGACGACGCAGCGTGGATCGTCAACGCCTACCTGATCGCGTTCGTGGCGGTCATGCCCATCGCCGGCAGAGTCAGCGATGTTCTCGGTCGCCGACGCACGTTCGTCGGCGCCTACCTGCTCTTCCTGGTCGGCACGATCCTGATCCCGCTGTCGGTCGAGTTCGACTCCGCCTTCGGGTGGTTCCTCACCGGACGCGTCATGACCGCGATCGGCGGCGGCGCCATGGTTCCGGTCGCGCTCGCCGTCGTCGGCGACGTCTACCCGGAGGGCAAGCGCGCCCGGGCGCTCGGCACGCTCGGTGCGATCGAGACGATGGGGTGGGTCTGGGGCCCGCTGTACGGCGCGATGCTCGTTCGCTTCCTGTCATGGCAGTGGCAGTTCTGGCTCAACATTCCGTTCGCTGTCGCCGGCCTCGCCGCGTCATGGTGGGCGCTCGAGGGTCACGACCGACCCGATGCGCGACGCCGCATCGACTGGCTCGGTGCCGCGCTGCTCACGATCACGCTCGTCAGCCTCAACGTGGCGCTCCTCGGCTCGGCCGAGATCCAGAGCGTCAACGGACTGTCGGAGCTGACCGGCGAAGGCACCGACTGGCGTTTCCTGTACGCGGTGGCGCTCGTGGCCGGAGTCGGCTTCGTCGTGCAGCAGCGACGGAGCTCACACCCGCTGTTCGACCCGCGGCTGTTCCGGGGCCGCAATCTCCTGGTCGCGCTGTTCGTCAATTTCGTCGTCGGCGCCGCGCTCGTGATCGCCATGGTCGATGTTCCCCTGTTCATCAACTCCGTCGAGATCGACCTCGAACGATCCGCGGTGGTCGCGGGCACGATTCTGTCGGCGCTGACGGCCGCGATGGCGATCATGTCGTACATCGGCGGGCGCGTCACGGAACGCTGGTGGTACCGGCCACCGGTGGTGGCCGGCCTCGCAATGTCGACCATCGGCTACGCCTGGATGGGGGCGACGTGGTCTGCCGATACCTCGTACCCCGTGTTCGCCATCCAGCTCGCACTGCTCGGCGGAGGGTTCGGCCTGACGGTGGCGCCCACCACGAGCGCTGTGGTCGACGCGGCTCCGGCTGACCAGCGCGGCGCTGCGGCGTCGATCGTGATGGTCGTCCGGCTCATGGGGTTCAGTGTCGGCCTTTCGGCACTCACGGCGTGGGGCCTCGCCCGCTTCAACGCCCTCCGTTCGACCATCGACCTGCCCGCCATCAACGACCCGGGATTCGAAGCCGCCGTCACCGAAGCCCAAACAAGCCTGACCGCGCAAGCCATCGCCGAGACGTTCACCGCAGCTGCGGTCGTCATCGGCGCCGGCCTGCTCGCAACCGCCGCCATGCGACGGACTGGAGACACCACGATGAAGACCCCCGCCGATCACACCGACGCGTCGGCCGCCGCCCCGACGCCGGCCGTCGCCACGCCACTCGTGGCGCCACCGCTCGATCCCACTCCCGGCGACGGCCCCGAGACATCCGAGATACCGGCGCTGGTGCCGGCCGGCGCGCCCGACGAGGCGGTCGCCGCGCTCGCCAAGCGAACCAACGTGATGATCGGAATGCTGGCGCTCCTGCTGATCGGCGCGCTCGCAGTGATCGCCCTGATGATGTCGAGCGTCTCGAACGCGGAAGACGACGCCGCCGCGGCCCGCGCCGCACTCGAGTCGACCGAGACCGACCTGGCCACGATCCGGGACGACCTCGCCAGGGTCGAAGCCGGCGCCGCGCTGTACGCCTCTCAGATCACCGGCTTCCAGGAGCAGTTGGTGGCCCTCGAACCGCAGGTGTCCGCAGGTGTCGACGAGGCGATCAGCGGTCTGCGCGACTTCGGCGACTCGACGATCGCGTTCGACGTCGACATCGACGAGGTGATCCCCGTCAAGACCGACATCGTCCTCGACCGGGTGTTCGAGGTGCCGATCAAGACGACGATCCCGATCAAGGAGTCGTTCGACACGACGATACGAGTCAGCACCCCGCTCGGTTCGATCCCGCTCGACGTCACGGTTCCGGTCGATGTCGACGTTCCGGTCGATCTGGTGGTCGAGATCCCGATCAACGAAACCGTCGAGATCGACGAGGAGTTTCCCATCCAGCTCGACGTGCCGATCGCGATCGAGGTGCGCGAGACCGAGCTCGCAAGCCTCACTGATTCGTTGGCCGCCGGTCTCGAGTCGTTGCAGGACGTGCTGACCGGCCTCGGCTGACGGCCGTGTCAACGCCTGCCTCTCCGACCGCCCGCCGGACGCGACCGCACCCGGTCGGACGTCGTCGTGACGTCGAACCGGGTGCGGGCGGGCGGTGTCGGAGGAGGTGGGTGCTCAGCGCAGGCTGTTGAGCGCGGAGTGCATGTCGTGACGTGCCGACTCGAGCGACATACGGGCGTCTCCGAGGTCGGCGATCGTGCCGGCCGAGCGTGCGTCTTCACGACGTCGCCAGGACGCCAGCAGTTGTTGAAAGGCGAAGTTCTGGTGTGCGGTCATGGTGTTCAGGGTACGAATCCGGGCTCGTCTGCCCAATTGCGGAACCACGTTTGTCGACTCTGAACGGAACCAGGTGCCGATGATTCCCAGGTCATCTGATTCGATGCCTTCGAAAGTATCATCGACGACATGATCGACCTGGATGACATCAACATCGAGTTGCTCGACCTGTTGCAAGAAGATGGTCGGATGTCGTACCGCGAGCTCGGCGAGCGGGTCGGGCTGAGCGCACCTGCCGTGACCGAACGGGTTCGCCGGCTCGAGGAGATGGGCGTCATCAAGGGCTACCGGGCCGTCGTCGACTACGAAGTGCTCGGCTTCCCGCTACTGTGCGTGATCCGCTTGAATTCACCACGCGGTGCGAGCGGGGTCGACGATGTGGTGGAGAAGATCCCGGAGGTGATCGAGTCCAATCGCGTCACCGGATCGGAATCGCACGTGATCCGGGCCCGAGCCCGCAGCACGAGCCACCTCGAAGACCTGCTCCACGAGCTCTGGTCGTACGGCGACTCGAACACCAACATCGTGACCAGCTCACCGGTGCCACGCCGCCCGATGCACCTCCGCCGAGCCCTCGCCCGCAACTCGACACCGCTCAGACGAGCATTGGAGCGCCGCACCGGCCTCACCTGACGCTCACATCTCGACGCGTGGCCGAACGCGACCGACGGGCCGGCGAACCGGCCCGTCGGATCACGACATCTCGTTGCCGAGCCGCGTCAGTTGCCACCCTCGTTCAAGGTGACCTCGATCGGCGCGTAGTCGGCACCGAACGGATCGGCTGCGGCATCCCCGTTCAGGTGCGTCCAGGCCTCCTCGACGATCTCGTTGGTGAACGCCCCGTCGGTCGGCTCGGTGGTGAGCACGGTCGTTCCCTCCAGGTTCGGTGTGTTGAGGCTGAGCTCGACCGTCTGGTCCCATGCGGCCTGGTCGATGAATCCGATCCCGTTGGAGGCCGGCCAGATCAGCTTGTTCACCTCGTTCATCTGCCAGAGCTGATGGCTGGCGCCGAGCGTCGGGCCGGCGTCGAGCACGATCTGCTGGCAGGCGTCGACGTTGTCGCGGCAGTAGATCCAGCCCTCCATCGACGCCGCGACGAACGACACCGCCAGACTGCGATAGTCGTCGTCGGAGGCGAGCTTGCCGGCGTCCGCCCAGATCGCGTCCTGCAGCATCCCGACGCCTTCCTCGGTGTAGTTGATGACGTTGAAGTCGTCGGGCTGGTAGAGCTCGCCCGTGTCCGGGTTGACCGCCTCGAGCACCTGCGCGTACTCGTTGTACGTCATCGCCTCGGCGGCGTCGATCTCCCCTTCGAGCAAGGCGACCATGTCGAAGTTCTGGCTGACCAACTCGACGTCGGTTGCCGGGTCGAGACCGGCGTCACCGAGTGCGGCGAACACCTCGTACTCGTTGCCGAAGCCCCAGTTGCCGATCTTCTTCCCGGCGAAGTCTGCCGGTGACGTGATACCGCTGTCGGCGAGCGCCACCTGGAGTGTCCCGGACCGCTGGAAGATCTGGGCGATGTTGGCGATGTCCGCGCCGGCTTCACGACTGGCGAGCGCCTTGCTGACCCAGGAGATCGCGAAGTCCGCATCGCCGTTCGCGAGCTGGGTCTGCGGAACGATGTCCACGCCGCCTTCGAGGATGGTGACATCGAGACAGTGGTCGTCGAAGAAGCCCTGGTCCTCCGCTGCGTAGTACCCGGCGAACTGTGCCTGGGTGAACCACTGCAGCTGGACGCTCATCTCACGGGGAGCGTCACACTCCATCGCCATGTCGTCGGACATGTCGTCGGACATGTCGTCGCCGGAGTCCTCGGACATCTCCTCGCCGGAGTCCTCGGACATCTCCTCGCCGGAGTCCTCGGACATCTCGTCGCCGGAGTCCTCGGACATCTCCTCGCTGGTCTCGTCGGTCGCGGACGACTCCTCCGCCGACGACGCCTCCTCACCGCCGGCGTCGTCGTCATCGCCCCCGCACGCCGACGCGAACGAGCGCCAACGCCGCGAGGGCTCCGATCATCTTCCGTGTGTTCCGTGTGTTCATGTTGATGCTCCCCCTGGGGCGCTGCCCCGACGGTGTGTAGTGAAACTCTCCAAGACGACCGAGACCAGGTAGAACACCAGGCCCAACAGGCAGGCCCCGATCACGTACGCCCACGCTACGGCATTCTTGGAGTTCGCGAAGTTCGACGGGATGAAGTAACCGAGGCCGTTCTGTCGGCCGCCGAAGTATTCCGACACGAACGCAGTGATCACAGCCGTCGGAGCGGCGATCTTGAGTGCGGTGAACAGGTACGGCAGCGCATTCGGCACGCGTGTCTTCAACAGGATGTCACGCGGTGATGCCGCGTACGACCGCATCAGTTCGAGATGTGTCGGATGCACCTGACGGAGGCCCTTGGCGACGTTCACGAGCACGATGAAGAACACGATCAGGGTGACCATGAGACGACGCGGCACCTCGCTCGTCGATGCGTACATGTTCTGGAACACTGCGACGAGCACCACGATCGGTACGGCGTTGAGTGCCACTGCGAGCGGTGACGCCAGCTCGTTCAGCAGGTTGAAGCGCATCAGGAGAAAGCTTGCCGCCACGCCGAGCGCCGTGCCGACCAGCAGGCCGACGAGCGCGTTCGAACCCGACACGAGGGCAGCATCTCGAACCAGGTCGATGTTGTCGACGAAGGCGTTCCAGATCGAGCTCGGCGAGGGAAGGAAGAACGGTTTCAGATCGAACGCCTCGACGACACCCTCCCAGGCGAGCACGAAGACCAGGCCGAACAGCACCGGCGGCACCACAGCCGCAGCGATCCGGCGAACCATCATCGATCGTCCACCCCGCCCGTCACCGGCGTGTGGTGCCCGCGCAGTGCCTCACGCACCGCTGTGATCGACCGATAGAAGGCATCGGCCTCCCGGGTGTCCTCGTTGCGGTCGCGGCCGAGGTCGATGTCGACGATCTCGGTGATCCGGCCCGGATCGACACCCATCACCACCACACGATCGGCAAGGAACGCCGCTTCGGGAATCGAGTGCGTCACGAACATCACGGTCGTCTCCGTCGCCGCGCAGATCTGCAGCAACTCGGCCTGCATGTGCTCGCGTGTCATCTCGTCGAGCGCGCCGAACGGCTCGTCCATCAGCAACAGCGGAGGGTGCGCGGCCAGTGCCCGTGCAATGGCAATGCGCTGCTGCTGGCCGCCGGAGAGCTGCCACGGCATCGCGTCACCACGGTCGGGCAGCCGAACGAGTTCGAGCATCTCGCGGGCACGTTCCCGCCGCCGGGACTTGTCCCACCCCTTGAGTTCCAGCGGAAGCTCGATGTTCTTCTCCACCGTGCGCCAGTCGAACAGACCTGCGTGCTGGAACGCCATGCCGTATTCCTGGTCGAGCCGTGCCTGTGCCGCGGACTTGCCGTTGACCAGAACCGTGCCGGCTGTCGGCTCCAGCAGATTGGCGACGAGCCGCAACAGGGTCGACTTGCCGCAGCCGGAAGGACCGATCAGCGAGACGAACTCGCCGGGCCGGATGACGAGGTCGATGTCGTCGAGCGCATCGACCCGGTCGGGACGATCAGGGTTGAAGACCTTCGCGACGTTGTCGACGACAACAGCGTCCGCGGCCGCTTCGGTCGCGTTCATGCTGGCTCCTCCTGTGGGCGGTGGCGCATCACGACGACATCGAGCAGGACGACGAGGCCGAACAGGGCGAGACCGAGTGCGGCCGCTCCGAGGACGGCGGCGTAGAGCTTCTCGGGGTCACCGGTCGATGCCTGGAGATACGAGATCACCGCCCGGCCGATGCCGCCACGGATACCCGTCGAGATCTCTGCGACGATCACGCCGACGACCGAGAGCGTCGCCGCGAGCTTCAGCGCAGGAACGATGTGCGGCACCGCAGCGGGGAATCGCAGCTTGATCAACGTCGTCCACCACGAGGCGGCGTAGCTGTCCATCAGTTCGACTGCTGCCGGTGGGACGGATTTCAGGCCGCGCAGCGTGCCGATCGTCACCGGGAAGAAGGCCAGAAAGGCCGCGAGCACACAGACCGACGCCCACCTCGGCCACTCCCAGCCGAAGATGTCGATCCGCCCGCTCCAGCTGACGACCTGCGGCGCAAGCGCAATCAACGGCACGGTCTGCGACATGATCACCCACGGCAGCAGGCCGCGCTCGGCGAACCGGAATCGCGCCATCAACACGGCGAGCCCGATGCCGACCGCCCCACCGACCACGAGTCCGACGAAGGCGAGCCGGAAGGTGTACCAGGCGTATCCGGCAACCGTCACGAGGATCGGGCTGCCACCGCCTCGGTTCTCGGGTTCGGACAGGCGCTGCGCGATGTCCCAGGTGTGCGGCATCGCTCGGTCGGAGGACTTCGGGATGATCGGCAGGCCGAGCACCGAGCCGCCGTCCTCGGGACCGACGACCTTGTACAGCTCCCAGGCGCATGCCACGACCAGGAGCGCGATGCCGAACAGCAGCGTTCGACGGGCGGCTCGACGGATCACGGACGGAGATTACTGTGACGCCGCGTCGTGCGGCGCCGTGCCACCCACCCGCGCGATCACGACTTGGCGAGCCGGTGCTCGTGGAGGTGCGGGATGACCTTCTCGCCGTACTCGAGCAGCGTGTGGTCCTTCCCGTCGTGTTGCAGGTAGATCGCGAACTGGTCGACGCCCAGATCGCGGAGTTCTGCGAGCCGACGGAGGTGTTCGTCGGGCGGCCCGAGGATGCAGAAGCGATCGATGATCTCGTCCGGAACGAAATCGGCATGGGTGTTGCCGGCCTGGCCGTGCTGGTTGTAGTCGTAGCCTTCGCGGCCCTTGATGTAGTCGGTCAGCGCCTGGGGGATGCCGTCGGCCTGGTCGCCGTACCGCATCACGATGTCGGCGACGTGGTTGCCGACCATGCCACCGAACCAGCGGCACTGGTCGCGCATGTAGGGCACGTCGTCGCCAACGTAGGCGGGAGCGGCCACGACGATCGTCAGGTCGTCGGGGTCACGACCCGCCGCTTCGGCCGCGGCGCGCACGCTCGTGATCGTCCACTCGGCGATCTGTGGGTCGGCGAGCTGGAGCACGAACCCGTCGCACGTCTCGCCGATCGTCTTGAGCGCCTTCGGCCCGTAACCGGCGCCGAGGACCTCGAGACGTGACTTCGACGCCCACGGCAGCGTGATCGTCGAGCCGTTGTAGTCGACGCTGCGACCGTTTGCGAGCTCGCGGATCACATGAATCGATTCGCGCATCGTCGCCAACGTGGTCGGTTTGCCGTTCGTGACCCGCACCGCCGAATCGCCGCGTCCCATCGAGCAGATCGTGCGGTTGCCGTACATCTCGTTGAGCGTCGCGTACGTACTCGCGGTGACGGTCCAGTCCCGGGTTGCGGGATTCGTGACCATCGGGCCCACCACGATGTTGCGCGTCTCGGCCAGGATCTGGCTGTAGATGACGTACGGCTCCTCCCAGAGGATGTGCGAGTCGAACGTCCACACGTGCGAGAAGCCGAGAGATTCCGCTCGCTTGGCCAGCTCGACCACCCGCAATGCGGGTGGTGTGGTCTGCAACACGACGCCGACATCCATGGTGCCGCTCCCTTCCTCGGTCGGTGGCTGGTTGCCCCCGGTGGTGCCCCGCGCCGACTGTACCGAGCGCACCGTCGTCCGTAAAGCGACCGACGGCTGCCCGGACACCCGGGGAGGGTTTCCCGGATCGACGGTGGGAGACCGGATCGACGGTGGGAGAATGGACCCATGAGCGAGGTGCTGGAGACGCAACTGCCGGGGGTCGGAGTACGCCACGAGTTCGACACCGACCACGGCCAACGGATCGGCGTGATCGTGCACCGCGACGGTCGGCGCGAAGTGGTCGTGTACCACCACGACGATCCGGACGCATGCTCGACCGTGCTCGACCTCTCCGCCGCGAGCGCCCGCACGATCGCCGAACTGCTCGGCGCCAGCCAGGTGAGCGAGACGGTGGCAGCGGTGCAGCACGACATCGAGGGCCTGGCGATCGAGTGGATCCCGATTCCGGAGTCGTCACCGATCGCAGGGACGACGATCCGTGACGGTGAATACCGGACGCGGACCGGCGCATCGATCGTGGCGATCATCCGCGGCGACACACCCGTGCCCGCTCCGGATCCCGAGTTCTCGTTCCTCAGCGGTGACGTGGCGGTCGCAGTCGGCACGGTCCCGGGGCTCGTCACACTCCGCGACCTCCTCGCTCCGTGACCGCGCCCGGTCCCGGGCTCCTCGCCGCCGGCAGCGCAGAGACCGCGCTCGCGTTCATCGAGATCGGCGCAGTCGCCGTCGGCCTCGCACTCCTCGCGCGACTCGCGGGCCGACTCGGCATCACGGCGGTGCCCCTCTACCTGCTCGCGGGCCTCATGTTGGGGGAAGGCGGTCTCGTCCAACTCGACGTCACCGAGTCGTTCATCTCCCTCACCGCCGAGATCGGCGTCCTCCTCCTGCTGTTCACCCTCGGTCTCGAATACTCCGACACCGAACTCCGCGAAGGCCTGCGGACCGGCATCCCGACCGGGCTCGTCGACATGATGCTGAATGCCACCCCTGGCGTGGTCGCCGGCCTCGCCCTCGGCTGGTCACCGCTCGCGGCCGTGCTGCTCGGCGGGGCCACGTGGATCAGTTCCTCCGGCGTCGTGTCCAAGGTGTTGAACGACCTCGGACGGATCGGGTTCCGCGAGACGCCGGCGGTCCTCAACACGCTCGTGATCGAAGACCTCGCCATGGCGATCTACCTCCCGGTGGTCGCGGCGCTCATCGTGGGCGGCAGCCTGGAAGCGACGGTCGTGAGCGTCGCCGTCGCGATCCTGGTCGTCGTCGTGATCCTCGTCGGTGCTCTCCGGTACGGCCGCACGCTGAGCAATGCCCTCGTCGGCGGCACCGACGAGTCGCTGCTGCTCGCCGTGTTCGGCATCACGTTGCTCGTCGCCGGAATCGCGCAGCGGCTGGAAGTGTCGGGCGCGATCGGCGCCTTCCTCGTCGGGTTGGCGCTGTCGGGCAAGGCCGAAGAGCGCGCCATGAACCTGATCTCGCCGTTGCGCGACCTGTTCGCCGCGATCTTCTTCCTGTTCTTCTCGTTCCAGGTCGACCCGGCCGACCTGTTCGGTGTGCTCGGGCCCGCCGTACTGCTCGCGATCGTGACGGCGTTCACGAAACTCGGCACCGGCTGGTTCGCGGCGGGACGCCTCGGTGCCGGCCGGAAGGGCCGCCTCCGCGCGGGCGCCGCGCTGATCGCGCGCGGCGAGTTCTCGATCGTGATCGCCGCCCTGGGTGCCGGGCTCGCCGACGGCCCCGAGCTGGGTGCGTTCGTCGCCGCCTACGTGCTCATCACGGCGATTCTGGGGCCGTTGGCCGCCAAGTACGCCGATGTCGTGCCCATCCGCCGGATCGGGCGGGCCACCCCGGTCACGGCCTGAACCGCCGTCTGGATCGATGTCAGAGCGTCCTGCCGGCACGAGTCGTGCGGGGGCACTGCGTCGTTCGTCGTTCGCCCATGGGTTCGACGCGCATCGTCGCTGTTCAGAACCCTGCCCGAGGGAAATCGAGGTCGACCGATGCCGCTGCTGATGCCCGTCGAGAACTCAGGCACGACGGCACGATCACCCCGACCCCCGACATGGTCGCGTCGAGCTTCCAGCGCCGGGGCAGCGTGAGGGACCCCGGTCGGCGGGAGCCCCGTCGCCCGTAGGGTGTTCGAGTGAATCCGATGCCCCGAGCCGCTGCGTGAAGGTGCTCGCACCGGCGCGGACTCGAACCGGACCCGGTCGATGGCCCTTCGATCCGTCCCGAGTTCCCTTCTACTACGGATGGGTGATCCTGGCCGCCGGAACCGTCGGGGTGATGGCATCGATCCCTGGGCAGACCGCCGGCGTCAGCGTCTTTACCGACCACCTCACCGACGCGACCGGCCTCAGCCGGCTGCAGCTCTCGATCGCCTATCTCATCGGTACCGGCGCAAGCGGGTTCCTCCTGCCCCGGGGCGGACGGGCGATCGACCGCCTCGGATCGCGGGTTGTGGCCCTCGCTGCCGTGATCGGGCTCGCGGCGACCCTGGTCGGGCTGAGTCTGCTCGGCCCGATGAACGTGCTCGTCGGCACCGTCGTCCTGAGTGTCGGGTTCGGGTGTCTCCGATTCTCGGGGCAGGGTCTGCTGACACTGTCGTCTCGCACCATGATCTCGCAGTGGTTCGACCGGCGGCGAGGGCTCGTCAGCGGGTTGTCGAACGCGGTGATGAGCTTCGTGTTCGCTGCCACACCGGCCCTCCTGCTCGTGCTGATCGAGGTCAACGGATGGCGGTCGGCGTGGCGCGGTCTGGCGGTCGGGCTGCTGGTCGTGATGGGCACGATCGTTGTCGTGTTGTACCGGGTGAGCCCCGAGACATCCGGCCTCAAGATCGACGGTGGAGTGCGAAGCGACGATGAACTCGTGCCGGTCGTCATCGGCACCGACGGCGACGTCGACCGCGGCCGTGCCGTCAGGGACCTTCGTTTCTGGGCGGTGACGATTCCGGTCGCCTCGATGGCGATCACCTCGACGGCGCTGACGTTCCACATCATCGACTTCGGACGGGAGCTCGGGCTCGACGACGACCGCATCGTGCAGATCTTCCTGCCGATCGCGATCGTCAGTGTCCCGGTGACGTTGATGAGCGGTTGGCTCGTCGACATCGTGCCGCCGCTGCTCATCGCGGCGGTGATGTGCGCATCGCAGATCGTGATGTACCTGACGATCGGCTACGTCGACACGCCGGCGTTCGCGGTGATGGCGATCGCAGCGTGGGGCATCGCACAGGGTGGCTACGCACCGCTCACGAGTGCGGCACTGCCCCGACTGTTCGGACGCCGCTACCTCGGTGCGATCTCGGGCACCCAGATGAGCGCGATGGTGATCGGCAGCGCGATCGGGCCTGCCATGTTCGCGCTCGTGAAGGCGAGCACCGGCAGCTACCTCCCGGCGCTGTGGATCTCCGCCGCAGTGCCCGCCGTCGGGCTCGTCCTGGCCGGTACGCAACTCCGCCGTTGAACCACCCTGGTCAACGGTTCTGCGGGAAGCCCAGATCGACCTCGCTCGTGGCCGGGTCGGGCCAGCGGCTCGTGACAACCTTGCCGCGCGTGTAGAAGTTGATGCCCTCCGGGCCGTACATGTGGGTGTCGCCGAACAGGCTGGCCTTCCAGCCGCCGAAGCTGTAGTAGCTCACCGGCACCGGGATCGGCACGTTGATGCCGACCATGCCCACCTCGATGTCGAACTGGAACTGGCGGGCAGCACCTCCGTCGCGGGTGAAGATCGCCGTGCCGTTGGCGAACGGGCTTGCGTTGATCATCTCGACACCGTCTTCGTAGCCGTTGACGCGGGTGACCGACAGCACCGGCCCGAAGATCTCGTCGTCGTAACACTTCATGCCGGGACGCACGTTGTCGAGGAGCGTCGGGTTCACGAAGTACCCGTCACCGTGCTCATCGGTGCGGCCGTCGACCACGACCGTCGCACCCTCGGCCGGCGCGCCGTCGATGTAGCCGGTGACCCGTTCCTTCGACTCGGCCGTGATGAGTGGCCCCATCTCGCTGTCGGGTTCCATGCCGTTGCCGACCTTCACCTCTGGGATGCGCTCGGCGATCTTGGTGACGAGGTCGTCGGCGATCGAGTCGGCGGCGAGCACCACGCTGATCGCCATGCAGCGTTCACCCGCCGAGCCGTAGGCCGCGCCGATCGCGGCGTCGGCGGCCATGTCGAGGTCGGCGTCGGCCAGCACGAGCATGTGGTTCTTGGCGCCACCGAGCGCCTGCACCCGCTTCCCGTTCTTCGTTCCGGTCTCGTAGATGTACTCGGCGATCGGGGTCGACCCGACGAAGCTGACGGCCGCGATGTCGTCGTGCTCGAGCAGACGATCGACAGCGACCTTGTCACCTTGCACCACGTTGAAGCAGCCCGCCGGCAGACCGGCCTGGGTGAGGAGCTCGGCGACGAACATGGTGACCGACGGATCCTTTTCGCTCGGCTTGAGCACGAATGTGTTCCCGCATGCGAGCGCGTTGGCGAACATCCACATCGGGACCATGGCCGGAAAATTGAACGGCGTGATGCCGGCCACGACGCCGAGCGGCTGACGAATCGAGAACACGTCGACCCCGGTTGCGGCCTGCTCGGAGAACCCACCCTTCAACAGGTGGGGCACCCCACACGCAAACTCGATGTTCTCGAGGCCGCGGGCGACCTCTCCCATCGCATCCGAGAGCACCTTGCCGTGTTCGGCGGTGAGGAGCGACGCGATCTCCTTGCGGTTGGCGTCGACGAGCTCACGCATCCGGAACAGGATCTCGGCCCGTTTCGACAGGCTCGTCGAACGCCAACCCGGCGCGGCGGCCTTCGCCGATGCGACCGCGGCGTCGACCTCCTCGACCGATGCGAGCGCGACCGTTCCCGACTGCTCGCCGAGCGCCGGGTTGTAGACCGGCGCGGTGCGACCCGAGGTCGACGCCACGACCTTCCCGTCGATCCAGTGGTGAATCTCGTTCATGACAACCTCCGGTGAGAGCGCTCCAACCACCTCACTGTAGGTCACGGATCCGGCCGAGCACGCCGGCCCGACATCGGCCCATCGGGCAGACCACGACATGCCCTGTCGGCGACCTTGGACCACGACCGGTCATCGTGGTGGGACGTCCCCCGCGCTTCGAGAGGTCGGATTCGCGAGCTCCGGGCGCGGCAGCGTTCCCGTCGAGGTCGTCGAGGTCCGAGACTTGATCGCCCGGATCCGAGCCGAACACTTCGCATCGGCCCAACGGCCGTCCTTCGACGTGATGTTCGTCGTGCGCGGTGGACCCGGACCTCATCGGGTCGATTTCGAACCGAATCGTCTCGCGGGGTGACCACTGGGACGCGATGGAAGAGATCGCACCCGAGCGAACCTGTGCCGACGGCGGCAAGTTCTGACGAGGGCCTCTCACGGATTCCCCCGACGCGGCGAGCGGTCCACGCTCCACAACCTGGACGCGATCAGGGGCCTCGGTGTGTCGTCAGGAGCGGTCGCCGAGGCGGGCAAGGAATGAAACGCCAATTGCACCACCGATCACGAGCACCAGTCCGAGCCACGTCGTCCATCGGCCGCCTCCGAGCGATGAGTGGGCGTCGGCGACGAGCGCAATCGAACCAGCGAGCACAGCTGCCGCGGCAACGGTCCATGCCAATCCGCGCCGCCTCCCGACATCAAACTGGGAAGCAGCAGCGAGGAGCACGCCGACCGCTGTCGTCACCAGCAAGATGATCGCGCCTGCTGCGATAGCGGAGCCCAAGCGCCCGTTTCCATCACCCTGGACCACAGCCTGACCGACCGACAACGCGGTCAAGGCGATCGTCACCGCGGCGAATACTCGAACAACATTCGCAAGATCACGTGCGCCGGCTCGGGACCGCAACCGCTCTTCGAGCTGAAGCGCACCGAGGTGCTGGTCGAACATCGCTTCGACACGCTCCCGCGCACGATCGGCTCCGGAGTGACGCAAGAAGGCATCCAAATGCGCTCGTTGCTGAAGGCCGCAGCGAACCATGTGGCCATCGATCTCCCCGGCCGTCGCACGGTTGAACGCCGTCCGCAACGCCCCGAGGTCTCGGATCCGCTGTGCGAGCCCACGGCCATCGGAGTCCTGTTCGGCCTGAACCGTCCGCGAAGCATCGTCACAGAGCTGTCGGAGACTCACCCCGAGAGCAGTATTCGTCTCGATGTCGGAGAACCAACCGGAGAGCCGAGCGGGAAGGCGCCAGATGAGCGTGCTTTCGGCCCACGTCCAGATCTCGGCGCCAATCGGCCCATTGAGGTCATCAGGGGCCTCCAGCGAGCTGCGCTCGGCATCGAAGTCGACCGCAAGATCCTTCGCCAGAAGTTGCATCGCAATCGCCTGGACTCCTGGGTCGTCCGACGAGGGCACCGGGCTCGTCGGATACACGACGGCACCCCGATGGCGACCTGCGACGCGGTCGCCGGAGCCGACGAGGGCTCCAATGAGCCTGCCGTCGAGACTGACATCGGTTGCGGGGTCGTAGAGATCCTTGATCGCTTGGACGACGCCATCGATGCCCGGAGCGGAGAGACCGAATCGAACAAGCGCTACCCGGGGAAGATGATCGTAGGTGTTGACCAACACCTGAGCCGACGACACCTCGTACTCAGCGATCGGGTGCATTCCACCGAGGTATTCAGGCGCGCGCCGATCGAACTCGACCCTTGGCCGCTCGAGGTCCAGAACCACTCGGGACTCGTGAAAGGCGGCGTCATGCGGCGACTCGGCCATCTGGATACTCCCCCCGACGCCGCGACGGTCCTGGGGTGCGATGCTGTACACGCACGTCACCTGTGCGGTCACGGGCGACAGCGAAGAGTTCGCCCACCTCGCCCGCCAAACCAGCCGGGTACCGCGCAAGGGCTCGCTGCCATTGGTCGTCGACCAGGACTTCGCCGGTTCGCTGAAGGTACGCCAGATGCCGCACCGCGTGGCTGACCACATCTGCGAATCCACCCGAGCGGCCCGGTCGGTACTGCTCCACAATGACCCAGGACTCAGCGCCCAGAAACGGCTCTCGTGCCACGACCACGAACGTCAAGCGCGTGGCACCGTCCTCGAACCTCCACGATGTCGAGTGCACGACGCGACACACACCGAACGACGAACGGGCCACGTCTCGCGCCACCTCGACCGGGTCGTGACCTGATGGAACAGCCAACGACAACGTGGGTGCTGGCGTCTGACCTCCGGTCACGATGAGGGCAACCGATCGTTCTCGAGGTACCACCAGAAGGAGCTCCACGATGACATCGCCGAACGACTCCTCGTTCGGCGGCGTCGGTTCGGACGGACCGGCGTTGCTCACGTCGTCAAGGCCATCGGATGGGTCGCGTACGACGGCTCCGAGAACGGCTGGTCGATCTCCGACTTGCCCCACTTGCCGCTGCGAGGGACAGTCTCGCCCGCAAGCCTCCCTACCATTCGCCGAACGATACTCATCGCGTCATCGCCAGCCCCGAACGCAATCAGAGGCAGGTTCGATCGATCAGTGCAGGTAGCTGCTCAGGCCGCGCTTGACGTATCGGCCGTGGCCGGCGCGACCCACGAACGTGTCGTTCTCCATCACGACGGTGCCGCGGCTGAGCACGGTGTCGACCTTGCCGTCGATCTCGAAACCCTCCCAGGCCGAGTGGTCCATGTTCATGTGGTGCTTGTCGTTGATGCCGAGCTTGGTCGTCGCGTTCGGGTCCCAGATGAGCACGTCGGCGTCGAAGCCGGGCGCGAGCCGGCCCTTGCGGTCGAGACCGAACATGCGCGCCGGAGTGGTGGCACAGGTCTCGACCCAGCGTTCCAGCGTGATCTCGCCGTTGACGACACCCTGGTACAGCAGCTCCATCCGGTGCTCGATCGAGCCGATGCCGTTCGGAATCGCCGAGAAGTTGCCGAGGCCGAGCTCTTTCTGGTCCTTCATGCAGAACGGGCAGTGGTCGGTCGACACGATGGCCAGCTCGTTCATGCGCAAGCCCTTCCAGAGATCAGCTTGATGATGCTCGTGCTTCGTGCGCAGCGGTGTGGAACACACCCACTTGGCGCCCTCGAACCCCGGCTGCATCAGCTGGTCTTCGAGCGACAGGTAGAGGTACTGCGGGCATGTCTCGGCGAACACGTTGAGACCGGCGTGCTGGGCGGCGGCGACCTCCTCGAGCGCCTCGGACGCCGACATGTGCACGATGTACAGCGGCACGTTGCCGGCCACCTTCGAGAGTTCGATCGCCCGGTGCGTTGCCTCGGCCTCGAGCTCGACCGGCCGAGTGAGCGAGTGATACCGCGGATCGGTCTCGCCGCGGGCGAGCGCTTGAGCGACGAGCACGTCGATCGCGATGCCGTTCTCGGCGTGCATCATCATCATCGCCCCGGACTCACCACAGTTCTGCATGGCACGGAGGATCTGGCCGTCGTCGGAGTAGAACACGCCTGGATAGGCCATGAACAGCTTGAAGCTGGTGATGCCCTCGTTGTCGGCGAGATAGGTCATCGCCTTCAGCGAGTCCTCGTCGACGCCGCCGATGATCTGATGGAAGCCATAGTCGATCGCACAGTTGCCCGCCGCCTTCTCGTGCCAGTTGGCCAGTCCATCCTGCACGGTCGTTCCCTGGGCCTGGACGGCGAAGTCGATGATCGTGGTCACACCGCCCCATGCGGCTGCGATCGTTCCGGTCTCGAACGTGTCGGACAGCGTGGGTGCCGCCGAACGGCAGCTCCATGTGGGTGTGGGCGTCGATGCCGCCGGGCACGACGTACTTGCCGATGGCGTCGATCGTCCGGTCGGCGGTGATGCCGAGACCGGCCGCCTGGCCCGGTGCCAGGATGCCGACGATCGTCTCGCCGTCGATCAGGATGTCGCCGTCGGTGCGCCCCGTCGCCGAGACGATCGTGCCATTGGTGATCAGTGTGCGTGCCATGTCGTGGCCTCCTCGAGGTTCGTGCGTGCAGCGGTCATCGGGCGGTGATCTCGTCGTAGGCGTCGGGACGGCGATCGCGGTAGAACTGCCAGCCGTCGCGGACCTCACGAATCAGACCGAGGTCGAGGTCGCGCACGATCAGCTCCGGCTCGTGCGGATCGCCCTTGTCGCCCACGTACTGGCCGCGGGGGTCGACGAAGTAGCTCTGCCCGTAGAAGTCGTTCTCGCCGAGCGGCTCGATGCCGACCCGGTTGATCGCCCCGACGTAGTACATGTTGGCGCAGGCCGCTGCGGGCTGCTCGATCGACCACAGGTACTCCGACAAACCGCGGTGGGTCGCCGACGGGTTGAACACGATCTCGGCGCCGTTGAGGCCGAGACAGCGCCAGCCCTCGGGAAAGTGACGGTCGTAGCAGATGTACACCCCGACCTTGCCGACCGCCGTGTCGAACACCGGATATCCCTCGGTGCCGGGCGTGAAGTAGAACTTCTCCCAGAACCCCTTCACCTGGGGGATGTGCTGCTTGCGGTACTTGCCGAGATACGTGCCGTCGGCATCGATCACGGCGGCCGTGTTGTAGTACAGCCCGGCCTGCACGATCTCGTACATCGGGAGCACCAAGACCATGCCGAGTTCCTTGGCCACGCTCTGGAAGCGCTGCGTGGTGGGTCCGTTCGGGATCTCCTCGGTGTACTCGTAGTACTGCGCATCCTGCACCTGGCAGAAGTACGGGCCGTAGAACAACTCCTGGAAGCACATCACCTGGGCACCCTGGGCGGCGGCCTCCCCGGCGGCCTCCTCGTGCTTGTCGATCATGGATTCCTTGTCACCGGTCCAGTCGGTTTGCAGGAGTGCTGCCTTCACGATGTTCGCCATGGGCCGACAGTACCGGTCCGGTTGACAAGCCGTAAAGGTGCCAAGGTCACCTTCTGGGAACGCGACGCCAGAACCGGGATCAGGCAGTGACGCCCGACATCAGCAGACCGACACCGTTCACCGTGGCTTCGGCGCGGTCGACCTCGCCCATGATCTTGCCCTCGAGCAGCACGATGATGCGGTCGGAGAGTTGCATCACCTCCTCGAGGTCCTCCGAGATCAACAGGATCGCGGCACCAGCCGCTCGCTGTTCGAGCAGCCGTTCGTGGAGTACTCGGCCGCTCCGATGTCGACGCCGCGGGTCGGTTGAGCCACCACGAGCACCGATGCGTCGGACGTGAACTCGCGTGCGATCACGACCCTCTGGATGTTGCCGCCGGACAGGTGCCGAGTCGGTGTGTCGACTCGCGGAAGTGAGGTCAGCGCCTGGGCGGCGCAAGCGCAGCGACCGTGAACTCGGCGCGGACGATGCTGGCCGCCCGGTCGACGTGGACCGGGTCGAAGAACCAATCGAGGTTGGCCTCACTCAGCGAGTACCAGTCCACGACGTGGAGGTCGGGATCGGCCGCCGCACGATCGGCGACGACCCGGTTGAAGGTTGCGGTGGCCGCCACGAAATCGAACCCCGACCACGGGTCGCGGTGGTAGTTGACGTTGACCCACCACACCGATGCACCCGGCGTCACGGCCGCCAGCATCTCGTCGATCATCCGGTTCGCCTCCGCACGGACACCCCCGCCGTACACGAGGTCGTTCGATCCGAGCGCCACCATCCAGCACTCGGCCTCGCCGAACGCCGCTCGCACCGAGTGCGCCGCCTTCACACCGCTGAAGGGCGCTCGGACCCGTTCGGGGATACGGCGACTCGGCTGCGCATCGACGGCGAAGTCGTACCCGGCCGCCCTCAGCTCGGCGCGAGATCCACGGCGCGGAGTTGTCCGTCAACGAGTCTCCGATCACCACCACGCGTTCACATCCCGGCGGAGGCGGCAGCGTGTCGGTCGCCTGGAACGATTCGCCTCGGTCGGCCGGCTCCGACACGGTGGCACTGCCAGAGATGCCGGCTGACAGCGTGGCCCCGACCGCGGAGATCGCCAGTCCAGCCGTCAGGACGACACTCGCCGCGGCGCGTCGGGTCAGGAACGGTCGCACCTGAACGATCGTAGATGAGGTCCGGCCGAGCAGACGTCGCGAGAAGCCGCTAGAACTGGAGGTGTGTTGATCGTCGTGTCGCCCGCGAAAGCCCTCGATTTCGAGTCACCCCTGCCGACGAAGAAGTGGACCGTGCCGATGATGATGGACGAGTCTCGCCAGTTGGTGTCGATCATGGCGCGCCAGTCGCCCGACGATCTCGCCGACCTGATGTCGATCTCGCCGGAGCTGGCCGAACTGAATTTCGAACGCTTCCAGGACTGGGAGCCACCCACCACACCCGGCCCCGCCCGGCCCGCTGTTCTCGCCTTCAACGGCGACACGTATCTCGGGCTGGATGCGCCGGGCACGTTCGGCCAGCGCGACTACACCCACGCCCAGAAGGTGCTGCGGATCCTGTCGGGCCTCCACGGCGTGCTGCGACCGCTCGACCTCATCCAGCCGTACCGACTGGAAATGGGTTCGAAGGTGCAGCACGGCAGAGGGTCCGACCTCTACAGCTTCTGGGGCGACAAGGTCACCGATCAGCTCAATCGTGACCTGGCCAAGAGTCCGGGTGCCGCGGCCCTGGTGAACCTCGCCTCGATCGAGTACTTCGGTGCCGTCCGGCGCGAACGCGTCGACGGTCGGGTCATCTCGCCGAAGTTCATGGACGCCAAGGGCGACGGCGAACACAAGGTGGTCGGGTTCTTCGCGAAGCGGGCTCGCGGCGCCATGGCCGGTTGGATCATTCGCGAACGGATCACGTCGATGGCAGCACTCACCGATTTCTCCGCCGATGGGTACGGGTACGCGCCGGAACGGTCGTCCCCCGACGAACCGGTCTTCCTGCGTCGCACCGACTGACCACACGAGGCGAACAAGGCGGTGCATGCAACGACCCGGTCGCCGGCACCGGATCTCGCCGCACCGGGTGCCGGAGCTCCGACCGATACGATCGATCCAAACCCTCGAACAGGATGACTCCCACATGGATCTCGCGCTCGAAGACCTCCGCCCGCTCGTCGGCCGTTCCGGCCGGTTCCTGACTCTGCTGCTCCCGGCGCCGAGCCATCACGCCGATGCCGCGGAACGGTTCGCGATTCAACGCAAGACCGCGCTGAAAGCGATCAGCAGCGATTGGCCGGCCGACGACCTCCGGGCGCTCGACGACGATCTGGCGACGCTTCCTCACGACGCAGGAGCCGGTCTGATCGTCGTTCGGTCGTCACACGGTGACTCGCTCACCGAGTTCATCGACGATCCGGTCGAGGCGGCCGTGTTCGAGGGTCGGTACCCGCGCCTGGCACCGCTGATCGAGTCGCGTCAGCGCACGATCGCCCACGTGGTGGTCGAAGCCGACCTCGCAGGCGCGAATCTCACGGCGTTCGACGGCGGCGACGTGCTCGCGACGGATGTCGTCGAAGGTGAGACCGAATACATCCACCGCGGCCACGCCGGCGGCTGGTCACAGCGGCGTTTCCAGCAACGCGCCGAGAACACGTGGGAGGAGAACGCCGACGATGTAGCCGACGCTGCCCGACGGCTCGCCAACCGTGTGCATGCCCGTTTGATCGCCGTCGCCGGACCGGACCGGGCTCGCACGATGGTGGTGAAGTCGCTCGCAGAGGCACCGATGTCGGTCGTTTCGCTGCACGCCGGCGATCCCAACGGGATCGCCGACGAGGTGGTCCGTCTGACCGCCGACATCGCCGCGGCCGATGCCCTCGCCGCGATCCAGCGAGCTCGCGAGTCGATGGCGACCACCCCGGGGTTCGTCGGCGACGTACTCGACGCGGTCACCGCCGGTCGGGTGGAGACACTCATCGTCCACGACGACGGCACGCCGGGCGATGACCGGTACGTCGACCGTTGTATCGCTGCGGCGTTGTCGACGGGCGCATCGATCCGGGTCGTTCCGAACGTCTCGGCGCTGCGCGACGGCGTCGGGGCCGTGCTCCGCTGGTGACGACCGACGGGTGACGACCGGCCGCTCGTCGCCGACCTGATCAGCGCGCTTCGAACGCAGCGGCGAGATCGGTGATCACGGCGTCGGGCAGCGTCGACTCGATCAGCTCGGCACCGGGGAATCGCTCGGCTTCGTGTTGGAGCGCGCGCGACGTCGACCTCCTCGGCGAGGATGATCACGGCCGACGTTCCCGGGCGAACGGCCTGTTTGAACCAATCGACCCATTCGTCCGGGATGCCGAGGTCGACGACCTTGGCGGTCACCGCACCCGCTCCGGCTCCGATGCCGATCCCGGCGAGCCAGCCGACCGGACCGCCGACGATCAGGCCGAGCAGACCGGTCCACATCGCACCGCTCAGTGCCGAGCGACCCGGTGTGGGGTCGATCGTCTCGGTGACCTTCACGCCACCGTCCGGCGCCTTGGTCACGATCACCGCGTCTTTGAGCTTGAGAGACTCGTTGGCACGGAGGCGGCTCATCGCCAGCAGGAACTCCTGCGCCATCAGCGCCTGTTCGAAGGCGACGCCGACGAGGACCGGCGAGTCGGGGTCGGTGAGATCGCTCACATGCCGGACCGGCGGCTCCGTGTGCACGGTCGGAGGCGGCAGGAGACCGTCGGGTCTGACCGCCGGCACCGGGTCGGCCGACTCGCCGTCCGGTCCGAACGCTTCTGCGCCGCTGGTGTCCTCCGTGCTCATGGCCACAGTCTGCCTGATGGGTCGACGCACGGGACGACGGCCTCCTGATCGGGCGGCCGTCGTCCGGTCGGCGACTCCGGTCGCGCCCGAGCGGGTCAGACGCCGACGAGCGCTCGATCCGGTTCCGAGTCGGGCTGGACGTCGACCACGTCGCCTGTTTCGAGTTCGGGCTCGGGTAGCCCGGCTTCACCGTCGATGTCGATCGTCGGCAGAAGACGATCGAGCCAGTCCGGGATCCACCAGTTGGCGTCGCCCATCAACTTCATCGTGGCCGGCACGAGGACCATGCGGACGATGGTGGCGTCGACGAAGATCGCGGTAGCCGGCCCGAGGCCCATCATCTTCACGACGGGGTCGTCGCCGAGCACGAACCCGAGGAAGACCGAGATCATGATGAGCGCTGCCGACGTGATCACCCGCGCCGTGCTGGCGATGCCGTGGATCACCGAGTACTCGTTGTCGCCGGTCACGAGGTACTCCTCGCGCACCCGGGAGAGCAGGAACACCTCGTAGTCCATCGAGAGTCCGAACAGGATTGCGAACATGAACATCGGGATGAACGCAACGAGCAGGAAGCCACGGAGGACACAGCCGAGGACGTTGCACATCGCAGCCAGAACACTCGCCACGGCAGTCCGTGGTTCGACGCCCGTGATGGCTCACGCCTGTCCACGGCGACACCGGCGACCGAGGCGCATAGGTTGCCGCCATGGCCGAACGTCTGCCCGCCCTGTCACTCGCCGCGGTCGCGGGACGACGAGTTCGCACGCTCGAACTCGCCTCCGAGATCGAACAGCGGGGATTCACCGGCATCTACTGTCCGAGCTTCGGCGACGCGATGGGGCTCTGTGTGTCGATCGCACACGGCACCTCGACCATCGAATTCGGTACGTCGATCCAGCCGATCTACCTGCAGCATCCCGCAGCACTGGCGACGTCTGCGAGCTACCTCCACGAGATCGCCGAGGGGCGATTCCGTTTGGGCGTGGGAGTCACCCACGGTCCGGTGGTCAAGCGACTCGGTGTCGAGACCGGCAAGCCGCTCGCCGACATGCGCGAATACGTCGGCACGATGCGCTCGTCAGCCGAGTCGATGGGTGGCCTGCCACCCATCGTGCTGGCGACCCTGCGCGACAAGATGGTCGGGCTCGCGGTCGAGGTCGGCGACGGTGCCGTGTGGGCGAACGCTTCGCGCAACCGGATGGAACACTCGCTCGGCCTCGTCCCCGCCGACCGCCACGGATTCTGGATCGGCAACATGATCCCCACGGTGATCGACGACGACCTCGACGCGGCTCGCGCTCGCAACCGCAAGACGCTGCAGGGATACGTCGCGCTGCCGAACTATCGCAACTACTGGTTCGACGCTGGCTACGAGGAGGAGATGACCGCCGTCGAGACAGGACTCGCGTCGCGCGATCCCGACGCCGTGCTCGCGGCGATGAGCGACCGCTGGCTCGACGACTGCACGCTGTCGGGTTCCGCGAGCAGAGTGCGTGACGGCATCGATGCCTGGTTCGACGCCGGGGTGACGGCGCCCATCGTCGTGCCGTCGTCGACATCGGGTGGTCAGGCCAAGGCGTTCAGCGAACTCTTCGAGGCATACCGCTGACATCGGTCAACCTACGATCGGCGCCATATGGCCGGCGACCCACTGATCTCGACGCAGTTCAACCTGGCCTCGGCTTGGGAAGTGACCACTGACCATCGAGGCGACGCACTCGCGCTCCACTGCGGTGACGTGTCGCGAACGTGGACCGAGTTCGAAGATCGGGCGAGCCGACTGGCGGGTGCGCTCTCCGCTGTCGGCGTCGTCGCGGCCGACAACGTGGCGTTGGCGTTGTACAACGGCAACGAGTACCTGGAAGCCCAATTCGCTGCGTTCAAGGCGCGTGCAGCTCCCTGCAACGTGAACTACCGGTATGTCGAGGCCGAGCTCGAGTACCTGATCGACAACAGCGATGCCAAGGCCGTGTTCTTCGACGCCGCTCTCGCCGAGCGCTTCGACCACGTCCGCGGTGGGCTCACAGACGTCCGGCTCTGGATCCAAGTCGGCGGAGGCGACGTTCCGGACTGGGCCGTCGGGTACGAGGCGGTGATCGCCGACAGTGAGCCGGCCCCACGCATCGATCGCCGCGGTGACGACCTCTGGATCCTCTACACCGGCGGCACCACCGGGCACCCGAAAGGGGTCATGTGGCCACACGGGAACATCGCGGCCATCTCGAAGCGGGTCTTCGACGGCATGGGCGTGCCCTTCCCGATGTCGCTGGACGAGATCCCGGCCTCGATCGATGTGATCGAGACGAAGGGTCTGACGCCCCGCCAGCTCGCCGCGTCACCGCTGATGCATGGAACCGCTGGGATCGGTGCGCTGTCGACCCTGTTCGGCGGCGGCGCCGTGATCACCACCCCGAGCCGGCGGCTCGACCCCGCCGAGTTGTGGCGCACCGTCGAGCAGCAGCGCTGCACGAACGTGTCGATCGTCGGTGACGTGTTCTGCGTCCCGATGGTCGAGGAACTCGATGTCCGGGCGGCAGACGGCGATCCGGTCGACCTCACCTCGCTCCG
Source organism: uncultured Acidimicrobiaceae bacterium (assembly GCA_963792905.1). Taxonomy (GTDB): domain Bacteria; phylum Actinomycetota; class Acidimicrobiia; order Acidimicrobiales; family Ilumatobacteraceae; genus Ilumatobacter. Next base: position 53,515 of record CAWBYE010000027.1, read on the forward strand.
GCTCGTGACGTCGTCGGGTGTGATGTGGAGCCAGCCGGTCAAGGACCGTTTGTTGGCGCACGCCAAGGCGGTCGGCTCGGCGATGGCGTGTTTCGACTCGCTCGGCTCGAGCGAGGGCGTTGGATTCGCCGGCAGGCAGTCGTCGAGCGGAGGTACTGACACCGAGACCGCGAAGTTCGAGCTGGGGCCGAACGCGACCGTGTTCACCCCCGACGGCCGCCGCGTCGTGCCGGGTTCCGACGAACAGGGCCAACTCGCCGTCGGCGGGCCGATCCCGCTCGGGTACTACGGCGACCCGGTGAAGTCGGCCGAGACCTTCCGCGAGATCGACGGGCGCCGGTGGTCGATTCCTGGTGACTGGGCGACCGTCGCCGAGGACGGGACCATCACGCTGCTCGGGCGTGGCTCGGTCTCGATCAACACCGGCGGCGAGAAGGTCTTCCCCGAAGAGATCGAGGAGGAGCTCAAGCTGCTCGACGCGGTGAACGACGTGAACGTCGTGGGAGTGCCCGACCCGAAGTGGGGATCGGCGGTGACCGCAGTGGTCGAGATCGCCGACGGCGCCGACGTCAGCGACACCGACCTCGTCGACGCGCTGCGGAGCCGGTTGTCGGGCTACAAGCTGCCCAAGCACATCGTGCGTGTCGACCAGGTGTATCGGAGCCCCAACGGCAAGGCGGACTACAAGTGGGCCGTCGGCGCCGCCCGCGACGCACTCGGAATCACCGACTGACCACCCTGGCCGGCGGGTCTGCTCAGGCTCGTCAGTCGACGATCACGTCGACCCCGTCTGGTGCCTCGGTGGCGAGCGCCTCGACGAGTTCGCGTCGATTGGTCGTCAGATCGACCCACATCGACCCCGACCGCAGTGCCGCCAGCGCGCCGTGTTCACGCATGACGGCGTCGACGTGGTGCGGTTCCGGCAGCGAGGTCATGAGCGGATCGACCACTCCGGCCACGTCGGCAGACGAGGCACCGCGGTGCGCTCCCGCGCCGACGGCCGCGTCGAGCGCGTCCGGACGGATGTCGAACGCGGTGACGTCATACCCGTCTGCGACGAGCCGCAGACACATCGGGAGACCCATGTTGCCGAGCCCGACGAAGCCGATGGTGGGCCGGCCACCGGCGTCCTGGGTGGACGCTGCGTCACTCATGACAGGCTCCCTGCGGGCAACGGCAGGCACTCGGTGCCCGGCGCATGATGAGCTCGCAGGCGGCGCAAGCGGCTGTGCACCTGATCTCGGTCGACCGTGCACAGCCGGAGATGGCGTCTCGACCCCGTGCCCGTGATCGCCGTGCGCCCGTGCAGCACCCGCTGATTGTCGTAGACGAATGCTTCGCCGGCGGCGAGCCGACGGTGGAAGGCGAAGTCGTCGCCGCGAACCAGGCGGGCGAAGCTGGACAGCGCCCGGTAGAAGCGTTCGGCGTCGTCCGCGTCGAGACGGATCGTCGCCATCGAACGCTCGTGGAACCGGATACCGCAGATCCGGCCGGCAGCGTCGAGTGCGACGACCGGCGCCTCGGCGCGCAGGTGAACGGAGTCGCCCTGTGCGACGGCGCGCTCGCGCCGATGGACATAGGGCACGGCGACCTCGGTCAGCATTCGGAACCCATCGGGGTCGGATGCGGCCACCGCTTCGGCGGCGGCCACGCCGTCGACGATCGTGGATGCTCCGCCGTCTCCGGAGCACGGCGTGACGCAGTGGAGGATGCTGATGCCGGCCGGTGAGTACCGGTACGGATCGTCGGTGTGAGGATCGAGTGCGGCGTCGGACTGCGACGGCGTGAACGGATCGGGATCGGTCTCGATGTCGAAGATCCGACCGAAATCGGTCTCGCGGATCGGCCCGAGCCACTGCGCCATTGCCTCCGTGGCCGACGGATCGTCCACGATGCCACTCACGACGGCGACACCCGCACCGACGACCGCTTCGAGCAGTGCGTGCTGGCCGGCGGTGCCGCTCTGCACCTCGTCGAAGGAGAACTCGGCCGGCGTCCGAGCCGTCGGCCACTCCCGCCAGATCGGTTCGTGGGCATCGCCCGCAACGCAGTTGAGGACGAGTTGCCCCGGGAATCGGTCGGCGGTGCCGTCGCTGAACTCCACCGCCAGCTCGCCCTCGACGACGTCGGCTCGATCGATCGTGAGGTCCTCCGTCATCGATGCCACCGAGAACGTCCGGAAGAGCGAAGCCCGATCGCCGTTGGACGGGCAGTTGTCCCGCAACCAGAATCGGTTGGCTCTCACCGACGACCCGTCCGAGAGCCCGATCGTCACGGTCGTCGGTGCAGCGATCGCCGAGACGACACGGGGGCCGCCGATCGTGGAGTGCATGGTGAAAACGTACGGACCGCATCGGCACGACCACAAGGCCCACCTTGTTATCGAATCCATAACCGTGCGTTATGAGTTCCGACCGACTACGTTCACCACGTGCGTCCACTCGTCCGCCGGATTCCGCAGCTTCAACGTCTCGCGGTGGTCGACGCCGTCGCTGCGACCGGCGCGTTCACCGCGGCCGCCCATGAGCTCGGGATCAGCCAGCCGGCTGTGTCGCGCCACATCGCCACGATCGAGCGGCAACTCGGCATCGAACTCTTCGAGCGATCGGGTGGCTCGATCCACCCGACCATCCGTGGCCGCCGACTCGCCGACGCCATCGACGTCGCCTTCGCATCACTCGAACGGGTGCTCGACGACCTGACACCCGACCGCGACACCATCGTCTTGGCCGTGCAACCTGCGATGGCGACATCGTGGGTGGTGCCGGAACTCGAACACCTGACAGCAGCGGCGGGAACGGAGATCCGGCTACGCGTCTTCGATCGTCGTTCTGAACTCGACACCGGCGACTGGGATCTCGCCATCGTCCCAGGTGACGGCGGTTGGCACGAATGGACGTGCACCGAACTCTTCCACGAGGCGGTCCGCCCGATCGCGTCACCGAGGCTCGCCGAGGACCTCGGCCTCCACCATGCCAGCGCGCCAGCCGAACTGCTCGAGGCGACGCTGCTGCACGTCGATGCCGAAGGCCGACCGTCGATGACGTGGCCCGATTGGTTCGCCGAAACGGGCGCCACGGTCGTGGTCCCGACGCCACGTGTCGTGTACGACGCCTACCCCACGGTGATCCAGGAGGCACTCGTCGGCCACGGCATCGCACTCGGCTGGCGCCACCTCGACGGCGACCTGCTCGAACGCGGCCTGCTCGTACCGGTCGGTCCGGTGGTGGAGCGACCGTCGGTCGGCCACCACGTCTGTTGGCGCCGCGATCGAGACGACAGCCGTCACCGAGCCATCCGCGACTGTCTCGTCGACCGGATCAGCGAAGCCGGACTCACAGCCCATGATAACTTGCGGGCATGAAGCCCGTTGACGCGCAGACCACGCTCGACACCCGACGCTCGTTCATCGCAGGTGAGTACGTCACCGCCACGAACGGCGAGACGTTCGAGACCCGCCACCCCGGTACGAACCGGGTCATCTGCAACGTCGAACAGGCCGGCCGTCGCGAGGTCGACCTCGCCGTCGAGTCCGCGACCGGCGGGTTCGTCGAGTGGTCGGCGATGCCTGCGATCGAGCGCAGTCGGATTCTCCGCCGAGCCGTCGACATCATCAGGGAACGCAACGACGAGCTCGCGGCACTCGACACGCTCGACGCCGGGCGGCCGATCGCCGAGACCACCACCGAGGACGTGCCCACCGGCGCCGACGTGATCGAGTTCTACTCCGGCCTCGTGCCTGCGATCCACGGCGACACGATCGACTTCCCCGGCGGATTCGCCCGGATGCGGCGCGAGCCGATCGGTGTGTGTGCCGGGATCGGGGCGTGGAACTACCCGATCCAGATCGCGATGTGGAAGTCGGGCTTGGCCCTGGCATGCGGCAACTCGATGATCTTCAAGCCGGCCGAGGTCACCCCGATCTCCGCCGGCTTCCTGGCCGAGATCTACCACGAAGCCGGCGTTCCGGCCGGTGTGTTCAACGTCGTCCAAGGCGATGCCCGAGTCGGCCGGATGCTGGTCGAGCACCCTGGTATCGCCAAGGTCTCACTCACCGGCGAAGCCGGCACCGGCAAGATCGTCATGGCCGATGCCGCGGCGACCCTCAAGAAGGTCACGCTCGAGTTGGGGGGCAAGTCACCGATCATCGTGTTCGACGACGCCGACGTCGACAGCGCCCGCAATGCTGCGCTGACCAACAACTTCTTCTCGACTGGTCAAGTCTGCTCGCACGGGACCCGCGTGTTCGTGCAGAGCGGCGTGTACGAGGAGTTCCTCGACGGACTCGCCGAGCGGGTGGCCGCACTCTCCGTCGGCGATCCGTTCGATCCCGACACGGTGATCGGGCCGCTCGTCAGCGCCGAACACCACGACAAGGTGATGCGCTACATGAAACTCGCACTCGATTCGGGCGCCCGTCACGTCGTCGGTGGCGACGTCCCCGCCGACGAGGCATTGGCCGCCGGCAACTACGTGACGCCCGCCGTGTTCGCCGACTGCGCCGACGACATGGCCTTCGTCACCGACGAGGTGTTCGGGCCGTTGATGGCGGTGTTGCCGTTCGTTGACGAGGCCGAGGCGGTCGCACGGGCGAACGCCACCGAGTACGGACTCGCCGGCGCCGTGTTCTCGTCGGACATCACACCGCGAATCGTGTCGCCAATGCGATCCAGGCCGGGTTCGTGTGGATCAACGACTACGGCACGATGCCGGCGACGGTGCCCTTCGGCGGCTACAAGCACTCGGGTCTCGGGCGCGAGAACGGTGAACACGCGATCGAGCACTACACCCAGATCAAGACGATCTACACCAACCTGGAACCCGTCGACCGCTACCTGTGATCGCGATCACGCAGGTCGGCATCGGTCGAGTCGGCGCATCCGACGCTGCGATCGGTCGCCTAACCGGCAGGTTGCATGACGTTGAAGCTTCCGCCGGCCGGGTCGTGCACGGTGGCGGTACGGCCGACGCCGGGGATGTCCATCGGGCCGTTGACGACCTGGCCGCCAGCGCTCGTGATCGACTCGACGGTTGCGTCGACGCTCTCGACCGTGAAGTAGACGCCCCAATGGTTGGGTACCTGCTCGGGCATGTCGGGTGGCATGCCCATGAGGCCGCCGAGCCCGCCGCTTTCGCCGCCGGCGATCACGTGGTACGTGCCGATCGGACCCATGTCCATCGGGTCGTAGGTCCAGCCGAACACCGCGCTGTAGAACTCGAGTGCTCGGTCGAGATCACGGGTCATCAGCTCGTTCCAGCTGTACGTGTTCGGCTCGTTGCAGACCTCGGCGCCGATGTGTCGACCGGCCTTCCACACCGAGAACGCTGCGCCGCCGGGGTCGGCGAAGATCGCCATCTCACCAGAGTCCATCACCTGCATGGCCGGCATCATCACCGAGCCACCCGCTGCGGTCACCTTCTCGGTGATGCCGGCGGCATCGTCGACCGCGATGTACGAGTTCCAGACCGCAGGCATTCCCTCGGGCATGCCCGGTGGCAGCCCGCCGAGTCCGGCGACGTTCTTGCCCCCGAGGGAGAACATGACGTAGACGCGGTTGCCGTCGCCGTCGAGCTGGTCGGCGGCGTCCCAACCGAAGACCGACGTGTAGAACGCCTTGGACGCATCGACGTCCGGACTCATCAGATCGACCCAACTCGGGGTTCCGGGTGGATGTGACGTGAACTCGGGCATGACCGAACCTCCTCGTACGCGGATCAGCGACTGTAGTTCGAATCCCGGAGTCGCCGATCCGCCCAGACGGTCGACACCGACGGAGCACCCTGGTGGATGCGGGCAGAGCGACGTGTCAGGCCTCTGACGACCTCGACCGCTCGACGAGATCGCGCACGATCTCTTCGTCGTGCTCACCGAGGGCCGGGACCGTCGGCGTCGGATCCGGTACCCCGGCGATGTTGAACGGCGGCCTGAACATCGTGGTCTCGCCACCGGGGATGGCGACCGTCATGAATCGGTCGCGTGCCGCGAGCTGCTCGTGCTCCCAGACCTCGATCGGGGTTCGCGCCCACGCCCACGCGATGCGACCGCGTTCGAGTCGATCGATGATCTCATCGGGCGGCGCCGAACCGAACACTTCATGGATCTCGGCTTCGAGTTCGTCGATGTTCGCGATCCGGTCCTGGTTGTCGGCGAACCGTGCGTCGTCGATCAGTGACGGATCGGCGAGCACGTGCTCCGCGAACGATGCCCACTCCGGATTCGACTGCACGACGACCATGACCCTGCTGCCGTCACCCAGGCCGTACAGTCCGTACGGAGCGATCAGCGCATGTCGATGCCCGGCCCGGGTCGGCACGACTCCCGTGTTGACGGCCGAGTAGACGGGAACCGCCGTCCACTCGGCCAGGCACTCGAGCATCGACAGTGAGATGGCCGCACCCTCACCGGTCGTCGCCCGCCGGTAGAGCGCAGCGAGGATCGAACTCAGCGCGTACATCCCGCTGCAGATGTCGGCCACCGAGAAGCCCACCTTCGACATCTCGCTCGCCGAGCCGGTGACAGCCATCGCGCCCGACCTCGGCCTGGATCGCGAGGTCGTACGCCTTGTCGTCGGTGCGCGGGCCGCCGAGTCCGTAGCCGCTGATGTCACACGCGATCAGGGCCGGGTGGAGCAGCTGTCAGCTGGTCCGCGAGTACGCCGGCGCGACCCGCTGCCGCCGGTGACAGGTTCTGGATGAACACGTCGGCTCCGGCGACCAGCGCATCGAACGTGGCCCGATCGGCAGGGTTCTTGAGGTCGAGGACGATGCTCTGTTTGCCCCGGTTGGCCCAGACGAAGTACGTGGACTGGCCAGACGATCTTGGCGTCATAGGCACGGGCGAAATCGCCGACGTCTGGCCGCTCGACCTTGAGCACCGTGGCTCCGAGGTCGGCGAGGTGCCGGGTTGCGATCGGAGCGGCGACCGCCTGTTCGAGTGCGACGACGACGACACCGTCGAGCGGGGCGCTCATGCGCCGGGCTCCTTCGCCGCGAGGCGGGAGAACCCGTCGCGGGATTGCGGCAGCTTCATGTCCAGAATTCGCGACGCGACGACCGTTCGGAGGATCTGCGCCGTACCACCGCCGATGGTGAACATCCGCACGTCGCGGTACATCCTCTCGAGCGGATTGCGACGTGAGTACCCGGCCGCCCCGAACGTCTGCAATGCGTCACTCGACCACCTGAATCGAGGTCTTCGGCGGTGAAGATCTTCGCCTGCGCCGCGAGCGTCGGGTCGGGGAACGGGCTGCCGTTCGGTCCGTGCGACGCAGCTGCGCGGTACGTCAGGCTCCGCGCCGCCTCGAGGCGGGTGGACATGTCGGCGAGCATCCAGTGGAGACCCTGGAACTCGGCGATCGGACGCCCGAACTGCTCACGTTCCTTCGCGAAGTCGACGGCGAGTTCGTACGCTCCGGTCGCTATCCCGAGCGCCACCGTGCCGGCGCCGACACGCTGGCTGTTGTAGGCGTTCATCAGGTCGCCGAATCCCTCGCCGGAATCCCGACGGCGGCAGCAGGACCATGTCGGCCTCGAGCTACCATGTCGTCGAAGATGACCTCCATCTCGGGGATGCCTCGCAGACCCATCGTCGGGCTCGCGGTGCCCGAATCGCAGACCGGGTGTCTCGTCGCGGATCGCCAGGAAGCCACCGATGCCCTCGTCGTTGCCGTCCTCGTCGAACACCCGGGCGAAGATCAGGTGCAGCTTCGACACACCAGCCGCCGGTGATCCAGTGCTTCGTGCCGTTGAGGACGTAGCTGTCACCGCGCCGTTCGGCACGTGTCGTCATCTCCGAAGCGGCGCTGCCGGCACCGGGTTCGGTGATGCAGATCGCGGGCTTGTCGCCAGCCGAGCACGAACTCGGCCGCGATCTTGCCGCTGCGCATCGGTGCCGTACGGCAGGACGGCGGAGATCGCCCCCATGTTGGCACTCGACCGACGATGCGGCCGGTGACGCCGCACACCTTGGCCATCTCCTCGACGACGAGCACGGCATCGAGGAACGAGCGGCCCGGACCACCGAGGCTCGGTCGGCACGCGTCATCCCGGTGAAACCGGCCTCGCTGCAACGCCCTCGACGTTGTCCCAGGGATACGTCCTCCAGCTGGTCGACCTCTGCCGCGCCCGGACCGATCACCTCGGTGGCGAGCGCGCGAGCCTCGCGCCCGGAGCTCCAGTTGTCGGGGGTCAGCGACCAGCTCATGGTTGTCCTCCTGCTGCTCGATGGGTGAGCCGCGATCACGTCACGTTGTGCGATGCTGCCACCGATGCGATGGGTCTCGCCGCTCAGTTCGTGGATCGTCGCAGCGGCACGACGTGTGGTCACCACGGCCGAACGACATGATGGCGTCGACGAGCGGCCGTCCGACGTCACGGAGCACCGCGGCGTTGGCCGAGTCGTCTCCACGACCCGCCCCAGCGACACCGACGAGCCAATCCGCCACGGCGGCATGCCCGGGCTGCCGGGCGAAGGCCATCGCCGCGTGCAGGTCGATGAACGCGCAGGTGTGGCGCTCGTCGAGGCCGGCCCAACGATCGGCGACGACCTCCCAGCGGTCGCCGACGTCGACGCCGGCGAGCTCGAGACGCCAGAGCAACGACGTGACGTCACCCATTCGGAACGGTGTGGTGGCATCGGCGACGATTCGGTCGTACACATCGAGCACCCGGCCGGCTTCGTCGGCCACGAGGTATCGCAGCGCAAGGTGCCACCACATGTGGGTGGCGAGAGAGTCCTGATGCGACCAACGCTCGACCGACCCCTCCAACAGGTCGATCGCCGCCGCCTGATCGTCGGTGCTCTCGTACACATGTGCCAGCGCATGACAGCGCCCACAGATCGTCGGGATCGGCGTCCAGGGACGCGAGCCCCACCCGTTCTGCGTGGTCGTAGTCGCCGACCTCCTCGAGCGAGAACGCGTACTGACCGGCGACGTAGGAGCCGCCGGGTTCGCCAATCGGCCAGAGTTCGGTGGCACGTGCACTCGATCGAAGGCGCCCGTCGGCATCGCCGACATGGAGGTACACGTCATGAGCGAATCGAACGGCCGCGAAATCGTGTGCGTCGTGTGCCAACCGGTCCCAGCGACTGCGGCGGCAGCCGACGAAGTCACCGACGACCAGATGATCGAGGGCCTCGACGTGGCCGGATTCGCGACCGGTGCCGCCCACACGTTCGCGCGCCTGTCGCCATGGCCTCTCGTACCGGTGGCGCGTCGAGCCGCGAGGCCCCGAGCACGAGGTAGGTCGCGACGAAGACCGGGCCGAGCACGAAACCGTCGTCGAGCCCGTTGGCCGACTCCAACGTGGCGAGTGGATCGCCGGTGAACGCGAGGAACTGCCGCCAGGCGCGATTCCAGGCGTCGACACTGTCGGGTGCGCCGGCCAACGGAGTGCCCCACTCGTCGGTGCTCATCGGGCCACCACGTCGAGACGTTCGATGCCGTTGACGAAGTTGCTGCGGACGAACTCCGGGTCACTGACGACCTCGATCGTCAGGTCGCGTTCGACGATCTCGTCGATCAGCTCGGCGATCTCCAGACGGGCGAGCGAGGCACCCAGACAGAAGTGCACACCGCCGCCTCCGAACGACACGTTGGGAGGCGGGTTCGGTCGACCTGCATCGAACCGCATCGGATCATCGAACACGGTCTCGTCGAAGTTGGCCGCTGCGTACCACATCACGACCTTGTCGCCGGCTGCGATGTCGGTGCCGGCGAGCTGTGTGTCGATGGTGGCGGTCCGCCGGAAGTACAGGATCGGAGACGAGTAGCGGACCACTTCCTCGGCCGCGGATGCGAGCATCGAGCGGTCGGCGCGAACCCGGTCGAACTCGCCGGCCGAACTCGGCCAGGTGCAGCGCGAGATGGGACATCGCCGAGCGGGTTGTCTCGTTCCCGGCGAAGATCATCAGCCGGAAGAAGTTGGTGAACTCGCCGTCGGTCAGTCGCTCGCCGTCGACCTCGGCCTGGATCAGCTTGGTGATCAGGTCGTCGGTGGGTCGTGCTCGTCGTTCCTCGCCGAGCGCGCGGGCGTACTCGTTGATGCCGTGCGCGGCCGGGCTGTTGAACGGCAGCAGGCGCAGATCGGTGGTGTTGCCGTATGCGCCGGGGTCGAGCGGGTCGTTCGACGTCCCGGCGACGAGGTGGTCGGACAGCTCGATCATCAATGCGTGATCCGCCTCCGGCACACCCATCAAGTCGCAGATCACACCGATCGGGATCGGCGCGGCGACGAGTTCGACCCAGTTGCCAGCACCGGCAGTCGTCAGGACATCCAGGCGTGCGGCCACACGTCGCCGGATGGCCGACCGATAGTCCTGCACGTGCTTCGGCGTGAAGGCCGAACTGACGAGTCGACGAAGACGGGTGTGCACCGGTGGATCGAGATCGATCATCGACGCGCGGGCGGGACGCGCGTCGGCATCGATGTCGTAGATCTGGATGTGGCCGGCCTCCGAGGAGAACGTCGCCGTGTCGCGGCTCACCTCGACCAGATCGGTGTGGCGCGTCACCGCCCAGAAGCCAGGACCGCCCGACTCGGCGTTCCAGTACAGGCCGTCGGTTGCGCGGATCGGCGCGAACGTGTCATGTGGGATCCCGCGCTGATACAGCTCCGGGTCGGCCAGGTCGACAGCGGTCCGCGGCATCATCGTCCGTCAACGACGGGGTCACTGGTCGCGCCGATCCAGTCGTCGTGGTACTTCAAGAATCAGGCTCCGCCGACTTCGCCGAACGAGATCGCCCGACCAGGGCATCGGTCGGCTGCGGCGATGGCGCGGTCGCGCGGCAGGGTGCCGTCACCGATGACGGTGACGAGCACGTCGTCGTCCAGTTCGAAGACGTCGTCGTCGTGCATCTCGCACTGACCGGCGCCGATACACGAGTCGCGGTCGATGATCATCCGGACCCGGTCGTCGTTCATGTCATTGGTCATGTCGGTCCTCCGTTTCGTGATGTGTCAAGCCGTCGTGGTGAAGCACTCGGCCAGGATGTCCAAGCCGTCGGCCCCGGCGCTGGCGAATTGGCACGAGGATGCGGATCACCTTCGATGCGACTCCTGCACCCGCGTGCGTGAGCACTCCTCATGCGGGCTCCATGCCGACCGACAGGACGCCGTGGACGAAGTTCGACGGTGCTCGGTCGACGTCGGTGGTTCGCGTCAGGCGGAGCGAACGTTTCGCCATCTCCTCGAGCAGCACCGAGATCTCGAGCCGTGCCAGGAACGCACCGAGGCAGTGATGCGGCCCACCGCCCCCGAATGCGTCATGCGAGTTGGCCTCCCGTCCGACGTCGAACCGCATGGGGTCGTCGTGGACGCGGTCGTCGAACGAGGTCGATCCGTACCACATGACCACCTTGTCGCCCTTCGAGATCCGGGTGCCTGCGAGTTCGGTGTCGGACGCAGCGGTGCGCCGCATGTGCAACACCGGCGTCGCCCACCGGAGGACCTCCTCGGTCGCCGGCTCGATCAGCTCGGGATCCGCAAGGACCCGTTCCCACTGGTCGGGCATGTCCGCCAACGCGACTGCGCCATGGCTGAGAGCGGTACGGGTCGTCTCGTTGCCGGCGAACACCAGCAGGTGAAACAGGTTGCGGAACTCGCTGTGCGACAGGCGATCGCCATCGGCTTCCGCCTGCACGAGCTCGGTCACGATGTCGGTGCGGGGGTCGACCTGACGTTGCTGTCGGAGTTGCTCTCCGTACTCGAACAATGCGTGACTGGCAGGGCTGTTGAACGGCAACAGCCGGAGTTCCGTCGTGTTGCCGAACGCGTCCGGAGGGATCGACTGCGTGTCACCGGTCCCCTCGACGAGGTAGTTCGACAGCTCGACGAGGTAGTCGGCGTCCTCGAGCGGCACACCCAGCATGGTGAGGATGACACGAATCGGCAGCGGTGCCGAGACCAGTTCGACCCAGTCGCCGCCACCCTGCTCGACGAAGGTGTCCAACAGTTCGACGGTGATCTCGCGGACCGTGGTCTCCCACCTGCGGATGTTCTTGGGCGTGAAGGCACGGGCGGTCAGTCGACGCAGCCGCGTGTGGTCCGGAGCGTCGGTGTCGATGAGCGATCGACGTGCCTCGAGTGCGTCGGCTTCGAGATCCCACAGGTTCGTGTGCCCGATCGCCGACGAGAACACCTCGGGGTTGCGCGACACCTCGCGGGCGTCGTCGTGGCGCGAGACCGCCCAGAACCCGTTGTCGCCGTACGGATGCCAGGCCAGACCCGGCGTTGCCCGGATCTGCGCGAACCGCTCGTGCGGAATCCCCTGGCGGTACAGCTGGGGGTCGGTGATGTTCGGGACGGTCACCATGTCAGCAGTGCTCCGCGTATCGTTCGCGCTCCCAGTCGTTGACGTCTTCGGCGTCCGGCGCGTGTTCACTCCCGAGTGTGTGCTCGTGGCGGGCGGCGCACACGTACACCTCGGAGAACTGGGCGCCGAGCTGCTCGGCCAATCCGCTCGGCTCGTAGGCGGCAATGCAGTCCGGCAGCGTGTTCGGCAGTGCGGGAGCGTCACCCGGATTCGAGTACATGTCGCCGACGCTCATCGGGCCGGGGTCGAGCTGACGTTCGATGCCGTCGGCGCCGGCCGCCAGGATTCCGGCAACCATCAGGTACGCGTTCGCGTCGGCGCCGGCCGCCCGGTACTCGACGCGGTTCGCCGGCGACCCTGCGTCGGTGATGCAGCGCACGAGTACGGTCCGGTTGTCGCCGCCCCAGTGCACGTGCGTCGGTGCGAACGTGTACGGCTGAACCCGTTTGACACCGTTGGCGGTGGGGTAGCCGAGCAGCGCCAGGGCACGAGCATGTTCCAGCAGGCCGGCGATCCAGTAGCCCATCAGCTCGTTCGGTGCCTCGTCAGAACTCGCGAAGGCGTTCGCCCCGTCGGCCCGGAGACTCGTGTGGATGTGCATGCCAGATCCGGACTGCTCGAAGAACGGCTTGGGCATGAACGTCGCCCGCATGGCGTGCTGCACCGCGACCTGCTTGACGATGCTCTTGTAGAGCACCGTGTTGTCGGCCGCCGTCATGGCATCGGCGTGCCCGATGTTGATCTCGATCTGGCCGGGTCCGTACTCCGCGTTCGACGACTCCACTTCGAGACCGGCACCGAGCAGCGCCGCCCTCATGTCGCGCAGGCAGTCCTCCAGACCGAGCGCGTCCGTGAGTGAGCTGTACTGGATGTGGTCCTGCACTGGCCGCCAATCAGGCGTGCACAGGTAGAACTCGAGCTCGGTCGCGACGACCGGATCGAGGCCCTGGGCCCGGCAGCGCTCGATCTGAGCCGCGAGCACGTTGCGTGGCGCGTTCGGATGCGGTGCACCGTGAGGGTCGACGGCGTCGGCGAACACGATCGCATAGCCGGGGCGGTGCGACAGGATCCGCCCGGTCGACACGTCAGGGACCAGTTTGCAGTCGAGGAACCCCGAGTCCATGTTGATGTACGGGTTGTCGACCAGGTCGTTCTGCATGTCGAACACGAACATTGCGTCGGCGATGTTCACCCCCGTCCGGACGGTCGTTGCGAAGAACCGGTCGATCGGCACCCGCTTGCCGCGCAGGTGCCCCTGCGTGTCGGGTGCGCCTACCTCGACCGTGTGTACGCCCGCCGCCCGACAGCGGGCCTCGAAGTCGTTCGCCGTGTTCGTCATGAGAGGATCCTCCGTTGTCGCTGGCTGGAATTTCGGTCGCTGTGTCCGCGGTCGTGTCCGCGGTCGTGTCGGTCACCCTGCGGGTTGTCACGGCATCAGCACCAGTCGGCCGCGCACATCGCCGGCCCGCAGGCGGTCGTGTGCGGTCTGTGCGGATTCGAGCGGGAGCGCCTCGACGGGTTGCACGATCGAGGGCTCTCGATGGGCGAACTCGAGCAGTTCGTCGAGCTCGTCGCGGCTGCCCCACACGCTGGACATGAGGCGAGCCTCGTGCGGCACGGCTCCGAAGCCGAACGGCACCCGTCCCCCGCCGAGTCCGACGACCACGACCAGGCCACGCTTGCCCACCCGGTCGACGGCGCCGGCGAGCGTCGCCTCGACCCCGATGAAGTCGATCACCACATCACAGGGGTCGATCTCGTCGGCCGGTGCGATCGTCGTGTCGGCGCCGATCCCCAGCGCCACCCGACGCTTGTCGACCGATGTGTCGAGCGCGGTGACGTGCGCGTCGGTGAGGAGCTTGAGGTAGCGGATCGCATACTGGCCGAGACCGCCGGCGCCGATCACGAGTACCCGGCCACCGTTCGAGCGATCGCGCAACGTCGGCACACCGTGCTTCGTCGCGCGCCACGCAGTGAGACCACCGCAGGCGAGGGGTGCTGACGCGATCGGGTCCAGGTCACCCAGAGCGGCCAGATACCGGCGATCCTTCACCCACATCCGTTCCGCATACCCTCCGTCGACGAACAGGCCGGCTTCGGTTGCGTCTGCGCACATCATCTCCAACCCGTCGGCGCATTGGGCACACGACCGGCAGCCCCAGGGTGCGTACACCATGACGGGTCCCAGCTCGTGATGGACCCCGGTGACCTCGTGCCCGAGGACCAGCGGCAGGGTGCTGCCGAAGTCACCGTCGACGACGTGCAGGTCGGAGTGGCACACACCGCAGGCGGTGACCTCGATCAGTTCGCCGGGGGTGCCGGGCGCGCCGATCGGTTCAGGGCGGTCGGCGACGACGGTGAGCGGAGCTCGGGTGTCGGTGAGGATGACGGCGCGCACGGTGAGCTCAGTAACTCTTCGGTAGCCCGAGGCACTTCTGGGCGACGAAGGCCAGGACGAGATTGTTGTTGATCGGAGCGACTTGGTACAGACGGGTCTCGCGGAACTTTCGTTCGATGTCGTACTCGGCGGCGAAGCCGAACCCACCGTGGGCGTTGAGCGAGGCGTTGCCGGCCTCCCATGACGCATTCGACGCGAGCATCTTGGCCATGTTCGCCTCGGCGCCGCAGGGCTCGCCCCGGTCGAACATCTCGGCCGCTTTCCAGCGCATCAGGTCGGCAGCCTGCAGGTTGGCGTACGCCGCGGCCAGCGGGAAGGCGACGCCCTGGTTCGACCCGATCGGCCGGCCGAACACCTCGCGTTCGCACGCGTAGGCACTCGCACGCTCCAGGAAGAACTTGCCGTCGCCTACGCACTCGGCCGCGATCAGGATCCGTTCGGCATTCATGCCGTCGAGGATGTGGCGGAAGCCTGCACCCTCGGTGCCGACCAGCGCGTCGGCGGGGATCACGACGTCGTCGAAGAAGACCTCGGTGGTGTTGTGGTTCATCCAGGTCGGGATCGGGTTGATCGTGAGGCCCGGGACGAGCTCGCCGTCGGCGTCGCGCAGCCGCAGCAGGAACACCGAGAGACCGCCGAGGCGGTCGTCGACGACGACCGGCGCGGTACGTGCGAGCAGGATCATGAGGTCGGAGTACAGCGCCCGCGAGGTCCAGATCTTCTGACCGTTGATCCGCCACGTGTCGCCGTCGCGTTCGGCACGGGTGCGGATGGCCGTCGTCTCCGAGCCGGCCACCGGCTCGGTCACGCCGAATGCCTGGAGGCTGAGCGTGCCGTCGGCCAACTGTGGGAGGAACTCCTGCTTCTGCTCGTCGGAACCGTGCCGCAGCAGGGTGCCCATCACATACATCTGGGCGTGGCAGGCGCTGGGGTTGCCGCCGCTTGCCGAGATCTCCTCGAGGATGACCGACGCACCACCGAGGCTGAGGCCACCGCCGCCGTACTCCTCGGGGATCAGTGCGGCCAACCAACCGTGCGCGGTCAGGTCGGTCACGAATTCCGTCGGGTACCGGTCGGGTTCGAGCCCCCGCCAGTACTCGTTGCCGTACTTGTCGCACAGGCGCCGCACCTCGGTGCGGATCGTGTCGAAGTCGTCGTCCGTGTACGTGCTCACGATGGCTCGTCCTTCCAGAATCCTTGGCGGCGAAGCGCCTCCGCGGCGGCGGCCCCACCCTGTCGCAGGTGGTGTTCCATCGCCCGGCGAGCTCCGTCAGGATCACGGTTCGCGATCGCACCGAGGATCGCGGCGTGATCGACGACCGCGTCGGCGTAGACGCCCGCCGAGAACTCGTAGTAGTCGGCGGGCACCGAACGCTCGAGCAGCGCCAGCAGCCAACGTGTCCGCCGTGGCGCGCCCCGATTGATCAGTCGGTGGAAGTCGTGGTTCGCGGCCGACATCTCCGCATGGTTTCCATGTTCGAAGCGCTCGTGGATCGCCGCCAGCTCCTGGAGTTCGGCATCGGACAGTTGCTCAGCGGCGAGCGCGGCCGCGCGTCCCGACACCGCCCCGAACAGCTCGTAGTGTTCGGCAATGTCGCCGGGGGTGATGTCGGCCACGAACGCTCCGCGGTTGCGGCTCAACGTCAAGAGACCCTCCTGGCCGAGGACCACGACGGCCTCTCGGATCGGACTCCGGCTCACGTCGAGCGCCTCGCTGACCGCTTCCTGGTCGACTCGTTCGCCGGGACGTAGGACACCCGTGAGAACGAGATGGCGGATGTAGACGGCGACCTCGTCGGCGAGCGACCCGCGACGGGACACGCCGGTCGCCGCCGGGTACGCACGGGCGGTGTCACTCACGACGGCGCGCTCGTCCCGAGGTAGGCGGCGCGGACGTGCGGATGCGCCTGGATCTCGGCCGGTGTGCCGACGGCGATGACCTCTCCCTGATCGAGACAGCAGATGCGGTCGCAGATGCCGGTGATGAACGCGAGGTCGTGATCGATGACGACGACACCGGCGCCGACGGCTGCGGCCATCGTTCGGACCTGATCGATCATCGCCACCGACTCCGCATCGCTCATACCGCTGGTCGGCTCGTCCAGCAGCAGGAAGGTCGGCACCATCGCGGCCGCTCGCGCCAGTTCGAGGCGGCGGGAGTTGCCGTAGTCGAGCTCGGCCGCGCGTCGATCGCGGTGCTCCCAGAGCCCTGCGAGCACGACGAGCTGGTCGACGTCGGCGTGGGCCCGACCGGGACGGTGCTTCGCCGCGACCAGCGCCGACACTGCGACGTTTTCGCGAACCGTGAGCGCCGAGAACAGCCGGAGGTTCTGGAACGTCCGCACGAGGCCGGCCCGTGCGATCGAGTACGACGCCGCGCCGGTGAGGTTCCGATCGCCCAGGCGGACCGTTCCCTCACTGAGCGGGATGAGTCCCGTGATCACGTTCACCAGCGTCGTCTTGCCTGCCCCGTTGGGACCGATGAGCCCGACGATCTCGTCGTTGCCGACATCGAGCTCGGCGCGATTGAGAGCTCGGAAGCCGCCGAAGTCGACCGAGACGTCGTTGGCGACGAGACGGGCCGGAGCCGGCGTCACCGCCGCTTCGGGCGCAGCGGGCGCCGGCGATTCCTTTCCGAATCGTCGGCCCAACCATCCGTCGAGCTCCCAGTCGTCGAGGATTCCATTGGGACGCCAGATCATGAACCCGACCATCGCCAGCCCGAGCACGACCGTCGGCAAGCCTTCGCGGAAGATCCAGTCGAGTGGGACCCCGTCGAGGCCGACCCCGAAGACCTCGTAGCCCTCCGAGCCGAGACGACGGGCCGCCTCGCGGACGAGCGTCATCACGACGACGCCGAGCACCGCACCCGTGACGCTGTTGCGGCCACCGACGACCAGCATCACCAACGTCAGCAGTGTGTAGTCGAAGAAGAACAGGTCGGGCAGTACGCTGCCGAGCTCGTAGACCTTCAACGACGCCGCGACCGATACCACGACCACCGACAGGAGGAGAGCGATCGTCTGCTGCACCGTGGGGTTGATCCCCATCGCTCGCGCCGCGAGGTTGTCTTCGCGAGCGGCGATCGCCTTGCGCCCGGTCGGCGTACGAGCGAAGACGCGGGCCATCGGCACCACCAGCAGGAGCACGACGTAGATCGGCCAGCGCGACTGCAGGGTCTCGCCGATGCCGAACGTGAGGCCGGATCGATTGCCGCCCGTCAGCTTGGTCCAGCTCGACGCGACCTCGTGCGTCACGAACAGGAGCGCGAGCGTGATGACCGTCGCCGCGACGGCTCCGGATCGTGCACCCGAACGGGCCAACCCGATGCCGATGACGGCGGCGACGACCAACGTGACCCCGATGGCGATGAGCGTGGCGACGAACGGCGACACCTGGACGTCGGCCAGCCCCCACGGTGCTTCGGGGATCCGGGTCGCTTTGGCCGCTGGGGAGATCGCAAAGATCGCAAACGTGTAGCCGGCGATGGCGGCGAACCCGATGTGGCCGAACGAGAAGATGCCGGTGTTCCCGATGTAGATCTGGATCCCGACGACCATCACGGCGTCGATCAGCATCGCGGTGACGAGCTTGTCGGTGGCCCCACCACCGATGATGGCCGACGCCGCGAGACCGACACCGATCAGGAGCAGGGTGACGACGACCGAACCGGCGATGGGGAGGAGGACGTCGCGACGCAGGTTCATCACACACGCTCCGCGGTTCGGACCGTGACCAGACCCTGGGGCCGGAAGATGAAGAGCACTGCGATCAATGCGAACACGACGCCCTCGGTCAGGGCGGCCGCCTCACCGGGCAGTTGGGAACGGAGCAGCACCTCGGCGACGCCGAGTGCGAGACCTCCGAGCACCGCTCCCCGCAGGCTCCCCAAGCCACCGATGAGCGCCGCGAGCACACCCTTGAGCATGGCGTCGACACCGGCGACCGGGTTCGTGTTGCCGGCGCGCATCAGCCAGAAGACGGCGGCGACACCGGCGAGCGCACCCGACAGAGCGAACGCTCCGCGGATCACCATGTCGGAGTTGACGCCCATCATCCGTGCGGTGTCGAAGTCTTCGGCGGCCGCCCGCAGCGCGAGCCCGAACATGGTTCGCTGCAGGATCAGCGTGGTCGCCGCGAGCACGACCAGCGTCACTGCGATCACCACGAGATCGAAGGTCTCCACGGTGAGGGCACCGATCGAGAACGTGTCGTTGATCCAGCTCGGCTCGGGGAACGTCTTGACTCGGGCCCCGACGTACATCAGGAAGATCGCCGAGACCAGGAAGTGGATGCCGAACGAGGTGAGCAGCAGCGTGAACTCGGATGCGCCACGAACACGGCTGAACGCGACCCGCTCGATCACGAGCGAGGTCACGATCGACACCACGATGATCAGTGGGACGACGAGGTACCACGACCACCCCCGCGTGAACGCGGCATAGGCCGCGTAGCCGCTGACGGTGATCATCTCGCCGTGGGCGAAGTTCAACAGGTGCATCACGCCGAAGACCACGGCGACGCCGAGCGCGAGCAATGCGTAGATGCTGCCCCGCCCGAGGCCGTCGATCAGGTTCTGCACGAGTTCGATCATTCGGATCCCCCACCGACGAAGGTGTCGAACAGATCGGTGCGGTCGAGGAGTTCAGCGCCCGTGCCTTCGGCGACGACATCGCCGCTGCGGAGCACGTACGCCCGGTCGGAGACCTCCAGCATTCGAGTGGCGTTCTGTTCGACGACGAGCATCGTGCGGCCCTGATCGCGAAGTCGGCCGATCAGGTCGAAGACCATGTCGACGAGTGTCGGCGCCAGACCGAGGGACGGTTCGTCCATCATCAACAACGTCGGCTTCGACATCAGCGCCCTCGCGATCGCGAGCTGCTGGGCTTCACCGCCGGAGAGATAGCCGGCGGCGGTGTCCCACTTGAGACGCAGCACCGGGAACAGCTCCGCCATCTCGTCGAGCAGGTCGGGGCGTTCGGAGGTGGGGAGCGTGATGGCGCCGATTCGGAGGTTTTCGCTCACCGTCAGGTCGACGAAGATCCGGCGGTGCTCGGGCACGAGCGAGAGACCGGCCTTGAGCAGCTTGTCGGGCGACGTGCCCGTGACGTCACTGCCGTCGAAGGCGACCGACCCAGCGGTGGGTGAGAGGAGGCCGGCGATCGTGTTGAGCAGTGTCGTCTTGCCCGCCCCGTTCGGGCCGATGAGGCCGACGACCTCACCGGCCCCGACGGACAAGCTGACGTTGCGCAATGCCGAGATCGACCCGTACTTGGTGGTCAGACCCGAGATCTCGAGCACGCTGCGTCCCTCTACTCGGCGCCGACGATCACTTCGTGTCGATCAGTACGTCGACGCCGCCTTCGACCTGGACGATCGGCACGCTCTTGGGTGGGATGCCATTGGTGCCGGCATAGGTGATCTCACCACTCAGGCCGTCGAAGCCCGAGATCAGAGCGACGGCCTCACCGATCCCCACTGGGTCGGTGCAGTCGCAGTCGACGATGCCCTGGATACCGAGGAGCATGGAGTCGACGTACAGCGACATGAACCCGCGGCTCTCGAGCTCCTCGCCCCCGTTGGCGGCGGAGTAGCCGGCCAGCAGTATGTCCGACCGGTCGCCGGGCTCGATGAAGTCGTGCGGAGTGTGAACGATGCCGTCGCTGTTGTCCTCGAACTGGATGCCGGTGGCGTCGAGTGCGTCGGTACCGATGTAGGTGATGTCGGGGAAGCCGGCTCCTTCGAGCTGGCCGCGGAATGCCGTCACCTGGAACCCGAGCGCCGCTGAATAGAACGCCTCCGTGCCATCGAGCACGCCCGACAGTTCGGCGACCTGCGCCGAGAAGTCGGTGTCGGCACCCCACTCGTAGGTCTGTGTGCTCACGATCTCGCCGCCGCCGGCTTCGAACACCTCGGAGAACACGTCAGGGTTGAGGCCGGTGTACGGACCCGGCTGCGTGAGCACGAACGCCCTGGTGATCCCCTGGTCGAGCGCCCATTCGGCAGCCGCCGTGGCCTGCCCGTTGTCGTCGAAGGTGACGAGGTACGAGTTCTGGTCGATCGCGGCGAGCGTCGGCTCGGTCGATGCCGCGACGAACAGCGGCACCTCGCCACCGGTCGCCTGCAGGATCGGCAATGCGAAGTCGGCGAACGGCGGTCCGATCAAGACCTGCGCTCCCCAGTCGAGCAGTGTCTCGGCTGCGACACCGGCGGTCGTGGCGTCGCCGCCGACGTCTTCGACACGAACCTCGACCGGCGCGCCATTCACACCGCCCATGCAGTTGATGAGGTCGGCCACGTACGGCACGAGCTTGGAGCCGGGGATGTCGACGAAGCCGACGACTTCGCTGAAGTCCATGGCCATGCCGACGCGGATCGGTTCGCCGGTGGGAGCGGCTTCGCAGTTGTCGAGGTCGACGGCAAGCATCGCGTCGATGTCGACGGCGGCGGCACCGGAGTGCCCTCCCTCCTCGGTCATCTCGTCGGTGGCGTCCTCCGACATCTCGTCGGTGGCGTCCTCCGACATCTCCTCCGACATCTCCTCGGACATCTCCTCGGACGGCTCCGCCGACTCGTCGGCGGTCGATTCCGCGGTCGGCTCGTCGGCTGCATCGTCGTCGTCATCGCCTCCGCACGCGGCAACGGCGAGCGCGCCGACAGCCACGAGTGCGACCATCTTGCTTCGCTTCATGTCTTCCCCCTCTGACTCGACCCGCGGTGGTCCCGCGCATCGTTCGGACCCGAATAAATATTGCATGCAACCGGTGGGTCGTCAACAGCCCCTGTCAGACGCGCCGTCGACCGTTCATCGACCCAGCCGTCGAGCGGCCACGCGTGGCTCGACATTGATGGTTCGCTACCGAACGACTACGGTCCGGCTGATGGGGCGCATCGTCGGAGCCGGCATCGTGTCACACGTTCCTCCCATCGTGTTGCCCGAATCGATTCGTCGCGAGCTGAACAACGGCGAAGACACCACCCTGTTCGCGGGGCTCCACCGCCTGCGCGCCGAGCGACTGGATCAGCTCGAGGTCGACACGATCGTCGTCGTCGACTCGCACTGGTTCTCCACGATCGAGTTCCTGGTCGCCGCCCACGAACGGCGCGCCGGTCACTACACCTCCGATGAGCTGCCCCGTGGGATGGCCTCGATGCCGTACGACCTGCCGGGAGACCCGCAGCTGGCCAGGTCGTGGGCGGCTCGTTCCGTGAACCGCGACGACACGTGGATCACCGCCATCGACGACCCGTACCTGCCGATCCACTATGCGACCACCAACCTGCTCCCGTTCCTTCAGGGTGACGAGCGGTGGGTCTCGGCGAGCGTCTGCCAGACCGCCGAGTCCGACGACTTCCTCCTGTACGGCCGGCTGCTCGGCGAGGCGATCGCTGCGCTCGACCGGAACGTCGTGATCCTTGCGAGCGGTGGCTTGAGCCACCGGTTCTGGCCGCTCCGCCAGTTCCGCGATCACGAGGCGGCCGACCCCGACCTCCATCTCCGCACCCCGGAGGCGCTCGCCGCCGACCGGCAGGTCATCGCTGCGTTGCTGGCGGGAGATCACGCGGCTGTCATCGGGGGGATGGACGACTACCGCGAACACGGACCCGAAGGGCGATTCGGGCACTACCTCACGATGGTCGGTGCACTCGGCGGCGAGGAGTGCACGGCGGCCGGAACACAGTTCGGCGAATACGAATCGGTCTCGGGAACAGGCCAGGCGCACATCTGGTTCGACCTGTGATGCGAGCCCTCGTCTTCTGCCACGAACCAGACGGCCCGGCGGCCCAGGTGGAGCAACGGCTCGTTCAACGCGGGTTCGAGGTCGACACACACCTCGTCACCGCCGACTACGAGCGCCCGAACGACGCAGCGCCGTTCCCGGACGCGACCGAGTACGACCTGATCGTGCCGATGGGTTCGATCCGGTCACTCACCCGGAAAGACGAGATCGACTCCTGGATCGACGTGGAGCTCGACATCATCCGGAGCGCCCACGAACGCGGGACCCCGGTGCTCGGTGTCTGCTTCGGTGGACAACTGATCGCCGAGGCACTCGGTGGAACCGTCGGGCCGGCGCCGTTCACCGAGATCGGATGGTTCGAGATCGACGACGGTGACCTCCCGAACCCCGTCGGGCGCGGGCCGTGGATGGAGTGGCATCACGACTCCTTCACTCCCCCGCCGGGCGCCGACGTCTTGGCCCGCAACGAGGCCGGCGCGCAGCTCATCCGCATCGGGCGGACGGTCGGTACCCAGTTCCATCCCGAAGTCGATCTCCAGCACGTGGCACTCTTCCTCGAGTCGGCCGAGGACGAGTACCTCGACACGTACGGCGTGACCCGCGAGCGGTTGCTCGCCGACGCTCGGAAGAACGAAGCTGCGAACATCACGCAGTGCCACGCGCTCGTCGATTGGTTCCTCGACGAGGTCGCGTTCCCCGATGGCGTGGAGTCCGCCGTCGGGGCAGCGGAGCGCTGACGATGACGACCCTGCCCCTGATCGGGCTCTCCGGGCGCCGCACCCACGGGCATCGGCAAGAGGGCTACGCGGCAGGAACTCCATCACCTCGATCTCGACCTCTATTTCGCCGACTACGCCCGAGCGATCATCGAGGCGGGCGGATTGCCCGTCCACCTGCCACTCGACGTCGACCCCGGGCTCGCGACCAAGCGCCTCGACGGCGTCTTGCTCACGGGTGGCGCCGACATCGACCCGATCCGGTTCGACGCCGAGCGAGATCCGGCTGTCACGACGGTCGAACGCGAGCGCGACGCGTTCGAGTTCGCGCTGCTCGCTGAGGCGCTGCATCACGAACTCCCGGTGCTCGGCATCTGCCGCGGGCTGCAGGTGATCAACGTGCACCTCGGCGGCACGCTCTTCCAGCACGTTCCCCAGCACAGCCGGTACGACGTCGGTTCGGCTGGCTTCGCGCACTCCGTCGAAATCGACGACGGGACGATCCTCTGTTCGCTGTACGGATCGTCGGTCGACGTCAACAGCCTCCACCACCAGACGGTCGATCAGATCGGCGACGGGCTCGAGGTGACCGCCCGCGCCGGGGACGGCACGATCGAGGGCATGGAGTCCGGCGACTCGCTCGTCGCCGTGCAGTGGCATCCGGAGATGATGGATTCCCGCCACGAGGATCCGGTGTTCCGCTGGATCGTCGAGCGCTCGTCACGGTGACTGCGCCGGACGCGCTCATCAGCCTTGGCGGAACCATCGCGAGTCGAGCCGCAGGATCGGAGCGGCCGCGCCGCCGGTGCAGCACGGTTCGCCTCGGCGTCGCCTTGATCCTTGGAGACCACCGACAAACATCCGGAATTCCTGTGCTGCCCTGAGCCCCGGATCGGGGACTGCCGGGCGGTTCGCCGGGACGTCCCG
Source organism: uncultured Acidimicrobiaceae bacterium (assembly GCA_963792905.1). GTDB lineage: Bacteria > Actinomycetota > Acidimicrobiia > Acidimicrobiales > Ilumatobacteraceae > Ilumatobacter. The sequence continues at coordinate 77,611 of CAWBYE010000027.1, forward strand.
GAGCGTGCGGGTCGCTTCGACTGCCGACGGTCCTCGCGTCGCTCGTCGCGACAGGGCCAGGCCTCCGTAGCGTGTGCCGACACCTCGGCAGGCGACGTGCATCATCCCTGTTCATGGACGTGCAATCGAACGTACGTTCGCTCTGATGAGCACATGTTCACCGAGGTCATCGAGGGGTTGCTGGAGCTTTCCGACGACAACCTCGACGGCCGTATTCGGGCCATCGAGTCGGAGCGGCGGCGACTCGACGCCGAACTGGCGGCAGCGATTTCGGTTGCCGAGCATCGGCAGCTCCCGACCGTCGACGGGCACCGCACGATCAACGCCTATCTGCGAGCGACGATCAACTGCTCGAGTAGCGAGGCGAGCCGGCTACGTGGGCTGTCGCGTGCGGTCGATCGCGTCCATGGTCTGGGCGATGCCTGGTTCGCCGGGCACATCGGTCAGTCGCAAGCGACTCGGTTCTCGGTGCTCCACGGCAACCGACGGGTGCGTGATCGTCTGGGCGAGTTCGCTCCCCTCCTGCTCGAGAAGGCCGAGCAGCTGCCGTACGCCGACTTCGCCACATGCGTCGACCGGTTCGTTGCTCGGGCCGACACCGACGGTGCGCACGATGAACGCGACGACGCGCTCGAGCATCGAGACGCGCAGGTGCGACCCGTTGGCGGGATGATCGACATCGCAGCGCATGGCGGCAACGGTCTCACGGCCGCGGAGATGATCTCGATCCACCAGCGGTTCACCGAGGAGGAGTACCGCAACGACGTCGAGGCACGCCGCGCCGAGTTCGGTGACGCCGCCGACGAGCATCCGTTGCCCAGGATGGCGAACCAGCGCCGGTTCGACGCGATCGCCGCGATCTTCCGCCGTGCCGCCACCGCAGAGGGCCTGGGTTCGACGAGTGACCCGTTGGTCAACGTGGTGATCGACGTGGCGACGTGGTCGGAGCTGCTGTCGGAGTCGGGCCTCGCCCCGGCGAGTTCGCTCGCCGGGCAACCGATCGACCCGTTCACGGGCCTGCCGCAGCCCCACGAGCTGCTGGCCGAGTTGGCCGGCGCAGACGCCGAGCTGTCGGATCGCCGGTGCGAGACATCGAACGGGGTGGCGCTGCCTCCTCACGACGTGCTGCGAGCGGCACTCGCCGGCCACGTGCGGCGAGTCGTCATCGACGGCGATGGTGTCGTGACCGACCTGGGTCGCCGCCAACGCCTCTACACCGGCCCGGCGCGGGAGGCGGCAAAGATCCTGATCCGCGCGTTGCGAGCACCCAGGGTGCGACCTGCCCGCCGAGTTCTGCGACGTCGATCACGCCCACGAATGGCACGCCGGCGGTGCGACCGATCAGGCAAATTCAAGAGTGTGATGCGGCACCCACAACGTCGAGAAGACCAAACGGAAGTGGCGATCGAAACGAGCCACCGACGGCCGCACCTACACGATCCGCCGCGACGGCACGATCATGCTCCCGGTCGGCGTGCGACCCCCGACGTTCCCTACCGACGAGGACGCTGACGGCGACGCGGAGGTCGAACGCCTACACGAACTGGTGAGAAGCCGACTCGCTGCGCTCACCGCAGCCTGAAGGGCCTCGCGTCCGACGCGCTCGGTCGTGGTGCCACGTGAGCCGGTCGGATCGATGGCGATTCATCGAAACCCGGTGTTCAGGCGCAGGTGCCGTCGGCGATCATCAGGGTCTTCAGATCGCTGTGGAACTCGGCGCGTGATCGCCGCCTTCACGACCGATACCGCTGATGCCGCAGCCGCCGAAGGGCGCCGTCAGGTCACGCACGAGGAACGTGTTGACCCACACCAATCCGCAACGCATCGCACGGCCGACCCGTTCAGCCCGCTCGCGAGACCCGGTGAACACGATCGCCGACAACCCGTAGGCGGTGCTGTTGGCCAGTTCGATCGCCTCGTGTTCGTCGGTGAACGTCTGGAAGGTGAGAACGGGACCGAAGATCTCCTGCTGCACGACCTCGCTGCCGTTTGACGCGGGTTCGATCAATGTCGGCGCATAGTGCAGGCTGCCGTCGATCGCATGACCGCCGCGCACGACCGTGTCACCCGCCGTTCGGCCACGTTCGACGAAGCCGTGCACCACGGCGCGATGGTCGGGATGGACCATCGGTGCGATCTGCGTCGAGGCATCGCGGCTGTCGCCGAGCACCAGCCCATCTGCATGTTCATGGAACTTGGCGAGGAACGCCTCGCGGATCGACTCCTCCACAGCAGGCACGTCCGGCGAGACAGACCTGGCCCGAGTCGTCGAACTGCCACGCAGCCCGATGCGCTGCCGCCTCGAGATCGCTGTCGGCGAACACGATCAGCGGACCCTTGCCGCCCAACTCTGCAGTGAACGGCACGATGTTCTCCGCCGCGGCCTTGCCGATGTCGACGCGCCGTCGCGGGTGAGCCGGTGAACGTGATCCGACGCACGCCCGGGTCGGCCACGACAGCGCGGCACCGACCTCCTCTCCGATGCCCTGCACGAGGTTGTAGGCACCCGGCGGGAACCCGGCCTCGATGGTGAGCTCGGCCAGCAGCGCGGCCGACAGCGGCGACCATTCGGCGGGCTTGTGGATCACGCTGTTGCCCGCAGCCAGTGCGGGAGCGAGCTTCCAGGTGCTGAGCATGAACGGCGCGTTCCACGGGGTGATCACCACCGCCGGGCCGGCCGGCATGCGCTGCACGACGTTGTCCATGTTCTTCGTGTGCCAGCCCCGTTCGTCATGCGCCACGATCAAGTCGGCGTACGTGCGAAAGTTGAGCGCTCCCCGGGCGACGAGACGCTGCTTCATCGAGTCGAGCAGGAACGCCATGTCGAGGCTCTCGACGAGCGCGATCTCGTCGGTGTGTTCCTCGATCAGGTCGGCGAGCCGATGCAGCACGGCAGCTCGTTCGGCGACGGTGAACGAGCCCCACTCCTCGAAGCCTGCGCTGCGCAGCTGCGACTGCTGCATGCGCCGTGTCGGCATCGCCGCGCGCAACCTGGGCGAGCGGGCCCTCGTCCCACGCCAGTGGCGAACGCGTCTCGAACGACTCGTGTGACCCGACCCACACCCCACCGATCAGGTGGTCGACCGGCACCGACACGCCGCCGACGTCGGCCCGCCGGCCGGGAGCGATCACGAGTCCTCCTCGGCGTCCTCGTCGACCGTGCTCTCGTAGTGCTTGGCACCCGGGCCCGTCGGCGCACGGATGCCGCGAAATTCCCAGTCGCCGCCCTGTGCCGTGGACATGACCTCTTCGCTGTCGCTCGGCTGGGCACCCACGTCGTCACGGATCGGCGTCGGGCCCGTCACGATCGTGTTCGTGAGCGCGCCGAGGCCCTCGACCTCGACCGTGACCACGTCGCCTGGGTACACCGTGCGCGAGTTGGCCGGCGTGCCCGACAGCAGAATGTCACCAGGCACCAGCGTGATCGTGCGGGCGATGTCGGCGACGAGGTAGTGCATGTCCCACTCCATCTCGGAAGTGTTGCCGTCCTGACGGAGCTCGCCGTTCACGAGCGTTCGAATCTGCTTGTTCCGAAGATCCCAGTCGGAGACGAGGCCCGGGCCGACGCGGACAGAGCGTGTCGCTTCCCTTGACTCGCAGCATCGATCCGGCGTCGGTGTCACGGAAGTCATGGAGGCCGTAGTCGTTGGCCACGCTGTAGCCGGCGATGTAGTCGCCGGCGTCGGCGGGCGCGATGTTGCGACACGTCCGCCCGATCACGATCGCGATCTCACCTTCGTAGTTGAGCCACTCGCACCCCTCGGGACGCACGACGTCGGCACCGTGGCCACAGAGGGCGGTGATCGGCTTGTGGAAATACGTCGGTGCCGACGGCAACTTGGTCATGAACTCGTCGACCCGGCTCGTGTAGTTGAGGTGGACGCAGATGATCTTCGTCGGCTGGACCGGCGCCAGGTGCACGGCGGCATCCACGGCTAAGCGGCGGCCGTCGCCCGCGACCAGCTCGTCGCCGTCTCGAACGACGTCGACGGCGTAGCCGTCCAGCAGGATGTGGCGGGTCTCAACCATGTCACGACCTCCAGGTCTCCAAGCCTCACGGGCGGTGCGTCACATCATGCCATGCGCCCATTGATCGTTCGGTACCGAACGAATAGGGTCGGACATGACGCAATCCCGCTGCACGGGCTTCATGTATCCCCGCACTCCGCGACCGGGCCGGGCTGGCATCGTGCCGCCGCCGCCGTGGCACTACTCGGGCGAGATGCTCACCATCGAATTCCGGACCGATCCCGGCCGGCGTGGCCGAGCTGCTGCCCGACCCGCTGACCCTCGCCGACGACGACCCCGGCGCGGTCGCGCTCATCTGGGCCGAGTGGCAGAGCTGCTAGCGACTCGCTTCGACGAGCTGCTCGACCCGGCCCGCGGCCCAGTACAAGGAGGTGTTCCTCGTGGTGCGGTGCACGTACGAGGGCGCAGACCTACAGCCGGGCGGCCTACATCTGGGTCGACAAGGACTTCGCCATGGCACGCGGCCACCTCCAGGGCTATCCCAAGAAGATGGCGCGAGATCTGGCTCACCCGGGCGGTCACCATCGGCAAGGCCGGGCCCCGGCTCGAGCCCGGCGGCCGGTTCGGGGCCACGCTGTCCACCTGGGGGCGACGCATCGCCGATGCCCGCTTCACGATCACCGGCACCGCCGACAGCGCGGGCTTCGTCAACGGCCATCCCATGCTCCACTCCCGCCAGATGCCCGCCATCGAGATGCGACGGCACGCGACAGCCTCGACGAGCTCGTCACCATGCGCGGCTACGACGTCGAGCTCGGCCCGGTCTACGCGGGCGACGCCGAACTCGACGCTGTACGACTGCCCCACCGAGGAGCTCCACCTGCTCGAGCCGATCGAGATGATCGGCGGCTACTGGCGCCAGGTCGGCAACTCGTGGCACGGCGGCACGACCGTGTACGCCGAGCCCAACCCGATGGCCGGAGGTGCCTCAGACGATTCGCAGCGATCCGCGGCAACGCAGGCCGCGGATCGTCGACCGCTCGCCGGCACTCGCTCGTTCGCAGAGCAGGGGGAGAATCGATGAGCGTCTACGTCGACGACTATCTCGACGACCTCGGGCCCGACGACGCCGACATCACCAGCCACGACACCTACACCGCGGCGTCCCGCACGCGACGTTCGCACGGCTCCGCCGCGACGACCCGGTGTCGTGGTGGGACGAGGCCGACGGCTCGGGCTTCTGGGCCGATCCCGAGTACGCGCGACGCGCTCGAGGTCAGCCGCAACGTCGAGACGTTCACCTCGACCAAGGGCATCCGCCTCGAGGAGATGGACGACGAGCAGATCGACGCCCGCAGCACCCTCATGGAGCTCGACCCGCCCGAACACACCCGGCTCCGGCGCCTGGTCAACAAGGGCTTCACCCGCCGCACGGTCGAGACCTACGAGGAGTCGATCCGCGAGCTCGTGATCTCGGTGCTCGAGCAGGCGCTCGACCAACGACCGCTTCGACTTCGTGCACGACGTGTCCGAGGAGCTGCCGATGCGGATGCTCGGCCGACTGCTCGGAACCAGCGACGAGGACGGCCGCCAAGCTCGTCGCGTGGGGCGACGCTCTGCTCGGCAACACCGACCCCGAGTTCACCGACCTCCCCGTCGACCTGACCGACACCGAGCAGTTCCGCATGGTGCCGTTCCGCAGCCCGGCGGCGATCGAGATCTTCCAGTACGCCCAGCGCAGGCGCCCGACCGCCGCGCCGACCCCCGCGACGACATCGTCACCAAGTTGCTCGCACCGACCACCGACGGCGAGCCGCTCACCGATCTCGAGTTCAACAACTTCTTCACGGTGCTGGTGGCCGCGGGCAACGACACGACCCGCTACACGATCACCCACGGCCTGTGGAACCTGATGAACCACCCGGAGCTGTGGTAGACCTGGCAGGCGCGACCCCGTCGCTCGACGACCGACACCGCCGTCGAGGAGATCCTGCGCACCAGCGCGGTCACCATGCACTTCCGTCGCACCGCCACACGCGACACCGAGCTCGGCGGGCAGCCGATCGCGGCCGGCGACAAGGTCGTCATGTGGTTCAACTCGGCCAACCACGACGAGGACGGCTTCGAGCGGCCGTTCCGGTTCGACCTCGCCCGGGCAGTGCAACGACCACATGACGTTCGGGCGCAACGGCCCCCACCTGTGCCTCGGCGCCTGGCTGGCCCGCATGGAGCTGCGCGTCGTGTTCGAGGAGCTGATGAAGCGAGTCGACCACCTCGAACCCGACGGGCCGATCGATCGCCTGCGGTCGAACTTCATCGCCGGCATCAAACGCCTCCCGGTTCGCGCCGTCTTCCCGGTCGCGACGTAGCGACGTCCGGCGGCGACGCGTGCCGACGAGGCACTCAGCAAGGTCGGCCGCGCCGGTCACGGGTTCGACCCCTGTTGCACGTCACGGCACGTCGCCGACGTCTCGGAAGAGATCAGCGATCTCGTCGGTCCCGGCGAGGTCGACCGCCGTCTGACCGTCGACGTTGGTCACGTCGAGCGAGGCGCCGGCATCGACGAGGACCGCGACGATCTCTGCCTGATCCTCCCTCGTCGCGAGATGTAGTGGGGTGTGTGTCGCCGAGGCGGTCCTGCAGATCGATCTGAGCGCCGTGAGCGATGCAGAGCAGGACGGCATCGGTCAGACCGCGCTCCGCGGCCGAATGCAGCGCCGTCGCCCCGTCGGGGTCTTGCAGATTCGGGTGGGTGGTGCGAACACGTCGGGACGTGCTCCCGCCGGGCTGCTCGGGCCGTTCGGTCGGGGCGCCTGGCGTTGGGCATGCCAATCGGCTGCGCGTTCTGGGGCAGCTGGGCATGGAGCGGTCGTGCAACCTCGAAGACGCCTCCGAGAGGCGGAGCGGCCCGGATCTGGCTGACGGCGCAATGAGGAATGCGCCGATCGAGCGGTGGCGATCGGCTATTGACCGACGCTCCCGTCGATCGCTTCGCGAATGAGGTCGAGGTGGCCGCAGTGGCGAGCGGTCTCCTCGATCATGTGGAGATAGGCGTATCGCAGCGAGAACGTCATGTCCGGCCCGAGCGCCATGTCATCGAGGTTGCTGTCGACAACCGCACGTCGAGAACTGTCGCACTCGTCCTGGTAGCGGACGACGAGGTCGTCGATCGTCTCATCGGCCGAGAGCGTGAAAGCGCCGTGCGCATCGTCGGCGGTCCAGGGCCACTCGACGTCGTGGTCGGCGAAATCGATGCTGAACCAGAATCGCTCCGTTGCCGTGAGGTGCTTGACGAGACCGGAGATGGTGAGTGTCGTCGTCGGCACCGCCTCGGCGATTGCCTGCTCGTCGGTCAGGCCGCTGGCTTTGCTCACGACAGTCGATCGGAAGAAGTCGAGCATCGATTCCAACATCTCACGCTCGTCGCCCTGCTGAACTGGTCGCACTCGGTCTCGATCTCGGGACATGGGCCGCAGTCAGTGATAGGGGAGGTATTCGTTCAACTCCCAGTCCGTCACCGGCGTCGTCGGGTCGAACTTCTCCTCGGCGGCGATGAATCGGTCCCACTCGGCACGTTTGTTGGCCACGTAGTTGTCGACGACGTGACGGCCGAGGGCGTCCGTGAAGTCGGTGGCCGATTCGAGGTGGTCGAGCGCCTCGGCGAGATCGGCCGGTGCGGCGACGTCGGTGTTGACCTCTTCGAACCCGTCCCCGGTCTCGGGTTCGGGACACGGCAACCGGCCGACGACACCGAGTCGAGCCGCGGTCAGCACGGCGGCGACCGCGAGATGGATGTTGGCGGCGCCGTCGGCGACGCGGCTCTCGATACGGGTCGCCGCGCCTCGGGCGATCGGGACACGATTCGCGACACATCGGTGATCGTTGCCCCAGTTCGCCCAGTACCCCGACAGTGTCTCGGGTCGCAGGCGGCGGTACGCGTTGACCGTGGGTGCACCGATCGCCGCAATCGAACGGTGATGCGCACACAGACCGGCGATGGCGTGCTTCGCGACCGCCGAGAGCCCGTCGGTGGTCGAGTCGTCGAGCAGCACGTTGGCGCCGCCGGTATCGACGAGCGACAGGTTCACGTGCACCCCGCTACCGCTGAGACCCACGAACGGCAGCCCCAGGAACGTGAGGTCGTAACCCTTCGCCAGCGCGACCTCACGCGCCATGACGCGGAAGAGGAACGCATCGTCGGCCGCGGCGAGCGCATTGTCGTACTCGAGCGTCAGCTCGTACTGCGACTCGTCGAACTCGGCGTTGATCGACTCGACGCGGAACCGGGCCCGCCGGGCGGTTCGCATGATGTCGTCGATCACTCCGTCGGGGTCGTTGGCAATGCCGGTCCCGTAGACCATCGCCCGCGGGTTCTGCAGACGACGCCAGCCCCGGGCGGAGTCAGGATCGGGCTCGAGCACGTAGGCCTCGAGCTCGATCCCGACCTGCGGCCGGTAGCCGAGGTCCTCCCAGGCCGCGATCGCCTGTTGCAGGACGTGGCGGCACGAATACGGGAATGGTGCGTCGTCGAGGGAGACATCGGCGATCGCGAGCGCGGTGACGTCGTCCTCCCAGCTCGCACGGATCGTGTCGGGATCGGGTGAGGCGACCACGTCGACGAGGCCGTCGAGGAGGTAGGAGCCGGGCGCCGGAACGAGGCTGCGGTCGTAGCCGAGACCCCAGATCGTGGCGCAGTGCCCCGTACCACGGCCGGCAAGATGGGCCGGCAGGTACTTGCCGCGTGCGAGCCCCAGGTGGTCGGGGAACACCAGCCGGACGCGTTCGAAGCGGTCATCGATGTCGGTCATGGAACGGTCACTTTCGTCTGGTCGGTCTCAGCCGGCGAGTTCGGTCACGAGGGCCCCGTCGACCACGACCGGGTCGCCGTCGAGCGTGACCGTACAGTGTCGCATCGGGAGGTCGACGTGACCGCGACAGAATCGCTGGGCGACCTCGTTCGCCCCCGTCGAGTACAGGAAGTTGCCGGCGAAGGCACGCAGCTCGGTGCCGTTGATGTCCCCCTTGTCCCACATCGCCATCGACTCCCATCGCGCCGCCGAGTTCATGCCCCAACCCACATGGCTCACGGCGTAGGCGTCGCGCTCGCCGAACGCGGCCAGGTAGCTCTCGAACAGTTCGGCGTCGTGGCCGTCACCGGTCACCGCGGTCACGTAGTCAGACTCGATCGTGAGCGTGATCGGCGTCCGCACGTACTCCTTGAAGCTGAGGTTCACGTCACCCGGTGCCAGCACGAGGGTGCCCTCCACGGAACCCGAGGCGGGGAAGGCGACGACGAGCCCGCCGGGCCAGTGGGCGATCGAGCCGGGTTCGGTGCACCAGCCGGAGGAACCCGCCACGAACGCGTCGACGAGCCAGATCCGTAGGTCGGTGCCGGCCGGCGACGTCACGTGCATCTGCGATGCCGACTCGGCCAACGCCACGCCACGTGCGACCCGCTCGGCGAGCGACGGATCGTGCGGCCAGCGTTCGACGTTCTCGGGGTGTTCGTTCGAGATCATCAACACCCGAGCGCCGCTGCCGAGGATCGTGCCCAGTTCGGGCGCGTGCAGCAGACCCTCGATGGTGCAATCGGCGACGAAATCGGCTGCGGTCAGTGCGCCGAGCGCTGCAGCGTGACCGGCCAACGCCTGCGAGGCCCCGGTCGAACGAATCGGTACCGGGCCCGGGTTCGGCGGCGTGGGGACCACGACGTCGATCACCGATGCACCGATGCTGCCGAGCGCGAGGCGTGCGGTCTCGACGACGACCGAGCGGCTCCGGGACTCCGACAACACGACGGCGGTCATCCCCGGCGAGACCGCGCACGCCCGGAACTGTTCGGCGTACCGGGCGACCCAGGCCCACTCGGTCATGCGGGCGTCTCCGACCGATCGGGGAAGAGGTCGGCGCGGCCGAGCCGGTCGAGGCACACCTCGACGCTCCAGGGCAGCATCGTGGCCCCACATCGTGCATCCCGGTAGTGCTGCTCCAAACGCGACGGGCGGAGCATCGAGCGACCGCCGCAGATCCGGATCGCGGTCGATGCCAGCGTCGGCGCCCCTTCCATCGTGGTCACCATCGACGCCCATGCGCGCCGGACCGCAGCGGGCGACGGGTCGACGTGCACCTCACCGAGCACCCGGTGACACAACGCCTGGGCCTGCTCGTAGACGAGGTTCATCTCGCCCATCCCTGCTGCTTGATCGGATGCGACCGGCGAGACGTGTCGCCGCCGTCGCCGATGAGGTAGGCCGCGGTGTCGTCCATGATCGCCCGCATCAGACCGAGGTAGGCGAACGACAGGGTCATGTAGAAGTACGGCCACCGCTCGGCCGCCTGGTCGAACATGCCGGGCGGGATCCACTCGTGCTCGGCGGGTACGAACACGTCGTCCATGATCAGATTGCGCGAATCGGTCGCCCTCATCCCGAGCGGGTCCCAGTCGCCCTCGAGCCGGACGCCGTCGGCGTCGGCCGGTACGCCCAGGAGACGGATCCGCGGGTCGCCGTCGACGACGCACACCACGTTGCTGATGTCGGCCGCGCCGCTGAGCGACGCGAAGATCTTGCGCCCCGTGACGCGATACCCGCCGTCGACCGGGACCGCCCGCGTCGCGAACCCGGTGGTCGCGCCGGCCGAGGCGCCCTCGGAGAACGGCTGGCTGTGGATGTGATGTTCGTCGATCACGCCACGACGAAGGTTCGACCGTCGCTCGTGCAGCACCCGTCGCTCGTCGGCGGTCATCGTCATGTCGTCGGCGATCTGACCGGTCAAGAGCGTCGTGGCGACGTGCATGTTGAACGTGAGCGCAGTCGTCGTGCAGTGCCGGCCGAGCTCCTCGGCGACGAGGGCGTAGCCGACGAAGTCGGCCCCGAGACCACCGTCGGCACGGGGGATGCAGATGCCGAGCAGGTCGTTGGCGGCGAAGTCGGCCCAGTTGGCGGTCGGGAAGCTCGCGTTTCGGTCGTACTCCGCGGAACGGGCTGCGATCCCCGGCCCGAGGCTCGCCATGCGGTCGACGATGTCGGCGCGCTCAGCGGTCATCAACCCGTCGGCAGCGAGGCGATCGGTGAGGCTGGTGGCGGTCAAGACGACGCTGCCGCCGTCTGGTCGAGGAAGCCGGAAACGAGTCGATTGAACATCTCAGGGTGCTCCGAGGGTGCGAGGTGGCCGACACCGGCGAGCACCACGAGTTGGGCGCCCGGGATGCCGTCGGCGAGTGATCGACTGTACGACGGAGGCGTCTCGGTGTCGAGCTCGCCGGCGACCACCAACGTCGGGCTACCGATCTGACCGAGCCGGTCGAGCACGTCGTGGCCGGGCAGGCAGGCGACCGCGGCCCGGAATCCGGGCTCCGGGATACGGGCGAAGCTCTCGATCAGTGCGGTTCGGCGGTCGCCGGGCAATGACGCACCGACCAGCCCGTCGAGCACGATCGGTGCGAGCTCACGCAGCGTCATGCCGTCGTCGAGCACCGCCAGGCGTGCGGCCGTCCATTCGGCGGCGGTGGTTCCGTTCAGGCCGAACCGCGGGCTGGTGTTCGTGAGCACCAATCGCCCGATCCGATCGGGGTGCCGGAGCGCCGTGTGCAGTGCGTGCATCCCGCCGAGCGACAGACCGACCAGGTCGGCACGGTCGACGCCCAGCTCGTCGATCAGGTCGACGAGCCGGTCGGCGATTGCCTCGAACGTCACGGCGTCGAGCGGATCGCTGTCCCCGTACCCGGGCATGTCCCAGGCGATGCATCGGCGGTCGTCCGAGAGCGGGCCGAGCTGTTCGGCCCACGCCGTGCGCGTGCCTCCGAGCCCGTGCAGGAACACGAGGGCCTCGCCGGTTCCGGCCTCGCACCAAGCAAGCCCGGCCCCGCGACGCTCGACGACGGTACCCATCGGCCCAATCCTGCCAGGCCGGCGGTCAACCGGGCGGGGTCGGTGAATCCCGCCCTGGGTCGGTCGGCGGAAGTCCCATAGTGTGCTCGCGATGGCTGACGACCGGACGCTGCTCCCGAACGAGCAGGACATCCTGGCGGCGATCGGTGACCGCCCGTTCGACTTCGTGTCGATGGAGGCGATGTCCAACATCTACCGCGCCGCAGCAGCGATTCGCCGCCGCGCCGAACAGGGCGTGCTCCGTGACGCAGCGCTGTCGTGGGGAGGCTTCACGACGATGTGGGTGCTCTGGATCTGGGGCGAGATGGAGACAGGGCGCCTCGCCGTCGAGTGCGACCTCTCGAAGGGAACGTTGACCGGCATCCTCAACACCCTGGAGGGTCGCGGGCTGGTCGTACGGGAACGGATGGAGAGCGACCGCCGCAGGATGCTGGTGGCACTGACTCCGGAAGGAAACACGATGATCGAGACGCTGAGTCCGACGTTCAACCGGTTCGAGACCGACACCACGGCGAGCCTCGACGACGACGAGAAGCGCCGACTGGCCGACCTGCTGCGCAGGATCATCGTCGACATCTCGGGCGATCGCAGCTGAGGACGTGACGGCATGACGAGCATCGCACTCCGGAGTGCACACGAGCAGGCCCAGACAATTCGTTCAGGGGAGATCTCTGCGACCGAGCTGCTCGACGTCACGCTCGAGCGGTACGAGCGGCTCAATCCGACGATCAATGCGGTGGTGGCGACACAGCTCGACGTGGCTCGCTCTCGCGCGGCCGACGCAGACGCCGTGACCGCTCGCGGCGAGTCATGGGGGCCGCTGCACGGCGTACCCATGACGATCAAGGAGGCGTGGGACTGGATCGGGTCGGCGTCGACGAGCGGATTCGCCGAGCGCCGCGCCTGGCGGCCCGAGCGGAACTCCGAAGCGGTCCAGCGGCTGCTCGACGCCGGCGCAGTGATCTACGGCAAGACGAACTTGCCGGTCGGGATGGCCGACTGGCAGACGTTCAACCCGGTCTACGGCACCACCGGCAACCCGTGGAATCCAGAACTGATCCCCGGCGGTTCGTCGGGCGGCGCGGCGGCTGCTCTCGCCGCCGGGCTGACGGCGCTCGAACTCGGCAGCGACATCGGAGCGTCGATCCGCAACCCGGCGCATTACTGCGGAGTGTTCGGTCACAAGCCGACCTACGGGCTCGTCCCCGATTCCGGTCACGGCAACCCCGGCAGTCCGGTCTCGCTCGACATCAGCGTTGCCGGACCGATGGCCCGACACGCGAGCGACCTGGCACTCGGCCTCGACATCGTGGCCGGTGCCGGGGGGATGGCAGCCCACGGTTGGCATCTCGACCTGCCAGCGCCGCGCCGCACGCGTCCCGACGAGTGGACGGTCGCTGTGATGCTCGATCACGAGGTGTGCGAAGTCGACCGCCAACTCGTCGACCAACTCACGGTCACCGTCGAGGCGTTGGGCGAGCTCGGCGTGCGGCTCGATCGGGATGCCCGACCCGACATCGACATCCCCCGGATGCACGAGGTGTACGTCACGCTCCTGCGAGCGGCGACGGGCACCGAGTACACCGGCGACCAGTACGACGACCTGGCCGACGACGCCGCTCGGTTCGATGCCGGCGATCGCGACTACCGGGCCCGCGCCGCTCGATCGGTTCGGATGAGCCACTGGGAATGGGCGGCGTGTCACTCGGAACGCGAAGACGCCCGCCTCGCCTGGGACGCGTTCTTCGACGAGTACGACGCGTTGCTCTGCCCGACGGCTGCGTCGGTCGCCTACCCCCACGACCAGGAAGGCGAACGCGCCGACCGCACGATCACGGTCAACGGACACGAGCAGAACACCACCGATCAGCTCTTCTGGGCGGGCCTGTCGTGTGGTGTGTACCTCCCCGGCACGGTTGCACCGGCGGGCCTGACCGCGTCCGGCCTTCCATGCGGTCTCCAGATCGTCACCGGACACCTACGCGACCGCGAAGGCATCGCGTTCGCCGAGATGATCGAGCGCGAACTCGGCGGCTACCAGGTGCCACCCGGCTACGACTGAGGGACGGCCCTGCTCACCCGGAACACGTCGACGACGAGCGAGCCGCCGCGAATCGGGCGTCGGCATGCTCGACACGGTATTGGCCAGTCGGGTGACCGAGCGATCCGCGGTCCGCTCCGGCCACGACCGGAGCAGCAGCGGCGCTCAGTAGGACGTGGCGATGTATTGGGTCTCGCAGAACTCGTAGATGCCCTCGCTGGCACCCTCACGTCCGAGGCCCGACTGCTTCATGCCGCCGAACGGCGCCGCAGGGTCGGAAACCGCCCCCCGGTTCAGCCCGATCATGCCGGCCTGGATCCGTTCACTCACCGCCAGCCCGCGAGCGAGATCCTGCGTGAACACGTAGCCGATCAACCCCATCTCGGTGTCGTTGGCCATGTCGATCACCTCGTCGGTGTCGGTGAACGTGATGATCGGTGCGACCGGACCGAAGATCTCCTCGCGCGTGATCGGTGAGCCGGGCGCGACGTCGGCCAACACGGTCGGGGCGTAGAAGCTGCCCGGCCGGTCCAGCCGGGCGCCGCCGAGGGTGACGCGGGCTCCACCGGCGACGGCGTCGTCGACCAGACCGGCCACCGTGTCGACGGCGCCGTCGTTGATCAGCGGGCCGCAGTCGACGCCGGGTTCGTCGCCACCGCCGACGTTGATCTCGGCCATCGCAGCGGTGAACTTCGTGGTGAACTCCTCGGCGACGTCGGCATGGACGAAGAACCGGTTCGCGGCCGTGCACGTCTCCGCTGAATGACGCATCTTGGCGACCATCGCTCCCTCGACCGCAGCGTCGATGTCGGCGTCGTCGAATACGATGAACGGGGCGTTCCCTCCGAGCTCCATGACCGTCTTGAGCACACGATCGGCGGCCCGCTTGAGCAGGCGCTGACCGGTCGGTGTCGACCCGGTGAACGACACCATGCGCGTGGCCGGATGATCGACGGCTGCATCGAACCAGTCACCCGAACTCTCCGCAACCGTGACGTTGACGAGGCCGCCTGGCACTCCGGCCTCGGTGAGCAGTTCGGCGATCCGCAGTGCGGTCAGCGGCGTCTCGGTGGGCGGCTTGATCACGACGCCGTTGCCGGCTGCGAGTGCTGGCGCCAGCTTGCGCGTGATCATCGCGGCCGGGAAGTTCCATGGGGTCACGATCACCACGACGCCGACGGGCGGGTGGTGCACGATGATCCGGTTGGCACCCGATGGTGCCGTGCTGATCGAGCCGTGGATCCGCGTGGCCTCCTCGGAATTCCATCGGAAGAACTCGGCCGCGTAGGCGACCTCGCCGCGGGCGTCGGTGATCGGCTTGCCGTGCTCGGTGACGATGAGGTCGGCGAGTTCGTCCTGGTGCTCCATCATCAGTTCCCAGCAGCGCCGGAGGACCTCGGCCTTCTCCCGCGGTGCCACACGGGCCCAGATGACCTGGGCCTCGTGCGCGGCCTGACATGCAGCGGTCGCGTCGTCGGTCGATGCGGCGGCGACATCGGTGATGCGCTCACCGGTCGACGGGTTGATCACGGGCTTGGTCGCGCCGTTGGAACCGTCGCGCCATTCGCCGCCGATGTACAACTTGGTCTGCATCCTGAACTCCTTGTCGGTGCGGATCCGATCGGGTCGGACCTGGTCAGTCGAAGTCGAGCGTGATGACCCCGAGGTCACCGAAGTCGACCTCGAAGTGATCGCCCGCCCGGCAGTCGACCGGTCGGGTGAACGAGCCGGCGAGGATCGTCTCGCCCGCCTCCAACGGTATCCCGATGCCGTTGAGCCGGTTCGCCAGCCAGACGATGCCCATGACCGGGTCGTCGAGTACTCCCGCTCCGAGGCCGGTCTCCTCGACCACGCCGTTCCGTGAGCAGATCGCGCCTGCCCAACGCAGTCGACCGGCGCGGGCGTCTTCGACCGTCACCCGTTCCGTTCCCACGACGATGCCGGCGTCGGCGGCGTTGTCGGAGATCGTGTCGAGCACGGTTCGCGTGCGGCCGTCGTGGGGGTGGACACGGTGTGAGCGGGCGTCGATCAGCTCGAGCGCGGGCACGATGTGGTCCGTGGCGGCATAGACATCGTCGGGCGTCAGGTCGCGATCGAGACCGTTCGGCACCAGTCGGTCACTCAGCACGAACGCGAACTCGACCTCGAGCTTCGGGTCGAGGTAGTCCGCCGCTCGCAGCGTCGCTCCCGAGGGCACGAACATGAAGTCGAGCAGCGCTCCGAAGTCGGGTTCGTCGATGTTCATCGCCTGCTGCATCGCACGACTGGTGAGGCCGATCTTGTGGCCGCAGACCTCGGCACCATCGGCCGCCATGTGCTCGATCCAGGCGGCCTGGATCGCATACGCATCGTCGAGCGTGATGTCGGGGTGCCGTCGGGTGACCGGGTCGATCGGCGTGACGGTTCGGCGGGCGCGCTCGTGGTCCTCGGCGATCTCGGCGATCTGTTCGGCGGTGAGCGTGGAGGTCATCCGTCGACCCGGCCGAGCTTCGGGATCGTGTGGGTTCCGTAGGCAACGGCGACATTCTTGGTCTCCATGTAGAACTCGAACGAGTACTCGGGGCCACCGTCACGGCCGATGCCGCTCGCCTTGGTGCCACCGAACGGCGTCGGCAGGTGACGCACGTTCTGACTGTTGACCCAGATCATGCCGGCATCGAGATCACGTGCGACACGGTGGGCTCGCCCGGTGTCGCCCGTCCAGAGGTAGCCGGCGAGGCCGTACTCGATGTCGTTGGCGATCGTGACCGCGTCGGTCTCGTCGTCGAACGGGATCACGGTGAGCACCGGCCCGAAGATCTCCTCCTGGGCGATGCGCATGTCGTTGGTCGCGTTCGTGAAGAGCAACGGGTCGACGTAGTTGCTCGCCGGATCGGTCGCTGCTCCCCCACCGACGAGCACGGTGGCACCGTCCTCGATGGCCTTCGCAGGATAACTCCGCACCTTCTCGCAGTGCCGCGGGTGGATCAGCGGTCCGATCTCGGTCGCCGGGTCGAGCGGGTGGCCGACACGTAGGGCCCGAACGCGTCCACTCAGCCGTTCGACGAACTCGTCGTGGATCGTCGCTTGGACCAGCAGGCGACTCGACGAGGTGCACCGTTCGCCGTTGAGGCTGTAGATCATGAACACGACGGCGTCCAACGCCCGTTCGAGGTCGGCGTCGTCGAACACGATCACCGGGTTCTTGCCACCGAGTTCGAAGTGCACCCGCTTCAGCGTCGGCGCCCCCTGGGCCTGGATCATCGACCCGGTCGAGGATTCCCCGACGAACGCAATCGCACGGATCAGCGGGTGCTCGGTGAGCGCTTTGCCTGCGGTTTCCCCGAAGCCGTGGACCGTGTTGAGCACCCCCGCCGGCAGACCGGCCTCGAATGCGATCTCGCTCAACATGGCAGCGGTGTACGGGCTCCACTCGGCCGGCTTGTGCACCACCGTGCAACCGGCCGCGAGCGCCGGCGCGATCTTCCACGTCGACAGCATGAACGGTGTGTTCCACGGTGTGATCACCCCGACCGGTCCGAGCGCCGAGCGGCTGGAGTAGTTGACGTGGTGCTCGTCGGGCATCGACCGCCCGTTGCCGGCGTCGGGTGCGTGGTCGGCGAAGAAGCGGAAATTCTCGGCGCCACGGATCGCAGCCGCACTCATGAATCGGATCGTCTGGCCGGTGTCGACGCACTCGACCGCGGCGATGTCGTCGGCGCGCTCGACGATCAGGTCGGCGACCCGATGCAGGATTCGTCTGCGCTCCTTGCCCGAACGGCCCGACCACTCGGCGAACGCCTCGTTCGCAGCGCCAGCGGCGGCGTCGACGTCGGCTGCCGCCCCGGACGCGACGGTGCCGAGCAGCATCGAATCGACCGGTGAGCGGTTGTCGAACAGCTCACCGCTCGCGCTCGCAACCGGTGCGCCGCCGATGAAGTGCAGCAGCGGTGCGTCGGCGAAACGGCGCAACTGCCGCTTCGCGAGCTCGGTGTATTCGTCGTACGTCTTCGTCGCTGCCATGTCGGTCTCCTCGGGCGTCGTCGTGATCGTGAGTCGTCAAGTTCGTCAGCGACGTTCGGCGATGGTCGAACGCAGGTGATTCCGGTTGATCCGGAAGTCGGGATCGATCTCCTGGTACTCGACGCTGAGCATCATCGTGCGACGAGCGTCGCCGAGCGCGTCGTCGAGCGCGGTCATCAGCGCCTCGACGAGTCGAAGCTTGTCGTCGTCGCAGCGGCCGGCCCCGAATCGTGCGGTGACGGCCACGAATGCGTTGTCGGGATGCCGATCGCCGATCGCATAGTGATCGCGTGCGACCGCCCGCGTGCGCAACGCATCGAGCGGCGCGATGCCCGTAGCCAGCGCTGCGTCGTGGAGCACGTCGACCAATGCGGTGACGTCGATGCTCTCGGCGACGTTGGCGGAGTGTTCGATGATGAGGTGCGGCATTTGCCAACCATTATGTAACATGTTAAGTATGTATGCAACATGAGGTTGCTGAGCTACTCCCACGACGGTCGATCCACCTACGGAGCCGTGCTGGGCGACGACACCGGCGTGGTCGACCTGGCCCCACGCATCGACGGCGTGCGCAACCTCTCCGACCTGCTCTCGCAGCAGCGACTCGACGAAGCACGCTCCGTGCTCGCTCACCTCGACAGAGCCGACGCGCCGCTCGATGAGGTCACGTACGACCGCACGTTCCCTGCACCCGGCAAGATCTTCTGCATCGGCGTGAACTACGGCGGACGCAACGCCGAGTACCAAGACGATCAGGACGCGCCGAACAAACCGAGTGTGTTCGTGCGATTCCCGAGTTCGTTCACCGGCCACGAGCACGATCTGGTCCGCCCTCCCGAGAGCCCGCAGCTCGACTACGAGGGCGAGATCGTCGCGGTGATCGGCAAGGGCGGCCGCCGCATCCAGCGTGCCGACGCCCGCCACCACATCGCCGGCCTCACGCTCGGCAACGAGGGCACGATCCGCGACTGGGTGCGACACGCCAAGTTCAACGTCACGCAGGGCAAGAACTGGGACTCGTCGGGCTCGATCGGCCCGTGGATGGTGACGATCGACGAGACTCGGCGACTTCGAGCGAGCTCCACCTCACGACTCGCGTCAACGGCGAACTCCGACAGGACGACACCCCGGCGACGATGGCCTACCCGATCGAGTACCAGGTCGAGTACCTGTCGACATTCTGCACGCTGGAACCCGGCGACATCATCTTCACCGGCACGCCGACCGGGCGCTGGCGCCCGCTTCGATCCGCCGCGCTTCCTCGAGCCGGGCGACGTGGTCGAGGTGACGGTGCCCGAGCTCGGAACACTCCGCAACGGTGTTCGCGATGAGTGAGACCTCGAGCCGCCGGGACCGGCCTGCGCGAGCTTCGACGAGTCGCTGCCGATGGCCCTGATGCGGGCGCGCGAGGCGGTGATGCGCCACTTCCGACCGATCCTCACCGAACACGATCTCACCGAACAGCAATGGCGGGTGCTGCGAGCGCTCGACGACGCCGACGACTCGCTCACCGTCGGCGAACTCGCCGAGCGCACGTTCCTGCTCGGCCCGAGCCTGTCGCGCATGCTCGTCACGCTCGGCGAACGCGACCTGATCACGCGCTCGGCCGACTCGGGCGACGCCCGCCGCTCGAAGACGACGATCAGCGCCGACGGTCGCCGCCTGGTCGCCGCCATTGCTCCGCGCAGCGAGATCGTGTACGACGAGATCAGCGCCCAGCTCGGCCACCAGGATCTCGAACAGCTCTACGACCTCCTGCGCCGAACCGCCGCCGTCACGGAGCAGACATGAGCACGCCGAACACCTACCACCAGGCACCCGACTCGATCTCCGCAGCACCACCGGGGTGCCCGACGCACCAGGGGTGGTCCCCGCTCGACGCCGACTACCTCACCGATCCGTACCCGATCGCCGAACGCGCTGCGCGACGCGCACCCGGTGTTCTACGCACCCGATCTCGGACATGTGGTCGTCGGTGAGATGCAGGACATCGAAACGGTCTTCATGAACCCCGAGGTGTACGCGTCGACCAACGTGCAAGACCCGATCTTCCCGCTGTGTGACCAAGCCGCGGCGGTGCTGGCCGCTCCCGACTTCGACCCCGTGGCGGTGATGTCGAACCGGCCCGAACCCGACCACGGCCGCATCCGCGCCTACACCCGCCAGGGTTTCTCCAACCGACGACTGAAGTCGCTCGAGGGCTACATGCGAGATCGCGCCACGGTGCTGCTCGACCGGATGGTCGCCGATGGATCGCCGGCCGAGTACGTCGCCGCGCTGGCGTTCCCGCTTCCGGCCGAGATCGTGTTCCGGTTCATCGGGTTCCCGCCCGAGGACGACACGATGATCAAGTCGTGGTGTGCGAACCGCCGGGCGTTCTCGTGGGGCCAACCGACGCCCGAACGAGCAGATCGAGATCGCCCGAGGGCATGGTCGACTACTGGCGCTACTGCCGCGAGTTCGTCGGCAGAGCGCCGGGACCGACGCGAGGGACGACTTCACGTCCGAGCTGCTCGACGCCCACGACGCCGACCCCGACCCGTCGGACGGGACCGGCATCACCTACCGGGAGGTCGAGTCGGTCGTCTACGGCATTCTCGTTCGCCGGCCACGACCCGGTCACCGCGCTGCTGTGCAACACGCTGCTCTGCCTGCTCCCTCGGCGCGAGCAGTGGGACGAACTCTGCGCCGACCCGTCGCTCGCCGCCGCCGCGGTCGAGGAGACGCTGCGCTTCGAGTCGAGCCAGATCTCGTGGCGCCGGATCACGACGCAGGACACGACGCTCGCCGGCGTCGACCTGCCGGCCGGCACCCGTCTGTATCTCAACTTCGCGTCGGCGAATCATCAACCGGACGTGTTCGACGATCCCGAGACGTTCGACATCCACCGGGACACAGCCAACCGCCACATCTCCTTCGGCAAGGGCATCCACTTCTGCGTGGGCAACGGGTTGGCCCGGATGGAAGCACGCATCGCGCTCGAACTCCTGTCGCAGCGTCTCCCATCGCTGCGTCTCGCTCCCGAGCAACAACTCAGCTACTTCCCGAACATCACGTTCCGAGGGCCCGACACGCTGCAACTGGAGTGGGACACATGAGCCTCTACGCCGTCCAGAAGTTCCTGTACGAGATCAACCGGAGCGAGTCGCTGCAGGCCGCCTACACCGCCGATCGACACGCGGTGCTCGAGCCGTACGACCTGACCGAGGAGGAGAGCGGCGCCCTCGTCGAACCCGACATCGGGTTGCTGTTCCACCTGGGCGTCAACGGCCAGATCCTGATGCATTTCGCCGCGTTCCACCAGATCGAGTGGCAGGACTACCTCCAGCGCATGCGCGACGGCATCGAGCAGCACGGTCCGGTGCGCGAAGGCGTCTACGCGATGACGACCGGCCTCGACGAACGCGTCGCGCCCGTGCACGGGGCGGAGGGGGACCGCTGATGCCGCTCGTCTTCGCCGGTGTCTGCTCCCACGCACCTGGCATCACGGGTCGCGCCGACCAGGCCGACCCCGACGTCCGCGACCGCTTCTACGCGGCGTTCGACCAGATGCGGGTCGACCTCGAAACCACCCGGCCCGACGCGATCGTGATCATCGCCGCCGAGCACTTCGCCAACTTCTTCATGAACAACATGCCGTCGTTCGCGGTCGGCATGGCCGATCACTATGACGGCCCGATCGAGGATCCGGGCTGGCTCGGCATCGACAAGCGGCAGGTGCCGGGGAATCGCGACTTGTCACGGAGGTTCATCACAGCGGTCATGAACACCTCCGACGTCAGCTATGCGGAGGAGTGGAGGTTCGACCACGGAATCATGGTGCCGCTGCACTTCCTCACCCCCGCGTACGACGTCCCGGTGATCCCGGTGAACGTCAACTGCCAGGGTCCACCGCTGGCCCCACTCCACCGGGCGTGGGCGTTCGGCGAGTCGATCCGTGCCGCGTGCGACGAACTCCCCGAACGGATTGCGGTGATCGGCACCGGTGGCATCTCACACTGGCCGGCGACGCCCGACTCGGGGAAGATCAACGTCGAGTGGGACCTCGACTTCATGGACCGATGGTGCCGCAACGACCGCGACGCACTGCTCGACTACGACGATCTCACGGTCTATGCCGACGCCGGGCAGGGCGGATTCGAGATTCGAACGTTCATCTCGGTGGCCGCGGCAGCGGGTGGTGCCGAGGGCACCGTGCACTTCTGCGAGCCGATCCCGATCTTCGCCGTCAGCTGCACGATCGCCACGTACGAGATCTGAGAGATCATCTGCAGGGCTGCCCCGACGGAGCCGTTCGGTCGGTCGTTCCGTCAGCCACCGACGAGCGCGGTGCGCATCGTGTCGGTCATGTGGGGGAGATAGTGGCGCTGGACCGCGTCGAGGATCTGACGGATGTGATCCTGATCGTGGTACGGCCACTCGAGCACGAAGTCGGCCGCCGCGAACGTTCCGTGGTCGCCGTAGGGCGCGGTCGCGGTCAGGTCGGCCATCGACAGCGACCGCACGAACTCGACCGATTCCGCCCGCACGACTGCGAGTTCGTCGAGCAGCTCGCCGACCGTCGCATTCATCGGGGCACGGGCCTCGAGCGCTGCGCCGGCGTCGAAGCGCGGGACCTCGCCCGCCCCGCCGGCGATCATCTCGATGCGATCACGAAACGCCCCGCGGTCACACGTGATCAGGTGACCGATCACTTCCAGGACGCACCACTCCCCCGGTTCGGGTCGCGCCGCCAGCGTCTCGGCGTCGTGCGGAGCGAGCAGGATGCCCAGCGCCGTGGGCAAGCTGTCGAGCGTGGCGGCGATCTCGTCGAGGTCGATCATCAGCCCTGTCTAGCCGCCCGATTCAGCGCGAGCGATCCCGGGATGCCCACCCGCGAGGCTTCCGCGTCCTGACGGCTCTCGTACGCGGCGCCCGCAAGCGCATGCGCCGACTCCGGCGTGGTGGTCGATGACCTGTCGAGAGGATCGCCTCGCCGGAGTCGGCGTCGTGCCGCACCGTGGTGTCCGCGCCGATCGGTCGGGGCGCGGTCAATCGGTCGGTGGCAGCACGAGTGCGATCAGCTGCTGCAACTCGGTCGGATCGTCGGCGACGGCGGCCACGTACCGGTCGGGGCGCACGACCACTGCTCCATCGGCTCCGAGGAGCTGATCGAGCACCCCCGCGGGGAGCACCACGACCCGGCCGAAGGCGCCGAGTCGGTCCTCGATCGGTCGAGCGATCTCAGGCGACCGAACGAGCACGGCGTAGCCAGAACCGAGCAGATCGTCGAGCGGTGCGCCGTCGACCATGGGTTGCGGGAGTTGGCGGCCGACGAACGGATGCTCGCCGGCGATGAGCCCGTGCCGGAGGTAGGGCGGCTTGCGCCCGCCGCCGTATCCGGCTCGCAGAGCGGACGCAGCTGACGAGTGCGACAGCTGATCGATCAGTCTTCCGGTCTCGACAGCGTGCGCGACGGTGTCGGCGGCGTGGGGCAGTCGTTCGGTCGAGTAGGTGTCGAGCAGACCGTCAGAGGCCGCGCCGGACGCGACCGCTTCGAGCTTCCAGGCGAGGTTGGCGGCATCACGAATGCCTGAGCACAGACCCTGGCCGAGGAAGGGTGGCATCTGATGCGCAGCGTCGCCGGCGAGAAAGACTCGTCCGTGGCGCATTCGTTCGGCGACCGTGGCATGAAATCGGTAGACCACCGCCCGGATCAGGGTCGCGTCGTCGGGGGTCAGCCACGGTTCGAGCAGCTCCCAGACCCGTGCCGGTTCGACCATCTCGTTGCGGGTCTCGCCGGGCAGAAGCTGAAACTCCCAGCGCCGGAAGTCGGCGTGACCGGTGACGAACGTGACCGGCCGCACGGGGTCGCAGATCTGCTGGACCCATCGAGGCAGTGTCGGCACATCGCGCGTGAGCTCGACGTCGAGCACGAGCCAGTCCTGGTCGAAGCCCTGGTCGACGAACGGGATGTTGAGTTGCTTGCGGATCGGGCTCGCGGCGCCATCGGCCGCCACCAACCAGCGGGCGCGGTGCTTCGTGGCCGCCCCGTCGTGCGTCGTCGACGTGATCTCGACGGTCGCGGTGTGGTGCCAGACCGGACCTGCGTCGTGGCCGAGCCACAGTTCGACTCCAGCGGCGAGCGCAGCGTCACGGAGGAACGCCTCGAACATCGGCTGGTAGTAGGCGACGGTCGGGTGATGGCCGAGCGGCCAGTCTGCATCGGCGGGCATCTCGACGCCCACGATTCGTGCGCCGTCCGGCCGAACGAACTCCGCGCCGACCATCGGGGTGGTGATGGCGCGCAACCCGTCGATCAGCCCGGCGCCCTGGAACACCCGTTGGATCTCGTCGTCCATACCGATCGCCCGTGGCAGGTCGTACACGTCCGCTGACCGTTCGAGCACGCGCACCGAGAACCCGCGCTGTGCGAGCAGGATCGCGGTGGTGACCCCGACCGGGCCGCCGCCGACCACCACGACGTCGGCGTCGATCGCGATCTCGCTGGATTGGTCGTCTGCGTTGTCGTCGTGTGCGTTGTCGTCGTGTTCGCGGTTCACTCCAACCTCCGTTGACAAACTAGGTCAAGTGACCTAGTTTGTCAACGGTGAACGCCGGCACACTCGACACCCGTGCGGAACGAGGAACGCAGCGCCGAGGAGAGGCCACGCGCCAAGCGTTGCTCGACGCTGCCCTCGTCGAGTTCGCGGCATCCGGGTTCGACGCTGCGTCGACCCGCACGATCGCCCGCCGCGCCGACGTACACCAGGGGCAACTCACCTACCACTTCGCCTCGAAGGACACACTCTGGCAGGCCACCGTCGACCATCTGTTCGAACGATTCGACGTGCTACTGGCGTCGGCAGCCGAGTCGGTCGAGCACGCCGATCGCAGCGACGCGGCGTCGATGTTCGCTCGCAGTATCCGCTCGCTCGTGCACGCCGTCGCCCATCTGCCCGAACTCAACCGGATCATGATGCACGAGGCCACTGCGGCGACGCCTCGGCTCCACTGGATCGTCGAGCAGCACGTCCGGGCCCGCTTCGATGCGCTGTCCGAGCTGTGGCTCGCTGTTCGCGCCGACGCCGCCGCGACGCTCGACGCCGACCCGATCGTCATCTACTACACGGTCATCGGCGCGGCGTCGCTCCTCTATGTCAATACGCCGGAGGCACACGTGCTGCTCGGCCGTGATGACGTCGTCGACGACACGTTGATCGATGCACACGCAGACCTGCTCGTGGCGATGCTGCTCGGCGGCGCTCCGAACGCAACGACGAAACGAACGACCACGACGAAACGAACAAGCGAACGTACTGCTGGAGGCAACTGACCATGGGATTCCGACTCGCCAACGTCGAGGGCCGCGCAGCTCTCGTGTCGGGCGACCACTTCTACGACGTGGCCGGCGTCAGCAACGGATCGCTGTCGAGCGAGCCGATGAAGACGTTGGCCCGTCCCGACCGGCTGGCGACCCTCGCCGCGTCGCTCGACCGACACGAACCATCCGGGCTCGTCGCCGACGCCGTGCTCGGTCCGCCCGTGCCAAGCCCACAGAAGGTGTTCGGGATCGGCCTCAACTACCTCGATCACGCCGCCGAAGGATCGATGGAGGTACCGAGGAACCCGCTCGTGTTCACCAAGTTCCCGTCCTGCCTCACGGGACCGACCGCCGACGTCGAGATGCGCAGCGACTTCTGCGACTACGAGGGCGAACTCGTCGTCGTGATCGGACGCGGGGGCCGCGACATCGCCGACGACGACGCGTGGGCCCACGTGCTCGGCGTCACCGTCGGTCAGGACGTCTCGGATCGCAAGGTGCAGTTCGCCGCGAAGCCACCCCACTTCGACCTCGGCAAGTCGTTCGACACGTTCGGACCGATGGGTCCCGTACTGGTGTCGGTCGACGAGATCGGCAACCCGGACGATCTGCGCATCGTCACCGCGGTCAACGGCGAGGAACGGCAGAACGATGTCGCCGGCAACATGGTCTTCGACGTGCCGACGCAGATCGCCTACCTGTCGCAGATCACCACACTGGTGACCGGGGACGTGATCTTCACGGGCACGCCGGCCGGCGTCGGCGCCGTCGAACGCCGGTACCTGCACGACGGCGACGTGATCGAGACCACGATCGAGGGCATCGGCACGATGACCAACCGGTGCGTACGGATCAGCGACCACCACTCACCCGGCGACGACCGATGAGTTTCGACACCGGAATCAAGGTCAACGACATTGCGTTCGTCCGGTTCCGGGCGCCCGACCTCGACGAGATGGAAGCATTCCTCCTCGATTTCGGCCTGCAACGATCCGCACGGACCGGCGACACCCTGTACATGCGCGGCACCGACGACGAAGGTTTCGTGCACGTCACCCACGTCGGCGACGAACCCGGCTTCGTCGGCCTGGCCTTCGCGGCGAACACCGTCGACGAACTCGAAGCGCTCGCGGCCGGCGATGGGTTTTCCGAGGTCGGAGAGCTCACCGGACCTGGTGGTGGCCGTGTCGTCTCGGTGTCCGACCCGAATGGCTTTCGGGTCGAGGTCGTTGCAGCGCGCGGGTCGGTCGGTCGGTTGTCGGCGGCAGCCGCGGCGCCACGCAACGACGCATCGTCGCGGCCGCGACTCGGCGACACGGTCCGGCTCGCCGCCGGCCCATCGCACGTCAAACGACTGGGGCACGCCGTCATCAACGTCGTCGACCCTGCGGAGAGCGAAGCGTGGTACCGGTCGAACTTCGGGTTGGTGGCATCCGACGTGATCGTGATCGACGAGCAGCGTTCGCTCGGAGCGTTCCTGCGGTGCGACCAGGGCGAACGCTACGTCGACCACCACACCCTGTTCCTCGTGGGCACGGGTACCGCCGGGTTCAACCACGCCGCGTTCGAGGTGTCGAACTTCGACGACCTGATGGCCGGGCACACCCACCTCGCCGCCGCGGAACGGGAACATCAGTGGGGCATCGGACGTCACGTGCTCGGCAGCCAGATCTTCGACTACTGGGTCGACCCGTGGGGGCACGTCGTTGAACACTGGACCGACGGTGACGTGTTCAACGACTCGACGCCGACGAACCGCGTGGGTCTCGACGAACTGCTCGCGACGCAGTGGGGCCCCACCAGCGGCGCACCGCCACGCTGACACCATCGCTCTGCCCGACGGCTCGGCCGTTCCATCGGTCTCGAGCAGCCGCTCGACGATGGTGGACGCCTCGTCCGCTGGACCCGGTCGCCATGGTGTCGTGGCGTGGGCTTCATCGGTGACCGACCTGGAACACGCATCCTGCTCGGCTGTCGTCGGTGGCCGGCAAGTCCGCGGTCGAGTGCGGCACCGACCACGAGGTGGCGTTGCCGGGTCTCGCTACAGTTGCCCCGTCGCCACCTGAAGATGTTGGAGCGCGTTCGATGGCTGGATCTCACCCACTCACCCGCCGACTGCTCGCTCCTGTCCTCGATCGGATCGACGCACGCGCCGCAGCGCAGGCGGCGATCGCGACCGATCAGGTGCGCCTCGAGGTCCGTGGGGAGCAAGCAACACGGTCGACGGAGATCGCGGCGCTGGTCGACGAGGTTGCGGCGCTCGCTCGGGAGATCGCGGCCCTCCGTGCCGAGACCGTCGGGATCGCCGCCGACCGTCAGGCAGTGTTCGTGCCAGCGGTCTCCGACGTGATCACCGACGGGAGTGACCCGTTCATGCAGCACTCCACCTGTTCAGCCACCGACTTCCGCCATCCTCGGTTCTCGGTGCTCTGCGAGACCTTGGGGGAGACCCCACAATTCCATCGGAAGGTGTGGGAGTTCGCCTTCATCGTCCACCACTTGTCCGAGCAGGGCATGCTCACGCCCGGGCGACGGGGACTCGGCTTCGGTGTCGGCAGGGAACCGCTCCCCGCCGCGTTCGCGGCGACGGGAGCCGAAATCGTCGCGACCGACGCGCCGACCGACGTCGGGGTCGAAGGTGGATGGGCGAGAACCGATCAGCACACACACGATGCGGCGGGCCTCAGCAACCCGGGACTGTGCGATCCAGACGAGTTCGCGCGACTGGTGGCGTATCGATCGGCGGACATGAACAGCATCGACGACGATCTCGTCGACTTCGATTTCTGCTGGTCGTCCTGCTGCTTCGAGCATCTCGGGTCCATCCGGCACGGTCTCGATTTCGTCGTCCAGAGCGTCGAGCGGTGTTTGCGCCCTGGAGGTGTTGCGGTGCACACCACCGAGTTCAACCTGTCGTCGAACGACGAGACGCTCGAATCGGTCGGTCTCTCGCTCTTCCGCCGACGGGACCTCGAGGGACTCGTGGACGAACTACGCACCCGCGGTCATCACGTCGCACCGTTCGTCGTGGCACCAGACAGCTACTACCTCGACCACGTCGTCGATCTCCCCCCGTATCAGAGTCAACCGCACCTGAAGTTGCAGCTCGAGGGTTACACGACGACCTCGGCCGGACTCGTGATCACGCGTGGCGACCGCAACGGCTCCGGGTCGGCGGAACGCAACCAGACCAGGCACCCGATGACGGGCTTCGACGATGGCTGACTTCGAAACCTACGGCGACCTTCACATTTCGATCGACGACGACCATGTCGCCACCGCCGAGATACGGCGGGCGCCGAACAACTTCTTCGACCTCGACCTGATCGAGTCGATGGGGAGCGCATTCTCCGACCTCGACGACGAACCGGCCTGCCGGGCGATCGTGCTGTGCGCCGACGGCAGACACTTCTCCGCGGGCGCAGACTTCGCAGGGGGCGGCTCGGCGCCCGAGACACCTCGCCGCAACCGTGACGGTTCGCCGCGCCATCTCTACGACGCCGCGTACGACCTGTTCTCGACACGTACCCCGGTCGTCGCTGCGGTGCAGGGCGCCGCGGTGGGTGGCGGCCTCGGCGTCGCGTGCTTCTCAGACTTCCGGGTCGCCGCGCCCCAGGCGAGGTTCGCCGCGAACTTCGCACGTCTCGGGTTCCATCACGGGTTCGGTCTCGAGCGCGACGCTGCCACGGATCGTCGGGAACCAGAAAGCCCTCGAACTGCTCTACACGGGACGACGGATCACCGGCGAGGAAGCGTTCGCGATCGGCCTTGCCGACCGGCTCGTCCCGCTCGATTCGCTACGCGATGCAGCGCACGAGTTGGCGGCGGAGATCGCCGCGTCAGCCCCGCTGGCCGTCGTATCGATCCGCCAGACGATGCGTGGCGACCTCGCCGACGCAGTCCGCACTGCGACCGATCGCGAGAAGGTCGAACAGGATCGGCTGCGCCAGACCGACGACTGGTCGGAAGGGGTCGCGGCAATGGCCGAGCGCCGATCTCCGAACTTCACCGGCACCTGATCCGATCGCGCCCACTCACCTCGCTCACCTCGCTCAATTCGGCCCACGACCGACCTCGCGGAACGGGACACCTCGGTCGGCGGCCGGATCCTTCGGGAGACCGAGCACGTTCTCGCCGATGATGTTGTGCTGGATCTCGTCGGTGCCGCCCGC
The DNA here is from genome assembly GCA_963792905.1 of uncultured Acidimicrobiaceae bacterium. Taxonomy (GTDB): domain Bacteria; phylum Actinomycetota; class Acidimicrobiia; order Acidimicrobiales; family Ilumatobacteraceae; genus Ilumatobacter. Next base: position 106,987 of record CAWBYE010000027.1, read on the forward strand.
GATCGACTGCGCCGGCGTCGAAACCAACACCTCGGCGACGACGGCGTCGAGCGGGTCGTCGCCGATGGACAGCAGCCCGTGGGCACCCGTGATCAGCGAGTGCACGTGGTTGCACTGCCGGGCGACCTCCGACATCGCCAACTTGCCGATCGAACCCTCGGAGCCCGGCGGGCGTCCGAGTTCTCGTGCAGCCTTCGCCCGAGCCGCCGTCCAGCCGGACGCACGGTGGAAGCTGATCAACTTCATCATCTCCTGACGCACGACCGGGTCGCCGGAACGTCCGAGGGTACGGGCTCGCTCGACGATGAGGTCGATCCGACCTTGGCGCTGCGGGTACCACACGTAGGTCTTGCGCCATTCGGCCGCTTCCTGCTCGGCCTCGTCGAGCACCCGTCCAGCTGTGCCGGCGGGGTACGAGCTGCTCTCACGTGCCGAGAACGAGCGCTCGTGCGCAAGCGTGCCCCGTGCGACCGACCATCCGTCACCCACGGCGCCGACGACGTTCTCGTGCGGGACCACCGCGTCGGCGAGGAACACCTCGTTGAACGAGGCGTGCTCGTTCATCTGGCGGATCGGGCGAACCTCGATGCCGGGTTGGTGCATGTCGATCACGAAGTAGGTGAGCCCGGCGTGCTTGACCGCGTCCCAGTCGTGACGAGCGACGAGGATGCCCATGTCCGCATGGTCGGCGCTGGTGTTCCACACCTTCTGGCCGTTGACGATCCATTGATCGCCGTCGCGGAGTGCGGTGGTCTTCAGGCCCGCGAGGTCCGATCCGGCACCTGGCTCACTGAACAGCTGACACCAGGTGAGTTCGCCGGTGAGCGTGCGCCGCAGGTACCGCCGTTTCAGGTCATCCGAGCCGTGGTCGTACATCGTCGGGGCGGCGAGCGCCATCCCTCCGCCGAGCGGCGTTGCGACACCGCCGGCGTCGCGGATGGTCTGGTGGGCGACGCGATCGGCCCAGGCGGGAAGTCCCAGCCCGAACCAGTCGGTCGACCACGACGGCACTGCCCAGCCGGCTTCGACCAGTCGTTCGCGCCAGTCGAGGAGCGAGAGGTCGGGGTCCCAGGCGTCGTCGAACCAGGCCCGTACCCCAGCCGCGACCGATCGCTCGGTCGGTGGGTCGGGAGCTGCGATCGCCATCGTCGTACCTCCTTCGTCGCGTGGCCGATCGTAGGTGTCGCTCCGTTCGAAGCCGAACCCGAGATCCGAACACGTGCACCCGGCCTCACCACCAGCCACCGAGGCGGCCACGAACGACTCAGGTCACGATCGGAACGTGACCCTGGAATGGGCAGCCCATCACCGTGGAGACGTACCCACGCACCGACCGGCGCAGGGTCACACAGCGCCCCGGAGGCGACATCGCAAACCTCTCCACGCCCTCAACGACCGACGGTTGATGTTGCGTCGGCTGAACTCCTCGCTCGCAGCGCCCAAGACCGCAATCTCGTCGACGCCGGCTACGGCTCCCAAAACCCTGCCGATTCGGAGCAAGCGCAATCATCCGAAGTCCTGGGAGATGGCGCAGCGCATCGTGTCGCGCCCCGTGTCAAGACCCGGTACCCGCCCGGCGGTCTACAATATCGCTGCGATTTCAACGACCCGGCGGACTGCCGCCAAGCAGACCACGCCTGGTCAGACCTGGTGGAGACGATGGGAATCGAACCCACGACCTTCTGCCTGCAAATCTGGATTTGGGCCATATCGAGCAGTGTCGCCACGTCCGAGTTGTGCCAAGAATATCGATCTGGGTCGCGACGGAGGTTCGCCGGCTGCAGGAGGCCGAGCTGCTCGTCGCAACAGCGATCGGACGGACGAAGCTGTTGTCGGCCAACGAGGCGAACCCGTACCTGCCACCGCTCAGCCAGCTGGCGATCATGGCGTTCGGCCCGCCGCTGGTCATCGGCGAAGAGTTCTCGTCGGTCGATCGAACCGAGGCGGTCTACATCTACGGATCCTGGGCGGCGCGCTACCAAGGTGAGCCGGGCGCGGCGCCGAACGACATCGACGTGCTCGTCCTCGGCCGACCAGATCGCGACGCCGTCCACGACGCCGCCCAACGCGCCCAGCAACGCCTCGGGCGCGAAGTGAACGTCACTCAGCGGACACGCAAGCACTGGGAGAGCACAACCGACGGGTTCACGCAGCAGGTTCGCACCTCACCGATGGTCGAAGTTCCGTATCCCGCAGACCGTGCCGAGGTGGAACAAGGGAAGTGAGGTCATCGAGCGACTGCTCGACGCCTGCCAGCTCGAGCACGTTCCAGGTTGCCGATCGCCCCGGGGTGGGTGACGTTCATGCGGATGGAGCGACACGGCGAGATCTGACGCCGTCAGGGTGGACAGGGAGATGTACCGCCACAGCGCACCGACGAAGCCGAACTGCACACCCGCTTCAACGCCGGCAAGGAGTACTGAACCGATCGTCGGCGCGCGCCGTTCAGGCCCCGTCATCGGCGACGTCGCCGTCGAGCCGACCGATCTTGAGCAACAGCTCGCGGAACCGCCGCCGCTCGGTCACATCGAGCGGTTCGAGGAACACCGCTTCCGCGGCCGTCATGTTCGCCTCGGCGTGGGCGAGCGCCGCCGTGCCCTTGGCGGTGACGGTGGCCTCCAGCGACCGGCCGCCGTTGGGTGATCCGGTCCGCTGGACGAGCCCCGACGACTCGAGGTGGCTGATCACCTTGTGCATGGCCTGCGGCGTGACGAGCGATCGACGTGCGAGTCGTGCGTTGGAGAGTCCGGGTCGGGCGGCGAGCACCGACAGTGCGGTCACCTCATTGAGGGTGAGCTCGCTGTCCTCCAGGCAGCGTTCGAGTTCGGCACGCAGCGACACGGTCGGCGCGCCCGACCAGGTAGCTCGTGCGAGTTTCGGTCACGGGAGCATCGTAGAGGCGGCCGCGGCGAGGCGGCGGGATATACACCTGGTTGACACAGCCCACCCACGTTCGTAGGGTTCGATCGTGACCCAGATCTCCAGTGTCAGTGAACACGTACGACTCGAACAGCGGGGCCAGGTCGCGATCCTGACGCTCGATCGGCCACACAAGCGCAACGCCCTCGACGGTGACACGGTGCAGGGGTTGGGTCGGTTCTTCGAGGACCCGCCGGCGGGCGTGAGCGCCGCGGTGCTCGCGAGCTCCGGAGACCATTTCAGCGCCGGACTCGACCTGAGCGAGCTCGGCGAGACGTCGGTCTTCGACGGCGTACAGCACAGCCGCAGTTGGCACCGACCGTTCGCCGCGATCGAGTTCGGTCGCCTGCCGGTCGTCGCCGCGCTGCGCGGCGCGGTGATCGGTGGCGGGTTGGAACTGGCGCTGGCCACGCACATCCGGGTCGCGGAGCCGTCGGCCTACTACGCGCTGCCTGAAGGCGGGCGCGGCATCTTCGTGGGCGGCGGTGGGTCGGTCCGTCTGCCCAGGGTGATCGGCGTGCAGCGGATGGCCGACATGATGCTCACCGGGCGCGTGTACGACGCCGAGGTCGGACAGCAGCTCGGCATCACCCAGTACCTGGTCGGCGAGGGCGACGCGCTGGCTACGGCGATCGAGCTGGCCGAACGCATCGCCACCAACACGCCGGCCACCAACTTCGCGATCATCCAAGCGCTCCCCCGGATCGCCGAGATGTCACCGTCCGACGGGCTGTTCGTGGAGTCGCTCATGTCCGCCATCGCCCAGGGCACCGATGAGGCCAAGGAACGCATGCAGGGGTTCCTCGAGGGTCGCGCGGCAAAGGTCGAGGCATCGGACAACGGCAACGGCCCGACGGGCGGTCGATGACGATGGTCGACGACGGCGCGATCCTGTACCGGCCCGGACCCGAGGCCATCGAGCGTTCTCGGATCGGGGGCTACCTTCGATGGCTCGACGCTGAGCGCGGCCTGCACTTCGCCGACTACCACTCGCTGTGGCAGTGGTCGGTCGACGACATCGATGGGTTCTGGCGGTCGATCTGGGACTACTTCGGGGTGCACTCCGAGACGCCGGTCGGCCAGGTGCTCGGGCATCACGCGATGCCTGGGGCCGAGTGGTTCCCGGGGACGCGCATCAACTTCGCCGGCGAGTACCTCCGGGCCGCCGAGGGCCGCGACGACGAGGTCGCGGTGATCGGCGAGTCGCAGACCCGTGATCAGGTCACCTACACCAATGCCGAGTTCATCGAGCTGATCGGCCGGATCCGGCGTGGTCTCGAGCGACGAGGCGTCGGCCGCGGTGATCGCGTCGCCGCCTACATGCCGAACCTGCCGGAGACCGTCGCCGCCTGGCTGGCCGCGGCGAGCATGGGCGCCATCTGGTCGTCAGCAGCCCCCGAGTTCGGTCCGAAGGCCGTCATCGACCGGTTCGGTCAGCTCGACCCGACCGTCCTCCTCGTCGTCGACGGCTATCGGTTCGGCGACAAGGACGTCGACATCCGCGACCGGGTCCGCACGATTCGCGAGGCGATCCCGTCGATCGCCCACGTCGTCGGCCTGGGCTACAACGGACGGGACATCGACGACTGCACCACCTGGGCCGAGTTCACTGCCGAACCCGGCCCGATCGACGTCGAGTACGTACCGTTCGACCATCCGCTGTGCGTGCTGTTCTCGTCCGGCACGACCGGTCTGCCCAAGGCGATCGTGCACGGCCACGGCGGGCTCGTGCTCGAGGCGTTCAAGAACCACGGACTCAGCTGGGACCTCGGCCCCGGCGGTCGCATGCAGTGGTTCAGCACCACCGCCTGGATGATGTGGAACGCGCTCGTCTCGACGCTGCTCACCGGCGCGTCGATCGTGTGCATCGACGGCAACCCGACGTGGCCCGACAACGACATGCAGTGGCGGATCGCCGAGCGGACGCGACCGACGATGGTCGGGCTCGGCCCTGCGTTCATCATGGGCAGCCTCAAATCCGGGGCGACGCCGACCGTCGACCACGATCTTCTCCTCGATCCGGCTGCTCGCCGCCGCGGGATCGCCCCTCCCGGCCGAGGGGTTCGTGTGGGTCAACGAGCAGTTCGGTGACCGTGCGCCGCTGTACGTGGGCAGCGGTGGGACCGACGTGTGTACCGGCGTCGTGCAGGGCTACCCGATCGTGCCGGTCTACGCCGGGGAGATCTCCTCGAAGGTCCTCGGCGTCGCCGCGTACGCGTACGACGAGGACGGCAACGACGTCGTCGGCGAGCTGGGCGAGCTCGTGATCACCGAACCGATGCCGTCGATGCCCGTGCGGTTCTGGGGTGACGACGACATGTCGCGCTACCGGGCCACGTACTTCGAGCAGTACCCCGGCGTGATGCGGTTCGGCGACTGGATCCGCTTCACCGAACACGGCTCGTCCGTCATCACCGGCCGATCGGACGCCACCTTGAACCGTGGCGGGGTCCGGATCGGCACCGCCGAGATCTACCGCGTCGTCGAGCAGATGCCCGAGGTCGTGGACAGTCTCGTGATCCACCTCGAGGACCCCGATGGCGGGATGGGCGAGCTCGTGCTGTTCGTGCAGGGCGACAGCGGCGATCTGGGCGAGGCCGGGCACGCGACGATCCGCGCCACGATCCGGGACGCCCTGTCGCCGCGACACGTCCCGAACCGGATCGTCGACGTGTCCGGTGTGCCCCGCAACCTGACCGGCAAGAAGCTCGAACTCCCGATCAAGAAGATCTTCCAGGGGGCAGCGATCGACGGCGTCGTCTCCCGCGAGGCGATGGCCAACCCGGCATCGATCGACGAGTACCTCGGGTTCATCGGAGACGTGTCGCCGTGAGGATCGGCGTCATCGGTGCCGGCGCGATCGGCGCCAGCTGGGCCGCCCTCTTCGCCGCCCGCGGACACACGGTCGCGATCAGCGACCCGGACCAGGCCGCACTCGACGCGCTGCCCGACTCCATCGAGGCGTCGTGGGGGTCACTCGATCGACTCGGGCTCGTCGTCGACGGTCGCGCGAGCCCCGATCTCGTCGAGCGCGTCCGCTCGGCAGCCGACGCGGTCGAGGGCAGCGAGTTCGTCCAGGAGAATGCGCCGGAGCGGCTCGATCTCAAGCACGAGCTGTACGCCGAGATCGACGCCCTGGCCGGCCCGGACGTCGTCCTCGCATCCAGCTCGTCGGGCATCATGCCGAGCGACATCCAGGAAGCGTGCGCGCGCCACCCCGAGCGCGTCCTGATCGGTCACCCGTTCAACCCACCCGCACCTCGTCCCGCTGGTGGAGGTGGTCGGCGGCCGACGCACGTCGAACGACGCGATCGAGCGGGCGATGGAGATCTACCGATCGATCGGCAAGGTCCCGATCCACATCACGGCCGAGCTCCCCGGCCACGTCACCGAACCGGCTCCAGGCCACGCTGTGGCGCGAGGCCTACTGGCTCGTCGAGCAGGGCGTCGTCTCCGTTGCGGAGATCGATACGGCGATCTCCAACGGCCCGGGCCTGCGATGGGCACTGCTCGGCCCGTTCGCGACCCAACGCGTGCCTCGGGTGGCCCCGGCGGCATGGCGCACGTCATGGAGCACCTCGGGCCGCCGATGGCGGCCTG
>CAWBYE010000028.1:0-40542 GCA_963792905.1 uncultured Acidimicrobiaceae bacterium
CAAACCGGAAGGGCGTTTCGGTGGCACGTGGACCCTCACACCCCAACCACTACTGAACAGCCTGGGTTAGCGATCCGTCAGCCTCTCGATCGATTCCTGATTTGCCCCTACCGAGATGACCTGCCTGTCCCGACCCTTGCGGTCACGATGCTCGATACGCCGTTCCCGGCCACCGACCTACACGGACTGGAAGACTTTCCGGCGAGTGACCGGAGTACCGAGTTGGCCGACAAGACCGAAGCAGCGGTGATGGCACTCGTCGTGATCTCGGGAGTCGGGCAGCTGGAGCCGGAACAGCGCCTGATGCCGGCGGTTGCCGATGCTGGCCAAAGGGCGCGGGCGGAGCTAGCAGAGTCGCTGCAGTACCTTGCCTCGCTTCCCGACGATCCCCTCATCGCTGACCTTCGAGAAACGATCACGACATTCGCTCGCACAGTCGAGGCCGAGGGCACCAGTACCAGCGATCCCACATTCGCGGAACTCGTGTTGACGGGGTCGCTGAATGGGCTCACGACCGAAGAGGCAACGACCGTGCTCGGAGCGAAGCTCTGCGCTCTCGAGTGGCAGATCGATCGGGCAGCAATCGTCGCTCGTCTCTACGACTAGCTTCACCGAAATCGTGGATCAGCGTGGGCTCCCCTGCGTGTGCCCTGCAGTCATCGACGTCACCCCAAAAGGGCGCGGAGCAGCGTCATCGCAGCATCTCGACGCGTGCGGCGCTTCGGAGCCCTGCCCACGGGCGAGTCCTCGATCCCGCGTAGCTCGAGCACCTCGCCGGCGCGATCATGCCCCTCTCGGCGTGCCCGATGTAGTAGCGCGTGTCGCGACTGTCGGCGTCGTCAACGGTTCACCGGCTCGCGGCAGAACCACCTCAGCTCGGGACGTCACGGCTCGATCACCCCTCGACGGTGATCGCGCCCGGTCTCAGTCGAGTCGAGGCCTGGCAGGAGCGGATACTTCGTGGATTCTGAGATAGCCGACGGCGTCTGCATATCGGCGAACGGGTCGACATGTTCGATGTAGTCAGCCCCAGCAGGGCGAACGTAGATCGCTCCACCAGCGGCGAGCGCCCGGTCAATACTCTCGTGCATCGCATCGACTCGCGGCGCGACGACCTGCCGCTTCAGGTCTTGGTTGGCGTCGGCAGAACAGGTCGACCAAGTCACGCTTGCCGGGCAGTTCAGTTCTGCGAACGAGCGCGTCGCGGACGTCGTCGATGTCCATGCGCCGAACACTAGCTTTCCTAAACCGGACCACATGGCCCGACACAGCCGCCTACGCAGAACCCACGCAGCCCGCCGTGTACGGCAGCCCCTCGGGCGCCTCGACAATCACTTCAGCAGAACCCCAACTACCGCGGCGACGCCGGCAACCAACACGGCGAGCATGGTTTTGGCCCACCAAGGAAGTTGACTCTCGGTCGAGAGAGCCAACCAACTTGGCGCGATCGATCGTCCCTCGTCCGCGAAAGGTCGCCGAGCGAAGCTCGGAGCTCACCGATCTCTGGAGTTGATCCGCAGCTGCGACCACGTCGCTTCGCATGGTCACAAGTCGTGACCGAGCGACCGCCGCTTCACTGTTCTCGCTCGCCGAACGGTGACTGAGCCCGTTGTACATGAGCACCTCGTGCCGTCGTCGATCGAGTGCCGGGCCGGAGTCACGCAATCGCCGAAGCTGGCTCGCGACATCCTCCGACGCGAAAGTCGCAGCTTCGCCGAGTAGCTCGTCCCATTCACTTCGGGTCGGAAGGTGAACCTCCCGACCAGGTTCCTTGTCGGGGTAGGACAGATCGGCATAGCGGCGGTGCCTCTCGGCGACGCTGCCAATACGCCCATACAGCTCGGCCATCCGAGCCGACAGCAGATCTGACCGATCGTCCACTGCGACGAGGTTAGTCAGAGGTTGGCGATGGCGAGGTGAAGGGGGCGTTGTTGGCGAGCCCGGTCGTCTCCGCGGATCGTGGGTCAGATCCGATCCGCATGACCTAGCACGTGGAATGCCGCAACCCGGATCGACCGAGCATGCCGTTGCGTCCGACTTCGCGCGTCCGCATCGGGCTCTGTCAGAATTCCGCTGACAAATCGCGGACAAATGGGTCTTCGGCAGACTTCGTGCGCTCGTGAAATTGCCAATGACCAGGGCTTTTGCCCTGGTCATGTGGTGTCGGAGGGGGGACTTGAACCCCCACGCCCATAAGTAGGGCACTAGCACCTCAAGCTAGCGCGTCTGCCATTCCGCCACTCCGACGTGACTGTATTGCGTGCGTATCCAGGCTACCGCCTGATCAGACCTGCACGAACAGGAAACTCAACGCGACCACCGTGAAGATCCAGACCAGCGAGAACACGAACGTGATCCGGTTCAGGTTTCGCTCGGCAGCGGTCGATCCGAGCGCCGCACCCGAACCGCCACCGAACATGTCGGAAAGGCCGCCACCCCGGCCGCTGTGCAGCAGGATGCCGGCGATCAGGGCGAACATGGAGACCACATTGATCACCAGCACGATGTAGAGCATGACTTCACGCACGGGGGACGATCCTACCTGGTCCTCGCCGACTCCGGCTTCCAGCGATCCTTGCGATACAGCCAGGTAGGGCTGCGCCCGTCAGGCGGCCGCATCTCCCCCTTCAGACCAAGGGCGTCGGCCCATTCGCCCATCACCCGCTGGAGGTCGTCGAACTCGACGGCGCTCTCCATCGTGTCGACGAGCACGTACTTGCGACCGTCGATGGCAGCGACGAGACCACCGCCACGACCATCACGTCGGGTGCGCAACATGCCGACCCGAAGTCGCCTCAAGCGAGACACCCGATCCCAGTCGATGAACTGATGGCGAAGCGCCGTCCGGCGCACCACTCCGGTCCGACGGAACTCGGCCGAGATGGGTAGATCGAACAGCGCCACCGCAGCGAAGGCCAGCGACGTGACCAACAACGCGACGGTGATCAACCTGACCCCATTCGCCCAGAGCAAACCGACGGAGAACGCCACGAACACCGCTGCACCCAGGTACGACATCGCGATCCCGGTCCAGGTCGAGTGCAGCGTGATCGACGGCCCGTCGTAATCAGGGGCGCTCGCCAGAATCGGCACGCCGCTCAGGCAGACGCTCGGGCGGCCGTCACTTCGACCGGTTCACCCGGGTCGAGCGGATGATGACACGCCGAATACGACCCCTCGAATCGCTCGACCAAGAGCGGCTCCTGCTCGGCACACACATCGGTCGCACGCCAACAACGGGTCCGGAACCGGCAGCCACTCGGCGGGTCGACCGGCGACGGCACGTCGCCCTCCAGCACGATACGGTTCCGCTCGCGCTCGCGGCTCGGCGACGGCACCGGCACAGCCGACAGCAACGCCGCCGTGTACGGGTGCGTCGGCGCACGGTACAGATCCTGGCGCCTCGCAACCTCGACGATCTTGCCGAGATACATCACGGCCACCCGGTCGGACACATGACGCACGACCGACAGGTCATGGGCGATGAACAGATACGCGATGTTGCGCTCTTCCTGGATCTTGCGGAGCAGGTTGATGACGCCGGCCTGCACGCTCACGTCGAGCGCCGAGACCGGCTCGTCCAGCACGATGAATCCAGGGTCGAGCGCGAGCGAGCGAGCGATTCCGATGCGCTGGCGCTGACCGCCGGAGAACTCGTGTGGGTACCGGTTGCCGTGCTCGGGACGCAGACCGACGTCCTTCAGCAGTGAGGCGACCTTGTCGATCCGCTCGGCACCGCTCAGACTCTCGTGGATCACGAATGGCTCGGCCACGATGTCGTTGACCGGCATCTTCGGGTTCAGCGATGCGTACGGGTCCTGGAAGACCATCTGGATCTGTCGACGGAGGTCGCGTAGATGCTTGCGATCCAAACCGATCAATTCGCGTCCGTCGTACTTCACCGAACCGGACGTCGGCTCATGGAGCTGCAGCACGGCGCGGCCGGTCGTGCTCTTGCCCGAACCCGACTCGCCCACCAGACCGAGGGTCTCGCCCGGCTCCAGTTCGAACGACACCCCAGACACGGCGTGGACCTTGCCGACCTGACGGCGGATCAGGCCGCCGCTCATGATCGGGAACTCTTTGACGAGGTCGGTCACTTCGAGAAGGGCCATCAGTTCGCTCCCCGACTTCCGACCGGTGGCTTGAACGCTTTCAGCTCGTCGGTCAGCCCAACCAGTTCTTCCCAGCGGTGACATGCGGCGAGGTGCGTCGGACGTTCGGTCACCGTCAACTCGGGTTCGGTCACCCGGCACTGTTCGATCGCCATCGAGCAACGCGGCTCGAAGGGGCACCCGTCCGGCGGGTTCACCAGGCTCGGTGGCGTCCCCGGAATGGGAGTCAGCTCGTCTTCGTCCTGGTCGAGCGACGGGATCGACGCCAGCAGACCGAGCGTGTACGGCATCCGCGGGATCTCGAAGATCTCGTCGACGGTGCCCTGCTCGACGAACCGCCCGCCGTACATCACGGCGACCCGGTCGGCGACGCCGGCGATCACACCGAGATCGTGGGTGATCAGGATGATCGCCGCTCCGAGCTCGTCCTTGACCGACATCAGGGTCTCGAGGATCTGCGCCTGCACCGTCACGTCGAGCGCGGTCGTCGGTTCATCGGCGATGATGATGTCGGGGTCGTTCATCATCGCCATGGCGATCATCACACGCTGGCGCATGCCGCCCGAGAACTCGTGCGGGTACGAGTCGGCTCGCTGCTTGGGCTGCGGGATGCCCACCAGCTCGAGAGCGTCGATCGCCCGCATCTTCGCTTCCTTTGGGCTCACACGATGATGCGCCCGCACGATCTCGCCGAGCTGATAGCCGATCGTGTACACCGGATTCAGCGACGTCATCGGGTCCTGGAAGATCATCGAGATGTCGTTCCCGCGGAAATGGCGAACCTCGCGATCGGGGACGCCGATGAGGTCGGCACCGAGGTATCGGGCCCGTCCCTCGATCTTGGCCGTCTTGGGCAACAGGCCCATCAGCGCCATCTGCGACACCGACTTGCCGGAACCCGACTCGCCGACGATGCCGAACACCTCGTTGCGACGCACCTGATAGCTGACGCCGCGTACCGCCATCACCTTGCCGTCCTCGGACGGGAACGTGACGTTGAGGTTCTCGACGTCGAGCAGGAGTTCGTCGCTCGGCGGGCCGTCGGCCTTGCTCACTGCCGAACCCGCGTCTGGCGGGGATCGAAGGCGTCGCGCAGGCCGTCACCGATGAAGTTGATGCACAGCGCGATGATCACGATGAACAGCCCGGGCCACCAGAACAGCCACGGTCTGGTGTTGAACGCCGTCTGGTAGTTCGACACCTGGCGACCGAGCGAGATCTCACCACCGCCGAGGCCGAGGAACGACAGCGCCGTCTCGACGAGGATTGCGGCTGAGATGAGCAGGGTGCCGAGCACGATCACGGACCCGATCACATTGGGCAGGATGTGCTTCCACATGATCCGGCTGTTACTGGCGCCCATCGCTCTCGCGGCCTCGACGAACTCCTTCTCGCGCAATGACAGGAACTCGGCGCGGATGACCCGGGAGGTCGTCAGCCACGAGGCGAGCGCGATGATCAGGGCGACCACCAGGAAACTGTTCGACTCGAGGCTGCGACCGAGGACTGCGGCGACGACGAGCAGCGGAATCGTGAACATCACGTCGACGAAACGCATCAACACGTTGTCGGTCCAGCCTCGGTAGTAGCCGGCGAGGCCGCCGATCACGGTACCGATGAACGTGGCCAGCAGCCCGGCGACCGCTGCGATCAGCAGGCTCTGCTGGGCGCCCTTGAGCGTCACGGCGAAGTAGTCACGGCCGATGTTGTCCTGCCCGAACGGATGCTCACCGAGCGCAACTCCGTCACCGTCCAACCAGGGCACGACGTCGAGCGTCGGGCTGCCACCGTTCTCGAGAATGCCGCTCTGATCGGGCGGGTACTTCCACAACGGCAACCCGACATACGCGAGAAGGATCAACAGAACGAGCACGGTGAGGCTGATCATCGCCAACCGGTGTCGGAAGAACCGTGACACCACGAGCTGGCGTTGCGTCTTGGACTCGACCGTGAACTCGCGGTCGACCTCGCCCGTGATCGGGTCCTCGTCGGACGCTCCTTCGATGACCCTGCCGGCGGCGATTGACAGGTTCGGCAGGCCCGTCATCGGGGGAGACGGCTCTTCTTCGATCCTCATTCGCGAATCCTCGGGTCCAAGTAGGCGTACATGATGTCGGCGATCGCGTTGAGCAGCACGATCGAGATCGACGTGATGACGAGGAAACCCATGACCGGATACGGGTCGACGTCGACCAGGCCCTCGACGAAGAGCGAGCCCATGCCCTTCCAGGCGAACACTCGCTCGGTGATGATCGCGCCCTCGATCACCGTCGCGAAGCTGATCGTGATCACGGTCATCACGGGGATCAACGCCGTGCGGAACGCATGACGCATCACCACCTGCGTGGCCGGTAGGCCCTTCGCCTTGGCGGTGCGGACGTAGTCGGACTTCAGCGTGTCGAGCATCGACGACCTGGTGAAACGCATGAACGTGGCGAAACCGATCAGTGCGAGCGCCAACGACGGCAGGATCTGGTGGCCGGCGTAGTCGACCATCGTCTCCCAGAACGGGGCGTCCAGGTTCGGCGATGACGGCCCGATCGTCGCGATCGTGCGACCCGGCTCCCAGGCGGAGATGAACTTGTCGACGCTGACGATGGTGCCGACCAGGAACGCTGCCAGCATCCCGGCTCGAACGGCTGATGCCCGGTCGATCTCTCCGCCGACCAGCGCACCCACCAGGCCACCGGTGCCGAGCGTGAGCACGGTCAGGATCAACATGCGGGTCCAGCTCATGTCGTCGATCCATGAATCGAACAGGATCGAGAACACGACGGCCACGCCGGCCGCGGCCACCCCGGCGATCTGCACGGGCCTGATGCTGAACGGAGCGAACACCATCGCCGCGAGCACACCGGCCGCGATCGACAGCCCGATGATGACCGGCCACGACAGACCGGGATTGAGCATCCAATCGGTGGCGTCGAGGATCCACATCACCACGGCACAGAACGCGGCGACGGCACCGAAGGCGATCAGCCGGCGCTGCTTCGTGCCGCCGGTGACCCCGGCTGCGATCAGGCCCGTGAGCACCGAGATGATCACGATGCCAGCGATCGAGAAACCCGGTTGCTCGAGATAGTTGTTGAACTTGATCGCCCCGAACTCCTTGAGCATCACGGCGAGCCAGAAGACCGGGAGGGAGAAGAAGAGAAACGCCGCGAACGTCGAGGCGTAATCGAGGGCGCTGTACTGGCGGACGGCGGTGATGATCCCGATCACGAGCCCGATCAGGATCGATGCGATCGTGGCGATGATGATCAGCCGGAACGTGGTGCCCATCGCCTGCGACAGCAGGGTCCAGACGTCCTGGCCCTCGCGGTTGGTCCCGAAATCACCGCGGAACAGGCCCGTCAACCACTGGAAGTAACGCTCCATGAACGGCACGTCCAGTTCGAGGAGCCGCCGCATCTGAGCCATCTGCTGATCGCGGTTGGGGTCTCGTGACTGCCGGAGCTCCGCGAGGGGGTCTCCGGAGATCGTCACGAGGAAGAACGACAGGAACGTCGAAGCCAGGATGATGGGGATCGAGATGAGGAGCCGACGAACGATGAAGAAGAACATGAGAGGGTGAAAAGCCGATGTGCCGGGCCGATACTTTCGGCCCGGCACATCAACTTAGTCAATTCGGTGGTTCACCGACGACAGGTCACTGCACCTGCCACGATGCGGCGTTCCACATCAGCCCGTTGTTGGACGGGTTGTAGACGACGTTGGCCACGTTCTCGCCCCAGGCGGCGACACCGGGGAAGCTGAACACCGGGATGGTGGCCAGGTCCTCCCACAGGATGGCGTCGAGCTGGTTCGAGATCTCGAGCTGAGCGTCAGTGTCCAGTTCGGCGTTGATCGCCGCTGCGAGCTCGTCGACGGCCGGGTTGCAGTAGACACCATTGTTGGCGCCGCCGCCGCACGAGTACAGCGCGTCCTGACCCGACTTCAGCGGGCTACCGGCCCATGCGAACATGGCGATGTCCCAGTCACCGGCGTCGAGCTCGACGTCGAAGAACGTCTCCGAGCCGGCATCGACGATGTTGAAGCCCTCGACCTGGTTGCAGCTCTCGACCGTCAGAGCGATCTGGTCGGTACGACGCTGGTTGCCACCGTTGTCGAACCAGCCGACGCGGAGCTCGACCGGCTGCTCGACGCCCGAGGCGTCGAGCAGCTCCTGCGACCTGGCCAGATCGACCGAGTCGTAGGCGCCGCCGGAGGCGTCGACGTAGGCGCTCTCGAATTCCTGGACCAGACGGTTGTTCAGGATCACAGCGTCCGGAACGAGCGGCTGGATCAGGTTCGACACGATCTGCTGACGCGGCAGGCAGTAGGCGAACGCCTCACGGACGTCACGGTTCTGCAGCGCCTCGTTGGCGAAGTTGAAGTCGAAGTGCTCCCACACGTACTGGGTGCCGGTCTCGACGACGACGCCATCGGTGCCCTCGAGCTGCGCGAGCAGGTCAGGGGTTGGCTGCGGGTCCATGGCGTTGATCTCACCGTTGGCGAGGGCCTGGGCCTGTGCCTCTTCGGCGATGTAGCGGATGGTCACCGGGCCGTTGGCCGGGGTTCCCCAGTACGCCGGGTTCGGCACGAGCGTGATGCTGGCGCCGGGCTCCCACGAATCGATCGTGAGCTTGCCACCGGACAGCATGATGTCGGGCTTGAGCTCACCGGGGTTCAGGGTCCAGGCGTTGTTGTAGAACTCGGCCATGGCCTCGAGCGCCGCACGATCGTCGGTCTCGAACGCGACGATGACATCGTCGACGCCCGCGTTCGCCGCCACGATGTGGGCCGGCTTCAGGTTGGTGAACAGCGCACGCCAGTCGGCGTAGATCGTGCTGTACGTGACAGTGATCGTCTTGCCGTCGTCGGAGCATTCGACCGACTCGATGTCTTCGTTGCCACCGGTGCTGACCACGTCGAACAGGAGCAGTTCGGCGCCGCTCTCTTCGTCGATGAGCGGGTTGCCACTGTCGTCGAGCTGAGTGACGGCGCCGTTCTGTGACGCCCAGTCGAAGTAGAAGTCGTCGCAGTCGATCGGCTCGCCGTCGGACCACACTGCGTCGGCGTTCACGACGTACTCGATGACCTGCGGGTCGTCGCTGACGACGGTCACCGAGTCGAGGAGCTCTTCGTCCTGGACCAGCTCACCGGTCGGGCCGGCGAACGAGAACGTCGACGGCTGCACCTGCGTGAGCACGATCGTGTTCTTGACCGAGTTCGCGGCGGCGAGGGTGTTGTTGTAGTTGCTGAACTCCTGAGCGTTGCCGTAGGCAACCGACTCACCGGTCGGAGGCGGCGTGGTTTCGTCGCCGGTCTCTTCGGACATCTCGCCGGTCTCCTCAGCGGTGCCTTCGGCAGTGTCTTCGGACATCTCGCCGGTCTCTTCGGACATCTCGCCGGTCTCCTCAGCGGTGCCTTCGGCAGTGTCTTCGGCGGTGTCTTCGGCGGTGCTTTCGGTTCCGCTGTCGTCGTCGTCCCCACCGCAAGCGGCGAGAACGAGCGAGGCGGCAGCGACCGTGGCGAAGAGTTTCGTACTCCTGCGGGTCTTCACGTGGATCCTCCTGGGGATTGTTGGAGGGAGGGATTTCGTGTCGCACGGCGACCGGCGCGGTTCCAGTTGTTCACGGCCTCGTAGCAGGTCACGGTGCGTCAGCGAACCCGAATCGTCCTCCCCGAGCAATTCGGGCCAATTCGCAACTTATCAGCGATCCGGGCCAAACATCGGCGATGGCTGCGTTTCAACATGTCAAAGGTTCGGTACAAACGTTCCGACAAATATCCCGCTCCGGACTCAGCCGGCCGCGATCTGCACGATTCGACCGAATTCCTCGGGATCGAGACTCGCACCACCGACCAGTGCACCATCGACGTCCGGCTGCGACATCAGCTCCTCGGTCGTGCCGGCCTTCACCGACCCGCCGTACTGGATCCGGACCGCAGCGGCGGTGTCGGCACCGAATCGGGCGCCGATCGCAGTGCGGATCGCGTGACAGACCACCTGAGCGTCGGCTGCGGTCGCCGTCTTGCCGGTACCGATCGCCCAAATCGGCTCGTACGCGATCACCATCGCTGCAACCTGATCGGCCTTCACCTTGGCGAGACCGGCCGCGACCTGGCCGAGCACGACCGATTCGGTTTCGTCGGCCTCGCGCTGCTCGAGCGACTCACCACAACACAGGATCGGCGTCATGTCGTGCTTGATGATCGCATGGACCTTGGCGTTGACCATCTCGTCGGTCTCACCGAAGATGACGCGCCGCTCGCTGTGGCCGCAGATCACGTACTTCACGTCGAGCTTGGCGAGGAACGCCGGCGACACCTCACCCGTGAACGCGCCGTGCTCCTCGTGGTGGCAGTGCTGCGCACCGAGCAACAGGCTCAGCTCGTCGGCTTCGATCACCGTTTGCACGCTTCGGATGTCGGTGAACGGCGGGTGCACCGACACGTCGACACCGTCGTAGGTCTCCTTGGGGATCGAGTAGTGCAACTTCTGCACCGTCTGGATCGCCTCGAAATGGTTGAGGTTCATCTTCCAGTTACCGGAGATGATCGGGGTGCGCCTGGCGTCAGGCATTGGGGGCTCCTCTCAGGGCAGCGAGTCCGGGCAGGTCGCCGAGCTCGAGCAACTCGAGGCTCGCTCCCCCGCCGGTCGAAACGTGATCGACCTCGTCATCGAGGCCGAACTGTGCGAGCGCGGCAGCCGAATCGCCACCGCCCACGACCGTGAACGCCTTCGTGTCGGCCATCGCCTGCGCGACCGTGCGGGTCCCTGCGGCGAATCGTTCGTCTTCGAACATGCCCATCGGGCCGTTCCAGAACACCATCCGGGCCTCCATGATCACGTCGGTGAATGCCGCGGCCGAGCCGGGCCCGATGTCGAAGCCCTTGGCACCTTCGGGGAGCCGGGTGCCCCACGTGGCGAACCGGCCGCTGCCGTCGAGGCCGACGAGATCGTCGGGCAGGTGAATCTTGTCGCCGCTCTGATCGAGAATCCGGCGGCACGTGTCGACCTGATCGGGCTCGAACAGCGAATCGCCGATCGGTTCGCCGCGGGCGGCCAAGAAGGTGAAGCACATCGCGCCTCCGATCACGAGCGAGTCGACCGTGTCGAGCAGCGCCTCGACAACGCCGAGCTTGTCGGAGATCTTGGCACCACCGAGCACCGCGACGAACGGCCGCTTCGGCCGTTCGCGCAGCCCGGTCAACACGTCGACCTCCTTCGCCAGCAACCGGCCCATCGCCGACGGCAAGGACTTCGGCGGTCCGACGATCGAGGCGTGCTCACGATGCGACGCACCGAACGCGTCGTTGACGTAGAGGTCGATGCCCTCGGTCAGTCGAGCGACGAAGGCGTCGTCGTTCGCCGTTTCACCGGGATCGAACCGGAGGTTCTCCAGAAGCTCCACGCCCGGTGCGAGCTCGGCCAGCCGCTCTCGCACCGGGTTCATCGAGTACGCCGGGTTCGGCTCACCCTTGGGGCGGCCGAGATGGCTCGCGCACACGACCTTGCCACCCGCCTGCTGCAACCACTGGATCGTCGGCAACGCGGCACGGATGCGGAAGTCGTCGACGATGCGACCGTTGTCGAGCGGCACGTTGAAGTCGGTGCGGACCAGTATCCGCTCCCCTTCGATGTCGCCGAGATCCTCGAGCGTCGGAATCCCGCTGATCATCGCGGTGGCTCAGCGCTTGACCTTGTTGCCGACGAACATGGTCATGTCGACGAGCCGGTTGGAGTAACCCCACTCGTTGTCGTACCAGCCGCCGACCTTGACCAACTTGCCCATGCTCATCGTGAGCCCGGCATCGAGGATGCACGAGTGCGGGTCGCCGGCGATGTCACTCGAGACGATCGGGTCCTCGGTGTACTTGAGCACGCCCTTCAGCTTGCCCTCGGCGACTTTCCGGTAGGCCGCGTTGATCTCGTCGACCGTCGCAGCCGTCTTGAGGTTGACGGTGAAGTCGGTCAGCGATCCGGTCGGGATCGGCACCCGCAACGCATTGCCATCGAGCTTGCCCTGCATCGACTGCATCACGAGCGAGGTCGCGCGAGCGGCGCCGGTCGACGTGGGGATGATGTTGACGGCCGCCGCTCGGGCGCGACGCAGATCCTTGTGGGGACCGTCGACGATGTTCTGGTCGCCGGTGTACGCATGGATGGTCGTCATCATGCCCTGGTTGATCCCGAAGGAGTCGTCGAGTGTCTTGACCAACGGCACGAAGCAGTTGGTGGTGCAGCTCGCGTTCGAGATCACCTTGTGCTTGCTGATGCGGAAGTCCTGATGGTTGACGCCGTACACGAACGTCGCATCGGCCCCACTACAGGGCGCCGACACCATGACCAGCCGGGCACCCGCATCGAGGTGGGCGCTCGCCGCCTCACGATTGTTGAAGAACCCTGTCGACTCGATGACGACGTCGACGTCGAGATCGCCCCAGGGAAGGTCGGCCGGATTGCGCTGACTCAGCACCCGCAGCGAGTCTTTGCCGACCTTGATACTGCGGCTCGTCGACGAGATCTTGTCGGGCAGTGTGCCGAGTACGGAGTCGTACTTCAGCAGATGCGCCATCTCGTCGATCGACCCCAGGTCGTTGACGGCGACGAAGTCGATGTCCGCGCCCTGCTCCTTCGCGGCTCGGAAGAAGTTGCGTCCGATTCGGCCGAAGCCGTTGATGCCAACTCGCACCGTCATCTCAAGTCGTTCCTTTCGGTTGGGATGTCACTGGTGTCGGCACCGTGCCGAACCCGTCAAGACTTACCGGAAGACGACACTAGTTGCATCGGTCCGAACGGCCTGAATGTCGTGGCGAACGTCCCAACCGTGTCGGATCGAACCCGGCCCGGACGCAGAACGGCGGATCGCGTTCAGCGTTTCGTGCCGACGTCACGATGCGTCGTGCTCGCGACGACACCGCGTGCGGCGAATCGCCGCGACAGTTCCTCGGTCACGGCGACCGAGCGGTGTCGACCGCCGGTGCAACCGATCGCGATCGTGAGATAGCTGCGGCCTTCCGCCCGGTAACGGGGCAGAAGATCGACCAGCAGCGTCTCGAGGTTGTCGAGAAAGGCACTCGTCGCCTCACGTTCGAGGACGTAGTCACTCACGCGCGGGTCGTGACCCGTGAGCGGCCGGAGCGTCTCCTCCCAATGCGGGTTGGGGAGGAAACGCACATCCATCACGATGTCGGCGTCCAGCGGCAGACCGTTCTTGTAGCCGAAACTCTCGATCGCGATCTGGAGGTGTTCACGATCGGTCTCGTCGAACGCCGCGATGAGCCGCTCTTTCAGGCGATGGACGTTGAGCTCCGTGGTGTCGATCACGAGGTCGGCCTCCGACTTCACCGGTTCGAGCAGCCGCCGCTCGATCTCGATCGCCTCGAGCAGGCCGTCAGCCTCCTCGGCGAACGGGTGCTTGCGACGTGTGGCGTCGTACCGTTGCACCAGCGCCGGGGTCTGAGAGTCGAGGAAGAGCAGCACGACACGGTGACCGGCGCCACGCATCTTGGCGACACCGGGGAGCACGTCGTCGTGATTGCGGCCCGACACGAGCGCCAATCGTTCGATACCGCCGCCGGGTTGCGATGCCAGATCGACGATCGTCGGCGCGAGCGACGTCGGCAGGTTGTCGATCACGTAGAAGTTGAGATCGTCCAACACGTCGGCCGCCGCCGATCGGCCGGCGCCCGACAACCCCGAGATCAGAACGACATCGGCCACGACCCCAACCCTACTGAGCGTTGTCGTCACCGAGTGTTGTCGTCACCGAGTGTTGTCGTCACCGAGTGTTGTCGTCGATGCGCCGGAGGCGGAGATACAGCAACCGAGGGATCGAGGCGGCATCTTCGTACTCAGGCGCCCGCTCGAGGAATCCGGGCGGCGGGGCGGGTTCGACCATTCGCTCGAGCATCAACCCGTGCTCGGCCAGCGTGTTGACGTACCGAGACAGCGGCCGATGGATGAACCGGATGTACACGCCGAGCTCGACCTGTTCGATCGTCTCGCTCTCGATCAGGTACGGCCCGATCCGCCAGTACTGCTCCGGCGGGTCGATGACGTGATCGTCGATCCAGCCGGAACCCGGCGTCTGGAGGAGCGGGTGATTCAGGAAGAAACAGAACCGACCACCCGGCTCGACCACCCGCGCCACCTCGGCGATCGCCGCGTCGACAGCGTCGATGTGCTCGAACACGAGACACGCCACGGCGGCGTCGAAGCTCGCGTCGGAGAAGGGCAAACCGTCGGCCGTCGCGCGGAGGTATGACGCCCCTCCACCACGCTCGTGCGCCACACGGATCTGATTCAACGTGGGATCGATGCCGACCACGTCGGCGCCGGCTGCAGACATCATCCGGCTGATCTGTCCATCGCCGCAACCGATGTCGAGGATCGCCCGTGCCCCTGCCAGCTCGGCGGCGGCGAGCGGGAGGATCTGCTCCTCGTACTCGGGATCGGCCCCGGCGGTGAATCCGTCGATCCACCAACCGGCATGGTCCTCCCAGAGATCGCGGGACGGATCTCGGTGCGGCTCGGTCATCACGTCGTCGCAGACTAGGCCGTTCGGTCCGCCGGCCTTCATCCACTGATCCTCATCCTCGCTCTCTCGGGGCTACGCTCGACGGATATGCCACGGCGGGATTTCCCTTGGTCGCGCATGCGCGCGAGGTGGTCGATCGCCATGATCCTGGTGTCGATCGCGCTCGTCGCCTGCTCAACGGATTCGGGTGGGGTGCAACTCCCCGATGGCTCCGACGCCATCATCGTCGACGAGGTGGTCTCCCTCGCAGCGACCCAGTCGTCCGCATGGGGCAACGGTCGGGCGCTCCGAGCCCTACCCACCGACGGGACCTCGACCGCCGTCGTGTCGACGACCGGCGTGTACATCGTCGAGCCCGACGGTGAGATGGCGAACCTCGATCTCTTCGGTCAGTCGACAGACGTGAGCGCCGCCGCGCTGTCCGACGACAACTCGACGCTTGCCGTCGTGTCCCTCTGGCCGTCCGTGGTTCGCTGGTACGATCTCGACGAGCGACGCCCCCTCGGCGTTGCCGAACTCCCGCCGGGAGGCGACGTACTCGAGTTCGGCTTCCTCGGAGGCACCACGGTGCTGACTGCAGTCACACTGACCGGAGTGACGGTGTGGCCGACCGGCCCCGACGGCGGCATCGCCACCCCGTTGGCCGACGCCATGCCGGCCGGATCACCGACGTTCGTCGGTGACGCCCTGGCCGTACCGATCGCGAACTCCACCGAAGTCGCAATCGTGAGTGCTGACGCAGTCGAACGTGTGAGCATCGACCTTCCCGAATCGTCGCTCCTCCTGGGGGCGCATTCGTCACCCGACGGGTCGACGCTCGCTGTCGGGTTCAACAGCGCCGAGAGCGGGGACAGCATCGCAGTGCTCGACGCTGCGTCGTTCGAACGATTGGGAACCGTTGCCGCCGGCAGCGCGGTGCGGGACGGCGCCTGGGCCGTCACCGACAACGCCGTCGCCGTCGCCGACGACGCAACCGTGACGATGTGGACACACACCGGCGAGCAACTCGGGGCCCGGACAGCGCCGACCGACCAGAGGATCGAGGAACTGCTCACCCACAGCGGCAGCGTCGTGGCGGTACACCACATCGGTGCGATCACGTCGTGGTCCGACGACGGTGTCAGCCCGTCCACCATCGTCGAAGCAGGTGGTATCGCTCTCGAGGACGCAGTGCTCAACGGCGAACTCGACCAGCTCGTCACGACCGACTTCTACGGTCGTATCAGCACCACCGGTCTCGCCGGCGACGGCACTCCGGCACATGACGATCGCTTCGCAGCGGGAGAGGCGACGACCGTGGCGATGTCGGCCGATGCGAACAGCATCGCCGTCGCCGGGACGAACGGCCGGGTGACGATGCTCGACCCGGCTCTCAACGGCGTGCGGGCCTTCGCCGTCCGCGAAACACCGACCCTGATCGACGATGTCGGGTTCAATCCGGCGACGGGATTGCTGTCCACCGGCCTTGCCGAACGTCTCAGCGCATTGGCGTTCGACGACACCGTCACGACATGGGATCCGAACGAAGGCGTCGGTGTGTACTCCGTCGGCGGCGAAAAGGAGGACGTCCCCGATTGCGGCTTCTTCCATGCCCGTGTGGCGTTCACCAGCGACGGCTCGCTCCTGGCAGTCACATCCCACGACTTCACCGTCGTGCTGTTCGACGCCGCCACCGGCCAGTTCGTGCACCAGTTCGACCGGCTGCCCAGCACGGCGCTCGACATCGCGTTCTCCCATGACGACGAACTGCTGGTCGCCACATCCGATCTCGGCACCGTCACGGTCTGGAACGTGGCCGACCGATCCGTTGCGGCGACGTACGATGCCCCACTCGGCGGCTACCAGGCGATCGACATGCTGCCGAATGCGAACGTGATGGCAACCATCGACCTGACGGGCAACCTGCAGCTCATCGACGTGGTCAGCGGAAACAGCATGTTGGAGTTCGTCGAGGCTGCGTCGCCCGCCAGGTCGATCGCGCTGTCACGTGACGGTGCGATGTTGGCCGCACCCGACGAGGACTCGACCGTGTCGGTGTGGTCGACCGACAGTGGCATCCGGCTCGCAACGCTCTCCGGCCACGCCGACTCGGTGACCGATCTCGCGTTCTCCCCGACGGAACGTGGCTCCTGACATCGTCCGACGACGGCACGGTCCGCCGGTGGGACCTCGACATCGGCACCTGAACCGGCATCCACCCTCGGCTCGCCAGGCGCCGACCCAAGCCGTACAGTCCGTCGGATGAAGTTCTCCGTCTGGCCCAACATGAGTCACGCTCCGTCCGAGGTGTTCGACACCGCCCGCTGGGCAGAGGACACGAACTGGCACGGGATCTGGTACGCCGACCACTACATGCCCAACACGGGCGACGAGTCGATCACCCCCGGCGACACCCACGAATGCTGGGCGATGCTGCCGGCGATCGCCACGCTCACCGATCGCCTGCGCGTCGGAACGCTCGTCTCCCCGACGTCCGTCCATCATCCCGCCGTGCTCGCCAACCGGGCGGCCAGCATCGATCACATCTCGAACGGTCGCATGGTGCTCGGCCTCGGTGCCGGATGGCAGATCAACGAGCACCGGGCATACGGCATCGAACTCGAGCCGGCGAAGGAGCGCGTCGACCGTTTCGAGGAAGCGATCCAGATCATCCGCTCCCTGATGGGGCAGGATCGAACGACCTTCGACGGCGACGTCTACTCGATCCTCGATGCCACGTCGGATCCGGCGCCCATCCAGTCACCGCTGCCGATTCTGGTCGGCACCGGCGGCAAACGCATGCTGAGGATCACCGCCCGCTTCGCCGACGAGTGGAACACATGGGGCGGGCCCGACATGGCCGGCGGCGCACACACCCGGTTCGATGCCGCCTGCGAGTCGGTGGGCGTCGACGCCGGCAGCAAGTGGACGTCGGTGCAGGCGCTCGTGTTCGTCACCGATGACGACGCCCGGGCCGAGCAGATCCTCGCCGGCGACATGGGGTCCCGATCGATCGCCGGCACCCCGACCGGTTGGTCGACGCGTTGGGGCAGTACGCCGAACAGGGCTTCGACGAGTTCATCGTGCCCGACTTCAACCTGGGCAAGACTCCGCAGGAACGACGCGAATCCCTCGAACGAATCAACGAGTCGGTCATCGCCCAACTGACCTGATGCGACACCCGCGGCGCAGCGACGCAGCCGCCAGGCTGCCCGCTGCTTGCCGGAGGGTGAGATCGAAGTGAGCCCCAGCGAACGGCGATCGAACCCGACCATCAAGAATGGAACTTGGTGTACACCGCCTCGGCGACGGCGTCGGGAAGGAAGCTGAGCGCTTTGAGTTCCGCGAGTTCCGCCTGCTTGACCTTGTTCACACCACCCATCGCCTTCATCAGCTTCTTCTTCCTGACCTCGCCGAGACCCGGGATGCCGTCGAGCGAGCTGACGGTCATCCGCTTCGAGCGGCGCTCCCGATGGAACGTGTTCGCGAATCGGTGGGCCTCGTCGCGGATCCGCTGAAGCATGAACAACGCCTCACTCCCCCGCGGAATCTCGACCGGCGCCGATCGCCCGGGTACGAACACCTGCTCGAACTGCTTGGCCAAACCGGCGACCGGAATCTCGTCGGTCAGGCCGAGCTCGTCGACGACACGCTTCGCCACACCGAGCTGACCCTTGCCGCCGTCGACCACGAGCAACTGGGGCGGATACGCGAACTTGCCGGGCTTGCGGTTCCCTTCCTCGTCCTCGGTGCCGAGCGGACGATCCCTCTCCTCGACGTAGGCCGAGAGACGGCGGGTCAACACCTCTTCCATCGCGGCGTAGTCATCGTTGCCCTCGATGTTGACCTTGAACCGGCGGTACTCGCGCTTGGCGGGCAGACCGTCTTCCAGCACCACCATGGAACCGACGTAGTCGGTGCCGTGGAGATGGGCCATGTCGTAGCACTCGATGCGCAACGGCGCCTCCGGCAGGTCGAGCACCTCTTGCAGATCGGTCAACGCCCTCGACCGTGTGTTGTGGTCGGACGCCCGTCGCATCCGATGTCGCGTGAACTCTTCGCGTGCGTTTCTCTCGACGGTTTCGAGGAGCGAACGCTTGTCGCCGCGATGGGGCACCCGGATCTGCACGTTGGAGTCGCGCATGTACGAGAGCCACTCCTCGTAGGTGGCGACGTCGTCGGGCTCGTGCGGCACGAGCACCTGTTTCGGGTAGCCGGTCACCGGCTCCTCGCCGTAGATCGCTTCGAGAATTCGATCGATCAGACCGCCCGGCGTCAGATCCTCGACCTTGTCGAGGACGAACCCCTTCCGACCGACGACGCGACCCTTTCGCACGAAGAACATCTGCACCGATGCCTCGAGCTCGTCGTCGGCGATCCCGATCACATCGAGGTCCTCGTTCTTGTCGGCGACCATCTGCTGCTTCGCGATCGCCTTGCGTACCGCCGTCAAGCGATCGCGCAGGCGAGCAGCTCGTTCGAACTCCAGATCGCTTGCGGCATTGCGCATCTCGGTCTCCAACCGGTCGACGATGTCTTCGGTGTCACCGGCCAGGAAGTCGCACAGCTCACGGACCAGCTCGCGGTACGGCATCTCCTCGATCTCGCCGACGCACGGGCCGGCGCACTTCTCGATGTGGTAGAGCAGACAGGGCTTGCCCAGCCGCTCGTGCTGGTTGAACTTCGATTGGCTGCACGTGCGGATCGGAAAACTCCGCAACAGCAGATCGAGCGTGTCGCGAATCGCGTACGCGTGTGCGTACGGACCGAAGTAGCGAACGCCCTTTCGTTTGCGGCCACGCATCACCATTGCCCGGGGCCACTGCTCGTCCACGGTGACCGCGAGGAACGGGTACGACTTGTCGTCGCGGAGGCGCACGTTGAACCGCGGATCGTGCTGCTTGATCAACGAGTACTCGAGCATCAGCGCCTCGACCTCGTTGCGCACGATCGTCCATTCGACCGACTCCGCCGTCTCGACCATCTGCCGGGTCCGCGGATGCAGGTTGCGGGGGGCCTGGAAGTAGTTCGAGAGGCGTTGACGAAGGTTCGACGCCTTGCCGACATAGATGACGCGCCCACGGGCGTCCTTGAATTGGTACGAGCCCGGATCCTCCGGGATCGTGCCTGCGGGCGGACGCTTGATCACCCTCGCCAGGCTAAACCTGTTGCCGCAGGATACGGTGATGCCCGATGGCTGGCCGATTCTCCTACTCGTCGCCCGAGAGCAGGTACGGGGGCACGCCTTGGTTCAAGGTCGGCGACATCGACGTCGGCACCGCCGTGTTGGTATCCGCTGCGTGCGTGCTGTCGATGTTCGTGTGGGCCGCCAACCCCGCCGCCCTCGAGCCGCTCATCCTCGATGCGTCAGCAGTGCGGGGTGGCCAGATCTGGCGATTGATCACGTGGCCGTTCGCCAACTCGCCGTCGATCTGGACCGTCATCACGATCGCCATCTTCTGGTACTTCGGCCGCGAGCTCGAAGGGCTCCTGGGCCGCAACCGGTTTGCCTGGTTCCTCGGGATCCTCACGGTCGTGCCGGCGATCGTGGCGACGGTGCTCGGTCTCAACGTCTACGGCCTCGACTACCTCCAGCTCGGTGTCTTCATGGTGTTCATCGCCGAACACCCGACCGTCCGGTTCTTCTTCAACATCCCCGGCTGGGTGATCGGCGCGGTCGTCGTCGGTCTGCAGGTCCTGCAACTCGTCGGCGCCCGAAACGGCAACGGGCTGATCTTCCTCGTCGTGCTCCTCGCCACGGCCGGGCTCGCCGCACGGAGTTTCGGCCTCGCCACCCAACTGCCGTGGATCCCGAAGCTGCCGATGCCCGGTTCGGGCGTGGAACGGTCTTCCTCCAAACGGCGCCGGTCGGGTGGAACCGCCACGAAGGCACGGTCGCGCAGCACGGTCGTCGAGGGCCCGTGGTCGGCCCCGTCCTCGCCACCTTCGCCGGATGCCGCGGCCGCTCAGGCCGAGCTCGACCTGCTGCTCGACAAGATCTCCGAGAGTGGTCTCGACTCACTCTCGAGCGACGAGAAACGTCGGCTCAACGAGCTCTCCAAGCGTCTGCGCTGACCGCACGTTTCGCGACCGAGTACTCGGCGCCGGCCCCTCATCTCTCGCAGGAGACCACCAGCTCAGTCTCGGAGCTGCTGCTTCTGCACCTTGCCCATCGCGTTCCGGGGAAGCGAGTCGACCTGACGGATCTCGCGCGGTCGTTTGTGCACCGACAGCAGGCTCGCGACGTGATCGATCAACATCCGCTCGTCGGCATCGGAGCCCACGACGAACGCAACGATTCGTTCGCCCAAGTCGTCGTCGACCATGCCGATCACCGCGACCTCGTCGACCGACGGGTGGGAGAGCAACGCCGTCTCGACCTCGCCGGCCCCCACTTTGTAGCCGCCTGATTTGATGATGTCGATCGACGCCCGTCCGACGATGCGATGGAAGCCGTCGGGTCCGATCGTCGCAGCGTCGCCCGTGACGAACCACCCGTCGTCGGACATCGCATCGGCCGTCTTGTCCGGAAGGTTCAGGTAGCCGTCGAACAGCGTCGCCCCCCGGACCTGCAGACCACCGATCGTCTCACCGTCGTGGGGCACGGGATCGCCGAGCTCATCGCGCAAGCGGGATTCGACACCGGTGATCGGCACCCCGACGTGGCCCGCACGGCGCTCACCGTCGGCGCGGGTGCTGAGCGTGATCAGCGTCTCGGTCATCCCGTACCGCTCGACCGGTTCGTGCCCCGTCAGCTCGCGGAGCTGCTCGAAGACGGGCACCGGAAGAGCGGCGCTCCCCGAGACCAGCAATCGTGCGCCGGCGAGTCGGCGGGCGTGGTCGGGCTCGGCGGCCAGACGCGACCAGACCGTCGGGACACCGAAGTAGAGCGTTCCGGCCGCTTCGGCGTAGCGCTCGGCGGCCGGCCGGCCCGTGTGGTGCAGCTTCGAGCCGACTCGGAGCGCGCCGAGCACACCGAGGATCAGCCCGTGTACGTGAAAGAGCGGCAGTCCGTGTACCAGGGTGTCGTCGGGGGTCCAGGACCAGGCGTCGGCGAGTCCGTCGAGGCCTGCAGCGATGGCGCGGCGCGGGATCACGACGCCCTTCGGAAGCCCCGTGGTCCCCGACGTGTACATGATCAGGGCCGGCGCATCGTGTTCGACGACTGTCGCGGGTGCTGAGCGTCTCCCGGTCGGTATGGGCACTCTCGGGAGGTCACATTCCGGCCAATCCGGTCGACCGACGACGAGGCCGGCCCTCGAGTCACGCAAGATGTGCTCACGTTCCATCGGTCCGGCGTCGGCCGGGACCGGGACCACCGGAACTCCGGCACGCAGACCGGCGACGACCGCAGTCACGGTGTCGAGTGACGGCGTTCCCGACACGGCGAGCGCAGGTGCACCGTGAACCTCCTGAGCGAGCGCGTCGGCCGTTGACCCGAGCATCTCCCAGGAGGCGTCGACACCATCGACGGAGACGGCGTCCGGGTGATCGCCGTGGGAACCGTCGAGTGCCGGGAGCAGCGTCGTCACGCGACCATCGTCGCATCTTCGTGCGGTGCGCCGGGAGACGGCCTGATCGGGGCCGAGGCACGGCGCGCGACTAGACCAGAAACGTGAATCGATCCGACCCGTCGCCGTCCGTCGCCAGCCATGTCATCGACGTGATCCGTCACGGAGGCATCGACACGCTGTTCTGTCTGCCCGGCGTCCAGAACGACGACTTCTTCGACGCACTCGTCGATGCCGACGACATCCGAACAGTCGTCGCCCGCCATGAGCAGGGCGCGGCGTACATGGCCATGGGCGCGGCGCAGGTGACGGGCCGACCGGCCGCGTTCTGCGTCGTACCGGGACCGGGGATGCTCAACGCCGGTGCCGCGCTGACGAGCGCCTACTGGTCGAACGCCCGGGTCCTCGGCGTGATCGGCGAGATCGCCGTGGCGGCGCGGGGCAAAGGCTTCGGTGCGCTACACGAGCTCGACGACCAACACGCCATCCTGCAGCAACTCACCAAACACGCCACGCTGATCGACGACGGCTCGACGGCCGTCACCGCTCTCCAGACTGCGCTCGACGAGCTCGTGTCGGGCCGACCTCGGCCGGTGAGCGTCGAAGTGCCCGTCGACCGCTGGCGGACGCCGGCGCCAGGTGCGATCGAGGCGCCGCATGCCACCCGACCAGCCATCGATCAGGACGCACTCGATCGGGCGGTCGCCGTCATCGCGTCTGCCGAGCGTCCGATGATCGTCGTCGGCGGCGGAGCGCAAGACGCATCCGAGTCGGTACGGATGTTGGCCGAGTTGCTCCAGGCCCCCGTCACCACGCGACGCATGGGCCAGGGGGTCATCCCGACGGCGCACGAGTTGTTCGCACCGCTCGCAGTCGGTCACCGGCTCTGGGCCGACGCCGACCTCGTGATCGGCATCGGTACCCGTCTCGAGTGGCCGCTGCAGCACTGGAAGACCGACGACCACCAGACGATCGTCAAGATCGACATCGATGCCGACGAACTCGACCGGCACGAGGTCGGCACGGTCGGCGTGCACGGAGACGCCGACGACGTGTGCCGTGCGCTCGTCGAGGCGCTCGGCCCGGCCGGCCGCCGCCCGGGTCGCGCCGACGAACTGGCACGCATGAACGACGAGTACCGCGAACAGATCGATCATCTCCGTCCGCAACTCGACTATCTCGCTGCCATCCGTGACGTGCTGCCCGACGACGGCGTGTTCGTGGAAGACGTCACCCAGATCGGTTTCGCGTCGCATCTCGCCTTCGACTTCCGGTGGCCGCGCACCCTGCTGTCGACCGGTCCGGCCGGCACCCTCGGCGCCGGCTACGCACACGGGCTCGGTGCTCAGGCCGCCCTCCAGACGACCGGTGACCGAAAGGCGCTCGTGATCGCCGGCGACGGAGGGTTCCTCTTCACTGGCAACGAGCTGGCGACCGCCGTGCAACACGAGATCCCGCTCGTGTGCGCCGTATTCGACGACGGCGCCTTCGGCAACGTCAAGCGCATGCAGCAGCAGAAGTTCGGTGACGATCGCACGATCGCCTCGACGCTCCGGAACCCTGATTTCGTCGCCTACGCACGCAGCTTCGGTGCGCTCGGGCTGCACGCCACAGAGCCGGCCGAATTCCGCGTCCGCCTCGACGAGGCGTTCGAATCGAACCAGCCGACGATCATTCACGTCGAGACACCGGTGATGCCCGATCCGTGGCCGCATCTCATTCTCGGCCCGGCGCGGGTGCGCCGATGACGGCACCGACGATCACGGGACTCGACTGCGGCTGGATGCGGACCCAGGCACGCACACTGTCGAGCGACGGCGGCACCGACGAGATCTCGATCCCGATCCCGGCATGGTTGATCCGGCATCCGGCCGGCGTCGCACTGTTCGACGTGGGATTGCACCCCGACCTGGCGATGGGCACCTCATCGCTCGGCCCGTTGGCGAAGCTGTTCGAGGTCGACCTCGAACGCGACGGCACGATCGGCCCGCGGCTCGGCCAACACGGAATCGATCCGACCGATCCCATCACGGTCGTGCTGTCCCACTGCCACTTCGACCACGTCGGAGGCCTCCTCGAGCTCCCGCACGCTCGCGTCATGGTGCAGCGAGACGAGTGGCGCGCCGCCCGCGACGGCGGCCCGGTCTATGACAGCGCCCTGATCGATCTCGGCCATGACATCGAGGAGCTGGACGGGCCCGGCGACGTGTTCGGTGACGGCACAGTCACGTGTCTCCCCACGCCGGGCCACACCTGCGGCCATCAATCACTGCGGGTGATGACCGCCACGGGCCCGGTCATCCTCGCCGGCGACGCGTGCTACTTCTCGCACACGCTCGACGACGAGGTGTTGCCACCTTTCGGGCACGATCTCGACCAGCAGCGGGCATCACTGACCGTGCTCCAGCGAGAGCGGGCGTCCGGCACGACGATCGTTCCCGGCCACGACATCGGTGTGTTCACCGCCATGCAACGCTGAACGGACCAACCGAACGATGACACAGTTCTTTTGCTGGATCACGTCGTCGATGTGTCATAGACTCACCTGATGGACGTCGCCTCCGATTCCGCCTCCGATTCCGCCTCCGATCCAGCCCTCGAATCCGACGCGGACGCCCGGCGCGAGCAATTCGACGCGCTGATCGACGCCGACGATCGGATCGAGCCGCGGGATTGGATGCCCGACGAGTACCGCAAGACGCTCGTTCGACAGATCGCCCAGCACGCCCATTCGGAGATCATCGGCATGCAGCCCGAGGGCAACTGGCTGACCCGCGCGCCGTCGCTGCGACGCAAGGCCATCCTCACGGCCAAGGTGCAGGACGAGGCCGGCCACGGGCTGTACCTGTACGGCGCCGCAGAGACGCTCGGCACACCACGCGAAGAACTCCTCGAACGGCTGCACACGGGTCGCCAGAAGTACTCGTCGATCTTCAATTACCCCACCCTCACGTGGGCCGACGTGGGCGCGATCGGATGGCTCGTCGACGGCGCAGCGATCATGAACCAGGTGCCGCTGTGCCGCTGCTCGTACGGCCCGTACTCGCGTGCCATGGTCCGCATCTGCAAAGAGGAGAGCTTCCATCAGCGGCAGGGCTTCCAGATCATGCTCGACCTCGCGAACGGCACACCGGCCCAGCGCGACATGGCACAGGACGCGCTCGACCGCTGGTGGTGGCCGTCGATCATGATGTTCGGGCCGCCCGATGCCGAGTCGGTGCACGGGGACCAGAACATGCGATGGGGCATCAAGAGGTTCGGCAACGACGAGCTCCGACAGAAGTTCATCGACGCGACGGTCCCGCAGGCCGATCTGCTCGATCTCACGATCCCCGACCCCGATCTACGCCTCGACCCGGACTCCGGGCACTACGTGCACGGCCCGATCGACTGGGACCACTTCTGGCAGGTCGTCAAGGGCGACGGTCCGTGCAACCGTGAGCGAATGGCGACACGCGTCGGTGCCCACGAGGGAGGCGCATGGGTGCGTGAGGCCGCGACCGCGTACGCCGAGAAGCAGGCAGCACGGCGTTCGGCGACCGCAGCATGACGGGCAGCACCTCGGATTGGCCGCTGTGGGAGGTGTTCGTGCGAGCCAAGCGCGGTGTCAGCCACGTCCACGCCGGAACGGTGCACGCACCCGACGCCGAGCTCGCACTGCAGAACGCTCGCGACCTGTTCACCCGCCGGTCGGAGGGGGTCAGCATCTGGGTGGTCCAGTCCAGCGACATCACGGCGTCGAACCCCGATGACAGTGACGCGTTCTTCGATCCCGCCGCCGACAAGTCGTTTCGGCACCCCACCGACTTCGAGCTCCCCGACGAAGTCGCGAACATGTGATGCAGGGCGTCACGACCTACGTGCTGCGCCAGGGCGACCGTGCCCTGATCCTCGCCCAGAGGTTGCTCGAGGAGATCACGCACGCGCCCGAAATCGAAGAGGACATGGCGCTGTCGAACCTGGCGCTCGATCTGATCGGACAGGCGCGGGGTCTCTACACCTACGCAGGAGACCTCGAGGGCCCGACGGTCGACGGAACGGACCGGGACGAGAACTACTTCGCGTACTGGCGCGAGCAACACGAGTTCCTCAACCCGCTCCTGGTCGAGCAGCCGAACGGAGACTTCGCTCATGTGATCGGGCGCCAGTTCCTCCACGATGCCTACGCACTCCCGCTCTGGCAGGCACTGGCCACCTCATCCGACGAGACGCTGGCGGCGCTCGCCGGCAAAGCGGTCAAGGAGACCGCCTACCACCTGCGTCACGCTCGCAGCTGGGTGGTCCGCCTCGGCGACGGCACCGACGAGAGCCAGACGCGCATGCAGGCGGCGATCGATCACCTGTGGCGCTTCACCGGGGAGCTGTTCGAGCACGACGACGTCGAGGACGGTCTCGTCGCCGCCGGTGTGGCCGCCGACCCCGAAGTACTGCGGACGGAGTGGTCGCGCGACGGTCGGTGACGCACTCGCCGAGGCCACTCTCGACCATTCCCGAGGACGGGGTCATGCAGTCGGGTGGCCGGTACGGCCGCCACACCGAGAGCTTCTCATTGCTGATCGGCGAGATGCAGGTACTCGCCCGGGCCCA
Source organism: uncultured Acidimicrobiaceae bacterium (assembly GCA_963792905.1). Classification (GTDB taxonomy): domain Bacteria; phylum Actinomycetota; class Acidimicrobiia; order Acidimicrobiales; family Ilumatobacteraceae; genus Ilumatobacter. The sequence continues at coordinate 26,722 of CAWBYE010000028.1, forward strand.
CCCGGGTGCGACATGGTGACGCAATGGTGATCACGGCGACTGCGCTCGACGAACGGATCCGTGACATCGACGACCCCGAGCTGCCACACGTCACGATCGGCGATCTCGGCATCGTGCGATCGGTCGAGGTGACCGACGATGTCGCAACGGTGATCCTGACACCCACGTACACCGGCTGTCCGGCGACCGAACAGATCCGAGACGACGTGGTCGACACGGTTCGAGACGCAGGTCTCGTCCCCGATGTCCGATTCGCGATCAGCCCGGCCTGGACCACCGACTGGATCACCGAGCGCGGCCGAGAACGACTCCGCGCGCCGGCATCACGCCCCCGCCGCCCGTCGGTGAACCCGGCGAGACCTTCGTCGATCCGCCCGTCGCATGCCCGCGGTGTTCGTCACGACACACCCGCCTCATCTCCCAGTTCGGCGGCGACGGCATGCAAGGCGAGCTACGTCTGCAACGCCTGCTCCGAACCGTTCGAACTGTTCAAGGCGCTCTGATCGCGATGACGGGCAGCGACACATCGACCGAACCGGCCATCGACGACGGCTTCCGAAAACTGCGTGTGGTCTCCGTCGAACACGACACCGACGACAGCGTCGTCGTCACGTTCGACCGCGGCGACGCCAAGCTGCGGTTCGAGCACGGCCAGCACCTCACACTGCGGCGCGAGTTCGACGGCGTCGAACTTCGCCGGAGCTACTCGATCTGCTCACGAGCACCAGACGGTCCGCTCCGAGTCGCCATTCGTCGGGTACCGGGTGGTGTGTTCTCGACCTGGGCGTCGACCGATCTGCGCGCCGGCGACGAGATCGATGCACTCCGACCGCTCGGGCACTTCACCCACCGTATCGACCCGGCCATCGCCCGCTCGTACGCAGCGCTGGCCGCCGGCAGCGGGATCACACCGATCCTGTCGATCGTGTCGACCATCCTCGCTGCCGAGCCCCTGTCGCGGGTCTCACTCGTCTACATCAACCGCACGAGTCGATCGACGATGCTGCTCGATGAGCTGCACGACGTACGCGACCGATTCCTCGGTCGCCTCTCGATTGCGTTCGCGTTCACGCGCGAAGAAGTCGGCGGTGAACTGTTGAGCGGGCGACCAGATCGCGAGCGCATCGAACGCTGGATCGAGTCGGGCATCCTGCCCGCCGACGCGGACCACGCGTTCCTGTGCGGACCGATCGAGATGACCAACGACGCACGCGACGCGCTGATCGGCGCCGGCATGTCGGCCGAGCAGATACATCGTGAGGTGTTCACGACCAAGCAGCAAGGCACGGCCACGCTGGCGCCGCAGGAGATCACCGAGGCATCCGTCGCGGTCGCCACCGGGCGAGCGACTCTGCACGGCCGGACGTCCACATTCGACCTGTACGACGGCGACTCCGTGCTCGACGCCGTGCAACGTGTTCGGCCGGATGCGCCCTTCTCCTGCCGCAGCGGTGTCTGCTCGACGTGCCAGGCGGTGATCCGAGACGGCAGCGTCGACATGGCGGTCAACTACGGCCTGACCGACGACGAGGTCGCACGGGGCTATGTGCTGACCTGTCAGTCGAAGCCCACCACCGACCGGGTCGAGGTCGACTTCGACGCCTGACCCCGGCGTCACTCCACGAGGAAACGCCCGTGCAGCCACGTGGGATCGGGGACCAGCGATCCTTCCGGCAGCTCGGCGGTCGCTGCGAGATGCTGCTCGGCAGCATCCACACATCCGCCGTACACGAACGCGGCGAGCGCTCGTGCGCGTGATCCGGCCCATCCCTCCGGCAGCAACGACTCGGGCAACAGCGGGTCGACGAGCGCGATTCGGCGGTAGGTCGCGATCAGGAGGATGCGGAGCTTGAAGGCGTCGGAGGGATCGAGCGGGCCGAGGGTCGGTCGGTCGAAGTCACCGAATGCGCCGACGAACCCGTCGTAGCCGGCCGCCACCTCGTCGAGCGGCGCACAACGTCGCGCCAGCTCCTCCTCGTCGATCGTGCTCGCGCCATCGACCACCTGCGAACGAGTGACGAGCACGTTGCGGAATCCCCCCACCTGGTCGATCACCAGAGCCGTCTCCTCGGCCGTCACGACCGGCGAGGCCATGACGTTCGGGGCCACGGCACCGAGGCCGGCCCAGGTCATCCGTTGGCGGAGACGTGCCCGTTCGGCAGAGGTTGCCTCGCCGCCGTCGATCACCACGATCGTCCACGACCCGTCCCAGGCGGCACGGCGTGAGCCGTAGATTCGGGCATCGGCCTGCCGGAACAACGGCGTCGAAGCCGGTGCAACGCCGTAGAAGCTGCGGCGGCCGACGGCGCGGGTGGCGAGCAGGCCGTCGTTCACCAACCGGGTGAGCGAGGTTCGCACCAGACGCTCGCTGACGCCAAATGGTTCGAGGAGCGCGGCGAGCGAGCTCACGGACACCACCGTGTCGACGCCGTGTGGCAGGAGAGCGTCGCCGAACACGGTGACCAGCAGGTTGCGAGCGCTGGGCGCGCCATTCGAGCTGGTGGCGTCTCGGAGCCGCCGAACCGGATCTGTCACGTGTCGTACACGAGGCAGAACTCGTTGCCCTCGGGGTCGGCGAGCACGATCCAACGTGTGCCGACCTCCTCGATCAGGTCGGTCACCTTGGTGGCGCCGATGCCGAGCAGACGATCGGTCTCGGTATCGATGTCGTCGCCGACCACGATGTCGATGTGCAGGCGGTTCTTGGTCGGCGTCTGCGGATCGTCGACCCGTTGAAACACCAGCTTCGGACCGACCTCGCCCGCCGGCGGCCTCGCCGACCGGTAGGCACCGGCCGAACCGAACGGTTCGTAGCGCATCGCTGCCGCCCAGAAGTCGCGCAGCGCATCGGGATCGGCAGCATCGACCACGATCGCGAGCTGGCGGGCCGGCATGCCGCAACGGTAGCCAACGGGCGCATCGGGCCGGCGACACTCAGCTGTCGGCAGCGGACCGAAGCCCCTCGACGAGGTACGTCGGGGCGGCCGGACCGAACGACTCGAACGGGCCGACGAGATCGACCTCGAACCGGCCGCCGGCCATCAACCCCGTCCGGGTGAGCCCCGATGTCCGTGCCACCTCGGCCGTGACTGCCACCAGCACCACACCCTCGTCGGTGTTCACCGAACCGAAGTTGATCTCCGAGAGGTCGTCGACGCCGACGGGACCCTCCTCGACGGAGATCTCGAGCTCACCGACGACGACCGTTGGCGTGTCGACGACCATCAGGTCACCGGTGGGGCCACCGCCCGGCTCTGCGGCCGAGTCAGCACGCGCCGGACACCAGCAGCGAGGTGACGAGCAGAAAGGCGACGAGTGGGCGTATCACGCTGAAACGGTACCCGCACCCGAGTCAGCGCTGCCCTTTCACCGCCTGGTACCTGGCGAGTGCTTCCAGCCGCTCGACCTTGTGGTCGACCATCGGGTCCGGGTAACCCGCGGTCCCCAGCTCGGGGATCCACCGTGCGATGTACTCGCCGTCCGGATCCCAGCGCTCGCCCTGCGTCGTCGGGTTGAACACGCGGAAGTACGGTGCGGCGTCGGTGCCGGTGCCGGCCGCCCATTGCCAGCCGTGGTTGTTCGATGCCAGGTCACCGTCGAGGAGGTGCCGGAGGAAGAACCTCGCACCCCACCACCAGGGCAGGTGCAGGTCCTTCACCAAGAAGCTGGCGACGATCATCCGGACACGATTGTGCATCCAGCCCGACTCGACGAGTTGGCGCATGCCCGCATCCACGATCGGGAAGCCGGTCCGCCCGGCGCACCACCTGTCGAACTTCTCGCGTGCGGCGGCGTCGGTGTCGAGCTCGATCCGGTCGAACCGCTGGTCGAGGTTCTCCCACGCACTGCGAGGATCGCGGTGGAGAACGTCCGCATAGAAGTCGCGCCACGCCAACTCGGACTGAAACGTCCGGTGCCCGTCGACTCGACCGTCTGATTCGGCAAGGAGCTGACGTGGGTGGATGACCCCGTACTTCAGGAACGGCGACAACCGGCTCGTACCGTCGATCGCCGGGTAGTCGCGCCGATCGCGGTAGTCGTCCAACCCGTCGTCCCGAAAGCGGCGCCATCTCGCCATGACGTTCTGCTCTGCCGCCGACGCGACCTCGAACTCGATCTCGGGGCGATCCGGAAGATCGTCGGACGGTGCTGCGATCCAGTTCGGGTGACGCGGCGCCTCGACGGGCTCGTCCCAGCCTTGGTCACGCCACTTCCTGGAGAACGGCGTGAACACCGAGTACGGGTGGCCGTCGTCCTTGACCACACTTCCCGGCTCGATCGCGTAGGGCGAGCCGACACCTCGTAAGCGGCGACCGCCACCACGAAGCGCGTCGGCGACGTGCTCGTCGCGGCGTCGGCCGTACGGCCCGAAGTCTCTCGCGACGTACACCGTCGACGCGTCGATCTCGTCGGCGAGAGCCGTGACTTCGTCGACCGGGTCACCGCGCCGAACGACCAGAGCACCACCGGTGGCCTCGTCGAGCGCACGAAGGCAGTCGTGGAGGAGCGCCCGCCGCGGCCCGCCGGCGTGCTCGAACGATGGATCGAGGACGAACAGCGGGAGCACATCCCCGTCGCTCAGTGCAGCCCCGAGCGCCGGGTTGTCCCGCAGGCGCAGGTCGCGCCGGAACCACATGATCGATCTCGACGTCATGCGCTCATGATCTCCACCGCGAGGCCGGCCCAAACCGGCGGTTCCGAATCATGGATGTTCACTCGGGCTCGGAGCGAGCGTGGTCGACGAGCCGAGGAGCGTCCGCAACACCTCGAACCGCGACTCCGACTCGCGGCGACCGAGCGCCCACCACACCATGCCGGCGACGGCCACGAGCGTCACCACTGCCCCGTACGCCAACGACCATTCGAGGCCGACGTAGTCGCCGACGAGTCCGGTGATCGGACCACCGATCGGGTACGACCCGAGGAACGCGACCGCCGTGAGCGCCAGGATCCGGCCGCGCATGTCTGGTGGGCACTCCTGCTGGGTGATCGCGTTCATCGACGTGACGAAGCCCGCCCCTCCGAGACCCATCGGGACGGCGAGAAGCAGCACCACCGCCACGTTGCCGGACCATGCGAGGGTGAACCCGGCAACCGCGAGCACGATGGCGTTGGCGATCATCCACCGGATCGTCACGACGGGTCGGCTGGCCGTGAGCAGCGATCCCAGCAGGCTGCCGATACTCATCGTGGTGAGCACCCAGCCGAACCAGTACTCGGCACCCCAGATCTCGCCGCGACATGCGTGGGAACGCCACGTTGTGGTTGAACCCGAAGGTGGCGATCACGGTGAACGCCACGAACGGGACGAACAGGTTGGGCGATCGGCGGATGAACCGGAGCCCGTCGCGAACGGGCGTCCCGCCCCGCTTGGCCCGCGGGGCCCGATAGAGCTTCGACTGGTCCAACAGGAACAGGCTCCCGAGAATCGCGACGAACGAGAAGGCGTTGATCGAGAACAACCAGCCGGTGCCGAGGGGCCCGATCAGGAGCGCGGCAATCGCCGGCCCGAAGATCCGCGAACCGGTCATGGTCGCCGTGTTGAGCGAGATCGCATTGGCGATGTCATCCTCCGGGACGAGCTCGGTGACGAACCCGCGACGCGCCGGATTGTCGAATGCACTGATCACACCCAGGGCAAACGTGAGCACGTAGATGATCCCGAGGTTGATGGTGCCCGTCAGATCGAACACGGCGAGTGCCACGGCCTGCAGGGCCAGTCCTCCCTGGGTGATCATCGCCATCGTGCGTCGGTCGCGCTGGTCGGCGACCGCGCCGGCGTAGGCGCCGAGCAGCAGCATCGGCAGAAACTGCAGCGCCGTCAACACGCCGATCGCCGTGGTGCGACCCGTCAGGCGGTCGACGAGGATCGCGACCGCGGTGAACTGCACCCAGGTGCCGATGTTCGACAGCAGCAACCCGAAGAAGAAGAGGCGGGCGTTTCGATGTCGGAGCGATCGGAAGGTGCCGGCCATCGCCGCCATCCTGCCCCGTGTCGCTACCGATCCTGGGCTCGGAGCTCGACCGCCTCGAGCGAGGCGGTCAAGCGGGTGCGGCGATCGGGAGTCGGGAGACGTCGATCTGGTAGAGGTCGGCGACGTTGCCGCTCAGGATCGCACGACGCTGCTCGTCGGACAGTTGTGTGACCTGTTCGGCGAGCATGTCCTGCGACCAGGGCCACGTGCTGTCGGAGTGCGGGAAGTCGTTCGCCCACATCAGGCGACGCCAGTTCATGTCGTCGGCCTGCCGGAACGCGGTCCAGTCGTCCTGGAACGTGACGTAGATGTGTTCGGCGAAGTACACCGACGGCGGCTTGGACAGCTCGATCCCCGGCGCCATCCAGTTGCGGTGACGGTTGTATGCGTGGTCCATTCGGTACATGTAGTGCGGCACCCAGCCGGCGTCGGCTTCGACGCATACCACGTTCAGCTTCGGATGTCGCTCGAAGACACCGCCGAACACCAGGGTGCCCATGATGTCCTGGATGCCGCGGATGATCCCGAGGAAACCGTTCAACCGTGAGCCACGCGGTTTGCCGTTGAAGGCGCTGCTGCGCGACGTCAGGATGTGGAAGCTGAGTGGGAGCCCGAGATCGACAGCGGCCGCCCAGAACGGGTCCCACGCAGGATCGTCGTAGTCGGGCCCACCGTCGTCGAGTGTGCCGGGCTCCCCCGGCATCATCACGCCGCGAAGTCCGGCCTCGGCGATGGCGGAGAGGTCGGTGATCCCCTCGTCGATCGTGCGCAGAGCCGTCTGCCCCGCGCCGAGCAGGCGGTCCGGCGCCTCTGCGCAGTACTCGGCGATCCAGCGGTTGTACGCGTCGAAGCAGGCCTTCTTGAACGCGGCGTCGTCGTGGTTGCAGATCATCATGCCCACCGTGGGGTAGATCACTTCTGCGGACACCCCGTCGCGGTCCTGGTCGGCGAGTCGGTGCGTCGGGTCCCAGCCCGATCGATGGAGCTCGTCGAACGTCACCCCGGAGATCGACAGTTCGTTCGCCGGTTTCCCGGCCCCGGCGACGAGTCCCATGGCGATCGGCCGACCCATGCCGGGAATGACGAACACGTCACCGCGCTCGCCGTCGCGCACCATGTGCGGGGCGCGGTCACGGAACGCGGGGTCGATGTGCGCGATGTAGCAGTCGGGCGGCTCGGTGATGTGCGAGTCGGCGCTGATGACCGGGAAGTCGAAGTTCATGCCGGTGCCCCCCGAGCGCCGCGCACCAGGCGACCCGGCGTGGCGCCGGTCGATTCGCCGTCGGCCATGATCTCGGTGCCGGCGACGAGCGTGTGGCGGTAGCCGGTGGCACGCTGCAGCATCCGCCGCCCACCGGCGGGCAGATCGTGCACGATGTCGGGCACGTGCAGCCGCAGGTGATCGAAGTCGATCACGTTGATGTCGGCCCGGTAGCCGGGACGAAGCACACCGCGGTCGTGGAGCCCCACCGTCTCGGCGGTCATGCGGCACTGCTTGGCGACCAGCGTCTCGACCGGGATCCGCCCGTTCGGACGATCGCGCCCCGCACCACTGCAACAAGGTGGTCGGGAAGCTGACGTCGCAGATCGTGCCGACATGGGCGCCGCCGTCGGACAGGCCAGGCACGGCTGCGGGATGCAGCAGCATCTCGCGGACACAATCGAGGTTGCCGTGCGCCCAGTTGAGGCTGGGCACGTAGAGCAACGCATTGCCGTCGTTCTCGAGCAACCACTCGTAGGCGACCTCGCCGGGTGGACATCCACGCCGCTCGGACTCGGCCTGCGCCGACTCGGACCGGTCGGGCTCGTAGTTCGGGGGGTCACCGAGACGGAACATGTGCGGGTACCAGGCGATCACCCGGCTGCCGAGCTGTCGGTCCTCGACCCGTGCGCCGTCGAGAATCGCCCGTCGGATCTCGGGCTGCCCCATTCGGGCGACTCGCTCGGCCAGCGGCAGGTCGGCGATGTCGACGTACGCCGGGCTGAACATGAACGGGTTGAGCGTGGTCTCGAGGCCGAGCATGATCCCGACGGCGCGAGCGCCGACCTGCCCGCGCATCGGTACGCCGGCCGCGCTCGCCACGGCGAACCGGTCGAGTTCGATGCGCCACTCCTCCGGCCGGCGCGGCGCCTGGGCGATCGACACCGAGATCGGGCGACCCGATTGGGCCGCCATCTGCTGGAACAAGTCGATTTCGCCGTCGAGGTCGATGAAGTCGCTCACGACTTGGAGCACACCCTTGCCGACCGAGCCCAGCGCCTCGGCGATCCCGATCAGCTCGTCGGCCTCCGCCCCTAGCGACGGTGTCGGCTCGCCGAGGCTCGACTTGTGATTGAGCGTCCGGCTCGTCGTGAAGCCGAGCGCACCGCACTCGACCGCCTCGCGTGCGAGGTCGGCCATCTCGGCGATGTCAACGGCGGTGGCGGGCTGTTGGGTGGCGCCCCGCTCCCCCATCACGTGCAGCCGGAGTGCGCCGTGTGGCATCTGGGCGCCGAGATCGATGTCGCGGGGCTTGCGATCGAGATCGTCGAGGTACTCGGGAAAGCTCGACCACTCCCACGACAAACCTTCGTGCAGTGCAGTGCCGGGGATGTCTTCCACGCCCTCCATCAGCTCGATCAGACGAGTTCGGTTCTCCGGCACGACCGGAGCGAATCCCACCCCGCAGTTGCCCATGACGACGGTCGTGACGCCGTGCCAACTCGACGGAGCGAGCTGCGTGTCCCAAGTGGCCTGGCCGTCGTAGTGAGTGTGGATATCGACGAAACCCGGGGCGACGATGTGCCCCTCGGCGTCGATCTCACGGGTACCGCGCCCGTCGACCGAACCGACCGCGGTGATCACCCCGTCCGAGGCAGCAACGTCGCCGACGAATCGATCGACGCCCGTCCCGTCGACGACGGTGCCATTCCGGATGATGAGCTCGTGTTCGGCCACGACGCCGCCTTTCCTCGACGGTGACGCTAGCCCTGACGAAGTGCGAGAATGTGGTCGTGGGATACGCATCAGCACCTGAAGGTTGGTGGCAGGACTTCGTCGAGGCCCTGCCCGCTCGCACCTGCAAACTCGCGGTCACGCGCAAAGACGGCAGCCCGCACGTGGCACCGGTGTGGGTCGATCTCGATCGCGGCGCAGGCCCTGACGGCGAGGATCAGATCGTCTTCATGACGAGCGCCGACACCATCAAGGGCAAGGCAATCCTGCGCGGCGGTCGTCTGGCCATGTGTTTCGACGACGAGCGACCTCCGGTACGCGTTCGTCACGATCGCCGGCACCGCGACCACCACCACCGACCGGGACGAACTGCTGCGCTGGGGCACCCGCATCGGCGGCCGGTACATGGGCGCCGACCAGGCCGAGGCGTACGGTCACCGCAACGCGGTACCACCAGAGATGATCGTCCGTGTGACGCCGATCGAGGTGGTCGCGAACGTCGACATTGCCGGGTGGGGCTGAGATCGACTCCGACGACGAACTCGACGAACTCGACGGACCGATCGATGAGTCGACGGGCGATCCGCCCGAATTCGCCGATGCTCGGCACAGTGTGCTGACTCCGATGGGCGAGGTCGAGTCGATCGGTAGTTTCGCCAATGGTCTCGGTGCTCGCCGCACGAAGATCGCCATCTTCGGCGTGGGTGGGATATTGATGCTCCTGGCGCTACTGACTGCACTGCAGTGACCCCATGACCGGCTGGACGTGTCCCGACTGCGCACGGACGTTCGGCCGTAGCCGCCAGACCCACGACTGTGCGCCGGGACTCTCGCTGGACGAGTACTTCTCCACCGGCCCGTCTCACGAACGACCCGTCTTCGAGACCGTGATGCGGCACCTGGACACCATCGGACCGGTCCACCTCGACGTCGTCTCGGTCGGCATCTTTCTGAAGAATCCTCGGAAGTTCGCCGAGCTCCGGCCACACGACCGGTGGGTCGCAGTCGGGTTCGACCTGAGGCGACGGGCCACCCACCCGACGATCACCCGCAAGGTCGTCGAGTACGGAGGGAAGTACTGGCACATCGCCAACGTTGCGGAGCCCGATCAGATCGACGCGGCGCTCCGCGCACTGCTCACCGAGGCGTACGAGCTCGCGGCGAAGTAGTCCGGTCAGTCGTCGAGCAGTCGCATGGCCACCATGCGACACGCTGCCGCCTCGGCTCGGAAGCGCACGGCTCCGGCGTCATCGCCCATCAACTCGGCGGTCTCGGCCATCTCGTCGAGCCGTTGAGCGGCGCGCAGCCGTCGATCGAGCTCAGGTGGGGCCTCCCGCATCCGCCGTTCCTAGCAGACCCCGATCCACAGATGGGAGCGCTCGCTCGACCGGCGAACCATGATGCTGACTTGTAATTCTGTAATCATTCATGGAGAATGGAAGACATGACCGATCCTTCCAGTATCGAATCGTGGTTCGCGGGCCGACTGCCCGATGAGTGGACCGCCGATGACGAACCGGCCATCACGATCGACCGAGAGGAGATCATGATCATCGTGACGATCGCGCCGCCCGAACTCGATCCCGACGCATCCGAAGCCGACCTGGCCGAAGCCGTCGCCGGCCGGGTCTCGGGCTTCCGGGAGGACACTCGGGATCGACGGATGCAGATCGCACGGGAGGCGGAGCACCGGTTCGACCGCAAAGTCGCGTGGGCGGTCCGCGTCGGTGATCACACGGCGCTGTTCACCCACCTCGCAGCACCCGTGATCGACGCGCCTCCGCCAGCCCGAGCGTCAGGTCCTCGACACCCTCGTCGCCGCCAACATCGCCCGCTCACGTTCGGACGCGCTCGGCTGGTGCGTCCGCCTGGTCGGGCGCAACGTCGACGAATGGCTCACCGAGCTACGCGAGGCGATGCAGGCCGTCGACGAGGTCCGCGCCAAGGGCCCCGAGACCGACTAGCGCGGCTCAGCCGACGAGGGGCTGGAAGTTCGGTGGCCGCTTCTCGACGAAGCTCGCCACCCCCGCTCTGGAGTCGGGTCGAAAGCCGCCGGCGTCGCCGATGCCCTGCAGCACGTCCATGTCGGCACCCGCACACCGGCCTCGGCCACTGCCGGTGACGACGACCACCCGGACACCGGGGTCGCCCGCAGCGCGATCGAGCGCAGTGAAGTCGCCCTGATGGATCTCCGGCCCCAGGCGTTGAGCCGGTCCGGTCTGTTGAAGGTGATGATCGCCGCCCGATCCCGAACCTCGTTCAACACTGCGTCGTTCATCGAATCGCCTCCGTGGGCGACGCAACCCGGCAGGAGTCAAGTCCAACTGCCCGGGCACGTTCGGCGGATCAGGCAGCGGCGGCGGACCCGACCAGCCGATGGACCGACGAGCGGGCGCCGATCTCACGACACGCCTGCACGAGCACCGATTCGAACCGTTCCGGGTCGGTGACGCACCGGTGGTGTCCGCCGGGGAAGTGTCGCAGCGTTGCATCAGGGATCGTTCGAGCGAGCCAGAGCTGATGTCGTGTGGGGACGACGTCGTCCTCGAGTGTGGCGATGACCGATGTGGGCACCGTGATCGACCCGATCCAATCCCTCGCGTCGTATCGCCCGATCTGGTGACCCGCCTCGACCACTTTGCCCCAGTCGTGTTGAGCCATCTGCTCCACGCCCCAGATCGCCTCACCCCGCATTCCGTTCACTTTGGCGATCGCGGCGAGCGCCGACCCGGCGACGGTGTTGACCGCACCGGCGCCACGCACGGCCGACACGCCGGATGCCGCCCGGAACAGCATCCGAAGGCGGGCGTTCGAACGGAACGCCGCACTGGTCGAACAGAACACCAAGCCGTCGACCAGCGAACGATGACGTTGCCACAGCAGCTGAGCGATCGGACCGCCCATCGAGTAGCCGACCGCGATGAGGCGTTCGATGCCGAGGAGCTCTGCGAGAGCAGCCACGTCGTCTGCACAATCCTCGAGCCGAAAGGGATCGTCGTGACGGATGCCCTGGCCGTGGCCCCGGTGATCGATGGCGATCACCCTGAAGTGGCGCGCGAGCGCGTCGAAGTAGGGGTGCCAGTTGAGATCCGCCGTGGCCGACCACCCGTGCAACAGCAGCAACACCGGGGCGCCTGGCGGGCCGAGAGCTCCGCGAACGAACGTCGAGCCACGACCCGGGATGTCGATGACGCGACCGAACGGCAGTGTCGGTCGATCCCGACGTCCGATCGCCGTGGTCACGAGCATGTTCTCCGCCTTTCGCCGAGTCGTCGCCATACAGAGGCGGTCGACCCGATGGCAGATACATCGGCCGGTGGCGGTAGGGGCTGGAGTTGCAGAGTTGTCACATAGCGTATTAGTTATGTAGCCATGTCGGGCACTGCTGATGCCGCCGATCCGGGTGCCACCGTCCGTGGTGCCACCGTCTGCGATGTCCCCGTCCGCTCTGTCCCCGTGCGAGGCGACCTCCATCGAGAGCTGGAAACGCTCGAGCTCGTCCTGAAGGCCCTGGCGAGCACGCGTCGGCTGGAGATCCTGGAGTGGCTCAAGGATCCGGTGCGGTACTTCCCGCCGCAGGAGCACGGCGATCCGATCGTTCACGGCACCTGCAATCTCTTCATCGTCGACCAGCTGGGTGTCAGCCAGCCCGCTGCCTCACGCCACCTCCGGGTGCTCGTCGACGCCGGCCTGATCGTCGCCACCCGACGACGGGGTTGGACGTACTACCGGCGCAACGAGGCCGCCATCGAGGCCGCCACGATGCGCATCGCGCAGATCTGACCAATCCCGACCCACCAGGAGACCAGCACACCATGAACAGAATCCAGCCCTGCCGACTCACCGGTCGCACTGATCGTCGGCGGAGGTTCCGGCATCGGCGCGGACGCCGCCCGCAAGCTGGCCGCCGACGGCTACCGGATCGGCGTGATGTCGGCGTCGGGCAAAGGTGAGGCGCTGGGGTTCGAGCTCGGCGGCTTCGGTTTCACCGGCTCGAATCTGGTCGTGAACGATCTCGAACGGTTCGTCGGCAAGGCGATGCAGCGTTGGGGCCGCATCGATGCGGTCGTCAACGGCGCCGGACACGGCCCGAAGGGCGACGTCTTGGAGATCAGCGACGCCGACTGGCACCTCGGCCTCGACTACTACCTGCTCAACGTCGTTCGAATGACCCGCCTGGTGGCGCCGATCATGCTCGAGCAGCAACGCGGATCGATCGTCAACGTGTCGACGTTCGCCGCATTCGAGCCCGACCCCGATTTTCCGACGTCTGCGGTGTTCCGCGCCGGCCTGGCCGACTTCGCCAAGCTGTTCACCACCAAGTACGCCGGCCAGAACGTGCGCATGAACAACGTGCTGCCCGGGTTCATCGACAGCCTCCCGGAGAAGGACGACCGCGTCGCCCGCATCCCGGCCGGCCGATATGCCCGGGTCGAGGAACTCTCGGAAGTGATCGCCTTCCTCGCCTCCGAGAAGTCCAGCTACGTCACCGGCCAGAACATCCGCGTCGACGGCGGCCTGACCGCTTCGGTCTGACGGACGCGCCTCGAGCATGTTCCACCCGGCCGGTCGGTGGCCGAACAGCGATGTCGAGCCGGGAGCCGAATACGATAGTTATTCCCCGACGCGACGAGGAGTATCAAGGTGACCGACATCATCGACGAAGGAACGTCAGCTGACGGCACACCGGCTCCGCCCGGTGGGCGGGAGTACGCGGACCGCGATCCGATCTTCGGCGACTCGCCCGAAGGTGTCGACATCTGGCAGCGGGTGCCGTACGACGCCGCCGACTACGGACCGGTCGACGATTACGCGACCGATTTCGACCACGGCCACCCCGACTACAACCCGCGAGCCCCCGAGGTCTGGAAGGAACTCCGGGAGTCCGGTTGCCCGGTTGCGCACTCAGAC